>NZ_WPIK01000009.1 GCF_009754915.1 Mucilaginibacter arboris | reverse complement strand
CCAAAGTTCTCTTTTTTGATGCTTACTCATTTATACTTTTATTAGCAACTTGGGTTATTTAGATAACAACCTCAGTATTTCATAATAAATTAAAATCCTCGTATTGAAGCACAATATTATTGTCTTCATATATTAGGCTAATTATTTAAGTGATAAAGTTTAAAATGCTTAATATTAAACGTCTGCTGTTTTGGATCCTGTTTAAATTTATATCAAAAAAAGATAGTACTTCTTTTATGCCAGCAAATTTAGTTTTTGCATCAGCTAAACAATAAACAAGGAAAAAGATTGGTAATTTTTAGTTTATAAAAGAAACATATAGAATAAACTGAATAAATTTTAAACAGGTCCTAAGCTATGCCGGAAAAGTTTTATCATCCTAATCAAGAAAAAACGTTCGATCACAAACCTACTCCTTTAAAATAAGCTATTATATTTATTAGTAAGAATTTGAATTTTGAAGATCAGAAGTCTCTGAACTTTAAAAAGTATAACTTTTTGTAGAAAAGTAACGTATCAGGTAACTCTATAACGGCTTTCTTACTTAATTAAAACAGCTTGATTTGTTAATAATATACTATTACCTTTATCCACAAAAAATACATTCTGAAACATGATTAAAAATTTATTTTACGGCCTATTGCTAATTTTCCTTGTATCTTCCTGTGCCACCAATAAAAATCTGACTTATTTTAAGGATGTAAACCGGTCTTCGATAACTACCGAAACTGCAGAACCATTCATTCCGGTTACTATCCAGCCACAAGATATTTTAGCTATTAACATCAGTAGTTTAAATCCTGATGCATCTGCCGTTTATAATCATGGAGTAGTTAGCACTAATGCAACTACCGTTACAGGTGCATCTGATGCAACAGCGGTAGCGAATGGTTATTTAGTAGATAAAGCAGGAAATATACAATTGCCAATATTAGGTAACATAAAAGCTGCCGGTTATACGGTCCCGGAATTTAAACAAGCATTAACTACTTTACTTTCAAAATATTTAAAAGAGCCTTACGTTACGGTAACCATTAGTAACTTCAAAGTAACTGTTATGGGAGACGTGGGAAGTCCAAGAGTACTTAGGGTACAAAACGACCGTTTAAATTTAACTGACGCTATAACACTGGCTGGAGATTTAAGCATAACTGCCGTAAGAAGTGATATTTTATTGATCCGGGAGCAAAATGGTAAGAGGTCTTATATTCCAATAAACTTAAATTCAAAAGATATATTTAATTCCCCTTACTATTATTTAAAAAATAATGATATTATTTATGTAACCCCTGGAAAATACAAATCCACTTTAGCTGCAGACAACTTCAGTAGAAACCTGGGCCTAATTGGGGGTATTGTATCTTTAATTATTTTGGGAGTTTCATTAATTACCAGGTAAACCTAATGGAAAACGAAACAATACAATACGAAAATTCTATTCAGTCAGATAACTTCAACGGTTTAAAATATTTTTTATCCAGGTGTTTATATCATTGGCCACTCTTCTTAATTGGCATCTTAATTACTACAGGTATTGCTTATTATAATATCCGTAAGGCAAAACCTTCTTATCAAGCTAGTGCAAAAATATTGGTTAATAATGGAAAGCCATCTGGTGAGAGTAATGCTTTGGAAAAATTAAATGTCACAGATGCATCTAAAGGAATAGACAATGAAATAGAAATATTAAAATCTAGGCCTATAGTTAGCCAGGCAGTCAATGATTTGGATTTATGGGTGACGTATGAAGAATCTGGTAAATATTACCAGAAAGATGTATATGCTACCAGCCCTATCCGTTTCAGACTTTCTAATAAAGCAAAAATAAAGGAAAATCAGGTATTTGAAATAATTGTTCTTGCGAATAATCGTTTTGTCTTGTTAAAATCAGACGGAACTGTGCTAAACGCATCGTTTAATAATATTTTAAAAAATAGCTTCGGCGAGTGGAAGTTAGACACTACAAAATATACAACTCAATATATTGGTAAAAAGATCAGGATTACATTAAGCAATCCTGATGCTATTGCTGGTAATTACCAGGGTAAAATAAGTATTGCAGCCGCAGCTACCGGATCTAACTTGTTAGATTTAACTGTTAGTGATGAAGTACCGGAACGTGGAAAAGCTTTTTTAACTGCTTTAATTAAAAATTACATAGCTGCAACAAAAGAAAACAAAAATCAGGCAACAGCAAATGCTTTGAAATTTTTGAATAACAGGCTTGCCACCATAACACAGGAGCTAAATGAAGCAGAGAAAAAAACAGCAGGTTATAAAAGCAGTAATAATTTTACAGATATTTCTGCTAAAGGCGGGGCTTATTTAGGAAACGTACAATCAAATGATGCTAAATTAGCTGAATTAAACATCCAGTTAGACTTGCTTTCTGGAATTGAAAATTATGTTAATTCTGCACGTAACGATGATAACGCTCCAGTAACAACCGGCATTTCTGATCCAAGCCTCGGTGCATTGGTAGGTCAACTATCTACAGCAATACAACAAAGAAATAAATTATTATCTACTACACCAGAAAGCAATCCAATCTTTGATCCAATTAATAAGCAAATTAAATATTTAAAGGATGCTATAAAAGAAACAATTCGTGGTGTCAGAACTTCGTTGCTTACTACAAAAAGACAATTAGAAGCTAACAATTCCCAGTTTGAATCGTCCTTTAAGGAAGTGCCTGCACAGGAAAGGGAATTTGTTGGTATGACCCGCCAAAAGTCATTAAAAGAAGATCAGTTCCTTTATTTATCACAACAGCGGGAAACTATTGCTTTAAATTATGCATCTACACTTTCTGATGTACAGGTTGTAGATGAACCACACGATGCAGGACTAACACCTTCAAAAGCACCTGTAATTTTAACTGCTGCATTTTTATTGGGATTAATTTTACCAGCCGGATTTGTTTATGGCCGTAATGCGATTAAAAACCAGATTATAGATAAACGTGAAATTGAAAACACTACAAATACGCCTGTAATTACCGAAGTGAATTATGAAGAAGATAATTCCCTTAAATCTATATTAAGCAGAAATGGTAATATATTAGGAGAGCAAATTAGGGAACTCCGTACGAGATTAGTATATCTGCATCAAAAGAAGCCTAAGGGCAGGGTTACCTTGTTTACTTCCAGCACCTCTGGTGAAGGAAAAACATTTATATCCAGTAATTTAGCGGTGGCTATTGCTGCATCAGGCAGAAAAACAATTATTTTAGAATTAGATCTAAGAAAACCAAAAGTTTCTAAAACTTTTGATCTTAACCCTGAATATCTTGGAATAAGTGATTTTTTATCAGGCCAAGTAAACGACATTAAAACGATTATTCAAACTACTTCAATTCGTCCAAATATGTTTGTTATAGGGGCCGGAACATTGCCTGATAACCCCTCTGAGCTTTTAGAAAATTACAGAATGCAGGAGATGTTGGATTTGTTAAAAACGGAATACGACGATATTCTATTAGATACACCTCCTGTTCATTTAGTAACAGATTCATTGATTTTAGCAGAATTATGTGATGTAACCTTATACGTCGTACGCCAGGGCTATACTTCTAAAGAAGAGCTGGACTATATCAAACGGATGTCTAAAGAAAAAAGGTTTCCTAAACTAAATATTGTTTTTAACGGAGTGCAAAATAATAAATATGGTAGTGGCTATCATTACGACAATAGTTATTATACACAAAACAAAAAAAAGAAATCTATAAAGTCTGCATTTAAAGACCTTTTAGACAGATTTTAATGCTTTTTCATATAACTATTATAGCAAATCATATAAGAAGTAAATTTTATGAACATACACTTCTCGCTTTAATAATGGCTTATTAATGCCTTTATATCATTTCCGTAAAATGCAGAATTTTTAATTTAAAGCATCAGGAACTAAAATTAGCTTAATTATACAGCTTAATTATCTCTTATTTTTATTGTTTTTGTATTTAATCAGTATGGGACTGAAAGGGCGAAGCCGTAAAATTACAATTATGATAAATTCACAATAAAGCCACATAACTTAAAATAATTTAATTCATATTTGTGTTTTATTACAACAGCTATAAAACAATACCTTATTTAATTAAAAATAATAAAAATTGAAATTATATTATCAAACAGGATATTTTAATTAATAGCATCAAACTAATAAGTTAAACGTTTCATTAAGATAAGTAAAAAGAACGAAAAATATAATGAATGAAAAATTAACTATATCTAATCAGGAATGGGACCTGGAAATTAAGCCTCAAAATAGTGCATTTGATTTACATTTAAGTGATGTATGGAAATACAGAGATCTTTTAGGATTGTTAGTAAGGAGAGACTTTGTGTCTTTTTACAAACAAACTATTTTAGGTCCCATCTGGTTCTTTGTGCAGCCTTTGGTAACCACCATTATGTTTACTTTTATTTTTGGGGGGCTTGCAAAAATATCTACAGATAAGCTCCCTCCGCCTTTATTTTACATGGCAGGTATTACAGCCTGGAATTATTTTGCAGATTGTTTGACTAAAACTTCAACTGTTTTTAGGGACAATGCAGATATTTTTGGAAAAGTATATTTTCCAAGGTTAATTATGCCCTTAAGTATTGTGCTGAGTAACCTAGTACGCTTTGGTGTTCAATTTTTGCTGTTTCTATTGGTCATGGCTTATTATGCATTTCATGGCGCTGCCTTTCATCCAACCTGGGCTATTGCTTTATTTCCAGTTGTGGTAATATTAATGGCTGCGATGGGTTTAGGTGCAGGTATGATTATTTCTGCCATGACTACTAAATATAGAGACCTAGCATTTTTACTTGCATTTGGCGTACAATTGTTAATGTATGCTACAACAGTTATTTATCCGTTATCAGCTGCCCCACCTAAATATCGTTGGTTAATTGCCGCTAATCCAATGACGGAATTAATAGAAACTTTTAGGTATGGATTTTTGGGTACAGGAAGCTTTAATTGGCCAGCATTAGGATATTCCACTTTAGCAACTATTGTATTTCTTTTTTTAGGTACAATTATTTTTAACAAGGTAGAAAAGAGTTTTGTTGATACTGTTTAACTATATCCAACTCCTAAATAAATTAAAGTTTACAATATGATTAATCCTGATCAGCCTCATCTTAAAATATTAAATACTTATTTCGATAAAATACTTATTTTAACTATTCAGAGAAATGCAAATAGAAGAGAGATACTTAAACAAGTTTTAGGCGGGTTAGATTACGAAATTTTTTATGGGGTAGAAGGCAGTATGCTGAAGTTAAAAGAACTTATAGAAAGCGGTGTGGTTGCAGCTAATATTCAGGATATCTATAAACAAACCAATATTGATTATATGAATATGGGATCTTCTCCTGTACATATTAATCAAATTGCCTGTTCTATGTCTCATATAAAAATGTATCAATATATTTTAGATAACCAATTAGATAAAGTATTAATTTTAGAAGATGATGTAATGCCTGTTGAAGAAAATTTAAAATATTTATCTGAAACACTAAATCAGGTACCTGATAATTGGGAATTATTATATTTAGGACATATTATTAATAATAACTTTAGCTTTTGGGGCAAACTAAAATATTATTATTTCATTAATTTTCTATACAAAGTTGGTATCAGAACAAAATCCATTATTCGTAAGAAAAACACTTATCCGGGCCCCTTTTCCACTTTATTAAGAAAAGATGGAGCCCATATTGGTACTCACGCTTATGCTGTACGGGGTAAAGGTGCTGTCAAATTAATTAAACTGCAAGAGCCGTTAAAACAAGCAGCACCTGATTTATTATTAATGGATGCTGTAGCAAAAAGAGTTGTTGTTTCTTATACTTCAAAATTTAACTTTTTTCAGCAAAACCCTAAAATTCATTCTTCTGTATGGGATGGTTTATAAAACTCTATTTATCCTGCTATTCATTAACATTTTATAACTAATCGCAACAAATTATTATATTATAAATTAGTTAAATCATTCTAAACATTAATAAACTTTAAACTATGACACAGAAAAAAGTGTATATTGCTGGTGCAGGTGGTATGTTAGGCGAAGCATTTTACCAGGTATTTAAAGATGATTATCTAATTAAATGTACCGACAAAGATGTGAATGCTAATTGGTTAAGTTTTTTGGATTTTCGTGATTTTGATAAATACAAACAAGATGTTGAAGAATTTAAACCTGACTACTTGTTCCATTTAGGGGCCTATACAGATCTTGAGTTTTGTGAACTTAATGTTGATGACACCTATTTAACGAATACTATAGCGGTTGAAAATGCAGTCTATATTGCAAATGAATTAAATATACCTCTGCTATATATTAGCACCGCCGGAATTTTTGATGGCAAAAAGGAGTTGTATGACGATTGGGACCAGCCTAACCCCTTAGGCCATTATGCCCGGTCAAAGTACATGGGAGAACGATATGTTGTTGAACATGCAGATAGATATGTAGTCTGCCGTGCCGGTTGGATGATGGGTGGCGGACCGGATAAAGACAAAAAATTTATTAATAAACTTATCAAGCAATTAGTTTCCGGAAAAAGAGATTTATATATCGTGGATGATAAAGACGGAACACCAACATTTACGGTAGATTTTGCTAAAAACGCAAAAGCGATTATTGAAAAAGAATACTGGGGCTTATATAATTTAGTTTGTAAAGGACAAACCAGCCGACGCGAAGTTGCAGAAGAACTGGTAAATATAATTGGCTTGCAAGATAAAGTAGTTTTTCATGATGTAACGTCTGAGTATTTTAAAGAAACATACTTTGCCCAGAGGCCTGCTTGCGAACGATTAGTTAATAAAAAGTTAGAGTTACGCGAATTAAATATTATGCGCGATTGGCGGATTGCTTTAAAAAATTATATTGGCCTTTATTTTTCGGAGTATTTGAAGGATAAATTTTAAGCCAGCTATTAAATTTAAAAGGATAATATACTTCTTTTATCACTTAAAAATATGATAGGTTTCCTATTATAATTCAAATTAACCCAACCTATTGTAAGTAAAATTTTACAAAAATAAATTTCTGTTTCACTGTTCTATTTTAGAAAGTATAATTAAAACTAATCTAATTGGATTTAAATAAATTAAAACTATACACCGATCTTACCCTACTCAAAATAGATCAGCCTGTAGTTGATTTATTAGTCCCTTTTTGTGGCCAGGACAGTAAAGAAAGAAACCCCGAATTAAATATAACCATAGGGAGGTTTGACAAGTTTGAAAAAGAAGGTAAGAGATTTATTGAACTTACTTCTATTGAAGAAAGTGACGCTTGTTTACTGCCCGTTAGATATACCCAAAAAGAAAACGATATCAAGTTTGAGCAGGAAATCAAAACTTTTGCTGAGCAGGCTGAAAAAAGCGGAAAAAAAACATTTGTATTTTTAGGATCCGACATTGATTATTTTAATGTTAAGATCAAAAATTCAATCATCTTCTGTAATACCCTGTACCAATCCAGGAGAAAAAGCAATGAATTTGCTTTTACATTTTTCTTTGAGGATTTTATAGCTGAATATTACAACAATCAATTACCCATAAGGGCCAAAAAAACTGTTCCTACAATAGGGTTTTGCGGCTTTGCCCCTCCCCTGGCACAAAAGTTTGGATTTTACAAGGTAAAAGAAGCATTAAGACTGGCAATGAATTACCTGGGCGTCATGAAGACTTTTCCTTCTATATCAGCACATTCTTATCGGGTTAGGGCATTATTATCTATTCTAAAAAGCAAAAAAGTTAAAAATAATTTTGTAATCAGATCTAACTTTGGTTTTGGTGGGCCTGTTGGTGGTTTATACCCGGGTGGCATTAAAGAATTAAACGCTTCTTTTAGAAAAGGCTATGTAGAAAATATCATTGATAGCGATTATACTTTATGTGTAAGGGGATATGGAAATAACTCGATACGTTTTTTTGAGGCATTATGTTGTGGTAGAATACCCGTTTTTGTAAATACAGATTGTGTTTTACCTTTTGATTTTATTATCGACTGGAAAAAATATTGCGTTTGGGTAGAAGAAGATGAAATCAATCAAATTCCGGAAAAAGTATTGGAATTTCATAATAGCTTATCAGCAGAAGAATTTAAAGAACTGCAAATAAATATCAGAAATATCTGGAAAGAATACTTTACGCCGGAAGGTTTCTATAAACACCTGCATTTACACTTATAATTCTGATAAAGCTGATACAAAAAATAATTTCTATTAATTAACAAAAAAAATATGTCAACAGCCATTAAGGTTGAAAATCTTTCAAAAGCATACCAATTAGGTACTATCGGTACAGGTACCCTTTCCAGAGATTTAGAAAGGTGGTTCGCTAAAGTACGCGGCAAAGAAGACCCGTTTATGACCATCGGGGAAGCTAACGATCGTTCTGTGAAAGGCGCCAGCGATATAGTGCTGAGTTTAAACAATATTAGTTTTGATATACAGCAAGGCGATGCAGTAGGTATCATCGGCCGTAATGGTGCAGGCAAAAGTACTTTGTTAAAACTTTTAAGCCGGGTTACCTCCCCTACTACAGGTAGTATTAAAGTAAAGGGCCGCATAGCAAGTTTACTGGAAGTAGGTACAGGCTTTCATCCGGAATTGACTGGAAGGGAAAATATCTTTTTGAATGGTGCAATTCTAGGGATGCGTAAAAAAGAGATCAAAAGAAAATTTGATGAAATAGTTGACTTTGCAGGTGTAGAAAGATATATTGATACACCTGTAAAACGTTATTCATCCGGAATGTATGTACGATTGGCCTTTGCTGTAGCTGCTCACTTGGAATCTGAAATATTGATTGTTGATGAAGTACTTGCTGTTGGAGACGCCGAATTTCAAAAAAAGTGTTTAGGTAAGATGGGGGAAGTAAGCAAAGGTGAAGGCAGAACTGTTCTCTTTGTAAGTCATAATATTAGTTCTGTTAGAAATTTATGTACAACAGGTCTACTACTTGTAAACGGAAGCCTTAAAGCTGCTTCTACAGTAAATAATGTTATTAATGAATATGTAAGTACAAAAAAATCTTCTTTAGTATGGGAAGGTAGAAATGGAGATGATGCTATCGTAATTACTAAAACATTCATTTCTACAAATAATAAAACTGAAGCTTTTTTTACTTCTGATGAAATTATAATAACTATTAATCTTGAAATTTTACAAAACTTAGGTGAAATTGGGGTAGGTTTTAATATACTTTCAAGTGAACATAGCCCTCTTGCAAGAATATTTTTCAATGATTATAATGATCTAAATACTTTAGCAATTGGGAAGTATGAAATAATTTTTACCATACCATCTTATAGTTTAGCATCAGGTTCTTATGAGGTAGTTTTTGATATCTCTCTGCCTGGTATAAAAAAAGTAAATTCAGATAAAGTTAATTTAGGATTTGAACTTAGCTCTGAAAGTTTAATTGGAAATAGGTATTATAACGAAAATGTCCCGGGCTTTAATTCTTTATTTAGACCTAATTGGTTTACGGTAGCAAATAAACTACAATAGCTTTAGAAGTTTATAATTCTATTAATCACTTTACCTTGCTCAAATAAGTTAAATCTAAAAACGTTACATATTATATTAGCTATATTTAAATGATTTCAATTGTAGTTTCAACATATCAACCGATTTTTTTAGAAAATCTTAAGAAAAATCTTGAGCAGACAATTAAGATAGAATATGAGATAATTGCAATAGAAAATAAAGGGGAAATGGGAATTTGCAAAGCTTATAATATAGGCGCAGAAAAAGCAAAATTTCCATATTTATGTTTTGTACATGAAGATATTGCTTTTAAGACAATAAATTGGCCAGAACCTTTAATGAAAAAATTTGAAACAGATTTAACAACAGGCGTAATTGGTATAGGTGGAAGCAAATATAAAAGTCTTTCGCCTAGTGGTTTATTAAGCGGGCTGAAAGAGCTTGACCCTATACACATTGTGCAGCATTCTAAACACAAAAAGAATGAATATGTCAATTATCTATATCAAAGCTTCGAAGAAGTGGTTTGTCTTGATGGAGTATTTTTATTTACAAAAAAAGAAATTTGGATGAAAAATAAATTTGATGAATCCACTTTTAATAATTTCCATTGTTATGATTTAGATTTTTCTTTTAATATTGGGCTGAGTAAGAAAGTTTTAGTAACTAATAAAGTTTTATTAGAACATCTTTCTATGGGTTCTTATAATAAAAGCTGGATCGATGAAACTATTAAATTTCATAACAAATGGAAACTTTTATTACCGAAAGGAAAAATCAATCGAAAAACTCAAATGAAAGTAGAATGGAATAATAAAATTACTTTTTTACTACGAATGCTTAACTTTAAATATCCGTTAATTAAACTTTTCGGCATAGGTTTAAATTATGGTTTTATAAAATTTTTTTCTGTGATTAAGGGGTTAACAGTTATAAAAGTGATAGTTTTTGGGCATACTAAAAATATCTTATGGACACAAAGATAATTCCTCAGGTTTCTGTTATCATTCCAAATTACAATCATTCTAATTACTTAATAAAACGTATAGAGTCAGTATTAAATCAGTCCTACCAGGACTTTGAGCTAATTATACTTGATGATTGTTCTACAGATAATAGTAGAGAAATTATTGAACCATATAAAAACAATAAAAAAGTTAGCAAAATTCTCTTTAATGAGAAGAACAGTAGTTCTACCTTTAAACAATGGCAAAAAGGTATAAATACAGCAAATGGAAAGTATATATGGATAGCAGAAAGTGATGATTATGCAGACCTGTCATTTTTAAAAGAAGCAGTAAAAAGATTTACCAACGATCCGGAAGTTGGAATCGTATATTGTGATTCGAGCGTAGTCAGAGATAAAAAAATTGAAACTGATTTTTATAAAAAATACAGAAATAGCAACTTTAAAACCAATCGTTGGGATTTTGATTATTTAACAACAGGTAAGGATGAAGTTAATAATTACCTGATTTATGATTGTACTATAAATAATACAAGTGCAATGATTTTTAAAAAGAATCTTGTTGATGATCGTTTATTTCATAATTTAAATTTATTCCGATATTCAGGAGACTGGTACTTTTTTTTGTATATAGCTCAGAATTGTAAAATAAGTTATATAAGTTCTGCACTAAACTACTTTAGGCAAGGAACTAATAATTTTGCAAAAGGAGTAAAATCTCCCTTAAACCACTTTAGAGAAAGATCGGTCGTTCGATATCAAATATTAAAAGACTTTCCGGAAAATATAGATTCTTCCAAAAAAGTATTTAAGCAATTAGGTGAAGAATTTATGTTTAAGTTATTTGAAACCATTAAAAGCCCTTCTAATATTGGCAGATTTTATAAAACTTGTAAACAACTGTATAGCTTTAATAAAAAGTTTTTCTTTAAACAATTAAAGTATTCATTCAGCAAATAGTTATCGTAATGAAAATTTTAATTGTTTCGCATGGGGTAATAAATAATGATTCTGGATTGGGTAGAGTTCACTACGAGCTGATCCAGGAGTACAAGAAGGCCGGTCATTTGGTTGAAAAAGTTGACTATTCAGACTTATACCCAAAAGGACAAAATAAATTTCAAAGGGTTTTTGGAAGTTCTTTCACTGAAAAGCTTTTAAATTATCTACAAAAAAATGCTTTTAAATACAATGTTATAGATGCAAACTTTGAAAATGTTGCTTTCCCTAAAGAATCATTTGGATTTAAAGGCGTTTTATTTGTTCGTTCACATGGTATTCGTCCACTATATATAGTAGCGGCTGAAAAAATTGAGCGATACGCAAAAGTGCTTGAAGCCGAAGGGAAAGCAAAAAAAAGTATAAAGGGTATTGCTGGTTCTTATATTAGAAGCTTATACAAAGATTTAACGCTTGAAGATTTTGAAGCATCATTAAAATATGCAGACGTTGTTCATTGTTTAAATACTCATGAATATGAATATTTTATTAAAAACGGAGTAGAAAAAAACAAGTTAGTTTTTATTCCCAATGGTCTACCACAACATGTTCTTACAGGTTTATATTTAGATCCAAGTGTAAGAAAAAAAAACAATGCTATCATCTCATTTTTAGGTTCATGGAGTTTTGTAAAGGGCATTAAAGATTGGAGAAGTATCTCTAATTTTTTAATAAAAAACAGTGAATTAAAAGAAATTCATATTTTGGGTTGCGTAGTGTCTGAAGATATGGTCAAAAGCGATTTTGATGATAGTGTTTTCAATCTATTAAAGATAACATCTACTTTTAAACCAAATCAATTATCTTATCTGCTTGAGAAAACAAAAGTTGGAGTATTTCCTTCATACATGGAAGGCTTTGGATTTGCTGTTTTAGAGCAATTAGCTGCAGGAATACCAGTTGTAGCATATAATATACCAGGTGTGGCAGATATGCTAAATCAAGTTGATCCTACACTTTTAATTGAACCCGGAAAAATTGAAAATTTAGTTGAAAAAGTAAAATATCTTTTAAACTTAAATGAAGATGCTTACGAAAGGTTATCAAATAAGTGTATTGAAGTATCTAAAAGGTACATATTAGAAAACTTAGCACCTGTTTATTTACAGACATTTGAAAATTCATTAAAAACGCTTAATGGATAATTATAGATTAAGTATTGCTTTAGTTACCAGAAACAGACCTGATTTATTAGAAACTTGTTTAAAAAGCTTATATCAGCAACCTCACATCTGGTCTGAGATTGTGATATCTGATGACTCTTCCACAGAAGAATTTATCCTACAAAATAGAAATTTGTCTAATAGGTATGATGCTAAATATTTAGAAGGGCCTAAAAAAGGCCTTTATGCCAATAGAAATTTTGTTGCTAAAAGTTGCGGTGGAACACATATCAGAACTATGGACGACGATCATACATTTCCACAAGATCATTTGAAGATATGTTTAGATAAAATAGCAGAAGACCCCGATGCAATATGGGTTATTGGAGAATATAATACAACAGAAACTCCTTTGCCTCCACCTCACCCCGTTCCTAGTGAAATTCATCCTAGAGGTTTTTCAATAACGCCTAAAGACCCTCAGAATTCAAGAGCAATTTCTTGTGGGGCAAGTATTTACCCGCAAAAAGTAATAACATCAAATATTTTAAATAATGAGGATTTTAAGTTTGGCTCAGTTTATTTAGAATACGGATCACGACTTAAATATTTAGGGTTTCGAATAAGGCACATTTCTGAAACTTATGTAATTCATAATTTCAATTTTAATACACGATCCTACAATAATGATACTGAAATATTGAATAGTAATATTTATGCAATGCTGACTTTATCTTTTGTATATGAACCTACTGTAATAAATAAATTTTATACTATATCTCAATTAACTTATTATCTTACAAAAGATTATCAAGTAGTTAAAAAACTAATTGGTGAGAATTGGAAAAGAGTTCAGCTTCTAAAAATTAAGTTAAGAGATTTTAAACATTTGAATTAGTAGTTAGATAACTAAGGAAGAAAAACTTATCTATTGTTCTTAATGGTCAATGCTTATTTTATAACTATATTATAATTATTCCATTATAATCACAAGGTAACTTTGAAGCAACTATAAGCAAACAAAACTAAATGATTACCCTATCTATTGGCATTCCTACCTATCAGAGGCCTGCTTTATTAAAAAGACTAATTACTTCAATAATAGATCAAAAAGAAATTTCGGAATATAATATAGAAATTTTAATTGGTGACGATTCTCCAAAAAGTGTTTATACTGATATTGAAGATGTTATAAGTATGCTACCAGCTAATGTTTCTTTGAAATATGAGCATCACATACCAAGCAAGGGACAAAATGAAAATGTTGGATATTTAATAGAAAAAGCAAAAGGAGAGTACTTTTGTTTAATGCATGATGATGATTATTTTTTAGAAGAATCAATAAGTACTCTTTTAAGAGAAGCTCAAAAAAATCTTAATTGTATCGTTTTTGG
This sequence comes from Mucilaginibacter arboris, assembly GCF_009754915.1. Classification (GTDB taxonomy): domain Bacteria; phylum Bacteroidota; class Bacteroidia; order Sphingobacteriales; family Sphingobacteriaceae; genus Mucilaginibacter_A; species Mucilaginibacter_A arboris. Next base: position 203,281 of record NZ_WPIK01000009.1, on the reverse strand, counting down.
TAAACAATTGTTTTTTTCTAATGAATATGATTATAAAAGCTCTGATAAAGTAAATGACGATTTTAAAAGAAGTGCTTCATTTAAAGGTAAACAAAAAGATAGTGTTGCTATGGCAATGCTACAACAGTGTCCAAATGATGGTTTTATATTGCCAACAACTTCAGCTAAAAGTTTAGGTTCCAGGCCGGCAAGTATTATAGGTACAGCTTGCGATTTTGATTTTGCTCTGCGTGCGGCAGCTATAGAAAAATTAGGCTTTTATTTTATTGATCAGTATACTACTGTTTATGCAATATCAGATGAATCTGTTACTAATAGTCATGAAAACAATGCGGGAGAAAGGAAACTAAAAATACTATATGAATTCGGCACGGATAAAACCCATCCAAAAACCTTTCATGAAATATTAAAAACAGATCTTTCAATGGTTATTAGTCATTATATTCTCGTGAAAAATTACATCGAGGCAAAGAAGTATCTATTTTCATTGAAAAACATATTTAATTACTTGTGGTATAAACCTGTAACATACTTGCAAATTCTTAAAGTGCTTTTTTAGGGTGTAAGAGTTAGCAAGGTAATTGGAATTTTTTAAGAAGTAAAAAAAACTGCACATCAACAATTTGCTTAAATTTATTCAAAAGGCTGGTTTTGTTCTTCGTTTTCAACTAGGAAGCAGTTTTAATAGCAAGATTCGATATTTATGGTTTTCCTGTATCGGAATGAAGATAGGCAGAGGTACTGTTGTACCTAAACTTTCCGTCACCTGGCCTCATCAGGTAGAGATAGGTAAAAACTGTAAGCTTGAACAACATATTTACTTCAAATATGATAATCCCTGGCTTCCGGGACCATCTATTATCATAGGAGATACTGTTTTTATTGGTAATGGTTGCGAATTCAATATCACAGAAGGAATTACAGTAGGTAATGATTGTTTAATTGCCTCAGGTTGTAGATTTATTGATCATGACCATGGAATAAATATTAACAAGTTAATGCATAGTCAGGTTGGCACGAGAGCCGCCATTACTATTGGTAACGATGTGTGGCTTGGATGTAATGTAGTAGTATTAAAAGGTGCTGTAATTGGAACCGGAGCTGTTGTTGCTGCTGGGGCAGTAGTAACTAAACCTATACCAGCTTATGAAATTTGGGGCGGTGTGCCTGCAAAAAAAATTGGTGAAAGAAATACTTCCGGTTTCATAAAAAAAACGACTTCATAAAATTTTCGCATAATATATAATTTCATCTTTACCATTTTAAACGGAGTTAATTTAATGGTTTTATTAACCCGTATTATTAAATATGCCTACAGCCATTCAAGTTAAAAATATTTCTAAAGCATATCAATTAGGCCAAATTGGCACAGGTACCATATCCAGGGATTTAGAAAGATGGTTTGCCAGGGTTCGGGGCAAAGAAGACCCTTATTTAAAAATTGGTGAAACCAATGACCGTACAAGCAAAGGTAGCAGTGATATTGTTTGGAGTTTAAAAGATATAAACTTCGATATTAAACAAGGCGATGCTGTGGGTATTATTGGACGTAATGGTGCCGGAAAAAGTACCCTTTTAAAATTATTGAGCCGCGTAACCGCCCCTACTACAGGCAATATTAAAGTAAAAGGCCGGATTGCAAGTCTGTTGGAAGTTGGAACCGGTTTTCATCCAGAGTTAAGCGGCCGCGAAAACATTTTTTTAAATGGTGCCATTTTGGGTATGCGTAAAAAAGAAATTGCAGCCAAATTTGATGAAATTGTTGATTTTGCAGGTGTTGAACGTTATGTAGATACACCCGTTAAGCGCTACTCCTCTGGCATGTACGTTCGCTTAGCTTTTGCTGTTGCAGCCCATTTGGAATCTGAAATATTAATTGTGGATGAAGTTTTAGCTGTAGGCGATGCAGAATTTCAGAAAAAGTGCCTAGGGAAAATGGGGGAAGTAAGCCAGGGCGAAGGCCGAACAGTATTATTTGTTAGCCATAATATGGCTTCTGTTAAACAGCTTTGTAAGAAAGGTATTGTGCTGGATAAGGGCAATATTGGTTACAATGGCTCTGTTGAGCAGGCAATCCATTTTTATAAAGAGCAGGGGACTGTACAAGAAAACAAGGATTTAAAAGAATTAATTAAGGTTAAACATGCTGCTTTAGCAATAGATCAGATTTTGATTAATCATAAACAAGATGCTTTAATTGAATTAAATGCCGATCAGCATAATTTAGAAATTGAAATTAACGGATCTTCTGTTGAACCGCTACAGTTAAACATTGAAGTTAAAATTTTTACTTTAGAAGGTGTGCTGGTATCTTTTTATAGTCCGGCACATTTATATGCCGAAATTGTAACAATCGGACCAGGGAAATTTTCATTCAAAGATAATTTACGGCTTCCGGATAATTTTGTAAACGGAGAATATTATATCAACATTGAATTGGATTATCCGAATATGGAAAGGTATTTAACCACAGATGGAATTTCACTAGTTAAACATGGGCGTGTAACAGCCACAGGTAAAGAAATTACCTATAACGATTTTGGTTTCTTTTTAATCAACCGAAATGGAAAGTAAAAAGTGGATCGAAAATTATAATAAACTTAATAATTCATTTCAAAAAACACTTGTTTTTAGGGTTGGCATACAAGCAGGATTATATTCTGAGATCAATCACATGTTCCTGGCTATTTTGTTCTGCTTAAAAAACAACATCAAATTTGTACTATCGTCCAGGGACAATAATTTTTCTTATGATAAGGGCTGGGAAGATTACTTCCTTCCTTTTTGTGAGGAAAGCTATTCTAAAGTACACTTAAAGTATAACGCAAGAAGCTATCAGATTAAGCCTACGATCCCTAATATTATCAAAACTAAAATCATTAGGAAAACTTTGGGAATAGATTATTTGACCCAGGATATTTGGACTTTTATAAGAGATGCAAAATTTCAAAATGAAACTTTTGATATACCACAATTAGGAATATCCGGAAATTTAGTAAGTGCGTTGCAGATGGTTGTAAACAATGTTTGGAATTTTCAACCTGATATACAACAAGAGATAAACGGTAGAATTCAAGGTTTAAACCTGCCAACTGAGTATGTAGGAGTTCATTTAAGAAGTGGAGATAAAGTCACAGAAGCTAAAGTATCATCGGCACACGAATATATTAATTACATCAAAAATATCACTCCTTTAAAAAACTTGTTTGTTTTTACAGATGATTATAAAAACATTAGCGAACTAAAAAGTTCTTTTACTGATTATCGGATTTATACTTTTTGCAAGGAAGGTGAAAAAGGTTTTAGTGAAGGTGCATATAACCGGCTGAACAAAGAAGCAAAGAAGGAAATGACCATCAAAGTATTAACAGATTCAGAGGCTTTGTACAAATCTTCTGTTTTTGTAGGTACAATGAGTTCTAATGTTGGCCTGTTTATAGGCATGCAAAGAAATGCAAAATTGTGGTATGGAATTGATGCTAATGATTGGCGAATGTGGTAAATATCTTTGCTATAAGTTTTACTAATATTTACATACTGTTTTTAAGGCATGTTTTTCTATATAATTCAAATCATTTATGAATAATTATACTGTAAACAAAGCATCTTATTTTCTTTGTGATTTGGAAGATATATTGGAATTATCAGAAACAATAATTAAGGGAAATTTTATTATCAAAAAAATATTTTCAATAGTACAAGCAAACTGACATTTACTTTAGTTCATGTATAAAATCTACATTGGGTCGGGTTATCCGATAAAATTTGAAGTCGATGAAGTATCCTCTCCCCTATCAGCAACTACAACAATTGTAAGTGAACCAGCGCTGGCAGACTTTTTTATTTTCCCGGTTAATTACGAAAAATTATATGGTTACACAGAGGAAAATTATAAACACTACGGTTATGAACCAGGTGAGATTGAGGATTTAAAAAAAGCCTTGATCGACATGACAGATCTGGCAAAAAAGTTCAATAAAAAGATTATCCTGTTTTATTATTTTGATCCAATTAAAAAAATCGAACATTCCAATGTTGTTATCTTTCGTACTTCTTTATTAAAAAGTTTAAAGGATAATCATGAGTTTGCAATGCCTGCTTATACAAAAGATTTAAGGAAGCGAAAAAACTTATCAGAAAACGAGCTTTGGCTAAATAAAACCACAACTCCAACTATTGGTTTCAGAGGCCAGGCTGCACCTGTTAAACTCCCTACTAAATTGGCCTTTAAAAGAACCATTAATAAAGCTTTAGCTATTGCAGGAATTAGCAAGCAGTTTAACTTGTATTACAACTTTGGATATTTAGCCCGCCGGGACGCAATAGTTGCCTGCTTAAACAATAAGAATGTAAAAACAGACATAACCTTAACTACTTTAGAACAAAGTTGGGATCCGGTTAACGGAAAACTACCTTTTGTAAATAATATATTTAACAACCAATATAATATTTGTGTTAGTGGCCATGGCAATTATTCATTTAGATTGTATGAGGTAATGAGTGCGGGCCGAATTCCTGTTTTTATCAATACAGATTGTGTTTTGCCTTTTGAAGAGTTTATCGACTGGAAAAAACAAGTGGTTTGGATTGAAGAAAAAGATGCAAATAAAGCAGGCCAATTTATCCTTGACTTCCATCAATCCATCCATTCTGATGATTTTTTACAATTGCAAAAAAGTAATAGATTATTATGGGAAAAGTATTTATCGAAAGAAGGTTTTTTTAAAAACTTGTATCAATATTTTCCATTGCTTCAAGAGTTGCCTTAACTTGACAAAAGAATATAATTTTAGTGCGGTAAAAGAAGCATCTGTAGCTTTTATACAGATTTAAAAAACATCAAAACACAATCTTGCTTATGCAAAAACCTTTACTAACTATTGGCATTCCAACTTATAACAGGGCAACTTATTTAGATCGTTGCCTCAATTCAATTATAACTCAATTAGAAGAAGTAAAACAGGATATAGAACTTGTAATTGCCAATAATGCTTCAACAGATCATACAAAAAATATTGTAGATAAATATTCAAAGACGGTTAGGATTAATTACTACGAAAACACGATTAACCTTGGCCCGGATTCAACTTGTTCCATCTGTTTTGATAAAGCTACCGGAAAATATGTTTGGATTTTAGGGGATGATGAATTTTTATTGGATGGAAGCCTTAAAGTAATTGTTGATCTTCTTAAAGATAAAGATTGTGGCGATGTATATATGCAGTGCATACCTTATCATAAAGAAGAAGATTTGGAGCAAAAACGTATAACTAACGCAGAAATTATTTCTTATCAAAACCCTTTAGAATTTGTTAAAAAGATACATTATTACGTAACTTTTATCAGCGGAAATATTATCAATAAATCAATACTTCCAATAGATCTGGATTATGAAAAATACATGGGAACCAATATTGTACAAGTTTGCTGGACTATAAAAGCAATATTCGGAGCTAAGGAAAATATTTTTATCGAAACACCTTTAATTGCTGCAAAACAAAATAATTCCGGTGGTTATCAGTTTGTTAATACCTTTGCCAAAAACTATAATTACATTTTAACTTCACTAGTTAAAGAAGGTTATCATAAAAGCATCATCAATATTACCAATACTAATATTATTAAAAACTATTTTCCTGCCAATATTATTAAATTGCTGTATTATGAAAACAGGTTTGATACAGAAAACCATTTTTCTGTTCTTTTAAAAACCTATTGGAAATACAAAAGCTTTTGGTCTGCTCTTTTTCCCATCTATTCCAAATACTGGGTAAAAAAAATACTCGGAAAAAAGATGGTGAAATTATCCTGATTTCATCTTTTGACATGAAGGTTTTACTATTTGGTGATGCGCCAATGGCATTAAATGAAGGCGGAATTAACCAAACTTTGTACAATTTATTCTGTTTTATAAAGCCTGAAGATTTTTTAGGCATTACAGAGGTCGATCTAAAAAGCCTGGAAAAAATAGGCTCGACAGAACCTTATACAAAACGTTACAGAAGTTACAAGCTTAATGCAATTAATATTCCTGTAAACAAGCTTACGAAATTTTCGCTTCCATTAATTAGTTCCATCAACTATTTTCTTTTTAAACATAACAACTATCAAAAATTAAGGCGGGAGATTGAATTGTTTAATCCTGATGTTGTTATTTCCTGTTCTAATACTGCATCAGGTATTTTGATGCATGATAAATTACTTAAAAACAGCAAGTATCCAATTATTCCGTATTTTATGGATGATTGGATGTATAAAGTTAAAGCCGACCGCATAGGAAACCTTGTTAGCAATATTATCAAAGAGATGCTGCAAAACAACAGGAATTGGATGATGATTGGCGAGGAACTTGGAAACATATTAGCTGAACGTTATCAGGCAAAACCTGAAAAAATTTTATATGTAAGAAACCCGGTTGATTTAACTGATGCGCCAAAAGATAACCCTTATGTAAAAAACGGTCCTTTTACTATTGCTTATGCTGGCGCTTTATGGCCAATGCACTTTGATAGTTTCCTGGCTTTTGCAAAGGCAGTAAAAAGTTTAGCAGTGAATCAAAACATACAATTGATGCTTTATACGCAGGAGGGCCAATGGAGCTGGCGAAAAAGTGAATTAGAGTCATTGGGCGTAAAATATGGTGGGCATTTACCTTACAACCAAATACATCAAAAGTTAAACGAGGCAGATGCACTGCTGATCACTGCTTCTTTTAGCAGTGAAAATTATACGCATTCAAAAGCATCCTTACAAACCAAGATTACAGATTATTGCAAATCAAAAAGATTAATTATTAGTTGCGGACCAACTTATTCAGCCAATAATCATTTTATAAAAGAGAACAATTGCGGTGTTTGTATTGAAACTATTGATGAAAAAGAAATAGCAAACCAGCTTTCAAAAATCATAGTTAATATCAATAACTATCAAAACTATGTAAGCAATGCCTGGGATACTTTGTATTATTTTTCAAAAGAAACTGTTCATCAAAAAATCAAAAGCTTTTTAACCGAAATTGCTTTTTCAAATAACTAACTATCAAATTCAGTTATTTATTTAATACTTGTTCCGATACTTATTCTAAATATTTTTATTCTTGATTGTAACTAAATTAATAAGTGGCTTAGGAAATCAGTTATTTCAATATGCAATTGGTCGGCAATTATCACTGGCAAAAGAAGTACCTTTAAAATTAGATTTATCGTTTTTTAAAAGTCAGGATTTAAGAAGTTACAAGCTTAATCATTATCATATCAATGCTGAAATTGCAACAACAGCAGATATTGTTCCTTTCAGAAAAGAGATAAACCGTTATCAAAAGTTGCATCAGCAAACTTCGTTTTTTGCAAAAGTGTATAGAAATGTTGAACCTGTTCTCTTTCCAAAGCATACTAAAAATTATTTTAAAGAACATATTTGGTGGATATTAGAACCCGATGTTTTTAAAACTCCCGCTAATGTTTATGTAGAAGGTTACTGGCAGCATTACAAATACTTTGAAAATGTACAACCACAAATTTTTGAAGAACTTACCCTGAAAGAACCGCTTGATACAAAAGCAGCAGCATGGTTATCAGCAATAAAAACTGATAAATCTTCTGTGGCAGTTCATATTCGCCGCGGTGATTATGTAACCGATTCTAATGCTAATTATTTGATGGGTGTTTTACCAATGGAATATTATCAAAAAGCCATTCATTATCTCAAACAAAAGGTTTCAAAACCATCGTTTTACTTTTTTTCGGACGACTTGGAATGGGTAAAAGAAAATATAAAAACAGATGCAGCAACGTATTATGTGGATGGCAATACCGATTATGTAGATTTGGATCTGATGCGCCAATGTTCCAACAATATTATAGCCAACAGTACTTTTAGTTGGTGGGGTGCTTTTTTAAACCGTAATCCTAACAAAATTGTTATTGCACCAGAAAAATGGTCGGCCAGGGAAGATGTAAACAAAAGCATTCAATTACAATTTCCATCCTGGATAAAATTATGATTGATATAAATTTTTTACCGGTAAAAGAAGCATTGTTAATTGCAGGAATTAACAAGCCAATATTACATCTGCAATAATGGTCGAACTGGTTTCTGTTATCATTCCAAATTACAATCATGCCCGGTATTTAAACCAAAGGATTGATTCTGTTCTTCATCAAACTTATCAAAACTTTGAGGTCATTATTTTAGATGATTGTTCTACCGATGATAGTAAAATTGTTATTGAACAATACAGGAATAATCCCCAAATTAAACACATCATTTATAATGAAAAAAATTCTGGAAGTACGTTTTTGCAATGGGAAAAAGGTATTGCATTAGCTAATGGCGATTATATTTGGATAGCTGAAAGCGATGATTATGCTGATAAAAATTTCTTAGAATCGTTAACGCAAACTTTAAATAACAATACAAACATTGGATTAGCTTATTGCGGATCTAATATGGTTGACGAGAATGGTAAAAGTATCGGAAAACTAATCCAGGAGATACCTAACAACCAGGACGGTTATTATTTAAATAACGGTTATGATGAATGCCGGGACGCTTTTTTCTTTCACCCAATTGTTCCAAATGCAAGTGCTGTTGTATTTAAAAAAGAGAATTTTTACAAAGTAGATGCGTCTTTTAAGCAATATAAAATTTGTGGCGACTGGCAGTTTTGGATTGACATTTGTTTTGATAATTACATTGCTTATTTTCCGGAGTGCTTAAATTATTTCAGGCAATCAAATACTTCTGTCAGCCGCTCAGATCATTACAGAAAAGATACTTATAAAATTTTCTTATTAGAAAAGCTCAAAGTTGGATTATATGCTTATAAAAAAGTGGGGAATAATATTCCGCTAAAACATAAAGTAAAATATACAGATATATATTTGTTTAGTGTGTTATTAGAAACTTCCCGGAAACGCATTTTCCTTACCAGGCCCGAAATTGTTTTTATAACTAAATCACTTTTTTACTTGTCTCCTACTGCTATCCTTGTTTTCTTTAAATCTTTAACAGATGTTTGTTTGTTTGGCCTGCGGAAAGTAAACAGAAAGATTAGGGAAAAAATGATGCTAAAAACAGCATGAACGTTTTTATAGTTTGCACCGGCTTAGGGCATATTAACCGCGGTTACGAATCTTTTACCAGAGAATGTTATGATGCGTTAAAAGATACTATAGATTTTAAACTATACTTAATTAAAGGCGGAGGTAAAAGCATAGGTAACGAAATAGCTTTGCCTAACTTACCAAGAAGAAAAAAAGGAGCACAATTTTTAGCAAAAATACTGCCTTTGGATGCTTATGCAATAGAGCAAGCTACATTTTGTATTTCGATGCTTCCACTAATTTTTAAAAAAAAACCTGCTGTTATTTATTATAGTGATTTTGTATTGGGTACCTATTTATGGCATTTAAGAAAATACCTGAAATTTAAATATAAACTGCTTTTTTCTAACGGTGCACCAAATGGCCCTCCTTTTAAAACAGAAGATCATGTGCAACAGCTTTTGCCAGTTTACTTGGAAGAAGCTATTCGGAAAGGTGCACCGGCAGAAATGCAAACTTTGTTACCTTATGGCTTTAATATCAATATTAACGAAAGGTTAAATAGCCTTGCAAAAAAAAAATTAATTAGAAAACAGCTTGGCCTTTCCCCTACCCAAAAAGTAATCCTGTCTGTTGGTGCTATTAATACACATCACAAAAGAATGGATTATCTTATTGATGAAGTAGCCAAACTAGGAAGTGAATACTTTTTAGTTATATTGGGACAATTTGAAGCAGAAACCCCACAACTAATTAATTTGGCAACAACAAAATTAATGGGAAGGTTTACAATTACCAATGTTCCTCAGGAAGATGTAAAAGATTACTATATTGCTGCTGATTATTTTGTTCTGGCTTCTTTGAATGAAGGCTTTGGACGCGTACTGATTGAAGCTTTAAGTTATGGCTTGCCTTGTATAGTACACAATTATATTAACGCAAAACAAGTGCTTGGCGAATATGGGATTTACTTAAATATGGAAAATGAAGGTGAATTAACTGAATATTTTTCCATAGAAAAAACAGTTTTAAATAAAGAATCTTTAATAAAAGCTGCTCATAGCCGCTATTCATGGAGCGTTTTAAAAAAAGACTATTTAAAAATGATCTCTGCATTAATCAATTAACTTTTTTAAGTTGAAATAACAACAACAATACTTGTTGATATATTAAACAGCTTTCTTATCTTTTTAATACAAATATTTAACAAACACAATATTGATTATAACATCAAAAATGAAAATTGCTTATATTATATTAGTCCATAAAAATCCAAAACAAGTTGCCAGGCTAATCACCAGGTTAAATGTAGAAAATACAATCTTTTCTATCCACGTTGATTTTAATGGTGATGACGAGCCTTTTAAAAAAGAGATTTTAGCTTCTAATCCAAACAATAGCAATATTCAGTTTTTAGAAAAAAGATATAAACCAAAATGGGGTGGATTTAATACAATCAGGGCTGCAGTTGAGTTAGTAAACTCGGTATTGCCATTTAAACCAGATAGCATCGTTTACATAAGTGGGCAAGATTATCCTATTATGGATAACAACAGGATAAAAGAATATTTAGAATTTTATAAAGGTAAAGCATTGATTGAATATGAACCAGCAAGCTTAGACCTTAAAGTACCAAATTCTACAAACCGCTATTATTTCTGTGATTATTTTAACTATAATCCAAAAGGGTTATTTAACAGCAAAGAAGTTCCACTTCTGGCAAGAATCTTAACTAAGCTTTTACCTAAAAGGAGATTTGTAAAAGGAGTTAACCCATATATTGGAAGACAGTGGTTTATATTACCATTAGATATAGCAGAATTTGTTGTAACTGAATTTAAAAGAAATAAAACTTTAAGTAATTTCTACAGGTTTACCATACATTCTGCAGAAATGTATTTTCAAACGTTGTTGTTGAACTCAAAATATGCCAGCCGCATAGTTAACCTGAGGACTATTTTTGCTGATTATAATGCTCCAAACCCAATTGTTTGGAAAGCAGAAAATATAGCAATACTCAAAGAACAAAATATTCCGTTTGCCAGAAAATTTGACACACAGGTTGATAGTAAAGTCTTAGATCTTATCGATTCTGAAATATTAAAAAAGTAAGTTCATTTTTTTGCATTTATATCTATTGATTAATACACTTTAATCCAATATCGGTATCTAAAAAAATAAAAGTGATTTTTAATTAAATATGTTATCTATAATTATCCCCACTTGTAACCGTAATGATTTATTAGCTATGTGTTTGGATTGTCTCAATCCCCAATTTCAAACTATAAATGCAGCTAATTATGAAGTTATTGTTACTGATGATAGTAAGCAAAATCGGGCCAGGCAATTTATAAAAGAAAATTATACCTGGGTAAAGTGGATAGCCGGACCTCAGCGTGGCCCGGCAGCAAACAGAAATAATGGCGCCAGAAATGCCAAAGGAGAATGGCTGATTTTTATAGATGATGATTGCCTTCCTGATAAACAATTATTAGAAATATATCAGACAGCGATTTTAAGCAATGAAAAAATATTGGTATTTGAAGGTTGTATTAAAACAGACAGGGTGCAGCAAAGCCTGGCAGAAGAATCTCCGGTCAATGAAACGGGGGGTTATTTATGGTCCTGCAACTTTATGATCAATAAAAAAATATTTTTGCATGATTTAAACGGTTTTGACGAAAAATTTCCTTTTGCCGCAATGGAAGATGTTGATTTAGACTATAGGTTAAGTAAAAGTGGATTTAGTAAAGTTTTTCTAAAAAATGCTTATGTTGTCCATCCATGGCGTGTACAAAAAAAAATGTGGACGATAACATTGAACAGATTTAAGTCAACCTTATACTTTTTAAAGAAGCATCCGGAGAAAAAAAAAGAGATAAACAGCAAATATTACTTCATTGCATTTTTTAATGGTTTTTTTAAGAACACTTTAAAAAATGCTTTTAAATACAAGTTCAAAGGTTTTTTCAGCAAAGTTAACTATGATATCCTTCAATTGTATTTTTCTGTCTATATTTCAATTTACAACCGGCAGGGTTAGTATAAGCAATTGTTTATCTTTTTTGTAATTACTGAATAAGAAATATGATAAAGCATATTTAATTTCTTTCAATACTTTTGTTATGCTTCTTTTACCACATAAAAATTTGGATATTGAAGTTGTTTAAACTTTTTTTCTGGCCTTCTTTTTTTTGGGCCGATGCTTCTTTTATCGCCTAAAAATGTTGGCCCTTCGCTAAAGACCTATAAGGTTTTGAAAACCTTATAGGTCTTTAGTGATTAAATGTAAACACCAATTTTACCTGGTAAAAGAAGCATGGACACCAAAGCTGGGCATGCCGGAGGACCAAATTTAAATGGGTACCAAAAAGTTTAAACAACCTCATTATTACATTTTTCTGTCTGACAAAATTATAGGCATAAAAGAAGCATCATGATGGATAATACTGATAATTTAAAAGGATAAACCTATGTTGATTAATATAACTAATAACCTTTTCGCAATGGCTTCGTTAGATATAATATAATTATTGAAATAAAGCATAGATTACTGCCTGTGATAAAATATTTTACCAAACTTAACAATACGTCAAATACATTTCGCAACTATTTAAAACCAGGGATCGATACTGTACGTAAGCTTAAATCCATTATAGTTACAGGCATTAATACGTATATAATCAATCCTTTTAAACTAAATTCAAAACGTATTGGCGGCCCAAAAGATGCACTCACAACATTTCAGGAAATTGACAAATACGTTGAAGCTAAACGAAATAAGGGATTAGGCTATTTTTCCTGGAAATTTTTTGACAGGGAAATTGAAATTAAAGACCCTTTATATACAATTGGCACGCCATTGCCCGGTGCAGAAGTTATTTCATATAGAATTAAAACTACAGAACATGTATATTTAATGCCTAATATCAGGATCTACAGTAAACATTTCTTTTCTTTAACAGAAGATAATTACTTGCTGGCACCTGTTTCTAATTATTATGGCAATCAAAAAAAATCACATCCATCTTTTGGTACTTTATTTCTTCCAAAATGTAAAAAATTGAAAGGGCGTTCAATTATAGTAAGAGGCGGTGCCTATTGGCATAAAATGCAGGATGGCCTACCCGCTCTTTATCTGGCTGAATTAGCAGGATTTAATTTTGAAAAAATCGATCATTTTATTATTCAGGATAATATAATAGATAAGAATAGTATTTTTACACGAATAGGAATCCCGCTTGAAAAACAGGTAAGACTTTATGACCAGAATGATTGTTACGAATGTGAAGAGTTGATATTCTCTTCCTGGTATGACAGAAAAGGAAACTGGTACAAAGACTACCTGCTTAAGATGATTAAACCGAAAGCTATTGATCGTGAATTTCCAAAAAAGATTTATTTAAGCAGGTCCAGGGTTAATACAAGGCGGGTCTTAAATGAAGGGGAAGTGATAGCTTTTTTAGAAAAGTATGGTTTTGAATGTATGCATAATGAAGATTTAACAATAGATGAACAAATCTGTTTATTTCAAAATGCCACACATGTTATTTCATGCCACGGATCGCAATTAACAAATATTATATTTTGTGGACCAGGAACAAAAGTTTGTGAAATAAGGCATATAAGCCATAAAATCCATTATAGAAAAGCTTTTCACGATATATCGAACGGGTTTGGATTAGATTACTATTTATTATATACAGACAAGGGGGAAGAATTTATTGACGAAGCAAATAACGTTATTGAAACAGATACGCACATGTACATTGACCTTGCTGATATGAAATTAATGTTAGATAAAATGGATTTAAAGGAGATTGCTTAATTTATGTCTGAGCCATTAATTTCCGTCATAATCCCTACTTATAATTATGATAATTATATCAAACAAGCTATTGATAGCATTTTAGCCCAAACTTATCCGAAGGAAAAAATAGAAATAATTGTTGTTGATGACGGTTCAACTGATAATACTTATGCTGTATTACAAGAATTGATAAACGAAAAAGCAATACAATATTATTATCAGGAAAACAAAGGAAAAGCCAACGCTACTTATAATGCTATCCAAAAATGTAATGGAAAATATATCTTTAATTTAGATGCTGATGATTATTTTTTACAAGATAAAATTACAGAATATGTAAAAGTATTTGAAGAAAATGATGAAATTGTTCATGTTGCTGCCCCGGCAAAAATTCTTTTCGAAGAAACACAATTTATAAAAACAGAAATTCTTCCTAAAGATATTTTAGGTAAAGTAATTGATGGAAAATGGCTTTTACACCGTTTTTACAATGACAATATGCTTTTTGGAGGAGGAACTACTTATGCAGCCCGTTCTTCTGCATTAAAAACTATAAAAATACCGAGTGGAGTAGATATGTATATTGATGAGTTTTTAATATTAACTATTTTACCTTTAGGAAAAAGTTTTTTCTTTGACCATCCTTTATCTGTTTGGAGAATTCATAAATATAACTTTTCAATATCTGCTGTAGTAAAAGAGAATCAAATAAAAAATAAATCACGGCTTATAAATTCATCCTCTGCTGTTTTGGATTATTTGCAAAAACATCATTTTGAAAAATCTATTTTAAAGATTTATCAAATCCAAGACCTTACGAGAAGAATGCTTTACAAAGAACTTCAAAATGATAAAAAATTAAGCGACATCTTTAATTATTCAATAACTGTTTTTTTTAAGATAAGGCCGAATTGGAGGCTAATAAAAAAATATAATTTATTGAATCGACTAATCCCTCTTTCAATAATTCATTTTATCAAAAGAAATAAACCTAATGAGGTTGATAAAGAGGTTTTATCATAATTATTGATATAAATATTTTAAATCATCCTGATAACCTTTAACATAACAATAAATTTAACCAATGATGTGTAAATCTAAATGAGGATACTTTTTATTTGTGGATCATTAGAAAGTGGTAGTGATGGCGTTGGAGATTACACCAAAAGGCTGGCAACAGAAATTATTAAAAAAAATCATGAAGTTGCTATTTTAGCTATTAACGATCAATTTATAAACACAAAAATTGAACGTACTGAATTAGTTGACAGCTTCCAACTTTTAGTTTATCGTATTCCATCTAATTTAACTTCAACTATCCGTTACGAAATAGCAAACTTATGGATAGATAACTTTAGCCCAGAATGGTTAAGCCTTCAATATGTTCCTTTTTCCTTTAATTCTAAAGGAATACCTTTAGAATTACATAAAGGCTTATCAAAGTTTAGTATAGGAGGAAGGCGTTGGCATATTATGTTTCATGAATTATGGGTTGGAATGGAAAAAAATTCAACATTCAAATATAAAATATGGGGAGGAATTCAAAAGTTTTTGATAAAAAAATTAATAAAAAAATTAAATCCTTCTTTAATTACTACTCAAACTGGATTGTACCAGATACAACTTAAAAAACTGGGGTATAGTGCCAAATACTTACCACTTTTTTCTAATATACCACTTATGCATCCTTATATTTTTAAATCAAATTCAAACAACTACAAAAAAATTACTTTTGTCAATTTCGGTACTATACATCCTGGAGCTCCAATTGAAAGTTTTGCAAAAGAAGCTGCTTTATACAAGCAGAAAAAAGGAATTGAATTTGATTTAATACTTATAGGGCGATCCGGCAAAGAACAATCTCATTGGGAAACTGTTTGGAAATTAGCCGGATTAAATATAATCACTCTTGGAGAACAATCTATAGATCGTATATCTGAAGTATTTAATACTGCAACATTTGGTATTTCATCTACTGCACTTCCTATAATAGAAAAAAGTGGCTCTGTTGCCGCAATGCATGAACATAATCTTCCTGTAATATGCATTTCAAAGCCTTGGTATCCAGCAGGAATAAAAAATCTTCCTATAGCAAAAGGAGTAATATACTATTTATCTGGGAACTTTGAAGTATGTTTAACTAAAGAAATTACTGTTAATTATACAGACATTTCTTTAGTATCAAAACAATTGTTGGATAGCTTTTCTTCTTTTAATTGATATTGGTAAATTAAATACCGACCATTTGACGCTTATTAGCTATTTTTATTAACTTTTTTACATGACAATTTCTGTTTGTATACCAACTTATAATCAATCACAATATTTAGCCCAAGCTATACGCAGTACGTATAATCAATCTGTAAAGCCAATTGAAATTATCGTTTCAAATGATTGTAGTACTGACGATACGCTAGAAATTCTTGAAATGCTATCAAATGAGATACCTATTTTGAAAATAATTTCTCAGCAAAAAAATTTAGGTATTACATATAACACTGACTATTGTCTTCGATTAGCAAAAGGTGATTTTATTGTAAGACTTGACTCTGATGATTATTTATCTTTTAAGTATATAGAAAAACTTTCTGCTTTATTAATAAAATATCCAGAAGCAGGATATGCTCATGCAGCAGTACAGGAAATTGATCAAAATGGAAATTACTTAAATAAGCGACAACTTGCCAGAAAATCCGGCTATCAAAATAGTACAAATGCTTTACAATCTGCTATAAAAGGATATCGGGTAGCTGCTAATATAATTATGTTTAGACGAGAAGCTCTTGTTAAAGTAGATTTCCTTAATAACAGACCCAATTCTGCTGAGGACTATCATCTTTCAGCTTCTTTAGCTGCTGCCGGATATGGTAATGTTTATTTAAACGAAATACTTTCATTTTATAGGGTTTGGGTAGATTCAGGAAAGGCTCGGTTACGTCGTAAGTTGATGGAAATTATTGGAATGTATAAAGTATTTCATGAAGTATTAGAGCCTGCATATAAAGAAAGAAACTGGAACCTTAAAAGCATTTATAAGAACAGAACACATTTTGCTTGTGTTTTAGCTGATTGCTTAAGTTGGAATGTATATTCTAATGAGGAAAAAATACAACTAAAAGATGCGCTAAGAACATTATCTTCATCTCCTAAAGCAAAAGCAATTTCTTGGTTATATTTAAATGGCTATGGAAAATACTTGGATTTTTATTCCACAATAGCGTTTAAGCTTTTTTCTAATTTAAAAGCTACTTATATAAAATTTAGATATTAACTTTTAGTAAAAAATTATTAGCACTTTTAACTTGGCAATTACTTTTTAAGGTATTAAATTGAAAATCTTATTTCTATCGCATAATTTCTATCCTGACATTGGAGGAATCGAGATTAACTCTGATATACTTGCACAATCTTTTTCAGAAGTTGGCCATGATGTCCATTTGTTAACTTGGTCTAAAGATTCATCAAATAAAAAGTTCCCCTATTTGGTTATTAGAAACCCAAGTAAAAGAAAACTTTTTGCAGAGCATTATTGGGCGGATTTAGTATTTGAAAATAACCCGTGCCTTAGATTAGCTTGGCCAAACCTATTTTTTCGTAATCCTTCTGTTATTGTATTAAATACCTGGATAACACGCATAAATGGTAAAATAGGTTTTCAGGACAGATTAAAATTATTGTGGTTAAAGCATGCAAATAAAGTAATTGCTGTAAGCGATGCGGTAAGAAAACGTTGCTGGCCTTCTGCTACTGTAATTGCAAACCCTTATAGAAGTGATCAATTTAAAATAATACCCGGAATTAAAAAAACAATTGATTTTGTTTTTTTAGGAAGGCTTGTTTCAGATAAAGGTGCAGACCATGCCATTAAAGCCATACACCAACTGATTTCTTCAAATTATAAATCAGCTTTTTTAAAGGAAAAACCTTTATTTACAATTATCGGCAGTGGCCCTGAGTATCGTAATCTTCAGCAATTAATTTCAGAATTAGAAATGGAATTGTATATTAAACTTGTTGGCCCTTTGAGCGGAGAAGAATTAGCAATTTGTTTAAACCGTCATCGTTTTTTATTGGTGCCATCTTTATGGGAAGAACCTTTTGGTAATGTAGTTCTTGAAGCTATGGCATGTGGATGCATACCGATTGTTTCTGATGGTGGCGGATTACCTGACGCTATAGGAAATGCAGGTATGAAGTTTCAACGCGGAGATATTGATTCTCTTGTTAATACAATTGTAGAAATAGTTAATAATCCATCTTTAGAACTAAAACTGAAGAACGAAGCTATAACTCATTTAACTTCACATCGTCCAGATGTAGTTGCATCTAAATATTTAAATGTTGTTGAATCAGCTCTTCATCTTATAAAGCCCAGAAATGAAAGTACTTATATTACATCCCACCGGTAATGCTTTTTTTCGCGCAGCAGCACTTGGGCTTCAAAAAGCAGGTATGCTTTCAGGCTTTAGGACTACCGTTGCTACATTTCCGGGAAATATTTTTGATAAATTGAGTTCTCTCGTCCCTTTTGCAGAATTTAACAGGAGGCGGTATGATCCGGCATTATTAGAATTTACTAAAACCTGGCCTTTATATGAATTGGGAAGGTTTGCTGCTTCTAAAGCAGGTTTTAAAAAACTTATTAAACACGAAACAGGAATATTCAGTGTGGATAGTGTTTATCAGAACCTGGACAAACGAACAGCAAAAAGCCTGAAGAATATGGCAGACCAGGGAATAAATGCAGTATATGCTTATGAAGATGGTGCATTGTTTTCTTTTCGGGAAGCTAAAAAATTAAACCTTAATTGTTTGTATGATCTTCCTATTGGGTACTGGCGTGCTTCAAAACGCTTTTTAGAAGCTGAGAGTGAACGTTGGCCGGAATGGGCCTCAACATTAACAGGCCTGGAAGATTCTGAAGCTAAACTTGCTCGAAAAGACGAAGAGCTTCGTTTAGCAGATAAAATTTTTGTTGCCAGTCAGTTTACTGCAAATACTTTAAAAGATTATCCCGGCACATTAGCGCCTATAGAAGTCATTCCGTATGCTTTTCCGCCTGTTGCAACGTCCAGAAGTTATCCTGATATTTCTACAGTTAAACCAATTAAACTATTATTTGTAGGAGGGCTGTCACAAAGAAAAGGGATAGCTGATCTTTTTGCTGCGGTTGATCGTCTTAAAAACTACGTTGAATTAACAGTAGTTGGAAAAAAATCGACTGACCAATGCCCTGCATTAGATGCAGCGCTTGCAAAACATCGTTGGATACCAAGTTTAGCCCACGAACAAATTTTAAAGTTAATGCAGGAACATGATGTTTTAGTTTTCCCTTCCCTTTTTGAAGGTTTCGGGTTGGTTATTACGGAAGCTATGTCGCAGGGTACACCCGTAATTACTACATATAGAACAGCAGGTCCGGATTTAATCAAGCATGGAGAGAACGGCTGGCTGATTGAAGCTGGTTCCACAAATGCACTTCAGGCTGCTATCGAAGAATTGATCGATAAAAGAAGCATAATTGCTGAAGTTGGACGGGCAGCAATGGAAACAGCAAGTAAACGAACGTGGAATGTTTATGGACAGGAACTAGCAGCGGCTATAGTAAAACCTGTTTAAGGTAAAAAATTATACTATAACTTTTCCAATAACTGTATTAAGGTATAGAACATCTTAAATGAATACTAATTACAAATATGATGCTTAAAATTGAGCCTAATCCTGATTTAGGTATTAATGATAAACCAATGCCGATATCAAAAAAGCCCAAAGTCGATCCAAATCGAATCTTAAAACAAGGCATTTGGGCTTATTTTTTACTATTGATTTTTGAAGGTGCTTTGAGAAAATGGTTCCTGCAAGGTTTAGCAACGCCTTTATTAATTATTCGTGATCCGATAGCTATTTGGTTAGTATTAAAATGCTGGCAAAGGGACCTACTACCTTCTTCAATTTATTTAATTGGAATGGTAATTATAGGTGTAATAAGTATATTCACAGCTGTTTTTTTAGGGCATGGAAATTTATTTGTTGCTTTATTTGGAGCAAGAATTTTATTATTCCATTTCCCGCTGATTTTCGTAATTGGTAAAATTTTCACAAGGGAGGATGTTATAAATATTGGAAAAGCAACTTTATTGATAACTATTCCAATGACTATTCTTATTGCCATGCAATTTTATAGCCCTCAATCTGCTTGGGTAAACCGTGGAGTTGGCGGAGATATGGCAGGAGCTGGTTATAGTGGTGCAATGGGGTTTTTTAGGCCACCGGCAACATTTTCTTTTACCACAGGAACTTCTTCATACTATGGTTTTGCTGCTTGCTTTATATTTTATTTTTGGTTTGATTTAAAACGTGTCAATAAATTAATACTTATTGCTGCAACATTAGCTATGTTTGCTGCTGTTCCGCTTTCAATTAGTAGAACTGTACTTTTTCAAATTGGAGTAACTGCCATATTTACCGTTCTTGCCGTTTCCAGAAAACCTCAATATATAGGTAAACTACTAATCGCTGTTGTTGGAGGAATAACTATATTAGCTATTTTAGCTCAAACAAGCTTTTTTAATCAAGCAACAGAAGCATTTACTTCACGTTTTACTGACGCAAATGGTATAGAAGGTGGTTTAAAGGGTACATTAGGAGACCGGTTTTTAGGAGGGCTTGTAAGCGCACTGAGTGAATCTGCAAACCAGCCATACTTTGGTTACGGTACAGGTATGGGAACAAATGTTGGCAGTATGCTGCTATCAGGAAACAGAAAATTTTTAATTTCCGAAGGAGAATGGGGAAGGGAATTAGGGGAAATGGGACCTTTACTGGGCTTATTTGTTATATTTTTACGTATTGGTTTAACAGTAAAAATTATATTAGCCAGCTATCGTAAATTAGCAGTAAATGATTTTTTACCTTGGCTGTTACTAAGTTTTGGGTTATTAGAGTTGGCACAAGGTAATTGGGCCCAACCTACTTATCTAGGCTTTAGTATTATGATTAGTGGCTTGATGCTTGCATCCCTTAACTCAAATAATGTCAAAAAAAGAGTTATTCCAAACAAAAAGAACTTAAACGAAGCTTTTGCATAATTTATTAAAGTAATTATCACTTATAAACACTTGCATCTCATCTTCTTCACTCACCCCAATTTTCTTGGGCACCAAAGTATGCCACGGTTTGCCAAAATGCTGGCAAATGGCATGGAAAAACGTAGACATCAGGTAGAAATCTGGTCTCCTAAACCTTACTTTTTTAATTTACCTTTTCCAAACGTTTTTAAAAAATGGTTTGGATATATAGATCAGTATTTAATATTTCCGATACAAACCCGTAAAAAGTTAAAAGCTCTTGAACCTGATATATTATTTGTGCTGACAGACCATGCACTTGGCCCTTGGGTACCATTAGTAGCTAAACGGTCACACGTAATCCATTGTCATGATTTTCTGGCACAACATTCTGCGCTTGGCTTGATCCCTGAAAATCCAACTTCATGGACAGGGAAACAGTACCAGGCATACATCCGCAGGGGTTATTCAAAAGGCAAAAATTTTATTTCTGTTTCAAAAAAAACCCAGAAAGACCTGCACAGCTTTATCAAGCCTGCTTTAATAGAATCATCTGTAGTTTATAATGGCCTCAATCAGTCTTTCGATAAAAAAGACATTGTAATTGCCCGAAAAGAGTTTAGTGACCAAACCGGGCTCAATTTAGAAAATGGCTACCTGCTACACATCGGCGGAAACCAGTGGTATAAAAACCGTTCAGGGGTAGTAGCAGTTTATGATGCCTGGCGTAATATCAGTAAAACTTCCCTCCCACTAATATTAATAGGAGAAAAACCGGATGAAAAATTAACTGAAAAAATAAGTCAGTCAAAATACAAATCAGAAATTTATAGCTTTAATAAAATTCAGGATAACTTGATTAGTGCTGCTTATTCCGGTGCTTCAGTTTTTTTATTTCCGTCATTAGCAGAAGGTTTTGGCTGGCCTATTGCAGAAGCCATGGCGTGTGGATGTCCGGTTATTACAACCGATGAAGCACCGATGACGGAAGTTGCAGGAGAAGAAGGTTTCCTAATCCCCAAACAACCTCAGGATGTGATTGAGGTACAAGCCTGGGCACAAAACGCAGCAAAAACAGTTGAGAAAATTATTTTACTATCTCCTGAAGAACGGATAGGTATTGTTCAATCAGGACTTGAAAATGCAAAACGATTTGATGCAGACCTTGCTTTAGACAAGATAGAGCATATCTACCAAAGCATCCTCCAAAAGCACAAAAACGGATGAAAATACTCCATATAACTGCCAGTATGGACCCGAAATTGGGCGGGGTTTGTCAGGCAGTAAAAACTATTATCAAAGGTTTAAATAATTTTCAGAATGTTCAAAACGAAGTTGTTAGCTTTGATCATCCGGATGCTTCTTTTATCGGTGAAAAATCTTATTCCATTCATGCTTTAGGTTTAGGTAAAACGCCTTGGTTTTATAATGCAGTCTATATTCCTTGGTTGTTACAAAACTTACCCGATTTCGATACTGTTATTTTACATGGCTTATGGAATTATCAGGGCTATGGGCTGGTTAAAGCGTTAAGAATGTTAAGAAGTAAACAAACGCATGCTCCTTTTAACACTAAATTTTTTGTGATGCCCCATGGCATGTTGGACCCATACTTCCAAAAGGCATCAGGCAGAAAATTAAAAGCTATACGTAATTGGTTTTACTGGAAGTTAGTTGAGCGAAAAGTAATCAATCAGACAAATGGGTTGTTATTTACCTGTGGAGCAGAACTTAAGCTTGCCCGTAAAACTTTTACACCTTATCATCCTGTAAAAGAACTTGTTGTTGGTTTAGGTGTGGAAGAGCCTCCGGTTTTTACGGCAGTTATGCGTGAAGCATTTTCAAGTTCCTGCCCTGATTTAGCTGATAATCCTTACCTACTTTTCATCAGCCGGATCCATGAAAAAAAAGGTGTTGACATGTTGATTGATGCTTACGGTAAAACTCAGGGAATTGATGAAATGAATGAGAAACAGCATGATGCTTCTTTTAGCACCCCAAAATTTACTGCCTCAAAACTTGTTGTTGCCGGTCCGGGGACTGAAACACCTTACGGACAAAAAATTAAAAACTCGGTATTAAAATTACAAAAAACAGCAACCACTGTTTTTTTCCCTGGAATGCTTACCGGCAATGCAAAGTGGGGCGCTTTTTATGGATGTGAGGCTTTTGTATTGCCCAGTCATCAGGAAAATTTCGGTATTGCGGCAGTTGAAGCATTAGCATGCGGCAAACCTGTCCTCATTTCTAATCAGGTTAATATCTGGACAGAAATTGCAGCCGCAGAAGCTGGAATCATTGCAGATGATACAGCAGCAGGAACACAACAATTATTAGAAAACTGGAATAACCTTACAGCAAAACAGAAAACAGAAATGGGCAGAAATGCCCGCAAATGTTATGAGAAACATTTTGCAGATGGCCCCGCAGCCATTAATTTTTTAAGGGCTATAACCACATAAGCTTATTTTTACAACAGATTATTACCGTAACGATCATTCAATTATTAGACAACATGATTTTTAAATAACCTTTTTACCAAACATATTACTAAAAACACAAGCTTATAATTGCTATTTTACGCAGGAATAAGCTTTTTTTATTATCATACTAATAATATAGGATTATAACCGTTCCATTGTAAATTTAACCTACTTTAGCAATTTATTTTTTAAAAAGTATCGGTAAAAGAAGTATTACAATTTTTTAATGCAAACAGATTTATCAAAATTTACCGTTGGCAATTATGCTGCAGGGCCTAAATGGAAAGTTATGGTATGGCACTTTGTTAACTATTTTATTTTCGATAGTGCTTTGCCCTGGCCTTATTCGGTAAAGCGGGCCTTGCTTCGATTATTTGGCGCGAAAATTGGCAAGGGCTTAATCATCAAAACAAAAATCAGGATCAAAAACCCATGGAAATTAGCTATCGGAGCGCATTGCTGGATAGGAGAATCAGTTTGGATTGATAATTTAGAAAACGTTTCTATAGGAAATAACGTATGCCTATCGCAGGGAGCAATGCTGTTAACAGGTAACCATGATTATACTTTGACTGATTTTCCTTACAGGTTAGGAAAAATTATTTTAGAAGATGGCGTGTGGATTGGTGCAAAATCAGTAGTATGTCCTGGAGTGGTTTGTAAATCACATTCCATATTAACCGTTAACTCTGTAGCAACTAAAGAGTTAAAACAATGGACTATTTATTCAGGCAATCCGGCAGTTAACGTTCGCGAACGAAGGTTTGTGGGTTAATCTATAGTTTTTAATGGCGCAGAAGAGAATTTTATTAATCGGAGGGAATTTTTATCCCGAGCTTACCGGAATAGGAAAATATAATGGTGAAATGATGGATTGGTTAGCCGAACAGGGTAATACCTGTACAGTTATTACTACTTATCCTTATTATCCAGACTGGAATATTAAGCCGCCTTACTATAAAAAATCCTACTGGTTTAGTAAAGAGTATAAAAACAACAATACCTTAACTGATAATCCTATAAAAGTTTACCGTTGTCCGCATTACGTACCTAAAAATCCTTCCGGGTTCGCCCGTATTATATCCGATATTTCTTTTTGCCTTTCTGCCACAGTAATGGTTTTTATATTATTGTTTAAAAAGAAATTCGATTATGTAATTACCGTCTCCCCTCCTTTTTTAACCGGGATATATGGCATCATTTATAAAAAAATTAAAGGTGCAAAATTCTTTTATCATGTACAGGATTTACAAATAGATGCTGCTGCAGAATTAAAGATGATTAGATCTCGGACTTTAATAAACATGCTTTTTAGTATTGAGAAGTTTATTTTGAAACAAGCAGATATGATCAGCAGTATTTCTGAAGGTATGATCGAGAGGTTAAAACAAAAATCTGGTAACCAGAAAGTAACGTTTTTCCCTAATTGGGTTGATACTTCTCTGTTTTATCCTATGCCAGAAATAGATGTGCTAAAAGAAGCATTCGGATTTGAAGCAAAAGACCATATCATTTTATATTCTGGTGCCATTGGCGAAAAACAAGGACTGGAAGCTATCCTGCATACAGCCAAATTATTAGAAAACATTGCAAACTTAAAATTTATTATATGCGGTTCTGGCCCTTACAAAAAGAAACTGGAGGATTTAAAAGCTTCTTTGCAAACACAAAATGTATTCTTTTTGCCTTTACAGCCGCTCGAAAAACTTAACGCATTTTTAAATATGGCCGATGTACACTTGGTTATACAAAAAGCCAATGCGAGTGATTTGGTAATGCCATCTAAGCTTACTGCTATTCTTTCTGTTGGTGGGCTTGCTGTTATAACCGCTCCTGCCCGATCAAGTTTATATAAAGTAGTCAACACAAATCAAATAGGAATTCTTGCAGAGCCCGAAAACCAGGCTGCTTTAACCGATGCCATAAAATTAGCCCTTACACAAGTTAACGGAAACTTTAACAATAATGCGCGCGCTTATGCAAAAAAGTTTCTTTCTATTAATGAAATTTTAAAAAGTTATGCTGAAGATATGGCAAAGGCATAACATTTTGTGCGTTAAAATCTATTATATCAGGATGCTTCTTTTATCCGGTAAATATTATTTAATAATTAATCGATTTAATACAAACCGCCTGCAGTTATAACTCGTTCTTATACAATGTTAAACTTTTATTATATATTTATCATTTCAAAAATCTTATTTAAATAAGGTTATTACCCAAATATGGAAAACCGTTACATATTTTTTTTAATTGTTTTACTCTTTCTGGGCGATTTAATTGCAATAAACTGTTCTTTCATGATTGCCTATTTTTGGGACAGTCAGAATAATTCACTCATTCAATCTTCTCATTACAATTTAGACCTGCTGATTTTTAATGCTACCTGGATTGCTTCTGCTTTCTTTATGCAGCTTTATCATCGTGAAACAGCACAACGAACGGAATTTATCTTTCAGAAAAGCTGGAGGGCAATTGTATTGCATGCACTTACATTTAATGTTGTTATTTTATTAACAAATTATGCTTCTTATTCAAAAAGTTTCCTGATCTACATTTTTGTTTTTGAAATCTGTGCATTCATTATCAGCAGGTTTGTCATAACGGCCTTTGAACAATACCACATAAAACGGGTTAGGTATAAAAAGAAAATTGCTATAATTGGTTATAATGAAACAGCTAAAAGGCTTGCAGATTACTTTTTGAAGAACCAGATGTCGTATAGTTTTGCCGGTTTCTTTGACCATACAACAAAAAGCTATATCGATAAATCAAACCAGGAAGTAATACGGCCGATAGAAAGTTTAATGGAATATGCGGCAGAAAATGAAGTAGCAGAAGTTTATTCAACCCTTTTTCCAGAAGATTATAACAATTTAAATATCTTGCTTGAAGTAGCCGAACAAAATTGTGTGCGGTTTAAGTTTATTCCAGATGTTACCAAAACAATTAATTCTGATTATGCCATTGATACCTATTTTGATGAAATACCAGTTTTAAGTACGCGGTCAGAACCATTAGAACATATAACATATCGCATTGTAAAACGTGCGTTTGATATTCTTTTCAGCCTTGGTGTTATTATATTTCTGCTTTCCTGGCTGATACCTATACTTGCTGTGATCATTAAGTTTCAATCAAAAGGCCCGGTGTTTTTTATGCAGCTACGTTCTGGCAAGGGCAATAAACCATTTTGGTGTTACAAATTCAGGAGCATGACGATAAATGAAGACCTGGAGCATGTACAAGCAACAAAAGGGGATTCGAGGGTTACAAAAATTGGTGCTTTCATGCGTAAAACCAGTATAGATGAATTACCACAGTTTTTTAATGTATTTATTGGAAACATGAGTATTATTGGCCCAAGGCCGCACATGATTAAACATACAGAAGAATACAAAGCAATTGTGCACCAATATATGGTCAGGCAATTGTTAAAACCTGGAATTACAGGCTGGGCACAAGTAAATGGTTACCGTGGCGAAACAAGGGACCCAAAACAAATGGTGAAACGCGTAGAACACGATATTTGGTATATAGAAAACTGGTCGTTAATGTTAGATATAAAAATTATATTTCTGACCATAATCAATACAGCAAAAGGCGAAGAAAATGCCTATTAGTTTCTCTTTTCCCCCAATTAATTTATACTTTTATTTGGGGCAAGAGTTAAATTACTTTATGTTTTTAAAATATTATGGAAATGTGGTTACTAAAATTAACTATATAACTTACTTTGATAAAATTCGTAAAATATTAAACAGATTTTTCTTAATTAAAACAAAAATATATGAAAAAGAAAGCCTTGGTTACAGGGATCACCGGTCAGGACGGCGCCTATCTTGCAGAGTTATTACTATCTAAAGATTACGAAGTACATGGCATTAAACGCAGAAGTTCTTCTTTTAATACAGACCGTATAGACCACTTGTATCAAGACCCGCATGAAGATAATGTTAGTTTTTTTATGCATTATGGTGATTTGTCTGATTCAACCAATCTCATCCGTATTATTCAACAAATACAACCGGATGAAATTTACAATTTAGGGGCAATGTCTCATGTTAAAGTGAGTTTTGACACGCCTGAATACACCGCTAACGCCGATGGTATCGGTACCTTGAGAATTTTAGAAGCCGTTCGTTTATTAGGTTTAACCAAAAAAACTAAAGTATATCAGGCTTCCACATCAGAACTTTACGGTTTAGTGCAAGCTGTACCTCAATCAGAAACTACACCTTTTTATCCGCGTTCGCCTTACGCTGTAGCTAAATTATATGGCTATTGGATCACCGTAAATTACCGCGAAGCTTATGACATGTATGCTTGTAACGGCATATTATTTAACCATGAAAGCCCGTTACGCGGCGAAACTTTTGTAACCCGTAAAATTACCCGCGGTGCTGCCAAGATTGCTTTAGGTTTGCAGAAAAAATTATACTTAGGTAATTTAGATGCACGCCGCGATTGGGGACATGCAAAAGATTACGTTGAAGCCATGTGGCTGATATTACAACAGGAAAAACCGGAAGATTATGTTATTGCAACCGGGATAACCACACCTGTACGCGACTTTGTAAAAATGGCTTTTAAAGAAGCCGGAATTGAGGTTGAGTTTAAAGGTGAAGGTGTTAATGAAAAAGGATACGTTGTTTCCTGCAGCAATCCAGAATATCAGGTAGAAATAGGAAAAGAAGTAGTAGCGGTAGATCCGGCCTATTTCCGCCCTACCGAGGTTGAATTATTAATTGGCGACCCAACAAAAGCAATTACAAAGCTGGGCTGGAAAATTAAATATGATTTACCAATGCTGGTTGAGGATATGATGCAATCTGACTTAAAACTCTTTACTAAAGAAAAAGCTTTAAAAGAATTAGGTTACGCCATCAAGAACCAATACGAATAAAAACGCTTCGTTTTTTTAATTAAACATCAAAATATTGGAAAAAAATGCCAAAATATATGTAGCCGGACACAATGGAATGGTTGGTTCGGCTATTGTTAGAAAACTTGTTGCAGAAGGTTACGAAAATATCATTACCCGTTCTTCAAAAGAACTTGATCTGCGAAACCAACAGGCGGTTGCTGAGTTTTTCTCCGCAGAAAAACCTGATTATGTATTTTTAGCAGCGGCAAAAGTTGGCGGGATCATTGCGAACAATGTTTACCGGGCAGATTTTATTTATGAAAATCTTTCCATCCAAAACAATGTTATTTACCAGTCTTACCTTAACAAGGTAAAAAAACTGATGTTTTTAGGGTCGAGCTGTATCTATCCGAAGATGGCGCCCCAGCCTTTAAAAGAAGATTATCTTTTAACCGGCCCTTTGGAAGAAACCAACGAACCTTATGCTATTGCAAAGATTGCGGGCATAAAAATGTGCGATGCTTACCGTGCACAGTACGGCTGCGACTTTATATCGGTTATGCCAACTAATTTGTATGGATATAACGATAATTACCACCCGCAGAATTCTCATGTTTTGCCGGCAATGATCCGCCGCTTTCATGAGGCAAAGGTTGAAGGTAAAAACGAAGTGGTGATCTGGGGTTCGGGCAGGCCAAAAAGAGAATTTTTATTTGCAGATGACCTTGCAGAAGCATGTTTCTTTTTGATGGAAAATTACAGTGAACCAGATCCGATAAACGTTGGTGTGGGAACCGATCTAACCATTAAAGAATTAGCTTATCTCATTAAAAGGATCGTTGGATTTGAAGGTGAAATTACTTTTGATTTTACCAAACCTGACGGTACGCCACGCAAATTAATGGATGTAACCAAGCTGCATGCTAAAGGCTGGAAACACAAAATTGAATTAGAGGAAGGAATTAAGCTTGCTTATCAGGATTTTCTTGATAAAGCCGAAAACGTAGCTGTACGATAATTAAATCCTGATGCTTCTTTTAACAGGTAAAAATTTACCTGTTAAAAGAAGCTTTTTCCGATAAAACCTCAGCTATACGTTTTGCATCCTCGGGCGTATTGGCGTTCATTAAAGCATCGGTTTCCGGTGCTTTAATAATTTTTGCACCATGCTTAATCAGTATTTTTCTTAAAGATAAATGCTCTTTTTGCTGATACATTTTGAGCAATTCATAACTTTCGGGCTCCCAGATTCCAATTAAAGGTTCCGGTAACCCATCTTCCTGATTTTCAAACACTGTTGCTATTTTCAATTCATCCCTTTCCTTCTTTAAAAATTTTAAGGTCTGCAAATCCATCAATGGTAAATCGCAAGCTATTACCATCCAGGCAGTAGCGGGATATTTTTGAAAAGCAGTTAAAATAGCTTCTAAAGGGCCGGCATTAACATATTGGTCGGGAATAGTTTGATAATCGGGATTAATTCGATTTACCTGCTCTCTCCTACACGAAATAAAAACATCTCCGCAACAACTCTTTAATAAGTCTGCCAGATAATATTGCTGCTCTTTTCCATGCCAAACCATTTCTGCTTTGCTTACGCTCATCCGCGTGCTCCTACCTCCTGCCAGCACTAATCCCTTTAAAGGTCTATCCATTTCTTTATATGCTTCTTTTACCAGTAAAAAATTAGTGTTAATGTTTAAAAAATAAAAGGTTTAACAGTTTTTACCCGATAAAAGAAGTATCTGCAATTACCAGATCTGTTCTTTTACTACCTCGCATAAAATCTGAAAAATTGTTCTTTTATTAAATAATCCGGTAATTTCTGTTTGTACATCTGGCAAGTTGACATTTATGCTGTGATAAACGATTCCGACAAGCGCAATTAAAAAAACAGGTGCTAAAAGAAGTATGTAAAGGTTTAAATTAGATATTATTTTTTTCATGATTATTTGTAATGAAGTCAGGTCCATAAAATCGGGTTAGTTATTTTCCAATCAGCTTCAAAAATTTTCCGCTAAAAGTAACTGTGGCGCTATCAGCAATAGTGAAATTTCTTTGAGTAATAACAGAATTTTCTATTTCCAATCCATTTTTGCCTGGTACAGTAATTTTCGCATTATTGATCTGGTTGTTTGAAGAAATAGTCAGTTTTGCATTATCAGATAACTCATCTCCTACCCGTGCCTGTAAATCAGCAATCTTGTTTCTTTTTAAAAATAAATCTACACCTTTACTTATTTCTAAAGATAATCTATCTAAAGTAAAACCCACTACAGTTGTTGTACCTCTGGAATGAAGCAGGTTCATGCCTGATTTACCAAGATAAGGAGCTGTAGTTACTTTGTCCAGCGAAGGACAAACAATAGTAATGCTGTTATCATAAGCGCTTACACGCGTTGATTGCTTGTTAGCTACTTCAATAACCAATGCGTTTCCGTTACGCGAAATCCTGAACCGGTCTTTCCAGACGCTTTTTACCCATACCCCTGGCTCATTGCCCTTCTCAACCTGGATTGAAATAAGGTTAGCAGCGCGGTTATCAATTGTGTTGAAACCATTAAAAGCTATTGTTTTTTCAAACCCATACAGCCTGCTTTTATAAGTGCCTTTTTTGTATTCGGCGCGCAGGGCAAAGTCATAAGTAATCATCGAAATGATGATAATTGATATTGCTGTTATAAATAACTTACTGCTTGTTTTCATGATGCTGTTTTTATGCCTGATAATTTTGTGTTTTAAATGCGTCGTAACGTTTTTCAATTTCTTCCAGACTTATATCCAACAGAAAGATGTTCTTAAAAAACTCCGGTAACTCCTGCTGCAGAAAACGCTCTTTACGGTAACTTTTTACTTTGTCTTTAGCATCAGCGCTTACAAAATAACCGATCCCGCGTTTGTTAAAAATCACTTCCTGGTTTTGCAGGAAATCATAAGTACGCGCAACCGTATTTGGGTTTACCTGTAACTCTACTGCCAGATCTCTCACTGATTGAATTTTCTGCTCGGCCTGCCATTTATCCAAGGTTATATTTTCGCTTACATAAGCTGCAATTTGCATGTATATAGGCTCGTTATCTCTAAAATCCATTGTTAAACCTCCTTTTCCTTAAGCCTGAAGTAGGCGCTAACCCATAATATCACTACAATTATTCCTAATACGATGCCTATTGTTTGCTTTTGGATTTCCGGTGGAAAGATTGTCCAGTAATTTTTTCCATCTGTAATATCAAGCGGACTAAAAATCGTAGTGCCTCTAATCGTTTCATCAATCATAGAAGAGATGATTGGCCTGTTTAATAAGCCGAGTAAGAAAATACCTGTAAAAAAAGCAAAGCCGGTTTTGATGAAATGCAGCTTCTCGAAATAAATAGCGCCGAATAAAATAACAGAATGGATGAATGGATAAAGAACAAAAGCCATATAAGCCATCCGGTCTTTATCAAATAAGTCTAACAGCACATTTTCGCGGCCTGGCACATCATGGCCAAAACTAATGATTAGTGCCGCGATCAAATAAAACAGGGCAACATACAGCAATTGGAAGATGAGGAAGGAATACAGCCAGCTCACCAAATACTTTTCAAAGTGCGAGGCAGGTAAGGTTAATGCCGGTATGGCTTTCTTTTTATCGCCCAGATCAGCAAAAACCAAACTGGTAAAAATACAGCCGGCCAACAGCAAAAAAATAACAAAAAAAGCTTCCTGAAAGCCTAATAATAAATATCCATCATTCGCGTAAGAAGCAATGCCCATAAACAAAACCAACAAGCCGGCTAAAACTCCGACCGACATTAAATACGTTTTATAGTTTTCGAGGGTATGCTTTTTAAAAAGCATGGAAAACCTGTTGATATTAAAAGTCTGGTTCATGGCTTATCTGTTTAAAATTTCGGTAATGGTGTTTTTATCATTGATGATGGCGTTAAAAAGCAGCTCCAAATCCACCTTGCTGTAGCTGCCATTGGTGTTTTGGGTGATGGTATTCATTCCGCGAACGCTTTCTTCTGCATATAAAACATCGCTGCCGACAGTTGCTACGGTACTGAATTTCAGTTCTTCAGAAATTTCGTCGAGGCTTTTGTTCAATATAATTTTTTGTTGATGCACTACCAGTACCGTATCGATCAGGTTATCCAGATCCCGGACCTGATGCGTGGAAATAATAATGCAACGGTTTTCTGTTAAAGCAGAAGCAATGATTTTGCGAAACTGGCTTTTAGAAGGAATATCCAAACCGTTGGTCGGCTCGTCCATAATTAAAAGCGAGGTATTTGTGGAGAGGCCAAAAGCAATGATCACCTTTTTTTGCTGGCCGAAGGATAATTTGTTTAGCAAAGTGTCCGCTGGCACGTCAAACTCATCCAGCATTTGGTTAAACTGCTTTTCATCAAAAGCAGGATAAAAATGACCTGTACTTTTAATAAACTGTGCAGCGGTTAACGCCGGCATGTAAACTTCTTCCGGAATAAAAAAAAGGTCTTGTAAAAATGCAGGCAAACGTTTGGAAGAATCGAAACCGTTTACCTCACAAACGCCTTGTTGCGGAAAAACCAAACCGGCAATATTTTTTAGTAAAGTAGATTTACCTGCACCATTTTTACCCAGCAAACCATAAATATGCCCTTCCTGCATTTGCAGGTTTAAGTCCTGAAACAGAATTTTTTTCCTGCTGTATCCAAAAGTTAAATTAGAAATCTTTATCATAATTAGTGTATTAGATAAATAGTACACTACAAATGTAGATAACAATAATGGAGATGCAAATATTTTTTAAAATATTTTTTGAGAAAATAAAAACACTAAATCGGCACTATTCTCACCTTAGGGCCTGTTAAAATTTGTTCAGTTTATTTTATATGCTTCTTTTATCAGGTAAAAATTACCAAATCTTTATCCTTTTCTGGTTCTTTCCTCTTCAAAAACAAAATTGATGGCATAAAAGAAGCATTATCATTTTTTTGATAGAAATTTAACAGGCTTTTAGATTCGCCTTTAATTAATTTGGCTCTTAAACTAAATTTTATAAATTGCTCATAGGAATTTTTGTTCTAAAGCCCAACTATTATGCATACCGACATTGAAATTTATCGACAGGCCATCATGCAGCTTAACCCAAGAGTTACGCAGGAGGAATGGGATTATTTTCAAAGTGGGTTTACCCTTCAAACCCTGAAGCCGCGTGAGTATTTTGTTGAAGCCGGCAAAAAGAACCATCAGTTAGGATTTGTAACCAGTGGGCTGATAAGAAGCTATTACATTAATAACCTGGGTGAAGAAATTACGATTGCGTTTGTGAAAGAAAGGGAATACGCCACAGATTACACTTCTTTGATTATGCATAAACCCAGTAGGTACAATTTTCAGTGCCTGGAACCAACTACCCTTATCACCGTTCCATACGCTCATATTCAAAAAGGATACGACAAGTATGTTGGTTTTGAACGAAACGGCCGATTGATAGCCGAAGAAGTGCTCAAGATGCAGCAAAAGCGGATCGAGAGTTTCCAGTTTGACGATGCCGAACAACGCTACCTGGACTTTATAAAACAAAACGCAAATCTTTTTAACCGCATCTCCCTTACCCATCTTTCTTCTTACCTGGGCATTGAACGGCCATCACTTAGCCGGATCAGAAAAAAAATTGTTGGCCTTTAACTTTGTAACAAATGTGTCAGGTACAGGCCAGGCAGGCATACTAATTTTGTTTAAATCAAAACACAAAAATTATGTACCACTACATCGTAAAAAAACTTGTTAAAAAATCATTTAAATTAGTAAATGAACGCCGCTTTGATGAACTGATTAAAGATATGGCGCCGAATGTAAAACACACCTTTGCAGGAGACCATGCTATGGGCGGCGTTCGTCATGACAGGATTGCTGTAAAAGCTTGGCTGGAAAGGTTAGCCCGCTTAACACCTAACCTGTACATTACCGTTAAGCATATCAACGTAATTGGTTGGCCGCACAACACACTTGCCATTGTGCGTTGGACAGCTACCGCAACGTTGAATAATGGGGATTCCTACCTTAACAAAGGTGTTCATTTCATTACGCTTAAATGGGGCAAGGTAGTGGAATTGGATGTACACGAAGACACACTTGTTGTATTTAACGGTTTAGAAAAACAATATCAGGCCGGCATTAAAGAGGCTAAAGCCCCCCAGATTATCAGTTAAGTATTACCTAAATAATTATTTCAGTTATAACTCCTTCAAACAATTCATTTTATAATGACCTCGATTTCAAAACTTATGTGCGGTATCACTATCCTTACTGTACCTACCATTGCTTATGGCGGTTATTACCTGCTCACCATCCTTTCTGGTTATGACAAAACTCCGCTTACAGATTTTCAAAAAGCGATGTTCCGGGCAGGCCATGCGCATGCCGGTGTGCTGGTATTGCTTAGCCTGATTGCACAGTTACTGATAGATAATACGCAGATGAACTCTGGTTTGCAATTGGCCTTGCGGATTGCTTTTCCGCTGGCGGCAATTTTAGTTAGTGCGGGCTTTTTCGCTTCTGCAACTGGCCATGGCCTTACACAGCCTAATCATTTAATCATTATATTATATAGTGGGGCATTACTTTTAGTAACCAGTTTAATTTTTTTAGGAATTGCACTGATAAAGAGCCGGTAAATAAATAAAAAATAGCACCTACTTGTGATGCTTTAAAAGCAAATTACTATCCCGATATAGTAAAATGCAAGAATAAAATCAGGAAAAGATGATTGAAGGAAGATTAGCTTTTACAAAAAATACAGGGGTAAAAGAAGCATGTTGTTTATACAATACATGCTTCTTTTACCCCTGTAAATTTTACTATCCTACTTCTTTTTAGGAAGCCGGGCATTCAAATCATCAATAGTTATATTCATCATCCGTCCGATCGGTTCTTTGCCCCGGTACGTAATTACTTTAAGCTGCGCTGCTTCTTTCGGAACAGTAAGCGGCTGCGTGTACTTTGGATAAAACCTGTCGGGAAAGGAATTATCAAAACTGTAGTAAATATCCAGCCCTTTAATTTCTGTTGATAAGGCAACGTTAATGGCGCTGTCTGTACGGGAAACATTGATAATCGGATCGTACATACTTGGCGCATAATTAATTTCAGCAGTTTCTAACCGCGGGAACTGCGCTTCTGCCCTTGCAGCAAAATCATCCCAGTTTTTTGTTGCTTTTGGCGACCATAGCGTTTCTGCAATGGCAAAACCACGCGGCCAGACCATGTATTCTGCTTTGCGCATATTGTAAACCTGTTCCGTCCATAAGTTCGCCTGCCCGCCTTTAATCAGTTTAGCATCTACATCATCAGGCACCGGCTCAAACTCATAAGCTTTTTGCAAACGTAACGTAGCGTAAACTTTAGCCTCGATCGATTGGTCGCCCTGCATGTAATCCAGGTAAGCAAAAGTTGTTGGGCTCATCACTACTTCATGCCCCATTTTGGCAGCCTCTGTACCGCCTTTCATCCCGCGCCAGCTCATCACCACTGCATTTGGCGCCAACCCGCCTTCCAGGATCTCGTCCCAGCCCATAAACCTTTTACCTTTGGATTCTACAATTTTTTCTACCCGTTTTTCGAAATAGCTTTGTACCTCCGGCATGTTTTTAAGTCCTTCCTTTTGCATCAATGCTTTAATGGCACTGCTTTTTTCCCAAAAGTTTTTCGGGCATTCATCTCCGCCTAAATGAATGTATTCGAAAGGAAAAAGCCTGGCAATTTGTGTGATCACCGTATCCAGAAAAGTGTAAACCTTTTCATTTGCTGGGCATAAAGTATTATCAACCAAAGCGATTGGCGGCGCACCGTGCGACCAGTCCATAATCTCTTCGCCCGAGCGGACCTTGTAATTCTCTGCACCAGGCGTGCAAGACAGTTCGGGATAAGAAGCAATGGCAGCCAGACTATGGCCGGGAACATCAATTTCGGGCAAGATATTTACAAAGCGGTCCTGTGCATATTTTACCAGTTCTTTAATATCTTCCTGCGTATAAAAACCGCCGTAGGTTCGTGGTTCATCGGGTGCGGGAGGCGCAAAAGTACCAAAGTAGCCCACCCGTTTTGCACTCCAGGCACCCACTTCTGTTAACTTAGGCAAGCCTTTGATCTCAATGCGCCAGCC
Source organism: Mucilaginibacter arboris (assembly GCF_009754915.1). Lineage (GTDB taxonomy): Bacteria > Bacteroidota > Bacteroidia > Sphingobacteriales > Sphingobacteriaceae > Mucilaginibacter_A > Mucilaginibacter_A arboris. The sequence continues at coordinate 166,876 of NZ_WPIK01000009.1, read as the reverse complement.
TTCATCATCCGTTAAATGCAGGTGCAGCAGGTTGTATTTGTACCGCACCATCGCATCTATATATTGCTTTACTTCCTGTTTTGTAAAAAAATGGCGGGCCACATCAAACATCAAACCCCGCCAGCCAAACCTTGGATAATCTGTAATTTTTACAAAAGGAACCGTCCATTTTACATTTTCAACTACTGTTTTACTTTCAATTTCTTTTGGAAGTAACTGCATCAGCGTTTGCACGCCGTAAAATAAACCGGCTGGCTGATTTGCTTTGATTATAATACCAGATGTGGTAATGTTTAGCTGATAACCTTCTTTACCAATTACCGGGTCTTCCGTTTTGTTAAGCACTAATTTTATGGCATTAAAAGAAGCATTGCTTTTTACCAACACCGTTTTACCGGTAGAAGCAGCAATTTTATTTTTAAGATAAGTAGTAACCGGAAGCATTTCGGAAGAAGTAACTGCACCGATAATTACGGAAGTTGGCAAAGTAAACTGGCCTGCGCTTTTTGTAAGGCTTACAGGTTGCGGAATGATTGAAATTGGTTTACTGCTCTGGGAAAATGCAGTAAATGCTAAGAGGCAGCAAAATAGTAATCCGGAATGTTTTAGCAAAGCTTTAGGTTTTCTAATTTTCATGTATTTAACTTAAAAAAAATATGAAATATGGCAATCAGTTTTCAACCCCTATGAGCAGCAGCAAATATTTGCTATTGAACCCGCCATAATTATTGGTTAAGGAGAAAAATGTAAAAATAAATTAAACCTTAAAAGAAACAATAAGCTAAAGCATTTATTTAAGTTTGGTTGCCTTTGCATCGGTAATTTGTGTTACCTGTTCTGCAAAAAACCTGAAATGCTGCAAAATAGATTTCGACCAGTAACTGCCGGTATGCGCACCTGGCTGTGCAGTATAAGTTGCCTTAATTTTTAACTCGTCGCACTTTTCCCTAAAAGCTTTAGCGGTTACGTACAGGTAATCTTCCGTTCCGCAGTCAAAAATAATTGCTTTACTTGCTCCGGCAATGTTTTTAAGGAGGTTTATGGGCGAGTATTCATCAAAAAGTGTATTATCATCACTATAATCACCTAATAAATAAGCAACCGTAGTTTTTTTTAAGGAAGAATAACGAAGGTTTAAAACGCCTGAAGTGCTGCCGGCACTTAAAAATACATCTGGATGCTTTAAAAACAGCCACATGGCACCGTACCCGCCCATGCTGTTGCCGGTTATAAAAACTTTAGAAGGATCTTCAGCATATTTTTTGGAGATAGCAGGCAGCAATTCTTTCATAAAAAAGTCCTCGTATTGCGTACTGTCCTGATGCGGAGAATTAATATACCAGCTCTTTTTTAAACCATCCGGACAAACAATCAAAAACTGGTACTCGTCGGCAAGCTTTTGCAAATCTGTTAATTTACTCCACGAAGTATAATCGCCGCCATGGCCATGCAACAAATAAACAAGCGGATATTTCTGTTTATTGGTGTAGGCTTCCGGTTTATAAACCCAAATAGTATCAGAAGTTTTTAAGTTTTCTGATTGAATGACCAGCATTTCCTGTGCAAAAAGAAAACTATTTAAAAACAAGGAAGCAAGTACAAAGCATACTCTTTTTATCAGCATAAAAATTGGTTGTTGATTTTTAATTGATTGTACAAAGGTAAGGGGTACAAGCAGTTACCAGAAAGGCTTGGCATAATATTTTCAATGCTTCTTTTATCGGCATAAAACTATATTATCTATAATTAGATAGATTGAATAGGCACACCAATTTTTTTAGTGATAAAAGAAGCATACAAAATCTACTGCTGTTAACTAAAAACAAAAGCGCCGTAATGCTTTAATTACGACGCTTTTTAGATAAATATTCTGAAGGATTATAACCTTTTTATTACTTCATCTTACAGAATTATGCTTTGCTTAATCGTTAACTGTAACTGGTTTAAGCCTTGACTTTTTATTGGTAAAGATAGCATGGTTTCGTGGGCCAAAATTAGTGTGTTGCTGGGTTGACGCCTCATCAACCTTGTGTGGCCCTTCGCCATTACCAGTGGTTTGATATGATTCTGTTTTCTTATGCACAGAATTGAAACTTGCAGAACCGAAATGATAAGTCAGGCTTAGCGCACCAAATAAATTTCCGTTAAACGTGTTTTTAAACGTTTCACTGCTGATTAACCGGCCGCCATCAATTGGCACGGTATATAAATTATACAGGCCACCGGTAGCTTTTAACTGAACACTCCCTTTTTGTAAACCAACGTTTAACGCTGCATAACTGCTGGCTGCATAAGTGGCTTTTACATCGCCGTTAATAATCATAGTATTGGCTATTGCATAATTAAACACACCATTTGGATGTGCCCGGTTGTAATCACGTTGCCATTCTGCATTACCTGTTTGCACGGGGCCTCCTGCAGAAATGGTTTTGTTCTTTGTACCCGAATTATTTGTTTCGCCAGTATATTCTGCATCAATGGTTAGGTGGGTCCCTTTTCCTTGTTCAATATGGCCCAAACCAAAATTAATTACATGCGCCAGTAAGGTATAGCGATAGTAAGTCATCCCTTGAGAAAGGTCAAAGAAAGTTCTGTACGGATCTGGATTAGATTGTGTAGTTATATAGGTAGCATCAGCTGCTAATAAAATCGGGCCGCCATTTAACCCAATATGCCCTCCCCACGTAAAATAAGTATTTTTAAATTGAGGAACAGCACCAAACGGCCCGGGAGTTGTGCTGTTATCATAACCTACACTGCGGTTACCAATGCCGGCAATAACCCCAAACTCAGGAAAAATCCCTGGCTTTACACCTGTTTCTATAATCTTTTGCGGATTTGAAAAATACAGATCAGATTCTACCCTGAGTTCTGCACCGTTTTGAACAACACGTGAACCTTTTTGATTAACAGTTTGTCCGTTTAAAAATTCGGGAACAAAATCAACAGCATCAAAGGCTGCACGGTACTCGGTATGGCGGCTTCCTAAACTGATCCGGGGATTAAACAAAACAAAAGTTCTGGTTTCGTTTGTTTCTGTTGATGAATAATTACTAATAATCGTATTACCTACCTGCTGTAAAGTTAAAAAGGAACTTGGCCGAATAGTTTCTGGCGCATCAGGTGCGGCTACCGCTACAAGAACTAAATCAGAATTAGTCATGTTTTTAGTTTTAGACGGACCAAAACCCACAGACTTTAACAGTTCAGTACCATGATTGGTTAACTCATTTAAACGAGTTGGTGTAAACTCATTGGTTTGTTTGGCAGGAATAGCGCCTTTACCATCAACCAGGCTTTTCAATAACTTTACAGCATCGCGTTCGCCATAATGTAATGCAGTAAGCGTAGTAAGTTCCAATGCTTTATCACGAGGGTTACTTTGCACCTGGGCACCACTCAACACAGAACTTTCGGTTAACAATACCGGCCCTAGGTTTCCTGGTACGTTCGGATCAAAAAAATTATTGTTCTTTAAAGCGTTGACCACATTACTTCTATCGCCTTTTTTAAGATCTGCTGTTAGTTCATCAACAAATTTTCTGGTTGCAGGATGCCTGTTAATATCTCCTGCCTGCAAATCGATTAACTGGAAAAGGGCACGTTTGTAATTTTCGTTAGCATTTTGCTGAGAAATCTTATTTCCCGGAAATGTATGTGCACGAAACTCTGCTACCGCTTCTTTTTCAGCTAATAATTTACTTTTGTTTTTTGCCTGCTTGCTGGATAAAATTTGTGCAAGGGTTATACTTTTTTTAACGGTACTATCTCCTCCGTCATAATCAAGGATTGTAAGCGCAGGCGTTTCACGTATTTCGCGCGTGGCAGAGGTAATCGTAATTGTGTTATTTAGTTTTGTAGCATAATCACGCGCCATATAAGCCCGGTATACATTTTCTTTCCATTGGTCTTTATTATCAAGGAGAGAAGCCGGATTGGCCGATACCGTTGCCCGAAGGTTTTTAAGTTCTAACGGATTGTCATCTTCGGTTACATCAGCTTTTTGTTCTGTTCTAAAAGCAATACTTTCTCCTTTTGGCAAATGCTTATTAACCAGGTCAAATAAAACCACAACACCGTTAGCACCTTGATTAACTATATATTTCAAGTCTTCAGGACTAAACAACTGTTCGATAGGAAGGCCCATCTTCGTGTTGTACTTGGTTGTATCTGATAAAATTTCGGCAGCCTTAACAGCAGCACCAACAATACGGGAGTTGGGGGTATAGTTTTGTGTGGAATGCTTTTGAACTGAGATTGATTGATTTGGGTCGCGCCTGGTTTTTACAGTATCCTGAGGAGGTACATAGCGCTGTGATACTTGTGCATTTACATCTACGGATAAAACAATAGCACTGCATGAAACAGCAATACTGAGGATAAGCTTGCGATTAATATAACATTTAGTAAGGATAGGTTTTTTCATAAAATGAAATTATAAATGGTGGCGTAATAATACTGTAATTTTATTTATTTTGGGTTAATGTAATTAAGTAATCAATTTTTATACCAAATGATTAAAGCCTTAAACCTTAACATTTGTTTAGGTAAATATAAATAATTGAGGAATTTTTAACACAATTTGAGCAAAGTTAACATCTACACACTTACGTAATACCTATAATTAAGTTGTGTTAATAAAACCAAAACAGTTTAAAGAACACTTTCTCTTCTATAAGAACCCACTTTAGTTTTATTTAGTTTGCTTTTATGCTTCTTTTATCGCCTCAAAAACAACACTATTTCTACACTTTTTTACTGATATTAAAAGCAAAAAATACATGCATAAAAGAAGTATTAACAATTATGCTGATATTGAGGGTTGTTTAACCTTTTTGGTACCAATTTAAATTTGGTCCTTCGGCATGCCCAGCTTTGGTGCCCATGCTTCTTTTACCGGGTAAAATTGGTGTTTACATTTGGTCCATTACCTGACCTATAAGGTTTTGAAAACCTTATAGGTCAGGTAGTGATTTAGGCGATAAAAGAAGCACCGGCCTAAAAAATCAAAATTTAATGACCAGCATTTTAGTTGATAAAAGAAGCATCGGCCCCTAAAAACAAAACCTGACGACCAGCATTTTTAGTTGATAAAAGAAGCATCGGCCCTAAAAAAAGAAGGATAGAAAAAAAGTTTAAACAACATTATTAATTTAAACAAGCATTCATAAAGAAAAGGTGGTATTTAAACATATAATCTGAATTTAATAACTTTAGCAACACTTAATAAGAGGTAAAAATGCTTTTCAGCCTAAAAAGTATAGCTTAATCAATTACTTTTTGTGTAATACTTTTTGCAGAAATTAGGGATTCTGATTCTGTAACACGAACAGCAGCCACCACTTTCATCAGCTTTATGCTCTAAATGCACAGGCTCATTTAGTGCTTTTATCTGGTTTATCTTCCCTTGCAGCATTAACTTCTTTATTAATTACTTCCAGTAATGATTTTTGCGCCGGTTGCATCCTGCAATAATTGCCAGATCATAATACCTCGGCTTGTTCAAGTGCCAGCTTAGTTTTCTTTTGTATTCTTGGTATGCCATTATAATATATAATGCTAATACCCCAATCCGATTACCTGTAAATAGAGTTTTAGAACGCTTAATGTAACGTTGGTATCAGAAATAAATTTGCTAACAGACTTGCATTGGAAAGATTTTATTTGCGAAGCAACGTTATCGACTTTAAAAAAAATTAGCATGTACTTGTTTACAAACTGTTACGGGCTCGTAATAGTTTTTGTACACTTTTAAGTTAACATAAATTCAATGAAGGATAAAGTATATTGATATTTTCTACTATCTCCTTTATTCGAACTCCATATTGATCCCACCAATAGCCTCACACTTAAATAAAAACCCTTAAATAACTCTTTTCAAGCATTTAAGGGTCTAAAGCGCGGAGAGTTAGGGATTCGAACCCCAGGACCTGTTACAGTCAACAGTTTTCAAGACTGCCGCAATCGACCACTCTGCCAACTCTCCGGGGACAAAAGTACAAATCCGACCGGAATCGGCAAATCTGATTTCAAGTTTTTTATTCTTTAGTTTTACTTTTCCTTTAACAAGCAGTATTTTAATCACTTACATCAGAAATAAATTTCAAAATGCTTCTTTTACCGCATAAAAAAAGCATGTAAACAAGATGCTTACATGCTTTAAAAGGGAATTAGTCAGCTTATTTCACCGATAAATTAACGCTTCTTTGAATAAAATTAGTTAAATCTGCGCCTGTTAACATTCCCTGGGAAAGTAAAGCCAGGTCATAAGCTTGTTTTGCCAGGTCTTTTTTCACGGTTTCGTCCGGTGCGTTTAATATTTTTTGAATTAAAGGGTGATTGGAATTAACGGCAACACTTAGCATTTCGGGCATATTTCCCATAAATGACATTCCGCCACCACCACCCATGGCCTGCATATCTTTCATACGGCGCATAAATTCTGGCTGGGTAATATTTACCGGTAATTCTTCCGGCGACATTGGTTCCAGTGTTACCTTACGGTCTTTATTGTTGATTGCGCTTTCAAAAATTTCCTGAACTTCTTTTTCTTTTTCTGCGCTTAGTAAACTTTCTGTCTTGGTGTCTTTGTCAATCAATTTATCAGCCGTGTCAGCATCTACCCTTTTCAGTGTAAATTTCTCCACTTTACTTTCCAGCATCTGGATGAAATGGCTGTCGATAGGATGTGAGAATTCCAATACATCATAACCTTTTCTCTTGGCCGACTGGATGTAAGTATCCTGCTGCCTTACATCAGTAGCATACAAAGCAACCAGGTTTTCTGATTTGTCCTGCTGGTTTACCTGGATGTGCTCTTTGTATTTATCCAAAGTAAAATACTGTCCGTCGGTGTTTTTGTACAAACAGAAATCTTTTGCTTTTTCATAGAACTTATCATTGCTGATCATGCCGTATTTTACAAACAAACCAATGTCGTTCCATTTTTTGGCAAAACCTTCTTCGTCTTGTTTGTGCAATTCTGCCAGCTTGTCGGCAACTTTTTTAGTAATGTAAGAATCGATTTTCTTAACATTAGCATCGGCCTGCAAGAAACTGCGGGAAACGTTTAACGGAATATCCGGAGAATCAATGATACCGTTCAGCAGCATTAAAAATTCGGGAACTACATCCTTTACTTCATCTGTAATAAACACCTGGCGGGAATATAACTGGATTTTGTTCCGCTGGAACTCGAAATCGTTTTTAAGTTTGGGGAAGTATAAAATTCCGGTCAGGTTAAACGGATAATCTACATTGAGGTGGATCCAAAATAAAGGTTCTTCGGAGAAAGGATATAAATCCTGATAGAATTTAATGTAATCTTCGTCCTTTAGTTCGTTTGGAGATTTCGTCCATAACGGTGTAGTATTGTTAATTACTTCTCCGTCAAACTCAATTTCTACCGGTAAAAATTTGCAGTATTTGCTCAGGATGCCTTTTATCCTTGCTTTTTCTAAAAACTCTGTCGAGTCATCAGCAATATGCAAAATCACATCAGAACCGCGTTCTGTTTTTTCTGTTGGCCTGATCTCAAATTCTGTACTGCCATCGCATTCCCAAAGCGCTGCTTCGCTGCCTTCTTTATAAGAAAGCGTTTTGATTTCTACCATAGAAGAAACCATAAAAGCAGAGTAAAAACCTAACCCAAAATGGCCGATAATCTGCTTGTCGTCGCCTTTGTCTTTGTATTTTTCAACAAATTCTGTTGCGCCCGAAAAAGCGATCTGGTTGATGTACTTTTTAATTTCTTCGCCAGTCATACCAATTCCGCGGTCAGAAATGGTAATGGTTTTGTCTGCTTCGTTTACTGATACTTTTATTTTGGTATCACCTACTTCGCCTGCAAATTCGCCCAGGCTTGACAGCCTTTTCAGTTTTTGTGTTGCATCAACTGCGTTGGATACCAATTCCCTTAAAAAAATCTCATGGTCTGAGTAAAGGAATTTTTTAATGATCGGGAAGATATTTTCGGTGTGAATGGAGATAGAACCCTTTTCCTGCATAACTTTAAATGATTAATTTTAGTTGGAAAAGGGAAAACAACAATAGTTCCAAACGCTTTTTGAAGACGTAAAAATGACAGGTTGACAGGATGCAAACGCAATGCTTCTTTTATCGGTTAAAAATTGATGTTAATCCTGATTTTCCAGCAGCTTCTCCTTCATTGTTGCTTCCGTTTTTTCTACTTTAATATCCGTACGAAGCAAACCGTATAAACTCATGTAAATATTAGCAATCCAAACCAGGCTAAAACCGGCAATAAAATAGCCGCGCCAATCAGCATAAATTAATTTGTAACCGGTAATAATCAGCATAAAAATAGTAACGTAATGGCTGAAACAGTATTCGCAGGTAAACAGGTAGAAAAATTTTCTGCCTGCCAAAGTTTTCTGTTCATGGCTGTTTTTAACGCAAAATTCCCTAATTTCTTTAAAAACTTCTTCGTGCGTAACCGTCCATGCAATACATGCAACCGGGATAGCCAGAATAAATAACGTTACGAAAGGGTTGTACATTTTGCCGCTGATTTTTATGAAGGATTTTTTGAGATTAATTGTTCACCATTTTCATGGATTCTTCATAATAGCGTTCTCCAACATGCGGATAAGTTTTCAGTATCTCTTCAATTTCCTGTAAATCATCTGCTGATAAACCTACATTTGCCGCACCTGCATTTTCTTCCAGGTATTTTCGTTTTTTAGTCCCCGGAATTGGAATAACCTCCTCGCCTTGCGCCAAAACCCAGGCCAAGGCCAATTGTGCAGGCGTAATTTCTTTTGATGCCGCAAACTGTTTTAAAGCAGCAGCCAATTGCTGGTTATTTTTAAGGTATTTTTCTTCTTTGAAACGAGGGAGTGATTTCCGGAAATCATTGTCTTTTAGTTGCCCTGCAGAAACAGAAGTTTCAGTAAACAAACCGCGGGAAAGCGGACTAAAAGGCACAAATGAAATAGACAATTCCCGGCATAAAGGAAGTATTTCTTTTTCAGGGTCACGTGTGATGAAAGAATATTCAGACTGGATAGCAGAAACCGGATGTTCTGCATGAGCTTTACGGATCGAAGTGGCCGATGCTTCTGATAAACCTAAAAAACGCACTTTGCCTTCTTTAACCAGTTCGCCCATAGCGCCTACAGTTTCTTCCACCGGAATATTCGGATCTACACGGTGTGCATAATATAGGTCAATTACATCAACACCTAAACGTTTTAAACTACCTTCACAGGCTTTTTTTAAATACGCCGGAGAACCATCAAACATACTTAGTTTCCCTTTTTCGCCCGGCTTAAAACCAAATTTAGTAGCAATAAAAACCTTATTCCGGTTTGGCACTAAAACTTTTGCAATCAGTTCTTCATTTGTATGCGGGCCGTAAACATCGGCCGTATCCCAAAAGTTAATGCCAAGATCTAAAGCTAAATTTAGTGTTGCAATGGATTCTTCATCATTCGTTGTTCCATAAGCATGGCTCATGCCCATACAACCTAAACCAATTATCGATAATTTTTCATCGGTGCTGCCCAGTTTTCTGTATTTCATCACAATGCTTCTTTTATACCAGCAAAACGCAAGATGCACTTACGTGTTTCAATTAATAATTTTTATTTGCTAAAAGAAGCATAAAAAAAGCGTTCCGATTGTTGACCGAAACGCTGATACATAAAAAAGGAAAAATAAATTTTTAATCGTTGCCTTCAACTTTTACTAATTTGTTATAAAGGCCCAACAATAAAAATGGCGCTGCCCATTGTCCTACAAAAAGTGCATTATGCCTGCTTCCTTTAACTTTAAGTATTAAAGAAACTCCGATAGAGCCTAAAGCTGCCCATAAAAAAATATCTGAAGGTAATTTTGCAGTTTGGTTCTCAATTGCGGTTGCAACTGGCCCTTCGGTGTGTTCCGGGTGTTGATTTGACATACTGTTTTAGTTTAAATGTTTATTATTTTAGTTGATTTTGTTACGGTCCCAATTATCCTGCCAATTCCGGCAGCATAAATACAAGCTTCTGCTTAATTTAAGTTACAACACCGGTATGGATAATATTGTGTTTCTTTTTAAACAAAAAAAGTTGCCGATTGCTTCTATAAAAATTAAACTTTAAAACCATGATACAAAACGAAGCAACAATTGAAGTTTTAAATGACCTGATTGAAATTAATAATGACCGTATTGCTGGTTACGATAAGGCAATTAAAGAATCGACAGGAGAAAATGCCGATTTGAAAGAATTATTTGAACACATGGTCCACGAAAGCCATGAATGTAAAATGGCTCTGGCCACAGAAGTTTTAGTACTTAAAGGAGAAGCGGCAGAAGGGACTACCAACAGTGGTAAAATTTACCGTGCCTGGATGGATGTAAAAGCTACTTTTACCGGCCACGACCGGCATTCTATACTTGCCAACTGCGAAAAAGGGGAAGATGCTGCACAATCAGCCTATAAATCTGCTTTGGCCGAGGAGGATTTGCCAAAATATTTACACGACATGATTGCAGAACAACAAGCCAAACTAAAATTTTCCCACGATAAAATTAAAATGCTGAGAGATATGCAAAGCTAATCTTCCAATAAAAACTTCTAAAAGCCTTCCGGATTTGTTTCGGCGGGCTTTTTGTTTTTATACCGATAAAAACAGCATTTGGTACTGGCATTTTAATATCATAATTTAAAACGCTGCATTGGCCTTTAACAGCAATTGGTTTAAAGCAATTATATTTGTATAGCTGTCTTCATGAAAATTTCTCTGGGCACAAATAATTATGGGTACAAAAGTGATCATGAATGACGATGCTTTTCTAAAAAAGGGTTTCCTGATTTCTACAGATAAAACTTTGCTGGATATTAATGTAATCCATTATTTCCTGGATAAACAATCCTACTGGGGCAAAGGTATTAGTAGGCAAACAGTAGAAACTTCTATACAAAACTCGCTTTGTTTTGGCGTTTATCAACAACAAAAACAGGTTGGTTTTGCCCGTTTAATTACCGATTTCGCAACATTTGCCTACTTGTGCGATGTTTTTATTTTACCGGATTACCGGAAATCGGGTTTATCTAAATGGTTGATGCAAACGATCCGCAATCAGCCAGATTTACAAAACTTGCGCCGCTGGGCTTTAGCTACCGCTGATGCCCATGGTTTATATGAACAGTTTGGTTTTAAAAAGCTGAAAAGCCACGACCGCTGGATGGAAATTTTTAATCCGGGCCTACAGCAATTGGAGGGTACTGCATGAACATCAAAAGAATGATTATGGAAGGCGAAGGTGTTACGCAGGACTTTAAAAAAACAATTACCAGTTGCGAAAAAATTGCCAAAACATTGGTTGCTTTTGCCAATAATAAAGGCGGCCGTTTGTTGATTGGTGTTTTGGATGACGGTACGATAAAAGGCGTAAAATCTGAAGACGAAGAAAAATACATGATTACCCGTGCTGCCAACTTTTTCTGCCGGCCAGCTTTAGAACCAAATTTTGAAGAGGTTTATGTAGATAACAAGCTGGTATTAGTTGCAGAAATAGGGCCAAGTAATTTAAAACCGCATTATTCTTTAGGCGAAGACGGTAAGTGGTGGGTTTATATCCGCACTAATGATAAAAGTATGCTGGCCAGCAAAATTGTGGTCGATGTTTTAAAAAGGTCTAATAATGATGATGGCGTACTGATCGAGTATTCTTCCAAAGAAAAAGCTTTGTTAGAATATTTACATCAGCAGGAAAGGATCACCGTAAAAGAATACTGCGATTTACTGAACCTGAGCCGAAGGCGGGCACAACGCATTTTGGTAAACTTAGTGCTTTCTGGCGTTATCCGTGTCCATACTACAGAAAAAGAAGAATACTATACCGCTGCTTCCTGATCAGCGCAACACTTCTTTTATCAACCTAAAACCTGTTGCTTCTTTTACCCATGAAAAAACACTACGCCATTTACCAGCCTTATTATCGTGCTAATTTAAGGCTTGCAACTCCCGTCGTGATCTCGCAATTGGGACAAGTATTGGTTCAAACCGCTGATAGTATTATTGCAGGCCGCTTTGTTGGCACTACTGCGCTGGCTGCTGTTTCGCTGGTCAACAGTGTTTTTATGATGGTTTTGGTAATAGGGATTGGCATTGCTTACGGCTTAACCCCGTTGATTGCCCAGGAGAACGGACGCAAAAATTACGGTTTCTGCGCGCAACTTTTATCTGCCAGTTTTCAAATCAATATGCTGATCGGCCTGCTCCTTTTCCTGCTGGTTTTTTTTGGCTCGGTAACCGTACTTAATCATTTAGATCAGCCTGCTGAAGTTATCCATCAGGCTAAACCATTTCTAATTTTAATGGGCGCTTCCATTATTCCGCTAATGGTTTTTAACACCTTTAAGCAATTTGCAGAAGGTTTAGGTTTTACCAAACAAGCCATGCTGATCTCCATTTGGGGAAATATACTGAACGTTTGCCTCGGCATTATTTTCGTAAAAGGTTTGTTCGGAATGGAACCAATGGGCATTAGAGGAATTGGTTTTAGTACATTAATTGACCGTTCTGTAATGGCGGTCATCATGTCGTTCTATGTTTTCAAATCAAAACATTTTGAAAAATATTTGTCCGGATTTAGTTTTTTCAGCTTGGACCCTACTGTTGGCTGGCGCATTTTAAAAATTGGTACGCCTGTTGCCATGCAATCTACTTTTGAGATCAGTGCTTTTAGCGGTGCAGCAATCCTGATCGGTACATTAGGAACCATACAATTAGCAGCGCATCAGGTTGCCATTAACCTCGCTGCCATTACTTATATGATGGCCAGCGGAATTGGCGCTGCTGCTGCTATTAAATCCGGACATTCTTTTGGCGCCGAAAGTTACGGCGATTTAAGAAAATCGGCCTTGGCCAGCTATCATATCGTATTGTTGCTGATGGGTTGCATGGCATTGGTTTTTATGTTTGGCAATCATCTTATTCCATGGGTTTATACAGATGATAAAAACGTGGTTGCCCTTACTGCCCAATTGCTTCTGATAGCCGCGTTGTTCCAGTTATTTGACGGTACACAGGTTGTAGGTTTAGGGATTTTGCGTGGCATTGGTGATGTTAAAATCCCGGCTTTTATCACTTTTCTGGCTTACTGGGTTTTGGGTTTACCCTTTGGCTATTTGCTTGGTATCAAACTTGGCTTTGGTGCTTCTGGCATTTGGTTTGGTTTAACTTTAGGGTTGATGGTGGCCGCCCTCCTGCTCTACTTCCGCTTTAATTATCTAAGTAAAAAACTGGAACAAAGCAAGCTTTCTACTTTGGACATTACCCTTGCAAAAGCTTAAAAATAAAGTTCTATCGCAGCTTTATAAGTATTGCAATGCGCTTCAACAATATCTTTAATATGTGTAGAATAACCGCCACCCATACTTACCTGCACCGGAATGCTGTTTTTATGGCATAAATTTAATACAAATTCATCACGTTGTTTGCAGCCTTCTTTGGTTAAAGCGAGCTTTCCTAATTTGTCGGTTGAAAGTACATCTACACCAGCCAAATAAAAAATAAAATCAGGTTTTACCTGATCGATTAACCCGGGCAATGCTTCTTTTAGCAGGGTAAAATAAGCATCATCTCCCATTTGATCAAGCAACGGAATATCCAGGTCAGAACGTTCTTTTCGGTACGGAAAATTATTAGCGCCATGCATTGAAAAAGTAAAAACCTGTGGCTGGTGTTCAAAAATCTCTGCCGTTCCGTTTCCCTGGTGCACATCCAGATCAACAATTAAAATAGATTTTGCCAATGCTTCTTTTAGCAGGTAATTTGCAGCAATCGCCTGATCGTTCAGCATACAAAAACCTTCGCCCCAATTGCTGCCCGCATGGTGCGTACCGCCGGCAACATTAAAAGCAATACCGTTTTCAAAAGCGAAATGACAGCCATCAATTGTTCCCTGTGCAATCCTGATTTCCCGTTCTACCAATTGCGCGGTTAACGGAAAACCAATGCGCCGCTGTTCTTTTGGCGGTAAAGTTAAATCGCGTAATTGCTGCCAGTAATTTTCGTCATGCGTCCATAAAATCACTTCTTCTTTTACTGGTTTTGGAGAGAAGATATTTTCCGAAGAAATCACGCCTTCATGCAGTAATTGCGCCGGAATCAGTTCGTATTTTAACATTGGAAAACGATGGCTTTCCGGCAAAGGATGCGCGTAAATTGGATCGAAAGCTATCTTTAACATGAAAAAAATTACAACTAAAGTATGGTATAAATCTGTTTTTAGGCACTGAAAACAAATAAAAACACTTATTAGATTTTTAATCGTAAAACTACTTGCAAATAATTTTGTAGTTTTGATTTGTCAAGTAATTAAACAAGTATGCAAAGCACAGGAACAATTATCTCAGCTATCATAGTTGGCTTATCAGCTATTGTTGCTATTTGGACTATAATTGCGCTTTATTTAAAGGTTAGAAATTCGAAAAACATTACTTTTACCAAAAAAGATAATGGTGAAAAGATCACTATCTCTCAAAATTACAATAAAGAAGATAGTAGAAGGTTAATGGAATTTATGAAATGAGCGACACCTTTCGGGTGATATAGTTTCTAAAAATCCTAAAACCACCTTACTAACTACTTTTACTGCAATATTAGAAACAGCAATTCAACATATTAAAAATGATGATTACAGACAAATTGCTGTGCCTGTTGCTCCTTTTGCCGCACTTGTTGTCATCATCATTCTAAAAACACTTTACAAAAACTATAAAAGCAAACGCACCATTAAAATGCACAATGGCTGGATTGCAAGTTTAGAAGCAGAAATAAAGAATGCAAATACAACAACCAGCAGAAAAAAGGAAATTTTAAAAGAAATAGCTGGTTATCAAGCAGAAATAAAGAAAATAGAAAAGGATTCTATTGGAATAGATTTTAGTTGATGCTTCTTTTACGATATAAAAAAGGTGAACAAATTGCCCACCTTTTCAGTTTCATTAAATTAATCTAATTACAATTGAATCTTTCCATGATCGCCCTGATCATAACGTTTTCCCGTAATAGCAGCTTTCAACATTTGGAAACCAACTACCATTTTGCTGGAATTGCTGTCCCAATATTCAGCTTCTTCGGTATCAACTTTTAATAGTGTCAACTTCGGATCATCGATTCCATCCGGAAAAAAAGCTTTGATGATCGGGTTCCAAAGCTTTTTCATCTTTTCCTTATTGTCCACTAAAGAAGCGGTGCCTTTAATACTCAAATAAGTATTGTTGTTTGGATTTGAATACGTTACCACCACTTTATTTTCATGCGAAATCTCTTCTGCTTTAGAAGAATATTCATTGGTAAAAAACCAGATATTTCCTTCTTCATCCACATCAGCCGTTCCCATCGGGCGGCTATGGATTTCGTGGTTTGCATTTACGGTTACCAGCATGGCAATCCGCACATCTTCCACTTTATCTTTTAAAAATTTTATCTGATCTGTTTTTGCTTCTGTGCCCATATCATTTTAAATTAGATAAAAGCTTAACCTTAAAACAGCGATTTTGATTTAGTTATTATCGATTTGGTTTGCTTATGTACGGATTTCCCTTCATATAAAAACGATAAGGCAGCAGCGCATCTTCCTTTGCATAAGCTACGCCAACACGCGGAACTGCAGCAATTTGATCATCATTAAATATTAGTCCACGATCCTCGATCCAAATCTCCCCGCTCAAAAAACTCAAGCCATTCATTTTCCTGGAAATACCCAGCGCTTTGGCAACAGAACCCGGACCAGCCGTTAAATTATTTTTGATACGAGTCATTTTCCTTCTTTCCAACATCAACTCAATTCCTTCCGTTGGATTTACAGCTCTGATCAAAACCGCATGAGGTTCGCCTTCTACAGAAGTTACCACGTTTAACATTTCGTGGATGCCGTAGCACAAGTAAACATAAGCAATGCCGCCAGCTTCATACATCGTTTTGGTCCGGTTGGTTAAACGGTTGTCAAAAGCGTGCGAAGCTTTGTCAGTAATGCCTTGATATGCTTCGGTTTCTACAATAAAACCGCCACTAATTTCACCGTTAATATTTGTGAAAAGATATTTTCCCAACAAATTACGGGCAATAGATACTACTTCTTTTGACAGATAAAAATCTTTAGCTAACTTCAAAACTTTAACAGCTTAACCAATTGTTCCAGATATTTTGCATCCGTTTCATCAAACTCATTCAGTTCCGAACTATCAACATCAAGCACGCCAACTACATTTTTACCTTGTAAAAGAGGCACTACAATTTCTGATTTCGATAAAGAACTGCAAGCAATATGTCCGGGAAAAGCTTCCACATCAGGCACAATTAACGTTTCTGCTTTTTCCCAGGATGTGCCGCAAACGCCTTTTCCTTTTCTGATCCTGGTACAAGCAACTGGCCCTTGAAACGGGCCAAGTACTAATTCTGCTTCTTTTACCAGGTAAAATCCAACCCAAAACCAGTTGAACTGCTCTTTTAAAGCCGCCGCCATGTTGGCTAAATTGGCCACCAGATCGGTTTCGCCTTCCATTAACGCTTTAATTTGCGGAACCAGGGCTTCATATTGTTCTGTTTTGGTTCCGCTTCGCGTGATCGTTAAATCTTCTGCCATGGCGCAAAGTTAAAGAACCGGCTGTCATGCGGATGTCCGAATTCAAAACATTTGCGCCTTACAACTTATTTTAATCGTTATTTTACTTTAATGATCGTTAGTTTAACCATCGTACGCTACCGGAAAGCTTTTATTCCTTTTGCCTTAATTGCAATGGCAGTGCTTCGTTTACCGATGTTTTTTCAGCAAAAGTGTACTTTTTATAAACTGATGGGCAGCGGTAAAAATGGAACTTTCGATTTTCATCCCGACTGGCAGCAATGGGCTTTATTAGCAGTTTGGGAAGATGAAGAAAGCTTTGATTACTTCAACCAAAATTCCTTTATTTCCAAATGGTGGAAACATTTAACAGCAGAAAAATGGACAGTTTTGCTTAAACCGTTGCAAAGTCATGGTCTGTGGGACAAAAAAGAACCTTTTGGGAAACCAAATAAAACTGATTATGAAGGACCGGTTGCTGTATTAACCCGAGCAACAATCAACCTAAACCGATTAAAACATTTCTGGCAAAATGCTGCAAAAGTTGCCGGAATTATGAGTGCTGCGAAAGGTTATATTACTTCTTTTGGAATTGGTGAAGACCCTTTCCGGCATCAGGCTACGGTTTCTTTCTGGAAGGATTTGGAGGACGTAAAAAACTTTGCGTACCGTTTGCCGGAACATGTAGCTGTCATCAAAAAAACCAGGAGCGAAAACTGGTACAGCGAAGAACTTTTTGCACGCTTTATTCCCTTAAAAGCTTGGGGAACAATTCGAGGTAAAAATCCGCTGAAAAACTTTATTCCGGATACAACTTTGGCAACACATGCTTCTTTTACCGACTAAAAATCTACTTACTTTCCAGACTCAAACCTCATTCTAAAAATAAAACATGCGCGTTATTGCAGAATTACCTCACCCCGATTTCAAGGTTTCCATTTTTTACATGAATGGCAAATTCATTACCAAGTTTGAAAAAGGTTCTTTTGAACAAAGCTACAAAGTGGCCGAAATGGATATTACCGATGGTGTAAACAGCATTTTTGAACTGCTGGATGAAGAATTTATGAAAACCGTTTCCAAACGTTTTGAAGAAATGATGAACGATTTTAGAGCGACTTATAAACGGTATAATTATTAGTTTTGAATTATCATTCCGTACTTGCTGTCTTTTCGACGATAGGAGAAATCTTAATCAAAGCAACAAATCCATTTAGTTGAAAGAAGATCCCTCCCTACGGTCGGAAATGACAAGCGCCAAGTTAAAAAGTAGCCGTTCTTAAAGTGCAGCCAAACCTTCCTCCAAAATTGCAATCTTGGCTTCTGCATCTGCTTTTTTCTGCTGCTCGTTGGCTACAATTTCGGCTTTTGCATTTTGTACAAAACGTTCGTTGGACAGTTTGGCATTTACAGATTTTAGGAAACCTTGTAAGTAACTTAACTCTTTTTGAATGCGTTCCCGTTCTGCTTCTGCATCAACGTTGTTTGCAAGCTCCATAAAAAATTCATCTGTTCCGGCGATAAAATTTACTGCACCTGCAATTTTTTCAGTTGTAAAACTTACTTCGCTTAAATTTCCAAGTTTGGATAAAATGGGTTGATAAGTTTGATAATTAATTTCTGAATTGGATTTGACAGCAAGTGGCAAAGCTTCTTTTGGCGAAATTTGTTTCATATTTCGAGTGTTCCTGATTTCTGCAATTACTTCTTTTATCGTACTAATTTCATTAAGTAGTTTTAAGTTGATTTCGCCAATTACTGGTTGTTGTGCAACAATACAGCAATCCAATTCTTCACGTTCGCCAAACAAATTGTCATGCCATAATTCTTCAGTTAAAAAAGGCATAAAAGGATGAACGATCTTTAAAATATTTTTAAAAAATTGAATGGTTGCTTTATGTGTTGCCGCATCAATTGGCTGTTGGTAAACTGGTTTTACCATTTCCAAGTACCAGGCGCAGAAATCATCCCAAACCAACTTATAAGTTGCCATTAAAGCTTCAGATAAACGATATTGCTTAAAGTTTTCTTCAATTTCTGTTAAAGCCTGATTAAAACGTGTTTCGAACCACGCAATTGCGTTTTCATTTGGATTGGATAAATGCTGATCAACTTCCCAACCTTTTACCAAACGAAACGCGTTCCAGATTTTGTTGGCAAAGTTTCTTCCCTGCTCGCAATGGCTTTCATCAAACATCAAATCGTTTCCTGCCGGAGAAGAAAACAACATACCAACACGAACGCCATCTGCGCCATATTTCTCAATTAAATCCAACGGATCAGGAGAATTTCCAAGTGATTTAGACATTTTTCGGCCTAATTTATCGCGCACAATTCCCGTTAGGTAAACGTTTTTAAATGGTGCTTCGCCTTTAAACTCGTGTCCCGCCATAATCATCCGCGCAACCCAGAAAAACAAAATTTCAGGAGCGGTAACCAAATCATTGGTTGGATAATAATATTGCAGATCTGCATTGCCGATGCTGTTTTTACCACTAAAAAATGAAGGATCAAAAACAGAAATCGGCCAAAGCCAGCTTGAAAACCAGGTATCAACAACGTCCTCCTCCTGATGCAAATCTTCTATCTTTAAATCCGGCAATTGCGGACTTAATAATTTTGCTTCTTCAAAAGCTTCTTCTCTGGTTTTGGCAACTACAAATTGTCCGTTTGGTAAATACCAGGCCGGAATTTGTTGTCCCCACCAAAGCTGCCGACTTATACACCAATCTTTTACGTTTTCCATCCAATACTTATAAGTATTGATGAATTTATCCGGGATCAGTTTTACTTCTCCGTTTAAAACATAATCTAAAGCTGGTCCGGCCATTTCTTCCATCTTGCAAAACCATTGCATGGAAAGTTTAGGTTCGATTACGGCGTCGGTCCGTTCCGAAAAACCAACTTGCGATTTATATTCTTCAATTTTTTCTAAATTTCCGGCTTCTTCCAGCAGCTTGGCAATTTCTTTTCGTGCCGCAAAACGGTCTTTGCCCACTAAAATTTCCGCTTTTTCGTTTAGCGTTCCGTCATCATTTAAAATATCAATCACCGGCAAATGGTGTTTTATACCGAGGTTATAATCGTTTAAATCATGCGCTGGCGTAACTTTTAAACAACCAGTTCCAAAATCCATCTCCACATAATCATCCAAAATAATCGGGATTTCTCTGTTGATTAGAGGAATCAACACTTTTTTGCCGATAAAAGAAGCATAGCGTTCATCATTTGGGTTGATACAGATAGCCGCATCAGCCATAATGGTTTCGGGGCGCGTGGTAGCGATGGTGAGGTATGAGGTGCGAGGGGTGAGGTGCAGGAACTCATCGCTTGCAGAAAGTTGATTGCTGATCACTGACTGCTGATCGCCTTGCTCTCCGCTCCTCGCTCCTACCTCCTCGCTCAAACCTACAACCTCATACCTAATATAATACAACTTCTGGTTCACTTCTTTGCGGATCACTTCCTCATCAGAAACAACCGTTTTTCCTTGCGGGTCCCAGTTTACCATACGTACGCCACGATAAATCCAGCCTTTTTTATAGAGATGAATAAAGGTATCAATCACGCCTTCGCTCATATCGGCATCCATTGTAAAACGGGTTCTGTCCCAATCACAACTTGCACCTAATTTTTTTAATTGCTCCAGGATAATGCCGCCATATTTCTCTTTCCACTCCCAGGCGTAGTTTAAAAATTCTTCGCGTGAAAGGTCTTTTTTTGCTATGCCGCGTTCTTTCAGCATGGCTACAACTTTTGCTTCGGTTGCGATAGAAGCATGATCTGTTCCCGGAGCCCAGCAAGCGTTTTTGCCTTGCATCCGCGCCCTCCGCACCAAAACATCCTGAATGGTATTGTTGAGCATATGCCCCATGTGCAAAACGCCAGTTACATTTGGCGGCGGAATAACGATGGTATAAGGCTCACGATCGTCCGGAACGGATTTAAAAAAGCCGTGTTCCATCCAATATTGGTACCATTTATTTTCGGTTTCTTTTGGGTTATATGTTTTTGGGATTTCCACGTGTATCAGAATCAGAAGTAATAGATGCCGCAAAAGTAGGCTTTAGCATGGATTTTTGAAGAAATGCAATTGATAAAAATACCTGCTAAAAGAAGCATTTTATTAAAAATGCAAACAAGCAGAAGCATCTGAAGTAGAAGTTTTACAATAACAACATTTTTACAATTAAAAAGCAAAAGGACATTTTTGTAGCATTTAAGGCGAATTGCAATATGCGTTTTTGATTAAATTACTCAAACAAGTAATTTAAGTTCCTCTTTTCTCCTATTATTTATGAAGTAAACGCAATTAAGCAAGCAATACTTCTTTTATAATCAATTTTTATTGTGTAAATTTAACATTTCATTAAAACAAAAATTAATTTTTAAAGATGAAGTTGAAGTATTCAGGATTGGTGATTGCAGGCGCTGTTTTAATTTCGGCAGGTGCAATGGCCGGAACCGGTGAGCCAATAAAAGGCGGAAAACCAGTTCCACCAAAAAAGTTTATCGACCGTGCAAACATGGATCTTTCTGTAAAACCGGGAGATGATTTTTTTGAGTATGCTAACGGAACATGGTTAAAAAATAACACCATACCAGCAAAAGAAACCAGTTGGGGAAGTTTTATGCAACTGCGCGATTTTAACATTAACGCAGTACAATCGCTGTTAAAAAAAGCAGAAGCTGATAAAAATGCAGCTCCGGGATCTGTTGAAAAACGCGTTGGAGATTTGTATGCTTCCGGCATGGATAGTGTTACCATAGAAAAATTAGGTTACACGCCAATTAAACCGGATCTGGAAAAAATAAACCAGATTAAAGATTTAAAAGGTGTTTTAGACGAGGTTGTTTACATGCGTACGATGGGCATGGGTTCGCCGATGTTTGGTTTTGGTGTTGGACAAGACAGCAAGAACCCGAACAAAATGGTAGTTAACTTTCGTCAGGGCGGAACTTCTTTGCCAGACCGCGATTATTATTTAAAAAGCGATGCGCGCGTTCAAAGGATCCAGAATGCTTATAAAAACTATATCACTACGCTGTTTACTTTAACAGGAACGGATGAGGCAACAGCAAAAAAGAATGCAGAAACGGTTTTTAACATCGAAAAGAACTTCGCTACATCGCAAATGAGCCGCGTTGAAATGCGCGATCCGCAGAAAACTTATAACAAGTTTGCCGTAGCTGATTTTGGTAAAACCATTCCTGAACTGCATGTTCCGCAAATGCTGGTTGAATTGAAAGCAAAAGGCCAGGATTCTGTTCTGGTTGGCCAGCCAAAATTCTTTACAGATCTAAACAGCATGTTAACTGCTACGCCAGTTTCCGACTGGAAAATTTACCTGCAATGGAATTTGTTAAGAAATTCTGCTTCTTTTTTAAGTTCACCTTTTGTTAAAGCAAGTTTTGCTTACAGTCAAGTTTTGAGCGGACAAAAAGTGCAAACACCACGTTGGCAACGCATGTCATCTTTAACAGATGGCACCATCGGCGAATTGCTTGGACAACTGTACGTAAAAGAATATTTTACGCCGGAAGCAAAAGCACGTATGGAAGAGCTGGTAAGCAACTTGCGTAAAGCTTTTGAAATCCGCATCAGCAAATTGGATTGGATGAGTGACGCGACCAAGAAAAAAGCGATTGATAAATTACATGCTTTTACGCCTAAAATTGGTTATCCTAACCATTGGGAAACTTATGCTGGTTTAGAAATTAACCGCGGTAGTTTCTTTCAAAACATGCGCAATGCCAGCAAATGGGACTATAACCGGATGATTAGCAGATTAGGAAAACCTGTTGACCGTACTTTATGGGGAATGACTCCTCCAACTGTAAATGCTTATTACAGCCCGGTTATGAACGAGATTGTTTTCCCGGCAGGAATTTTACAATTTCCATTCTTCGATCCAAAAGCGGACGATGCGGTGAATTATGGCGGAATTGGTGCGGTTATCGGCCACGAAATGTCACACGGGTTTGACGATCAGGGAAGCCAGTACGATAAAGACGGAACTTTACGCAACTGGTGGACCAAAGAAGACCGCAAGAAATTTGAAGAAAAAACTGCTGCTTTAGGCAAACAGTACGATGCTTACACCATTTTAGATACCATCCACGTAAATGGTAAATTAACTATGGGCGAAAACATTGGTGATTTAGGCGGACTGAACGTTGCTTACACCGCTTTTAAATTAACTAAACAAGGACAAAGCAACGAAAAGATTGATGGTTTTACGCCAGATCAGCGTTTCTTCTTGTCTTTCGCACAAATCTGGAGAGGTAAAAAATTAGCGGAATCTGCTGCACAACAAGTAGTAACCGATCCACATTCGCCAGAGCAATATCGTGCCATCGGTGCTCCTGTAAATATGGACGCGTGGTACGCTGCTTTTGATGTAAAACCTGGTGATAAATTGTATAAGAAACCGGAAGACCGGATTCGGATGTGGTAATTGATTCGGAATTTATAGTGATAAAAGAAGCTCGTGATCGTAAGGTTACGAGCTTTTTTTATGCTTTTGAAGTTTTTACTAAGTAGGAAAATAACTAACTAAACATATTTGCAAATGACAAATCGAGATTTAGAAGATATTATAGAAAAGTTAAACGGTTGTAACGTTGAGGAAGATATTTTTCTACGACCTCTATCTGTTAATGTAGAATTAGGAATGGTTTGGTGCAGTACAAATCTTCCCAAAAAAACTGCATCAACTTGGATATCTCACGCACCTTTTACTTCATTAAAAATACGGAGGGGAACTATATTGGAATCGTTTATAATATGAATGGTGATCTTCATTGGCTGATATTACCGAATTACAGGGGCAAGGGTTTACTTACAAACGCTCTTAGCAAAACAATTCTGCCTCACATTTTTCAAGACAATAGAAAAGAGCAAAGAATAACGATTGACCGAGAAAGAATTGGAGACTTATATTACCTTGCATCGTTAAAAGTAGCTTTAGCTGTTGGGTTTACAATAAAAGAAAATAATGCTCGAAGAACAGAGTTAACTATTGAAAGATCAAAATTTGAGAAAGTTCCTTTTATCGATGGAATAAATACGTCTTTATCAGACAATAGAAAAAATAAAATCGTAGATAAAGCGAGAGAAATCACTTTTGAACTTTTCAAAATTACTTCCGAACTTGAAATGAAAAAAGGTTTTACATATGAAGTAGAAGAAGTAAAAACAATTGCCGAATCAGTCAAAAAAGCAACAGATATTATTTATGATATTTGTTGGTATATTAAAAAATCAAATCAAGATATTGCTTAATTTAATTTATTAATCATGGAAACAACAATCAGAATAAATACAGACCAGCTAACTACTGATGTATTAGAAAGCATCAAAAAAATGTTTCCGCATAAAGTAGTAGATATAACCATTCAACCTGCGGATGAAACAGAATATATTTTAAGCAATCCTGCTTATGCCCATGAGTTAGAGGAAAGAGTTGCTGAATATGAAAAAAGGAAAGAAACCATACGCTTAAAAGCAGATGAATTATTATGAGGAACATTGAATTTGTTCCAAAAGCTTTTAAAGAATATTTAAATTGGATTGAAACTGATAGAAGAACTGCTTTAAAAATTGGTGATTTAATTAGAGATATTTTACGTATTCCATTTGAAGGTTTAGGAAAACCGGAAGCATTAAAACATCAATATAAAGAATTATGGAGCAGAAGAATTGATCATGAACATCGTTTGGTTTATAGAGTTACAGAGCAATCTATTGTTATATTTTCGTGTTACCTGCATTATCAATAATCTCCTTTCCCAAATTCAATAAACATATTTTTTATCGCTAAAAGAAGCATCAGCAGATTTTGTAACTTTAGGTGAATAAAACCAGTAAAGCAATGAATTACGGTCCAATCAACGTCGACCCTGAAACCATGGGCGGAACACCAGTTTTTACAGGAACAAGAATTCCTGTTCAAACCCTTTTTGATTATATTGAAGGTGGTGATGATTTAAACGAATTTTTAGACGATTATCCTACTATTACAAAAGAAGCTGCTGTGGAAGTTCTCAACATGGCAAAAAAAACGCTAACAACCGAAAAAACGTTGAATGAAAATTTTGCTTGATGAAAATCTGCCAAAGAAATTAAAGGCTGATTTTGGAACAGAACATGAAGTAAAAACAGTGCGAGATATGGGCTGGTTAGGAAAAAAGAACGGTGAAATTTTAGGGTTAATTGTTTTTAATGGCTTTGATTATTTTGTTACAATTGATAAAAATCTACGCTTTCAACAAAATCTGGATCGTATAGAATTAAAAATATTTTTGCTTTTAGCTAAGAATAATCGAAGAGAAACTTTACAAGTTTTGGTAGAAAAAATAAAAGAAAGGATTCAAGAAGGTAATTTACAAAAACTGAACGAAATTTCCTAACGCACTGCTGACAAGAAATATTAAAATAAAGCTCCTCTCCTTTCAATCTCCTGCTCGTCATTTATTTAAAACCAAACCAAGCAACTACTAAACAACTTAATAATTCTTGCAAAAAAAACAATCAACCCCAAAAATGCTTCTTTTATAAACCCATCCATGAAAAAAGCATTAATTTTTGATCTTGACGATACCATCTACCCTACCAAATCTGTTGCTGATAAAATGTTTGCCGAGCTTTATGCTTTGATTGAGAAACATGTAAGCGAATATGTTTTCAAAGAAATTAAGGAAGATATTTTAACTTCACCTTTTCAAAAAGTTGCCCACCGCTATGAATTCAGTAAGGAATTGCAGCAGGAAGGAATGAAGTTGTCTGAAGAAATGGAGTACAACGAACCGATTAAACCTTTTGATGATTATTCCTTCATTAAAGAGCTGAAAGTTGATAAATTCTTAGTCACCGCAGGTTATACCAAATTGCAAAAAAGTAAAATAAAACAGCTCGGCATTGAAAAAGATTTCAAGGAGATTTTTATTTCTGATCCGGCTAAAACCGGCGGAAGTAAAACAGAAGTATTTGAGTTGATTTTAAACAAATATCATTACCAGCCAAGTGATGTTTTAGTGATTGGCGATAACCCGGAAGCAGAAATTACAGCAGCCAAAGAATTAAATTTAGACACGTATTTGTATGATGCGGAAGGAAAATATTCTCCCGCGCTTGCCGATTATTACGGTAATAATTACAATAACCTGAAAGAGGTTTTGGAAAAAGAAGAAGCACCGGAAAAGCTTTAACTTTGGTTCATGCTTCAAATTATCCAAACTGCTGACGGTTCCAACACTATTTTTAACCCTGAAATCGGCGAAAATTATCATTCCAAGCATGGCGCTGTACAGGAAAGTCAGCACGTTTTCTTAAAATCAGGGTTACAATATTTTTTATCGGTAAAAGAAGCATCGGCAGAAATCCGAAAAGATGTTACTGTGCTGGAAGTTGGTTTAGGGACCGGTTTAAACTTTTTGCTTTCGGCAGATTTTTGTACAAACAATCAAATTAAACTGGATTACGTTGGCATTGAAGCTTTTCCGCTAAATACAGATTTGATTAAGCAAACCGGTTACGAGCAATATATCAGTAAAGATTTGTGGGAAAGTTTCCAGGGCATGTATCCTTCTACCATCAACCACAAAGTAAAAATAAATGCGTTTTGTGAACTGGAATTAGTACACCGGGAATTACTCAACTTTGAATCACCACAGTTATTTGATGTGGTTTATTTTGATGCTTTTGCTGCTATTCATCAACCTGAAATGTGGGGCGAAGAAGCAATTGCACATACGGTTTCTTTTTTAAAAACAGGCGGCGTTTTTGTCACTTATGCCATAACCGGTAATTTGAAACGGCAGTTAAAAGCGTTAAACTTTGCAGTTGAAAAAGTGCCCGGCGCACCGGGCAAACGCGAAATGTTGCGGGCAACCAAGTTGTAATGCTTCTTTTATCAGGCAAAAGTCAATCTCTCTTAATATCTATCTAAATTATGTGTTATAACATTTATTGGCGTTATGTTTGTAGCTGTTAATCTATAACGATTAAAAAGTTAAAACATAAAATTATTATGAGCTTAATTGAAGATTTGAACTGGCGCTATGCCACCAAAAGAATGAACGGACAAAAAGTGCCGCAAGAAAAAATTGATCAGATTTTAGAAGCTATCCGCCTTGCGCCTACTTCTTTTGGTTTACAGCCGTTTAGCGTTTTAGTGATTGAAAATGAAGATTTGCGTAAAAAAATCCAACCGGTTGCCTACAATCAACCACAAATATTTGAAGCTTCGCATCTGTTGGTTTTTGCGGCATGGACAGATGTAACCGAACAACAAATTGATGCTTATATGGCTGGTGTTGCCAAAGAAAGAGGAATTGACGTTGCAAACTTGGCTGGTTTTAAAGGTGCTATTGCAGGTGCAGTAGAACGCTTAACACCAGAACAAAGATCAAACTGGGCTGCAAAACAAGCCTATATTGCTTTTGGTATCGGATTGGCTGCCGCAGCAGAATTGAAAGTTGACGCTACACCAATGGAAGGTTTTGATGCTGTTGGTTTGGACGACGTTTTAGGTTTAAAAACAAAAGGTTTACACGCCGTAACCATTATGCCATTAGGTTATCGTGATGAAGCAAATGACCAATTGGCCCAAGCCAAAAAAGTGCGCCGTCCTACAGAAGAATTATTTATAGAGATGGCTTAATCAAGTTTCTTATCGCATTTCAAAAGTCCTGATGCATAAAACGTCAGGATTTTTTATTTTCAAACTATTTGTCATGCTGTTTTTATCAGCAAAAAATCAGCGTTAGTAAATAAACTTTATTTTTGCCCTCAAATTAAAATCATGGCTTTACCCATTCCTCCTGCTGCCCAAACACCCGCTTCGGCTTTTGAACGTTTGCTAACTATTTTAAATAATCTTCGCGAGAATTGTCCCTGGGATAAAAAGCAAACGATGGAAACGCTCCGGCATTTAACTATTGAGGAAACGTATGAACTGGCCGATGCCATTTTGGAAAACGATCAGCAGGAAATCAAAAAAGAATTGGGCGACATCATGATGCACCTGGTTTTTTATGCCAGGATTGCTTCTGAAAAAGGAGATTTTGATATTGCCGATGTTTTAAATAGCGTTTGTGAAAAACTCATCCACCGTCATCCTCATATTTATGGTGATGTAAATGTGAACGATGAGCAGGACGTAAAACGCAACTGGGAACAACTGAAGCTAAAAGAAGGCAATAAATCAGTTTTAGGTGGTGTTCCGAGTTCGCTCCCTGCTTTGGTTAAAGCTTCGCGGATACAAGAAAAAGCACGCGGCGTTGGTTTCGATTGGGAAGATAAAAGCCAGGTTTGGGAAAAAGTGGAAGAAGAACTGCAGGAGTTTAAAGATGAATTTCAGGTGCTAAACGAAGCATCCATCGATGCGGAAAAAGCAGAATGTGAGTTTGGCGATTTGCTTTTTTCCTTAATTAATTATGCGCGCTTCATCAACATTAATCCTGAAAATGCTTTGGAAAAAACGAACAAAAAGTTTATCAAGCGTTTTCAATATCTCGAACAAAAAGCAAAAGAAAACGGCAAGCAGTTACAGGATATGACTTTGGCGGAAATGGATGTTTACTGGAACGAAGCGAAAAGGGTTTGATGGAAGGAATGCTGTTTTTATACCATAAGATTTTACTTTAACTAAATAACTTTGTTATATTTAAATAAACATTGTACGAATGGAAACATTACTAATTCAATTGACCAATCAAAAAGCTATAGGTCTATTGCACGAAATGGAAGCCTTAAATTTGATTAAGTTATTAGATGAACCGATATCTGAGAACCAAAGTTTTTCAGAAAAATATGCTGGAAAATTACCTTCGGCTGTAGCAGATGATTTACAAAATTATGTAACTGCCAGCCGTAAAGAATGGAGCGATTAAAATATCTAATTGACAGCAATTCGGTTATAGATTATTTAGGCAATAAAATACCAACTTATGGAATGGCTTTCATGAATGAAGTATTTAATAAAATGAATCCTTCTATTTCAATTATCACTAAAATAGAGGTTTTAGGGTTCAATGCACCAGAAGAGCACACTCAATTATTACGCGATGCTATAAAGAATATTGACGTTATCGACTTAAATTCAGCTATAGCTGACCGCACTATACTAATTCGAAAATTACATAAAATGAAACTTCCGGATGCAATTATTTCAGCAACAGCATTAGAATACGGATTGATATTAATTACCAGAAATATATCTGATTTTAGAAATTTAGCTGGCTTAACAATTATTGATCCACATCAATTTTCGGTTTAACCTAATGTCTATGCTTAAAAAATTACTCCTCCTTACTGCTTTTATCACCATAAATCTTACTGCTTCCGCTCAATATAAAAACAAAAAACACACAAAAGATTATTTTCCACCGTACGGAACCTGGACGCATCAAACTCCTCAGCAATTAGGACTGAACGCTGATAGCATTAAATCAGCTATTAATTTCGCCATACAAAACGAAGCGAAAGAACCACGAAACATGGAAATTTCACAAGCGCTTTCTTTCGGTAGAGAACCTTTTGGCGAAGGAATTGGCCCGTTTGCAGAACGCGGCGACCCAACCGGAATTATTATTTACAAAGGACACATCGTAGCAGAATGGGGCGATCCTTATCGTGTGGATATGACACATAGTGTTACCAAAAGCTTTCTTTCTACTGTTGTGGGTTTGGCGGTTGAAAAAGGCTTGATTAAAAGTGTGCAGGATTCGGTTTGTAAATATGTGCCGCCGATAGAAGTTTACAATCCAACTCAAATTAATCGTCCGGCAGAAGAGTTAGGGAAGCCGCAAATGCTGTATCCTTTTGCTTCTCCTCACAATAAAAAATTAACCTGGGATGTAATGCTGAGGCAAACCAGCGATTGGGAAGGAACACTTTGGGGCAAACCGGATTGGGCCGACCGGCCGCAAGGCAATGCAAGCGAATGGATTAACCGTACCAGAAACGAGCCAGGCACGGTTTGGAAATACAATGATACAAGAGTAAATGCTTTGGCATTGGCTGCAACAAACGTTTGGCGCCAACCGTTACCAAAAGTTTTAAAGGAATATATTATGGATCCAATCGGCGCTTCGAACACCTGGCGCTGGTACGGTTACCGCAATTCGTGGATTGTGTTAGACGGACAGGCTGTACAATCTGTAAGCGGTGGCGGACATTTTGGCGGTGGCATGTTCATCAATGCTTATGATATGGCACGTTTTGGTTTGCTTACTTTAAACCGCGGCAATTGGAACGGCAAACAGTTAATTGCAGAAAGCTGGGTAAAACAAGCTTTAACGCCAACAACCGCCAATACAGGTTACGGTTACATGAACTGGTTTTTAAATACCGATAAAAAAATGTTGCCTCATGCGCCTGCTTCGGCTTTCGTTCATTTAGGAAATGGCAATAACATGATTTATGTTGATCCGGAACATGATCTGGTAATAGTTGTCCGCTGGATCCAAACCAAAGGAATGGACGGTACAGTTGCAAAAGTGCTTGCTTCTTTTAAGGCAGTAAAATAAGCACCAAACAGAAATGCTTTCCGATAAGTGATGAAATGCTTCTTTTACCTGCAAAAAAATTGGGAAACCTTGCTGGCTGCCATTCTCGGTTTTTTTGCCATCATCATTTCCACACGTTACAGCGGCATTGGCGTTTCACCAGATTCTGTTGTTTATGCCAGCGTTGCCCGTAACTTTCATGCAGGAAAAGGTTTTGTTGAACTATCTGGAATACCTATAGTACAATTTCCGTTATTTTTTCCGGTATTTCTGGCGGCTGTTTTTCTGCTTACGGGCATTGATCCGATTATTACAGCGCCTTATCTTAACGGAATATTATTTTCTATAGTTATTTTTTGTTGTGGAAAGTTGGCAGATCAGCTAAATGTTAAAAGCCCTTGGTACAAAAGATTTTTGCTGATCCTGGTTGTATTAAGCCCTTCGCTCCTCGAGATTTATAAAATGATCTGGTCCGAAACCTTGTTCATTTTATTAAGCCTCCTTTTCCTGTTCCAATGGCAAAATTACGTCCGCTTTCATCAGCCAAAACATCTACTAACTTTAGCTTTGATCGCAGCCCTTGCACTCGTAACGCGTTATGCCGGAATTACCCTTGTTTTTACCGGATGTTTGCTGCTGCTGATAGATCCTGCTTTAGCCTTCAAACAAAAAATAAAACACTTTTTTCTTTTCGGATTTACAGCCATTTCTTTGCTGATCCTGAACCTCTTACGCAATGCACTAATTTTAGGAACGGTAACAGGTAACCGACAAAAGGGCACAACCACATTAACAGAAAACCTTCAATTTTACGGTACTACCATTTCCGGCTGGTTAACCATCCCCGAAACTTACGTTACAATTGCTTTTTTTATCGGCATAATTTCTTTAACGCTTTTTTTGATTTTATTCTGGATGAAATGCCGAAACAAAGCGGCAATTGTATCAACAGAAAACGTACTCGTTTGCTTTTTCCTGACCTATGCGGGGTTTATCATTATTACTTCAACCATTTCCCGCTACGAAACCATTAACAACCGCTTGCTGGCACCTGCATTTATTCCCTTTTTGTTTGGCGGAAGCAGTTGGCTGGTACGGATACTAAAAAAGTACCGACAAAAACAGTATAAGCTTTTGTCTTATTTCCTTTTTTTGTTAACTATTCTTTTTATTTCAAGAAGTTTTTATGTTGATTATCAGCAATATCAGGAAGATACAACTTCCGGGATTCCTGGTTACTCCGATGATTCATGGAACAAATCTGAAATGGTTGCTTTCCTGAAAAAACACAAAGAAGTTTTTAAACCGAGCTTAAAAATATTTTCTAATGATAGCGCAGGCATGTACTTTATTACCGGCTTTAAAACGCTTTCCATTCCAGACCGACATTATCAAAAGGAAATAAAAGAATACACCAGCAATAAACACCATTATCTGATCTGGTTTAACCAAACAGAAGATGAAGAGCTGCTTTCTTTGAATGAAATTAAGCAGATAAAGCAGCTAACGTTGTTGTACCAGTTTAAAGACGGCGCCATTTATCAGTCGTTTTAAAATCATCTACCAAAAAAAATCAGCAGCAGCAACTTGTGCATAATAAATTTGGATGGCAGCAATAAGCCGGATAATTTATTTTTATTTCTAAGCGCGTTAGCTATATTTGCAAACCGCTTTTTGTTAAGCCGGGAAAAACAACATGAAAAAATATTTCATTTATCTGCATCATCACCATCATTCAACCCAAGTTTGATCAAGTTTTGCACGAAATATTAATTCTTTTTTTGTTACCCAACCCACAACCCATTGAAACCACTTAAAATAGCGATCCAGAAATCTGGCCGCCTCAACGAAAAGTCTGTTGAATTATTAAAAAACTGCGGATTATCTTTCGAAAATTATAAAAGCTCACTCATTTCTCCTGTTTCCAATTTTCCACTGGAAATTTTGTTTTTGCGCGATGATGACATTCCGGAATACGTGCAGGACGGCATTGCAGATTTAGGAATTGTTGGCGAAAACGTAATCATGGAAACCGAAGTTGACGTAAGTTACCTGCAACGTTTAGGTTTTGGAAAATGCACGCTAAAAATAGCATTGCCAAACGGAAGTGAAATTGAAGAACTAAAACAGTTAGAAGGAAAATCTATTGCCACTTCCTACCCTGTTATTTTAGATAAATTCCTAAGAGAAAACAAAATTTCGGCTGATATCCGTACCATTTCCGGCTCGGTAGAAATTAGTCCGGGCCTGGGTTTAAGCGATGCTATTTTCGATATTGTTTCTACCGGAGGCACTTTAAAAAGCAACGGTTTGAAGCCTTTTGCTGATGTCATTTCTTCGGAAGCGGTTTTAATTGGCAGAAAAGGCGAAGAAAACCACGAGCACGTTCAGGATCTAATTCAGCGCATCCAATCAGTTTTGCGGGCTAAAGAAACGAAATATGTGGTGTTAAATGTTTCGCAGGAATGTTTGCCAGAAATACTGAAACTGCTGCCAGGCGTCAAAAGCCCGAGTGTTTTGCCATTGGCAGAAAGCGGCTGGGTTGCCGTCCATACGGTAATTCCTGAACGAGATTTCTGGAACAAAATCAGCCAGTTAAAAGCTGCTGGCGCACAAGGAATTGTGG
The DNA here is from genome assembly GCF_009754915.1 of Mucilaginibacter arboris. Taxonomy (GTDB): domain Bacteria; phylum Bacteroidota; class Bacteroidia; order Sphingobacteriales; family Sphingobacteriaceae; genus Mucilaginibacter_A; species Mucilaginibacter_A arboris. Next base: position 134,153 of record NZ_WPIK01000009.1, on the reverse strand, counting down.
TGATGCCGATAGAAAAAATCATCCTGTAATACTGTTTTTACCGGCAAAAAATTGGTAAGCGATGTTAAAAGTTTATAATTACAACCAGCTTTCTGCAACTGAAATACAAAAGTTAACGCTTCGAAATACGGATGCAGGAAATGAAATCCGGGAAACGGTAGAAAATATTTTAGCAAATGTTAAACAAAACGGCGATGTCGCTTTGCGTGAGTATGCTTTACAATTTGATAAAGTAACGCTCGATAATTTGTTTACGGATGAAAACGAGTTAGCCAAATTAACTGAACGGGTTTCTGATGAACAAAAAGAGGCGATAAAAACAGCATACCAGAACATTTATAAATTCCATAAAACGCAATTCCGCCAAGAAGAAAAAGTAGAAACAATGCCCGGCGTAACCTGCTGGCGCGAATTGCGGCCAATTGAAAAAGTTGGTCTGTACATTCCCGGCGGCACGGCTGTTTTGCCAAGTACATTTTTAATGTTAGGCATTCCGGCAAAAATTGCAGGCTGTAAAGAAATTGTGGTTTGTTCACCACCGCAAAAAGACGGGAAAATCAATCCTTTTATTGCTTTTGTTGCCCAATTATTAGGCGTAAAAGAAGTGTTTTTAGTTGGAGGCGCACAAGCGGTTGCGGCAATGGCTTACGGAACGGAAAGCATCCCGAAGGTGGATAAGATTTTTGGGCCGGGAAACCAATATGTAACCAAAGCCAAAACGATTATCCAATCAACAACAGTAACGGCAATTGATATGCCGGCCGGCCCGTCAGAAGTTTTAATTATTGCTGATGAAAGTGCCAACCCGGTTTTTGTTGCTGCGGATTTATTAGCGCAGGCAGAACATGGTGTAGATAGTCAATCGGTTTTGGTTTCCACTTCTCAACAACTGATTGATGAAACGATTGCTGAACTGGAAAAACAGTTACCAATTTTGCCGCGTTCAGAAATCACTAAAAAAGCAATTGCTAATTCTTATGCTGTTTTTACCGCTGATTTATTGGAGGCGATGGATTTCAGCAACCAATACGCGCCAGAGCATTTAATACTCGCAACCGACAACTGGAAACTGATAACTGAAAAAATAATCAATGCCGGTTCTGTTTTCCTTGGGAATTTAACGCCGGAAAGTGCCGGCGATTATGCTTCCGGAACCAATCATACTTTGCCTACCAGCGCTTATGCACGTGCTTATTCCGGTGTTTCGGTTGATTCTTTTGTGAAGAAGATCACGTTTCAGCATTTAACTTCGGAAGGAATAAAAAGCATTGGAAAAACAGTAGAAATATTAGCAGAACTGGAAGGTTTGCAGGCGCATAAAAACGCGGTTTCGGTACGTACGTAGAGACGTTGCATGGAACGTCTCTACATAAAAACACAAAAATGAATTTCAATCTCCAAAACCTCCTCCGGGAAAATATAAAAAACCTCACGCCTTATTCTTCCGCGCGCGATGAATTTCAAGGCGAAGCAAGCGTTTATTTAGATGCTAACGAAAACGCTTACGGTTCTCCGTTAGAAGATAATTACAACCGTTATCCGGATCCGCTTCAATTGGAAGTAAAAAAGAAAATTACTGCCATAAAAGGAGTACCGCCCAGAAATATTTTTTTGGGAAACGGCAGCGATGAAGCAATTGATATTTTATTCAGAAGCTTTTGTCGGCCCGGAATCGATAACGTCGTTCTCGTTCCGCCAACTTATGGCATGTACCAGGTTTCGGCCAACATTAATGATGTGGCTGTAAAAAAGGTTCCGCTTACACCAGAATATCAGTTAAACCTGGAAGGAATTGCAGAAGCGATAGATGCCAATACCAAACTGATCTTTATCTGCTCACCAAACAATCCAACGGGCAACTCAATTAACCGGGAAGATGTGGAAACGCTACTTGCCAATTTTAATGGAATTGTAGTGGTTGATGAAGCTTATATCAATTACAGCCGCCAGAAAAGTTTTATCCAGGAACTAACAGAATACGGCAACCTTGTGGTTTTGCAAACGCTTTCGAAGGCATGGGGTTTAGCTGGTTTACGCATTGGAATGGCTTTTGCTTCCGAAGAAATTATCGAAGTTTTTAACCGTGTAAAACCTCCTTACAATATTAATGAGGCTTCACAAAAATTAGCCTTGCAGGCTTTGGATAACATCGATCAGGTAAACCAGTGGATTAAAGAAACACTAAAAGAACGTGATAAGTTAGTGCTCGGTTTGAAAAACTTTAGCTTTGTAATCGACATCTTTCCATCTGATGCTAATTTTATACTGGTAAAAACAGCATCGCCAAAAGCTGTTTACCAGTTTCTGGTAGAAAAAGGAATCATTGTTCGGGACCGTTCTAAAGTAGAACTTTGCGAAGGCTGCCTACGGATTACGATTGGGACACCGATAGAAAACGAACAGCTTTTAAACTCCTTGAAAAATTTTCAGGCATGAAAAAACTCTTATTTATTGACCGTGACGGAACTTTGATTACAGAACCGGAAGATGAACAAATCGATTCTTTTGCTAAGCTGGAATTTTATCCGAAAATGCTTCAATACCTGCCAAAAATTGCCAAAGAATTAGATTTTGAACTGGTAATGGTGAGCAATCAGGATGGTTTAGGAACAGCGGTTTATCCCGAAAATACTTTTTGGCCGGTCCAAAATTTCATCCTTCACACATTAAAAAATGAAGGTGTAGAATTTTCGGATATGATAATTGACCGCACTTTTACAAAAGATAACGCGCCAACGCGGAAACCTGGAACCGCTTTACTGACTAAATATTTTGACAGGGATGAATATGACCTTAAAAATTCGTTCGTTATTGGCGATCGATTAAACGATGTTTTACTGGCAAAAAACTTAGGCGCAAAAGCAATTTGGTTAAATAGTCAAACCAATTTAGGCGGATCAGAATTCGCAAATCAAAACCCGGAAGAATTAAAACCAACTATTGCTTTAGAAACGGCAGAATGGGAAAAGATTTACGAGTTTTTAAAGTTAGGCCAGCGTGAAATTGAACACAAAAGATCAACTAAAGAAACAGATATTTTTATCAAACTAAACCTGGATGGAAAAGGCGAATCGAACGTTTCTACTGGTTTACACTTCTTCGATCACATGTTAGATCAGATTGCTAAACATGGAAGTATTGATCTGGAAATTACAACAAAAGGAGATCTACATATCGACGAACATCATACCATAGAAGATACCGGAATTGCTTTAGGCGAAGCTTTTTTAAAAGTTTTAGGTGATAAAAAAGGTATCGAACGTTACGGCTTTTTACTGCCGATGGATGATTGCCTGGCACAAGTGGCGATAGATTTTGGCGGACGAAACTGGATTGTTTGGGATGCTGTTTTTAACCGGGAAAAAATCGGGGAAATGCCAACAGAAATGTTTTATCATTTTTTCAAATCCTTTTCTGATGCTGCCAAATGCAACTTAAACATTAAAGCAGAAGGCGAAAACGAACATCATAAAATAGAATCTATTTTTAAAGCGTTTGCAAAAGCCATAAAAATGGCTGTAAAACGTGATGTAAATAACATGGTTTTACCAAGTACAAAAGGAGTGCTTTAGGTGGGAGGTTTGAGGTAAGGGGTTTGAGCCAAAGGTTCGCACCTTAAACCTCACACCTCTTACCTCACACCTCTAACCTCACACCTAAAAAATGATTGGAATTATTCAATACGGCGCCGGAAACATTTTTTCATTAACTGCTGCACTTGATCGTTTAGGGATTCGATACGGCATGATTTCGCACGAAAGTGACTTTGAGCAGTACGACCGCTATATTATTCCCGGTGTTGGCCATGCAGGCGCAGCCATGGGAAAACTGGAAAATACAGGCCTGGTCCCGGCAATCAGACAACTTAAAAAACCTGTTTTAGGCGTTTGCGTGGGCATGCAGCTCATCACTGCGTTTTCTGAGGAAGGAAATGCAGGTTTATTGAATATTGTTCCGGTAAAAACACTGCGTTTTCAGGAAGATACCAGCCTGAAAGTACCGCATACCGGTTGGAACCGTGTTTATTCACGGGAAACAGACGATCTGTTTAAAGGCATCGATCAAGATGCTTATTTTTACTTTGTACATTCTTATTTTATTGAGTACAATAATTTATATACTTTAGCATCAACGCAATACGGCATTGAATTTTCGGCTGCTATCCGTAAAGATAATTTCTTTGGTGTGCAATTCCATCCCGAAAAATCTGGTTCAGCCGGCGAAACCTTGTTAAAAAACTTTGCTCACCTTTAATGCTAAAAAATAAAATGTATATCATTCCTGCAATTGATATTTTAAACAAAAAAGTAGTTCGTTTACGTGAAGGCGACTATGGCCAGGTGACCAATTATGAGGTTACTTTGGAAGAAATGATTGAAAGATACCAATCTAACGGAACTGATTTTATCCATATTATTGATCTGAATGGTGCTAAAGGTGATTTTAGCAACCAGGAATATCTGGCAGAAATCATTCATAAAACTTCTATGAAAGTTCAATATGGTGGCGGCGTCCGGAGCATTGATAAGGTAAAAGAACTGCTCGAAGCAGGCATTTACCGCGTTATTGTAGGTACGCAAGCCATTACCAATCCTACTTTTTTAGATGAATTAAGTACAGAATTAGTGGGTAAAACCAAGTGTGCCGACCATGTTGTAATTGCGATTGATGTACTGGATGAAGTGATTAAATATTCCGGCTGGATGGAAAGTTCGCCGGTTAAACTTTTGGATTATGTTGATCGTTGCCTGTCTTTAGGCTTTTTCAGGTTTTTATGTACTGATATTAATAAAGATGGAAAATTAGGCGGCGCCGGAGTCGAATTGTACAAAAAATTACTTGACCACTCTCCTTTTATAAAACTGATTGCTTCAGGCGGCGTTAGTTCGATGGACGACATTAAAAAACTAAGCCATATTAACGTTGAATCCTGCGTGGTTGGTAAAGCGATTTATGAAAACCATATTTCGGTAGAGGAAATTAAAGAATGGAACTTAAAGGCGATGGCAAGTTTGTGAGGCCTTTCGATCTATTTTTTCAATTGAACTATTTACGCTCGTATTGATCATTGATACATGAAACTTGGCCGGTATGAGATTAAAGCAGGTGACCAATTACTTACTTTTGAATTTTTAAGCGAAGGCCCAAAATCTTGAAATTGCCAACTTATAAATATTTTTTTTTTTCAATTACCCAAAGTATAAAATCACCTGATAAATAATTTTACCACTTTTTCATATCGACCGTGTCATATTATAAATATATTATCCTGCTATTTTTCATGGTCTCTTTTAAAACCTATGGACAATTTTATCAAATTTTTCAAACAGTTAATATTGAAAAATATCAAGGCAAAAATTTCATCTTTGAAGGAAAAATACTGTATAAAGATAAAATTGATCGTGATTCCTGGTTAGTGTTAACAACTGTTTCTATTGACAATAAAAACAAACCTATAAAGGCATCTTTATATAATGATAGCGCGTCAGACTATTATAAACAGGACGATTGGAGCTCATATGAGCTTGCGGGCAAAATTGATAGAAATGCAAAATATTTTGCAATAGGTGTTGCTATTGCTGGTAACGGTAGCTATTATTTAGATAACTTTAAACTTTTTGTAAAAGAAGGAAAAAACAAGGTTGAAATTCCTTTAAAAAATTCAGATTTTGAAGATGATTCCATCACAAATTGGCAATCTTATAACATTGATAAAAACACTAAATTGTCTTTATCTAAGGATAAAGTATTTTCAGGTAAACAATCCTTGTTTGTAGACAATTCAAACGTAAAAGTTGCGCCAACCCTTGGAAACAATCCTGAACACGGTAAATATATCGATGTTAATGGTATTAAACTGTATTACGAGATATATGGAAAAGGTAAACCTTTATTATTACTTCACGGAAATAATTCCTCGATGAATAGTTTTAGTAACCAATTAGATATCTTGAGTAAAAAATATATGGTAATTGGCTTAGATAGTAGAGGACAAGGTAAGTCTTCAGCTAATGACACCAAACTCACTTATGAACTAATGGCAGAAGACGTGAATACTTTTTTGGATAAAATGCTGTTGAAAAATGTAAACATATTAGGCTGGAGTGATGGAGGAAATATAGCCCTAATATTGGCAATGCAACATCCTGATAAGGTGAATAAAATGGCAGTTATGGGAACTGTTCTGTATAATGATATTAGTTCTGTTACTGCTGAAACTAACAAACTAATTCATAAACAAGTAAATGAAATGGAAGATAAAGGTGTGCCAAAAACTAATATGGATTATCGATTAAAAATTCTTTTGTTAACAGAGCCACATATCAATCCAGATTCTTTACAAAAAATACAATCGCCGACATTAGTAATGGCCGGCCAATATGATGTAGTTAAAGAAAAACATACTAAACTAATTGCAGAAAAAATCACACATAGTAAACTGGTTATTTTTAAAGGCGCGGATCATGAAGCCCCACAAAAAATTCCACAGTTGTTTAACCAGACCGTATTGAATTTTTTCGATCAGAACAATTAAATGAGCGTGTAAAATAAGCTGTGTCAGTTAAATATTTATTATGATTTTAATTCGATATAAAACCAAATTTTGGAAGAAATAAATTTATCTAAAAATTCTCCTTCCGGGAACTTGGCCAAACGCATCGTTCCCTGCCTGGATGTAAAAGATGGCCGCACGGTAAAAGGCGTTAATTTTGTTGATTTGCGTGATGCCGGCGATCCGGTAGAACTGGCCTGGCAATATTCGCAGCAAGGTGCTGATGAACTGGTTTTTCTCGACATCACAGCCACATACGAACGGCGTAAAACGATGGTAGAACTGGTAAAAGCAGTTGCCCGAAATGTGAATATTCCTTTTACCATTGGCGGCGGCATTAACGAAATTGCTGATGCTGATATCTTGCTTAATTCTGGTGCTGATAAAATTTCCATCAATTCGGCTGCTGTTCGTAATCCTGAATTGATCGATCAGCTTGCTAAAACTTTCGGTGTTCAGTTTGTTGTTATTGCAGTTGATACACGTTGTGTTGGCAACCAGAACTTAGTTCATTTAAACGGTGGCCGTATCGCAACCGAACACGAAACTTTTAAGTGGATAAAAGAAGCAGAAAGCCGTGGCGCAGGAGAAATCCTGTTAACTTCTATGGATCATGATGGAACGAAAGCCGGTTTTGATTGCGGGTTTTTAAAGCAGGTTAACAATCAGATCGGCATTCCGCTGATTGCTTCGGGCGGGGCAGGTAACCAGCAGCATTTTGTAGATGTTTTTAAAGATGCCGGTGTTGATGCTGCCTTGGCCGCTTCCGTTTTCCATTATGGTGAGATTTTAATTCCCGATTTAAAGCAAACTTTAAAAAATAACCAGATAGAAGTAAGATTATAAATCAAAAAATCAATACTTCTTTTAGGGCATAAAAATGATGAATTTCGATAAAAATACTGGCCTCGTTCCTGTTATCGTTCAGGATGAACAAACGCTGGAAGTGCTGATGCTGGGCTACATGGACCAGGAAGCTTATGATAAAACCCAGGCAGAAAAAATCGTGACTTTCTTTTCCCGCTCAAAAAACCGCTTGTGGACCAAAGGCGAAACCAGCGGCAACTTTTTGCATGTAAAAGAAGTATATCTGGACTGCGACCAGGATACGGTCCTGATCAAAGTAAAAGCTGAAGGCCCAACCTGCCATACTGGTTCCCGCAGTTGTTTTAAAACGGAGTACAACCAGAATTTTATCCTGGAGCTGGAAAACATTATCCAGGATCGTTACGAAAACCCGCATGAAGGTTCGTACATCAATAAAATGCGCCAGAAAGGTTTAAACAAAATTGCGCAAAAAGTTGGCGAAGAAGGCGTTGAAACGGTAATTGCTGCTTTAGCAGAAACAGAATTTGACCTGGTAAACGAAGCATCAGATCTTGTTTTTCACCTGCTGTTCTTGCTTCGGGAGAAAAACATCAGCTTAGAAAAAATTGCCAGGAATTTAGAAAGCAGGCATAAATGAGTATTCTGTTTTGAGTTGCTGCTTGCCAGTTCTTGGTTTAGGCTCAACCTAAAATTTTAAACTTTGCTCTCAATCCTAAACTCACAACAGGTAACCCATAACTTACAACCCAACACATGCAAGTTGAAAAAACAGCAGAACTAACCGGGCATGGCAACCCTATTTTCACCATAGCATTTTCTCAAAAGCCAGGTATTATTTTTACTGCCGGAAATGATAAAGGTGTGGTAGAATGGAGCACCAAAAACAACGCTTTTATTAAAGTGATGTTTCCGGTTGCAACTTCTGTTTATGCTGTACACTGCCCTGCCGGTTATCCTTTATTGTTTGCTGGTTTACGTAATGGCGACGTGTTGGTGTTTGATTTTGAGAAACAGCAATTACTTGCCCCGCTTAAGCATCATCAAAAACCTATTTTTGATATCCAATTTGTAGCAGATAAAAAAGAATTGCTGGTTGCAAGCGAAGATGGTTCTGTTTCTGTTTGGAGCCTGGAAGATTTCAAATTAGTACACACTATTCCGGTTTCTGCTGATACTGTCCGTTGTATCGCCATTTCTCAACAATATAAACAAGTTGCTTTTGGCTGCCGCGATAATACTGTCCGTATTTATGATTTAGAGGATTATACCCAGGTCAGAACTTTAAACGGGCATACTTTGCCAGTTTTTTCGCTTGCCTACGCTCCTGCCGGCAATTATCTTGTTTCCGGTTCCCGGGACGCACAGCTTAAAGTTTGGGACAGCAAAACATTAGAACTCATCAAAAATATTCCTGCACACTTATTTGCGGTAAACAGCATCGCTTTTCATCCTACAGAACCTTATTTTGCTACGGCCAGTATGGATAAAAGCATTAAAATCTGGGGTTCTGATGATTTTAAACTTTATAAAATCATCAGCCGCGAAAAAGGGTTTGCAACACACCGGCTTTCTATTAATAAAATTGCCTGGGGCCTGGATGGAAGCAAATTAGCTTCGGTAAGCGATGATAAGCTGGTAATGATCTGGAATTTTACTTTCTAAATTTCCAGTTTATTTGTACCTTTTTCGTCCTCATTTCCTTCCTTACCAATTATTTTTTTTATTATAAACAAACATATATAAAGTTCTGTTGTAAAATCAATTAACGAACCAAACTAAATCTCATAAAAAGAACGAACAATGAAAAAATTAAATGTATTATTTTTAGCAGGAGCTACAGCACTTGCATTTCAAGCCTGTAACAGTTCCAACAAGAGCAGCACAACGGTTGCTAATGATTCAAACTCAAATAAAGATACTTCCGGTATGATGTCATCAAAAGATACTACTGTAAAAACAGCAGGCGGTGTATTAAAAGTAGATAAAGATGATGCTGATTTTGCAGTAAAGGCAGCTAACGGCGGTATGGCAGAAGTTGCTTTAGGCCAACTGGCGCAGCAAAAAGCTACCAACCCTGATGTAAAAGCTTTTGGCGCTAAAATGGTGACAGACCATACAAAAGCTAATGATAAAATGATGGCATTGGCAAAACAAAAAAATATTACTTTACCGGCAGCTATAGGAAATGATGAGCAAAAAGTAATGGATGATTTAAGCAAAAAAACAGGTAAAGATTTTGATAAAGCTTATGTAAAAGAGATGGTTAAAGACCACGATAAAGATGTAAAGCTTTTTGAAGATGAATCTAAAAACGGAAAAGATGCCGACGTAAAAGCATTTGCTGCAACTACACTTCCGGTATTGAAAATGCATCAAACCATGATCAAAGCGATTGATAAAAAAATGTAATCCTACTTCTTTTATCGTATAAAAACTGGGGCATCAATTCAAAACTGATGCCCCAATTTTTTGCCCTTAAAAGAAGCGTTTGATAATACGCAGCTTATGGGTATATTTTTTTAGTTCGGCAGAATAAATCCCCTGGTCATCAATCCGGTCAATTTTTACACTTCCCGAAGCATGGATAATCTGCCCGTTATTGATCATGATCCCTACATGAACAATTCGTCCTTCTTCGTTATCAAAAAAAGCGAGATCCCCGGGTAAAGCACTTTGTAAAAAATCAACGGCTGTACCCTGCTCCGCCTGCTGCCAGGCATCTCTTTTTAACTGAATGCCGTTTTGCAAATAAACCGCCTGGACAAAACCCGAACAATCGATACCGAAATGTGTACGCCCCCCCCACAAATAAGGTGTGTTTAAAAAAGTATTTGCATACCTGAATAAGTTATTCTTTTTTAAGTAAATGGAGTGCAGCAATTCAAACTGAATGTTTCCAACCATAAATTTATCATCATCAACGCCTGCTAAACGGCATCCTGCTGGTAAATGCAATAAAGAATTTTTATCATTTCTCCGAATAGTGGTAACTGGTTCATGCGTAAACTGCACCTGTTTTTGTTTGTGCTGTTGGAATGAAGCTGCATCGAGCAAAACGCATTGCAGCGCCTGAATCCAGCCTTCGTATCCATCATGTTCTGTTTGTATTTTCAACCATTGGTCTTCTGTTTCTAAAACCGTAAAAGCTTCACCAAAAAGCATTTGTGATACTTGCTGGGAACGATGTGCAGGTTCTTCCCGCAAAGGGACGATAGACAGATATATTAAGCCGTATTGCATTTTTTAAATATAAAAAAAGGGAACACATTACTGCATTCCCTTTGAATTTTATTTTTTTATTAATTATTCTTCCATGTGCAGCCAGGCTTTTTTAGCCATCAGTTCTTCTTTGGTTTCCCGTACGTCTTCATCATCTACACAACAATCAACCGGACAAACAGCAGCGCACTGCGGCTCGTCATGAAAACCTACACATTCGGTACATTTATCAGAAACAATATAATAAACCTCATCAGAAATTGCTGCATTTGGTTCTTCTGCATTTAAAGTAGAACCATCGCCAAAATCAATAATTCCTTTTAAGCTCGTTCCTTCCGAAAATTTCCAGGCAGCACCAGCATCATAAATGGCATTATTCGGGCACTCCGGTTCGCATGCACCGCAGTTTATACATTCGTCAGTAATTTTAATTGCCATAACTCTAATCCTAAAAAGCTAAATGATACATTTGCTTTGCAGCAACGTTTTGCAAAGATAACAAATTTTGCATTTTCAAGTTTTAAAGCTTTGCTATTTATATGTCAGAATTGATTAAACTTAATTTAACTTCAACTTTAGCTAATTTGGGCGAAGAGTTATTAAACCCGTCCGAAGAACTTTTACAAATTATAAACCGGGAACACCAGTATAACGCTTGGTTTACACCAGAAAATGTATTACAAGCAGTACAGGCAATTGGCAAAATGTTAAACCGGGCAGATTTGAAAAAGTGGCTCCCAGAAGATGCCAGTACTGTTTTTACCGGCAAAAAAGTTGGATTGGTGCTGGCCGGAAATATTCCTGTCGTTGGTTTTCATGATGTGCTTTGCGTGCTGGTATCCGGCCATTTTGCAATGATTAAAGCTTCTGCCAACGATGCCCGGCTGATTACTTATATTTTACAAAAATTAGTTGCCCTGGAGCCGGAATTTGCGAACCGCTATGAATTTACAGAAAGACTGGCGAATTTTGATGCAGTGATGGCAACGGGAAGCAATAATACCTCGCGCTACTTTGAATATTATTTTGGCAAAGTGCCAAATATCATACGTAAAAACCGGAACAGTTTGGCTTTGCTGTCGGGTTTTGAAAACGAAGAACAACTGCAAAAGCTGGGGCACGATATTTTTGATTACTATGGATTAGGCTGCCGCAATGTTTCTAAAATTTTAGTACCCGAAGGCTACGATTTCGGTATTCTGTTTCGTGCGATAGAACCTTTTCAGCCCATCATCAATCACCATAAATACAATAACAATTACGATTACAACAAATCTGTTTACCTGGTTAACCAGGCAAAACATTTAGACAACGGATTTTTATTGCTGAAGCAGGACGAAAAATTAGCATCGCCGCTTGCTGTTTTGTATTATGATTTTTATGCTGATTTAAATGATGCGATAACCAAGCTAAACACACAAAAAGAAGCGATACAATGTGTGGTAAGCAGTATGAAACTTAATGCAGATGTGCCATTTGTAGATTTTGGCGAAAGCCAGCAACCGCGCCTTTGGGATTATGCAGATGGCGTTGATACCATGGCTTTTTTAAAAACAATATAGATTTTTGAACGGTAAAAAAAGCATTGCCCGGCAATTGCAAATTCTACCCTGAAAACGCTGTAAGAAATTTTAACTTTGGCAGCAGATGTACATTATTAAAGTAAAAGGAGTAGCCAAAATACCGGATTACGTGCAATTGCGCGACGAGCAGTTTACGTTATTAGCTTATTTTCGGGTGGACCGGCCGGATAAATCTTTAGATAAATTGGGTTTGGCCGACAAAGCAGAACAAATTATGAACATTGTAAACGACCTGCCATTTGGTCAAATATTAAAACTGGAACTTTAAAATGATCGGAAATACGGTAATCAGCCTTCAAAATACAGATATTTTTCAGCAGAAACATTTAGTACTTTCTGATGTAAACCTTACCATTAACAAAGGCGAGTTTGTTTGGCTGATTGGCCAGACTGGCTCGGGAAAAAGCAGCTTACTGAAAATAATTTATGGCGATTTACATTTAACTACCGGTGAAGGCCATGCCGGAAGTTACGATCTGAAAAAATTGGCCAATAAAGATATACCTTTTTTACGCCGTAAATTAGGCATCGTTTTCCAGGATTTTCAATTACTTTCTGACAGAACGGTAGAAAAAAACCTGGAATTTGTGTTAAAGGCAACCGGCTGGAAAGATAAAACTAAAATTAACGAACGTACGCGCGACGTACTGGAAAAAGTAGGTTTACGTTCCAAACTTAAAAAAATGCCGCACGAACTTTCGGGCGGCGAGCAGCAACGCGTGGTTATTGCCCGGGCTTTATTAAACGAACCGGAATTGATTTTGGCGGATGAACCAACAGGAAACCTCGATCCGGATACTTCCGAAGAAATTGTAATGCTGCTGAAACAGATTAGTATGGGCGGGACCGCGGTGCTTGTTGCCACACACGATTATCACATTATCCGCACATTTCCTTCGCGTATTATTAAATGCGAGAATGGTAAAATCCTGGATAATGTTCAACTTGTGTAAATCGCTTTTCTAACGTAAAATTTTACCTGTAATAATTTTCGGGCAAAAACCTTTTCAAGTTTTGATACTGTTTTTATCAGCATAAAATATTGTCATACTGCCAATTTTGCTGCATAACTTTAAATTTAAAGCAGACAGTATAAAATATTGCGTTTACAACAGCCTGACAGCCTGACTGTTTTTAACCATTGGCAGGAAACTTGAACAGGAAAAATTACATTATGAATTTTAATGATATACTGAAGAAGATGAAAAAAGAAGAACCAACTTCTGAAGAAAAAACAACTAATATGGATGAGATTTTTGATGAATTTCAGCAGGTAAACGAAGCACGGCAGAACCATAAAAATGAAACAGAAGGTATAGAACCTGAAACTGTTACGCCGGAAGTTGCTGCGGATGATAAGCTGAAAGAAGAATTGGCTTTGGCAAACGACAAGTTTTTACGTTTATACGCCGAGTTTGATAACTACAAACGCCGCACTTCTAAAGAACGTGTAGAACTGTTGCAAACTGCCGGCAAAGATGTTATTGTATCTTTGTTGCCCGTTTTAGATGATTTTGAACGTGCAAACCGCGCCATAGAAAATGCTACAGATGTTGCATCCGTAAAAGAAGGTGTAAACTTAGTGCACAATAAACTTAAAAATTTATTAACCCAAAAAGGGTTGAAAGAAATGGCATCAAAAGGCGAAGTTTTTGATGCAGATATACATGAAGCGGTTACAAACATTCCGGCACCCGACCCTTCGCTGAAAGGGAAAATTGTAGATGTACTGGAAGAAGGATATTTATTGAACGATAAGGTAATCCGCTTTGCAAAAGTAGTTGTAGGCGCGTAGAAGAGTTGTCGGTTCTCAGTTGCCGGTTGCCAGTTCTGGTTTTATAACCGGCAACCGGTAACAGATCACTTACAACTGAACAAATAAGAAGATGTCAAAAAGAGATTATTACGATATACTGGGCGTTTCTAAGGGTGCCGATGTAGATGAAATTAAGAAGGCCTACCGCAAAATGGCCATTAAATATCACCCTGATAAAAACCCTGGTGACAAGCAGGCAGAAGAAAATTTTAAAGAAGCAGCCGAAGCTTACGAGGTTTTAAGCAAGCCCGATAAACGCCAGCGTTATGACCAGTTTGGCCATGCAGCAAACGCGCAATCTGCCAATGGCGGCGGTTATGGCGGCGGCAGCATGAACATGGAAGATATATTCAGCCAGTTTGGAGATATTTTTGGCGGAGGAGGAAGTCCGTTTGACAGCTTTTTTGGCGGAGGCCGGCAAAGTGGCGGACGCAAAGTAGCACGCGGCACCAATTTAAGGATCAAGGTTAAATTAACTTTAGAAGAAATTGCCAACGGCGTTGAAAAGAAAGTAAAAGTAAACAAACAGGTAGTTTGCGATACCTGCGATGGTACCGGTGCTAAAGATAAATCTGCTTTTCAAACCTGTAAAACCTGTGGCGGTTCTGGTGCCGTTCGTAGGGTAACCAATACTATTTTAGGACAGATGCAAACAACCAGCACCTGCCCTACCTGTAACGGCGAAGGTTCTGTTATCACCAATAAATGTAATGTTTGCCATGGCGATGGTTTGGTGCGTGGCGAAGAAACCATCAGCATCAATATTCCCGCCGGTGTTAGCGAAGGCATGCAGTTAAGCATGAGCGGAAAAGGAAATGCCGCACCACGCGGCGGTGTTCCCGGAGATTTGATTATCCTGATTGAAGAAATTCCGCACGAAACTTTGAAACGCGATGGCAATAACATTATTTACGATTTGCATGTAAATTTTGTAGATGCTGTTTTAGGTACAAGTATAGAAGTACCTACGATAGATGGCAAAGCAAAAATCAAGATTGAACCTGGCACACAGGGCGGAAAAATACTTCGCCTAAAATCAAAAGGTGTTCCGGAAGTTAATTCGTACCAGCGTGGAGATCAATTGGTGCACATTAATATCTGGACACCAAAAGCAGTAAGCCGCGAAGAACGTGATGTTTTAGAAAAGCTGCAAACTTCGCCTAATTTTAAACCCAATCCCGGCAAAAACGAAAAAAGCTTTTTTGAAAGGATGAAGGAATATTTTGAGTAAATCCTGATTTTTTACCGATAAAAACAGTATATTAAAAAGGTGATAGAACATTTGTTCTATCACCTTTTTTAATTGATGCTTCTTTTATCGCCTATTATTTAGTGCTTCTTTTATCACTAAAATTATTATTGCTTCGGTTGATATCCGGCAATTGTAAATCAGGATCAATTACAACACTTTGGATCCGGCTAACAGAAGGATATTTAAAAGTCCACGTTCCGCCTCGTTGCCAAATTTCGACTGGCAAATGCAGGTTTTCTACCTTACCGTTTTCTTGTGTAATTTGAAGATCGACAGGCATCGCTATTTTCTCCCGGTTTTCAATCGTGATCAATGATCCTTTTGACGGTGTTCCCAATACATATTTTACATCTGTTACCACCTGATCGAGTTTCCAGGTTGTAAAAAACCACTCTTTCCAGAACCAGTTTAAATCTTCTCCTGAAGCATCATTCATCGTCCTGAAAAAATCATAAGGCTGCGGATGTTTAAGTGCCCAACGGTTAATATAAGTATGAAAAGCATAATCAAACCGGTCCGGGCCTAAAACTACGTTTCGGAGCATATCCAAACACAAAGAAGTTTTGATGTAGTACAAACCATAATCATTCATATTCATGGCTTCCGGCGGCGTCATTAACGGGTCCTGGTTATTCTGCATGGCACGGGTAATAACTTTTGAGGGACGGTTAGCAGGATGATAATATTCGCCGTTGTTAAATTGTTCACTGGCATATTGGTTGATAAAAGTATTAAAACCTTCATCCTGCCACATAAACTTACGTTCGTTTGAACCTACAATCATAGGGAACCAGTTATGCCCGATCTCGTGCGTAACATCTCCCCACAAATTCTCATTTTTTAAGTTGTTCAAACAAAAAATAATGCCCGGATATTCCATTCCCAAAGCAACGCCGGAAATACTTACGGCAGAATTCCAGGGATATTCGATATAAGCTTTAGAATAAATTTCGATACTGTTTTTTAAATATTCTGTTGACCGTCCCCAGGAATTGTTACCCGAACTTTCAACGGGATAAGCAGACTGGGAAATAGCTTTACGGCCAGAAGGTAAATTAACTTTTGCTGCATCCCACATAAAAGCTTTGGAAGCTGCCCAGGCAACATCACGACTATTTTTCATGTTGAAATGCCAGATTAAAGTTCCATTTTGTTTTAAGTGAGTTTCGGGTTTGCCAATTTCATCTTTATCAACAATCATTACGGTTTGATCGCTTTTGCGCGCTGTTTCCAACCGGCTGATTTGGGTTTTAGTTAAAACTTCTGCCGGATTTTGCAAATCCCCCGATCCAAAAACCAGCATATCAGCAGGTGCGGTAATGAAATAATCAAAATTGCCATACTCACAATAAAACTCGCCTAAACCCATATAAGGCAACGTGTTCCATCCTTCCACATCATCATAAACACACATCCGCGGATACCATTGTGCTACTTCGTAAATATAACCGTTCCGGGTTTTTAACCTTCCCATACGGTCTGCGCCGTAAAGCGGGATAGCAAAATCATAATTAATTTCGATCTGAATTTTATCGCCATTTGCATTTACAGGTTCATTTAACCGAAGTTGCATCCGGGCATCCGTAATTACCGGCTTTACAGTATAACTTTTGTTTTTGTAAGTAATTGTAACGGAAGCTATATGATAACCACCTCTGCTAAAACCTTTTACATCAAACCTATCACCGGCAATAGGCGTGGCTGCGGCGCCGCGCGAATCGGGTTTAAACAAGTTCTGGTCTAACTGCAACCATAAATAATCGAGCTTGTCTGGGCTGTTATTGGTATAAGTAATCACCACTTTACTGTTAATGGAAGTATCCTTTTCGCTAAGTATAGCATGAATGTTATAATCAACCTTGTTCTGCCAGTATTGCGGGCCGGGGCTACCGTTTGCAGAACGGACCTGGTTAGCAGGAACAGGCCAATTGATAGGGCCAAATAAATCCTGATGATTGTATTTAATTGTATCTGCAAGTTTTTGGGCTTTACAGCCAAAAACTAAAAAAACAACAGAACTTAGCAGAACGGATAAAAATTTACTGTTTAACTTCGGCATCGTATTTAAATAGAAGGCAGTAAAGAAAACAATTTTATGGTAGTAAATTACCACTTACTGCTTTTATAGTACAACTTTTACATTAGTTGCTTCTTGTTCTTCCGAAATTTCCTGCTCAATACGGTTGTTTATTTTACGGATAATTTCGTCGAGATGTTTGGTGCAGGTTTTCATCATTAAAATGGATTCGCTTTTTTCGGTTTCATCCTCCGTTTCGGTAATCAATTCTATTAAACCCAAAATTGATGCAACAGGCCGTCTTAATTCATGAGAACCCATCCAGGCAATATTTCTTAATATTTCGTTTTGCCTGCTTATTTGTTCTTCTTTTTCTTTCCTTGCTGTTATATCTGTATGAATACAAATATAACCATCAGGTTTACCATCTGCGGTAAAAAGAGGTGTAAACTCTATATTAACCCAATACTTGCATTTTTCCTGGGTGTAATTGATAATTTCGTAAGAGCATTGCTTTAGGCTCTTCTTGGCAGCAAGAATGCTTTGGGTAGTTTTTAAATCTGTTTCTGGCCCGCTTAATACATGATGTGGTAATTTGCCTTTTACTTCGCACAAAGTATAACCGGTAAAATTTTCAAATGCTTTGTTTACCCAGGTAATTCCATTGGTTGCATCTTGTATCACAATCATGTTGTTTACTTTGGTAATAATTTCGGCCAGCCTTTTATTTTCGTCATCAAAACGTTTTAACTGGTCAATATCCTTAATGGCACCAATCATCCTGATGAATTTGCCATTTGCATCGTACTGCAGATAACCCTGATCGTAAACATATTTATACTGGTTATCACTTGTTCTCATCCTATATTCCAGGCCACAATTTTCTTTCTTATTATGAATAGCAAATTTATATTTTGCTATTACACGTGCCAGGTCATCGGTATGGATACGGCTTTTCCACCAATTGATATTACTTCCGATGTCATCAAGAGATATATTTAATAAATCGGCTATACTGTTACTGTAAACAATTTTATTGTTTACGGCATCATGATCGTAAATTACATCCTTTGTTGCTTTAGCAATTAAATCGTAACGTTCAAATGCTTCTTTTAACTGCAAATCTTTTTCTTTGGCCTGGGTAATATCCGAGAAAAAAACAGCCGCACCTTCATCCGTAGGATAAACATTTATACAAAACCATTTTTTAGTGTATGTACTTAATGCTTCAAAATTAACCGGTATGCCGTTTTCGAGAACTTTTTTAAAGTGGTTGTAGAACTGCATGTTACTGGTATCAGGGAATAAATCGAGGTAACGATGGTTAAGAATGTCGTGCTGTTTAAAACCTAACATCTTTTCAGCATTCGTATTTACAGCAGTAAAAACCCAGTTGCGGTTAAGCATAAAATAACCATCTGTAATGTTATTTAAGGTACTTGTTAGGCGTTGCTGGTAGTTGTTTTTTTCCAGCTGCATCAGCCGCAGCTCCGTAACATCCTGCATAGTACCTTGCACTTTATACTTTTTTTGGCCGAGGTACAGCATCTTGCCCAAAACTTTAACATATTTAATACTGCCCGTTTTGGTAACAAAACGAAACCCGGTATCTAAATCTTTTCCGTGTTTTAATATGTTTTCTATAGCTTCGTTATAAAGCTGCAAGTCTTCAAAATGTATTGCTTTTAAAATTAAACTGTAATCTACTTTTTCTCCTTCGCGTTCAATATCAAAAATCCGGTACAACTCATCTGCCCATATCAATGTGCCGTCTTCAACATAATATTCCCAGCCAGATACTTTGGCCAGTTTTTCTGTTTCCTGCAGCTTTTGCTTTTCTTCATTTAAGCGTTGGTTAATCAGCTTCAGTTCCTGTTCATATTCTATTCTTTCTGTTGTATCGGTAGCAAATACAATTGCGCACTCTTTTTTTTGATAACGTATTTTTTCCGAAGTAATATTTACATAAATTAACGAACCATCCTTTTTTAAGTGCTGCCAGACACTTGATACATTTTGCTCTTTTTTAACGCTTTTTACATAATTTACAATTTTTTCATGATCTTCCTGCTTGCGGATATCTTTAATCGTCATGCTTAAAAATTCCTCTCTGCTGTAACCGTAAGCTTTAATAGCTGCTTCGTTTACCGTTAGAAATTTTAAGGTTTCCGGTTCATAAATCCAAAAAGGGTTTGGGTTGGCATGATATAACCTTAAAGCATCTTCTTCTTTTTGCGCTATTATTTTATTGTTGAGTTTAACTAATTTAATAATGATTATGCAGTTAATTAAAACAAAGCAAAGCGTTTTAATTAAAACCCATGGCACTTTAGCTTCTGCGCTTAACTGATCTTCTAAGAATATCCCAAAACCAGTATTCAGCAAAAACCAGATTATCCAGAACAACATATAACATGCAATAATTTTAAAAGCGTTCAACTTCATTTCAAGTCCTTTTTTAGCTTTTGCTCTGGCTGATAAAAAAATAGTCTTCTGTTAAAAAGCTTTGTCTGGTCATTTTATTCAATTGTTTTAGGTTGATATAAGTATTATTTAAAGAACTTTGGCACTAATAATTATTACATCATAATGCCGATAAAAGCTATTTTAACACTTGATCATGTTCAGGTCCGTCAAACCACTCATACGTTATTTCAAAATCTAAGTTTTAATATTAATCAGGGCGAAAACTGGGCGCTTGTAGGCGAAAGCGGTTCTGGTAAAAGCGCTTTGCTGCAAACCATTACCGGGCATCTTCCAATTTCGGCTGGCAAAATTATTTACCATTTTTACGAAGAAGTTAAGCAGCAACATACCGGCGATGCTTCTTTTACCGCACAAAAATTGATGGCGATGGTGGCATCCAAACATCATTTCCGTAATTTATCCAACACTAAAGATTTTTACTACCAGCAGCGTTACAACTCCTCGGATAGTGAAGATGCGCCAACCGTTGAAAGTTATCTTCATAAAATCAATCTTAATGCAATTGAAAATCCAATTTGGACTTATGAGAAAACAATTAATGAGCTGAAATTAGAACCGTTGTTGGATAAACAATTGATTAAACTTTCTAACGGCGAAACCAAAAGGCTTTTAATTGCCGCTGCCTTGCTCAAACATCCGGCTTTATTACTGTTGGATAACCCGCTTACAGGTTTAGATGTACAAGCCAGGGCAGCATTTAACCAACTGCTAACAGCAATTACCGAAAGCGGAATTACGGTTGTTATGGCAACTTCCCCGCACGAAATTCCGGACGCTATTACGCATGTTGCCATTCTGCATCAGCAAAAAATAGAAAAAACAGTGCTAAAAGAAGCATTTAAACCGGATGAAATTAAGCAGCAGCAAGTTCCGGTTGATTTAGATGAACTGAAAGCATTGCTGCACTTAACGCCAAATGCTTCTTTTAGCAGTATTATTTCGATGGAAAATGTAAACATTCGTTATGGTGATAAACAGGTTTTAAACAACATTAACTGGAAGGTTTTACCTGGAGAAAGATGGGCTTTGTTAGGGCCAAACGGGGCCGGAAAATCGACTTTGCTAAGTTTGGTCAATGGCGATAACCCGCAAGCTTATGCCAACCACATCATACTTTTTGACCGTAAAAGAGGCACCGGCGAAAGTATCTGGGATATTAAAAAGAAGATCGGTTTTGTTTCGCCAGAATTGCACCAGTATTTCCCGGCAGAAAGTTTTTGCCTGCAAGTTATTGAGTCTGGGTTTTATGATACATTGGGTTTGTTCCGGCCATCCAATCCGCAAAAAGCTGCCATTGCTTTACGTTGGATGAAGCTGTTGCAGATAGAAAATATCGCCCAAACTTTGCTTAAAAATGTAACTGCAAGTACGCAACGTTTATGCTTACTGGCTCGAGCCTTAGTTAAAAATCCGCCTTTGTTAATTTTTGATGAGCCTTGCCAGGGTTTAGACGAACAGCAGCAAAACCATTTTAAGCATCTGCTGGAACTGATTTGCGAAAACAGCAACACCACCTTGATTTACGTTACGCATTATCAGCAGGAAATCCCTGATGTAGTTACAAAGGTTTTAAGGCTGGAGAAAGGAAATGTAGCTGATGGTTAATAGTTGATGGTTTATAGTTCTTTGCTGTTGGTTCATTGCTGCTATCAACCATCAACCAATATCTATCAACCCTAAACACCTATCCTAAATGAATCTTATCTTTGCGATATGAAAGCCAAAAGAGCCTGCGAATCGCACACGATTATGAACGAGCTGATCCTGCCGAACGATACCAATATGTTAAATAACCTGATGGGCGGCCGGATGCTGCACTGGATGGATATTGCGGCGGCAATATCTGCACAAAAGCATTGCAATTGTCTGGCTGTTACCGCTTCTGTGGATAGTGTTTCTTTTAAACACGCTGTAAAACTGGGCGATGTAATTAGCATTGAAGCCCAGGTTACACGTGCTTTTAATACTTCTGTAGAAGTACGGCTGGTGGTATCGGCACAAAACATCCCTTCGGGCACTACTATTAAAAGTAACGAAGCTTTTTACACTTTTGTAGCCATTGATGCCAATAACAAGCCACAGCAAGTACCAGAACTGATAGCCGAAACAGAAGAAGAGATTGCGCTATATGAGGGCGCTATGCAACGCCGGCAACTGCGTTTAATTTTAAGCGGAAAAATGAAAATACACGACGCAACAGAATTAAAAGATTTTTTTTATGGCGTTGGATCGCATTAAACCAATGGCAGTACAATTAGTCTTTACTTGTTAAATTGTGTTAAAGTGCTGCTGCAAATAGTGTTTTAAACCTATAGAAGCTTTATTTTGATACTGATTTAATTTTGGCCACTAAACGCTGTTTTTACCATTTTAGTTATGACTACTTTCCGCTTCCTGGGTTTGTTACTATTCCTTTTTTTTGCCGGTAAAAACAGCATAGCCCAAACACTTAAAACGTATAAAGATGCCACTAATCATTTTGAAATCAGTATTCCTGCCAATTGGTCGGTCACAAAATCTAACCCTCGTTTAAAGTTTATTGCTATCCGCCCGCAAACAGAAGAATATACTTCAGTCCCGGAAAACATCAACCTTAATTTTATCGAAGCGCCTGATGTTAACCTGGATGCTGCTTACGCCATGTCGATAGAATCTAACAGTGCTTTAGACGGGTTTATAGCCGTTACCAAAAAAGGTACAGCAGCAGATGGCCGTTACAAATGGTATGTAAATACACACAAAGACCTGCAAAATAACCTAACCTTGCAAACAATTGTATTTGTATATTATTACAAGCAAAAAGCAATATTGTTAACCTGCACTGCTTTGCCCGAAAGTTTTGAAAAATACAACCCTGTTTTTTTTAAAATTGCAAACTCACTAAAGTTGCAATAAAAGCTGATGCTTCTTTTAGCACCTAAAAATCTATACCAACTTTTCAATCCGTTACTCTTTTTAAAACAAAAGGTTTAATCAAAAAAAGTATATATTTTTTATTTAAACTAACTTGTAAAACACCTACTCTAAAAATCATAATTCAATTAAAAATACAGATTATGAAAATGCTTAGAGTAACCCTGCTTGTATTGCTAACCGTAATTACTTTTGATGCCGCGAATGCGGCTTCTTTCCGCAACTTTGACAGGCGCGACCGTGAAAGACGCCGCCACGAACGTTGGGAAAGACGCCATCACCGCGATCATTTTTACAGAGATCATGGCCCGAGAGATTATCACTACCGGGATTATCGCGGAGGATACTAATTTTATCCAATAAAAAAACCTGCTGAAATTGCAGGTTTTTTTATTTTACTTGGATTGTTTACAAATCCAATTTACAATCGTTCTAAAACCAATTGAATGGCAGCATCCACTGTTTTCTGCGGATTTTTACTAAACTTTAATGCTGCCCGGCTGGCTAAAATTGCATTGACAGATAAAGCTTCGTGTCCTAATACTTTTGCCAAAGCATAAATTCCGGCAGTTTCCATTTCCAGGTTTGTAATCCTTTGATCCTGATATTCAAAAGTTTGCAGCAGATTTAAGAAATCAGGGATTGCATTTTTTGCCCGGACTTGTCGGCCTTGCGGCGCATAAAAACCCGGAGCGGTAGCAGTAATCCCATGAGGCAAACCATAACCAATCTTTGCAATTAAAGCCTTACTCCCGGCAGTTAAATACGGTGATACTGTTTTTATGGCAGAAAAATGTGTGCCCACAATTGTTTTCAATTCCTGTTCAATTGGATCAGGGTGATGCGTATAGTAATTCATCAAAGCATCGAAACCCAAAGCATAATCAGAAACCAAAATGGAATCCATCGGAATATCAGCGTGCAACGAACCAGAAGTTCCAATGCGGATAATATTTAAACTGGTTAGTTTTTCTTTGATTAAACGTGTTTCAAAATCAATATTGACCAAGGCATCCAATTCATTCAAAACTATATCAATATTATCTGTGCCGATACCTGTTGAAATTACGGTAACCCTTTTATTGCCAATCCAACCTGCATGCGTAATAAATTCCCGTTTGCCTTTTTTTAAATCGATGCGGTCAAAGTATTTGCTTACTTCTCCTACCCGATCAGGATCACCAACTGTAATGATGGTTTCAGCTATATCTTCTGGCAGCAGGTTTAGGTGATAAATACTATTATCGGGATTTAGGATGAGATCGGTTTCAGGGATAGGTTGCATTAAACAGCTGTTGTTATTTCTAAAACGAAGTTATATTTTATTTACAGCAATTTTTATAACCGGTTATAGAAGAAATTAAACCAATAATTTTTTTAATTCCCGTTTCAAAATCAAGTATTTAGTTAAAATACTAACCACTCTTACTTAAATACTCTATTATAAAATTACCTTCTGATATATTTTGAGCATTTTATCGGCACTAATTTCAGATGAATACTTTTTCTGATAAGTATTGTATGCGTTCTTGTAATAGTGGTTTTTATCTTCTTCGTCCATGGTTATCCAAAGTTTAATTTTTGTTACCAGATCATGAGAATTGCCTGGTGAAAAAAGCATGCCATTATATTGATCCTGGATGATGGAAGGAATACTTCCTAACGAAGATGCAATAACCGGCGTGCCATTAGCCAGGGCTTCTAAAATTGTCATTGGCATTCCTTCAAAAGATTTAGACGGAAACAACAAAGCACTGGAAGATTTTAAAGCTTCCTGAACCACAAGCCGGTCTTGAAAGCCTAAATATTTTACGCAGTTATTACGGGCAGTAAAATCATCCACTTCTTTTTGCAAGGGCCCGCTGCCAATAATAATCAGATTAAAAGAAAATTTTTCAAACGCCTGAATAATGGTATCGATACCTTTTTCCTCGCTTAAACGGCCAACATAAATAAAATTATTCTTTTTTATGGCGGCATTACTTTCATGGTTATTAACAAAGTTTGCTTTTACAATCATTTGTTTTTCCAAAATGCCAATATCGGACTGAAGGAATATTTTTTTTGAAAACTCGGTTAACAAAATAAATTTTTCTACTTTTTTCCAGGTCCCTAATGCTTTATGCAAACGAATGCTGCATGCAAGCCAGAATGATAATAAAAAAGAATCTTTATATACTTTTTTTATGACTGCTTTCCATGGAAACCCACCTTTTAAACTATCTAAAAACAATTCTCCATTATGGTACAAAATTGCCGAGGGACAAATTAACCGGTAATTATGTAAGGTCATTACAACCGGAACTTTGCAGAAAACTGCAGCCCAGACAACAGCGGGAGAAGCCGCAAAATGTAAATTGTGGATATGAATTAAATCCGGTTTAAAAAGCTTAATTTTTCTAATGATACGATAGTAGGATAACAGGTTGAAGGGCTGGAGGATAATTTTAAACAAAGAATACCGGGCATTATTAAACAAAACTGATGCTACCGTTATGCCATTTAACTGCATTTTAACTTTTTCTGTCTCAAATACTACATCCTCGCCGCCTTTTTCAGTATAATAAGTATGTATGTATAAAACTTTCATTCGTAAAGTTTAAGTCAGATCAGGTCTTTGTTTTGCAGGTATTTAAATTTGCTGATGTTAGATATACG
Organism: Mucilaginibacter arboris; assembly: GCF_009754915.1. GTDB lineage: Bacteria > Bacteroidota > Bacteroidia > Sphingobacteriales > Sphingobacteriaceae > Mucilaginibacter_A > Mucilaginibacter_A arboris. The sequence continues at coordinate 108,827 of NZ_WPIK01000009.1, read as the reverse complement.
GTTAAAAACCATTTCAAGCTTTTGCCATAAATTATATTTTTCAATTTCCCAGGAATGCCCCCAGAGATGAAAACAACCATCGTTTTTCATCACTCTGTTTATATAAATATCAGTTAATTTTAAAATATCAGTAGTACAAGAAGTTGTTAGCCAGGCAATCAAATTTTTATATTGACTTCTTTTAATTGTATTTTTTAAATAAGCTACTCTTGGATGCTCGAAAACTTGTAAAGTTGTGGGCGATAAATTATAAGTTGAAGCAACGGCGGTAGAAAGAAGCTCTGTTGTTCGGATCATTTTAAACCCTGAATTGTAAACTGCATTGATGGAAGCTTTGTTTAAAACGCCTCCCGGGAAACAGAAAGATGTTGGATTGTAACCTTGTAAGTCTTTTATCCAATTGTAACAACCTTGGATTTCATTTTCTAAAAGCCCTGCCTGCATGTTGCTGTAAAGCCGTACATGGTTTAATGTATGCCCGCCAAGTTCAAATCTTTTTGATAGTGCAACAATTGTTTTTTCATCCATTACAACATGTTCCTGGTTTGTTTTCGGGATATAAAATGTGGCTGGCAAATTGTATTTGTCTAATAAGTCTGCAAGCTTTAAATCCTGCGGGTAACCATCATCCCAACTTGTTGTAATTATTTTCATACGTTTTACAGCTTCTATAAATAAGGTCACCAACGGTAATAATGGTTTTTGAATATTATCTATTAATAGTTTCGTTGATAAATGCTGCTATTAGAGTTTAGCATGAGATGTGTTTGATAAATGGGTATTATTAAAAATTTAAATTGTAACCTTTCAGCTTCTTTTGCTTTCAAATGCAAGTAAGATTTCTTTGAGCCAGGCTTCTGCTTCACATTTATTTCTTACATACGCATCAATCGTAGGTAAATTATCTGTAAAAAAATATTGTATCTCGAATTTATTAAAGATCGGTTCCATTTTAATCTTTGTTTACCTCACCTTAAACAAATTATTCCCCCGATCCATATCCGGCAAAGCACCATCAGGATCAACCTGAACTTGTACCACATCCTGCGTAACTTGCATATCAAAAGTAATCGCTTTGTTTTGCAACCAGGTTTCTACCGGGAAACTTTGGCGTTGTTTGCTGCCATCTTTCAACTTAATTTCTACTGCAAAAGGCATAGCCATTTTTTCCAGGTTGACAACTGTAATCCTGATGCTTCTTTTATCACCTGTTTTTATGTATTGTGCATCATGAACGGCTAAATCTAATCTCCAGTTGTTGTAAAACCAGCCTTTCCAAAACCAAGATAAATCCTCTCCTGCGCCGTTTTCCATCGAACGGAAAAAATCATCAGGCCGCGGATGTTTGTAAGCCCAGTTATGAATGTACTGACGGAAAGCATAATCAAAACGGTCTTTCCCTAAAATCTGCTCGCGTAGTAAAATCATCCCGAAAGCAGGTTTAAAATAAGCAATCGGATGCCGATATTTTTCTTTAATCGCATCCGCAGCAGTCATGATGACTGGCGCATTAGGATCGAGAATGGTAGGCACAATTTCATCTGCCGGATTGCCTCCGCCCGGCGCATATTCGCCATCCCGTTTTGGTGCAAACTCTCCTTTGTTAAAAACATCCGAAGCGTAAACATCAATAAAAGTGTTAAAACCTTCGTCCATCCAGGCAAAACGGCGTTCGTTGCTGCCTACAATCATCGGGAACCAGTTGTGGCCAATTTCATGCGCCGTAACCCAAAACAGTTCCTTGCCTTTATCGGTAATCCCATCAAATACAATTCCCGGATATTCCATTCCGCCTGCTGTTCCAGCTTCGTTTATGGCAACCGGCCACGGATAAACAAACCATTGCTTGGAGAAGTATTCGATGGAACCTTTTAAATATTCTGTTGCCCGCCCCCAAGCTTCATTTCCTGCACTTTCTATTGGATAGACCGACATCGACATGCATTTTTTTCCTTCGGGGAGATTAACACGCGCCGCATCCCAGATATAAGCATTGGAAGCACCAAAAGCAACATCACGTGTATTTTTCATCAAAAAATGCCAGGTTAAAGTTCCTTTTTGAACCGGACGGGAAGATGGATCTTTGAGTTCTGCTGCTGAACGGACCATGATTGTTTGATCACTATTCCTCGCTTTTTCCAGCAAACTGATTTGTTTAGCCGTTAAAACTTCTTTAGGATTTTGCAATTCGCCGGAACCAGCAACGATCATATCCCATGGAACATTTACTTTATAATCTATATCTCCGTATTCCAAATAAAACTCACCTGCACCTAAAAAAGGCAAAGTATCCCAGCCGGTAGAATCATCATAAACACAAAGGCGCGGAAACCATTGCGCAATTTCATAGATCTTGCCGTTCTTGGTTTGCGTATAATCTGTTCTTCCGCCAAAATCACCTGGAATTTGATAATGATATTTGATGAATACATTAATTTTTCCACCGTTTGCTGACAAAGCTTTTGGTAGCCGGATTTGCATCCGCGTATCATTCACCAAATAGTTTACTGTTTGAGCTTTACCATTTACAACTATTTCTACCGATTCAAACTCGTATCCTTTGGTATGTTCGGCAGCAGCGCGGCCAGTTACAAAGTTGGAACGTGCTTCTTTTTTATACGTATTCTGGTCTAACTGCAACCAGAGATAAGGCAAAGCATCAGGACTGTTATTGGTGTAAGTAATATTTTCTGTAGCAGATAAAGTTTTGCTAACCGTATCAATTTTAGCGTTTAACTGGTAATCTACTTTGTTTTGCCAGTATTTTGGCCCGGGCGCTCCGTTTGCTGCATGAAATTCGTTTCCTTTTTCGGTATAAAAAGCCGGAGAAAAAAGTTCTGCCGGATTGTAATTGGAAGCAATAGTATCGTTTGGATTGCTTGCGCGCCGCCTTTGTGCAAATAGGGAAGCGGCCAACAACATGGTTAAAGCTACGGCAGCGGCAAAAGAAGTATAAAACTTGTTCATGGGGGTAAGTACTTGAACAAGCAATATAAGATGTAATATTTAAAGATGCTTCTTTTATGGCATAAAAAAAGCGGCATGTTATTGCCGCTACTTACAAAATAGTTATCGTTGATTTTATTTTGATGCACTTACCCTCCAGATTTTACTGGCGCCATCATCTGCAACCAGTAATGATCCATCCGGCATTTCTTCTACCGCAACCGGCCGCCCGTAAACCTCATTTTTACTTTCATCTGCAATAAACCCGGTTAAAAAATCTTCTATTTTACCAGGTTTGCCATTATCAAAAGGAACAAAAACAACTTTATAACCGGAGAAAACAGAGCGGTTCCAGGAACCATGCTGGCCAACAAAAGCGCCATTATGATATTTTGCCGGAAAAGCATTTTTAGTATAAAAAGTAAGTCCGAGAGAAGCAGTATGCGGCCCTAACGCAACATCTGGCGTGATCGTTTTTTTAACCATTTCAGGGTTTTCACCTTTATGGTTCGGATCTTCATGCTGACCAAAATAAGCGTAAGGCCAGCCGTAAAAACCGCCTTCTTTTACACTGGTCAAGTAATCAGGAACTAAATTATCGCCCAATTCATCGCGTTCGTTTACTGCTGCCCACAAAGTTTTATGATCCGGCGCAAAAGCAATTCCGGCAGGGTTACGCAAACCGCTTGCATAAATTTTTTCGCCTGAACCATCAGGATTGATTTGCAATATATCGGCGCGCCTTTTTTCATTGTCTTTCCCATGCTCGCCATCATTACTGCCCGAACCTACGGAAACATATATTTTAGAACCATCCGTACTGGCAATAATTTTACGTGTCCAATGGTTATTATAACCTCCTGCTGGCAAGTCTAAAATCTTTTGTCCTTTTTCGGTAATAGCCGTTTGTCCGGTTTTATAAGGATAACGCCAAATGCCGTCTGTATTGGCAACATAAAAATAGTTGTTTAAAACCAGCATTCCATACGGCTCTTTTAACCCGCTTAAAAATATCTTTTGCAGTTCCGGTTTACCATCATGGTTTGCATCTCTCAATATTGTAATCCGGTTGGCGCTTGGCCCGTCGTATCCGGATTGTGATTTTCCACTAACTTCATTTGCAACCTTTTTAACACCTTTTGCTTCTGTATTAGCTTCAGAAATAAAAATATCGCCATTAGGGCCGATGTAAATATTACGCGGGCTTTTTAAGTTGGTAGCATACATTTGCACGGTAAAACCTGCTGGTGCAACTGGCTTTTTACCATTTGGCCAGCCAATTATTTTACTAAATTTTTTTACCGATTTGGTAGCATAAGGTGCCGGTAAATTAACCTGCTGGCTATCTGTTGTAGCAATTACATCAGCTTTATCTTTATTTTCTTCTTTCTTTTTTTCTTGGGACTGACATCCGGCAAAGGCAACTGCAAGGGCAGCAATAGTTAAAAGTTTATTTTTCATGAGGGAAATTAGGTTTCATCATCAAAAAATAAACAGCTTTTCTAATTGCTTTGTTTGTAAATAATGAGCTTACAAAACCGGATTATTACGATACTTCTTTTACCACTTAAAAAACAACATCATTTTAGTGGAAGGATTAGCCTTATCAGCATGAGTTAGAAAATGCCTGGTTAGCTTACTAATACCGGAAGCGGGTCCTGGAAATATTTTTCATCCTGAAGTTCTTCTGTAGTAAAATCCTTTAATATTAATTCATAGGAGATCCTCGCCCAAACAAAAATACAAGGCCATGCTTTCATTACATACTTTACTACCCATTCTTCTCTTAAATATTTAGGGCAAGCGTCCGTTAAGCCTAAACCTGTAATTAAAACCAGTAAAACAAGGTAAATGACATTTGCATTTGTAAAAGGCTGCGGTTGCATAAATACCCAGATTACTGCCCCGGTTACAGCAATAATGTAGGTTGGATGTTCTGAACCTGTACTAAACAGCACCACCATTAGCAGCGCAGAACATAAAACCTGCATCCTGAATTTTAAGGAAACATACTGGTTTTTGCGTAACAAAGCAGCGCCAAAGATCAATACAGCCCCGCCTAAAAAAGGAAGATTGGGAAGATCGGGATTATGAAACAATGCCCTGAATACGCCCATTACAGACATATCCTGAGCAGAATTTAAAACCTCATTCATCTGGTTCTTCTCATGCAATGAGATATACCAGTCTTTATAACTCTGCATAATAAAACCACTGCTGGAAATGAGCATGGGCAGTGTTAAAAATATTACCGTCCAAAAAACAGTTGAAAGAATAAATTTTGGTTTATTCTTAGAAAAAAGATAAAAGGTTAACCCTGCTATCGGATACAGTTTTACCAAAGTGCCAAGTACAATAAAAAGCGTTGCCCAGCCGTCCTGCTTTTTTTCTATGAGGATAAAACTTAGTAAAATAAATGCAGTAATAATCGGGTTAAATTGTATATAATGTTCTGCATTGGCAAACTCCATAACACAAAACAAAAGGATTAGCATCTTTCGATTTTCTGCCAATGGTAAAAGATGAATTACCCAAACCAATACAATTGCGTTAACAATGCTCCACAAAAAAAAGCCCCAACTATCAGGTAGAACAGCAAAAGGCGCAACAATTAAACTAAAAACCGGTCCATAATGATTAGAATCGCCATATTCCTTTGGATAATAAGCATAAAGGTTTGTTTGGGCCTTGGTATGATAATAAACACCTTTAAAAATTAAATAATTATTGTAATGTTCTGGCCTGAATTTATAAAAGAAACAAAAAGCAGCTACAGCAATATAGAGTAAACAAACCCACTGGTAATTTGTAATAGAGCGTAATTTTATTGTCATGCAACAAAAATATTACAAATATTAATATTTAGAAATAATTTTAAACTAGGAAGTTGTTTAAACTTTTAGGCTCCGTTTAAATAGGTACAAGGCCCTTCGATATGTTCAGGATCGTGCCCATGCTTCTTTTACTGTATAAAAATTGGTGTTTACATTTAATCACTAAAGACCTATAAGGTTTTGAAAACCTTATAGGTCTTTAGTGATTTTTTAGATGATAAAAGAAGCATCGGCCAGAAAAAAAAGTTTAAACAACTTCTGTATAAGGAAACATTAAAATATCTTTATAAATATTTATAAGCTAATTAGTTATAGAAATAATAACCGACTGATATGGCCTTAAATAAGCTTTCTGCCGATCCAATTTCAACACCTGATAATTGTTGATCAAAACAGCATCATGACTTATGTTGAAAGGCAAATTAAATTCAGCCTCTTTTGTTGAAAAATTAAACATCACTAATAATTGCTGCTTATCTAAACTTCTGATGTAAGCGTAAACCTGCTCATGATCTTTGTCTAATAATTCATATTTGCCATAAATTAAACCGGGGTTTGCCTTTCTTAACTGGATTACCTTGCGGAAATAATTAAGGATAGAATCAGGATCAGCCTGTTGCAATGCTTCGTTTACTGCACTAAAATTGGGGTTGACCTTGATCCAGGGTTTTGCGCTGCTAAAACCTGAGTTGGTTTCACTATTCCACTGGAAAGGTGTACGACTGTTATCCCGTGCTGTAAGTTTCCAACCTTCCAGATATTTTTGCGTGTCTTCGCCGTCCTGTTGCAATTTTTTGTACCAGTTTAAGGTTTCGATGTCTCTGTAATCTCCAATATCATCAAACTTAATATTGCTCATACCAATTTCATCTCCTGCAAAAACATAAGGTGTAGCACGCATAGTTAACAAAAAAGTAAGCAGCAACTTTGCCGATGCTTCACGAAATGCTATGGTATCATTTCCCCAACGGCTTAACATCCTTGGCTGGTCATGATTGCCAAGATAAATACTGCCCCAGCCTTTTTCTTTAAAAATATCGCTCCAGCTGCTGTACAATTTTTTAAAATCGGTAAGTTTCCAGCCAGCAGGGTCAGGTTGTTTGTATCTGCTTTCCGTTAAGCCTAAATTCATTCCATCAAAATGAAAAAACATATCCAGCTCTTTACGGTCAGGATCAACAAAATTCATGGCTTCGTTAATGGTAACACCAGAACCTTCGCCTACAGTCATGATTTCGTATTGGCTTAAAACTTCGCGGTTCATCTGCTGTAAATAATCATGCAGCTTTGGCCCTTTTGCATAGTAAAGGCCCCACTTTCCTTTGTCGTTCTTGTCCAGATATTCCTGGGTAATTACCGGAAAGTTAGTGTCTTTAGAGATATAGGAAATCACATCCATTCGAAAACCATCCACACCTTTATCAAACCAAAAGTGCATCATTTTAAAAATCTCCTTCCGTACAACCGGGTTTTCCCAGTTTAGATCCGGTTGTTTTACAGAGAAATAATGCAGATAATAACTATCCGTTTGTCCATCATACTTCCAGGCACCATCTTCTACATCGAAAAAACTATCGCGATAGGGCGGTTTTCCATTCTCGGCAGGCCACCAGTGGTAATAATTGCGGTAAGGGTTTTGCCTGGAACTTCTGGCCTCTTTAAACCACTTATGTTCATCGCTGGTGTGGTTAACCACCAGGTCCATCACAAGTTTGAGGTTCCGCTGGTGCAAACCTTGCAGCAATTCGTTAAAATCCTGCATCGTACCAAATTCTGGGTTGATTGCTTCATAATCGCTAACATCATAACCATTATCACAATTAGGCGAAGGATAAATCGGGTTCAGCCAAACCACATCTACACCTAAACTTTGAATATAATCCAATTTTGAAATAATGCCCTGCAAATCGCCGATGCCATCGCCATTACTGTCTTTAAAACTACGTGGATAAATTTGATAAACTACGGCTTCTTTCCACCATTTAGGACCTGGAACAGCAGCATAAATATTTGAATGTTGGGAACCGGATTTTTCTTGAGCCGAAGTAAGCATAATTAATTTTGAAAGAAAGTTAAAGACTTAAAAGCGGCATTTAGCATTTTAGTTTGGCCTGGCATACAAAGAGCATGAATTTTTAGCTGGCTTCACTAAAAAGTTACAATTACAAAAATGGATGTTGGGATTTCCTTCCTGCGGTTAATGCTTCTTTTAGCACACTAAAATTGGGGCATTGTTATGGTTAAATACTGTTTTTACCAGCCTAAAACCTGCAGGTTTATTTTGGCGTTTGATAATAGTAAATCGGGGCATTTTTACCTTCGCTGGTTGTATAATAACCTTTTCCATTTAAAGTAAAACCGATGGCTTCGCCTTGTTTTTCTGCTTTGTAGGGCAATTGGGCAGGTTTACGTTCCAGCGTTTTCCAAATTGGTTCTCCGGGCTGGCGTTTCCAGTAAAACACTTTTTGGTAGCTTCTTACCAATATTTTACTGCCGTCTGCAGAAATGTCTCCGGCAGTAATCCATCTAAATAAAGGCAGGCCGGGAAAATACAGCTTAGCTTTTTTTTGTAAAACGGTAGTTTCGTCTAAAGGAGCATTTAGCGGCGCTGTATAAACGCCAACCGAATCTTCCCGTTTTGTAATGATGTAAAATAACCGGTCAACAGGATCAACCATTAACGTTTCTGCATCATGTGCTCCATCGGGATATTTTAAATGGATTGCGTTGGTTTTGATAGAGGATACCGGCGGAGTTCCGGTAACAACAGGTTCATTAAAGCGGTAAATGGTAATGGATTGCCTTTGTGCACCATTATCGCCAATATCACCCAGGTAAACATAACTTTTACCTTTTTCCGGCCCAACACTCACTGCAATATCTTCACAATCAACTACGTTTTTATTAGCTTCATCCGCTTTAAAATAAAAAGTTTCTTTTAACTGGCCGGTTGGTGTAATGGCAAAAAAACGACTGGTATCGCCGCTATCGTTATGCACATAAAGTATATTTTTATTGATATGGGAAGCAGCGATACCTGAAATTTCTTTTAAGGCAGGATCTTTTAACGTATTTTGATTTTGGGCAATTACCATCCTAACGGTAAACAGAATGATAACTGCAGCAGCTATTAAATTTATTTTTTTTTGTTTCAATATCATTTTTAACTTACATTTTGTTAAACCAGCCTTTTCGCCAGAAAAACACAAATTGTATAACCGCAATAATTAACATCACGATCAGTGTATAAATGTAACCATGCGGCTGGTAGAGTTCCGGCAAATTATCGGGCATTACTTTATTTGTTACCGGGTCCAACCGGGCGAAATTCATACCATAAATACCTGCAATAAAGGTTAAAGGAATAAATATGGAAGAGATGATCGTGAGCACTTTCATGATCTCGTTCATACGGTTGCTGATGATCGAAAGGTACATATCTAAAATACTGGCAGTAACTTCTTTATAACTTTCAATCAGATCAATAACCTGAATACAATGATCGTAAGCATCACGCAAATATAATTTATCTGTTTGGGTAAGGAGCGGGCTTTCCGTCCGTATCATGTCATTAATTTTGTCACGTTCCGGCCATACAGCACGGCGCAGTAAAATCATTCCCCGTTTAAGCTGCTGCGATTCATACATAATGCTTCTGTCGGGGTTTTGATACAAACGGTCTTCCAGCAAATCCAATGAATCGCCTACTTTGTTTAGCAGGTCAAAATAACGGTCGATTACCGTATCGGTAAGTGCATAGGCCAGATAACCCGGCCCTGCAGTCCGGATAAAGCCTTTTCCTGCTGCCAAACGTTTTTTTACGCCCTCGAAATACTCCTCATGCGTTTCCTGAAAACTAATAACGATGTTTTCTTTTACCAGGATAGAAAGCTGATAATCCTCAATGGCTTCCTCTTTATGGTAATGCAACAGCCTGCTTGTCATAAATACATACTTATCGTATTCGTCAAACTTAGGCCGTTGCCTTGTGTGTACAATATCTTCCAGCACCAAACTGTTTATTTCTAATTTACTGCCAATTGCTTCGATCAAATCCTGATCGCCCAGGCCTTTTATCAAAATCCAGTGCGTATGCTGGTCGCAGGCTTTCATCTGGTCCAGCACAACAGAAATATTGGTGCCTTTATCTTCTTTTACTTCTGCCTGGTTGTAGGAATAAATTTCAATTATAGGTTTTAACGCATCTTTAGATATGGTAACCGAACCTGGCATTTCGCCAACTACAGCATCATGACTGCTCGCTTTTACCCGGAAACGTTTGTTTTTTTTTGCCATTACAAATAGTTTAACGTGTTCGGGCCCTGGTTAAACAACAGGTCAACTATGCTCAGGTTTTTTAAAAACCCTTTCCGGTCATCAAATACCTGGAAATAGGTTTTTTGCTGAAAATCATAATCCAGTTTTGGGTGGATGCTTTTTCGAAAATCCAAACCTTTTGTGCTGGCTTCGTAAGCTTCTGTAAAATTCAATTCTACCTTCAGCTTCATCAACTTTAAAAGCAAACGCAGCAAAGCCTCATTGTAATCAAACAAAAACATGTATTTTTTTTCCTGGTAAAACGGGGCGAAATCGGCTTCGTAATATTCAAAATAAGCCGAACTGCGGTAACAGCATTCCAGGCTTAACCAGTGCAGCCGTTGCCAGTTAAAATCGTAACTTATTTTAACATCTTTTACTACGCGATGGTTTTTAGAGCCTTTTTCTACCGGCACAACCAAAGTTAAAGCACCATCCGGCGAATAAATTTGCGCCCGGTTACGATAAGTTTGTTTCGGGAAATACTCTTTTTGCTCGATTAAAAAATTGTTTTTATGTTGAAGGAATTCTGTAAAAAAAGAAACCGGAGGCAAGTAAAACAAAGGAAAAATTGCACCGTTATCGGCCATAAATGATATGTTTGTATTCAAAATTCAGCGAAAATAATGATAATTAAGGCGCTTACGAAAGTAGCCATTTTCTTTTTGTACCTGCTCTCGCTGCTGCCCTTTTGGGTTTTGTACCTGTTTGCTGATGCTGTTTTTATCATCCTTTTTTACCTAACGCATTACCGCCGCAAAGTAGTACAGCAAAACCTGCTAAATGCTTTTCCCGAAAAAACCGATAAAGAACGCGCACAGATTGAACGAAAGTTTTACAGTTACCTTGCTGATTTAATGGCAGAAGCGATCAAATTAATCAGTATTTCTGAACGGGATTTGAAAAAGCATTTCACCCTAAATAATCCTGAATTGTTAGATGCTTTTTTTAACGCACAAAAAAGTGTATTAGGCGCTTTAGGCCATTATGGCAACTGGGAAATGTCTGCCCAGATTTTAGGTTTTTCTACCACAAAAAAGAAACTGTTTATTTATAAACCACTTGAAAATGTAGCTGTTGATACTTTTATCAAAAAAATGCGTTCGCGTTTTGGTTCTATTCCGGTTGCCATGAAAGCCACACTCAGAACATTGGTTACTTTAAAAAATGAACCTACTTTTACCGTTTTTGTAAGCGACCAAACACCGGTACGCGAAGAAACGCAATATTTTACATCATTTTTAAACCAGCCTACTGCTGTTTTTTTGGGGATTGAAAAGATGGCGAAAATGACAAACAGCCCGGTAATTTTTTGTGATATACGTGTAGTAAAAAGAGGTTATTATTGCTGTACATTTGTGCCTTTAATAACCGAGCCGAGACTTAGCGCCGAACATGAAATTACAGATACGCATGTTCAATATCTGGAAAAGGTAATTCGGGAAGAGCCGGCTTACTGGCTCTGGTCGCATAAAAGATGGAAATTTAAACCGGAAGATATTCATAGATGAGCCTGCCAAAAGTTGCCGTTGTGATCCTGAACTGGAACGGTTTAAAGTATTTAGAAACGTATTTGCCTTCGGTTATTGCTTCCATCTACCCAAATCTGGAAATCATTTTAGGTGATAACGGTTCTACAGATTGTTCTGTAGAATTTGTAACGGAGAATTATCCGCAGGTAAAAATCCTTTTAAACAATCAGAACTACGGTTTTACCGGCGGTTATAACAAGGTTTTAAACCGTGTTGAAGCTGATTATTTTGTTTTGCTAAATTCTGATGTAGAAGTTCCGCCAAACTGGATTGGACCGGTAATTAGTTTAATGGAAAGCGATGATTTAATTGCGGCTGCGGCACCCAAAATTTTATCATGGCAGGAAAAAAACAAGTTTGAACACGCTGGTGCGGCCGGTGGTTTTATTGATGCGTTTGGTTATCCTTTTTGCCGCGGAAGGATTTTTTACGAGATTGAAGAAGACAACGGCCAGTATAACCAAACCAGCGAAGTGCTTTGGGCTTCGGGCGCTGCTTTGTTTATCAAGCAAAAATACTGGGAACTTTCGGGCGGTTTTGACGAACGTTTTTTTGCACACATGGAAGAAATAGATTTGTGCTGGCGCTTAAAAAATATGGGCTTAAAGGTGATGTATTGTGCCGAATCAGAAGTTTATCATTTGGGCGGAGGCACTTTAGATGTGGAAGACCCTTTTAAAACGTTCCTCAACTTTCGTAATAACCTTTTACTGTTACAAAAGAATTTGTGGCTGCGCAAAAGCTTATTTATTATTCCGATGCGTTTTGTGCTTGATTTTGTAACGATACTTAGGTTTATTAGTGAAGGTAAACGCAAAGATGCCGCAGCCATCAGTAAAGCACATCGAAATTTTCTCCGGCATATATTTAAAAATTCCGGTCAGCGGCAAAAAGTAAAAAGCGAACGCCATGCCGATTATAATTTACAATCAACCGCGGGTTTTTATCCGGGTTGCCTAGCTTGGGATTTTTTTGTGCGGAAGATTCATAAGTTCTCGCAATTAAAAGGGTGGTAAAAGAAGCATTTGTTTTTTACTTCCCGAATCAAAAACAAACAAATTTGCAACCTATGCTTCTTTTATCGGCATAAATTTCACTTACCGCTGCATCAGCCTTGCAACATATTTACCAATAATATCAAATTCCAAGTTCACAATTGAACCTTCTTTTACCTGCTGTAAATTGGTATGTTCGTAAGTGTAAGGAATAATGGCAACAGAAAAACTGTTTGCATGAGAATTTACAACGGTTAAACTAACACCGTTAATACAGATAGAACCTTTTTCTACTGTTACATTTCCTTGCGTTGCATCATGTTCAAAAGTATATTCCCAGCTTCCTTCCAGTTCGCGGTAAATGGTACAAACAGCAGTTTGATCAACATGTCCCTGTACAATATGCCCGTCCAGCCTGCCGTTCATTTGCATGCAACGTTCCAGGTTAACTAAATCGCCCTTTTGCAGGTTACGCAAGTTAGTTTTATTTAAAGTTTCTTCAATTGCGGTTACGGTATGCAAACCATCAGCAATGGCAACAACGGTTAAACAAATACCGTTATGGGCGATGGATTGGTCGATCTTTAATTCGTGTGCAATATTGGAGCCGATGGTTAAATGGAGGTTACCCTGATCTGCAAACAAATCTGTAACGGTCCCTAAAGTTTCTATAATTCCGGTGAACATGTTGATATAAAAGTAACTGGTAAGCTTTGTGTTAACGGCTGTAAAAGTAAGCTAAGCAATTATAATTTTTATGCCATAAAAGAAGCATCAGTTTAATTGCTTCAGCATAAAATCTTTAAATTCAATTTTCATTGGCGGGCCAACATGCACTTGTACGCCAATTAAACCTTTCATTTTTCGGTTTACGGTATCGTTATCTGTTACTTCCGACATTAAAGTACCGTTGATATAATGTTTCAAATTATTGCCTTTTGCAACAATGTGCAATTCATTCCAGCCATCGTAATTGATACTTTTTAACAATTGCGCTTTTGATCCTAAAGAATCAATTAATATGGGTGCTTTTCCGGTTTCGATAACCGTTTTTTGTCCGCGTACGGCTAAAAACTGCCTTCCTCTTTCCTCATAATTTTGTCCGGTATGGCGCGGATAGCCTAAATTGTATTTATCTTTCCCGTCGAGATCAGCCTGATAGCCTTTTAAAGCATAGGGCAAACTATCTACACGGACACTACGGTAATTTACGCCGCTGTTGCCTTTTGCCGAAATTCGGTACTGCACCTTCAATTCAAAATCTCCGGGTCCGCCGCCTTTCCAAATCAGGAAAGTGTTCTGTTTGAGGATTGTTTTTGGTGTTACTTCGCCTGTTAAAACCCCATCTTTTGCCTGCCAGTAAGTGGTGTCGCCTTCCCAGCCTTTTAAAGTTTTGCCATCAAAAATCGGCACAAATCCTCTTTCTGGTAAATTTCTTTTTTGGGCGAAGGCAATTTCCTCCGAAAAAAACAACAGAAAAACAGACGTTAATAAAAGTGCGGTAAAAGAAGTATTGGGTTTCATACAGGTTAATTTAGAAGGTGTAAACATCATTTTCCCTCTTTAAAAGAAGCATGCTTAAAGAGAAATAAATTTTATAAACCACGCAATAAAAAAATTTCAAATAAAGTTAGGTTGAATATTATTAATAATACTACTTTTAGCCGTTCTGCTTAACCAATCAGAAAAAGACCTAATTAAAAAAACTACTAAAAATGAGAAAACCGAATTTATTAAAATTACTATTGCCCGTTGGGTTATTATTGCTGATCTGCTCGTTGTTTATCGGACATTTTACCAAAATTTCTGAACCACTGAACGGTTTTTTTAAAGGCTTGGGAATTACTTTAATTGTTGCTTATTTTTTGAAAGCCAGCTTAACCAAAACGGTTTGGTAAAAGCATTTTCAAAAACAATTATTTTAATTGCCTATTATTACAATCAATATTGACCAGTAACTTAAATCTTAAAAATGAAAAAAACAGCCTTATGCCTATTCGCCTTAGCGGCAACTTTATTAAGCACTTCCTTTGCTCAGGATACTGTAAAACACAGCGCTAAAGCCACTAAAACTACTACTCATAAAGTAGTTAAACATCACAAAGTGGTTAAAAAAACTACACCAAGTATGTAATTAACCTCAATTTTATCAAACAAAAGCCCCGGCAATAAATAATTGTTGGGGCTTTTGTTTGATCTGCGCTGGCAGAATTATGATTAGTCCAGACTAATACTACCTGATAAACTTCTTTTTCGGATTAATTAAATGCTGGCATATTCATTCCATCAGCAGAAATGAAAACTGAGTTTTAATTTTTAAAGAAGCTTTAGTAATTATGAAGTTGTTTAAACTTTTTTTCTGGCCGATGCTTCTTTTATCAGCTAAAAAATCACTAAAGACCTATAAGGTTTTCAAAACCTTATAGGTCTTTAGTGATTAAATGTAAATACCAATTTTTACCCCGTAAAAGAAGCATGCGCACCAAGCCCGGGCACATCAATCCTAAGCATATCCGAAGGGTCTGTACAAACTTAAACAGGCCTTGAAAGTTTAAACAACTTCTATATTTAAACAACTTTATCATTAATTTTAGCAATCAATTGTATTAGGGCGATGGAAACAGAGCGGCCAAGCAAGCCATGTTTTTATGCTTAACCTTTTTGTCCCATTCATTTTTATAAACCTTTTAATGCTATGGTTGACCTATACCTGAAGCTTTTAAATTATTTTAATGATGTACCCATTGGCACACAAAAATCTATTTCGCCTTTTTTAACCGATCATTTTAAAAAACCTACTGCCCATACGCCTTATGCATTTACATCGCAAATGAAAGACCTGAACAATTTTATAAAAGATGTAAAAGAGCAGAAACATTTAGAATTTGGAAGTACACATTTCTGGCCGGAACTATCCAAGACAAACACGTTTGAATGGTTCGACCAGAAAAAAGTTTTAGCAAGCATTACCATTAAAGGGGCAGAATACCTGCATCAAAGGATTTTAAATAATTCTGTTATTGAAGTTAACCATTCCATTGCCGAAAGTAACCGCATTATTTCTAAAAATACGGTTTTACAAACTAAAGCCAGCTCCCGGCAAACTTACCTTTTAATTGCAACTGCTGTTTTTACCCTGGTAAATCTCACAATCTCTGGTTATAATATTTATTCGGATAGATCGAAAGAACAATTACGGCAACAATTGACCGAGCAAACCAAGCAGATCCATGCTTTGCAAATGGAGCAAACGGAGATTTTGTATAAGTCTTTGAAAAAGTTGAATGAGGAGAATACTGTGAGGAAGTAGATTTTTTGTCGATAAAAGAAGTATGGTGAATTAAAAAACATAAAATGCCCTTCTTAAACAGAAAGGCATTTTATGTTTAAAAAATTAAGAACTTTAATTTTGATCAAATCATCTACAATGCTCCAGCCTTAATCTCTTCAACAACAGCAGGATCAAGCAAAGTAGAAGTATCGCCTAAATTTTCGGTATCACCTTCCGCTATTTTTCTTAAAATACGGCGCATAATTTTGCCTGATCGCGTTTTTGGCAGTCCGCTTACAAACTGAATTTTATCAGGTTTGGCAATCGGGCCGATAATCCGGGAAACAGTCATGGTAATATCTTTACGGGTGAGGTTATCATTGCCATGCATATTCGGACAAACTACAAAAGCATAAACGCCCTGGCCTTTAATATCATGCGGGTAACCCACTACGGCTGATTCTACCACATCCGAGTGCATATTAATGGCATTTTCTACTTCGGCCGTACCAATGCGGTGCCCGGAAACGTTTAACACATCATCTACCCTGCCAGTGATCCGGTAATAACCATCTTCATCGCGCAGGCAGCCATCACCGGTAAAATACATGTTTTGGTAAGTGGCAAAATAAGTAGTGCGGCAACGTTCATGGTCGCCATAAGTAGTACGCAGCATTCCAGGCCATGGAAACTTGATGCAGAGGTTTCCGCTTACCCCATTTCCTTCAATTTCCTTTCCGTTCTCATCAACCAAAACCGGCTGGACGCCTGGAAGCGGTAAAGTTGCATAGCCAGGTTTAGTAGGTGTAACGTTTGCGATTGGAGAAATCATTAGCCCGCCGTTTTCTGTTTGCCACCAGGTATCAACAATAGGGCATTTATTATGGCCAATCTTGTCGTCAAACCAATGCCAGGCTTCTTCGTTTATCGGTTCGCCTACAGAACCTAATTTGGTAAGCGAACTCAAATCTTTTCCTGCCACCGGTCCATCACCGTAACCCATTAAAGAGCGGATAGCAGTTGGCGCAGTATATAAAATGTTGACCTTAAACTTCTGTACAATGTTCCATAACCGGCCAGCATCCGGCCATGTTGGGATACCTTCAAACATTAGTGCTGTGGCACCTTGAGAAAGCGGGCCGTAAACAATGTAAGAATGGCCGGTTATCCAGCCAATATCCGCCGTACAAAAATGCACTTCGCCGGTTTGGTACTGAAAAACATTGGCAAAAGTATAACCGGTATAAACCATGTAGCCGCCGCAAGTATGCACTACACCTTTTGGTTTTCCGGTTGAGCCGGAAGTGTAGAGAATGAACAACATATCTTCTGCGTCCATTTCTACCGCCGGAAAATCTGTTAAGCCATTGGTTTCTACTTTACGCACTTCATCTTCCCACCAAACATCGCGGCCTTTTAGCATAGAAACCGGTGTACGGCTCCGGGTTAAAACTATTACTTTTTTTACCGATCTGCATTGTACCAGTGCATCATCGATCACAGATTTCATAGGTGTTTCTTTGTTTCCGCGGAAACCACCATCTGATGTAATTACTAAAGAACATTCTGCATCAACAATCCGGTCGGCAATAGATTGTGCCGAAAATCCACCAAAAACAACCGAATGAATAGCGCCAACACGGGCACAAGCTAAAACGGCAATAGCCAGTTCGGGCACCATGGGCATGTAAATACAAATACGGTCGCCTTTTTTAACCCCGTTATTTTGCAGTACATGCGAAAACTGGCAGACCTTTTGGTGCAATTGTTTATAGGATAATATCCGGTGATCTTCTTCCGGATCATTCGGTTCCCAAATAATAGCAGGTTTATCACCTAAAGTATCCAAATGCCTGTCGATACAGTTTTCGGTAATATTAAGCTTGGCACCTAAAAACCATTTAATTTGGGGTTCTTTAAAATTCCACTCCAAGACCTGGTCCCATTTTTTTCGCCATAAAAAATTCTCAGCAATTTCTGCCCAGAATTTTTCCGGTTCGCTTAAGCTATAATTATAAACATCTTGGTATTCTTCAAAAGATTTTACTTGCAGGTTCATGGGTAGAAATTATATTACTGTTTTTGCCGGTAAAACTAAAAATTCTGTTTAGACAAGAACTATTCAAAATCATAATTATTTTGTTAACGTACCTAAAGGCCAGAAACTTTTGCCATAAACATCATTTAATAAAATTGCGGCACCGGTATAAATAGCAGAAAAGCCGCAAAGTAATCCTTCATATCCGGCAAAATGGGTAATAGATTTATTGCCTGTTGCATCGCCTGCGGCCAATAAAAAGAACAAAATGGTTAGGGTTGCAAAAACGATTTGTAAAGCGCGGTTTAGCCGTAAAGTACCAATAAACAATAATCCCGTAAAAATTCCCCACATTACTAAATACGAAGCCATTGCTGTTTCTGAAGCCGGTGCAATCCAGCCTAACTTTGGCATCACGATCAACCCAACCAATGTTAACCAGAAAAACCCGTAAGAAATAAAGGCCGTCATGCCGAAGGTATTGTTCTTTTTAGATTCTAAAATGCCAGCGATAACTTGTGCTGTCCCTCCGTAAAAAACCCCCATTGCCAGGACCATAGAATTAATTTCGAAAAAACCAGCATTGTGCAGGTTTAGTAAAACAGTGGTCATGCCGAAGCCTAACAAACCAAGCGGGCCTGGATTGGCAGAAGAATCCTTCATTACGAATTCGTTAATTTCTTTCATTACAATAATTTTTAGGTTGATAATTGGTTTAACAATCGTATGATTGAGCAGGTTAAATTAAGGAATCCAGTTAACTATCTACAATTTTTATTAAAATTTTATGCTGGGCAAAAAGAATTGTTAAGTTGCTTTTACATTCATTACAAATGCTTCTTTTACCGCCTAAAAATCATCAAAACTAATTTTAAAAATCTATTGTGTATTTTGTAACAAATGCTGATATTTGCAAACTCTTTTTTAAGGAGAAGAAATAACAAAACATTTCATCATGTCTAGAATTTGCGATTTAACTGGTAAAACTTCTATGAACGGATTCAGCGTTTCTAACTCGAATGCTAAAACCAAACGTAAGTTTCACCCTAACTTGAAACTGAAAAAGTTCTTCATTCCGGAAGAAGATAAATGGATTACTTTAAAAGTTTCCACTTCAGCAATTAAAACAATTAACAAAAACGGTATTTCCGCTTGTATCAATAAATTTGTAAAAAAAGGGTACATTTAAATAAAGTTACCGGTTGCCTGTTGTGAGTTGCCTCTTCGCGGCGCTTAACTTACAACTTACAACCCACAACTTACAACTCCAAATATCATGGCAAAAAAAGGTAACAGGGTTCAGGTGATCTTAGAATGTACAGAGCATAAAACCAGCGGAATGCCGGGCATGTCTCGTTACATCACCACCAAGAACAAAAGAAATACAACAGAAAGACTGGAATTAAAGAAATTTAACCCGGTATTGAGAAAAGTAACGGTTCATAAAGAAATTAAATAGTATTCGGTTGCCGGTTGTGAGTTGCGAGTTGCCTGTTTAGGCTGTTTAAACCCGCAACTGACAACCGGAAACTGACAACTCTAAAACACACAATGGCAAAGAAAGTAGTTGCAACCCTGAAAACCGGAAAAGGCAAAGAATACTCCAAAGTAATTACAATGGTGAAATCTCCTAAAACCGGTGCTTATTCTTTCAAAGAAATTATTGCACATAACGACCACGTTAAAGATGCAATTGCTGTAGCAAAAGCTGCTAATCAGTAATTTTTTCTTTTTAAAATAAGAAAGCCGTTCCGATTTTACCGGAAGGGCTTTTTTTGTTATCATATAAATTTTGTTGCCGTAAAAGAAGCATTTGCTTTTACAGCCAGGCCCTTAGAATAAACTTATGGGATTATTTGACTTTTTTAAGAAGAAAGAAAACACAGTTACAGAGCAACAGGACCTGGAAAAGGGCCTGGAGAAAACCAAGGACAGTTTTTTTTCTAAAATTACCAAAGCCGTTGCCGGTAAATCAACTGTTGATGACGAGGTGCTGGATGACCTGGAAGAAATACTGGTTACTTCTGATGTAGGGGTAAACACGACCTTAAAAATTATTAAACGGATTGAAGAACGGGTTGCAAAGGACAAATACCTGAACACAACCGAACTGAATGGGATTTTAAAGGAAGAAATTCAGGGATTATTAGCCGAAAACAACAGCAACGATTTCCACAATTTTGAATACGGCAACCACAAGCCTTATGTAATAATGGTGGTTGGTGTAAACGGCGTGGGCAAAACAACCACCATTGGCAAACTGGCACATAAATTAAAACAAGCTGGCAGTAAAGTAGTTATAGGCGCAGCCGATACTTTTCGTGCGGCTGCAGTTTCGCAAATACAGCTTTGGGGAGAACGTGTTGGTGTTCGTGTTGTTGCACAGGCCATGGGTTCTGATCCGGCTTCCGTTGCTTATGATACCGTTAAATCTGCTGTTTCCAACGGAGATGATGTCGTAATTATTGATACCGCCGGGCGATTGCATAATAAAGTTGGCTTGATGAACGAGCTGACCAAGATTAAAAATGTGATGCAAAAGGTTATCCCAAATGCACCACATGAAATTTTGTTAGTGCTGGATGCATCAACCGGACAAAACGCCATCGAGCAATGCAAACAGTTTACACAGGCAACAGATGTAAATGCTTTAGCTTTAACCAAACTCGACGGAACAGCAAAAGGCGGCGTGGTCATCGGAATTTCAGATCAGTTTAAAATACCGGTAAAATATATTGGTGTTGGCGAAGCTGCAGATCAATTACAGTTATTTGATCGGAAAGCATTTGTAGATTCATTGTTTAAGGATAGTTAAGTCATCAAATTTTAAAGAGTTCCTGTTTATGGCTTATATGGCGCTTCAACTATAAGTTCTATCATAATTAATCGTAATTTTATGATTATGGAAAGTATCGTTATTCATCCTAACAATAAAAAAGACCTGGATTTATTGCAATACCTGGCTCAAAAGATGGGTCTTGAAACGCATATTTTGACTGAATCAGAGAAAGAAGATTTTGCCTTGATGAAAGCTATGCAAGAAAATGATCCGGCAGAAAATTTAAGTCTGGAAGATGCAACTGCTTATTACCAAACTTTAGAAAAAGCAAAATAAAGTGCCGGTAAATGTAATTTATAACAAGAAATTTCTGAAAGATTTAGCTTTGCTTCCTTCCAAACAACGAATTAAAGTTGAAAAATTAGTGTTTCAGGAAATTCCTGCTTACGAGCATTTATCAGAAATAAAAAACTTAAAGAAACTTCAGGGCTACGAATTATATTTCCGGATCAGGGTTGGCGATTACAGAATTGGTTTAAAAATTGAAAACCAAAATTTAGTTTTTGAACGGATTCTTCATCGCAAAGACATTTACAATTTATTTCCTTAATTACAGATTTTTGAAAACGAAAATATCCACTATAACCAATATTAAAAAACCACGTGTAAACGTAGTTACTTTAGGTTGTTCTAAAAACATATACGATTCCGAACTCTTAATGGGCCAGCTGAAAGGCAATTATTTTGATGTAGTGCATGAGAGTGAAAAAGTTGGCCGCAATGATATTGTGGTGATCAATACCTGCGGTTTTATTGATAATGCCAAGCAGGAATCCATTGATACGATCCTCCAATTTAGTGAACTGAAAGAACAGGGAAAAGTTGGAAAAGTGATTGTTACGGGCTGCCTTTCCGAGCGCTACAAACCTGAACTGGAAGCAGAACTGCCAAATGTTGATGCTTTTTTTGGCACCAATAATCTGCAGGATATTTTGCAAAATATTGGCGCAGATTATAAATACGAATTATTGGGCGAGCGCTTGTTAACCACGCCTTCCCACTTTGCTTATTTTAAAATTGCTGAAGGTTGTAACCGTCCATGCTCCTTTTGTGCCATTCCGTTAATGCGTGGCAAACATGTTTCTACACCAATGGAAGAGCTTGTTTTACAGGCAAAAAAATTGGCTGCAAACGGAACGAAAGAACTGATTATGATTGCACAGGATTTAACCTATTACGGTTTGGACTTGTACGGAAAACGTAACCTCAATGAATTATTACGAAGAATTTCTGATGTAGAAGGTATCGAATGGATCCGTTTGCAATACGCTTATCCTTCTGGTTTCCCGATGGAAATTCTGGATGTAATGAACGAGCGCAGCAATATTTGCAATTACCTCGATATGCCGTTACAACATATTACCGATAATATGCTGCGTTCGATGCGCCGCGGCATCACTAAACAAAAAACAATTGATGTAGTCAATCAAATCCGTGATAAAGTTCCAGGAATTGCTTTGCGAACGACTTTAATTACCGGTTATCCGGGCGAAACGCAGCAGGATTTTGAAGAAATGCAGCAATGGGTGATGGATACCAAATTTGACCGCTTAGGTTGTTTTACATATTCGCATGAAGAAAAAACACATGCTTATGATTTGGTTGACGATGTTCCGGAAGCAATAAAACAGGAACGTTCTGAAGCGATCATGGAAGTGCAGCAGTTAATTTCCCACGAAAAAAATCATCAGAAAGTTGGAGAAACTTTTAAAGTTTTGATCGATAAAATTGAAGGTGAGTTCTTAGTTGGACGGACAGAATTCGATTCGCCGGAAGTAGATAACGAGGTTTTGATCGATGCACGCGAACAATATGCCACTCCGGGAAGTTTTGTACAGGTAAAAATTGATTCGGCAGAAGATTTTGACTTATATGGAAAAATCGTTCAGCAGGAAGCCAGCTTAAGCTTTGCCGGGCCCAACTATCTGTAAAATGGATGCAACTTATATCGATTATCAGTCAACCAATAGTTTTTCTCCAACCGTTATCCTTTACCTAAAAAACGATGCAGCCTTAAAACCTTTTTATAGTTACTGTCCTGATTTTGATGGCTTCCGGCAATTGCTTCAACATAAAAAAAACACCTGTAAAAGAAGCATTTTGACGGAAGCTTTAAATGCACAATACGAAAAACTACCGGTAAAAGAAGTATCAGAATTAACGCTTAACAACCTTTCGCTGCTCAAACAGGAAAACACTTTTACCGTTACAACCGGGCATCAGCTCAATATTTTTACCGGTCCGCTATACTTTATTTTCAAGATTGTTACGGCAATTAACCTCGCAAAAGATTTAAAATCTGAATTTCCCGATAAAAACTTCGTTCCGGTTTACTGGATGGCCTCGGAAGATCATGATTTTGCGGAGATCAACCATACGCAGATCGGCGGCAAAAAAGTTGCCTGGAACGAAGAAGTTTCTGGCGCAACCGGAAGGATTTTAACCAAAGGAATCCGTGAAGCTTTAAATCAATATAAAGGTGTTTTAGGTATCGAAAATCATGCAGAAGAACTTTCAAAATTAGTCGAAACAGCTTATACCAAATTTGAAAAATTAGCTGATGCAACGCGTTATTTGGTTAATTCATTGTTCAGCAAATTTGGATTGGTGATTTTAGATGCTGATGACTCACGTTTGAAACAGGAATTTGCGCCGATTATTGAGGAAGATATAATTAACCAAAATAGCTTCAAAAACATTTCGGCAACAAATAAAAAACTGGAAGAACTGGGCATACACATCCAGGTAAATCCACGGGAAATTAACTTTTTTTACCTGTTAAACGAAGTACGTGAGCGTATCGTTTTTGAAGATAATCAATATAAAGTTTTAAATACAGAAACTGCTTTTTCGGAAGAAGAACTGAAAGCGGAAATTGCAAGTTTTCCAGAAAGATTTAGTCCGAATGTAGTGATGCGGCCGCTTTATCAGGAAGTAATTTTACCAAATATCGCTTACATTGGCGGCGGTGCAGAAGTGGTTTACTGGCTGGAACTGAAAGCAAATTTTGAGTTTTACGGAATTGATTTCCCGATTTTGATTTTACGGAATTCAGGTTTGATTGTGAGCAAAAGAGCGGTGGAAAAAGTGGAAAAAATGGGTTTAACACTTCCAGATTTTTTTCAGGGTACAGATATTTTAAAAACTGATTGGATCAAGGCAAACAGCCAGAACCAACTGCAACTAAAACAGGAATGGCAGGAATTAAGCCAGGTTTTTGAACGGATGAAACTGCAGAACAGCAAGATCGACCCGACATTAGTCCCGTCCACAGAAGCCATTCAAAAAAGATTAGAGCATGCTGTTTTTAACCTGGAAAAAAAGCTGGTTAAAGCCGAGAAACGCAATTACGAAACACGTTTAAACCAAATCGATCAGGTTAAAAATGAATTATTTCCGGGAGGAAATTTGCAGGAACGGAATGAAAATTTTGGCTTGTTTTACGTAAAGCAAGGACCGGAATTAATTAATCAACTTGTGAAGCATTTCAAACCGTTGGATTTTAAATTTACCATTTTAACAGAATAAGTATTGTCATTTCGTTGCCCTGTCATTTCGACCAACGGGAGAAATCTTCATCGAATTATAAATTTAACGCTTTGATGAAGATCCCTCCTATCGTCGGGATGACAAAACAAGCTTAGAAATGACAGCATAATTATAACACCAATTTTATGCTGATAAAAGAAGCATCCCTCCGAACTTTTACGGAACAGATTTTTCTAAAAATAGGTTGCAGCAAACAACATGCAAAGCTGGCTGCTGATATTTTATTAAAATCTGATTTGCGCGGAATTGATTCGCATGGTGTTGCCCGTTTAAGTGGTTACGTGCGTTTATGGGAGAAAAAACGTATCAACCCAACACCAAATATCCAGATTGTCCATGAAACACCAACAACAGCAACCGTAGATGGTGATGCCGGTTTGGGTTTGGTTGTTGCCCCTTTTGCCATGCAAGTTGCAATCGAAAAAGCAGAAAAATATGGTTCAGGCTGGGTTTCTGTTCGTAATTCTAATCATTTTGGTATTGCCGGTTATCATGCTTTAATGGCAGTTGAAAAAGACATGATTGGTTTTGCCATGACTAACGCAAGTCCGCTGGTTGCGCCAACTTTTTCTAATGAAAGAATGCTTGGAACCAATCCGATGTGTTATGCTTTTCCCGCAGGAAAATACCCACCGCTAATTGTAGATATGGCAACTTCAGCAGCAGCAAACGGCAAATTAGAAATAGCACAACGTGCCGGCAAATCGGTACCGGAAGGCTGGATCCAGGATGAAAACGGCGATTTTACAACTGATCCTCATGCTTTAAAGTCCGGCGGTTCTTTGCTTCCTTTAGGCAGCGACCGCGAACATGGCAGCCATAAAGGTTTTGGTTTGAGTGCTACGGTTGATATACTTTCTGCCGTGCTTTCCGGCGCTAATTATGGGCCTTGGGTTCCGCCTTTTGTGGCTTATTTGGATCCTGCCCCAAATCCGGTTGGTACTGGCATTGGTCATTTTTTAGGTGCGATGCGTATAGATGGTTTCCGTCCGGTTAATGATTTTAAACATCATTTGGATAACTGGATTAAACGTTTTAAATCAGCCAATCCTATTCATCCAAATCAAAAAGTAATTATTCCCGGCGAACCTGAACTGGAAGCTGAACGGGATCGTAAAGTAAATGGTATTCCTTTGGTTGATGCTGTTGCTCAGGATTTAAATGAGTTGGCGGAGAAGTTGGGTGTTGAAAAGTTGAATGAAAATTAAATTATCCTGCTAAATTCTAATAGAAAAAACTTTTGTAAAAGCTAACTGAATTTCTGCTAACTGCTTATCAGTAACATTTCCTATGCTTTTAATAAACCGTTCTTCTGCTACACATCTTACCTGAAAACAATCAGCAGCAGAAGTTTTAGACAAATTGTTGCTTGTCAGGATCAATCTTTACCATCCAGGGAGCAATTGCATAACGGTCTTTCCAATCCGTTAAAGGCACAATTATTTTTAAAGGAAGTTTGCTCAATTGGTTATCATTTACAATGATGGCAGGGCGTGTTTTCCTGATTTCAGAACCAATAGTTGGATCAAGGCTGATTAACCAGATTTCACCTTGTTTCATAAAATCCTTCCAAATCTAAATCGGTAAAAGCCGTTAATTCTTTATCAGTGCGATAATCTTGATAAAGGCTTTCTGCAGCTTCCTGCAACAGGTTCTGGTTTCCTGCTTCTTTAATTGAACGTAAGGTTTGTTCAATAATAGTCCACCTGCTTTCGACAGGCAAGGCTTGTATTTCTTT
Source organism: Mucilaginibacter arboris (assembly GCF_009754915.1). Taxonomy (GTDB): domain Bacteria; phylum Bacteroidota; class Bacteroidia; order Sphingobacteriales; family Sphingobacteriaceae; genus Mucilaginibacter_A; species Mucilaginibacter_A arboris. The sequence continues at coordinate 82,768 of NZ_WPIK01000009.1, read as the reverse complement.
AATGATTTCTGTTGTGCTCATGAAGAAATTTATTTTTTTGTTGTTAAAGGTTTAGAAAATTTAAGTGAAATTTAAAAATAAATTTGGTATCGTTGGATTAAAAATCCGTAGCTCAAAGGTTGGAGTTACAAACCCCGACCAGTAGATTATCTTTCCTGTGCAACAATTCTACAGTTATGCAACGTTATCAATTGGGAGTTGGTGAGATTAGAGTTGAGCTTATACTTATAGTAATTATATTTATAACCAAATTTAAAAAACGGAACTAATCATTGAATCTTTACGAAAGCGACAATAATAATGTGACCAATTTATTGGATGTTTGGAAAAGCAACTTCCCAGGTTACTATTTTAGAATAGATGCCTTGAGTTACGATTTCGACGAAATTAATCTAATCATCCCAGTGATTATGGGAGTAAACACTGACTATAAATTCCATTTTGCTTTTTTGTTCAATAACTTTAGTAAAGACTATACGTCAAGTGTGATTGCTTACGTTAAACAAAGTAGATATAATAGAACAGCTCTATCAAATTCGACAAACAAACCGTTATTTGATCAATTAAAATCATTCTTTGCACCTAGAAAGAAAATAACTTTTTCTAAGCAAGTTTATATTTTTACCAAACAAATGACTTGTAGTAAAAAGAAGATAACGGCAATTTTTAAAAAAGAAGGATTTTTAGTAGAGTTTAGATAGTTCTAACGAAAAATTGAAAACGAAACTTTAATTACTTAAGTACGTTGAAACCATTGTTTATTAAATCGTAATGTTACATTAGCGGATAGTTACTTTTCCGATATATAAGAATGTCAGTAGAAATAGAACCCAAATTCTTAAAAGTAATATCGAAGTTGCCTCATTACTTCGATCCTACCAGATCTGAATCTGTTCCAGAGGGTTTAATAGGAGCTGAAATTATAAATTTTGGTACGACGGAAGAGCCTGAATTATTTGAAGGTGGAGGATTGGTAATAGATTATAAAAAAACTGGAAGCAATGACATTTGGCGACTTATTTTGTCATTTAATGATAGCGGCATGTGGATAGAATTCAATGGCATTAAAGCCTAAAAATCCAGGTAAATCATGCTTCATTTCCCAAAGAATGCGTTTGATAGCAAACAAAAAATCTAATAACGCATAAATTTGCATACGATTTTCATGCACATATCGATAACTAACAACTGAACCTCTTGCAGCATGTAGTACAGTTGGAAGTTTATAATCAGACAAAGGAATGCTTGTTGTTGACCCTATTTTCAAAGTCCTTGGATTAGCTTTAATTAGTTCGTCGTAATATTCGGTAATCTTCAATCGAGTATTTTCATTTAACAAATTGAATAGAAATTCTAAATCGTGTCCTAGACCTGGACCGTTTCCTTCAAGTGTTATTATCATTTTAAGAAATAACTCGATAGCAAATGCATGATTACATATTACAGGTAAACATAAATGCCATTTAACTTCATCAGGGGAATCGGAAAATTTCTGTCGGCCTAATAAAAGGTCTGATGTGTAGCTAAAGCACATTGCATTATAGAAAATGGGGGCTGTTTCTGTTAGGTCGCTAACAACAAGTTGACCATTTGCTAAGTGTCTTAGAAAAACAGCGTCTGGGGTTACTGTACATGTTTCTGGTGAAAGGATTTTACTAAAATGTGTCTTTAATTCTAATATCAATTTATGAAGTGCTCTAGCAAAATCTGAAAGCGTATAATTACTTGAGCCATATTCATGTTCATATCGATGTTTTTGGAATGCGTCTTTACAGTCATTTAAAATTGCTGGTAGCGAGAAATCAATAGTAGGGTGATCTTTTTTTATTATAGGAATTATCGGATTCTCATTAAGAAACTGTTCATAATATAGTGTGACCTTATGCTGATGCTCTTCAGATAAACGTTTGAAAAGTTTTGGATACTCATGCTTCCCGTAATGAGTATTAGAATTCATGTAAATCAGGCATTTTAAATATAACTCGATAGCTATAGCTTCATTCATTATCCCTACATTAAAAAACTTTAATGCAGCAACAGGGTGTACATTTGTAGCCCTAGCTCTTAAAAAAATTACTTGAGCTGCGTCCCTAAATAATTCAGCATTTAAAAAAAGTGCCTCATCATCACTGATATTTGCGTTCATATTTCAACCTTTTCTACAATCAATTTTACGCTTTTTAAATACTATTTTACCCTGATAAAAGAAGCATCGCTTCCTTACTTTATCCCCATAAACAACCTCTCCCACCTAATTTTGTGCATAAAAGAAGCATTTTCATCCCAGCTCATCCAAACAAATAAAGCTTTGCCTACAATGTGGTCTTCGGGAACGAAACCCCAGAAACGGCTATCTAACGAGTTGTGGCGGTTATCGCCCATCATCCAGTAATAATCCATTTTAAAGGTATATTGATTGGTTTTGGTACCGTTGATGTAAATATCGTTTCCGCGTTTTTCCAGCTTGTTGTTTTCGTACAATTTAATGGCGCGTTCGTAAATCATAAAATTGGTAGAATCCAACGTTACCGTCCAGCCTTTTTTAGGGATGATAACCGGACCGTAATTATCGACGTTCCATTTCAGCTTTGGATCGTGCGGGAAAACCTGCAAATCTGCTTGTCCGGCTGGCTGAATATAAGGCGCAATATAAGTGATGTTAGAATAACCTTTTAAAGTAGGCACACTTTCGTGCGGCATAATCCATTCCAGGTCTGTTGCATTTACTTGTCCATGCGAAGGATCGATATGCAGATCGTACAAAACCTGCGGGTTCAGTTCCTGCCCATTTGTACGAACCAGGTAAGAAGTTTGGCTGTTTGGCGGCGTTGCCTCGGGTTTTCCATTGATGTAAACCTGCGTATTAATTAGTTTTAGTGTATCTCCCGGAGTTCCCTGACAACGTTTAATGTAATTCTCACGTTTATCAACCGGGCGATATAAAGGAGAATCCGCATCCATCGGATAATTAAAAACTACGACATCGCCTTTTTTAACATGGCTTAATCCCGGCAAACGGTAATAAGGCAGTTTGATACCATCCCAATAAGATTTTACATCAAACAAAGGCATGGTATGATGGGCGAACGGAAAAGAAATTGGCGTCATGGGCGTACGCGCGCCATAGTTTACCTTGCTTACAAACAGGAAATCGCCAACCAGCAGCGAACATTCCATAGAAGGCGTTGGAATGGTAAACGCTTCGATAAACAAACCACGGATTAAGGTGGCGGCAACAACAGCAAATATGATGGCATCGAACCATTCGCGCGAGGCACTTTTCTTTTTCTTTTTTGGATCAGCAGCAGATTTATTCCAGAATTTCCAACTCATTGTTTTATTTTGAAGGCGTGAAAGTAGTGTTTTTAAGCGTTAAAATTAAACAGATCGGCGGCTGTAAAGAAACCTTTACGGTCTTTAATCCATTCGGCAGCAAGCACAGCGCCTAAAGCAAAACCGGAACGGTTATGCGCAGTATGTTTAAATTCGATGGTATCTACATCAGAACCGTAAATAACGGTGTGCGTTCCCGGTACGTTTTCTATCCTGTGCGATTCGATCAGCAATTGTTGTGGTGCTATTACCGCCGGCGAATCATCATTTAATTGTCCTGAAACTGCATTTACCCATGCTTCTTTTACCGGTATATTTTCTATAATTCCTTCTGCTATCGTAATCGCCGTTCCGCTTGGTGCATCCAATTTTTGGGTGTGGTGGATTTCTTCTACCTGAACTTCGTAATTCGAAAACCGGCCCATTACTTTGGCCAACATTTTATTAATATGGAAGAAAATGTTAACGCCAACGCTAAAGTTAGAAGCATAAATTAAGGCAGCATTGAGTGCTAAACATTCGTTTTTCACATCCTGCAACTGGTTATACCAGCCTGTTGCGCCAACTACAACCGGAACACCGGCATCAAAACAATGCTTAATGTTTGCTAAAACAGTATGCGGCGTACTAAATTCTATTGCTGCATCTGCTTGTTGCAGGTTTTCTGCAGTTAGTTCATGCAAGTTATCGTGATCTATTTTTAAAACGATTTCGTGTTTCCGTTCCAGGGCAACCTGCTCGATTATCTTGCCCATTTTTCCGTATCCTAATAAAGCTATTTTCATTATTTTTAGGTGTCAGCAATCAGGTATCAGCTGTCAGCTTATGCACATTTATTGTATCTGTTATTTTTATCGGTTTAGAGCTGATACCTCTTACCTGATATCCCATAACTTCTTCTCACTTCATTCTTAAAGTTACTTTTAAGCCGGGAATATAGCCACTATAAGCTAAACTTGGTGCATTGATAATAGTTGGGGTAACTTTAAAACCTAAATTGTTATCCATAGTATAAGAATGCTGAAACTTGGCATCAATATAAGCATCAATAGCCTGAATCCCCCAAAAAGCAACGGTAATAATAATGGTTAAACTCCGGTTACGATTATAAAAATCTACATAAGGGGTAATCTGGGCAAGTTGTAAATTTCCAAATTTTACTGTATCTATATTAGCTTTATCGTTACGCGAAAGGGCTGTGGCCTGCTTTAAAAATGCTTTATAATTGGTTTGCGCCACATAATACGAATAACCTAAACCAGCAAAACCACCATAAACTAAAGGTAATTTCCAATAATGATGGTTGTAGATTTGCCCCAATCCCGGTAAGGCTAAGGATTTTAATACGGCTTTATGTGGACTATGTGTACTATCCGGATGATAAACTTTTTCTTTAGGCTGTTCTGATTTTGGTTTAAACGGGACCAAAACCGAAGTGGTATCGCCTCTGCTGTTTATAATATCCTTTTTATTGTTAATCCTTTTCTGTGCCTGAACCGATGCTGCACAAAAAAATACTAATAAAAGAAGTATGGCTGAGATACGCATATTACCAGTCGAGCATTTCCAGTATCCGTCCCAAATCATCTTCTGATATAAATGGAATTTCGATGCTGCCTTTTCCGTTTTGTCCGACTTTAACTTTTACCTGCGAATTAAATTTAGAAGTTAAATCGGCCTGGATTTTTTGTGCATGAAAAGAAGCTGGAGCAGGTTTCGTATCAATGCTTTTTTTAGCAGGCTTTTTTTGCAGTTCGCGCACCAGTTCTTCCACTTTACGTACCGACAAACCTTTTTCTATAATCTGATGATGGATATACAACAGTTTTGCTGCATCTTCTACATTTACCAAAGCACGTGCATGGCCCATTGATATTTGTCCGTCGCGGATAGAAGACTGAACAACGGGCGGCAATTTTAACAAACGAAGGTAATTGGTTACGGTAGAACGGTTTTTACTAACGCGGTCGCCTAACTCTTCCTGCTTCAGGTTGCATTCATCAATCATCCGCTGAAAACTTAAAGCCATTTCTATAGCGTTCAGATTTTCCCGCTGGATATTTTCTATCAACGCCATTTCCAGCATTTGCTGATCGTTGGCAGTACGAACGTAAGCCGGAATTTCTGTTAAACCAGCTAATTTAGAAGCGCGCAAACGGCGTTCACCAGAAATTAACTGGTAAGAACGCGAACCAGTTTTACGAACAGTAACCGGCTGGATCAAGCCTTGCAAAAGGATAGAATCTGCCAGTTCGCGCAAAGCCTGTTCATCAAATTCTGTTCGCGGCTGAAAAGGGTTTACTTCAATCTCACTGATTTTTACCGCATTTACTGCCTTTAACCCTTCTGTTTCTAATTTATCTACATTTCCTTCCGAGGCCTTTTTTGTGGCTGCATTTACATGTACAGAATCATCTAATAACGCACCCAGGCCTCTTCCTAAAGCATTTCTTTTATCGCCACTCATCTATTTTATGCTTACTTTTTTCTGGTTATTGTCTTCCTCTTTTACCATGCCGTTGTTACGCAAAATTTCGCGCGCAAGGTTCAGGTAATTAATGGCGCCTTTACAAGTTGCGTCGTGCATAATTACCGACATACCAAAACTTGGCGCCTCGCTTAACCTTGTGTTTCTTTGGATGATGGTATTAAAAACCAGATTCTCAAAATGGGTACGCACTTCTTCTACCACCTGGTTTGATAAACGTAACCGGACATCATACATCGTCAGCAAAATACCTTCAATATCCAATGCTGGGTTTAAACGGTTTTGTACAATTTTGATGGTATTGAGCAATTTCCCCAAACCTTCCAACGCAAAATACTCGCACTGAACCGGAATGATGACAGAATTAGCAGCCGTTAAAGCATTAATAGTAATTAAACCCAGGGACGGCGAGCAATCCACAATAATAAAATCGTACTGGTCTTTGATCTTGTCCAGCACCGCTTTCATTTTGTATTCCCGGTTGGTGAGGTTGATCATCTCGATCTCCGCTCCAACCAGATCAATATGTGCCGGCAATAAATCCAGGTTTGGTGTTTCCGTTTTCTGGATGGCATCTGCCGGTTCTACATTGTTGATGATACACTCGTAAATACTGTCTTTAATCGTTCTCGGATCAAAACCAATACCTGATGTTGCATTTGCCTGCGGATCTGCATCTACCAGCAGGGTTTTATATTCTAACACCGCTAAACTTGCTGCCAGGTTAATAGAAGAAGTGGTTTTGCCCACGCCACCTTTCTGGTTAGCTAACGCGATTATTTTACTCATTATTAATCCTCAGTATAATTTTGAAAGTAAATTTTTATGCGGTAAAAGAAGTATCAATTAACAACCTCATGCTTCTTTTACACCTAATTTTTACTTAGTTTTTAAAGGTGCAAGATACCTACATTTTTACAATAAGTATTCAACCAGATTTTCCACAAGTTTATATTAATATCAACAACACAATTCCTCTTAAAACCTTTATAAATACTAACGTAATTTCTGCGGGTTCTATTTTTAACGATTGTTTTTTCTGAACTTTAAAATCACATTCTTTTAAACTATTGATTAAAAGCAATGTTACCTAAACAAAATAAAAATCTAAAGATTATGACTAACGGCGTATTTGAAGCAGGCGAAAGAGTAATTACCAAAGATGGTGAAGGTGTAGTGAACAAAAATCAGGAGAAAAAACAAGATCAGATTGAAGTAAAACTCAATACCGGCGAAATTAAAACTTACGCACCTACAGAAGTTTCGGATGATTCTGATGCAGGTTAATTACAAAAAATGAACGGTGATAACGATAACCCAGCCTTTTTAAAACGTTACCGGCTTTTAATTACGCTGGTTATTATCCTGCTGGTTTTAGCTGTAGGTTGCTGGCTGGTAAAAAAACGTGGCGCAAACAGGACTGATGAACGGAAGGATAGAGTGTTGCAGCAATTAGATCAGCGTAAAAAGTAATTTAATTTTAACCGAAAGCCGATTTAAGGTTAGATTTGAAAAATTTGTTTCGCATTTTTATCCATTCATCTTAAAATAAAGCCTTACACATGCTTACCATAATTGCCGGCACCAACAGGCCTGGCAGCAGCACTTTAAAATTAGCTGTTTATTATCAGAAAAAACTAAACGAAAAAGGCGTTGAAGCAAAGGTTTTATCTTTGGAAGAATTGCCTGACAACCTGCTTAAAACTGATCTTTACGGAAAACGCAGCGAAGGGTTTAAGCCATTGCAGAAATTGGTCAATGCTTCAGAAAAATTCATTTTTATTATTCCTGAATACAACGGCAGTTTTCCAGGCGTTTTAAAAGCCTTTGTGGATGCCTGTGATTTTCCCGGAAGTTTTTATGATAAAAAAGCAGCTTTGGTTGGCATTTCTTCAGGAAAGTATGGAAACATTCGTGGCGTTGATCATTTTACCGGAGTTTGCAATTATGTAAACATGCACGTTCTTTCGCTCAAATTGCATATTCCTTTCATTAGAAAAGAAATAGATACAAACGGAAATCTAACAGAAACAGATACAATTGGGTTTACCAATGAGCAAATGGACAGGTTTATTAAATTTTAAACGAAAGATTTCAGAATAATATCATTTGCCGTTAATTAATTTGGCCACTGCAAATGCAGCAGCAGCAGCCAATGCACCAATAACTACTACTTTTAAGGCATCAGAAACAGGAGCCTGGCCGGTAACTTTACTTTTAAAATAACCAAAAACAAACAGGCAAATTAGGGTTATGGCACAGGAATAATATAAAGCTGTACCAGACTCAGCAATAAAAAAATAAGGCGATAAAGGAATTATACCGCCAATAATATAAGAAAACCCGATGGTTAAAGCGCTTTGTGTTGCCCGGTTTGCTTCAGGTTTTTCTAAGCCGAGTTCATAGCGCATCATAAAATCGACCCATTTATCGGTATCTTTTGCCATTTCATCAGCCACCTGGTTTTGTAATTGTGTTGATAATCCGAAACCTGCAAATACTTCTTTTACCTCTGCTTTTTCCTGTTCGGGCACGCGCGCTACTTCATCATATTCACGTTTTAGTTCTGATGCATAATGGTCGGCTTCTGTTTTTCCGGCTAAAAATCCGCCTAAACCCATCGCAATAGAACCGGCAACAATTTCGGCAATTCCGGCAGTGATGATGATAGAAGATGAATTAACGGCTCCGCTTAAACCGGCAGCCAGGGCAAAAGGTACGGTTAAACCATCAGACATGCCAATAACAATATCGCGAATGGTATCAGAGCTGCGTAAATGGTGTTCGTGGTGCATCTGCTAAAATTAAGAACGTTTAAAGAAGATGCACAAAAATGTTGTAATTTGGGATTAGTCTGATTAATTAAAGCAATTAAATTTGACCAGTTAAAAGCTGATAAAAATCGATAATTTTACTTTATTAATCCATCAACAACACAAAATGAAATACAAACTCCATCTATTTTCGGCTTTCCTTATTTCAATTGGTTTTTATGCCTGCTCCGGTTCCGGAAAAAATGCTTCTGCTGATAGTACTGCACAAAACGCATCAACAAAACAACCGATGGACACAGCAGATACAAGGTTGGCCAATGATCTTTCCTTGTTTTGCACCAACCAGGTTAACGAAGCACAGTTAGCCACAACCAAAGCCTCAACCCAAAAAGTAAAGGAATTTGCGAAACAAGCGATAGAATTATACAACGGCTTAAACAAAAACTTAAACCATGTTTCGGAAGATTATGCTGTAAAATTACCTGCAGCAGCAACACCTGCTATTACAGAAAGCCTGCAAAAATTAAGTGCAGTAAAAGGAGCATCTTTCGATCATGCTTACCTGCTGCAAACCCTGAAACAGCATAACGCCATGATCCGCGAATACAATGCTGCAAAAAATATTCAATGCATACCTTTAAAAATGTTTGTAGGCAGCAACCAGGCAGCAATTATTAAACAGGCGTATGCAATTTCTGCTTTGAAGGATGAGACGCCTTAAAGCATTTTAATTATTCATACTGTTACTGCTTATGTTTTTTCGGGTTCTGCCGGTTTTCTATAAAAGAAATTAATTCCATCACCTGGCCAACCCCAATATTTAAACAGTTTTTATCCTGACATCGTATATAAAATCACTTAGATCAATAATCCTGAATTTCTTGCTTTCCGGATGTAGAGGGTTTAATAAATAATTATATTCATCAGGGATTACTATTGACGGAACTCTGATAACAGGTTCTACTGCGGCCAGCAATAAGCTAGATCCAAATTGTTTGGTTGAAGATGGAGCCGGCGAATGTTTCCAATTTCCAGGTAAATCTGCTTCTTTCAAAATACGGATAGAATGATCCGGGATTTCTATTATGGTAATGCTTAAAGCCCGCGGAATATCATCTATATTAACATTAACGGTATATTCCAGTAAAGCTAAAGCCCTGCTTTCTGAAGTATAAAGGCAGCCGATCATTTTGTTATTCCACCTCCCGCCAAAAAGCTTAGCACCTTCTCCTGTTAAATCGTTCGCATATCTTGTTCTTCCAAGCCGGTAAACTATCATGCAAGTGTTTTAAGAGTAAACACCATAATCTATTCTACCGATCAAATTTTTTATTTCTTCTCTCCCAAATTGGTTGTCCAACAGTTCAAAAGGCTGTTTTCCTCCTAATGCCCGGTTCGGCTTAAAAACCCATTCATTAAACTTGGTTACATCTTCAAACACTTCAAAGCCATAAGAGTATATATCTGCTATACTTACAATCCGTTCGCTAAGGGCAACGCTGAAATGTTCTGTTCCTTTCTTGTTAATCAAGGTTGCCCTGGTTGTAGAAAGTAAAGTGGAGAGTTTATCATAATCAAGATTGGTTTTACTTTTAAGGCTCTCCAGGTCTCTTTTGCTCAAACCATTGCGTGCCATATTCATTTTTTCCACAGCGGTCATTTGCCATTCGGCTTTGTCTGTTTTTCCTACAATTATTGAAGTAGTATGCAGATAACTATCATCGTTTTTTATCTCGGCAATACGTTCTTCACCAACTTCCTGAACTTCTAATGCAGCTATTTGCGAGCGTGTATATGCTTCGGTTTTTTCTGAAACGATATTTTGCCCGGCTTTTGCCTCTGCTTTTTTACTATATTTTTGGCTTGGTTTCACAGTGTAATTTTTTACGATTATGAGTATAAATTTATACTTTTATATTCGAATAAAAAAAATTAAAATAAAATTTATTACGATGCCGTTAGTGGAGTACCTGGAAGGTTCTTAACAAATCATTCCTTTATCAAATCCTCGTTTTTTAAGAAATACCTTTTTAAAAAGCAAGCTGATACGGAAGATCTCTTTCCCGGAAGTTACAAATGCGTTTTTAACTTCTTCCAGCAATCCTTTTCTTAAATTCATTTTTATAGAGACGTAAAACAGCGATGGCATAAAACGTCACAAACAGAAAGATGGCACTTCCAATTAAATGTGCAATTTCTACTGGAATAATAAAATGAGTAAAATTAAACTTTAGTGGTGTTAATCCGATTAAAAAAACTAATGGCGTTTAATAAAAAACTAATGATCTGTAATCTAACGATAAATCTAAATATCATAACTGCCGCCGAGTATAAGGCATCATCATTTATCGATTTCTTGTTTTCCTTCTCTTTCTTCTTTAATCCTATAAAAAAATTACCGATACTTAGAAAGAAGAAAGGCAAAACGGTCATGAGGCCAGTAATACAGAATAACCAGTAGGCAAAGTGTTTGATGTGAAAACCATAATAACAAAAAACGCCTGCTGAAAGGGAAACAATAATTCCAGGGCCTTTAAAAAATTCACGGAAAAAATTCCATTTTCTTTGCGTGATCTCTTTCCTGATTAGCCTTTCACGGATTTCCTCGAGTTTTTCGATACCGCTGTGGCCTCCAAAATCTTCCTCTAATACCTCAGCATACGCCTTTTGGAAATCATTTATCGAATCCCTTGTCTCCAAAGTGCTCATGATGTGGTCGTACACTTCCAGGTAAGTTTCCTGGTAGCAAACCTCGTTACTAACAAGCGTTCTTATGATTGATTTTTGTTCTTCATTTAAAATCATCTTACAGCTGGTTTAATGTTTAACAATGCCTGCAACTGTTCCATAAAAAGTCGAGCCTCATCCAGTTTACCGATAACTTCCTTACCTCCCTGTTCGGTTAATCGGTAGTATTTTCGCCCCCGGCCATCAACAATCTCCGTGCTCGTTTCAAGTAAACCATCTGCTTCCAGTTTATGTAAGGCAGGGTAGAGCGCACCTTCTGTCAGTTTTATCTCACCTGCTGTTATCTCCTTCACCTTTTGAGAGATTTCATAACCGTACATTCTGTCATTATCCTCCAATAGTTTGAGGATAATCGTTTGAAGTGTTCCTTTTAAAAACGAATTAGAACTCATTCACTAAAGGTATGATTAGATACATAAGAAAGCAAGGTATAAAAAAGTTTTTTCTTAACCATTATGCTTATCAAAAGCTTTTTTAAAGAACCTTTTTAAATTTTGTTCTAATTATTTGGGATGCTTCTTTTACCACCTAAAAATCTGCAAGACAATAATTTTCTGTATCAGCAGAAAGTGGTAAATGCAATTTTATAGTGCTAAAAGAAGCACCATCATCCATTTGAAATCACAACCGGTTTATTAAGACAATTGCAGAACAACTGCTAATTTCTGAGACAATTCCCGCAAAAGCCTTTTTTTATTATATTCAATTGAGCGACCGGAATTCTAAAGGTGAGTAACCCACGCGTTGCTTAAATAGCCGGGCGAAATGCTGGGGATATTTGAAGCCCAGTTCAGACGAAACCTGACTAACTGTTTTACTCGTATCGAACATCTTTTCCTTAGCAATATCAATCAGTTTGGCTTGTATATAATCCTGGGCTGTTTTGCCTGTTTCTTTTTTAACCAAGTCACCGAAATAGTTTGGAGATAAATTGAGTTCATCAGCGCAGTAAGCTACAGAAGGCAATCCGATAGTTTGCGGTTTTTCAGACCTCAAATAATCATTCAACAGATTTTCAAACCTCTCTAAAATGCCGGCGTGTACAGTATCCCGGGTGATGAACTGCCGGTCGTAAAAACGGACACAGTAGTCCAAAAACAGTTCGATATTGGACACAATCAGCCTTTTACTATGCTTGTCGATGGCATGTTCCAGTTCATACTCAATTTTTGAAAAATAATCCAGTACAATTTTCCTTTCACTTTCTGATAAATGAAGCGCTTCGTTGGATTGATAGCCAAAAAACGTATAATCTTGAATATGCCGCCCAAGCGAAGTACCATGTATCAGATCAGGATGAAATACCAAACCATGCCCTTTCGGTTGGTAAGTTTCTCCATTGCTGTTAACACCTGCTACCTGGCCCGGCGCAAGAAAAACTAAGGTACCTTCCTGGTAATCGTACGTGTTTCTTCCATACACCAGATCACCGCACTTCACATCTTTTAGAAAAATGGTGTAAAAGCCAAAATACATGCGGGAGCCTTCCCTGGGGGCTGCCTTTGAGAAATCGATCACACTTACAAGCGGGTGCAAGGTTTTAGTATTGTTAAAGGCGTTGTAATCGCTGATTGTCTCAAATCGTCTCCTGTTATCCATATCACTATCGTTTTATCTCATTCAAAATTACCGCTTTATTCAGTTCTTAACCATATAAATTCGTTAATCAGTAATAATGGTATAAACATCCGTAATCTGTATCCTGTTTAACCAAAAAGAATCGCAGATCTTTGCATTGTTAAAAACAAAAAACATGCAAAAAGTTAAATTAAATAACGGCGTTGAAATGCCCATCTTAGGATTTGGTGTTTTCCAGGTAACAGACCTGGCAGAATGTGAAAGAAGCGTAGTGGATGCAATTGAAACTGGCTATCGTTTGATCGATACTGCAGCTTCTTATATGAATGAAGAAGCGGTAGGCAGAGCCATCAAAAGCAGCGGTGTACCGAGAGAAGAATTGTTTATCACCACCAAACTCTGGATACAGTCTGACGGATATGAAGGAACAAAAAAGGCTTTTGAAAATTCACTAAAAAAGCTGCAACTGGATTACCTGGACCTTTATCTGATCCATCAACCCTACGGCGATGTTTATGGCGAATGGCGCGCTATGCAGGATTTGTATAAAGAAGGAAGGGTTAGGGCAATCGGTGTAAGCAACTTACATCCTGACCGTTTTATGGACTTAATTGTTCATAACGAAATTGTTCCGGCGGTCAATCAAATTGAAACACATCCCTTCCATCAGCAACTCGAATCGCAAAAGTTCTTAGTGGAAAATAAGGTTCAGATCGAATCCTGGGGGCCGTTTGCTGAAGGCAAGAACAACATCTTTTCCAATGAGACCTTGCTTTCCATCGGAAACAAATATAATAAATCAATTGCCCAGGTGATCCTTCGCTGGCTTACACAAAGAGGCGTGGTTGCTATCCCAAAATCAGTCCGCAAAGAACGAATGGAAGAAAACTTAAACAGCGTCGATTTTAAATTGAGCAGTGAGGATATGGAAGCCATCAAAACTTTGGACACCAAAGCAAGCAGCTTCTTTGACCACCGCGACCCGGCAATGGTGAAATGGTTAGGCGAAAGAAAACTGAACAACTAATAAGGCAACGTAATTAATGTGCTTCGGCGTGCTACACTGGCATAACGCCAAATAGCAGTTTTTATCTATGTCCAAGATCGCTAAAAATCAAACCAACATAAATACTTAAACCTAAGATGATGAAAAAAGCTATTATCGGAATGTTCCTGTGTATAGTCACTGTGCAGCTATCAAATGCTCAGGCTAAACTGCCAAACTCAGCAACTACAATAGTTACGAAAGAAGAACAGGAAATACTTGATCTTTCCAGAACAAAATGGGCATGGATGGCAGACAAAAACGTAGAAACCTTAAACGGACTATTTGATGAAAAATGTGTCTTTGTTCATATGGGCGGAAGCTGGGGCAAGACCCAGGAGCTAAATACCATTAAAAGCGGCGGAATTTGGTATAAGAAAGCAGCAGTCTATGCTGCATCCGTAAATATTTTCGGTAACACGGCCATCCTACTGAATGATATCGATTTGTTAGCAGTAGTCGGCGGAAACGAAGTTACACATGCTTTTATGGTGACTGAGGTATATCTTAAAGATAACGGCAAATGGAAAATGGGTTCACTCACCTTCTCAACATTGCTTAGGCCGGTTAAAGCGGTAAAACCGATAACAAACTGACAAAAAATTATCCGTAACAACTTCTGCCTTTAAAGCTGTTTAAACTTGATGCCATGCTTCTTTTACCAGGTAAAAATTGGTGTTGGCATCCGTTTAAGTAAATCAAAAACCCGATGACCGGCATTTTTAGGCGATAAAAGAAGCATCGGCCCTATTATGTTGTTGGTTCATTACTTTAAAGTTAGATTTTGTTCTGGTACTTACCCCATATCTATTTTACAAGGTAATTTTTTTATCAAAACCCATCATCAAACCAATGCCTTTCTACTTACATTTTTTTGCTGTTGGCAATATAAAACTCCAGCGCCAGTTCTTTGATGCGTTCATTCTTTTCGCCCAAAATTTCTTCGGTGGTTTTATCCTGGAGCAATGCAAGGATTTCTACCTGCATCCGGAAGATCATTTCAACCTTGGCACTGTTGATCCCTAATTCTTTAATCAGGATCGTATTAATATCAAACTCGCTGGCAGCGCTTGTATCCTGATGGTTTTTTCCGGTAGTTTCGTTCATGGCAATGCTGTTTTTATCGGTATAAAATTGGTGTGCTGTACCCTAATTACTTCCGGTACAAATTAGTTAAAGTTTGTTTAAGGGTTTTAACTGCCGGCACTGTCGAGGCTTTTTTATTAGCAAACAAAGCAGCCGCACCATCTTCATCGCCATAAAAAGAACTGTTGGCTTTTTGGTCAATATCCAGCGAAGAACCGCTTAAACTAATGCCCGCAAAAAGCCCTTTGCTGCGCGAATAAGAATAAACTTCTGATTCCATTTTGTAATCTGTTCCGGCAGAAGAATTACGGCCAACCGGACCAGCGGCAACAGAAATATCCCCGCCTAAAGTAAAGCTGCTTTTACCGATATTTTGCAGGGAAGTTTTATCAAGGAAAACCAGCACCAGATCAACTGATTGAATTCCTGCCTGAAAACCTAAACTTCCGCCAGTCATGGTTAAAAAAACAGGATTGCTCCAGGTCCCATCTGCGTTTTTTATCATTGCAATACCTTTTCCCCGTTTACCGCCAACTACAAATCCGGCATTGATCAATCCCGGGATAATGATGATTCCTTCTGTTTTTTGCATCAATTGTTTCGGGATACTTTCGCGAAGTTTTCCAAATTCCTGGATCACTTTTGTAGAAGCATCGAGCTTTTGCTGCTGCTTGTCCTGCGCCTGAATAGTCGTTACAAATAAAATTAACGGTAAAAGAAGTACGTGTTTTAATGAAGTTATTAATTTCATGGTTTAAGTTTAAATAAATAGATAACCGATGCAAACCTACTTTATTGCATTAACTACATTTGCCTGTACCAGTTGCGCAAACGTACATCAATTTTCGGGTCTTTATCGTTCACTAATTTTTTAAACAATTCAATATCACTCAGCTTATTTCCCGGCTGGCGATAATGGTAAGGATAAATTACTGCGGGTTTAAAAGCTAAAACGGCATCGGCAGCAGGCGTTACATCCATAGTATAAGGCGGGTTCATGCAAACAAAAGCAACATCAATATTTTTTAAAGCACGCATTTCTGGTGTTCCGTCTGTATCCCCGGAAATGTAAACCCTTTTCCCGCCAAAATTTAACACATAACCGTTGCCCACCCCTTTTTTGTGCCTTGCGGTTTCTTCGGGAATATTGTAAGCGCCAACTGCTTCTATTTTGATGTTTTTAAAAGTTGTATTTTGTCCGTTGCCTAAAACTGTAATTTTTGCAAACGTTTTATTTTTAAGCTGATCAACCACTTTTTGCGGTGCAATCAATTCTGTTTTAGTTAGATCGAGGCCGCTTAAAGTAGCTTCATCTAAATGGTCTCCATGTTCATGAGTGATTAAAACAACATCAGGCGCTTTCATTCCTTTATATCTTTCTGCACCGCCATAAGGATCAGCATAAACCGTAACGCCATTCCATTGCATTACCAAAGCCGCATGAAAAATGGGCGTAATTTCGAGATTGCCTTTTTTAGTTGGAAAAACATCAGCTTGCGCAAAAGCCAAAGAAAAAGGCAGTAAAAACAGTATCAGGAAAAAGTATTTCATGGTAATTTTTTTTGTGGTTAACATTCTGCAGGGTTTTTGGTTTATACTTCTATAGTGGCGGCTGCATTATTACAGGTAATAACTAGATTAACTAAGGTACTGAAAATAGTTTTTATTAAACACTTTTACTATAAGGCCAAGGTTTGGGTGCCGCGTTTGCAGATACTGTTTTTATCAGGTAAAAATCGTTAAAAAAGCTTTTTATTTTGAAGCAGTACAATACATAAATGCTTATTATTGCATTATTATTCCGACTTCGTAGCTCAGCTGGTAGAGCAAGTGACTCTTAATCACTGGGTCCAGGGTTCGATCCCCTGCGGGGTCACATAAAAGCCTTTTATTAAGGCTTTTATTATTAAAAAAATTCAAAGATGGCTGGTTTAATTATCAGCCCTCTTTTTATGTAAAAGAAGTATCAGGGTGAATATTTGTAAGAAAACTGTTTAAAATTTTTCTACTGGTATTTTATAAATGCTTCTTTTATCACCTAAAAACTGTTATTCGCCTTTTACATTTCAAGGGCAGAAGTTGCAACTTTATTTAAATAAAAATCATAAGCTTGCTTTACAGGCATTATAATCAGGGGGAACTAAAACCTGAAATTACTAAACCAGGTTTTAATATAATATTTTACCTGGTAAAAGAAGTATCGTGCTTTTTAAATTAAGCAAGAAACCCCTCAGCATGAAATTGTTTTTACAGGCTCTATTTTAATAACCTTAGCTTATGCAATACGTAATAGTTTAACTTATAAAGTTACTATTACAATTATGTTGGTAAATCAGGTCCTGGTGCAATGGTAATAACCAATGAAAAAGAGAGGTTAAAAGCATTATTCAGCTATAATATAATGGATACGGATGCCGAAAAGCATTACGATTCAATTACTAAGCTTGCTACCTACATCTGCAAAACTTCTATGGCGGCCATCAACCTGATTGGTGATAACCGTTTATGGATTAAATCAAAGGTTGGAATTGATGTATGCGAAGTTGCCCAAGAGATTTCTTTTTGCAAATACACCATCCAATCAGAAGCTATCCTGGAAATAAAAGATACTACGCTGGATAGCCGTTTTAAAAACAATCCTTTTGTTACCGGTGATGCTGGTATCCGGTATTATGCCGGCATTCCGCTTATTGACCCCGATGGTTATATTTTAGGTGCCTTATGTGTATTTGATACAGTAACACGCGAATTAGATGAAAAACAAAAAGAAGCCTTAAAGTTTTTGGCCAACGAGGTGGTTTTGCATTTTGAAGCAGCAAAAAAAAATCATGAGCTACAGCTTTTGTTAAAAGAACAACAGAAATTTCAGGCGTTGTTTAATAATTCTATAGAACTTCATTTTGTATTAAACCAAAATGGTAAGATCGAATTTGTTAATGAATCTGTAGAAAAACAGCTTGGCTATACTAAAGAAGAAATAACCGGACGAAATATCTGGGACTTTTGTAATCCTGAAGACCGTGCAAACGTTCTGCAAAAACTCAAACAAACCCTAAACCGTGGCGAAAAGCAGATTATTGTTGATACCCGAATGATTGCCAAAAACGGCGAAAGCAAATGGTTTTCGTGGAGCAATGTAACTGCAAACGGTAAATGGTTGATTAACGGCCGTGATGTAACCAGCCAAATGGCAATTCAGCAGGAGTTGCAGCAGCTATCACTGGTTGCCAGCCATGTAAATAACGGCGTAGCAATTAACGATGCCGACAACAACATTTTATGGGTAAACAAAGCATTTGAAAAAATTACAGGTTATGAATTAAAAGATATAAAAGGCCGCAAACTAAGAAATATTATTATTGGAAAAGACAGCGATAAACAAATCCTGGAATATGCAATAGCACAAACAGCCAGTAAAAATTCTTTTTCTATCGAAATCCTTGCTTATCATCAGGAACAAAAACCAATCTGGCTTTCTATCATGAACTCTGTTATTTTAGATGAACAGGGTGAAATGAACAGAAGCGTTGAGATTATTACAGATATTACCGAGCAGAAAAAGACAGAACTGGAACTGCAAACGCTTTCTTTTGCCGTAAAAAAATCAGAAGCAGGCGTGTTAATCAGAAACGGAAAAGAGCAGGTAATTTGGATGAACGAAGCGCTGGAAAAAATTTGGGGATGGAAGCTGAGCGAACTTCAGGGCTTAACCATAGAACACCAGTTTACAGGTAAAGAAACGAACATTGCAGAATACCAGAAAGCCAGAAAAGCTGTACTGCACAAAAAACCTTATGATATAGAAATTGCACTTTATAGAAAAGACGGAACGCTTGTTTGGCTTTCCATCTACAACAACCCTTTGTTCGACCACGAAGGAAATGTAATCCGCCAGCTAAGTATTATTACCGATATAACTATCCGTAAAAAGGCAGAACAGGAACTGGTGCGTACCCGGGAAGAAGCTTTACAACTAAGCCGGGCAAAACAAACTTTTCTTTCTGTAATGAGCCACGAAATCCGTACGCCTATTAATGCCATTATCGGCATGAGTCGGTTTTTGCTTGATGAACATCCTGCTCCGCATCAACTTGATAACCTGAACACATTACAGTTCTCGTCCGAAAATTTATTAAAACTGGTTAACGATATTTTAGATTTTACCAAGATAGAAACAGGTAACATGGCGCTGGAAGCAATACCAGTTAACCTGGAAGAACTTGCCCGACGTACCTTGCACACTTTAACGTTTAAACTGGATGGGAAAAAAATAAATTTAAATTTAGCTACAGATGCTAAAATTCCTGAGTTTGTTCTGGCTGATAGTACCAGATTGTACCAGATCATGATCAACCTGTTAGGAAATGCGGTTAAATTTACAAGTGAAGGAGAAGTAAAGCTTGTTTTAACACTCGAAAAAGAAGACCAGGAAACCGTTACTATTAAATTCTGTATTTCCGATACCGGAATTGGCATTCCTCCGGATAAATTAGATTCTATTTTTGAAGCTTATACCCAGGCCAGCACGGATACTGCCCGAAAATATGGCGGCACTGGTTTAGGCTTAACCATCACTAAAAAGTTAATAGAACTTCATCAGTCAACTATACAAGTTACAAGCACATTTGGCTTTGGTTCTAAATTTAGCTTTACCATTAATTTTAACCGCACAACTGATAATATGCAAGCAATCATCCCAAATCAAGAACAAGAAAACGGGCCATCACTGGTACTGGTTGCTGATGATGACATGATTAACCGAACGCTGGCAAAAAAAGTGCTTTCTAAACTAAATATCCAGGCAGATATTGCAGAAAACGGACTGGTGGCGCTTGAAATGGCCATGCAAAAAGATTATGATTTAATTTTGATGGATATGCAAATGCCCGTAATGGATGGCTTGGAAGCGACTAAAAAAATACGCGAGTTACCTGAAGAAAAATACCAAACGCTGCCTATTATTGCTTTAACCGGAAGTGTTTTTGGGATAGATTTAGAAGTGATGTATAAAGACGGCCTCACCGACCACTTTTTAAAACCTTACACGCCCGAAGGCCTTTACAATAAAATTAAGCCCTATTTAAAAAAACAGTTAGTAACAAGCGATTAAAAAGCAAATGATTACTCCAACCAATAAACCAGTAAAGCTAATACTGTTTTTATCGGTTAAAAATTGAGGTTAATTTATAAATATACCAGTAATTTAATCAGCATAAATATTCAGGCTTTTGCTGCCACTACACCAATTTTTTTTACCGATAAAAGAAGCATCAAATGTGTGTTGATTGCTTCTCGTTTACACAAACCTGCTTCAACCTAAAAAAGCTTCCCGGTTACCTCGGGAAGCTTTTTTAGTAATCATACTGAGAAGATTTAACCTCTGTTGTTTTGTCGTTCTGGCGGGTTTTGTCTTTCCGGCGGATTTTGGCGCGCAGGCCGCTCCTGCTGTTGTGGCCTTTGTTGTTGGTTTTGCTGTTGCTGGCGTTGCTGCTGCATCTGCTGCTGGCGTTGTTGCATCTGTTGCTGGCGCTGTTGCATTTCTTGCTGATGTTGCTGCATTTGCTGCGGATTTACCTGATTTTGCTGCTGGTTACGCTGCTGCCATTGTTGTTGCGCCTGGTTTTGCTGAGGTTGGTTTTGCCGCGGATTTACCTGATTTTGCTGCAACTGGTTATCGGTACGGTTTCTGTTTATATCGAAATTTCCTGAAGGACGGCCATAATTACCTTGCTGAATAGTTGGATTTGTATTGGTCGGGGGCAGAGTAGTAGCAGGCTGCGTTGCAATAGGCTGATTATTCCTTGAAGGCCTGTTTCCGGAACTTACAGGATTATTGCCATTAACATTTGTACCATTCTGCCCGTTGCCCGTATTGTTATTATAGGTGGGGTTTGAACCGGAACGTTGCGGAAATTGGTTAACATTTACCGGGTTATTATTAGATGTTCCCCTGTTTCTGCCAAAACCATTATTGGTATTTCCGGGATAACCGTTCCCTTGTACCGCTGTATTTCCCTGATTGCCAGGTTGCCTTGGATTACCGTAAGCGTTATTGCTGCTTCCATTGTTCCTGAACCTGCCATTAACGTTTGCCGGATCAATGATACGGCTTGGCCTGCCACCATTATTTCTGTTATCTGCAATTTGCGGCCGGTAAATATTAAAGGTATTATTACGGATAACAGCTACGCCGGGGCGGTTTCTGTTCCCAACATTATAAATAGTTACAGGCGTATTGGTATATCGTCGGATTTCATCCGGCCTCGGGCCGAAA
Organism: Mucilaginibacter arboris; assembly: GCF_009754915.1. Classification (GTDB taxonomy): domain Bacteria; phylum Bacteroidota; class Bacteroidia; order Sphingobacteriales; family Sphingobacteriaceae; genus Mucilaginibacter_A; species Mucilaginibacter_A arboris. The sequence goes on along the minus strand of NZ_WPIK01000009.1, from coordinate 61,442 downwards.
ATATATCTGCGGTTATTATTAGCATAAATATTATTAATAATAATTGTATTACGAATGATATTGATATTACGCCCTGCCGGAACATAGTATTGGTAAACATTAGGTGCGTAAATATATCTTCTCGGCGCAAAAACCCAATAATTATCAGGTTCATAATAACCGGCACCGATAGAAACATCAATATCAACACCAGGGCCAAGCGGTGCCCATCCATAATAATCATCCCCTGTGCGCCAGTTTACCCATGCCGGGCCCCATTCTGTTCCCGGAATCCATTCCCAACCGTAATTCTCATCAAAACGCCATCTGCCATAATGGAAAGCCGCCCATCCCCAGTCATAATCTGAAACCCAGGTATTGCCATATTCTGTAGCAATCCAATGGCCATTAGTAGCATAAGGTTTAAAATTCTGGTTTACATCAGGCAACCAAACATAACCATAATCAGGGTCTTCTATCCATTGTCCGTAAGGCTCCAGTTCATCATAAAAAGTCTGAAAAGTAACAGATACGCCCGGCTGCGCTTTGGCGGCCTCAATATTAAGGCAACAACTTATTGCTAAAACCAGCGTTAGGCCAGCTATTGCTTTTCCAAACATTTTTATCATGATAGGATTCTTCAGGTTATTTTGGTAATATTTATTCGACTGATTATAAACCTTATCGTTTAATCATCAGGCGTATATAATATAATAAAGATGCTTCTTTTAACCATCATTTTTAGATAACAACTTCAGTATATATTTTGTTAACATCGCCGTTACAATTACAACAGAATAAGTATTTTTATCAGCAAATTGTTCCATCATGAAAACAGTAAATATTCCGCGTGTTGATTTAAACACGTATATAAATGGTCCGGCAGAAGACAAAAAACGTTTTTCTGACGAAGTGGGCAAAGCTTTTAACGATACCGGCTTTATCACCGTTAGCAATCACGGTTTAAGTAAAGAGCTCATTGCCAAATTGTATGAGCAGGTGCAAAAGCTATTTTCGTTGCCAGATGAGGTTAAACTAAGTTACGAAAAACCGGAACTGGCCGGTCAGCGCGGTTACACCAGCAAAGGCCGCGAAAAAGCAAAAGACGCTAAAACACCGGATTTGAAAGAGTTTTGGCAGATAGGGCAAACGGTTACGGATAACGATCCGGTAAAAGAACTGTACCCGGATAATTTGGTGGTAAAAGAACTACCGGAATTTAACCGGGTTACCCGCGAAGTTTACCAAAAATTAGAACAAGCCGGAGAACATTTGCTTCGTGCCATTGCTGTTTATCTGGATTTGCCGGAGAATTATTTTGACGATAAAGTGCATAACGGCAATTCTATTTTGCGTGGCATCCATTATTTTCCAATTGAAGACCCTTCAAAAGTTCCGGATGATGCTGTTCGTGCCGGTGCGCATGAAGATATCAATTTAATCACCTTGTTAATTGGTGCAAGTGCCGACGGACTGGAAGTGTTAACGCGTGAAGGCGAATGGTACCCGGTAAAAGCACATGGCGAAGATATTGTAGTGAACGTAGGCGATATGCTGCAGCGTTTAACCAATAATAAACTGCGTTCTACTACACACCGTGTGGTAAATCCGCCAAGGGAACTGATGAAAACCTCCCGCTATTCTGTTCCGTTTTTTCTTCATCCAAAATCTACCGTTAGCCTGGCTTGTCTGGATACTTGTATTGATGAAGCACATCCGAAAGCTTATCCTGATGCAACCGCAGGCGAATACCTGGATGAACGTTTAAGGGAGATTGGCTTAAAGATGTAGATTTTAGGGTGGTAAAAGAAGCATCAGGAAAGCGTCTGCCAAGCTTCTTTTATAATCCCTGCCAAAGTGAACAAGTAAAAACAATCTTAAATTTGTAACATGATTTCAGTAAACCTTTCCATTAACCAATTAATTGAGATTATTCAAAACTTAAACGAAAATGAAAAACAGCAGGTGCGCAATGTTTTGGATAATGAGGACATGCTGTTGACTGACGAACAAAAACAGGAAATTTTGAATCGAGAAAGCGAATATAAGTCCGGACACATGAAAACCTATTCTATAGAAGAGGTGAAATCTTCTTTGAACTTTCAGGATTGATGTACAATCTTGAGATAAGTACAGCCGCAAGAAATGATCTTGCTGATACTTTTGCATGGTATGATAAACAGCAAAAAGGCTTAGGAAGCGAATTTCTTCAGGAAGTTTTTCAAAGTTTGAATACGATTGCAGAAAACCCTTTTTTGTTTGCCATCCGTTTTTCCGGAAAATTTCGTTTTGGTAAACTAAACAGGTTTCCTTATCTGATCGTTTACGAAATCATTGGCGATCAAATTATCATCAATGCTGTATTTCACACAAGCAGGAATTCTACTCGATTTTAAAAGAATATAAACTCATTTTTAGATTTGAGAGGTTAATAAACGTTGCTTAGTTAACCAGTTTATTATTCTAAATTGCATCATCTAAAAATGAATTTCATCAACAACTTCTACAAGCAATACCCTTTTTTAGCCATTCTGCTTGCTTTCCAGCTTTTCCGCCTGCTATTGCTGCCTTTTTTCGGGTTGATGCCGCAGGATGCTTACTACGATTTTTACGGAGAACATTTAGCACTTTCCTACTTTGATCATCCCGGGATGATTGGTTATTTGCTCCGGCTTTTTACCACGATTTTTGGCAAATCTGTTTTTGTAATTAAGCTTGCCGATTTTACTGTAACCAGCATTACTTTACTTGCATTTTACAAACTGGCAGGTTGTTTCTTGTCAAAACAAAAACAAAATATAGCTATTGGATTGCTCGGTTCTACTTTTCTGATCTCCGTTTTATCCACCATTTCCACGCCGGATGTTCCGCTTTTACTGTTCTGGAGCTTATCCTTAATTGCACTTTACCATGCTGTTTTTATGCAGCAAAAAATGTACTGGCTGCTTGCCGGACTTTTAATGGGTTTGGCTTTTGATAGTAAATACACAGCTGTGTTGCTGCAAATCGGATTGATCCTGTTCCTGATCTTTTCCCGGAAATACCGGAAATTATTGCTTTCCGGCTGGTTTTGGTTAAGTTTGATTATCTCTGTACTGGTTACTTTCCCGGTTTTTTATTGGAACTATCAGCATCATTTCGTTTCTTTCCTGTTCCAGTCGTCGGGCAGGACCGGTGATATTGTCAAATTTCAGCTTAAACCAAAATTATTTCTGGGAACTGTAGGAACACAAATGTTCCTTTTACTGCCTGTGGTTTTCTGCGGATTGGTACTTTTAACTTTTAAGATCATCAAAAAAGTATTCACAAAATGGCGTTTGCCAAATAACGAGATACTGTTTTTACTATGCTTTTTTCTGCCTGCGTTTTTGGGTTTCTTCTTTATCAGCCTTTTTTATTGGGTGAAGATCAACTGGATGATGCCCGCTTATCTTACCGGTTTTATCTTTCTTGCTGTTTTTATCTCCCAAAAATCAGCAAAGATCAATATCCTGATCGCCGCCATTTTGCACCTCGCTTTTGCTGTTGAAGTTATTTTTTATCCCGTTCCCATAAAAAGCGATGATACCTGGTTTGGCTGGAAACAATTAGCCAACCAGGTGGAAATCCTTCAAAAAAACTATCCCGATACATTCATTTTTTCTGCCGATGGTTATAAAACCAGCGCCGAACTGCGTTTTTTCCTGCCGCAAAAAATATACGCACAAAACATTTTCCATCAGTCGGCTTTGCAGTTTGATTATGTTGGCGATAACGTGCTTCTTTTAGCAGGTAAAAATGCGCTTTTTATAGATTCTGACCCGGGTTTTAAAAACACTGCTAAAAACGGAAATATTCCGGCGGAGTTAAAAACCTATTTTAAACATGTACAGGAGCTGGAGCCGATCATCATTAAAAACGGCAGTAAAAACGCCCGGAAGTTTTGGGTTTATTATTGTTTAGAGTACCGGCCGGTGAAGCAATAATTTATGCGGAAGGCTTCACGGTATTCTCAAGTCTTTTTCGCTTAAAATAAGCTACTATTTCTTCTTTTGTCATATTAGCTAACTTTTCGCTTAGCTTTTCTCTTTGCTCCCGCATATATTTTACCGAATCAAATTTCTTAACTTTTGCCTTCATATGTCATTAAATCTCTTGGTGAACGAATTTCTAAATGTTTATATCCGCTTTTAATATTAATTGCATTATAACCTATGATTCTTTGAACATTAACTATGTGTTTAAAATTCCAACTTACTAAAAAATCTGCATCACAAACGGTGGCTAAAGCGATATGCAAACAATCGGCAAAACTTGTTTTTCCAACCACTTTTTCATCAATATATCGAGTTGCTAATTCAACTGCCGCTTCAGTTTCTTCAACAAATTCTGTGTTTTCAGCTTTTAAGCTTCCAACTAAATTCCGAACATTAGATGGTGCATTTTCTAATTCATCCTGTGTTACAGTAGAAAATAGTAATACAAAATCACCTTTTGATATTCTTACAAAAAGCGGCTTCGTAAATTCTTCAAATTCATCGTCAAAATATCCTCCAAAAACAGAAGTATCTATATAAAGCCTTTGTCTCACTAAATAAAAATACGAAATTTATTATTAAATTAAAAGCCGCGTACTAGCTAATCTCCTTGCCATTCACTTCCTGCTGTGGTTCACAACTTGCAAAAAGGAAATCCCGTTTGAAAAACTAAAATAAGGGCCGCCATCACATGCATAAAATTGTATTATTCCGTTTACTTCAACTCAAGCCAGCAAACTATCATCCGCAACTTTTCCTTCTGCCTTAGCCAAAGTATCTTCCCGGTGCACCATATCTGCAATACTGGTATCGCCTAAAATTTTTAAAGTAGCATCCCGAACATTGGCCATTACATCGCGGATACCGCAATAATGTTCATCTACACACTCGGCACACTTTTCGTAAAAGTTCAGGCTTACACAAGGCAGTAAAGCAATCGGGCCGTCAATTACGCGGATAATAGCAGAAAGTTTGATCTCATCTGCTGTTTTTAGCAGGTAATAGCCGCCGCCCGCCCCTTTTTTACTACTTAAAAATCCACCGCGTTTTAATTCCAATAAAATTGCTTCCAGAAATTTTTTAGGCAACTGGTCACCTTTAGCAATATCAGCAATCAACATCGGCTTGTTATCCGTATTTCTGGCCAGCGCCATCAGGGCTTTTACCGCGTATTTGGTTTTTTTGGTAAGCAATGGAATTCGTGTTTAAATCAGGAACGATTAAACAAATGTAAAAAATTTTTGCGGGCCGGTTATTTGAAAAATAAACCGGAAACGATGCGCAGGGAAACTAAAATCACTACGATACCAACAAAAATCATGAGTGTTTTTACGGGCAATTTATTGGAGATACGAACTGCAATCGGTGCCGCAATCATTCCGCCTAAAACCAAACCCAGAATTACCTGGAAATGGTGCAAACCAATCAGCAAAATAAAAGTAACGGCACTGGTAAAAGCCACACAGCCTTTGGTTAAAGTGGAAGTTCCGATGGTGTAGCGTACATTTCGCCCGCCTGCGATTAAGCCGGTAGTAACAATTGGCCCCCAGCCGCCGCCGCCAATCGCATCCAGCAAACCACCAATACCTGCTAATAAGCCTATTCTTTTAATTTTTTTAGCCGGCCGGGTTTTATTTAACGCTTTACGGATAATCAGTACGCCCAGGAAAAGCGTATAACAACCAACTAAAGGCTTTAAATACTGGCTGTATTGATGCAAAGACGATAAAATAGTTGCACCGGCAACGGCACCAATAATGCCTGGAATAAGTAGTTTTTTAAAGAGTTTAAAGTTAACATTGCCAGATTTCCAATGCATTAAACCGGAAGCGCCATTGTTAAACACTTCGGAAGCATGAACACTTGCACTTGCCGCAGCAGGCGGAATGCCCAAAGAAAGCAGGAAAGTAGTGGAAGTAACACCATAAGCCATACCACAGGCGCCATCAATCAGCGAAGCGATAAAACCGCCTAACATGTATAACAACAACTGTTGGTTAAACTGCGCTGTTAACCAATCCTGGGCGTTAATAATACGCTGGTAACTTAAATAAGTAAAAAGCACATGGCCTAAAATCATTAGCCCGATGGCTGATAAAACAGCAAAAGTGATGGCAACCGGACGTGTAATTTTAACTTTTGCAGGTTGCTGCTCGTTTACCAGGCCAGAAGTGATTTCGTTCAACTGTTTTACCTTGTCCGAAAAATCCCCGTTTAATTTTTTGCGGATTTGTGTCATGTTGTTTAACACGTCATCGATCTCCGCAGGAAAAGTTTCGTTTAAAACTTCTTTTACGCGCTTGGCTACTGTTGGCGATTTTCCGTTAGTCGAAATCGCAATTTTAAGGTTTCCTTTTTGTACAACAGAACTCAGGTAGAAATCGCATAGGTCTGGCGTGTCTGCAACATTAACCAGTAAATTCCTGGCTTTACAAAGCTGGTAGATCTGCCGGCTTACCTGTTTGTCATCTATCGCAACAATCACCAAATCTTTTTCAAAAAGATCAGCTTCGGCAAAAGCGCGCTCCTCAAACAAGATGCTTCTTTTACCGGCAAATTCTTTGATCTCTTCGGAAATTTCCCTGCCAACAACTTTGACTTTTGCATCCGGACAGTTTCCAAAAATTGCCTGTAACTTCTCCATGGCCACATAGCCGCCGCCAACCAGCAAAGTATCCAGCTTCTCGGGTTTTAAAAAAACCGGGAAAAGTGTATTGACTGCTGCTGCTTTAATAGTTGCTACTTCTTCCGTTGCCATGCTTCTTTTAAGGCCTATTATTTAATAACGTTTTCTGCAAGTTGTGCTTCGCGATAATCTGCAGCTTTTTGCTTAATCATCCGTGATTGCTCGATATAATATTTAGCAAATTCTTGGCTTGGTTCCTGCTGATTGATCTGATAAACCAGTTCTTCAAAAATGATCGGCAGCTCGATTTTACCAGTTGCAACAAAGTTGGTATCAAAATCAGTGATGATGCCAGCCTGTGTATTGGTTTTGATATTTTCAGAAATCAACATCGCTTTAGCTGTATGAACGAAAGCCGTATAAGCGTAATAGATCGCATCTGCATAATCTCCTGCCTTAAAAGAAGTATCAGCGTTTTCTAATTTTTCATCAGATTCAAACAACAGTGTTGCTACCAGATCAATCATTACACCGGCACACTCGCCAACACCGATTTCGGTTTTGTAAGGCGCGCTTTGTTCCCAGTCGATAAAATCATCCGGAGTTACTGTTTTAGTATCGCCCAGCGGATTCAACAAATCGTAGAAGTAAATTTTACCCTGGCGGTTGTAATACTGATTAAAAAGTTCGCCTTCGATTGAATTGGTTTGATAATCATACAATAATTCACGCAATACCTGCGGACCGCGTTTACTGGGCACTTTAATTACTTTATCCGCAGCAACTCCAGCACCATTTCCGGTTGGGCCGCCGCCTAAAAGTACTTGCAAAGCCGGAGCAACCATTTTATCAATCTTCATACTTGATCCATGAAAACCAATACTGGCCATCGCATGCTGTGCACACGAATTGATACAACCACTGATCTTGATTTTAATATCTGTATTGTAAATCAAATCAGGAAACTCGTTTTTAATTACTTTTTCCAGCTCACGGGTAATACCGGTACTGTTGGAAATTCCCAGGTTACAGGTATCTGTTCCGGGGCAGGAAGTAATATCGGCCATGCTTTCAAAACCCGGTTCTGCTAAAGTCAACCGGTTCAGTTCCTCAAAAACGTAAGGTAGGTTTTCTTCGCGGACAAACTTTAACAGCATGCCCTGTGTATTGGTTAAACGGATATCGTCTGCCGCTGCTGTTTTTACCAATGAAATTAACTGGCGTGCAATTGGTGTTTTAATATCTCCGTTCTGGATACGTAAACCGATAGCTACAAATCCTGCTTGTTTCTGCGGAAAAACGTTGGTTTTAAGCCATTGTTCGTATTTTAACGGATCAGTAATCTCGGCGTTAAAAATTCCATTTTCAGGAATACTTGTTTCATATTCCGAAGTATTGATCTCGTAAGTTTTATTTTTAAGCGCCAAACGTTCGGCTTCCGCTAAACGGATCAATTCTTCTGCGCCAATATCCTGCACCAGATATTTCATCCGTGCTTTGTGGCGTTTGTTGCGTTCGCCGTAACGGTCGAAAACACGCAGAACAGATTCTGCAAAAGGAATGATCTGGTTTACGGGCATAAAATCTGTAACCGGATCGGCCATGTAAGGCTGAGAACCTAAACCTCCGCCTAAAACCACTTTAAATCCTCTTGTTTCAACACCGTTTTCGATTTTTACCTTCGGGATAAAACCCAGATCGTGCATAAAGGCAAATGCAGTATCATCTTCGGAAGAAGAAAAAGCAATTTTAAACTTCCTTCCCATTTCCTGGCAGATCGGGTTACGTAAAAAGTAGGCAAAAGCAGCATGGGCATAAGGCGAAACATCAAAAGGTTCTTTCGGGTCGATGCCAGCCATTGCAGATGCGGTTACATTTCTAACCGTATTTCCGCAAGCTTCGCGCAAGGTGATATCATCTTCTTCCAGTTCTGCCCATAATTGCGGTGTGCGGTCGAGGCTTACAAAGTGGATTTGAATATCCTGACGGGTAGTAATATGCAGATTTCCTGTTGCATATTCATCAGAAACATCACTGATTTTATTCAGTTGCTGCGTCGTAACTTTCCCATAAGGCAATTTGATGCGTACCATTTGCACGCCTTGCTGCCGCTGTCCGTAAACGCCGCGGGCCAAACGCAGGCTGCGGAACTTCTCATCATCTATTTTTCCTTCGCGGAACAAACGGATTTTCTTTTCTAAATCCAGAATGTCTTTTTCTACAACAGGGTTCTCTAACTCAGTTCTGAAACTTTGCATTATACTCTATAGAATTAATATACAATAGTAATATATATTTTGTACCGATAAAAGAAGCATTTGCTGAATACTTCTTTTACCGGTATATTTTTACCTTATTTTGAGGTTTCCTCTGGTTCTAAAACCGAAGCTTTCAGGGCTTGCTCTATATCGGCCAGAATATCATCCACATGTTCCAGCCCGATTGATAAACGAATAGTTCCCTGCTCAATGCCCACTTCATTGCGCTGCTCTTCGGTTAATTTAGAATGCGTACTGGTTGCCGGATGCGTGGCGATAGAACGTGTATCTCCCAAATTGGCCGAAATGGAAAACATCTTTAAAGCGTCCAAAAACCTTGCCGCTCTTTCCAATCCTCCTTTTGGCACAAACGTAATGATACCGCCGCCTGCTTTCATTTGCTTTTTGGCGATTTCGTACTGCGGATGTGAAGGCAGGAACGGATATTTTACCAGTTCCACTTCCGGATTTGCTTCTAAGGCTGTTGCAACTTTTAACGCGCTTTCGCAATGGCGGTCCATCCTTACGGCTAAAGTTTCCAGGCTTTTACTTAAAATCCAGGAATTAAAAGGCGATAAAGCCGGACCGGAATGGCGCGCAAAACCTTCAATTTCTCTGATCAATTCATTTCTGCCTAAAATAATTCCGCCTAAAGCACGGCCTTGTCCGTCGATATATTTGGTAGCTGAATGAATAGATAAATCGGTTCCATACTTAATCGGCTGCTGCAAATAAGGTGTAGCAAAACAATTATCAACTACCAGCATTGCACCATGTTTTTTAGAGAAATTGCCCAACCATTCCAAATCTATAATATCAATTCCGGGATTGGAAGGTGTTTCTACAAAAATCATTTTGGTGTTCGGCTGGATAAGTTTTTCCCATTCTTCCGTTTTATCCAGATCAGCATACGAATAGGTAATGCCCCATTTTGGCAGAATATTATGCAGCAACTGGTGCGTAGAACCAAAAACCGAACGGCTGGAAAGTATATGATCGCCTTGCTTTAAAAACGCAGCGAAAGTGGTAAAAATAGCAGCCATTCCGGTTGCAGTTGCCCAGCCATCATCCGTACCTTCCAATATTGCCATTTTAGTGATGAACTCGTCAACATTTGGATTGGCATAGCGGCTGTAAATATTCCCTTCCTGCTCGCCGGTAAACAACGCACGCATTTCTTCCGCATCATCAAACTTGTAGCTGGAAGTCATGTAAATAGGTGCCGAATGTTCTTTATGCTGACTGCGTTCCATTTGTGTACGAACGGCTTGGGTTTCGAAATGCTGACTCATGGATATTAGTTGAGCTTATAGGAAAAATTAATTTTTGCTGTTTTATTCAGGATCATGGCAACAGAACAATACTTTTCGAAAGTAAGTTCGAGTGCACGTTGTATTTTTGCTTCGTTTACGGCACCAAAAACATGAAATTCAATGTCGATGGTTTCAAACAAAGATGGCTCCTGGCCTTCAAAACGTTTACCGTTAATGCTGATCTTTAAATCTTCAATCGGTTCTTTTTGTTTTTTCAGGATCGATACCATATCGATTGCGCTGCATCCGCCTAAACCGGCCAGCAAAGTTTCCATCGGCCGGAAGCCTTGATTTTCTCCGCCAATTGCCGGGTTGGCATCCATATCTAAAGTATTTCCCTGTTCATTTTCCGCTTCGAAATGGTAAGCTTTATTTTTTCTGCTGAGGTTGATTTTCATTTCAGTTGTAAGTTTTGAGTTGCCGGTTGTCAGTTCAGGTTTTGTCATTTGCCGTTTTTGTTATTCCAGCGTGCTGCCCTTCTATTATTAGAAGTATAAAGTGTCAGCTTTGTTCGTCATCATCTTCTTTTTGATATCCTTCATAATAGTAAGATTGTTCGATACCTTTAAAAATAATTTCTCTATTGTTTATGTCTCCAGTTAGATTAGCAACAAGTAGCGTTCGTAATTCCAAGTCGTTAATTGGACTGCGTTCCATGGCCTGTAAATAAAGCGTTTTATCTACAAACTGCCAGTTTACTACTTTTTTTAGTCTCTTTTTCAAAAGCATATCCAACCATATCCGCATCGTCCTGCCGTTGCCTTCCATAAAAGGATGCGCTATATTCATTTCCACATACTTTTCAATGATTTCTTCAAAAGTGTTCTCTGGCATTTGTTCCACTTTTTGCAAAATTTCCTTCAGATACAATGCTGTTGCAAACCTGAAACCACCTTTTGAGATATTCCGGGCACGAAGCTTACCGGCAAAATCATAAAGTCCGTCAAACAAATATTGGTGTATTTGCTGTAATCCATGAGTTGTTCCTATCTCTATTCGGTCAATATCACCGGTATCAAACAATCTATAAGCTTTCTCTAAGCTTTTCCTGTCAATATTTTTCATTTAAAGTTTGAAAAGTTTGTCATTGCGGTTTGCTTGCCGCTTTGTCATTTCGACCGTAGGGAGAAATCTTCTTCAAATATCAATGCTTCTTTTATCAACATAAATTCTCTTTTGCTTCGATGAATCCTTTGACAGGCTCAGGATGACAAAGCGTCGTCTTTCCATCGTCGTCTGGCCAAGCACTGATTGCTGAAAGCTGATACCTCTCACCTTTCTACACAATTATTCCCGCCGCAACCGTATTTTTTGTTTGTTCGTTAATTAAAATGAAAGAACCGTTTGCCTGATTTTGCTCATAAGCATCAAAAAAAAGCGGTTGAGCCATTTTAATTTTCACACGCGCAATATCATTCAGTTTGATGGTTTTGGTTTCGGTATCTTTATTTAAAGTGCTGGTGTGCACAATGTAATCCACTTCGCGTACAATTGCCTTGATCAGATTATGACTATGCTCGATCAGATATTTTCCGCCGGGAACCAAGGACTGCGTATCCATCCAGCAAATATCTGCAGTAATTTCTTTGTCTATCTGCGGCAGGTTTGCTGTTTTTACCAGCATATTTCCGCGGGTAATATCCACTTCGTCTTCCAACAATAAAGTAACGGAAGAATGGGTTTCGGCAGTTTTCAGGTCGCCATCAAATGTAACCACCTGTTTGATGGTTGATTTTTGCTGCGAAGGCAGAACGGTAACTTCCTCTCCTACTGTAAACTCCCCGCTGATCACCCTTCCGGCATAACCGCGGTAATCATGAAATTCTTCTGAGTGCGGACGGATGACATACTGCACCGGAAAACGCGCATCGGTTTTGTTTATACTGCTGCTTACATCAACATTTTCAAGGTAATGCAGTAAAGATTTCCCCTGGTACCAGGGCATGTTTTCAGACTCGTTCACCACATTATCGCCTTTTAAAGAAGAAATAGGAATGAAGGTAATGTTTTGTTTAAACTTCGGAAAACCTTCTGCAAACTGCAGGAATGCTTCTTTTATCGCATTAAATTTCTCTTCCTCAAAACCCACCAGGTCCATTTTATTTACAGCTACTACAATTTCCGGGATCTGCAATAAATTGGCGATAAAAAAGTGTCGCTGCGTTTGCTCGATCACGCCTTTTCGCGCATCAATTAAAATAATAGAAAGCTGCGAATGCGAAGCGCCGGTAACCATATTTCGCGTATATTCCACGTGTCCGGGCGTATCCGCAATAATAAATTTGCGGTTTGCCGTGGCAAAATAAATATGCGCTACATCAATGGTGATGCCTTGCTCGCGTTCGGCACTTAAACCATCTGTAAGCAAAGAAAGGTCGAGGTAATCAAAACCTTTGCGTTTGCTTGCTGCTTCTACCGCTTCTAATTGATCTTCTGTTAATGAGCCGGTATCGTACAACAACCTGCCGATCAGCGTGCTTTTGCCATCGTCCACACTGCCGGCGGTTGAAAATTTTAAAAGTTCCATGTTAATTTTTTGGTGATAAAAACAGTATTAGTATTTGGTTGAATGCTGTTTTTATCGATGTTTTTTATGTGAAGAAGGACACACCCCTAACCCCTCTCAAGAGGGGAAATCGCTCGCATACCTTTCTAAACCATAAAAGTAGCAAACTTTGCTTCCCCTCTTGAGAGGGGTTAGGGGTGTGTTTCTTCCAATTTGTCTTAAAAATGTCTGCTAAAAACAGTATTAAAAATATCCCGCCAATTTCCTTTTTTCCATCGCAGCTTCAGAACGTTTATCATCCATCCTCGCTCCGCGCTCTGATATTCGGGAAGATTTAATTTCTTCAATAATATCATCCAAAGTTCCGGCGGTTGAAGAAACAGCAGCAGTACAAGTCATATCGCCAACGGTGCGGAAACGAACATCTTGTGTAAAAACTTCTTCGCCATCCATATTCAAAAATTCTGAATATGGGAAAAGCTGGCCATCTCTCACTAAAACTTCACGAGGATGGGTAAAATAAATACTTGGCAAATCCAGTTTTTCCTGTTTAATGTAATTCCAAACGTCCAGTTCCGTCCAGTTACTGATCGGGAAACAACGCACATTTTCACCGTAATTGATCATGCCGTTTAAATGTCCCCACAATTCCGGGCGCTGGCGTTTTGGTTCCCAGGAACCGAACTCATCACGAACAGAGAAAATACGTTCTTTGGCACGTGCTTTTTCTTCATCACGACGGGCGCCGCCAATACAGGCATCAAACTTAAATTCTTCGATCGTATCTAATAAAGTTACCGTTTGCAAGCTGTTTCTGCTGGCATATTTTCCGGTTTCTTCGGTTGCTTTTTTCTGGTTGATACTATCTTGCACATAACGTACAATTAGTTGTGCACCAATTTTTTCCACCAGATGATCTCGAAATTCAATCGTTTCCGGGAAGTTATGGCCAGTATCAATATGGACCAAAGGGAACGGAAATTTAGCCGGATAAAAAGCTTTACGTGCCAGGTGGACCAGCGTGATCGAGTCTTTTCCGCCTGAAAACAATAAAGCCGGCCGCTCGAATTGTGCAGCCACTTCGCGCATGATATAAATGGATTCTTCTTCCAGTTCTTTTAAATGATTGGATATGCTCATTATTAATGAATGTCTGTTGATTGTGTTAATTCAGGATCGGTAATATCAGCTAATACTTTGGTTTGGTGCAGCCCGCATTCTTTTTTAGAATCTTCCCACCACCATCTTCCGGCACGGGCATCTTCTCCAAACTGAACGGCACGTGTACAAGGTGCGCAGCCGATACTTAAAAAACCCTGATCATGTAACTGATTATAAGGTGTGTGGTTTTGGTGGATAAAATCAGCCACGTCCTGATCGCTCCAGTGCAGCAGTGGATTAAATTTGATGAGCTGGAAAGCCTCGTCCCACTCAAACATTTTAAAATTCTGTCGATTAACAGACTGCGCCGCACGAACGCCGGTAACCCAAACCGCTATGCCCTTTAATGCCCTTTTTAAAGGTTCAATTTTACGGATGCGGCAGCATTCTTTGCGGTTATCCACGGATAGGTACATGCTGTTGATACCGCGCTCGTTAACGAAGTTTTGGATTTCCTGTGCATCAGGATAAAAAGGATCAATCGCTAAATCAAAGATATTTGCTGTGGACGACCAAACTTCGTACGTTTCATTAAACATACGGCCGGTATCTAAAGTAAAAACCTTCAGTGGGATTTTATTTTTGCCGATGATATGTGTAATCACCTGGTCTTCCATTCCGAAGGAAGTTGAAAAAGCAACCTGACCTGGAAAGCGTGACGCAATTAATTGCAATGCTTCTTTTAGCGGTATATTTTCAAATTCTTTTTCGAGTTCTGTCAACTGATTAGCTTCCATGATAATCTATCGGTTTTGTAGGTTTCTTGTTTCAATCATTGGTTGATGGCTTCATGCTTCTTTTATCAGCAAAAATTAATGATATAAATTTGCTTCCGGCATTTATACAGCGCCAAACCTATCATTGCAGTAAGAATATTTTTTTTCATATTCAATTTATAGTTCTCCTTGCGGAGCAGGATTTGGCACCTTGCATCAAAAATTGTAAGCGGGTTGCCAGAGGGTTATGGAGCCTGATCTCTCACCTCTTCTGTATAAACCAAACTATTTTTAGTGTGGAATGCTGCAAAGATAAAAGTTTTAGAGGTAGCTGCAAGGAGAAGTTGTGTGAGTAAGGTAAATTTTTCCTTCTTTTTAGCCGTACAAATTTAAGGAATGTGTAACAAGACTGTTATTGGCTTTAGTGAAACCCTTTGTTTATCAGTATTGTTACTATCACAACCAACTTGAATTTCTCAATTTTACATAGTCCTATTTGAAAATGTTTGATATGATCTTACATGGGTTAACAAAGCTGAAATGAATACGACTAATACAATATGATACATTATACCAGGCTTGCATTTTTTTATATTGAAAAGCTGAAAAAAATACTATTCCTGACGCTTGGCCTTTGTATTGGCCAGGCTTCCGATGCGCAAAATCGTGTTGTTAATGATACCACTACCAACTTAACATTACAACAATGTATTGATTATGCATTGCAGCATCAGCCTTTTCTGCAGCAATCGTTAATCAATGTATCGATTGCAAGGACAACCAATCGTATTAATTTAGCTGCTTGGTTACCACAAGTTAATGTGGCGGGTAACCTAACACATTATAACGAATTACCTACTACTTATGTAACTACTACCGCCGGCGGAACTCCTGTACGGCAACAGACCGGAGTAACTAACAGTTTTGTACCAGGCTTGGCCGCCTCACAAGCTTTGTTTAGCCCTAATCTTTTATTTGTTGCCAAAAGTGCGCCGCTTTATATTAAAGAAGCAAAACAGGTTACTGATAGTACTAAAATAAATGTTGTGGCATCGGTTAGTAAATCCTTTTACAATTTACTGCTCACACTTGAACAGATCAATGTTTTGAAAGAAGATACAGCGCGATTGGGCAAAAACGTGAGAGACGCCTACCACCAATATGTAGGCGGTATTGTTGATGAAACGGATTATGAGCAGGCTACTATCACGCTCAGCAACTCTAAAGTCCAGTTAAAACAGGCAACAGAAAATGTAGTTCCGCAGTATGCCAGTTTAAAACAATTAATGGGTTATCAGCCAGAAAAACAATTTAACGTCAGTTTTGATACGCTGAAAATGATACAAGCGGTTAATCTGGATACTACCCAACAGTTGCAATATGAAAAGCGGATAGAATATCAGATTATTAACACGCAGAAAAGTATTCAGGACCAAACCATTAATTATTACCGTTTTGCTTTTTTACCGAGCTTATCCGCTTTTTACAATTACAATTTAGCTTTTTATAACAACAGCTTTGCTGACCTTTTCAGTAGCTCCTATCCCAATTCTACAGTAGGATTATCAATCGGCATACCCATTTTCACTGGATTTTCGAGATTAAATAATCTTCGCAGGGCAAAGCTACAGCAACAGCAGATTGGTTTAAGTGAAGTAAACCTTAGATCACAGATATATACGGAGTACACCACCGCTTTGGCAAATTATAAAAGCAATTTGTACAACCTGCGCGAGCTGCAAAAAAATGTTGTTCTGGCAAAACGGGTATATTTTGTGGTTACGCTTCAATATCAACAGGGAGTAGTAGCGTACCTGAATGTGATTACTGCTGAATCAAATTTAATAAACTCAGAAATCGGCTACTTAAATGCCTTATTCCAGCTACTGTCAAGCAAAATTGACCTGGAAAAAGCGATGGGAAATATAACCTACTAATCTATAAAATGCTTAACCTAACCTTTATGAATAGGGCAATATCGAATATAATTATCATCAGCTGTTTTGCTTTATTTTCCTGCAAGAAGAAGCAGGCGCCTTCTGATCCTTCGGTCCCGGTTAATTTAATGAAAGCAAAAGCAGAAAACGTTCTATATTATGATAAATATCCTTCCACTACAGCAGCTTTAAGTCAGGTAAACTTGCTTCCGCAAGTTCCTGGCGCTATTACCGGAATATTTTTTAAGGAAGGCAGCCATGTAAAAAAAGGACAAAAGCTTTATGAAATTGACAAACGTTTATACCAGCAAAATTATGCTGCAGCAGTAGCTAACCTACAGGTGCAGCAGGGAAACCAGGTACAGGCAAAACAGGATGAAGACAGATATGCCTATTTGAACAAGTACAACGCAGTTGCCAAACAACTATATGATCATGCAGTAATTGCCTATCAAAATGCTAAAAATACGGTTAAATCTGCAGAAGAAGCGGTAAGAACAGCACGTACCAATTTAGGTTATGCCGTTATTTATGCGCCTTTTAGCGGAACAATAGGTTTCAGTCAGGTTAAATTAGGTAACGTGGTAACCGCTGGCTCTACTGTTTTAAACACCATTTCTACCGATAATCCGATGGCTGTTGATTTTTTGATCAATGAAAAACAGATTGCCCGGTTTGACGCGCTTAAAAACAGCAGGCATCTCATGGATTCTTTGTTCACCCTCCTGCTACCGAACAATTCCCTTTATCCGCATACCGGAAAAATTTCGGTGATAGACCGAGCAGTTGATCCGCAGACGGGAGCAGTACGTATCCGTCTGGTTTTTGATAATCCGACAAACGCTTTGATAGCTGGCATGAGTTGTATCGTGAGGGTCCATAACGAGGAAACAAAGCCTCAGATTTTAATACCCAACAAAGCTGTTACCGAGCAAATGGGCGAATATTTCGTTTTTACTGCAAAAGACAGCTTAGTAACCGATTCTGCTGGCCAGAAAAATAAATCCGGCAAGATGCCAAAGCGCCGGAAACTGATGGCATTACAAAGAAAGGTACAGGTTGGACAAACCATCGGCCCTGATATCATTGTTAAAAAAGGTATCAATGAGGGAGATAAAATTGTGGTTGACGGTGTGCAATCCCTGCATGACGGCTCACCCATAACTACAGCTAACAAAGTTGCCCCTTCGCAAGGCGGTAAAGGCGGCAAGCAATGATTAGCTAGGCTGAAGGAAAAATTCAACGTTTATTTATTTCGGGTAAGAATAATTTATGATTGCTAATACGTTTATCAAAAGGCCGGTTACCGCCATCGTTATCTCCATTGTACTGGTTTTAACTGGGGCCATTTGCATTCTCAATCTTCCCATCGATCAATATCCTGATATAACACCTCCAATTGTACAGGTAAACGGCCAGTTTACCGGTGCCGATGCCCAAACTGTTGAGCAAACGGTAGCTACTCCCATCGAGAGCCAGGTAAACGGTACACCGGGCATGGAATACATGCAAAGCAACAGTACCAATAACGGGCTGATGACCATGAACGTTACGTTTAAAATAGGTACTAATATTGATGTTGCCGCATTAGATGTTCAAAACCGGGTAAGTATTGCCACGCCATTATTACCTGCTGTAGTTAGCAGATTGGGGTTAACCGTCCGCGCGGTAAATCCAAGTATGCTGATGATGGTTGCCATCTATGCCCCAAAAGGCACACACAATATCACCTTCCTGGATAACTACACCAACATTTTCGTGCAGGATGCTTTGTTACGTGTGCCGGGAGTGGGAAGCATCAATCGTTTTACAGATGATTTTAGCATGCGCATCTGGATGAACCCGGATAAAATGGCTGCCTATAGTTTAACACCGGCAGATGTAATCAATGCACTAAATGCACAAAACGTACAGGTAGCTGCAGGAACTGCCGGTGTACCGCCGCAAGCTTCCACCCAGACTTACGAATTAGGCATACTGGTAAACGGGCGTTTAAGCAAAGCAAGCGAGTTCGAAAATATCATTGTAAAAACAGTACCGGCAAGCGGCGAGCTGGTTTACCTTAAAGATGTGGCCCGGGTAGAACTGGGTAAATTCACGTTTTCCAGCAATTCTTTTGTGGATGGAAAACGGGCGTCATACCTGCAGATATACCAGGCGCCCGGCAGTAATGCATTAGAAACAGCAAAAGGAGTTTATGAAACTTTAGCTAAACTGAAGCAAACGTTTCCTTCGGATGTATCCTACAGCGTTCCTTTTGAATCGGTTACGGTCGTAAAAGTTTCTATGGATGATGTGGTCTGGACCTTGTTGAAAACATTAGGACTTGTTGCTGTTGTAGTATTTTTATTCCTGCAAAACTGGCGCTCTACGCTCATACCTGTTTTGGCCATCCCGGTATCCATATTTGGTACTTTCTGCTTTTTTATTCCGCTTGGCTTTACCATTAATACATTAACCATGTTCGGTTTTGTACTGGCTATTGGTATTGTGGTTGATGACGCCATCATTGTTGTGGAAGCAGTACAGCATTACATCGATCATGATAATATGTCGGCAAAAGAAGCAACATATCAAGCCATGAAAGATATTTCGGCGCCCGTAATTGCTATTGCGCTTATTCTTGCAGCAGTGTTTGTTCCGGTGGGATTTATTCCGGGAATTGTAGGCAGATTATACCAGCAATTTGCCATCACTATAGCTATCTCCGTAATTATATCTGCTTTTATCGCCTTGTCTTTAACACCTGCTTTGTGTTCGTTGCTACTGAAGCGTACTGATCCTGATAAACAGGCAAAAGGTTTGAATAAATGGTTTGGTAGATTTAATGCCTGGTTTGACCGCGTGACAGCTAAATACACCAATGGCGTAAAAAAGAGTATTCAGGGCACTCGATATGTCGTTATTTTGCTGGTAGTTGTTTGCATAGGTACATATTTTATGTTTCAGGGAAAAGCATCAGGATTTATCCCTTCAGAAGATGACGGAAACTTATACGTTACTTTTCAACTACCACCGGCATCTTCAACAGCTCAATCTGTAGAGGTGATGTCCAGAGTGATGAAAGTAGTAGGCTCTACGCCGGGTGTGGCTCATTATGCGGCGTTATCAGGTTTAAATGTGATAACCAATGCGAGCAATTCAAATAACGGTACCATTTATTGCCAGTTGGCGCCGTGGGACCAACGCAGTAAATCAAGCGAACAAGTACCAGGTATCATCGGTGTGATGCAGAAACGTATAGCAGATGCCGGAATAAAAAATGCCGATATTGAAGTAATCCAGCCTTCGCCATTGCCCGGAGTAGGTACAACTGTTGGTTTTAGTTTGCAGATAGAGCAGCGCAGTACAACGGATGATATTCATCAATTTGAAAAAGTGGTAAACCGGTTTGTGGCCGAAGCAAATAAAAATCCGGCAATAACCAAAGCTTACAGCTTTTTTACAGCTCATACACCTAATTATAATTTAACAGTTGACCGGCAGAAATGCGAGAAGCTTGGGGTTAACGTTTCAGATGTATTTACAACCATACAAGCTTTTATGGGCAGTTTGTACATAAATGATTTTACAACTTACAACCGTACTTTTCACGTAGTTGTGCAAGCCGATACTGCTTTTAGGGCTAATATTTCTGCAATGAATAAATATTATGTACGAAATCAGGCGGGTGCAATGGTTCCGTTAGGTACACTAATCAGTTATTCGCCTACGGAAGCAGCACCGCTTATTTCGCACTTCAATATATTCCGTACTGCCGAAATTGACGGATCTTCTGCGCCCGGTTATAGCAGCAACGATGCTTTAACAGCTTTACAAAGCCTTGCTGCAAAAAATCTTCCCGAAGGCTACACCTTTGAATTTTCAGGTTTGAGTTATGAAGAAGTAAAAGCAGGCTCGACCACGATTTATATTTTCCTATTTTCCCTGACCTTCGTATTTCTATTCCTGGCAGCATTATACGAAAGCTGGTCTGTTCCGCTTTCGGTACTGCTGGCTGTGCCCATCGGAGCTTTCGGTGCCATACTGGCATTGGTGCTTGTGCCCAGCCTCACCAATAATGTTTATGCCCAAATAGGTTTAATTACCCTGATCGGCCTTGCAGCTAAAAATGCTATTTTGATTGTAGAATTTGCTAAAGTCCGGGTTGATCGCGGCGAAGATCTGTTACAATCCACTCTTGATGCAGTCAGCTTGCGTTTACGTCCGATCATTATGACTTCCCTGGCATTTATCCTGGGTGTATTGCCGCTCGTGCTGGCAACAGGTGCAGGTGCAGTTGCCCGCAGAACAATTGGATTTACTGTTCTGGGCGGTATGCTTGCTGCTTCTACCATCGCCATATTTGTTGTTCCTGTGCTTTACGTGCTGATCACCAGGTTTTCTTACGGAAAGGAAAAACTGGAGTACTTAAAAGCGCATCATGACGAGTTGATGGAAAAGGAGAAAAAAGTGGAAGAGCAAAACATTGATCCGGAACTGGAATATGAGATCAGAAAATCCCGTGAACTGAGTAATTTAGATCAGGCATGATTTCGAATACATTTATCAAAAGGCCGGTAACGGCGATTGTTATTTCATTAGTATTGATGATTTCAGGAACGATATGCCTCCTTAACCTTGCTGTTGACCAATACCCGAACATTTCGCCGCCCAGCGTTTCTGTAAACGGATCTTATACCGGCGCCGATGCACAAACGGTGGAACAAACAGTTGCCATTCCGATTGAAGAACAGGTAAACGGAACACCAGGCATGGAATACATGCAAAGCACCAATACCAACAGCGGCGGGATGGGCATCAGGGTAACTTTTAAAATCGGCACCAATGTTCAGATTGCGGCATTGAACGTGCAGAACCGCGTTGGTATCGCTTCTCCGTTATTGCCTTCTGTCGTCAGTAAAATTGGTTTAACCGTCCGGGCCAGCAACCCAGATCAGTTAATGCTGATTGGCATTTATTCTCCAAAACATACCCACAATATTACCTTTCTCGATAATTATACCAACACGTTTATTGAGGATGCCATCTTACGTGTTCCGGGTGTGGGCGATGTTTCTGCCCGCACCGATAACTTTAGTATGCGTATCTGGATGGACCCGGATAAAATGGCTTCCTACAGTTTAACACCATCAGATATTACGGCCGCTTTAAATGCCCAAAACGTTTATGTTGCTGCAGGTTCTGTAGGTTCTCCGCCACAGGAATCGTCTCAAACAAAAGAAGTTGGCATTTTGGTGAATGGTATGCTGAACAAAGCAAAGGATTACGAAAATATAGTGGTAAAAACAGTACCGGCTACCGGGGAACTGGTTTACCTGAAAGACGTGGCAAGGGTTGAGCTGGGTAAATTTACTTTCTCCAGCAATGCTTTTGTTGATGGCAACCGGGCGTCCACCATCCAGGTTTACCAGTCGCCGGGAAGCAACGCTTTACAGACGGCCGAAAATGTATATGCAGCACTGGCAAAGCTTAAAAAATCTTTCCCGGCCGATGTGGATTATAAAGTTCCTTTTGAATCGGTAACCATTATCAAAGTTTCTATTCAGGAAGTAGTGGGCACTTTGCTGAAAGCACTTGGTTTAGTTGCCCTGGTAGTGTTTCTTTTCCTGCAAAACTGGCGTTCTACCCTCATCCCTATTTTAGCTATCCCGGTATCTATCCTGGCTACTTTCTGCTTTTTTATTCCGCTTGGCTTTACCATAAATACCTTAACCATGTTTGGTTTTGTGCTGGCTATTGGCATTGTGGTAGATGATGCCATTATTGTGGTGGAAGCCGTACAGCATTATATTGATCAACAGAAAATGTCTGCAAAAGAAGCTACCTATCATGCCATGAAAGAAATTTCGGCGCCGGTGATCGCTATTGCCCTCATTCTGGCCGCTGTATTTGTTCCGGTGGGTTTTATTCCGGGAATTGTAGGACGATTATATCAGCAGTTTGCTATCACTATTGCCATATCCGTTATTATTTCAGCCTTTATTGCCTTGTCTTTAACGCCGGCTCTTTGCACCTTGCTTTTAAAACCTACTGCCCCTTATACCGATAAATCAAATTTTGTTGTCAGGTTCTTCCATCATTTCAATGGCTTTTTTGAAAGACTGACCGTAAAATATACCGGCGCTGTTGATAAAAGTATTAAACGTTCCAGGTTCATCATTATCCTGTTGGTTTGCATTTGTGCCGGCGCTTATCTTCTCTTTAAAAGCAAGCCCTCCGGCTTTGTGCCTTTAGATGACAGTGGCCGTTTGTACATTACCTACCAGTTACCCGAAGCTTCTGCAACCGTACAGTCTGTTAACGTGATGACCAAACTGATGAAAGTAGTGGGATCAACGCCCGGGATATTGCACTATACAGCCATATCCGGTTTTAACATTCTTAACGGAGGCGCTAACTCTAATAACGGCTCGATGTTTTGTATGCTTCAGCCCTGGGACCAGCGCACAACGCCGAAAACAAAAATCCAGGGACTGACCACGGAGATTAAAAAAAGAATTGCTAAGGCGGGCATTAAAAATGCGAATGTGGTGGTGATCCAGCCGCCACCGATCAGAGGGATTGGCCTGGCAGCAGGTTTTAGCATGCAGCTCGAACAAGGCAGCTCGCAGGATGATGTACATGCTTTTGAAAAAGTGGTTAAAAAATTTGTTGCGGCAGCACAAAAGAATCCGGCAACCTCAACTGCTTTCAGTTATTTTTCTGCCCATACGCCAAGTTATAACCTTACCGTTGACCGGGAAAAATGCGAAAAATTAGGCGTTAACATCACAGATGTATTTTCTACAATGCAGGCTTTTATGGGCAGCCTGTTTGTAAACAATTTTACGCTTTACAACCGTACTTATCACGTAGTTATCCAGGCTGATACCAGTTATCGCGCACTCGTATCCGATATCAATAAATATTATGTACGTAACCAGGCCGGGCAAATGCTGCCGCTTAGTACTTTAATCAGTTATAAACCCATTGTGACTGCACCGCTAATTTCACATTTTAACATTTTCCGCTCTGCTGAAGTGGATGGCTCCATTCCGCCGGGATACAGTTCAGGGCAGGCCATTGATGAACTGAAAGCATTAGCTGCCAAAACGCTGCCCCGAGGCTATACGTATGAGTTTTCCGGCCTGAGCTATGAAGAATTAAAGGCCGGCTCTACAACCATTTATATTTTTATCTTATCCATTACCTTCGTTTTTCTTTTTCTGGCCGCCTTATATGAAAGTTGGTCGGTGCCGTTTTCTGTGATGCTGGCCGTTCCGGTAAGCGCTTTTGGCGCCGTGCTGGCCTTAACGCTTGATCCGAAGCTTACCAACAATGTTTATGCACAAATCGGCCTGATCACTTTGATCGGCTTATCTGCAAAAAATGCGATCCTAATCGTTGAATTTGCTAAAGTGAGGGTTGACCGCGGAGAAGAATTGATCCAATCTACATTAGATGCCGTGCGCCTGCGTTTGCGGCCAATCATCATGACTTCCATGGCTTTTATCCTCGGTGTGTTACCGCTTGCTTTGGCCACCGGCGCCGGCGCAGAATCCAGGAATACCATAGGTTTTACTGTTTTAGGCGGCATGATCGCCTCTTCAACCATTTCCATATTTATCGTTCCGGTGCTTTTTGTGCTGTTCACACGCCTTTCTTATGGCAAAAAACAGCTCGACTGGCTCCTTGCCCATCATGACGAACTGATGGAAAAAGCTAAAAAAGTGGAAGAACAGAATATCGACCCAGAACTGGAGTATGAGATTGCGCAAGCCAGTGCTTCCCATAAAGCTGATCTGGAAAATAAGCAGAAAGAAGGCCCTGAATAAAATTGTCTTTTGGAGCCCGTTTAAGTTTTGTTTTGATGTTTGATATGCTTCTTTTATCGCCTCAAAATCTCGATGCTCTTTGTTTTTTTACCGGTACATTGGCATCAAGTTGAGATTTTGCCAAATCAATAGCTTGTTTTACTTCTATTGGCAGATCATGCCAAAAATCTTCTTCTGATAAGCCTACTAATGCTTTTATCTCATTAAGTAAAATATCATCGTTGCTTTGAACAATCTTTTCTACGATTTTATATTTTAATTCAATATCCATAAATTCATTTATAATTATAAAGATACTAATTTACATCTGCTAAACTGATCATTCCCGCTTCCCCATCTCCTGCAAAATTGCCCGCTCCAGTTCATCAGGATGAAGCGAACCAATAATGTAAACCAAACCATCACGGTCTGTTAAGTGAATGGCGCAATTGCCTGTGGTGTAAAAGCGGATAGTCCCTTTTTTATGGAGATTATAAACCGGATTATTTAAAAAATACCGGCTGTAAGGTTTTTGTTCTACCTGGGTGATACTGTTTAAGTCGATTTTAACCAGTTGTGTGGTCCATAAACCGTCTATCAGCACGCTTTTGTTCATTACCCTGATCCGGAAATGCAGTATAAAGCCCATCAGGATAGAAATCCCCAGGATCCCAAAACCAACAATTAGCAGCAAGTCGCCTTTGCGCTCCCGCTCAACGGTAAAAAAATAAACGGCAAAACAAACGATAGATAAAGCCAGACGGATAGTAATCGGGATAAACTCGCGGCCGAGGTATTGCTTTTCGGTAAAAGCTGGTTTGGTACTCATATTATTTGGTTGGACAATTCGAAGATAATAACTTTTTTGGTGCCTTTTTGCACTTTGTAACGGTCGTCTAAACGGTAACCAGCTATCCAGATAATTTCCTGGTTGCCATTTACAAGTACCGGGATCACGGATTTTTGATGCAGCGGCACTTTTTGATGTATAAAAAAATCGCTCAATTTCTGCTTGTTTTGCATCCCCAGCGGAAAAAAATAATCTCCGGCTTGCCAGTTGCGCAGGGTTAGCGGAAAGATCAGTTTTTCGGCAGCTACAGAAGTCGCCATCGGATTATTTTTTACAATTAAGGCTGTTTCATCATGCAAAAGCTTTAGTTTAAAACCTTGAAAATTTACTTCGTTTTGATTTTCTGCAATCAGCAATACTTCTTTTATCGGTGTTTTTTTAGGTTGAATAATGATTTCTGTTCTATCCAAAACCAATTGATGCGAAGGCGATTCAAAGATTTTTCCGGAATGTTTTTCTAACGAAAGCAGCAAATCATTTACAATTTGTTCGCTGAAATTAAATTCGCGTAGCAAACCAAAAAGCAATAATTTCTGCGGATTCAGGTTTTTCAAATCAGAAATCCTAATTCTTAACTCCAATTTTTGCCTGATAAAAACAGTATCACGCAAATGCTGCAACTGGTTTTCCAGCAATTGTTCTAATTGCCGGAAATGCTCCAAATTCTGTTCAAAAGTTTTTTCGAGGTTTGGGTTGAGTTCTTTCAGCTTTGGCACCACTTCCAGCCTGATTTTATTTCGGGCATACTTTACAGAAGCGTTGGAACTGTCTTCCACAAAATCAAGCTTTTCTTCGGCACAAATTTCATCTATATTTTCTCTCGATAAAAACAGCATTGGCCGAACTAATTTTCCATTTTTTGACAGGATTCCGTGCATTCCTGCAATTCCGGTCCCTCTCGTCAGGTTCAATAAAATTGTTTCAACCGAATCATTTTGGTGATGCGCTAAAGCGATTACATCAAAATTTTCTTCGGCACAAATCTTTTCAAACCAATTATAACGTAATTCTCTTGCTGCCATTTGTGTGGAAATATGGTTTTTAGCGGCGTAAGCATTCGTGTTAAATTCTGTTAAAAAAAACGGAACTTGGAGCTGATCAGCTAAATTTGAGGTGAAATCCTGGTCACGTTTAGCTTCTGCGCCGCGCAATTGGAAATTACAATGGGCAATGGCAAAATCAAATCCCGAACTTTTAAGCAGGTGCGCCAGTAAAACAGAATCTTTGCCGCCGCTAACCGCAGCAAGCACTTTTTTTTGTTTGGTAAAAAGAGCATGCCGGGCAATAAATTCCTGAAATGGTAAAACGGGCAGCATTTTTCAAACGTACATAAAATTTCAATTTACTGTTTTGTAAAATTTACAGATGAAATTGAAATGATTTAATAAACCATTCAAAAAGTTAATTTTGCAACGTGCATAAATTATTGATTTCGTTTTGTTTACTCCTGCTTACAATTTCTGTTTCGGCGCAGAAAAAACCAACTAAAGTTATACTGGTTTCGTCTGAAAAAACTTTGTTTGCCAAAGTTAACGGCGTAGATGTGGTAAAAGTTTACAGAGGGACTTTTCAGCATGAAAACGCAACCTTACAATCAGACAGCGCCTATTTTTACCAGCAACGAAACGCTTTTGATGCTTTTGGCCATGTGGTTATCCATCAGGCAGATACTTTAAATATCTATTCTGATTTATTAAATTATAATGGCAATACGCATATTGCCATCCTGACCAATAACGTTCGTTTGGTTGACAAAGACGCTACTTTAAGCACTAATCATTTAAATTACAATACTTTAACCCGTTACGGAACTTATACCGATGGCGGCACGCTCAGCCAAAATGAAAATACTTTGGTGAGCCGTAATGGCTATTATTTTGGTTTTTCGAGAGATTCTTACTTTCGTTATGATGTTGTTTTAACCGGAAAAGATGCGCTGGTAAAATCGGATACAATGCGCTATAACTCCAATTCTAAAATAGCTTATTTCTATGGGCCGACACACATCTATCAAAAAACGGATACGCTGTACACGGAATGGGGAACTTACAATACCAACAACCGGCAAGCTTTAGGCACAAAAAATAACCGTTACCAGCAAGGTTCAAAAACGATGGTAGGCGACACTTTATTTTTTGATGATATAGCTGGTTTTGGCCGCGCCAACAATCATATTGTTTTCAATGATACTCAGCAAAA
Organism: Mucilaginibacter arboris; assembly: GCF_009754915.1. Taxonomy (GTDB): domain Bacteria; phylum Bacteroidota; class Bacteroidia; order Sphingobacteriales; family Sphingobacteriaceae; genus Mucilaginibacter_A; species Mucilaginibacter_A arboris. The sequence continues at coordinate 34,085 of NZ_WPIK01000009.1, read as the reverse complement.
AATAAAGTTATTTGGCGATTTAGCGAATTATTATCAAAAACAAGAACGAACGGTTGTTACCAAAAACGCTTATGTAATTTTTGTTACAGAACAGCGCGATTCTGTTAACCGGGATTCTGTTAACCATCCTGAAAAGTATGCGGTAAAAAAAGCATCAGCCAAAACCACTACTGCTGCTTCCGCAGAAAAAAGTGCGGTAAAAACAGCATTGCCTCCCAAACAATCACCAAAACTTGCTGCTACGGAAAAAACTCGCCCACCTTTGCTAAAAGATACCGTCATTATTAAAAGGGATTCTATTTATTTAACTGCGGATACTTTAGAAAGCTATGTTTCAACTTATAAAGCTGAAAAAATAAAGCGTGAACAGATGTTTTTAGCAGGTTTACGTGATACATCTGTTAAAGCCAGGCCAAAACCTAAACCAAAAATTAAAGGCAAAAACGATTTAGAAGCCATACAAGTTGATTTACGGAATTTAACAGATACCACTTACTTACACCGTGAGTTTTTTGGTAAGATGATTTTGCCTAAACCAGAAAAAAAACGGGTGGTAGATACGATGGCCATCAGGAAAGCAAGGCAGGATTCTATCCGGAAAAGCATGGAAAAAGATCCCGTTTATGCTACCAGAAAGGTTGTTTTGAGCGATACTTCCCGTGTCCGGGTTATCAATTCCTGGCATCACGCTAAAATATTCAAATCTGATTTACAGGCTGTTGCTGATTCGATCACTTTCAGCAATAGTGATTCGCTTGTCCGTTTATATGTCAAGCCAATTATCTGGACGGAAGGTTCGCAGTTAACCGGCGATACCATTTATCTTCAGCTTAAAAACAAAAAGCTGGACAATATGGATTTGATCAGGCATTCTTTTGTGGTTAATACGCAAGGCGATTCTACTAATTTTAACCAGATTTCCGGTAAAAAAATCCGTGGCATTTTTAATAATAACAGGTTGAGTACGCTTTTTGTGGATGGCAATGCAGAAAGCATCTATTTTGATTACGAAAATAACAAGGCCACCAAATTAAACCATTCCCTTAGCAGCCGCATCCGCATCCAGTTAAAGGAAAACAAACCCAGCCTTATCGCTTTTTTAAGCAAAGTAGATGCACAGCTTTATCCGGCAGAAGGTTTAAAAGACGATCAGAAAATTTTAAAAGGGTTTATCTGGAAACCCAAAGACAGGCCTGTTTCTAAAGAATCCATTATTCCGGGGCTTGCCGGTAAACCGAAAAAGGCAGCACCTCCGCCTAAATCAAAAACAACACCGGCACTAAAGGTAAAACCAGACTTGGCAAAAGGAAGTTTACCTATAAAATAAAATGCTTCTTTTAAGGCAGATTTTTATGCGGTAAAAGAAGCATCGCTAAATTATTTCTATTGATATGAATTTAACTGCTGTCCGTGCCTTAAAATATCCTAATTTCAGGTTATACTTTTCCGGCCAGGCTATTTCCCTAATTGGTACCTGGATGCAGCGGATGGCAGTAAGCTGGCTGGTTTTCAAACTTACCCATTCTGAATTTATGCTGGGCCTGGTTGTTTTTGCCGGACAAATTCCCATCATGCTGTTATCTCCTTATGGCGGCGCCTTGACCGACAGGCATAGCCGTTACAAAGTTTTGCTGTTTACCCAAATTTCTTCTATGCTGCAGGCCGGCCTCCTTGCTGCTGTTGTGCTTACCGGACATTACGATGTAACAATTATTATTATCCTGAGTGTTGTTTTGGGGATCATCAACGCTTTTGATACGCCTGCAAGGCAATCTTTAATGATAAATTTAGTAGATGATAAAAAAGATTTGCCAAATGCTATTGCGCTAAATTCATCGATGGTTACGCTTGCCCGTTTATTAGGCCCGGTTGCAGCAGGCATTATTTTGAGCAATTTTGGCGAAGGTGTTTGTTTTGCTGCCAACTTCATCAGTTTTGTGGCCGTAATTGCTTCGCTTTTGCTAATGAAAATACAACCGGAACAAAGAAAACCCAACAAGCAGGATATTTGGGAAGGCTTGCGGGATGGGTACGGTTATTTACAGAAAAATGCAGGCATCCGTTCGGTTATCCTGCTGATGGCTTGTACCAGCTTTTTTGTCATGCCTTATTCTACTTTGCTGCCAGTTTTTGCTACCGATATCTTTCATGGCAACGTTACTACTTTTAGCTGGTTAAATTCTATATCCGGTTTGGGCGCTTTAGGCGGCGCTGTTTATATGGCAACTTTAAAACCGGGTAAAAGCCTGTTAAAAATAATTGCTTACTGTAGTGCGCAATTTTCCCTCAGCCTGATTTTATTTGCTTTAACCGGATTTTTCCCGCTGGCTTTATGCTTTATCATGGCTGCCGAGTTTGGTATGCTATCACAAATTGCTGCTTCCAACACTTACATTCAAACGCATGTAGATGAAAACATGCGCGGCCGCGTTATCAGTTATTATGTAATGGCTTTTCAAGGTATGTCGCCAATTGGTAGTTTACTGATCGGTTTTTTAGCTCATTATTTTGGTGCTTCGCTGATTGTTTGTGCCGAAGGTGTTGCCGGTGTTATTGCTGTAATTTGTTTTATCCCTTATTTTAAAAAAGCAGGGACAGAAAACCTGCATGGCCTTCGTGAAAAAATTCTCAGGTCCAGTACAAAATTGAAGCCTTCGGAAAACGCCTAACAATTTGCTGCTCAAAAAAGGTTTTAAGCTGTTTCATTACTTCTTTTGTATAGACAAATTTTCTTCCGCCAAATTTATTGGTTTTTGTTGATCGTGTTGCTTCGTCCATTTCCAAACTTGTATTTGGATACCATTCCAGCAAAACATCTTTAGAACCTGGTGTAAAACGATGGCTGATCAGCTCGAAAGTTAAATCACAAGGAAAATCTAAATGTTGCTCCAACTGCTCAAATAACGCATTATAATGTTCTTCCCAATTCGGAATAGGCATAATTGGTGCTAATACAATTCCAATAGGATAATTTCCACCGCCCTGCTCTCTTGGCAAAGCTAATTTTCTTAAAGCTTTAATCCGTGCAGAGACAGAAGCTGTACCGCCTTCCAAACGTCTGGCAACAGGTTCTGCATTTAAACTGATCCGGAAACGGGAATGGCCATTATGCGGAATATTCAACAAAGGTTGTATCGCATCAAACTTGGTAACAAAACGTAAATAGCTATTTTCTCTTTCCCCAAAAAACTTAATCGTTTTTTCCAGTCCGCCGGTTAAATGTTCTAAACTTAGTGGATCAGTATAACAACTGGCTTCAAAAGTGGTAGGTTGATTTAAACGTTCAAATCGATACAAACTATCAAGAATAGCAGGCAAATTTGCAAAAACACGGATAGCAGGCGGACCGGATAAACTACCAGCCAGATAGCAATACTGACAATGTGCAGGGCAACCTTCAGCCAGATGGAATTGCCAATCAGCAGAAGGCGGTATCGGGCGTAAATTAAATGAACTCGGCGGTGCGTTTACAATAGCCAAAGTATTTTTGGCAATTTTATAAGTTTCGCGTTCGGTTGTACCGCGCAAACCTGTAATGCGGTTATTTTTTAAAATTTCTACAGCTAAACCCTGATTAGTAATGCGTTCATACAACTCCTGTCCGTACGGCTCTTTTAAAGCATCAGGCGTAATAACTACCCGTTTGGGCATCCATAATTTGTAGGGTTTGTATTCTTCTTCCGGAAGGAATGCTTCTTTTACCTGCTCAAAATCTGCTGTTAACTGCATATATAAAAATACGCAGAAAGGAACTATCTAAAGTAGCAGCGGGACAATATGACGCTTGTTTAACACATCCAAAAACTGCTTAAATCACTATAAAAAATCCTTTTTACAGGATTAAAGAAGCGGTTTGCAAGGCCACAATATCTTCCAGTCCACCAATAGTTGGGTCGTTAACGTTTGAAGATTTTACCAGTTTTTTACGCAAATAATAAGCGCCGTAAGTAGCGGCAACGGCAACCGTTCCTCCAAGTATAGCTCCGGCAAGGGCACTTCCGTTTCTCGACTTGTACAATGCTGCACCGGCTAATGCACCGCTAAGCCCTCGCCCAATTAAACCTGCCTTCACAATCCGGTCCGGCGCATCGGGCAGTTTATCGCCGGCCATTTCTGCAAGTGTTAAAGCTTTTAACCCGATAGCAACGTATCTTTTTTGCAAAAAACCAAAAGGAAACCCGGTTAATAAAGGCGAAGGGGCTTTAGAAAGATAACCGCTAAGCGCAGATATTGAAGCTAATGACCGCATACCGGATACAATAGCAAGTCCGGTTGTTGGCCAGAAACGGTTTAATGGTTTTGGTTCCATAAATATGATGATTGAGGTTTTGTTGAAATTATGCCTTATCAGGCTTATTTAAAGAAACAGTTACCTGGCTTACAATGTTTTCCAGCTCTTCCAAATCAAAAGGTTTAGCCAGAAAAGAATCTGCGCCAGCCTGTTGTGCTAAAGTTTTGATATCATTATTTGCCGAAAAATAAACCACTGGTATGTTCTTTAAATGTTCCTGTTGTTTAATGGTTTGCGTTGCAATAATGCCGCCCGAATCTGGTATCCAGTTGTCCATCAATATTACATCCGGCATAATACTTTCTACTTTTTCTATAATATTATTGCAGTTAGAAAAGGTACTCACTTCCCATCCTTGTTCTTCTAATATATAGGTACAAATAGCAAGTATATCTTCATCATCATCAAAAATCAGCACTTTTTTAGCCATAGTAGTGTTCATCGTTATTAAATCAGCATAAATAAAAAAGCCTTACTGCAATTGGCTTTCTATTTAAACGACTGTTGGTTGTTAGCTTTGTATTTTAAGTTTTGTATCAGCAAATATTGCACCGCGATACCGATCACCGTTTTTATGCATTATTCTAAACTCAGATTTTGTTTGGTGAACAGTATTTTTAAAAAAAAGTTTAGGCATTATTGCTGTTTTTTCATTTTCAAATAACCAGAATGCTTCTTTTATCACCTAAAAATCTTCATTGTATTTAGCCGTTTTCAATCCCCGAACAATTATTTATCTTTGCACTTTATATGAAGCATTTGCATAACACCCTGTTTTCCTGCTGCTTCTTTCAAAAAAACTTTAAAACACAAAAACTGACCTGCCGAATTTTGTGCAGCAGCAATGAGATATGGATTATCCTGAAATTGAAAAAAGAAAAACCTTCGCCATTATTAGCCACCCCGATGCCGGTAAAACTACTTTAACCGAAAAATTTTTGCTGTTTGGCGGAGCCATCAATACCGCCGGGACCATTAAACGGAACAAAGCCAGCCAAAGCAATACTTCTGATTTTATGGAGATTGAAAAGCAGCGCGGTATTTCTGTGGCCACGTCTGTAATGGGATTTGAATATAAAGACAAGCGCATCAATATTTTAGATACACCCGGCCACAAGGATTTTGCAGAAGATACTTACCGTACGCTTTCTGCTGTGGATAGTGTGATTTTAGTTGTGGACAGCGTAAAAGGTGTGGAAGAGCAAACCGAAAAACTGATGGCGGTTTGCCGGATGCGAAATACGCCGGTGATTATTTTCATCAATAAAATGGACCGTGAAGGGAAAGATCCTTTTGATTTGCTGGACGAGATTGAGAAAAAACTGAGTTTAAGCTTGTGCCCACTTTCCTGGCCGATTGGTCAGGGTTATACTTTTAAAGGCGTTTATAATATTTTTGATAAACAACTTAACCTGTTTCAGCCGGATAAATCTAAAGTAACAAAACCGATTATTCAGGCAGAAAATCTGGATGATGAAACGTTAACAGAGTTTCTTCAACCCAAAGAAATAAGCGGATTAAAAGATGATCTGGAATTGATTCACGGTGTTTACGGTAAGTTAGACGAAGAATTATACTTAGACGGATTATTGGCTCCTGTATTTTTTGGAAGCGCCGTAAATAATTTTGGAATCCGCGAATTGCTGGATACTTTCATCAACATTGCTCCAAGTCCGAAAAGCCGCGAAGCGATAGAACGCGAAGTTTTAGCAACGGAAAAACCTTTTACCGGATTTGTTTTTAAAATTCATGCTAACCTCGACCCAAACCATCGCGACCGGATTGCTTTTTTAAGGATTTGTTCCGGGAAGTTTGAACGGAACAAGTTTTATTACCACACGCGTTTGGGCAAGAAATTAAAGTTTAGCAACCCAATGGATTTTATGGCCAACGAAAAAAGCCTGGTAGAAGAAGCATGGCCAGGCGATGTAGTTGGTTTGTACGACAGCGGTAACTTTAAAATTGGCGATACTTTAACGGAAGGTGAAATACTGCAATTTAAAGGTATTCCAAGCTTTTCTCCGGAGATTTTTAAGGAAGTAGAAAATGCTGACCCAATGAAAACCAAACAATTGGAAAAAGGAATCCAGCAATTAACGGAAGAAGGCGTGGCGCAGCTTTTTATCCAGCAGCCTGGAAACCGCAAAATTGTGGGAACAGTTGGCGAGCTGCAGTTTGAAGTGATCAGCTTCCGTTTGGAGCACGAATATGGTGCAAAATGCCATTTCCGTCCGTTAACTTTTCGTCGTTCCAGTTGGTTAACTTCTAAAGACAAAAAGAAAATGGAGGAAATTATGTACCGCAAGCAACACCAAATCAGTACCGATAAAGATGGGAATACTGTTTTTTTAGCTGATAACGATTATATGATCAATCTGGCAAAACGTGATTTTCCTGAAATTGAATTTCATACAACTTCGGAGTTTACTAAGAATTAGGTGGTAAAAGAAGTATTAGGTTGATTATAACAGGATTGAAAATCCGTAGCTAGAAGGACGGGATTACAAATCCCGACCAGTAGAATTAGGTGCTAAAAGAAGTATGGGTTGTTTGTTGGTAGCGACGGCAAAGAAGCTATTTTGCAAAATCCCTAAGAATACCATTAATAGAAAGATCTTCGTCTATTAAAGGCCAATGTATGCCATAACCCGAAGGAGAAATTCTGTACATTGCCCTTTCTACATCAGTTGCAGCTTGAAGTTTAGCAGATAACTTATCTAAAGGTATGGTAAGTTCATTACCATCAATAGTTAGCATAATAAAATCTTTATTGAAATGAATGGCCTCTATTTTATGTGTAGCTATCATGTTGTCTTTTTAAAAAAATTATTCCAGGAATCTGCTATCGTATCAAAGTTTTGAAATATGATCTTCCTTATTTCTCGTTTATCTTTTGGCGACATGTTATAACTAAACTCTTCTTTTATATCCATTTCATCAACTAAAATCCAATATTTGCAATCCATATCGCCTTTCTCAGCATGGATATAAATTGGCTCCTTGTTTTCATTTGCGTAAAAATAAAGCCTCCATCCCCAAATAAATAAAACTGTTGGCATACAACTCAAAAGTAATAATTATCGTTCTAATCTGTACATAAGCTCTATTAGATTTATTCTTTCTAATACCCTTAGTTACAAATTCGGATTTTTTGGTTCCAATTGGTAACCTCCTCTACCGATAAAAAGAAAATGGAAGAGAAGTGTATCGCAAACAATACCAGATCAGCACCGATAAAGACGGCAATACTGTTTTTTTAGCTGATAATGATTACATGATTAATTTAGCTAAACGTGATTTCCCGGAAATTGAGTTTCATACTACTTCTGAGTTTACTAAAAATTAGGTGGTAAAAGAAGTATGAGTTGTTTTATAAATAGAATTAGAAATCCGTTACTGGAAGGACGTATTTACAAACCCCTGCTGGTCGGGATTTGCAATCCCGTCCTCAGAGCTAAGGATTTCTAATCCTACTATTCCATCAACAAAACATCAATCAACCCCTGTTGCCCGGCATAATTAATAGCCGAACTATAAACGTAATGTTCTGGTTCGTAAACAATACCGGCCGCCACCGGATTATAATGCAAATAATCCAGCTTTTGTCCCTGCTGGTCGGGATTTGCAATCCCGATCCTTGAGCTAAGGATTTCTAATCCTACTATTCCATCAACAAAACATAATCAACCCCTGTTGCCCGGCATAATTAATAGCCGAACTATAAACGTAATGTTCTGGTTCGTAAACAATACCAGCCGCCACCGGATTATAATGCAAATAATCCAGCTTTTGTCCCATCATCGCATTGGTGTCTAATTCTATCGGGTGAAAGCCATCCTGCCAGAATTTATATTCCTTGTTTTTAAAATTGGTCCTTCCGGCAAATTCAAATTTATCCAATAACCATTCTTTCCGGCTTTCATTAATTTCTTTGATTACAGCAACAATACTTTTAGAAGTAAACTTTTTAAAGTCGCGCAGGATATCAGAAAGCTTTGTATTTTCCTCTGCAGAAGCAATTAAATGCAAATGGCTGGGCATTAAACACCAAGCGTATAACACCAGGCCTTTTTCTTTCTGGCAGTATTTTAAACTTTCTATTACAATTTCTGCCAGTTCTTTACGGGTAAAAACATCAATCCAGTCAATAACGGTAACTGTCATAAAATAAATTCCGTTGTTGCTGACTTTGTATTTAAAACCCATGTTTAAAATTTATAAAATTGGATTACAAATCCGTGGCTCAAAGATCGGGATTACAAATCCCGACCAGTTTAAATTGCAAATCCCGACCAGAAGCATGATCCAACAAAAATGTACAAAGCTCCTTAAGCTCTTTCGTACAATAGTGATTAGAAATCCCCAGCTCAAAGATCGGGATTGCAAATCCCGACCAGTTTAATACTTTCTGCGTTTAGTTGGTTTTTCTTTTTTAAACAGGCAACAGGCAACCCAGAACCGGCAACTCTTTTTAATCCGTCGCTTCTTCGCCTTTTTCTCCCAATTCAACAATATCTCCATCTTTAAATAATATTGCCTGAATCGTTTCCCGCCAAATTGGTTTTTGCCTCAACAGAAATTCCAAATCCATTCCAAAATGCTTAAATTCTTCTTTTTGCGCATTTTTCATGATGGCTTTTGCCTGCTCGTCTTTTTCTACTGCAATGCGTTGTTCGTACCAGTTGATCGCTTCGGCTTCTTCGGTTAAAGAAGCAATCATCCGGGCAAAAGTCCTTGTTTTTTCCGGTAGCTCGTGCGCTGGCTCGTGATATTGATCGAATCCCATAAATAGTTTTAATTTAAATTATTGAAGCGTAAGTTGAACATTTTATACCGGTAAAAGAAGCATCTATACAAAAATGTTCAGGATCAATACGCCGGCTAAGCCAATAAAAGCAACCAGCGTTTCCATAATTGACCACGACAATAACGTATTTTTAATGCTAAGGTTGAAGTATTCTTTATACAACCAAAAACCAGAATCATTCACGTGCGAAAACATCAGGCTGCCCGCACCAATGGATAAAACCATGAGGTTAGGGTTGGTATGTGTAGCAACCATCAGCGGCATAATAATGCCGGCAGCGGTTAAACCGGCAACCGTTGCAGAACCAATACAAACCCGGATAATGGCCGCAATCAGCCAGCCTAAAAGCAAAGGTTGCAGGTTAAAGCCTTGTAGCAAGGCGGCAATATCGTTGCTGGCGCCGCTATCGGTAAGCACTTGTTTTAATGCTCCGGAACCGCCGATAATAAGCAAAATAGAAGCAATGTCTTTAATGGCATCACCGTAAATGTCCATCAGTTTTCCTATATTTTTTTTCTGGAAAACACCAAGCGAAAAAGTAGCAAATATCAAAGCGATCAGCAGTACAATAGATGGTGCAGCCAGAAAAGAAAACAGGTTTTTAACAGCAGGGCCAAGCTGAAAGGCAAGCGGAAGCAAGGTTAAAGCCATCAGTAAAATAACGGGTAAAAGTGCCGTTAAAAAGCTGTTTGCCGTTCCGGGCAACTGGTTTTCCGGCAGTTCTACGGCTACAAAAGCTTGTAAGGGTTGCGAAGATATTTTCTTTAAAAATCCCGAAAAAAACAAACCTGAAATAACGACTGCCGGAATGGCAATCACAATTCCATACAATAAAGTAATGCCCATATCTGCATGAAACTGAAAAACCATTGCCGTTGGCGATGGATGCGGCGGTAAAAAACCATGTGTTACGGATAACGATGCCAGCATGGGCAAACCCAGATAAACCGCAGGCAGTTTGTATTTATAAGCGATAGAAAAGATCAGCGGGACCATCAGCACAAAACCAACGCCGTAAAACAAAGGCATGCCGATAATTAATCCGGTTAACATCAAAGCTAAACGAATGTATCTGGTACCGAAAACCTGCATCATTACGGCTGCTATTTTTTGTGCTGCGCCACTGTCTGCAACCAGCTTGCCCAACATTGCCCCAAGCGTAATGATGATGGCGATAGAGCCAAGCATGTCGCCAATTCCTTTTTCTATCGAAGCCGCTACTTTATTTAACGGGATGCCCAGCAACAAAGCCGCAAGTACCGAAACCAGCAGAAATGCAAGGAAAGGATGGATTTTGAGCCAGCCGATCAGCACAATGAGCGCTAAAATGAGGAGGCTGATGATAAAAAAAGTCATGCGTAAATTTTTATAAACATACATTTAAGATGCTTCTTTTAGGCAGTAAAAATTGGTTTGTGATTTTTTTGAAAAACAGGTCCATAAAAAAACCCCTTTATCAGGGGTTTTTCAGGTAAAACCAATTGCAAAGCTATTTTTTCTTTTTGCTGCTTGCTAAATCTTTGCCTGCCTTGCTTTTTTCGTCTTTAGATGCTTTAGGATCCTTTAATGTTTTTGCATCCTCAGATTTTGATTTTTCTTTAGTAGCCATAATTTAAAGATTTTAAGGTAAACGGTTAATAAACATTGGTAAACTTATAACAGTAAAAATAACGGTAGGTTTTTAAAAAATTGCAGGAACAAAAGACTTTTACATCAGAAAATTTATTGGGACCAAGTACAAAACTATTGCTGCAATAAAGCTTAAAGTAATAAAATTATTTTAAGCTTTTAAACAATAAAAATAAAGTATCAGCGTATAATATAAAATACATTTTACTGTAAAAAAGTACAATTAGTGCAGCATTTAAACTACATTAATTTAATTATATAAACCAAGTACCTTATATTTACGTATAGTAATCCAACGCCTAAAACAAGAAAATACATGAATCAAAATTTTTTTAAAAAATCAATTTTACTTTCTGTTGCCCTTTCTGTTACTATATTGGGTTCAAGCCCTAAATCATTCTTAAATTTTAAAACCAAAAACACTTCTGTAAATGCCCGCGGTAAAAAGGCATTCTCTCCTTCAGAAGTTTTATATTCTGCTTACTTAACCAATATTTATCAAACTGCCAACCTGTATGCTTCCGGTTTAGATGCCAGTGTTTTTGCAAAGGCCGTTACCGGGTATTATAACCTTAAAAAAGCAGGCAACTTAAATGATGATAAATCCATTATTACCATTGTAGATTTTAATAAGCCAAGCCATACCAAGCGGATGTGGATCATCAACCTGCAGGATGCAACTTTGCTGATGAATACCTGGGTTGCACACGGACAAGGTAGTGGTGATGATATGGCCAATCAATTTTCTAACATTGACAGTTCACACCAAAGCAGTTTAGGCTTTTACTTAACCGGCGAAATTTATACTGGCAAACACGGCCGTTCACTTCGTTTGGATGGAATGGATGCCAATTTTAACTCTAATGCCCGCCAGCGTGATATTGTAGTACATGCTGCTGATTATGTTAGTCAGCAAACCATTAATTCGATGGGCCGTTTAGGCAGAAGTTTTGGCTGCCCTGCTGTTGCGCCTGAACTTGCTTCTACCATTATCAACACCATTCAAAATAAAACAGTGTTATTTATTAATGGCTCCGACAGTAAATATCATTCTAAATATTTAGACCAGAGCTTTGTAGCCAACTACTTATTTCCGGGGGCAAACAATACGCATGGCCCGTTACAGGCCATGCTGTAAATACTTCTTTTACGACAACATTTTTTGGATATGCGTATAAAGTACAATATCCAAACCGTAAACATCCGGCCGGTAAACTAACTTTCCGTTTTCTGCCCAACACGTAACATAAGTAATGTAAACAGGAACTTTTTTAGGTAAAGAAATATTAGTGGCCGTTGGGTCAGTTTCCTGCATATCGTTTTCTATTTGCTCGTATTTTTTCCCGTCGCCAAATAAAACGTGAGCTAATTCGAGTGGTTTTTCCAGCCTAACACAACCGTGGCTTACTGCCCGCATAGATTGTTTAAAAGCTGCTTGTGCAGGCGTATCGTGCAGGTAAACACTGCTTTTATTGGGGAATAAAAATTTGATTTTCCCCAGGGCATTTCCCTCGCCGGATTGCTGTTTGAAACTGTAAGGCATATTATTTTTAGAAACAGAAGCCCAGTTGATCGTTTCGGGATTTTCTACCTTTTTGCCATTCTCGTACACATCAATATTTTTGTTCGATAAATAATAAGGATCGGCGGCAGCATCTTTTATAATCTCGTTTGAGGCAATACTTTCCGGAATATTCCAAACCGGATTCACCTGAACACTGTAAATTTCACTATTTAATTGAGGCGTTTCGCGACTGAAAGGAACATCGCGTACTTTATCATCTTCGCTGTATTCTTCGAGTTTATTTGTATAAGATTTGTTCCTTCCTTCGCCCACACAAACTTTCATGCTTAAAATTGATGAGTCGTGGTCTATCACATTTAAACCAAAATTGGCAATGTTTACCAGCACATAACGGTCTTCTTTCGGTTTGTTCTTCCAGCGTAAACGTTCCAGGTTCACTTTTAAAATGCGTTCTGTTTCAATCTTAGTCATTCCCGGTGCGGTTTCGCCCATCGCCAATGCTTTTTGCAAAGCTATATACTGCGGATTTTTAGGCTGAATGCTATCCAAAAAAGCCTTTAAATCTTTTACTTCAAAAACATGGTTCATGCTTAAACTATCCGGCCTTTTGGTTTCGGTAAAGTAACGCGCATAAATTTTCTTTGGGCTGATGACACCAAACTGCAACGCATTGCTGTAATTAATTAAAGAATTAGCTGTTACTATTTCCAGTTCTGCCAATGTTTTGTAGGCTTCTTCTTTTGTTTTGATGCTGTTTTTATCGGCTATTTTTTTTAATAGCGAATCGATTTGTGCTGCCTGAAACATTTTAGGGTCCAAACCATGTTCTGCTGCATGCTGATAATAATTTTCTACTACCTCAAGTTCATCTTTGGGCAGATGCTGCAGTACAAAAACCGGCTCATAATCATTCTGCTGATAAAAAGCAGAAATAAGCTGAGGATTGGTCATCAATGATTTTTTCTCGATCAGCATCTGCTGAAAAACCGGTGAAAACTCGTCGGGAACGAGTTGTTTATAAACCTTATTATTTTTATACTTATTACCAATAATTTTTGCCATTTCGGAATGCGGCTTTTTCTTGCATCCGTTTATCACCAGCAAAACCAATAAAGAAAACAAGACAAATTGGGTATAACGGCTAATTTTATTCATACTTTTTGTTTAAGTTTAAGTGTAGTAAATACATTGTTTAGAATTATATGTTTTAACTGCTGTTGGCTTTGCTTCTGTAGTAATTATATTTTAGGTCGATAATTTTATGTCGATGCTTCTTTTACCGGATAAAAATTATGCTGATAAAAGAAGCATTAAGGATAATACGTATTTCGTTTTGGTGTTCCGGTAAAACGGATAACTTCTATCGCATCCTGAACTGGCTTTGGCAAACTGGAAAGCAGGTTATAACCGGTGTTTTTTTCGATATCCCTTATGGTACAAACATACTGCATCCAGTTTGGGCCTATGCCGTTATCATTCGGTGTATCAACCGCAATAACGGTAGTATTTCGATTAATCCTTTTTAAATCATTGTTTCCGTTTGGAATAATTACTGCAACTTTCCAGATCCGGGCAGGTACATTAATCCTGCCTTCATCAATTGTTGTAGCATAACCTTTAGAACCCGTTCCGCCCGTACCATAACTGCCCATCATCACGTAAACCTCCTTGCCTTGTTGCACCTGCGTCCGGCAATAATCCTCCAGGTGCTCCCAGGTGCGCTGGTTATTGTACGGCGCCTGCGGTACAATGTTATCCATCAGGAAAGTGGCCGAATTGGCATCAGTTGTATTTGTCCGGTCGCCCGAAGGGCAATTGTGGCCTTTATCAAAACCAGAATTTTTATAGCTGTAATCCTGCGCCTCGTACCAATCGGCAGGCAATTTGGTATCTGGCCGAAAATTATTTAAACGGTTGGTGCTGCCCAGATCTGCGGCATCCAAATGCCAGCAAACCCAGTTCGGCCCGCACCTGTCGCGGCTGTAACTTTCCGTATAATATTTTTGGTTGATAAGGTAGTTGTTATAATTGCTTAAATCAGCCGTTGCACCGCTCGGGTTACCGCATAACAAATTATTATTATCGTTAGCAGCAACAGAATCTGTACCTGTTGGCTTGGTGTAAACAATGGTATCGCCGGTGCTAACCGACGTGCCTGCCTCGCTTTTAATATCCTGCGTACCGGTAATGGTAAAATCATCCAGATTGATCCGGTTTTTACCGCCCGTAAGCTTTCTGATCTCGAACCGGAGCCTTCCCGTTTTATGAATGTTAAAAGTAACGGTTTTTAAGGTATGTCTGCTGCTGGTTATCGTGGCACCGGTTTGCTTATAGGTTTTATCTCCGTTTACTACAACAAACAAAGCCCAGGAAGAAGCGCCGTCGTTTCCGTAAGCAGCATGTTTTAGGGTTACCGAAGCAGCGCCTTCCACCTCAAAAAGCATACTGATTTTACCGTTGTTTTTTATACGGACAGCCTGACTGCCTGTTTTGAAATCTGCTTCGCTGTTGGCAATCAGTGCATCTGCAAAAAACCATTTACCGGTTTTTAAATTAACGGTACCGTTTGCATAAGCAGCTTTATGCCCCTGCTCAAAATCTTCGTTAATAGTTTGTACAGTATGATAATTCCCTCCATAACTTACCGAAGTTGAGTTTACAGGCAGACTGGAAGTATTGCTACTGTTGCCTCCGCAGGAACTTAACAGGGCAAAAGTTATAAAAATAAACGCAAGGCAATAGTATTTAGCAATAACTGGGTACATCTGCTGGTAAAATTTCGGCTAAAATTACTGCTAAAAATTTTATCAACAGCAGAAAATTTATCAGAAATTGCTACATATAAAGGCAATCTTCACACAAGCATAAACCGAAACTGGTATGGCGGACATCGTTACTAACCGTCAGCTCAATTTTACAATTGGTGCAATATTTAACTTCAGGTACGATGTAAGGATGAACAGGGACTGCTGTATCCTCATTAATTGGATTGTTGTTAATAGCTGTGCTCATACTCGAGATTTATAATTGGATTTATACCCTTTTACAAAATCCGGTCCTATAAATTTTCTTGCGGCAAAACCAGTTATTTAGTAGAATGATGTAGAAAACCTTCCTTAAAAGAAGTATGGCATTGATTTTTTAGGGGAGAATTTTCAACAGTAATACTCCGGATAAAAGTTTGTGCTGTACCTGAAATTGAATTCTGCTGATGCTTCTTTTACCCTATTAAAATTTGCGAACGATAAACTTTTTATTAAGTTTGCAACCCAAACGGGGGATTAGCTCAGCTGGCTAGAGCGCTTGCATGGCATGCAAGAGGTCATCGGTTCGACTCCGATATTCTCCACTTTAATGATCAGGCTTTTGGGTGATGAACTTGAAGGCCTGATTTTTTTTAGTTTAATATTAGCTCAATATGTTTTTACGCCCGCAGAACAAATTTTGTAGATACTGGCATCATATAAGTTCATTTTTTATTTCATCAATTCAGCTACTTTTCTTTGTAATTCTTCTTTATCCGGTAGGTAAAGCTGGTATTTAGAAACGAAAATATTATTGGTAATTCCACCTGTCGCATACTCCACTAATATTTCATCTTTATCTGCTGATAGAATTATTCCTATAGGTTCATTATCACCTTCTACATTTTCTTCTTTTTTAAAATAATTCAGGTAAAGGTTCATTTGTCCAATATCATTATGTTGTACTTTTCTTATTTTAAGATCGATAAGTACAAAGCATTTTAATATCCGATGGTAAAATACCAGATCAATATAAAAATGATTATTACGCAATGAGATTTTATACTGCCTGGCAATAAATGCAAATCCTTTACCTAATTCTAAAAGGAACAATTGCAAGTTTTCGATGATCTTTTGTTCAAGTTGTTTTTCAGTTATTCTGTAGGCCTGGGTTATTTGTAAAAAGTCCAATATGTAAGGATCTTTAGTAATATCCTTTGGATTCGTTACTGCATGGCCTTTTTCAGCCAGCTCAAGTATGCTGGCCTTATTTCTACTTATTAATGCAAGTCGCTCAAATAACGCAGCATCCACTTGTCTTTCTAGTTCACGTGTCCCCCAATTTTCTTTTACAGATTGAATTTCATAAAACTTACGTGCGGTAACATCAGAAACGCCAAGCAAAATAACTATATGTGTCCAGCTCAATTTGGCAGGCACTGCCTGCCATTTCTGATAGCTCAAATAAAACCTACGCATATCCAGAACGTTTCGCCTGCCAAATCCCTTGCCATATCTCAACTTCAAATCTTTAGAAAGAATTGACAGTAAATCGCTTCCGTATTCGGCCCGCTCACTCCCGTCCTGCTCATATTCTACGATGTGCCTGCCGATTTCCCAGTTAGCCTTTACTAAATGAGTATTGATAGCTTTAATAGCTTCTATTCTTGCATGCTGAATAGTATTGCCAATGTTATCGAGTAATAGGAAATAATTGTTTTGATCTGAAGCGGTTAAACCCAGTTTAAAATTATAAACCAGCACGTTAATTTGTCGGGCTAAAAAAGTCAGTCCAACATTTCTTGTATAGACAAACTTAAAAAAAGTTATGTAAGTAGCTTATAATGACAATAATATATTTAATAGAATTTAAAAAATGTTTATATAGTTCAGATTAGGCATGGCATGCAAGAGGTCATCGGTTCGACTCCGATATTCTCCACTTTAATGATCAGGCTTTTGAGTGACAAATTTAAAGGCCTGATTTTTTTTAGTCTCCGATTAGCCAAATACCTTTTATTAAATTTTTATTATTTTCTCAGAATCTTTCCATAAAAATTATAGTACAAAAATTTGCACAAATTTTTGTTATAATTTCTTTTTTTAAAAGAATTATATATCTTTATCATACACTATCTTCTTAAAAAAGAACACTTTACTTTATGAATAAAAAACTTACTTTTTTTAATATAATTTTAATAATATTGCTTAGTTCTTGTGGGTCTTATAAAAACATCCCTTACTTTCAGGACCTAAACCATACAACAGCTTCTAAAGAGGAGGTACAAAATTATTCTCCCCTAACTATACAACCAGCAGATATTTTAGGGGTTAATGTGAGCAGCAGAAACCCGGAGTCTTCTAACATATTCAATTACAACCTAAACCGTGTAAATGGCAACAATTACGATATATCCCAGGAAAACCCAATTACTGGTTATCTGGTAGATCAAAAAGGCGATATTCATTTGCCTCTCGTTGGCAATCTGAAAGCTGCAGGCCTTACTACTTCAGAGTTAAGGGAAAAACTCCAGCAAATGCTCCTTACCTATTTTAAGGACCCCGTTGTTAATATCCGGATCATCAATTTTAAAGTTTCTGTTTTTGGTGATGTCCAGAAACCTGGCATTTATACTCTAACAAACGAACGGACAACCATTACACAAGCATTAAGCTTAGCGGGAGATTTAAACATTACCGCAATGCGTACCAATATAACGCTGATCAGGGAACAGGATGGCAAAAGGAACTTTATCCCGATTGACCTTACTTCCAAGAAGCTGTTTGAGTCGCCTTACTTCTATCTAAAGAACAACGACGAAATTTATGTGCAGCCAGACCGCACCAAGTATGCAACCGTTGACCGTGGTTACCGTACTGCAACCTTAGTGCTTTCCGGGCTTTCTATTATTGCCATTGTTCTTTCCAACTTATACCGGTAATTATCATGAGTACACAACCTGTTCAGTTCACGACGTTTACCATTCCTGAAAAAAAAGCTCAGGCTACTGATATCAAAAGTGCCTTCAACCGGTATCTGTATCACTGGCCTCTTTTTATCCTGGGGTTAATTATAGCAATGGCTGGGTTATTCTTTTACCTGAAAATAGCTAAACCGGTTTATGAAATTAAAGCGTCACTACAGATTAAAGACGAAAAGAAAACACCGGACCAACAGCTAGCGCTGGAGAAACTGGACCTGGTAAACAATGCAAAAATTATAGAAAACGAAATCGAAGTTTTAAAATCGAAACAACTTATCGGCCAAGTGGTGCAGGATTTAAAGTTGTGGGTTTCCTATCAAAAAAAAGAAGGCTTTTTAGCGGAGCAAGATTTATATAAATCTACCCCTATCATATTTAATTTACTGGAATCAAATGGTAATTTTAATAATAAGAAATTCAATATTGTTATTAAAGACAAAAATTCATTTTATCTCCAGTTATCAAACGGAAAACTAAAGGAGCTTTCTTTTAAGGACCATTTTACCAACAGTTTCGGTACCTGGAAACTGGAACCAACAGCAACACTTCCTCAATACCAAGGCGAAACAATTGTCATAACACTTACCGATCCTGATAATACTGCTCTACAGTATCAGAAAGCAATTGACGTAAGTTTATCCAATAAGTTAGCAACAACTTTGGCTTTATCCCTTAATGATGCCGTACCGCAAAGGGGAAAAGATATTTTAAACCGCTTAATCTATAATTATAACCTTTCAGGTAAAACCGAAAAAAACCGGGAAACAAAAAGCACATTAGATTTTATAGACCAAAGGCTAAGTTCTTTAAGCAGCGAATTAGCGCAGGCAGAAAAAGAAATAGAGGACTTTAAAAGCAGCAGGGGCTTAACAGACATCAGCTCTGATTCGAAGATTAGCCTGGAAAATATGCAGGCCAATGATACACGTTTGAATGAGGTAAATGTACAACTAAGTGTAATTGATGGGATTGAAAATTATATCAATTCTTCCAAAAATACAGGCAGGGCCCCGGCTACTTTAGGCATTACCGATCCGGCATTAACTGTAATGATTGGCAAGTTATCAGAGCTGCAATTGCAACACGACAAACTGCTGGCTACGACGCCGGAAACCAACCCGGATTTTGAAGCTATAAATAACCAGATCCAAACTACCCGCAATGCGATCAGGGAAAGTGTTAGAAACATCCGGGCATCTTTATTAAGTTCCCGGCAAAAGCTGCAAGGCTTTAATGCCAAATTTGAGTCTTCCATTAAAGGTATCCCGACCCAGGAACGCGAATATGTAAGCATGAAAAGGCAGCAGGAGATTAAAGAAAATTTATATACTTATCTCCTGCAGAAACGGGAAGAAGTAGCGGTAAGTTATGCTTCTACGATAGCTGATGACCGTATTGTTGACTATGCTTATTCCACTCCGGCTAAATCAAATCAATCGTTAGCCTTTGCTGCTGCTTTAGCTTTAGGGCTTGGTTTACCAGCAGGCTTAATTTATGCAAGAAATAGCCTGAGCAATAAAATTACCTCTTTACAGGAAATAAAAGACCAGGTTACTGTACCTGTGATAGCCGAACTGCCTTTTGAAGCCTCAAAAAACCCAATTGTGATTAACAGCGGCGCAACTGCCATTAGTGAGCAGTTTAGAGCTTTACGCACCAAGATGCATTACTTATACGGCGAGAAAGAAAGCGGAAGGGTTACTTTATTAACTTCAAGTATCCCAAGTGAGGGAAAAAGTTTTGTGAGTAGCAATCTTGCACTTGCACTTGCTTATTCTGGCAGAAAAACGATTGTTCTGGAACTGGATTTACGCAAGCCTCAGTTAACTAAAACCTTTAACTTGTTCGGAAACCGTCCCGGCATTACAGATTATATTTTAGGGAAAGCAGACTTATCAGCTATTATACAAGCTTCTGGTTTAGATCAAAATTTAGATTTGATAGGTAGCGGGATAAACACCAATAATCCTTCTGAACTACTGGAAAGAAAACAACTGAAGGACTTAATTCTAAGTTTGCAGAATATTTATGATGATATTATTATAGATAGTCCTCCTGTACACTTGGTTCCGGATGCCATGATTCTTTCCCGTTTAACAGATCAAACTTTGTATATGGTTCGACAGGGTTTCACGGAGAAATCGGAATTAAACTTTATCAAGGAATTAAACGATCAAAAACAGCTGACAAATTTGAACCTGATTTTTAATGGTATTGAAAGGATTAAGTATGGTTATGGTTATAAGTTTAATAATAAATACTATAGTCAGGGTAAAAAAAGCAAAATTTACAATTCTATGTTCAGCAACTTTTTTAATCGATTTTAATTAAATTCACAACCATTAAACTTTAAACAGAATAGAAATAAAGTTATTGAAATATATAATAGTCCATAAATAGTGGTGCTTTTCTACCAAATCATAACTAAAGCCTATTTAAATTTTAGTTTAATAATTAACATAAGTAATAACTTCAAAAAAATAAAATGATTAACGTTTTACTTTAGTTCACATCACTTAGTTAGTTTCATTTTAATTCCTGTTGCTTAGTAAGATCATTTATATATGCATTCTAAACTTTGATTTCAAAGTTTAGAATTTGAGTTAATAAACAGTTTATGAGTTTAAAAAGGAATTTTCTATATAATAGCATATTAACAGCATCAAATTATGTTTTCCCATTGATAACTTTCCCTTATGTTTCTAGGGTATTAGGAGTAACTAACATTGGGATATGTAATTTTGTTGATAGCATCATTAATTATTATATTTTGTTTTCAATGATGGGCATATCTATAATCGGTACAAGAGAAATAGCTAAAGATGCAAACAACTCAACAGAATTAAACAAAACGTTCACTAATTTATTTTTCTTAAATGCCACAACTACATTTTGTGTCTTAATATTGTTTGTTATTTCTATACACATTGTTCCACAGTTGAATCAGTATAAAGAGTTAATGTATATCAGTGCGATGAAAATATTCTTTAGCTTATTTTTGATTGAATGGTTTTATAAAGGCATTGAAAATTTTCGTTACATAACAGTTAGAAATTTAGTAATTAGATGTTTATATGTTATAGCCATCTTCATATTTATTCAAAATCGAGATAATTATGTGACCTATTATTCAATCTCTGTTTGCACTGTAATTTTAGAAGCAGTTATAAATTGGCAGTATAAAAAAAGGTTTGTTAAGTTGGACATTAGAGGGATTTTATTTAAACGTTATATAAAATCTTTTTTTTCTAACGGACTATACTTTATTTTAACATCAATGTATTTAACATTTAATATTGCTTATCTAGGTTTTGTTTCAGGAAAAGCGGAGGTAGGCTACTACACAACAGCGACAAAACTTTACGGACTATTCTTAGCGATATTTACTGCATTTACAGGAGTAATGTTACCTCGTATGAGTTCATTAGTAGCCGATGGAGATATAGAAAAAATGGTGCAGTTAGTCGAAAAATCATTTGATATACTATATTCTATTTGTATTCCATTAGTTATAATTATAATGATGCTTTCTCCAGAAATTATAATGATTATAGGAGGCAAAGGATTTGAAGGCGCAATAATACCAATGAGAATAATTACGCCCTTACTACTTATAGTAGGGATAGCACAAATTCTTGTTTTTCAAATTTTAACACCTTTAAAAAATGATAAAATTATACTCATTAATTCTATTATAGGAGCCTGTGTTGGTTTAACTTTGAATATTCTTCTTGTTAAACGATTAGGAAGTATTGGATCAGCCTTAACAATGGTAACAGCAGAATTATTTGTTCTGATCTCAGCTGCTTATTTCGTAAAAAGGCAAGTTAAAATTAAAGTGCCGCTCGGGAAATTAATAAAAATTGCTTTTTATTCAATTCCATATATTATTATTTGCTCTTTAAGTAAATTATATTTTGTTCATCCTATCGTTATATGCTTAGTGGCACTTACTCTTTCGGGAATGTACTTTATTCTATGTCAGCTCCTACTTTTAAAAAATAAAGAATTAGTAAAAATGTTTACAATGATAAGAATTAGTAAAAATTATACAAACTGAATTTGAAACTAAGCGAATTTTTAAAAAGTTTTATTAAACAATTTGTTCTTTTCTGTTTAGCACTTAATTATCATACCCTGTATACAGGAATAGCTGTACTTTAAGAAATATCGATATTTGTTATTTGAAAAAGCATTCTCAAAATAACAATTATTTTATATTTTATTAAAAAGATGTGTATAACGACTACTATGAAAAATAAAGTTAAATTAATAGCAATTTATTTACCACAATTTCATCCAATACCCGAAAATGATAAATGGTGGGGTAAAGGTTTTACTGAGTGGACTAATGTAACTAAGGCAAAGCCCCAATTCAAAGGCCACTATCAACCTCACCTTCCATCAGATTTAGGCTTTTATGATCTCCGTATCAATGAGGTTAAAGAGCAACAAGCTTCAATGGCAAAAGAAAACGGAATTTATGGCTTTTGTTATTATCATTACTGGTTTAATGGAAGAAGAATATTAGAAAGACCTTTCAATGAGATATTAGAAAGTGGGAAACCTGATTTTCCTTTCATGTTATGCTGGGCTAACGAAAATTGGACCCGTGTATGGGATGGTGGAGAAAAACAAGTTTTACTTGAACAAAAATATTCTGAAGAAGACGATAGAGAGCATATAAAGTATTTGATCAATTCTGTATTCAAAGACTCTCGTTATATTCGAGTAAAAGGCAAACCTGTATTTTGTATTTATCGTTCCGATATATTTCCTAATATTCAAAAGACTATTAAGATTTGGAGAGAAGAGGCTGCAGAACAAGGAATGGAATTATATTTATGTAGAATGGAAGGTTTTTCAAAAAACGGGGCTGAATACTTACAGCAAGGATTTGATGCCGCAGTAGATTTTCAACCAGATTCAAAGTCAATGGAAATATTTAAAAAGAAAAATCCGCGAAAACTATTCACAAGAATAATCACCAGGGTATTTAAGAGGCCAATAATTACTAAAATAGATTATAACAGATTTGTAAATTTTATGCGTGATTATCCACTTCCAAATTACAAACAATTTCCTTGTGTTACTCCAATGTGGGATAATACTTCAAGAAGAAAAACAGGAATTTTTATAATGCTAAATAGTTCTCCTAAATCTTATAAAACTTGGCTTGTTAATACTATAAAAAGCTTCTCTCCTTTCAGTGAGGATGAAAATTTTATATTCATTAATGCTTGGAATGAATGGGCTGAGGGAAATCATTTGGAACCAGATCAAAAATGGGGAAGTGCTTTTTTAGAAGCTACAAAAGAAGCGATAATGGAAACTGAAAATTAAGCCACTTATTGTTACCTGGATGAATAGTAAAATAAAATTAAATGATGTTTTCATTTTCCTTTTGGTAATATTTTCTCTAAGGTTTTTTGATGCGACTATTGCTCAAACAGGCATACTGAAAAATATTACTTATGCTTTTATACTTTTGTCTATTATAATCTCTTTACCTTATTTTTTTAGGGAAAGTGGCGGTTTTATTTTACCAGTTCAACTAATAGCTTTTTCAATATCAATATCTATATTTTTTGCTCAATACACCTGGGGACAGTCATTAAAATACAGCCCAACTATAATTCCATTTTTAATTTGGTTTGTCTTTTTTTACTTACTAAATTCAGGTACAACGATTAAGGCAATAGAAAACATAGTACTGTTTTACGGAATAATTTATATCATTCTGTTTCTTTTTCAATTTACTCACAATAATGTAGTTTACTTTGGCTTTTATAAAGAATTTAAAGTGGATCGTGGTATAATCCGCATTAATTTCCCTGGTGGCGGGGTTTTCTTTTTATCGTGCTTTATTGCTGTAAATAAAGCAACTAATGGTGGTTCTAAATATAGGTATTTATGGCTATTATATGCCTTATTAGGCATTGTAATTGTTGTACTGCAAAGCACTAGGCAAGCAATCTCCGTTATGCTGTTGCTTTACTTGATACATTTTTTGAGAACTGTAAAGGCGGTTTACAAAATTGCTACTATTGTCTTATTTGTTGTGGCTGGTTACGCTTTCCTTAATTCTAATACTGAATTAAGTAAGGGTTTAGCTAATCAGCAAAAAGAAGATGCCTCAGCCGGTAAAGATTATATTCGTATACGGGCGGCAGAATATTATCTTACACAATTTACTCCTAATACCGCTAGTAGAATCTTCGGTAATGGATTTGCAAATGATACCTCTATTTATGGAAAGGTGATGTTATCGCTAGAGGATGATTATGGGTACTATTTATCAGATGTAGGATTGGTTGAGGTTTACGTGTTCTTTGGACTTTTCGCTATTTTGGGGTATGTTATGATTTTTATAAAAAGTTTTTTTATACCGCTTCCAATGAATTATTATTACCTTAAATATTATTTATGGATGATAATGTTAACATGTTTCACATCTGATAGTTTAATAAATGATGGTTTTTTAATTACTACTGTTCTTGTTCTTTATTGTTATCAGCGCTTAAAGGACAATCAGACAATATTAAATAGGGTTTTTCAGAAATCAATTGATGTTGGATATATTAATAATTCTTAATACAGAATATTGAGTAATGAACGATGTGATTAAAAGCCAAAAGGATCTATTAAAAAATAGATTAATAGGTTTAGATATTATTAGAGCAATTGCTATACTTTTAGTTGTTTGGTATCATTCATTTTCTATCTTATCCCCTCTGATTAAATTACCTTATATTGGTAAAGCTATCAATAAAATTCGCGTACTTTTGGATTGGATTGGACCATTAGGAGTTGATCTATTTTTTGTATTAAGTGGATTTTTAATAGGGACTATTTTGATAAAATCATTTATCAAAAACAAAGTATTTAAATTTAGCGAAATAAAACAATTTTGGATAAGAAGGTGGTTTCGAACCATTCCTAATTATTATTTTTTTTTAACTATAGCTTTTACTTTATATCATTTCAAGTATAATACAGATTTCGATTGGAGATATTATCTTTTTCTTCAAAATTTAATTAGCATACATCCACAATTCTTTGGCGAGGCATGGAGCTTAGCGGTTGAAGAATGGTTTTATTTGACACTTCCAATTTTTCTTTTTTTTGCAAATATGTTGTTAAAGAATAAAAAGAAACAGGTTATATTAAAAGTAACGTTTCTACTCTATTTATCCATTTTCATAATTTTAAGGTTTGTTAAAGCATACAGCACCACACAGTTAGATTTTGATTCAGAAATAAGAAAAATTGTAGTTTATAGACTTGATTCTGTAATGTACGGAGTGATAATATCTTATGCAATGTTTTTTGAAAAGGAATTTTTATTTAAACGCCGAAGGTGGCTATTTTGGATAGGGATGATAATGTTTTCAGTATTAGTTTTGATGTTTTTTCTAGCTTCTGAGCATACTGAGATTTATAAAACAAATATGATTTTTCGAATTTTTATTCATAGTTGCTATTTTATTTTTATTCCGTTTTCCTTTTCACTTTTTATCCCTTCAGCATACTTTTTCAGAGACATTAGACACCGTATGATAAAAAAAGTAATTTTGAATATTAGCCTAGCATCATACTCTCTGTATCTTATTCATTATTCCATAATTTACATTCCTTATTTTCAGGATAAAAATGCTGTAACTATACAGGTAGTTATGAACTATTGTCTTTATTGGCTGATTGTTATAAGTCTTTCAACGATCAATTATAAATATTTTGAAAAGCCGATTATAAAATTTAGAGAAATATTTGTCAATGCTGAATGAAATATGCAAGGAACTAAAAATACATATTCAAATCTTGCCATAGTCATACCAGCATATAAAGGATTTTTTTTTGTCGAAACGATAGAGTCTATTGCTAATCAAACTTGTAAAGACTTTACCCTTTATATCGGAAATGATAACAGTCCAGATGACTTACATAGTATTATAAAAAAATACGAAAATAGAATTTCTATAGTTTACAAAGCTTTCGATGAAAATATAGGTAATAGAAATTTAATTGCACATTGGAATCGTTGCATTGAAATGGTTAAAGATGAAGGTTGGATATGGTTGTTTTCTGACGACGATATAATGGGGTTAAACTGTGTAGAACGATTTTACGGCTTTATAAACAATCAGTTTGATGTCGATTTATTGCACTTTGATATAAATATTATAGATAAAAATGGACATAAAATAAAGAAAATAAAGCCCTTTCCTTTTCATACTTCAATTACCGACTTTTTCTTAAAAAGAATAAAACATGAAATAAATAGTACAGTTGTGGAATATATTTTTAAAAAAGACAAATATTCAGAACATGGTGGTTTTGAATATTATGATCTTGCATGGTGTTCCGATGATGCAACATGGATAAAAATAGGTAAAGATAAAGGAATAGTAACAATTCCTGGAGCGACAATAGAATATAGGTATAGCGAAATCAATATATCTGCCATAGTTAAGGACAAATTAATAATTCTAAGAAAATTAAAATCAAATGTAGCTTACCTCAAATGGGTTAAAAACTATTTTGAAAAAAATCACATTATTGATAACAGTACCCAATTTGATAAACTTAAATGGGGAATTTATCCTCTTTTGCTTACAAGTAATTTTAGATTAAAAGAAAAAATTAAATTTTCTTTCGAAGTAATTAAAGAATTAAAATATACTAATAAAAAAATATTAATTTTAATATATATACTTTATTTACAAATGAAAATGAACCTATTAGGTAACAAGTCTTAACACAAAAGAATTACAATAGATATTATCTTTCATTTTTATTAATTTAAAAAAAGCGATTAAAGATTTCTAAAAAAAATCTTTAAATAAAATTTAGATATTAATAGATATTCAATGTATGTCTAAATTTAAATGTCTATTCAGCTAACGAAATATAAACATTTAAATATAAATTAAAATGAAACTGTCTATAATAGTACCTGTGTATAACAAGTCAAAGTATATAAATCGCTGTATACAATCTATTTTATCGCAAACCTTTACTGATTTTGAGCTTATCCTAGTTAATGATGGATCTACAGATGATAGTGGTGATCGATGCAACTTTTATGCTATATTAGATAGTAGAGTGGTAGTTATACATCAGAATAATCATGGTGTATCAGCAGCTAGGAATGCAGGTTTAAATATTGCAAGGGGAACTTATATAGGATTTGTCGATTGTGACGATGAGATTGACCCTGACATGTACTCAACATTAATAAACACAGCAAAACATTACGATGCCGATATTTCAATTTGTGGAGTCCGTAAAGTCTTCCCATACAAAGTAGAATTGTATTATGGGACAAATGCAATTAAAGTGTACAATAAAATTGAAGCTATAGGAGGACTATTTAAAAAAAAATTTTCACGTAGTGTTTGTGATAAAATATACAAAGCAGAAATAGCCAAAAAGATAAAATTTGAAGGCTATATGAATGAAGATACTTTTTATAATTTTTTGATATTTATTGAAACAAATAAAATAGTTTTTAACGATGTAATAAAATATAATTATCTCATAAGAGACAATTCTGTAACTATGACTAAGTTTAGCAAAAAGGATCTTGATACTATTTTCTTTTCAGAAAGAATGATCAAAATTTGTGAAGAAAAGCTACCAGAACTTATATATAACGCTAAATATTATGATTTGGTTAACAATATTTCTCTTCTTAACCTTATTTTGATGTCTAAAAAGGAATTGCATTTAAATGAATATAATCATGTAGTAAGAAATTTAGATAATTATTCAAATTATGTTAATAAAAATTCAATCAAGAGTAAACATAAGTATGCTTACAATATATTTAAACTGAATCCTACAATCTATGAATTTTTAATGAAAACATATTGTAAGATCACTAATGCAGATGTATCAAAAAAAAATAATTAAATTTTCCATAGCTAATCAAAACATAGTCACAAATAATCCTAACATATGCTATTTACTTCTGATACATTCATAATATTCTTTGCTATAGTATTTGTATTATATTGGTTTATATTAAACCGAAATTTGAGATTGCAGAATTTATTTCTGTTAGTAGCAGGATATGTGTTTTATGGCTGGTGGGATTGGCGATTTTTATTCCTGTTAATTTTTAGCTCAGCAAACGATTTTTTACTTGGTAAAAAAATTTATAATGCTAAAAATACTAAAGTTAGAAAAAGATGGCTAATGGTAAGTTTATTTGTAAATCTCGGGCTACTTGGTCTTTTTAAATATTTCAATTTTTTTACTGATAGTTTTACCTCCTTAGCGTCAAAAATAGGCATATCAGTTAATTGGCCAACCCTTCATATAATATTACCTGTAGGTCTAAGCTTTTATACCTTTCAATCATTAACCTACACAATTGATATTTACAAAAAAAAGATGGAGCCGACAAAGGATATTTTGATTTTTTTCACCTTCGTTGGTTTTTTTCCTCAAATGGTTGCCGGTCCTATTGAAAGAGCGAGATTATTCCTACCACAATTTTTTCTAAAAAGAACATTTACTTATGAAATGGCTAAAATTGGTGGCCGCTTAATCTTAATTGGCTTTTTTAAAAAGATAGTAATAGCCGATAGCCTTTCAATTTTAGTTAATGCCGTTTATAATAGCCCTAAAAGTTATACTGGATTTCCGACGGTAGTAGCTACAATATTCTTTGCATTTCAAATATACTGCGACTTTTCTGGATACTCAGATATTGCAATAGGAACTGCTAAGCTGTTAGGGTTTGATTTGACTACAAACTTTAAAATGCCTTACTTATCAACATCTTTAACAGAATTTTGGCATCGATGGCATATATCACTATCAACCTGGTTTAGAGATTATGTTTACATACCATTAGGCGGTAATCGTACAAGTAACCTAAAAGCTAATTTTAATATTTTTATAACTTTTGTTTTAAGTGGGTTTTGGCATGGAGCAAACTGGACTTTTATAATTTGGGGAGCAATACACGGGTTTGTTCTGATTGTTGAAAAAATGCTCACTATAAAAGGCCAAAAAAATGAAAATACTTTTAATAAATTGATAAGTACTTTGCTATCTTTTATTATCGTTTGTTTTGCATGGATATTTTTTAGAAGCAATAGCTTATCTGATGCGTTTATTATTATAACCAAAATGTTTTCTGATGTTAATGAATACTCCAATTTTCTTAATATGTCATTAAAATTTAGGGGAATGGGGTTACAAATATCGGATATTTTTATCTCCTTATTCTTTCTGTGTGTACTGCTTACAATGGAGTTACAATACAACAACGAAAAACTTAGATATGCATTACGCTCCTATCGTTTTCTGAGATGGTCTGTCTATTACTTCCTTATAATTTCGATTGTTTTTAGCGCCACAAAAAATCCTGCTGGAAATTTTATATACTTTCAGTTTTAGATAGTACACTATATCATATGAAACGCTTTATAATAAATATTTTATTACTGGCACTTCCTATAATTGTATGGGGGTTAATAGTTGTTATTGTTGACCCTTTTAACTACTTCAATTTTGGGATTTTCAATAAGGATACAAAAAAGAGTGCTGAAAGCTTAAATCAATTGATGTATAGAACTATTGATTACATTCACTTTCCTTGTGAAAATATGCTTATTGGAGATTCAAGAACAGAGCTGCTACCAATAGACTTAATAGAAAAAATTTCTAAACAAAAATATAAAAAGTTAAATACAAATGCAGCTAAATTAAATGAAATATTCGAACTTTTTTACTTAGCTTACAAACGAAAGCCTATAAAACGGATTGTAATAGGAATTAATTTTAATATGTTTAATAAATACGGTTATCAAAATAGGATTTCAGGATTAAAAAAGGTATTAGATGATCCCTTAATGTATATTTATAATAAAGATGTTGCCAGCGCCACTTATGTCACAATAGAGCAAATACTTAAAAAAAAAAATGTTGACTCTAAGCCACCGATGACAAGAGAAGAATTTTGGAAATGGAGTATTTCAACCAAGGCTTCTGATTGGTACGGTAAATATGAATTTCCAAATCTGTTATATTCGGAACTATTAAATTTTGATAGGTTTACTAAAAAGAAAGGTATAGAGGTGATTTTTATTATAGTACCACATAGTGAAGAATTTCACAAAAGGCTAATTGAGTTTGGTTTAGGAGAAGAGGAAAAAAAGTTTAAAAAAATCATGTCATCTTTAAATGCCAAAGTTTACGATTTCGATTACTTAAATTCAATTACTACAAATAAAAATAATTTTAGAGATCCTGTACATTACAATGATTCTATTGGAAATTTAATTGTACGAGAAATATGGACTAATAATCTACAGTTTGGAAAAGAATTAGATAAAAATAAAAAATATATAAGATAGATATTAACTGTAGGATATCGTTTGATTAATATATAATATAAAAGATGAAAATTTTATTCATAACAAATATGTATCCTGTTCGGGATTACATTTATTTTGGGATACATGTAAAGGAACAAATAGAGGCTATAGAAAACATATTCGATATTAAAAAGGAAATTTACTTTATTAATGGGCGTGCTAGCAAATGGAATTATTTAAAAAGTATTTTCAAAATAAATTCATTAATTAGAGCTAATAATTATGATATTGTACACATTCATTTTGGCTTATCTGGCTTATTTTTATTGTTCAATCCATTCCTAAAAATTCCAGTGGTACTAACCATTCATGGAACTGATATCAATTCAAATAAAGGATTAGGAATGTTACGTTTTATAACAAAACTTGTTGTAAAAAGAGTGCATAACGTGATTGCAATGAATGATAGCATGGTTTCCAAGTTAACTATGTATAGAAAAAAGATTGTAAAAATACCTTGCGGTATTGATATAAATCAATTTAAAGAAATTTTTGTCCAAAAAAATCCCTTAAAGATAATAATAGGCTTTCCTGGAAACAAAAAAAGACAAGAAAAGAATTTTCAACTATTTTTAAAAATAGTTGAAAAAATGAAGGATATAACAGAAATAGAAGTTATAGAATTTCACGATATGACTCGCGAAGAAGTTGTCAAAAATTTAAATAAAATAGATTTATTACTATTGACTTCTACTAGTGAGGGTTCTCCGCAAATTATTAAAGAAGCGATGGCATGTAATAAACCTATAGTATCTACCGATGTCGGTGATATAAGATATTTATTAAAAGATGTAAAAAAAACATTTGTTATAAATTCTTTTGACCCTAAAAATTTTATATCTCCAATAGAAGAAATTATAAAGCTTTCTATGGAAAAAAGAAAAACTAATGGTAGAAATGAATTATTAAAAATGCATCTTGATGCTGAAAATGTTGCAAAATCAATATATAGATTATATGAAAAATTAATATGAGACAATTTTTACTTTTCCTGTATTATTTCATATTCAAAAATTTGCCTTCAAGTTACTTTCCACTGGGATATATATTTAACTTTTTAAGAGTTGGGATACTCAAAAGAATAATAATAATAGGACAAAACAACTATATTCAATCAGGATTTCGATTTGGAATGAAAGATGTTTTAACAATTGGTAATAACTGTCAAATAAATGAAAATGTTTATATACAATCTGCTATAATAGGTAACCATGTTTTGATTGCACAAAATGTCGCCATATTAGCTGTGACTCATGTCTTTGATTCTACATATATGCCAATTATAAAACAAGGGTCAACAAAAGCTAATCCCGTTGTTATCGATGATGATGTTTGGATTGGAAGAAATTCAGTAATTATGCCAGGAATAAAGTTAGGAAAAGGGTCTATTATAGGAGCAGGAGCTATTGTGACAAAAAATGTGCCTTCTTATGCAATCGTTGGTGGTATACCTGCAAAAATTATAAGGTATCGCAAATAATATATTTATGAAAAAATAATTATAAAAAATTTGATAATGATTTATTTATGATTTATTTTTAAATTTATTTTTAAATAAATTCCATTAGAAATGAAAGTATTAGCGATAGCTTCTGCCGGTGGACATTGGATACAACTATTACGGTTAAAACCGGCTTTTGAAGGGCATAGTTTGGTATTTATGTCAACAAAATTATGCTTTGCGGAAACAGTTAAAGGCTATAATTTCTATCGTATCCCTGATGCAAACCGTCGAGAAAAACTACGCCTTTTTTATTCAATGTTTTGTATAACCAAAAGAATCATTTTGTTACAACCAGACTTAGTTATTACTACAGGAGCAGCACCGGGTTTATTAGGTATTATAGCTGGTAAAATTTGTGGCGCTAAAACTGTTTGGATTGATAGTATTGCTAATGTAGAAAAGATTTCTATGAGTTGCAAAATAGCATCATCGTTTGCAGACAGAACTTATACTCAATGGCCGGAACTAACCACTGAAAAAATAATATTTAACGGTAATGTACTATCATGATTTTTGTAACTACTGGTACGCAAGAACCATTTGATAGACTTATTAAGGCTATTGATGAAATTGCTCCAATGTTATCAGGAGATACTATTATAGCACAAGCTACTTTACAAACATATTCAGTTTTAAACATTAAAATATTCGATTTTATTAATCCATCAAAATTTAATGACTTATTTAAACAGGCTGACTTGATTGTAAGTCATGCAGGAATGGGTACAATTATATCAGCATTACAAATAGAAAAACCTATAATTATAATGCCCAGACTTTTAAAATATGGAGAACATAGAAATGGACACCAATTAGCAACAGCTAAAAAATTTAAAGAATTGAATTATTTACATGTTGCAGATAATGAAAAGGAATTACAACAAATATTATTGAATACAACGAGAGAGAAGCTAACATCAATGCATAAACTAGGAACGTTTGCCTCCGAAAGTTTAATTAATTCTTTAAGTAATTATATTAAATGACAATAGTTTATTGAATGTATATTTAACTCTAAAGTGTATTAGTTTAACTAATTTTTAATTCAATTACTGATACCATTTATAATTTCTTAAATAAGGATGTTTTAATTTGCCAGACGCCTAACATTCTACAAATTGCTTCGTTTTTTGATATATTTTCAAATATACTAAATCTTGGGAGCTCATAAAGATTTTGTAACGCAATTTCAGTTAAGGGAAGAGGCTTTGTATTATAGGCTAAAGTATAACTTAATTTCTTAAGATAATTTATTTCCCTTTCACTATAGTCGCCATTAGGATATGCAAAATACTTTACTTTTTTATTTATCCAATTTTCAATTACAATTTTTGATTCTTTTAATTCCTTAAAGACTTCATCATCATTACAATTAGTAAGAATTGGATGGTTAATAGTATGGCTGCCTATTGTAATAAAATCAGATTTTGAAATTCTTTTGATTTGATCAACTGTCATAGCTAGCCTATCTAATTGTACCAACTGCTTAATTTCCTTTACTATGTTTTCCCTCTCTTTATTAGATATAGTTTTCAAAAACCTAATTGAATGATTAGTAATGTTCATTTTGTTTGCATAATCAATATAGGGCCACCAAAACTCCCCACTATCAATTGGATGGGTAGAAACAAAAATTGTAACAGGGATTCTATATCTATCAGCGATTACAACTATATTCTCTTCATTTGTTTGCCAGCCATCATCTACTGTAATAACTACTGAAGCAGTTGGAAAGGGTTTGCTCTTATTAGATATTCTCAAAATGTCCTCTTGTGAAAGGAAATTAAAATTATTTCTTATCAACCACTTTATACAAAATTCAAAAAGTTCTCGACTTGGAGAGTGAAAATAAATAGATAAAATAAATTCTCCATTAATAGCCCTTTGTTTCATCCTTTTTGTAAACCCAAGCCCAATTAATAAAAAGGCTATAAACGATGCACCAAGATAGCGTATTTTTCTTTTTGCTAATAACATGTAATTAGTGATATTATACATATCGATGAAGTGAGCTAGTTGTAAATATTATAATGTAAAATCTATTATTTATTTTTTAAACTTAATATAGTTTCTAATCATTATCAACTCAATTTTCTACATTTTTATAAAACTATTTATGAGTTAATTTAATTACTTTCAATTTACAAGCAGTTAATCTTACTTCCCTAAAAATTTCAAAAAATTGTAGGCCTTATTTAAAAATTAGACA
>NZ_WPIK01000083.1 GCF_009754915.1 Mucilaginibacter arboris | reverse complement strand
AGGCGCAATTTGTGTTTTCGCCCGAGAAAGTTTGTTAAAGATTTTTTTGTCCCAAAAAAGCAAAAACACAAAAAGCGGCTAACATGGGTTTGGCAAAAGTTGGGCGAAAATACTTTTACGAAAATTTGTACTTTTATGAACTTACTGCTTTTACTAAACTTTTTTGCTGAAAATTCCCAACCTTCGCCAAGCCTTTTCCGTT
>NZ_WPIK01000082.1 GCF_009754915.1 Mucilaginibacter arboris | reverse complement strand
AAAAAGCAAAAACACAAAAGCGGCTAACATGGGTTTGGCAAAAAACTGGCTGACAGTTTACAATCTAGCTTTTGTTTCGCTATTTTGCTTAAGTTTCGGCTGACGGAACAAAATTTAGCTGGTAAAAGAAGCATCAGCAGTTGAACATTAATTTAACTTTGGTTTCAGCTGACGAGTTTCAAATTCCAGTTCTTCGCCAAGCCTTTTCCGTTGC
>NZ_WPIK01000081.1 GCF_009754915.1 Mucilaginibacter arboris | reverse complement strand
GCGGAAAAGTTTTAAGCGATTAAACTTTAATTTCGTTTTGTTAGTCCGCCAGAAATTTGTTCTATCCAAAGTCGCAAGGTTTGGTTTGCCATTTTACAAACCTGGGTTTTAATTTTAATCAAAAAAGTTCGCCGGAAATGCTTTTTTTACCAAACAAAATTAGTCCGCCAAATTTTTGCCGATAAAAACAGCATTTGGAAAAAGTCCGCTTTACAAA
>NZ_WPIK01000080.1 GCF_009754915.1 Mucilaginibacter arboris | reverse complement strand
AAATTCCAGTTCTTCGCCAAGCCTTTTCCGTTGCACGCAACTCATCTGACAACCGCCGACTTGTACGCCAGACAAACTTTCATCGCAAACTGGTTTTGTAAAGCGGACTTTTTACAAATGCTGTTTTTATCGAACTAAAACTGTCGAACTAAATTTTTGCCTGGTAAAAACAGCATTTCCAGCGGACTTTTTATAGTTCAAAATTACGACTTGTTAAGCTTGTAAAAT
>NZ_WPIK01000008.1 GCF_009754915.1 Mucilaginibacter arboris | reverse complement strand
TTTGAGTTAGCTAAGAAGTTGTTTAAACTTTTTTTCTGGGCCTCTTTTTTTGGGGGCGATGCTTCTTTTATCACCTAAAAATGTTAACCATTGTTTTTTTGATCGATTAAATACAAACACCAATTTTTACCCGGTTAATCACTAAAGACCTATAAGGTTTTGAAAACCTTATAGGTCTTTAGTGATTTTGGATACAAGGATTACAAGAAAATGCTTGGACTGGGGCCTGAGTACATGGAATATCGGTAAACAACATATTAAAGAAGGTTAATTTGATCAATCAAAAGCTTCATAAACAAGAAAAACCTCAATTAAGAGGTTTTTCTTAGTAAGACTGACCAGATTTTTGTCCTGCTTTTTATGGCTTCCCAGAGTATTATCCTGTCTTAAATTCTAATACAAATATAATTTATAATTGTCCAAACTTCAATAGTGTTACTTAAAATTATTATTTAAAATGCCGGAAAATTTTTCCGGCATTTCTTTTTTACATGCTTCTTTTAATGCCTAATTCTAAGCCTCTCAATTCGGCCAATCCTTTCATCCTTCCGGAAACAGAATAACCGGGATAAGTATTGTAATTAAAATCATCCAGGATTTTATGGCCATGATCGGGGCGCATCGGGATGGCAATATCCTCTCTTCCAGCCGCCTCCCGTTTCTTTTGTTCCAGGATAATGTTTTTCATTACCGCGTACATGTCTGTACTTCCGCCCAAATGGTCGGCTTCATAAAAACTGCCGTCTGCTTCGCGCTGTACGTTCCTTAAGTGCAAAAAATGGATGTGCTGGCCTAATCTTTCTACCATTCCGGGCAGGTCATTATCGCCTCTTGCACCTAAAGAACCGGTACAAAAAGTTAACCCGTTGCTTGGCGAAGGTGCGGCATCAACCAGATCTTTCAAATCCTGCTCAGTAGAAACCACGCGTGGCAAACCTAAAATCGGGAACGGTGGGTCATCCGGGTGGATACACATTTTAACGCCCAGTTCTTCTGCCGCCGGAATAATCGCTTTTAAAAAATAAGCTAAATTTTCTTTCAAAGCTTTGGCATCTGTCTGGGCATATTTTTTCAGATGTTCCCTGAACTCTGCTATCGTAAAAACTTCGTCTGTTCCGGGCAATCCTGCCAAAACATTGTTGATTAGTTTACTTTTTTCCGCCTCGTCAATACTGTCCAGATAAGTTTTTGCTGCCTGCTGTTGCTCCGGAGAAAACTCTTTAAAAGCATCTTCCCGCTCTAAAATATACAAATCAAAAGCAGCAACGGCCGGTGCATGATAACGCAAAGCGGATGCATTGTTTGGCAAACGAAAATCTAAATTGGTGCGCGTCCAATCCAGCACAGGCATAAAATTGTAGCAAACAATTTTGATATTTTCGGCGGCCAGGTTTTTCAGGGAAGTGATGTATTTTTCGATGTATTTATCCCGTTCAGTTGAAGCAGTTTTAATGCTTTCGTGGATGTTCACACTTTCTACCACAGACCATCTTAAACCGGCATCTTCAATTATTTTCTTTCTTTTTCTGATCTCGTCGGCACTCCACTCCTCGCCTGCCGGAATGTGGTGCAAAGCATTAACAATTCCGGTTGCACCGGTTTGACGGATGGCAGCCAGCGTAACAGCATCCGAAGGGCCAAACCAACGAAAGGTTTGTTCTAAATTAGCGGTCATATTTTTAGGTGATTATAAAGTTCGGCATAATTACTACATTTTTTTTACTGATAAAAGAAGCACGTCATTTTCCCGCATCGGTAATTCTTTTTCCAGTTTTCCATCAGCTTTAACCTGAACCGTAACGGTAGAAATTGGGCGGTTATCGTTCTGCTTTTTGATCTGGGTTACTTGTTCGCGCGTTAATTGTGGTGGAGATTTTAGGCCGATAAAAGAAGCATACGCATCATTGCTGCGGTAACCGGTTTTGTACAATTGGATTTGATATTTTCCGGCAGCTAAATGCCTGATGCTGATTTGGGCCGGAGCAATGGTTTTTGCAGGAAGGTCCCGTTTAAAATAAACCTGATCGTTTACAGAATCTCCGGGATGCGTAATGGTAAAATCCCAGAGCAGCAATTGCAAGTTTCCGTTCTTGGATTTAGTTGCAATTGAACTTGCATCGTTGTTAACCAATTCCTGGTCGCCCAACTGGTTCAGATACTGATAAGCATAATACGCAGGCTTTTTAATATCCTGATAGTTCATCAAACCAAAACCACCGTGAAAAGGTGTCATCCGCGGGCCTAATTCTTCAAAAATATCAGTAAAAGTCCAGTACGACATGGAGTTGACCGATGCGGATGCTTTTTTTATCTTATCCAAAATATAAGCAGCTTCCTGGTAATTGTCATGGATGGGGTCGGTTGGCGTGTAGGAAGAACTCCATTCCGTATAATGCAATTCCAGGTTTGGCAAAGCTGATTTTTGTATGATTTCTTTAGTATGGATCATATCAGAAGAAACAGCGTTTTTATCCTGACTAACAATTGTTCCAACATCGCCGGTTTGATCTAAAAAACCTTGTTTAACGCCATAAGTATGCGTGCTGATAAAATCTACCGGTACTTCTTTTACCACGCAAAAATTGATAAACTCCGGTATCCAGGCGTTTCCTGCCGTTGCCGGCCCGCCAACTTTAAAATCTTTGGAAACTGCTTTGATGGTTTTTGCTGTTTCCTGATACAATTTAAAATAATCTTCCTGGTTTCCGCTGAAAAAGAGATCCTTTAAATTCGGTTCGTTCCAAACTTCAAAATACCAGGTTTTTACTTCCGTTTCGCCATAACGCTGCTTCCAGTGTAAAAGCAGGTTCTTGATCAGACCGTTCCATTTCTGGTAATCTTTTGGCGGGGTAATATTTCCCTTCCACCAAAAAACCGTTTTGTTACCGCTTGCCAAAGCATTCGGCATAAAACCTAATTCTACAAAAGGCTTTATGTTGATACTTTGCAGGAAATCAAACAATTCATCCAAATATTGCCAGTTATAAATTGGATTTCCTTTTTTATCTTCCTGGTAAACGCCCATATCGTTAGTCAGCAATCCATGAAAACGGATGTAACGGAAACCCAGTTCCTGTTTGGTTTGCCGCAATTGCCGCTGCCAGTCGGCACGTAAACCTTCATTTGCCCTTCCTGCGCCCACACAAAAATTATAACTGCGGTCCAGTTTTCCTTTTACCAGGCCGGCATCAAGGGCAATTAAACGGGTTGCAGGTTGTTGTGCCAAAAGCAGTTGCGGGAAAATAAGGCTTAAAATCAATAAAAATATTTTCATAGGTTTATCATACATAAAAAACACCGGTAAAAACAGCATGCTTCTTTTACCGGCCTAAATCCATCAACTCCAGGTGTTGCGTAAAAAACAGTTCAAAAGTAAATTTAAATGGATTCTCCGTACTTGAAGTAAACCTAAAAATATATTTTTGCAATCGGTTGCAAAAGATTAAAATAACTATATTTATCCTGATTTTAAGTTCAACCCTAATAATGAACAGCAATTATAAATACTTTAAATAACCCTGACAAATACAACTTGTTGCAAAGCTGTTGCTAATAGCAGATAAAAATGAGCGAACCGGAAAAAGAGATCACCATCTATGATATTGCCAAAAAATTAAATATTTCTGCCGCTACCGTTAGCCGTGGTTTAAAAGACCATCCGGGTGTTAATAAAAACACCAAGAAAAAAATTACTGATGCGGCGCACGAGATGGGTTATCGCTCAAATGCTTTTGCCAGTAACCTCCGCAAAAAAAGCAGCAATATTATCGGTGTTATTGTGCCCAGGCTAAACAGCAGTTTTATGTCTGACGTGATTGCAGGCATGGAACAGGTGGTTAACGAAGCAAATTATAACCTCATCATCAGCCAGTCGTTAGAAACGGTAAAAAAAGAGGTTAGCAATGCCAGGGCAATGTTTAATAACCGTGTGGATGGCTTGCTGGTTTCTTTGGCTTACGATACAAAAGATATTGAGCATTTTAAACCTTTTATTAACCGTGGCATACCGGTTATTTTTTTCGACCGGATTTTTGAACATGCCGAATATCCAACCATTTTTATTGATAATTACAAAGCTGCGTACGAAGTAACTACCCATTTGATTGAACAGGGTTGTAAAAAAATTGTCCATTTAACAGGTAACCAATTACGGAACGTATATGCCGAACGGTTTAAAGGATACAAACAGGCATTGGCAGACCACCAATTGGCGTTTGATGAGGATTTGGTTTTGATCAACAGCCTAAGTTCTGCAGATGGCGCAGATGCGGCAAAACAAATTCTTAATATGCATGTACGGCCGGATGCGGTATTCGCTGCAAATGATTCTTGTGCCATAGGTTGTATGTTAGAAATGAAAAAACAAGGCATCAAAATACCTGCTGATATTGCTTTTGCAGGTTTTAACAACGACCCGATGTGTTGTGTAATTGAACCCAATTTAACTACCGTAAATTACAAAGGCTACGAAATGGGCGGCGTTGCTGCACGCGTTCTAATTGGAAACCTGACCAACCAATTGAATACCAAAACTACCCATAGTATTATATTAAGATCAGAATTAATTATCCGGGAATCCTCGGTCAGAAATAAAAGATAAACACAAATGATGAGCATAAACGAAGCATCTAAAATTGCAATTGTAACCGGCGGTGCATCCGGACTTGGATTAGCTATTACTAAAAAATTGGTTCAGAGCAATATCAAAACCATTATCATCGGCAGGAACGAAAACAACTTAAAAGAAGTTGCTGAAAGCCTGGGTGAATTGTGTACTTACAAAGTTTACAATTTACAGGATTTGAAAGGTATTCCGCAATTGATACAAGAAATTGTTGATGAACATGGCAAGATTGATATTCTGGTGAACAATGCCGGCATCAATCAGAAAAAACATTTTATGGAAGTTACGGATGAAGATTTCCAGAACATCATCCAAACCAATACCACTGCTGTTTTTGCCATGAGCCGTGAAGTAACCCGTTTTATGCTGGAAAAAGGAAGCGGCAGCATCATCAACATCAGTTCGATGGCAGCACGTTATGGCATTCCTTACGTGATCTCTTACACGGCTGCAAAATCAGCCATTGAAGGCATGACGAAAGCGATGGCCGTTGAACTTTCGCCAAAAGGCATCCGTGTAAATTGTGTAGCGCCTGGATTTATCGCCACCAATATGTCGGCAAAAGCATTGGACAGTGACCCGGAAAGAAAAAACAAAGTGATGTCGCGCACACCTATGGGCAAATTAGGCGAACCTGCCGATATAGCGGAAGCCGTGTATTATTTTGCTACCGATGCTGCTAAATATGTTACCGGCGTTGTTTTGCCGGTTGATGGCGGAAATTCGATTGGGTTTTAGTTGATGCTGTTTTTAGCACAAGTTTAATTGAAGTTATTCCTTGGATCTGCTTGTAGTTTTTGTAGAAATTCTAATTGTATTTTAAAAAATGATTGAATAATTATAATGCTTCTTTTATCGTATAAAAACTGATTTTATTATTCATTTTAATATGTTTGATACCAACATAACTTATTTTTGTACCAAAGGAAGTATTATAATTGTTTAATACAATTTAAGCAGAATGCTTAAACAGCAATTATTCAAACATTAATGACGGTACTTGAACAATATATACATTCTTATTTTGGAGTAACATTAGATGATATTTCCAAAATCAGCTCTTACTTTCAACTAACTACTTTAAATAAAGGTGATTATTTTTTGAAGGCGGGCCAAATTTGCAATAAACTAAGCTTTCATAAATCAGGGCTGATAAGGGTGTATGTAGCAACAGAAAAAAAAGAAGTAACGCAGTGGATATCAACTCAAGGATATTTCGTTACTGATCTTGCAGGAATCATGTTCAATAAACCAACAAAATATAATATACAAGCTTTAACGGACTGTGAATTGTACACTATTAAAACTGATGATTACAATCGGATTGGAAACTTTATTCCAAAATGGCATCAACTTGAAAAATTATTTATAGCACGCTGCTTTACATTTTTAGAAGATAGAATATTTATGCTTTTATCAATGACAGCAGCAGAAAGATACAAGTTGTTTTTTGAAAATCAGAAAGAATTATTTAATCAAGTTCCGCTACAATATATTGCCTCCATGCTCGGCATGACACCAGAAACCCTAAGTCGTTTGAGAAAAAAGAAACTGGAATAACTTCTTGATTTTTATCAAGAGTAAAAGCTGATTTTGGTTAGAACTTTGATTTATAAAAATCAAGTAAAGCAATGTTCAAAAAATCAATTTTATCAGCATTAACAGGCATGTTGTTTATAACTGGCTGCACGGAAGTATCGGTAAATTCTGCAAACCCAAAGGCGCCTATATA
Source organism: Mucilaginibacter arboris (assembly GCF_009754915.1). Lineage (GTDB taxonomy): Bacteria > Bacteroidota > Bacteroidia > Sphingobacteriales > Sphingobacteriaceae > Mucilaginibacter_A > Mucilaginibacter_A arboris. The sequence continues at coordinate 222,063 of NZ_WPIK01000008.1, read as the reverse complement.
TTCTACCAAAACAATAATTATAAAAGCAAGTCCGAAAAAAGTTTGGACAGTACTGGCAAACATTAAGGATTGGAATAATTGGTTGCCTAATGTTAGCCAAACAAAGCTTAATGGTGTATTAAAACCCAATACAACCTTTGATTGGAAAGCAAGTGGTATGACCATTCATTCTACCCTGCGTACTGTTAAACCTTATAGCCAACTTGGCTGGACCGGATCGGTTTACACTATTTATGCAGTTCATACATGGAGTTTTGTTGAAGTGAACGGATCATCAACAAAAGTTATAGTAAGTGAAAGCATGCAAGGATTCCTGGCGTGGTTGTTCCAAAAACCTTTTCAAAAAACACTTGAAAAAGACATGATTGAATCTATCAACGCACTAAAACGTACGTCAGAATAATTTTGCAAAACAGGATAAATATGCGATAAATCAAATTAACCTGTTTGTGTTCTATTGATACTGTTTTTACAACATAATTTTATTTCTTTAAAAACTTAAAAAGCACTATACAAAAGAAGCATCTAACAAGAGTCGGATGCTTCTTTTATCACCTAAAAAGCTGATTCTACCGAACCACCATCAACACGGTAATTACTGCCGTTAACAAAACTGGCCTGTTCAGAACATAAAAAAGCAATTACAGCAGCAACTTCGTGTGGTTCTCCCCTGCGTTGCTCTGTTATATTTGGCCGTTTATTTTGCAGAAACCATTTTACCGCTTCATCAACCGAAGTTCCGCGTTCTTTAGCCAGTTCTTCCATCATCGCATCTGTCATTGGTGTATGAATGTATGCCGGCGAAACACAGTTAATCAGTAATTTATCTTTCGAATAAGCTCTGGATAAACATTTGCTCAGGTTGATAATTCCAGCTTTGCAAGCATTATACGGGCTTTCTTCTTCATAAGGCTGATAAGCATTTTCTGAAGAAATCAACACAATCCGTCCCCATCCTTTTTGCTGTAACTGCGGAATAAAAGCGCGGCAAACACGCACGGCACCCATTAAATCAATATTAATGGTTTCGTACCAGTCGTCGTCTGTCAGCTTTAAAAAATCACCTGCTGCACCGCGTGCACCTGCGCAATTCACCAGCATATCTGCTCCGTTAAATTGTTTTTGAACGGCATCAGCTAATTGGATTACAGATTCATTCTTTGCCAAATCTGCAGTCAGCGTAATTACTTTGCTGTTTCCCGTCGCATGTTTACGTACTTCTTCTGCGGCCTTTTCCAGTGCATCCGGTTTTAAATCTGATAAAACAATGTTTGCCCCTTCGGCAGCTAATAATTTGGCTGTTTCCAGTCCGATTCCAGAATCGCCTCCGGTGATAACGGCTGTTTTTCCTGCAATAGATAAATTCATAATAGATTTAAAGAATGAAATGGATTGATAGTTATATTTTATGTGGTAAAAGAAGCATGGTTAGCACTGATATCCGTTTTAGGGAAACCGGATTTATCATGAAATGTTTAGCGAGGAATATTTGTAGTTATCAAATCTGTAGATAAGGTTTTAGAAAAATCTTTGGAGCATATTTAAAGCTCAAGCTATCTCTTTTCTTCTGTAGTATTTATCTTTTCCCACTTCACATAATCTTTCTGTTTCTTATTATTGGTGATTGGCCCTTCCATCCAATTATAATCATCATGCAATTTCAACCGGTAATAAACATAGAACTTACCTTTTGGGTATGATTTGTTTTGCTTTCTAAAACTTAATTCTTTTCCATCAAATAATACCTGGTCTATTGCAAACTTCTTTTTATCCGGACAAGTAATGCTCAAATTTCCGTTTGTGCCAAGTACAATTTTATATAGGTCTGAAGAATTAACGTTGGTTTCCATTCCGATCCCCCAATGCTCTTTCCAATCTCCAACTAAATATGTTTTCGGGTCTGCTTTAACAACTGTTTCTTGCTCTTTTTTAATACTATTTGCCGCTTTGGTATTATCCTCCTCTTTTGTTTTATTATTTGTACACGAAAATATCAGAAGAAGTAATGATAAGAAATATGTTTTTTTCACTTTGCAGGTCTATTAATATTGAAAACCAATTACTGCATTAAAATCAACGCCATCGATAATTACATTCAGGAATACCGGTTTTTCTTTGATTGGATTACCCGAACCACATCATCATGCAATTGTCCGTTAATCACATCTTTTAAGTGCAATTCTTTATTTATGTATTGAACATGTATTCTCTAGCCTGATATTTTATCAATATCAGCCCTGTAAATACTTTGTTTTACACCAACCACTTTATGCAGGCGTGTTTTTGGAAATTGATGAACTTTATGTGCCTTGTTATCTTCCAGTTCGGCTAAAGCTTCCAGAAATTTTATTTTCAATTCATCAGAAGGAAGTATTTTATTAGCTTCGTAAATAATTCCATACGCATCTAACAAAACTTTTATTTCTGCCATTGGTGATTATAAAATACCTAATTTAGAATATATTTCCTTACCAACTTCTTTATAAACATTTTCGGCTTGGTTTTTATTTACAATCCGAAAAAGTGTAAGTGAAATTTTATCGAATATTGGATCTTCATCCACAGCAGCAATAATACGGTTGTCCTGATCTGCCCTAATTACAAATAAAGAACTTTCAAGCCCGTCTTTTAAATTAAAAATATACGGAATAGATGAATCTTCATTAAAAGCAGTTTTGCCATTCAGCAGCGATTGAGAAACAGCGTTTATTTGTTTCCTTATGTTTTCTCTTTGGGGGAAAGACAATAGGGCTATATCCTCATTAAAAGATTTTGTTATATCAAATTCTAATTCCATCTTATATAAAGATAAGATTAATCCTTCTATTTAAAAAAGTTTTTTAACTCGCTCACCTAAAAAAAACTCTCCACCGCCAACCGATAACTATCCAAACCAAAACCCAGAATAACACCTTTACAATTGGCAGATAAATAAGAATGATGCCGGAAAGCCTCCCGTTGGTGTACGTTGGAAATATGCACCTCTACCACCGGCGTTTTTACCGCAGCAATCGCATCTGCAATGGCAATAGAAGTATGCGTGTAACCTCCGGCATTCAGCACAATTCCGTCATAATCAAAACCAACTTCCTGGATTTTGTCAATCAGCTCGCCTTCTTTGTTGCTTTGAAAATAACTGAAATCGATTTCAGGATAACGTTGCTTCAACTCAGAAAAATAGTCGGTAAAAGAAGCATTGCCATAAACCGAAGGTTCGCGCACGCCCAGCAGGTTTAGGTTTGGTCCGTTGATAATTTGTATCTTCATCACCCAAACATAACGATAATCTGTAAAATATTTTGGACTGGCCTTCTACCATTAACGGTTTTCGCTCTTATTTAAAGCTGGAGAAATTTTTGTCGCCTAATTCTGTCGATGCTTATTTGCAGGATATGAATAAATTGCAGCAATTTGCCCTTTCGCTGCAGCCGGAACGAAAGCCGGAAACGATAACTTCGCAGGATTTAAAAGCATTTATACAATGGATAAATGAGTTGGGAATGACGTCGGCTTCGCAAGCCAGGACCCTGTCGGGTATTAAAGCATTTTATAAATTTATGCTGATGGAAAACCTGCTTTCGCACAATCCAGCCGAACTCATCGAATCTCCACGAATGCAGCGCAAACTGCCGGATACATTGAGCATTGTAGATATTGATGCTTTAATTGGCGCAATCGATCTTTCCAAGCCTGATGGTTTCCGTAATAAAACTATGCTGGAAGTACTTTACAGTTGTGGTTTACGCGTTACGGAACTGATCACTTTAAAAATTTCCAACTTGTATTTAGAAGATGATTTCGTCAAGATTGTAGGAAAAGGAAACAAAGAAAGATTGGTGCCCATTGGAGAACAGGCTCAAAAACTATTAAAAATATATTTAAGGGAAATCCGCGTTCATTTCAATATCAAAAAAGGCCAGGAAGATTTTGTGTTTTTAAGCAAACGGGGCGCGGCACTTTCGCGGGTCATGATTTTTATGATTATTAAAGATCTGGCCGAAAAAATTGGCCTTAAAAAGAGCATTAGTCCGCATACTTTCAGGCATTCTTTTGCCACGCATTTAATTGAAGGCGGTGCCGATTTACGTGCTGTACAGGAAATGTTAGGCCATGAAAGCATTACTACGACGGAAATTTATACGCATTTGGATAGAGAATATTTGAGGGAAACGATTATTCAGTATCATCCGAGGAGCTGATAAAACGTTTTTAAATTTGTTTGCTATGTTAAAACCAATTAAAACAGAAAATCAATATAATGATGCACTGGTCCGTGTTTACGAACTGATGCAAACGGATATTAAAGAGAATTCGACAAAGTCTGATGAATTTGAAGTGTTATATAAAGTCCACTAAATATTTACAATTAATTTAGCTAAAGCCTTGCCGATTTCATTTTCAACCCTAAAGTCGTTCATGAAGGTATCAAAGTTGTTAATCCTATCTTGCAGATTTTGAACATATCGATTATGGGTAATTTTCTTTCTCATATACCACCAGACCCTTTCAATGGGGTTCAAGTCGGGGGAATATGGCGGAAGGTAGGCAAGTTCTATTCGATGTTTATATCTTTCCAAGACTGGTTTTAATCTTTTGGCATGGTGATAAGGTACATTGTCTAAAACCATTACCACCTTTCGGTCATGATACTTTTTAACCACCAGCAATAGAAAGCTAAAAAAACTGGCTGTGTTGCCTTTGTCCGCTTTGTCTGTAATGACAATGCCGGTTTCGGGCTCTATACAACCAAACAAGGTCTTTCTTTCCCGTTTTCGTTGCTTCTGATTTATTCTTGGCTGCTTCCCTTTTTCTGCCCAACTATACGAAACCGTAGCGGTGTTTGATAAACTGGCCTCATCCTGAAATACAATTACTGCATTAGCTTCCCTTGACTCCCGGAGTTTTTTTTAAAGCACTTACCTTTTCTTCCCGGTCTTCTGCTTCCGGGTAAACGCCTTTTCCCTTTTGGAAAGTTAATCCTAATTTCTTCAATATATTATAGGCCTGCGCCTTTTTATAACTGACATGGTATTCCTTTTTAATCAATTCGATCAATAAAGGCCCTGTCCATGTGGCACTGTTATAACCATAATCAGCAGGTTTTTTGTTTAATAAAATCGCTTTTATCGCCTGTAATTCATTTGCCTCAAGCCGGTTGTTCCTGCCCGGTTTTATTTTATCAACCAAGGCTTCTACCCCGCCTTCATTTAAACGGTTTACCCAATTACAGATCGACTTAAATGATGTCTCATATATAGATTCCAACTCCTGGGACCGTTTGCCAAGGGAAACCTGATAACACGCATACAACCTTACTGCTTGCTGGAACTTCTCATCTTTTCGCAATAAAGACCTGAGTTCCTCTGATGTGTAATTCTTTATTGTTAAGGCTATCTTGCTCATCTATGCAAGATAACACTTTTTAATATAATTGTAAAAATATATTAGACTTTATATAAGTATTTTAATTAAGGAGTACGAAACGGAACATGATCCAATTCCAAAACCAAATGCATTGGATAACTAAAGTACGTTCCTGATTATGCCATGGTTGAGTTGGAAGATCAGGCGGATAAAGTTCCTGGGCTAAAGAAGAAGCAGGAAATAAAGGAATTTAACTTTCTGAATGTTATCCTTTTGTTCCTGCTTCTTCATATTTGGGTTTTTATTATTTAATCATTTGCAGTGAAATTGTAGCTGGCGCCAATCCTGCTGCCGTAGCCGTAAAGCTAACTTTGCCCGCTTTTTCTTTAGATTGAACAATAGCCAAAGCCAAACCATGAAAAGCTTTGCGGTAATTTGCCTTAAACGGATCATGGCTAACCGGATCGCCGTTATCTACGCCTGCAATAAAAGCATCCCCGTTAATTTTAAAGTTGACTAGATTCTCTGCATCAGGAACTACATTACCATCTTTATCCAGGATTTTTACCGTGATAAAAGAAAGGTCCGACCCATCAGCTTTAATGGTTGAACGATCTGCAAAGAGCTGGATTTTTGCAGGTTTTCCTGCCGTTTTAATTTCGCGTGTTAAAACCACTTTGCCGTCTTTTCTCGAAACTGCTTTCAATGTTCCGGGTTGATATTTTACGCGCCACATTACATGCAGGTCATCTCCGGTCTTCTTTTTTACGCCTAAAGATTTTCCGTTTAAAAACAGTTCCACTTCATCTGCATGGTTAAAATAGGCCCAAACATCCACTGTTTTTCCGGCTTCCCAGTTCCAATGCGGGAAGATGTGCAAAACAGTTTTGTCTGTCCACTCGCTTTGGTACATATAATAAACGTCTTTCGGGAAACCTGCCAGATCTACAATTCCAAAATAAGAACTGCGTGCCGGCCAGGAATATGGCGTTGGCTCACCTAAATAATCAAAACCTGTCCAGATAAACATGCCCGAAAGAAAATCATATTTCTTAATCACCTTCCAGGTTTCTTCATGCGTTGATCCCCAAGGTGCAGAAACATTATCGTAAGCCGAAACGGTATAATCTGCATTCATACCTCCTTTTCCGTTCTCGTAATTTCTATTATTTGGCCATCTGCGGATACTGTCAGACGGCATATCATAAACGCCACGGGTTTCTAAAGCTGAAGTAGTTTCTGTGCCGATGAATTTTTTGCCGGGATAACGATCATGAAAACCGGCTAAATCTGTGTGGTGATAATTGTATCCAACTAAATCTACCGCGCCAGATTGTATAATTTTGTTATTCGTTCCGGGATTATTATTTGCATTGGTAATTGGCCGCGTGGTATCTAAACTATGTACAATTGCAGCCAAATCTCTTGCAATACCAATTGCACTGCTATCGGTTTGTTCCGGAATTTCATTGCCGATGCTCCACATCATCACACTTGGATGATTTCGGTCGCGCAGGATCTGATCTTCCAGATCACGTTTGTGCCACTGGTCAAAGTACAAGTGATAATCATATTTCTTTTTTCCTCTTCTCCAAACATCAAAAGCTTCATCCATCACAATAAAACCCATTTTGTCGGCCAAATCCAGCAATTCAGGTGCAGGCGGGTTGTGCGAAGTCCGGATTCCGTTTACGCCCATTCCTTTCAGAATTTCCAATTGGCGTTCTAATGCACGTTTGTTAACCGCGGCACCTAAACTTCCTAAATCATGATGATCGCAAACGCCCAGAATTTTCATTGGCTTTCCGTTTAAAGTAAAACCTTTATCTACATCAAAATTAAAATAACGGATACCAAGCGGGGTTTCGTAACTATCAGAAACAGATTTTTCATCAGTTACTTTGGATACAACTTTGTACAAGTAAGGCTTATCAACCGACCACAAGTTTGGATTGTTGAGGGTGAAATCCTGCGATACTTCTTTTATCGAATCTTTTACGCTGATGCCTGGAATGGTTTTCATCATCACAATTTTACCGGAAGCATCATAAATAATGGTGGTTAAAACAGCAGTTTGGGTAGCTCCTGTATAATTTCTGATGGTGGTTTTTAAGTTGATGCTTGCAGCTTGTGCGCTAACTTTGGGTGTGGTAACAAAAGTTCCCCAATGATCAACCGCAACTTTATTATTGGTGGCCAGCCAAACATGGCGGTAAATGCCGGAACCAGAATACCAGCGTGAATTTGGCTGCGTTGAATTATCTGCCTTAACCGCAATTACATTCTTTTTTGTGCCATAAAACAAGTACGGCGTTAAATTATAACGGAAAGAAATGTAACCGTTCGGACGGAAACCCAGACGGTGTCCGTTGATCCAGACCTCGCTTTTTTGGTAAACGCCATCAAAATCAATCGAAATAATTTTTCCTCTGGAGGATTCGGGAATGGTAAACGTTTTACGGTACCAGCCAATTCCGCCTGGCAGCGCACCTCCTTCGGGTGTTGCCGGATTATCTTTACTGAATTTCCCTTCGATGCTCCAATCGTGCGGCAGGTTTAATTTTCTCCAGCCGGAATCATTGAAATCTGTATTTTTCGCATTGGAAACATCGCCCAAATTAAAAGTCCAATCCTGGTCAAAATTCTGAATGTTTTTGGTTTGCGCTTGTGCCGAAACAGTTATTGCAAGCAGCATGGTAAGCAGATGGAAAGAATACTTTTTCATGGATTTCAGGTTATGAATTGATTGAGATAACAAGTTGGGCAAGTTAACAGGTTTTGAACTAATTATAAATGCCCAACGCTTTTTTAATTGCAAAAAATAACATGCTTCTTTTAGCACCAATTTTTATGTGCTAAAAGAAGCATGCTTAGGTAATCCTGAAAATGAAAGTTGAGGAAGTCATGTATTTTCCGCCTTGCGAAGCGGTGAACAAGTAAGCCGGTTTTCCATTTTTAAATAAAATCTGCGGACGTTCAAACCTTCCATACTTTTTAAGATACTTTGGCGGTGGTGGCTGCTGGATGTAATGGTTGGCTTCGTAATAGGCAATTTTGGGTTCATTCCAATTGATGCCGTTCCTGGATTCCATAATAATGCCATCTTCATGGTTATAAAAGCCCATATCCCGGGCAATCATTTTAAACTTATCTTTTTCCATCCATACAAAACCATCTTCTAACTGAGTATTATTTCCTTTTCCGGAGAAATCAATAATCGGATTGCCTTTATATTTAATATACGGTCCTTCCAATTTATCTGCAATGGCCAAACCATATTTACGGTTTCCTTTGATCGGACCGGTATCCGTTTCAAAATCGTGCGTGTTCCAGGATTTATAATACAACCAGTATTGCCCGTTGGGATGTTTGATAAAAGCCGGATTGGTAGTGCAATGATCGTCCCACGCCCCTGCCGGCCCGGCTTCTAATAAAGGTGCATCCGGCCTTTTCCAATGTCCGTTTAAAGAATCGGCAAAAGCCAGTCCAATGCGTTTGGTGTTGGTTTTACCGTTGGAATTTCCCATGTAAAACAAGCAATACTTACCATCTACAAATTTGATTAATGGGTTATGACAGGTTGTAGAATCAAAAAAACCTGCCCTCGGTTTAAAAATCGTTTCTACATATTGAAATTGACTTTCAGGAGAATCAGCAACAGCACGACAGATTTCGCTCCCGTTAATCCAGCCGCCCATACCTTTTTTACTGTCCCAACGGGAGAAGAACAAATGCGTTTTTCCGTCCGGCCCTTCAATCGGACTGCTGCACCAAACGTAATAACCTTCTGTTTCCATTGCCCGGCCAACGGGTTTTAAATGTTTGGCAAATGCTGATTCTTCCCCATCCAACAACAAAGAGCCTGCGTATCCTTTTGATACGCAGGCTCCTGCTGATAAAATGGAAAGTTGTATGATAAAATCTTTCCTGTTCATGCTTCTTTTATCGGTTAAAAATTAGTAACCCGGATTTTGTGTGTACAAACCTGGCGCAGCGTCTAACTGCGATTGCGGCACCGGATAAAGAATGTAATTCGCGGTTATCGGGTTGATTTTGTTTTGCGTATCTTCCGTAGTTCTCCAGGCATTCATGATGGTTAGCAAATTGCCGCTTCTTTGCAAATCGAACCAGCGTGAACCCTCATCGGCAAACTCTCTTCTCCGTTCATCCAGTAACTGTGCTTTAGTAACACCAGTAATGCTCGGTAATCCTGCTCGTGTTCTTACCTGGTTAACAATTGCATCCACATCAGTTTGTGAACCTGTTGCCCCGTTTAAAATACATTCTGCTTTCAGCATTAAAATATCAGTGTAACGGATAGCGATAAAATTGATGCCCCAGTCAAAACGGCTGGTGGTTGGGATTTTAGATATATCTATCCACTTTTGAAAGAACGGCCTTATTTCCATAGTTCCCGAATAAGTATAACCTTTTGTGTAAATAGTTTGTGCTTTACGAACATCAGCAGTTGCATAACTATTAGTCAAATTATTGGATACAGGAATGATCTCTAAACTACCGTTTGATTTGGTATCTTTTAAAGATAAAAAGTAAGTGTTAGGAGCTAACTGCCAAGGAAAATCAGCACCATAAATAGAAGAAGTTCCACTTGCGCCGCTTAAATACATTACATCAAAAACAGCTTCTTTATTGGTACCAGGAGCAGGGCTTTGGTTAGAATAAGAAAATATGCTTGTATAACTTGGGTTAAATACGAACTGGCCACTGTTAATAATATCATTTAACAATGGCAAGGCTAAATTCCATTCGTTTGAGCCCAGGCCAGGCCCTTCAATTCCGTAAGTCGAACCAGAACGGGCCATGTAAACCTGTGCTAAAGTTGCTTCCGCTGCATATTTGGTGGCCCGGCCAATATCAACGCCGGTATAAGATGCAGGCAGGTTAGCTGCCGCAAACTGAAGATCGGCAATAATTAATTTATAAACATCAGCTACGGGGCTACGGGCAATACTTGTAGCTTCTATTGCCGTTACCGGATGATCTATAATTGGTAATTTGCCGTAATATTTAACCAGGTCGAAATAGTAAAATGCACGCAAATACCTTGCTTCGGCTTGTAACCTCGTAGCTAAGCTTGCAGAACCGACATAACTTCCATTTTTGGTTATTTGATCCAACACAGTATTTGCGCGGAAAATGCCATTAAAATCTGTGCTCCAGCCTTCTTCAACATAAGTGTTTGCAGAAATTCCTGGTGCAAAATTATTGATCGGGTCCCAGTCGCGCACGGTAACCGATACGCCGTAAATATTATCAGACCTGATTTCAGAAAGATAAGCTAACCTGTCGGGATAGCCGCGTAAATCAGCATAAACAGCATTGATGCCTTGTATAAAATCGCTTGGCGACTGATAAAAAGTAGCTGTTGTTTGAGATGAGATAGGAGCCTGGTTCAAATCCTTGGTACAGGATGAAACCAGAAAAGAAAATGCTATAGTGGATAGAAAAAATATCTTTTTCATTGTTTTGTTGTATCAGAGGTTAGAATGTGAAGTTTAGCCCGAATATTAATGATTTTGCCAATGGTAAGCCTCCGTAATCTCCCGCTTCAGGATAAGCACTGTTTGAACTTATTGCCGTATTGGCTGCTTCCGGATTTAAACCGCCATAATATTTATCATGTCCGAAAAAGTTTTCGGCAGTGATATAAATACGGGCACCTTGTACCGCGCGTGTTTTGATCAGGTTTTTTAAATTATATCCCAGGGTAATATCCCTTACCCTAACATAATCAGATGAATATAACCAATCGGTATTGGCAATAAAGCCAAAAGTAGAATATGCTTTACTTACCCTTCCGGCGCCCGGGTTAGATGGCGATTCCCAACGATCTGCATAAAAATAAGGTGCATTATCTGTAAAGCCTTGTCCGGTTCGGGTAATTGCCCTTCCTAACAAAGAGTAAATAGAACCACCGTTCTGGCCTTGGACCAATACGCTCAGGTCAAAACCTTTATAACGGAAAGTGTTGGTTACGCCCCAGGTGTAATTCGGGTTAGGATGGCCAACTATCTGCTTGTCTGCTTCGGTAATTACACCGTCGCCGTTCAGGTCCTGGTATTTTGGATCACCAACAGATTCATTATTATACATGGCTACTTTATTGTTAATATCAGCCTGGGTTAAAATACCAATCTGTTTAACCACATAAATGCTATTTATTGGCTGGCCAACACGCAGAATATTATCTGAAACATCAAAAGAATTTGGAATAATAATTTGTGTTTGGTTACCGTACAAAGCCACTATTTTATTAGCGTTGTGGCTTACATTTAAAGTGGTGCTCCACTGGAACTTGTTTATCAAATTGCGGCTGGTCAGCTCCAGTTCCTCGCCGGTATTTCTTACAGAACCGGCATTACTTAGATAACTCTGAAATCCGGTTGTTTCAAGAACAGGCACATTCAATAATAATTGTGTGTTTAACTTGTTATAGTAATCAAATGAACCTGTAAGCCTGTTTTTAAATAAACCAAAATCAATACCGCCATCGTACGTTTGAGATTTTTCCCATTTAAGATCAGGATTGGCCAAAACATTTGGCGCCTGCCCAATTGCAATAGCTTGCGTTGAACCTAATACATATCCATAAGAACCTAAAGTGGCAATACTTCCATAATTACCAATATTATTATTACCGTTTACACCAAAACTTGCCCTCAGTTTTAAATCGCTGATAACAGGTACCGATTTCATGAAGCTTTCTTCAACAACACGCCAGCCTAAAGAGGCAGAAGGAAATACGCCGTATTTATTGTTTTGGCCAAACCTGGAAGAACCATCCGTTCGCAAACTTGCTGAAAGAAGGTACTTGTCTTTATAGCCATATTGTACCCGGCTGAAATAAGAGAGTAAAACACTTTGCTGGCTGCTTGTGCTTCCGGTTGTAGCTGCTGCTGCACTTAAAGTTTGGATGACGCTGCTGGTATATCCGCCAACAGATGATAAAGATGCCTGGTCTAACCGGTCAAAGTTGTAGGATTGGCCTAACAATACGTTCAGGCTATGAACATTATTAAAAGTATGATTATAGGTCAGCGTGTTTTCGTTTACAAAAGTCAGCCTTTTATAACTGCTGTACGAACCTGAAGTTGCAGAAGTAACATTGGGGTTTGTTGCAGCATTAAAGGTACGGGAAGATACTGAACCTGTAGTAATGTAAGGGGTATAGCCTCTTGTATTATTATCTGTATTATCTAAGTTAAGGGAACTTCTGAAATTTAACCCTTTAACAATTTCATACTCGCCATAAATAGTAGATAACGTACGGAGCCTTTTCGTTTCGCCTACGTTGTATTGTAATTTTCCAACAGGGCTGTTAGTAGTATTGCTCCAAATATATTGTGCATTTTTACCGATATTGGCATACAAACCTACAGAATCTTCCTGAATTGGGGTCATACTTAAAGCCTGGTGGAAAATATTGTCCTTACCTTCTACTCCCGGATCTTCTGTTATGGAATAAGTAGGCGCTATATTGACACCCAATTTTAAATTTTTAGAGGCGTTTACTTCTACATTTGCCCTTGCAGAATATGCTTTATATCCTAATCCTTTTACAAATCCGTTCTGATCGGCATAATTTCCTGATATAAAATATCTAACCGCATCAGAGCCGCCGCTGGCCGAAAGCTGATGGTTTTGCATTAGGCCTTTGCGTTCTATTGCTTTTTGCCAGTCAACAACCTCCAAGCCAGGAAGCCCGGGCATAGACCAGCGCGGATCTAATTGATAAGCGGTACTAAATGCCCCTCCGTTCATGGCTGTACGGGTAGCTGCATTATCATTAGCAGTAGCACCATTTGCCCCATATTTCAATACATAAGCAGCATTGATCATTTCGGTAGCGCGGTCAATCCATTGCTGCCCGTTTAGCATTTTTAAGGTTTTGCTGGCTTCATTGTAACCAAAATAAGTGTTGTAGCTGATATTTGGTTTACCGGTTTTGCCGCGTTTGGTAGTAATTAAAACCACACCATTAGATGCCCTGGATCCGTAAATTGCTGCTGCTGCCGCATCTTTCAGCACTTCAATATTTTCAATATCATTTGGGTTGATATTATCCAGCGGGTTTCCGGTAGAAAAACTACCGTTGGTCCCCTGGGATACAGCAGTTAAAGGAAAACCATCTATCACGTACAAAGGGTCGTTACCCGCAGAAATAGAACCGCTTCCGCGCACAGTTACACTGAAAGCTTTACCGGGCACACCGGTAGTTTGTTTAACGGTAACTCCTGCCAGCTGGCCTACCAGAGCCTGGTCAACACGCGTAATAGCGCGCTCGTCCAGATTATCAGCCTTTAAAGAAGATAAGGCGCCGGTAACATTAGAACGCTTTTGCGTTCCGTAGCCAATAACCACTACTTCGTTTAACTGGCTATTTGCAGATTGCAGTTTTACGTTGATAACAGCCGTTGCCCCAACGGTAATTTGCTGTGTAGTAAAACCAATAGACTGGAAAACCAGGACATTGCCTTTTGCTGCTTTTAACGTATATTTTCCGTTAATGTCTGTTGCCGTTCCGCCTTGTGTCCCTTTAATTGTAACAGATGCCCCCGGCAAAGGGCCGTCGCTGGCAGAAACAGTACCAGTGATGGTTGTTTGCTGGGCAAAAGCACCGGAAACAAAAAATAATAATGTACAGAATAAATTAAGCCGGAAAAGGCTTATTAAAAATTTCTTCATGATTATACTTCAGGTAATAAATTGGTTACAAAGACCAAATTTGTGCTTAATCCATTAAATAAGCATCCTGTTGTATCCTGAATTATTAAATTATTTTGAAGAATGGGGCAGAAACTTTCTATTAATCATTTCCCATAGCAATGATCCTGTCAAATTCTGCTGCCTTGAGCGGCATTACAGATAACCTGCCCTGTTTTACCAAACTGATATTTTCCAATTGTTTATCTGCTTTAATTTCGGCTAATGTAACCGGTTTTTTAAAGCTTTCAACCGGTTCCAGATCAACAACCACCCAGTTTGGGTCTTCCGTGGTTGGATCCTGATAAAATTCCTTAACTACTTTTGCAATACCTACCACTGCTTTATCTTCGTTGCTATGGTAAAATAAAACGAGGTCGCCTTTTTTCATGTCTTTCAGGCTATTACGTGCCTGGTAATTCCGAACACCATCCCAAAAAGTACGTTTGTCTTCATTAAATTTCTGCCAGCTGTATTTTGCAGGTTCTGATTTAACTAAAAAATAGTTCATTTCTTTCTTAATTTTTATGCTGTAAACGAAGCTTTCTTATTACAAGATTTATCGACCATAACAACGGCGGCAAAAGTAAATTAAAACGCCTGACTAATTGAAATCAAAAAGCGAACTGTTTCTTCCTGAAAACTATTTTCAAAAAGATTAAAAACACTTATCTTCCGGAAGGACGGAATATTAACCCTTTCTCCTCTTAATTCAACCTTAAACTTCTAATATTCATAGCTTTGAATTTTTATATCGATACTGTTTTTATCGACTAAAAATCAAAGTTCCGATTACTTCTTCTGATAAACCCTCACATAATCAATTTCATAACGGTTCGGAAATTTAGTATCAGCAGGATTTCCGCCATTTATCCCGCCAACGGCAAGGTTTAGCAACATATAATGTGGTTGATTATAAGGATTGATATTGGATCCGTCTTTGTTTACCAATTTACTCAGTTCCACCTCATTCAACAACTGTTCGTCAACATAAAGGGCAATAGATTTTTCGTTCCAGTCCATTCGCCAAACATGAAACTTCGATGCCCAATCCTTACTTCCTAACAAGTTGATATCTTTTGTTTTACTATACCATTGCACTTTATTATCGCTGCCCAGACAAGCAATGTTAGCCAGCAATTTATTCCTGTAGTATTCCATAATATCAATTTCACCATTTGCAGGCCATCTTCCATCAACTCCTAAAGTCCACCAGGCCGGCCACAAACCATTACTGATATCGATTTTGCCTCGCATGACAAAACGCCCGTATTTCCAGGAATGCTTACCAGAAGTATTGATGCTGGAAGACGTGTATTGGATGTTTTCCCTATTCTTGCGCCAATCCTTACTGCCCGATTGAAAATCAGGATTATGCTTGGTCTCCTTACGAGCTTCAATTATCAAATAGCCTTTTTCGCACCAGGCATTTTCTTTCTGATACCATTGCAATTCCTCGTTCCGCTTAAAACCTTGCTCAAATTGCCAGTCTTCCGCATTTACTGGCCCGCTTTTGTTAAATTCATCTGCCCAAACCAGCTTGTAACCATCGTTTTCAAATTGTTTTGATGCAGACTTATTAGTTACTTTAGTAAAGATCCGACAACCGCATGTTGTTGCTATCACTAACGCTACGAAAGCAAAGTTTTTCTTATTCATTATTTTAAACGCTCTTATTAATAATGTTTGTAGATAAATGTATAAATATAGATGTTGAAAATGACTACTTATAGCTATTGAAAGAAAGGAATAGCTATTTTACATTTATCAAATTTGTCGGGACCTACTGCCAAACCTCTCTTAACCTTATCAATTATTGTTTATGGAAATACTTCATTTTAAGGCTACCTTTAAGGCAGCAATTCAATTAGTCATCATTTTACTTTTTTCTGCTCATACTCAAGCTGATCCAATCCGTTCAAAAGATTCAAACACAGTAACGCCGGCTACAACAAAACAAAACACAAAGCCTGCGATAGTAACCCGGGAAATTAAAGTACCATATCAGCCCCTTAAGTCAGATATTTTAGATATCAGGGTTGAGGAAATTGCGCCGACAGATACAACCGCAATTAAAAAAAGAGCACTTATTCATGTTGATTACAAGATAAGTGTCCTCATTAGCAATCCTAAAGATTTTTTATTGCAAAGGCCAACTGATAAAACTAAATTAATTTTGTTTGCAGATGGATTTCCTTTGGAAGGAATGAATTCGGATTACTTTTTAAGTCTGAGCCGGCAGCAAATGAATGATACTACCAAGCTTTGGCCGGATAAAATGTGGATACCTTTTATTTTTAAAAGAGACAGCACCAATAGAGAAGCCTGGAACAGCATATTTCATTTGG
Source organism: Mucilaginibacter arboris (assembly GCF_009754915.1). GTDB lineage: Bacteria > Bacteroidota > Bacteroidia > Sphingobacteriales > Sphingobacteriaceae > Mucilaginibacter_A > Mucilaginibacter_A arboris. The sequence continues at coordinate 205,627 of NZ_WPIK01000008.1, read as the reverse complement.
CACATTGGAACAAAAGTCAGATCAGCTTTAAACTTTCGATCGGCTGGAGTGGCATGTTTCCAATTACAAGCATTGATGATAACAAAGTAAACACCGATGTAACGCTGGTTTTTTACAATTCACAAGTATTTTGGTCACTTATAATATGTTACTTTTTATTCATCCTGCTTTTCGTTTACCTCTGCCATTCTACCGGCTTAATCCGCGATCCCGATTTGAACAACAAAGGCCCTTACAGCCTGGCGCAAACGCAATTAGCATTTTGGACCGTTTTGATTATTGGCGGCTTTATCTATTTAATCATTCTTACCGGGCTTACCGATTCTTTAAACGATTCGATTTTGTTATTGCTTGGCATCAGCGGCGGCACTACAGGCATTGCCAGCTTTATAGATTATTACAAAAAGCAGCAAAATAACAAAACCGCACCCACGGCAACTCTAAAAAAGCATCGTACATTTCTGTTAGATATTCTTTCAGACGGTATTAATGTAAGTGTTCAGCGTACGCAAACCGCAATGTGGAATTTAGTTTTAGGGCTATATTTTATCTGGTACGTCATCACCAACAAATCAATGCCGGCCTTTAGCAACACCCTGCTTTTAGTTGCCGGCGTAAGTTCTGTTTTGTATTTAGGTTCTAAAGGGCCCGAAAATCCAATTGTCCCTGATTCGAATAGAAAAGATGAAACAGAAACTAAATCATAAAATATCAAAAACGGTTTCCATATCCCTGATGAATAATCTTGCTTATAATGCTTCTTTTATCAATAAAAAATGTTGGTCTTTAAATCTAATTTTAGGTTGATAAAAGAAGCATTATCTTTTTGTCAATAATCCAATTCTATACTTTCTGAATAAAATACGGTTAGTTAAGCACTTAACTTGGCAACACACATTAAAGATAAGGCACTTGCAGACGAAGATGGATTTCTAAAAGATAAAATATTCCCCAACCGATATTTTAAATCCGCTTTACCTTGCTTTCCATCCAAAACAGATTTTCCAAGCTTGTGATTGTGAGGGAAGATTTTAACATCGAAACCATAAGGTTCTAAAACGCTTTCAAACATTTCACGTTTAACGCCGTGCCCTGGTTTATGATGGATTTCGCAAGCCAGTCCCCATTTCTGTTGTTCGGCTGATTTGTGAAAACCCTGGCCAATTATCCGATAATATAACAACCTTGCCTGCCATAAGGCCATAGCAATACCTTTATAATTCCAGGCCGAATATTGCGGGTCGTGGTCTGTTACCAATATACCGCCCGGTTTTACCAATCTGGCTGCTTCTTTTAAAACAGAATCCATGTTTTCACAATGATGGAGTGTTGCATTTAAAGTAACAACATCAGCAATACCTGATTTAAAAGGCAAGTTGTTTGCATCTGCAAGTATAGTTGTGTAACCTAATTTCGCAGCCAATTTTAGTGATTGTGGCGCAACATCTACACCAATTAAATGCTTTGGTTTACCTTGTAAAGTTGCATAAATATTACCCGGGCCACAGCCAATATCAACAACAACCTTGTCTGTCCAGTCGCCAACTGCTGCCTGCCACCTGCTTTTAAAAGCCTTGCCCCTGTGGCAATATTTTAAATATTCTACGGCCCATTCTTGCTGGCCAAAATAATAGGCATTTGCATGCAATGCTTTTGATTTTCTAAGAATTGGAAATTCTAAATAATCTCCCTGATGTTTGAATTGGACTTCAGGTTTAAGAAAATTGGAAATTTTGATCTGCATAAAATACTTCACTTTGATTATATAACTACAAGAACCAGTCAAATTTTAATTTTATAAGATCGGTAAATAAAAAAGAGTTTAAAAATAGCTTTAAAAGTTAAAGATGAACAAGCAACATCTAATTACTTAATCGGTAGAAAGCCGTTTTGTATCGATAAACATTTTGTATCTAAACTTATAAAAAAATATATTATCCGCTATTTAAAAAATTCCCTCATTATTATTTGCAGGAAAAATTGTAAAAGATTTTTAGTTATTGTTTGTATATACTTTAAAAGGTTTGCTTGGGGAAATTATTTTACTCTTTTTTACCCGTTCCTGTGAAAAATAATCTACATTATACCCAAGTTTTAAATCTTTTGCATAATAAAAAAAACCTTTACGACCTTTGTTGTAATCCAAGATCAAGAACCTATTATTGTGTACTTTAACTGTATCACCTGGTTGAAACAGGTATTTTTGTTGGGTTTTACAGGATGTTAGAAGTAAAAATGCAAGTAATATTTTTTTCATTTTTGCAGATATAGATTGCTTTATATCCGATAGGGACTACCATTACTGTACCTAAACTTTTTTTAATTAAAATACGGTAAATCCAACTTGTAAAAAAGAAATGAAATAACAATCAACCTTAATAAAAATTACAACTTGTTTTTAAGATGTAATTACTTTAAAAGTATATTTAGAGGTTGTTTAAACTTTTTTTTCTGGCCATCTTTTTTTGGGGCCGATGCTTCTTTTACCAAGTAAAAATGCTGGTCATTAAATTTTGATTTTTAGGTTGATGCTTCTTTTATCACCAAAAAAATCAACTTGTTTTTAAGATGTAATTATTTCAAAAGTATATTTAGTTAAAAAGGATACTTATCAAGTATTTAAACTAAATTTTTTAAATAAAAAACTATATTATTCAAATACAAAATTGTTTTATTTTGTTATGATACAGTTTAATAACAAATTGCTATGAAAAAAATATTGCCAATACTATTCTTCTTAAATATCCTCACTTTTTATTCTGCACACGCACAGTCTAATCAGCAAAAAGCACAAGGATTAATTATCAAATACCTTAGCAGCAAATCCAATTTAAAATCTAACGCAAATATAAATTTCAGTCCAATTGAAGTTTTAAGAAGTTCTTTTGCTGATACTAAACAATACAAAAACCTGCTACACAAAATTGACACCTTGAAATTGGAGGGGAGAAAGATTGATGCCCGGATCCCGAAATTGAAAACAACGGCAGAGATTAATCAATCTAAAAAAGACAGTAAAAATCTTTCCGATCAATTAGTTGCAACCAGCGATCAGTTAATTGATTTTATGACTGCTTACAAAGGGAAACCTGTTGGCTGGATGATTAAAACCACCTATCGCCATAATACTTTGCGGAAAAAAAGGTTTTATTTGAACCAGGAATTGACAAAAGTAGATTCGGTTAGGTAAATAATAGCAGTAAATAACTATTGCCATTCCGAAATTCCTAAGATGCTGTTTTTACCGGCAAAAAATTCAAATAAGATCAGCAGCAAATGCTAAAACATACTATCTTTGGCAACGATATTTTTTATCGGATAAAAGAAGCCCGGGTGGCGAAATTGGTAGACGCACCACTTTGAGGGGGTGGCGTCCGAAAGGATGTAGCGGTTCGAATCCGCTTCCGGGCACCAATTCAAATTTTAAATTTCCAGTTGCAGCCCATCATAAGCCAATTGGATATTTTCAGGAAGTTCTCCGGAAACATCCTGGTATCTTCCTAAACGATGGCTGATGTGTGTAAAATAGGTTGTTTCCGCTCCTATTTTTTCTGCAAAAGTTATCGCTTCAGCTAAGGTAAAATGCGATATATGTTTTTCTTTTTGCAAAGCATTTACCACTAATATTTTGCTGCCTTTTATTTTTTCGGTTTCTGCTTCGGATACTGTTTTTGCATCAGTAATATAAGTGAAATCATGAATACGAAAACCCAAAACCGGCAACTTGTAGTGCATTACTTCAATTGGAATAAAAGGAATACCAGCCGCAGTAAAGGGCTGATGATTGATTGTTTTTAGCCTGATTTGTGGTATGCCCGGATATTGGTAATCACTAAAAATATAAGAAAATTCGCGTTTCAAAGCTGCCTGTACCCGAAAGTCTGCATAAACATCAACGGCAGCATTTTGAAAATAATTAAAGGCACGGATATCATCCAAACCAGCAATATGGTCTTTATGCTCGTGCGAAAAAACAACTGCTTCCAGGTGCTTTACTTTTGCCCGTAACATTTGGTAACGAAAATCAGGACCGGAATCTATCACTACATTTTTCCCGTTTTCTTCAACTAAAATGGAGGAACGCAAACGGTTATCGCGCGGATCATCCGAAGTACAAACAGCACAATTACAGGCAATCATGGGCACACCCTGTGAAGTTCCTGTTCCTAAAAAAGTAATGCGCACAATAATTTTAGATGAATGATGAATAGTTGAGAAACACCTCTCTGGAACAAATAAAAATTATTTAAGCTGCATCAGCAAATATTTAGGTGATAAAAGAAGCATCAGTTGTAATTTTATGGTTCCTTTCAACGCAAATCCACCACTTCTACGCCCGGATAATTTTTCTTATTAAACCCAAAAATAGCATCAGGGCCCTTATAGTCTGTTGCAGCAGAACTTAAGATGTAAGTATATTTATTCCCATTTTTATCAAAAATAGCAGCGCTATAAATCAATGATTTAGCTTTATTTACCTGAAGCTTTATTTTAAAAAAAGGTTTTTTGCTGTCCATTGGCGTTAAATCGATTTGTTGGTAAATTATACCTTGTTGTTTCACTTCACCGGTAAATAAATACTTATAACCTTTTTCGTAAATGGTAAAAATCTGGGCCGGGTTTAATGATTGCGGATTGTTATCGGCATCATTAACTTGTACCTCGTTATCTTTTCTGGAATAAGTCCATTGCGTTTTTCCATCACTGATGATTTCCTGGCTAATTGTTTTCTGACTGCCTGAGCCATCGTAAATGGTAACCCTGAACTTATTCGATTTTGGGTTTGCGATAATGGTCCCGCTTTGTTTATAACTTTTAATGTTTTCCTGAGGATTATCAAGAACGTAAGTAAAATCTGATTTAATTGCAGAAAAAGACCTATACTTTTTACTAACTCCATCCAAAATTGCTTTTGCTTTCGGATCTGTTTGTGCCTTTAAAGTTGATACGCCTGCACATAAAACCAGCGCGCAAATAAATGCTTTTTTTAGGATCATTAATTTTATTTTGAATTGATGCTACTTAAAAATTGTTCGAGTGCGTAATCATCCGGCAATAAAACCTCCCGGGCTTTGCTTCCTTCAAACGGACCAACTACGCCTGCTGCTTCCAATTGGTCAATAATTCTACCGGCCCTGTTATAACCCAATTTTAATTTACGCTGAATTAATGAAGTAGAACCTTGCTGGTGCATTACTATTAGTTTAGCTGCTTCTTCAAATAATGGGTCGCGGTCGCCCGGATCAAATTCTTTCTGACTGCTTTCTCCGCCTTCCCCAACAAATTCGGGCAGTAAAAATGCGGACGGATAACCGCGCTGGTTCCCAATAAAATCAGAAACTTTTTCTACTTCCGGCGTATCTACAAACGGACATTGTAAACGGATAAGGTCGTTTCCGGTAGATAATAACATATCGCCACGGCCAATTAACTGATCTGCACCACCTGCATCAAGGATTGTCCGCGAATCTATTTTAGATAAAACCCTGAAAGCCAGGCGTGCCGGAAAGTTGGCTTTAATTGTACCGGTAATAATATTTACGGAAGGGCGCTGTGTGGCAATAACCAAATGGATACCAACCGCACGTGCCAACTGCGCCAAACGTGCAATTGGTGTTTCCACTTCTTTGCCTGCCGTCATCATTAAATCTGCAAATTCATCTACAATCAAAACGATAAACGGCAGAAAACGGTGACCGTCTGTCGGTACTAATTTCCGGTTAACAAATTTCAGGTTGTATTCTTTCAGGTTGCGCACCTGCGCATCTTTTAACAGATCGTAACGCTGGTCCATTTCAATACAAAGTGAATTTAAAGTATTGATTACCTTTTTTGTATCAGTAATTATGGCATCAGCTTCATCAGGTAGTTTTGCCAGAAAATGCCGTTCTATTTTACGGAACAAGGTTAACTCTACTTTCTTCGGATCAACCAAAACAAATTTTAATTGCGAAGGATGCTTGCTGTATAAAAGCGAAACCAAAATTGCGTTAATACCAACAGATTTACCCTGGCCAGTTGCACCAGCGACGAGCAAGTGTGGCATTTTGGCCAGATCAGCAATATAAACTTCGTTAGAAATGGTTTTCCCCAAAGCAATTGGCAAATCCATCGTATTATTTTGAATAATATTCTGGAATTTTTCGGTTGCCATGATAGACCGCATAGAAACCATTTCCGGATGTTGGTTTGGCACTTCAATACCAATTGTTCCTTTTCCCGGCATCGGCGCAATAATACGGATACCTAAAGCAGCCAGGCTTAAAGCAATATCATCTTCCAGGTTTTTAATTTTGGAGATACGCACGCCTGGCGCCGGTATAATTTCATACAAAGTTACCGTTGGTCCTACTGTTGCTTTAATTTTATCAATTTCGATGTTGTAATGGTTCAGCGTTTCAACAATTTTATCTTTATTGGCTTCCAGCTCTTCATTGTTAATCTGAATTTTGTTGGGGCCATAATTTTCCAGCAATTCTAAGGTTGGTTTTTTGTAAGATGACAAATCCAGTTCAGGATCATATAGGCCAAACTCTTCAACCAATTTATTTGAGGTAGTTTCAAATTCTGTTTTGGCAACCGTAAAAACAGGTTCAGGCTTAAATTCTTCTTCCTGTACCTCATCTTCAATTTCCAAAACCGGTTCTGGCGTTAATACAACAGGTTTAAAAACTTCCGCAAGCGGAACTACTTTTGGTGCGTTCGCTGTTTCTGCCGGCCTTTTTTTCGGGATATTAAATTCGTATTGATCAGTTCCATCAACATCTTCATTTTCCGGGGATGCTGTTTTTATCGGGTAATTTTGTGTAAGCTTTGTTACCGGTGGAACTGTTGGTGCCGGTCCTTCTTCGGGAGATAAAACCATATTTACCGGATAGTTCTGGGCAAATTTGGGTTCGGAAGCCGATCCGTCATCTGGTGAAACTGCATCTGTTTCTGCCGCTACTGCTTTGGGTTTTCTTTCCGGAAGTTTAAAATCGATGTTATAAACAATAATTAAAAAGGTAAGCGCAGCAAAAATTAAGAGTCCGGCAGTTCCGGCGGCACCAATTTGTACATCAAGCAAACGGTTTGTCCAAAAACCAAACTCCCCTTCCAGGTAATGCGGCGAATCTGTCATCCACCCATGAAAAAAACCAATGGCAACCGATAAAAAAAGGATGCTAAAAAAAGCATAGCCTAAAGTTTTGCTGATGGAAAAAAGTTTAACCTTGAACAACAAGCGATAACCAATCACCAAAAAAACAGCTACAAATATAAATGAGGCTACGCCAAACCATTCGTATATAAACTGGTGCGAAAGTAAAGCGCCCAGTTTGCCCAGCCAGTTTTGCACAACCGGATTGGTTACGCCGCTATCGGCCAGTTCCTGTGGTGTTTTCCAGAAATTGCTCCAGCCACCATTCGATTCGAGTACGTAACTCTGGTCGTCCTGCCAGGTAAACAAGTAAGAGGTAAAGGCAATTAAAAAGTACAGACAAATGATCAGGAAAAATAAACCGGTAATTTTGATCAGCCTGCCGTCCTGCAAATCAAACGAAGGAAGCTTAGGCTCGGCTTTTTTAGTTTTCGGGAACATAAAAGGTGCGCCGGACTTATTTTCTTCCTTGATACTATTAGACTTAAACTGATTTCCTTTAGGAGGCATTTACAATAAACAGATTAATTTGTACAACAAAGTTAAAATATTTGGACGCAGAAGCACTTATTTTTAGTTCTAATTAAACTGCAATAATCAAAAATAAGTACAAAAAGGTACAATTATTTGTTGTGCAAGAGTTTTAAAAATGCTTCTTTTACGAAAGAAATTTAATTAAGATATGATTAAAGATCGGTTACACTTGTTCCTGCCCTTTTGATGTAATTCCTGAAATCCAGGACGATGCCTGCAAAAAAATAAAAGATAAGCGGAAAACCAACCGCTAAAAAAGAAGAATAAATAAAAAAAAGCCTGATTTTAGCTATAGAAATGTGAAAACGCCCGCCCAGATATGTGCATACACCGAAAGAATATCTTTCAAAAAAGGTTAAAATACGTTGCAGCATATCAGCTAAATTTTAAAAGTTTATTGCCGATTCCACATTCCAGACACCGTTTTTGGTCGCAATAATTGTTTTTCAATTCGATAACAGCCTGAGAACTACCTGCAGAACCGACTTTTATTCCTGCCGATATAAAACTACTGATTATAAAATTGTTTTCGCAAGGCAAATTTTCCAAAATTTTAATGGCTTTGCTGATATAAATATCGGCTTTGTTTTCTTTTCCGTAAGCAAAAAGAAAAATAGTTACAGTATTAATCAGGATATTTTCTACCGATGTCTGTCCCAGTTTTTTAACGATTGGTTTAGCCGTTTTACCAAACAGATAATGATCGAGCCAATAAGCCGAAGGATTTATGCCGGTAAAAGAAGCATTGATTTTTTCTACCTCACCTGCTTTGATGATTTCTGCTAAAAAGCGGTTGCTACGGTGCATTAAAGCAGCAAACTGCGCAATACGGATAGTGGGAAAATTAAGCGGGCGCAAACGTAAGAATTTCCATAAATGCTTTTCTATAGGCTGTAAATTATACTTCTGTTTTAAAAACCGATACTCTTTTTGCAAGGTTAAAAAGTATAAATCATCCAAATCCTCCTCCAGAAAACCTGCCTGGCCAAAAAGCAAAGCTTCTGTTTGCATTAAATTAAAAGTGTGTTTGGCGAGGATTGGCAAGGGCAGCGATTTTGCCAGCAGTTCGAAAGGTAAGGCATTCACTTTAAAACCAAAATTTGCAGCAAGCAATTGGTAAAAAGCTTCTTCCCAGTTTCCTCTTAATAATGCAACCGTTTTTAAAACCTGTGCCGATTTTTCTTCCAGCCGTTGGATCAGCATTCGGTCTAACCAGGTTTGTTTGGTTAATACATCTACCCGGTTTATTATTTTTTCGCATGGAAAAGAAGCGTGGCCAGCAAACATCAGGTTTTGATAGCGTTGTAAAAGCCCGTCAGCTATTCGTTCCTCCAAAACTAAAACCGGTATGGCAAGGCCATAATTGTTTATAACCTCGAAATCGTTTTTATAAACCACGTGCAAAATTACATTGTTGTAAGAATTGTCTTGGTGATGTTCATGCCTGATCCAATCTGAAGAACGGATATGGATTTCTACATTTCCTACCCAAAGCGTTTCGCCTATTTGTATTTTGGCATTCTGAAAATCCGGTCCGGCATGATGATGATGAATTCCGGGAGAGAGAACTTTAAGCGAAAAACCATCTGCAGTACACAAATCGCTGTTGTTGTACAAGCGAAACTTCCAGATGTAGTGTAACAGGTCTTCCGCAAAAATCATTTAAAGCCTTTTTTAATATTGCTTTAAAGATAATTATTTTATTAAAAGTTAATAATGCTTCTTTTATCGGTCAAAAATCATTAACCGTTTTTAATCATGATCGATTCTACAACCTTTACCACATCTTTACACATGTCGGTTGCTGTTTCAAGCCCTAATAAAATTTCCTGGTATTTGATCATTTTTATCGGGTCTTTTTCTTTTTCAAAAAGATCTGCAACGGCTTTGTTGTAAACATGGTCTGCTTTGGTTTCTGTTGCATAAATTAAATCGCAGTATTGGGCAATTTTTTCTGTGTTTTTTATATCCTTTAACTCATTGATCAGGATTTGCATTTCTAAGCCGCCCTGTAATATCAGATCGGCGAGCACTTGCATTGGTTTTGTAAACTCCTGCAAATCGTATAAAAACATTCTGTTGGCAGATTCGTGGATGTAATCAGCCACATCATCAATAGATGAGATAAGTGCATGAATATCTTCCCGGTTAAAAGGCGTAATAAAATTTTTGCTTAGCTCTATATTAATATGGTGTGTAATATCGTCGCCAATGTTTTCCAACCGGTCTATCCGATGGTACAGATCTTTTGTATTGATTGAAGTTGTATCGTTTAACGCCTTTTTAAGTAATTCTGCCATAGCTACCACGTTTTGTGCAGCATGATCAAACAAAGGGAAAAATAGCATTTTTCCTTTTGGGGTAAAAAACTTTACAAGTGCACTGAACATACTATCTAAGTTAGAATTGATTTAAAGGTAGCGTAAGCATGTTAACAAATTGTTAAGCTTTTGTTTTGTGGAAAAAAATTTAAAGCATTAAGAGCGTGTTTAAATTTCTATCAAAAACATTTATAATGCTTCTTTTATGCCAGTAGATTGTAGATTTTGTTTTTGTATTAGCTTAAGCCAAAAAACTGATAAAGGTTTAGTAATTTTTAACAGATAAAAGAAGCATCTAAAAATAAACTGAACAAATTTTAAACATGCTCTAAAAATTTTATAACTACAGGTTTTTAAAAGTTACATTTATACGGGTTATGCATTTAAATATTAAAGTTGTTACAAAGTGCTTTCTACAGCAAGGGCTATATTTGCAGCGTCAGAAAGCGTAATACAGCCGGTACAAATTTCTTAACCTACTTTCTGACCGTTTTTTGTACCCTGATTTATTATCATCATAACTATACATGTTCCACAGAACTGTTTTTAGACCGGGGTTATGCTTGATGTTTTTATTAAGCACTTTCCATGCTGTTTTTGCACAGCAAAAAATTCTTACCTTAAAAGAAGCAGTACAAACAACACTTCAGAATTATGGTACTATTAAAGCCAAGGCTAACTATGCACAGGCATCTGCTGCTAATTTAAAGGAAACCAAGCGGGAATACCTGCCGAACCTGAATGTGTCTGGCCAGAATGATTTTGGTACGGTTAATTCTCAATACGGCCCTTCTTATGGTTTAGGTGGTTTTGGCGTTTCATCCAGCGGGCCAATACTAAGCGGACAAAACTGGAATGCTGCTTTCGGCGGTTTATATCTCGCTAACTTAAACTGGGATTTTTTCTCCTTCGGTAAATCCAAAGAAAAAATAAAAGTTGCACAAAGCCAGTTGACGTTAGACCAAAGCGATGTGGTACAGGAGCAGTTTCAGCAGGAAGTGCGTGTTTCCAGTGCTTATTTAAATTTGCTTGCCTCGCAGCAATTAACTCGTTCGCAGCAAAATAATCTGCAACGGGCAATAGCTTTGCGAAATGTAGTGGTTGCGCGCGCCAAAAGTGGTTTAAACCCTGGTGTTGATTCTTCCCTGGCCAATGCAGAAGTTGCAAGCGCACAAATTGCACTGGTTAATGCACAGGATGTTGTGCAGCAGCAAGGCAACCAGTTATCGCAGTATTTAGTTGCTACGCCTGCTGACCTTGTGCTGGATAGTGTTTTTGTTAGTAAATTACCAAAGTCGCTCGATACGGCTATCAACACTAACCTTAGTAACCATCCGGTATTGCAGTATTTTCAGAACAGGGTCAATATTAGCACGGAACGCGAAAAATATCTGCGAACCTTTAATTATCCTACGTTTTCGCTGTTTAATATTTTTCAAAGTAAAGGATCAGGCTTTAACACTTATACCTTAAACCAGGTACAATATACGCAGGACTATTTCAGTGGTGTTAACCCAACCCGCTCTAATTATTTGTTAGGGATTGGGGTGAGCTGGAACCTTACCAGCCCGTTACGGGTACACGAACAGGTAAAGGCACAACAATTTACTTCGGAAGGTTTACGAAACGAATATTTGGTTACCAGCCAACAGCTAACAGACCAGCTTATTCTTTCTAAAACCAGGATACAAAATGCGCTTAAAAACTATCAGCAGGCGCCAATAGGATTAAAGGCAGCTTCGGATGCTTACCTGCAAAAAACTGTTTTATATAGAAACGGACTGGCAACCATTGTAGATGTTACCCAAGCTTTGTACGCTCTAAACCGTGCAGAAACTGACCGTGATATTGCTAATAATAATGTCTGGCAGGCACTTCTTTATAAAGCGGCTGCAAGCGGAGATTTTAGCTTGTTTATCAATGAATTTTAATATTAATATCTCGGCTGATATTTTCATCAGCAACTATATCTACCAATATGGGATTAATTAGAAGTGCACTCAGAAAACCAATAACCATACTTGTTATTGTAGCAGCAGTTTTCTTTTTCGGGTTGAATGCTGTCCGCAATATTAAGATTGATATTTTCCCGGATTTAAATCTTCCTGTAATTTATATTTCACATCCTTTTGGAGGATATACTCCAGATCAGATGGAAGCCTATTTTGGGAAGCAATATGTTAACTTACTTCTTTATGTTTCTGGTGTTAAAAGCATAGAAACCAAAAACATAACAGGCTTAACGCTAATTAAACTTACCTTTTACGAAGGCACCAATATGGCACAGGCAGCAGCGGAGGTGACTGCCTTTTCAAACAGGGCACAGGCAATCTTTCCGCCTGGCACGCAACCACCTTTTATCATTCGGTTTGATGCTTCTACCTTACCGGTCGGGCAGTTGGTATTAAGTAGTCCGAAAAGGACCAATAACCAGTTGCTGGATTTGGCAAACGTATATATTAGGTCAGCTTTTACTTCAATTCCAGGACTTATTTCTCCCGCACCTTTTGGTGGTAATACGCGTACCGTTGTAATCAAAGTTGATCCTGAACTGTTGCGTTCACATAATCTTACTCCCGATCAAATTGTACAGGCACTCCGCGATAATAACCAAACCTCACCGGCAGGAAACGTACGGATAGGTGATTACAATTACCTTACTCCTACAAATACCACAATTAAAGAGATTAAGGATTTTGCAGATATACCTTTATATAAAGGTGGCGTACAAAGTTTATTTTTACGTGATGTAGCCACAGTAGAAGATGGCGCTGATATTACCAGCAGTTATGCTTTGGTAAATGGCAAACGTTCTGTTTATCTTCCTATTACCAAATCTGCCGATGCTTCTACCTGGGAAGTGGTGCAGAACTTGAAAAAAAATATTCCCCGTTTCCAGGCATTATTGCCGGATGATGTAAAACTTTCTTATGAATTTGACCAGTCAGTTTACGTAATCAATGCTGTAAAAAGTTTAGTTACCGAAGGTGCAATCGGAGCTATTTTAACAGGTTTGATGGTACTTTTATTTCTGGGCGATCGGCGTGCAGCACTGATTGTAATTTTTACGATTCCTATTTCCCTGATTTCCGGCGTAATGTTTTTGTCCCTTTTTCATCAAACAATCAATATCATGACGTTGAGCGGGCTTTCGCTGGCTATTGGTATTCTGGTAGATGAATCAACAGTAACAATCGAAAATATTCACCAGCATTTAGATATGGGCAAACCAAAAGCATTAGCCATTTGGGATGCCTGTAAAGAAATTGCTTTCCCTAAATTGCTGATCCTGTTTTGTATTCTTGCTGTATTTGCTCCTGCTTTAACCATGAAAGGTATTCCCGGGGCCTTATTTTTGCCACTGGCACTGGCTATTGGTTTTTCCATGATTACCTCTTATTTGCTGGCCCAAACCTTTGTGCCCATTATGGCCAACTGGATGATGAAAGGGCATGAAGATCATGGCGGAGATAAAGCTCACTTCGATATGAAAGAAGAAGGCGATACCTGGGACCAGAAAAAACACCTGCTGGAAAAAGCACACGACAATCCTACTAAATTTGACAGGTTTCGTGATCGTTACCTCTTATTAATGAACCGGCTTTTTAATAACCGTAAATTAGTAGTAACAATTTACGTGTTGGCAGCAATAGGTATTGCAGGAATTTTATTAACCACTATTGGCCGTGATGTTTTGCCAAAAGTAAACGGAGGTCAGTTTCAGGTAAGGTTGCGTGCGCCAGACGGAACACGTTTAGAGCGCACGGAAATGGATGTAGTTAGAACTTTACATGTGCTAGAGGAATTAGTTGGCAAAAAGAATATCGCAGTAACATCTGCCTTTGTGGGCCAGCATCCTGGACAATTTTCTACCAGCCCGATTTATTTATTTATGGCCGGCCCGCAAGAAGCTGTTTTACAGGTAAATTTAAGTGAAGACTACAAAGTAAACCTGGATGAGTTGAAAGAACGTTTCCGCCATAAAATGCGGGAGGAAATGCCAGATGTAAAACTGTCTTTTGAGCCGATTGAATTAACAGATAAAATATTAAGCCAGGGTTCTCCAACACCAATTGAAGTACGAGTAGCAAGTAAAAATAAAAAGCAGAACGAAGAATACGCAGAAAAAGTAGTAGCTAAACTGAAACAAATCCCTTATTTAAGAGACGTGCAACTCGGCCAGGCTATCCATTATCCTGCGATCAGTATTGATATCGACCGTGTACGCGCTGCACAATTAGGAGTTGGTGTTTCAGATATATCACGGTCTTTAATTGCTTCTACTTCTTCATCCCGTTATACAGAAAAAAATGTTTGGCTTGATCCTAAGGTTGGTTTAGGATACAGTGTACAGGTAGAAGTACCGGAATATAAAATGGCAAGCATAAATGATATAAGTGAAATTCCTGTTTTAAGTAACTCGCCAAGGCCGGTTTTAGGTGATGTTGCCGATATTAAACCGGATACTACTTATGGAGAAGACGATAATATTGGTGCCTTACCATTGTTATCTGTAACAGCAAATATCAATAAAAAAGATTTGGGAACAGCTACAGATGATGTACAGAAAGCTGTTAAATCATTAGGTAAACTGCCCAAAGGCTTAACCGTGGAGTTGAAAGGTTTAAGCGAAACTTTACTGGATACATTAAGTAGTTTGCAATCAGGTTTATTAGTAGCAATTGTGGTTATTTTTCTAATGTTGGCTGCAAATTTTCAATCATTTAAAGTCTCATTAGTGGTACTATCAACTGTACCTGCCGTAATCTTAGGTTCACTGCTGCTGCTGATCATAACCGGTTCTACACTCAACTTGCAATCTTACATGGGCATGATCATGTCGGTTGGGGTTTCCGTATCAAACGCAGTTTTAATGGTTACGAACGCAGAGCATTTACGAATGCATAATGGAAACGCTTTGGAATCGGCAAAGGAAGCAGCAGCTTTACGCTTGCGACCGATATTGATGACCAGTTTGGCAATGGTTGTAGGTATGATCCCGATGGCATCAGGCTTAGGCGAAGGTGGCGATCAGGCTTCACCACTTGCGCGTGCTGTAATTGGCGGACTCATTGCCTCTACTTTTGCTGCCCTGCTTATTTTGCCCTTAGCTTTTGCCTGGGTACAAGGAAAAACAACAACAGATTCAGTTTCTTTGGATCCTGAAGATAAAGAAAGTAAACACTATATTCCAGCTCTTTATGATAACGCAACTATTGAGGAATAATTTATATAGAAGCCTGCTCATCGTTGCTGCTTCGGCTACTGCTTTTGGCGCGCTAAATGCCTGTAATTCAAAATCAGAAAATCAGGATCAGCAGCAGGAAGAAACAGCACAGGCAACTCCAGCTTTAGAAACAGTACCGTTAAAAAAAGGTATGTTGTCAACTAATCTTCAGGTTCCTGGAGAACTAATCCCATATCAGGAAGTTGATTTATATGCTAAAGTAAGCAGTTTTGTTAAAAAGGTTTATGTAGATGTTGGCTCGGAAGTAAAACAAGGCCAGCTTTTGGTAAGCATGGAAGCGCCGGAAATAAATTCGCAACTTGCTGAAGCGCAATCAAGGTTAAAATCACAGCAGGCAATTTATATGGCCAGTAAATCCAATTATGATCGTTTGGTAGAAACAAGTAAAACGCCCGGAACAATTTCCGGTAATGATTTAGAGCAGGCTGCGGCACGCAAAAGTTCTGATCAGGCACAGTTCGAAGCTTTAAAATCTGCTTATCAATCTGTTGCCGCTAATCGCGCTTACTTGGATATTCGTGCTCCATTTAATGGTGTGGTAAGTGCGCGTAATATTAATCCTGGCGCTTATGTTGGGCCAACAGGCAAAGGATCTGATGTTCCTCTATTTGTTATACAGGAGCAAAAACGCTTGCGTTTGGTTATTTCAGTTCCGGAGATATATACCGGACTTTTAAAACAGAAGGATGAAGTTACTTTTGATGTAAAAGCACTTCCTAACCAGAAATTTACGGCAAAAGTAAAACGTATGGCTGGCGCTTTAGATGAACGCTTACGTTCGGAACGCCTGGAAATGGATGTTTATAACAACAATAAAAAGCTGTTGCCAGGAATGTACGCGGAGGTAAATATTCCTTTGCCATCATCAGACAGCACTTTTGTTATACCAAAAACAGCATTGGTTTCTTCTACCGAACGGGTTTTTGTGGTTCGTGTTGCTGATCATAAAGCACAATGGGTTGACGTAAAGAAAGGCCGCGAAGCCGGAGATCAGGTAGAAATTTATGGGAAACTGAACGAAGGCGATCAGTTGGTAAAAACAGCTACAGATGAAATTCGGAACGGATCAACAATCAAAACGAAATAGTTATAGCTTCATCGGATTAAATTTCATTTTTACGGTTGACCAGAAACGATAATTTTATACTTTTGTGCTTCTTTTAGCACCCTAATTTTTATCTGCTAAAAGAAGCATCTTATATATGCGCCCATAGCTCAGCTGGATAGAGCAACGGTTTTCTAAACCGTCGGTCTCAGGTTCGAATCCTGATGGGCGTACAATTTTTTATAAACGGCTTCTACACAATGGAGGCCGTTTTTGTTTTTTAGGCTTTTATGTGTCATTTTGCAATTTTGTGTCCTATGTCTATTCGATAATTATAGTGAAGCAGTTAACTGCTCGAAAGGATTGACGTGTTCTTTGAACTGGTTGAGCTGTTGCTCGAAAGTCTGCTTGAGCAAATTGATCTTTTTTATTTAAGAAATCTAAATAGAAAAAATCAGATAACTTCTCACGTTTTTGTTCGTATTTATTGCACAAATCATATCTATATTTCAAAGGAGTTATATAATTTAGTGCTCACAACCAATTTTAAAATCATCCATGCAATCGTTACTTTTTAAAACGGCGCTAAAAAGGCCAAATGGGGAAATAGTACCCGGAAGCATATTTACCTGCGATAACGGCGCTTTTGAATTTAAAGCTGCTAATGATCCTTCTTATCATTTCATTATTAAAAAAAATGAAAAATCTAACTGGTATTGGTTGGATGGAAGTAGCATATCTATAGACAGAATGATTGAATTAGGTGAAAAGATTGACGATTATTTGAAGTTGTAATGCTTCTTTTAGCCACTCTTTTTTAGTGATGGTATTTTAATTATATTGATCTATATGAACTTGTAAAAAATAAAAAGGCTTCTGCCAGAAAACAGGACTTAACAGCTGTTAAGGCACTGCAAAAAATAAAAAAGTTGTAAGTAAAGGTTTTTAACTCGTCGGTCTTTTGTTCAGTTCTAATAGCTGTACTGAATATCCTAAAGATCAATTATTCGAATAACTCGTAGCCTTTTCAAAATATCCGTCTTTTGTCGGCATAAAATAAAAAGAAACATTGGGGCTATCTTTCGGATATGCTTTAGGAACTGTAGCGGTTAGTTTGTAAATCTTGCCTAATTGGTCTCTTAACAAATAATCGTAAATGTATGAGGTTCCGTCGCTTTTGTTCCTAAGGCCGATAATCTTAAAGTCACGGCCACGAACATCGCTGATCGTAATATTCGTGCTGTTAAAGGTGATATCCACATCCGCTTTATCAAATTCTGAAACTTTTACAAATTCCATTTTATTATGATCGAAGGAAGATTGTTTTACATGCGAGTAATTGAAACTACCATCCGGAGGCCTTTGGGCAAAGCAAAATACAGGCAGTAAAAACAGTATGAGTGATAAAATTTTCATAACAGCTTCCTCTTTGGTTTGCTAAACATACTTCTTTTACCGGCATAAAAAAAGCTTCCGGTTTCCTATAAGTTTTTTTGTTTAGACAACTTCATCCGGATTTAATTAAGAAAAATCAAACTTAGAAAACATATTCGTAAAAAAATTAACAAACTTATTTGGATGCATATCAACCACTGTATCATATACTGGTGCTTCCATTAAAGTACTTTTAATCATTTCTTCTCCAACTTTTGGAAAAAGATATTTTTGCACTTGTTCCCAATCAACGTATGCCCTGCTGCTCAACTCACTGTTCATTAATGGGCAACCCAAAGCGGCATCATCAATATAAATATTTGCATAAATTTTAGGAGATTTAGAATGTAAGTACTGCCTCGGATTACTGTTTACACCAAATAGCGGAATATCATGACAGTTTAAGTAAGCTACCGCTTCAGCTAAACGCTTTCCAGTTCTCATCGTAATTAAAACAATTTTTCCACCCTCGTTAGTAACCCGTTTTAATGTTTCAATGCAATATGGTATATCTTTACCAATTTTCGGAAATTCGTGTGTAACCACAGTTCCGTCAAAATCTAATCCGATAGTAACTCCTTTATAAAACATCATTTAGTTTTATCTTACTTATACTGATTTAAGCTTACAGGGTTCTTTAATTCGGCAATAATCTTACTTGTAAAAATCCATTTTCTGTTACCACTACTTATAGTTTAAATTTTATAATATTATTTAAAATATTTTTTGCGCTTTTATTTGTAATTATTTATTTTAGTATAACCTTAAACCTTATTGCTTTATGAAAAAGTTCCTTCTTTTTTTACTGCTATTTTTGGTTGTTGCCGGCATAGCAGGTTTTAGTTATTTAAAATTTGCATTACCATATGCAGAGCCTGTTTCCGATCTTAAAATTACCGCAACACCTGAACGGATCGAGCGGGGCAAATACCTGACAAATCATGTAATGCTTTGTACGGATTGCCATTCTACACGAAATATTGATTTATATGCTGCGCCAGTAATACCGGGCACAGAAGGTAAAGGCGGAGAAAGATTTGACCATCAGTTTGGTTTTCCCGGTGAATATATTTCACCTAATATTACCCCAAAACATTTAAGTAGTTGGACAGATGGTGAAATTTTCAGAACGTTAACTACCGGTGTTAACAAATACGGTAAAGCACTTTTCCCGGTAATGCCCTACTTGGCTTATGGAAAGATCGACCGGGAAGATATTTATGATGTGATTGCGTACATCCGGACACTTAAACCAATTGATAGCGAACAGCCTGCTTCCAAAAGTGATTTTCCGATGAGCTTAATCATCAACACTATTCCGCAGAAAGCAAGTTTTACTACCAAACCTGCCAAAACAGATACAGTAGCTTACGGCCGTTACCTGATAACTGCTGCCGCTTGTACTGACTGCCACACGCCACAGGAAAAAGGTAAACAAATTGAAGGAATGACTTATGCCGGCGGAATGAAATTTCAATTTCCGGATGTAACTATCCAATCTGCTAATATTACGCCTGATAAAACAACAGGAATTGGTAACTGGACCGAACAGCAATTTGTAAGCAAATTTAAATCGTATGACCCTGCTACACATCCTCCTCGCCGGGTAGGCGCAGGTGAGATGAAAACACCAATGCCCTGGACCAGGTTTGCCGGAATGGATACAACAGATTTAAAAGCAATTTACCAGTATTTGAGAACTGTTAAAGCAGTTAATCACCCAACAGAAAGAATGGTTGTAACTAAGGCAGAGTAATTTCTGATGAAAGGATAAAAGCAGGTAAAAATTAACTTTTATCCTTTCAGACTATAACTCTTTGATATATTCCAAAAATCGGTTTAAAGCTTCCTTTTTATCATCTGTTAAATTAAAATCTAACTTATGATAAAGATAATCGCGCAAATCAAAACCGGCATACGAAGGAAGTTCTGCAAGAACATTTTCCCTTGCATCCAAACCTGCTTTTAAGGCTGTATTAAATGCTTTCATAAATTCCGGATTGATTGGTTTATTGGCAATCCAGGCTGCAAACACAAAAGGTAAACCTGTTAATTTTTGCCAGGTTTCAGCCAGGTCATAAACGTAAGGAAACTGGTTCTTCTTACCGAAAGTGCGGTCGCCAATTTGTACAAATGCTGTTTTTATATCGATAGATTTAGCATAATCAGCAGCATTGATAATTTGTTGCGGATTAACTTTCCAATAGTTTTTCAGCAGCACTTTTGCCAGGTTATTTGATGACCTGGACTCTGGGTCTAACTGAATAATATTTGCTTCTTCTATCGGACAATTACTAAAAATAAATACAGAATTTACTGCGCCTATGGCTCCGATACAATAATCAGAAACAATCTGCCAATATGGCAAGTTTAAGATCGCGGCAACTGGTATTAATCCTATATCTACCTTATTATCAATTAGTTTTTGTGCGCAATCTGAAGGAGTATCTAAGCTTAAATCTATTTGATTTTGGATTGGGTTGTGTTGTAAACCGTAAATAAAGGGCTTGGTATTGGTATAACTAACTGCGGAAACGCGAATACGGGAAGTCAAAATATAATTAATTATGATAGAAGAAATTGCCCTGATAAATAATATTTATAAAATAACACTCAAAAATAATAAGGGTAAATTCAGTGTGTTACAATAAGTATTTTAAGTGGTCGGTGTTGTTAAAATCCTCAATATGGAATTTTTCGCCATCAAAATTAACGCGGTATAAAGTAGTGTTCCGGTGAGGATAATTATCCATCTCGGTTAATGGACGATTATTTAAAAGACAAAGCAAAAGGCGCATTGCCCTGCCGTGCATGCAAATTAATACTGTCGTTTCTTCCGGATGGCCCATAATTTCTTTCATAGCTTCTTTTTGCCTTTCCTGCACCTCGTTGGGGCTTTCGCCATTCTCAAAACGCACGTCCAGGTCACCATCTTTCCAGCTTTGCATAATTTTTTTAAACCTGCCGCGGGTTTCTTCGCTTACCGCTTTGCCTTCATAATCGCCCCAAGCCATTTCATCCAAACCGGCCAACTGCTGCCAGGGAATACCACTATCTATAAAATGTTTAACAGTTTGGTTGGTGCGTTTTAAGGTAGATGTATAAATTTTATCGAAAGGAACGTTTTTGTAAGCCTTGTAAAATGCTTCGCCCTGTTTCCGGCCCGTATCGTTTAAATCAGTATTCATGCCACGGCCTTGTACAATTCCTGCTTTGTTCAGGTCGGTTTCACCATGCCGGATGATGTAAAGTGTTTTTTTAGTCATTAAAAGAAGTATATGTAGAAAGCGGTTTTTGTTTAAGCGGCTTAGCTTAATTCAAGACCGGCAATTTATAAAATTTTGGCTTTACATCTTCCTCAAACTGGTAATCCTGATAATTGGTTACCACATTATATAATGTATCCCGTTCAATTGGTTCGCGGCCAACTTGTTTAATCAGCTCCACCAGTTCCTTAGTACTCATACCCGGGTGCTTTTCTTCTGCACCTGCCATAGAATAAATTTTGGTAGTGTCATCCAAAGTTCCGTCAATATCATCCACACCAAAATTTAAGGAAAGTTGTGCTGTATTCCGGCTGATCATCGCCCAGTAAGCTTTAATATGATCGAAATTATCTAAGTAAATACGGGCAATAGCATAATTCCGAAGGTCTTCAATCACGGTGGATTCAGGAACGTTAGACATTTGGTTGTCCTGGTTACGGAATTTGAGCGGAATAAAAGTCTGAAAACCACCAGTTTTATCCTGCAACTGCCTTAACCTTTCCATGTGGTCAACTCTGTGCCAGAACTTCTCAATATGTCCGTAAAGCATTGTAGCGTTTGATTTTCCGCCCAGTTTGTGCCATTCTTCATGAATTGCAAGCCATTGGTCTGCCGTGCATTTATCTTTCGCAATCAGTTCACGTACTTTCGGATGAAAAATTTCTGCGCCACCTCCTGGAATAGATTGCAAGCCAGCTTCCATCATCAGTTTCATTCCTTCAGCATAACTTATTTTTGCTTTTTTGAAGATATAATGATATTCTACCGGTGTTAACGCTTTAATATGGAGATCCGGCCTGTGATTTCTAATCCGCTGGAACAGTTCAACATAAAACGGAACGTCGTATTGAGGCAAAACGCCACCAACAATATGAACTTCTGTAACTGGTTGATTATCGTATTTTTTAACGATGTCAAACATTTCGTCCATCGTATATTCCCAGCCTTCCGAACGCTGTTTTAACAAGCGGGAATAAGAACAGAATTTACAGTCGTAAACACAAAGATTAGTAGGTTCAATATGAAAATTACGATTAAAAAAAGTTTTATCGCCATGCCGTTTTTCACGGATATAATTGGCCAGCATGCCCAGATAAGGCAACTCGCCATATTCGTATAAAAAAACGCCCTCTTCAAACGTAATGCGTTCATTTTGAAGAATTTTTGCAGCAATTTGTTGATGTTGTGGAGAAAGCCCCGGGTTGTTTAACAAACCTTCTATAGAATCAGGCATAACAGTAATTATTTCTGCAAAAATACTATAAAAACTATTAACTGTTTGCCATGCAAAACTAATGTAAGTTGCAACATGCTTCTTTTATGCCTGTTTTTACATCAGGTTGATAGAAACAGGAATGGAAAAAACATATCAAATTATTTATAAATTAACTGCTATTTGTTTTAATATTTACATGTTTGCATTTATAGTTTTTTAGGTGATAAAAGAAGCATGAAGATCGAAACCATTGCCATCCACGCAGGTAACCAGATTGATGAGGGAAACAAAGCTGTAATCCAGCCAATTACTTTATCTACAACTTTTGAACGGGCTGAAGATGGTTCTTATCCTTCGGGATATATTTATAGCAGAAGCAATAACCCGAACAGGAACTCACTGGAAAATGTTCTGGCAAAATTAGAAAATGGGGCTGCCGCTGCTGCTTTTTCAGCAGGCAATGCAGCCGGGATGACTGTTTTCCAATCGCTTGAACCCGGCAGCCATCTTATTTGTCCGGATGATATGTACCATGGTTTGCGCAATCAGTTAAAGCAGGTTTTTAATAAGACATTAGAATTTGATTTTATTGATCTGGGTAATTTAGATCTTGTTGCAGCAAGCATCAAACCAAATACAAAACTGATCTGGATAGAAACACCATCCAATCCGCTTTTAAAAATAACTGATCTAACAGCTATTGTAGCCATTGCCAAAAAAACATCGGTAAAAACAGTATGCGATAATACCTTTGCCACACCAATTTTACAAAGGCCGCTGGATTTAGGCGCAGATCTGGTTATGCACTCTACAACAAAATACCTGGGCGGGCACAGCGATGTTTTAGGTGGGGCATTAATTGCCCGTGAAGCCGACGAATGGTGGTTAAAACTAAAACAAATACAAGAAATGGGCGGTGCAATCCCCTCTCCTTTTGATTGTTATATGACAGTTAGAGGGATTAAAACGCTTCCGTACCGCATGAAAGGACATGTAGAAAATGCAACAAAACTGGCTGCTTTTCTGGAAAGCCATCCAATGGTTGAGCGGGTTTTTTATCCTGGGTTTGCCTCTCATCCTCAACACGAAATTGTAAAAAAGCAAATGTTTGCCGGTGGCGGAATGCTGTCATTTCTGGTAAAAGGTAATGCACAAACAACGCGGGATGTAGTAAACCAGGTGAAAATTTTTACGCAGGCAACCAGTTTAGGTGGCGTGGAAAGCTTAATTGAACACCGTGCTTCAGTAGAAGGACCTGATAGCAAAACGCCCCAGAACCTGCTGCGTGTATCTGTTGGATTAGAAAACGCAGATGATTTGATAGAGGATTTAGCAGCTGCACTTCAACCAATATCAAACTAAAAAGGAATAAAATTTGGAAAAATTACTTTTCTGCTCCTATATTTGAAACATTATTTGGTAGCGATACCTGCTTAATCAAACCTTTTACAGGCTTTGGTTTATAAAGAAGTGGCGAGAGATCAGGCTCTGAAACCCACTGGCAACCCTCCTTTATTGGAGAAGGTGCCAATTCCTGGCCCGGAAAATAACCCCGGGAAATATAAATTTTTAATAATATGTATAAAAAAAGCTTTTGTTCCCCTTTTCAAAGTAATCTTATAAATAACCAAATTGGTTTTTGCGCTGATGTTTTTTGTATGTATAGGTGTTGTTAAAGCAACCTATATACTACTTCAACAACATTTAATTACAGCTAATTTAGCAGCTATTTATTCATCATTAAACTTCTTTAAAAAAAATTAATATGGCAATCCAAACACCTAAATTTGAAACGTTGCAACTTCATGCAGGCCAGGAAGTTGATCCAACAACCGGTTCTCGTGCCGTCCCTATTTACCAGACTACATCTTACGTATTTAACAGTTCTGAGCATGGTGCAAACCTTTTTGCATTGAAAGAGTTTGGGAACATTTATACACGGATCATGAACCCGACAACGGATGTTTTTGAAAAACGTGTTGCAGCACTGGAAGGCGGTGTAGCTGCTTTAGCAACTTCGTCTGGACAGGCGGCTCAGTTTATTGCCTTAAACAACATTCTTCAAATAGGGGACAATTTTGTGTCTTCTCCTTTTTTATATGGCGGAAGTTATAATCAGTTTAAAGTAGCTTTTAAGCGATTGGGGGTTGAAGCCCGTTTTGCTAAAGATGACACCGCAGAAAGCCTTGAGAAATTAATAGATAATCAAACCAAAGCAATATATCTGGAAACGATTGGTAACCCTGAATTTAATATTCCTGATTTTGATAAAATTTCTGCATTGGCTAAAAAATATGATCTGCCCCTTATTGTTGATAATACTTTTGGGGCGGGCGGCTATTTATTCAGGCCCATTGAGCACGGAGCCGATATTGTTGTAGAATCTGCAACGAAATGGATTGGTGGCCATGGAACAAGCATTGGCGGTGTAATTATAGATAGTGGAAACTATAACTGGGGCAACGGTAAATTTCCGCAATTTTCTGAACCGGCAGAAGGTTATCATGGAATAATCTTCTCTGATATTTTTGGTGTGAACAGTTCTATGGGCAATATTCAATTTATTATCCGTGCACGGGTAGAAGGTTTACGTGATTTTGGCCCTTCCCAGTCTCCTTTTAATTCCTTTTTAATGCTTCAGGGAATTGAAACACTTTCATTACGTGTACAGAGGCACGTAGAAAATGCTTTGGAACTTGCCACCTGGCTGGAAGCACATCCGCAGGTAGAGAAAGTAAATTATCCCGGATTAAAATCTTCCCCTTATTATGAACTGGCCAAAAAATATTTAAAAAATGGTTTTGGCGCTGTTTTATCTTTTCAAATCAGAGGCGAAAAAGAAAATGCCACACAGTTTGTAGATCAATTAAAATTAGTAAGCCATTTGGCCAATGTTGGCGATACCAAAACTTTAATTATTCAGCCCTCAGCAACTACCCACCAGCAATTATCAGACGAGGAACAATTTGCTGCCGGTGTAAAGCCCAATGCTTTACGTGTTGCTGTTGGCATAGAACATATTGATGATATTAAAGCTGATTTTGAACAAGCTTTTTCAAAAATTACACAGCTAAAACCAGAATTAGCTTAAAGCTTTCAGATCAGCAGTTTCTATGGCTACTGCTGATCTTTATTTTTTCTATTTGTTAAAGCCGATGTGGTCTTGCTGATGAGCTTAAAAAAATTTATTCATACTGATTTGTTTTATCTGGAATCCGGTAAAAAGCTGCCTGCTTTAGAAATTGCTTATCATACTTTTGGAAACCGGAGTACATATAAAAATAATATTGTATGGGTTTGTCATGCCCTCACAGCAAATTCGGATGTTATAGATTGGTGGCCGGGTTTATTTGGAGAAAAAGCGATATTTAACCCGGAAGAGCATTTTATTATTTGCGCAAATATTGTAGGTTCTGCTTATGGAACAACCAACCCATTAAGCATTGACGCTAAAAATGACGAACCATACTATCTTTCTTTTCCGGAAATTACTATTCGTGATATGGTTAAGGCCCATCAACTGCTTGCTGCACATTTAAAAATTGATCAGATAGATGTACTGATAGGCGGATCATTGGGCGGACAACAAGCTTTAGAATGGGCTGTTTCTGAACCGGAAAAAATAAACCAGTTAATTATTCTGGCCAGCAATGCCAGGCATTCTCCCTGGGGAATTGCGTTTAATGAATCGCAGCGTTTGTGTTTAACTGCGGACCCTACATTTTATAAAAGTCAGCCAAACGGCGGAAATGCAGGGCTAAAAGCAGCACGGAGTTTGGCATTGCTATCCTACCGTAGTTATAAAACTTATGCTGTAACACAATCAGAAGATGATCTGCAGAAAAAAGGGTCTTTCAATGCCGCATCCTATCAGAATTACCAGGGCCAAAAATTGGTTAACCGTTTTAACGCTTACAGTTACTGGTATTTAACCAAGGCAATGGACAGCCATAATGTAGCTCGAAACCGCGTAAGTTTAGAAAATGCTTTAGGCAGGGTTAAAGCACGCAGCCTGATTATTGCTATCGCTTCAGATATTTTATTTCCACCAGAAGAACAACGGTTTCTTTCGAGGCATATTCCGGATGCTTCTTTTGCTGAGGTAGAATCCCTTTTTGGCCATGATGGCTTTTTAATAGAAACAGAAGCTTTAAGTAAGATTATTAAATCTTTTTTAATACAACAAGTTACAGAAAAATTGACTACGCCATTTCGTACGGCTTGATAACATGAGTAAAAAAATAAATATTGGCCTGTTTGGCTTTGGTGTAGTTGGCCAGGGATTATATGATATTATCAAAACCAAAAACCTTAACCTGGAAATTGTTCGTTTTGTAATTAAAAATCCGAATAAAAAACGTTCGTTACCGCAAGAACTTTTTTCTACCGATAAAAACAGCATTCTTCAAAACCCCGAAATTAATACAGTAGTAGAGTTAATTAACGATACGGAAGCAGCTTTTGAGATCGTTTCTGCTGCCCTCAAGGCCGGAAAAAATGTGGTTTCGGCCAGTAAAAAAATGATTGCCCTGCACTTATCAGAACTGATCGACCTGCAGCATCAGTACGGTACTTCCTTGCTTTACGAAGGCGCGGTTTGCGGAAGTATTCCGATTATACGTAACCTGGAAGAATATTATGACAATGAGTTGCTGCATTCTATTTACGGTATTTTTAATGGTTCATCCAACTACATCCTTTCCAAAGGGTTTAACGATGGCCTGGATTATCCTACCGCTTTAAAACAGGCGCAGGAATTAGGTTTTGCAGAAACAGACCCAACGATGGATGTTGGTGGTTTTGATGCCAAATTCAAATTAGTGATTGCAGCATATCATGCGTATGGAATTGTGGTAAAACCGGAAGAAGTTTTTAATTTGGGCATCGAAAACTTATCTGTACAAGATATTCAATATGCTAAAGAGAAGGAATTGAAAATCAAGCTTGTACCTTATGCAAAAAAGTTAAATAACCAACAGGTTGCCCTGTATGTACTTCCCCGTTTCATTGATAAAAAAGAGTTGCTTTATAATGTTGATTACGAATATAACGGGGTGATTGTCCAGGCTGCTTTTGCAGATCAGCAATTCTTTTTTGGCAAAGGTGCAGGTGGACATCCTACTGGTTCGGCCGTGCTTTCCGATATTACGGCCTTGCGTTACGATTATCATTATGAATATAAAAAAGCAGCAGCAACAGATGGTTTACAATTTACCAATGATATTGAATTAGACATTTACATGCGTTACCATAATGAAGATCTCATTAAGGAATTGAACTTTGAACATGTTGCCGAAAGATTTTATTCAGACCGTTTTAAATTTATTACAGGAACAATCAAATTAAAAAATCTGATTGTTAACCAGCATCGTATATCTCAAAACAAAGCTTTTATAGCAGTTAATAACCCGAGGGTTTCTTCCAGGTAAATAACATTGCATTAAAAGCGCTGATACAAGTTTTGTAGTAGATTTCTTTTATCAGTTTAAAAGAGGGCCCCTGGTCAGGGCCTTCTTTTTTTTAGCCTTGGCTATAGGCTAAGCGTTAAAATGTTCAACATTTTTTTTATGTTTGTAACAATAGCATTACTTATAGCAATACATGCCCTCTGTGTTAAACTTCCTTTTACAAAAAAAAACCGCCCTGTTTTTGTGGTTCGGCTTAAGTTTTTTTGCAGTAATAAAACAGGCATTCAGCCACCATTATAATAATTACCTCATTTATAAATTTACCTTTTTTAATGTAATCCATCAGCATAATTTATATCTGCCACAACCAGAACATTTTTTAGATGTAAACCATTACGGCCCTCTTTTCGCCTTATTTATTGCGCCATTTGTCTGGCTTCCAGATCCGGTTGCTGTAGTGTTATGGGTGATGTTTAATGCTTATATATTATTTGTAGCTATTAATCATCTTCCTTTAGTTAATCAACATAAAATTATCATCTTATTGCTTTGCGCCCACGAGTTAATGACTGCTTCTTTTAGCGTGCAGTTTAATCCATGTATGGCTGCTATTATTTTGTTAAGCTTTATTCTGATCAGGCAGAAAAAAGATTTCTGGGCGGCCTGCCTGATTATTTTAGGAACGTTTATTAAACTTTATGGCATTGTCGGGCTTGCCTTTTTCTTTTTTTCAGATCATAAATTAAAACTGATTTTGAGTTTAATTTTCTGGTCGGTGGCATTTTTCGTTTTGCCAATGCTCCTGTCTTCACCTGCTTTCATTATTCAAACTTATCGTGATTGGCTAAAAGTGCTTATAGAAAAAGATGCCGAAAACGCAGCATCAGTTATGCAGGATATTTCTGTAATGGGCTTAATACGCCGTATATTTCATCTGCCTAAAATTTCTGACGGCATTGTTCTGCTTCCTGCTTTAGCTGTTTTTGGCTCTTCTTATCTTTTCATTAAAAAATATAACGAACTGCCATACCAGTTACTTATCCTAAGTTCTACACTGTTATTCACGGTTTTATTTAGTTCCGGTTCCGAATCTCCGACTTACATAATTGCTTTTGCAGGTGTTGCTATTTGGTTTGTTAATTTGCCAAAACCTGTAACACCTTTGCAGATTGCTTTATTGGTTTTTGCATTTATCCTAACCAGTTTATCACCTTCTGATATTTTTCCGAAAAGCATAAAAAACGAATATATCGTAAAATATTCCCTAAAAGCGTTGCCCTGTTTATTGGTTTGGTTAACTGTTATTTATGAAACCTGGACAAGAAACATGAAAGATCAAACAGAAAAAACAGAATTAGCAGTATGAAGAGATTAGTTTCTATCGTAGTCCCTTCTTTTAATGAGGAAGGAAATGTTGAAACGCTGGCCATGCGCCTGATTTCTGTTTTTGAAAACCTACCTTATCAGTTTGAAGTGATTTTTGTAGATGATGGCAGTTCAGATCATACTTTAAATAAACTAAAAAAACTTTCCAGCATTGGCAATCATTTTTTTTACTTAGAACTTTCCCGCAATTTTGGTCATCAAAATGCTTTAAAAGCCGGTTATGACCATGCTTCCGGCGATTGTGTAATATGCATGGACAGCGATTTGCAACATCCTCCAGAACTGATCCCTCAGTTTTTGGAAAAGTGGGAAGAAGGTTACGATGTGGTTTATACCACACGGGAATATGCTGATGAAGCTACTTTTTTTAAGCGTAAAACTTCTGATATTTATTACCGTATCATCAATTCCATATCAGATACAAAGCTGGAAAAGGGCATGGCTGATTTTCGTTTAATTGACCGCAAAGTGGTAAATGTACTTGCCCAAATGCCGGAAAATGGCTTATTTATGCGCGGGTTGATCCGTTGGCTGGGCTTTCGTCAGTTTGCTATCAATTATGTTTGCGACCCTCGTTTTTCCGGTAAAAGTAAATACACCTTTAAACGCATGGTCCATTTTGCTGTTGAAGGTGTAACAGCATTCAGTGTCAGGCCTTTAAATATTGCTATTGGCATCGGGTTGTTTTTTGCTATGGCTGCCATTTTGTATATTCCGTATATTTTAATCAGTTATTTTTCAGGTCATGTGGTTTCCGGCTGGGCTTCTTTATTAGCTACAGTTGTATTTTTTGGCGGTGTACAACTGATGGTTTTAGGCATTATCGGCTTGTATTTGGGTAAATTGTTTATGCAAGCCAAACAGCGTCCTAATTATATTGTACGTTCTTCTAACTTAGTAAAACTAAACCATGATCCTGTTAAGCTTTGACATTGAAGAATTTGATATGCCTTTTGAATATGGCAAAACCATTTCTTTTGAAGACCAGTTATCAATTTCTACCGAGGGGACCGGAAAAATTTTATCCCTGTTAAAACAGCATCAAATTAAAGCTACCTTTTACTGTACCGCTAATTACGCTTTAAATAAACCTGATATAATTGCGGAAATAGTAGCCAACGGACATGAAATTGCTTCGCATGGCTATTACCATTCAGATTTTAAGGTTGAACATTTAAGGCAGTCAAAAGAAGTATTGGAGCAGTTAACAGGCAAAAAAGTTTCAGGATACCGAATGGCACGGATGATGCCGGTAGATGAAAAAGAAATTTTTCAGGCAGGATATGTTTACAATTCGTCTATCAATCCAACGTTCCTTCCCGGCAGGTACAACAATTTAAAAAAACCGCGTACCTGGTTTTATCAGGACAAGGTTTTACAACTGCCATCTTCTGTTACACCTACCGTACGCTTTCCTTTATTTTGGCTAACTTTTCATAACCTGCCGCTTGGTTTAATTAAATGGATGTGTAACCGTACTTATAAAAAAGATGGTTATTTAAACTTGTATTTTCATCCCTGGGAATTTACTAATTTAAACCAACCGGAACGCTTTAATTTCCCCAGCTACGTGATGAAAAATACAGGCAATCATTTTGCAGACAGAATTTCTAATTTTATTGCATGGGCAAAAAGTAAAAACTATTTATTTGGGACAACAGAAGAATTTGTAAAAACAATAAAATAGTAATAAAACTTTTTTAATCGACCAGAAAATAGTTTATTACTATCTATACTTTACTACCTCCTTTTATTACTTTTTTTATTTTTTTAAGTATCGCCTCTGCAATTAGCAGGCCTTCTTCATCTTCAATAATAAATTTGCCGTTAATTCCCGGCCCGGATAATTGTATTTCATACCTGTCAGATTTTAGGGTGATAAAAGAAGCATCAGCGCTATCGGGTTTTTCATCCTTTTCAACAGGCTTCGAAAGAACAACAGGTTCCACATTATTAACAGTTTCGGAAGAAGTTTTATTGGGGGTAACTTCCTGGTCTTCTTCAACAACCACATTACCGTTTAATAAACCATACGCTTTTAAGCCTTCTATAAAATAACCGGCAACACGCCCAGCAGTATTTTCTTCTACCCCAAATTCACGGATCAGTATTTTATCCAGCATTTCGGTTGGTAATTCCCGCCCTTTAAACCTTTCAAAAAGGATAGAAAATACCTGCGGCACTAAAAAAGCTTTTCTCAATAAAGCCAGTCGCTCACTATTGGTATAAGAATGCTTGATTAGTTTATATTCCGACGAGGTAGTAATAATACCTTTTTCAAAACTTACCAGCTGAAATTTTTGAGCAGAAGATATAATCACCATAAAACCGCCGCTTACCTTCCGCTGCATTTTTTGTGCGCAATTTTCAACAGAACAACTTCCCCCCAAAGCATCTACAGCATCTGCTAATGTAAAAGCTTTTTGAAATGAAGCTAAAGGATAGTTTAAATTTTTAGGCATACTAGCAAAATAGTTAAAACAAAGGTATAAATAGTTTAAATACTATTTTTGATTTTAAAATAGTAATAGATGGCTTTTTTGATTATTTAAGCCCTCTGTAGAAATTTACTTTCTTTTCCTTCACAATTCTTACTTTTATAAAGAGATTTTAAAAGTAATAGGATGTGCCGTTTATTCCAGAAAACAATAGTTGCTATTATGTTGATTGCTTTTACCGCAGCCGGGTGTTCTAAGCAACAGTATCGCGCCAGAAGTAAGCATTATCCGCACGATGTTCCCCAAAAACATTAAACCTGCTGCTGTTTTTATGTTTCGTGTTTAAACAAATATTTGTTGCCGCTGTTAGGCTGAAAAAATATTAGATGAACAAAAACAGGCTCGAAGCTTTTTCTGACGGCGTATTTGCCATTGCCATTACCCTGCTGATCTTAAATGTAAAAGTACCCGATAAACAGAATATTAATAACGGGCAACTAAACCATATCCTTATTTCTGCTGCACCAAAACTGCTAAGTTTTGGGTTTAGTTTTTTGGTAATTGGTGTTTTTTGGGTTGCCCATCACCGGATTTTTAGTTTTGTAAAAGTAGTAAATACACCATTGCTTTGGCTGAACATTCTTTACCTGATGTTTATTGCGCTGGTTCCGTTTCCGGCTTCTATCCTGGCAGACAACTTTTTTTTAACGAGTACCATTTTACTTTATACCGGAACCTTATTTACAATATCGATGCTGAATTTCAGCATCCTGGAATATATCATCAAAAATGAAACTTTAAAACATGAAGCACTTACGAAAGAAGTATATCGTTCAGTTATTAAAACGGCTATTATAGGCCCTGTTTGTTATGTGCTTGCAGCAGTGACTTGTTTTATCAGCGTTTATATAAGCTTGTTTTTTATGACATGTGCACTGATTTTTTACATCTTTTTCTCGGGCAATAACATCATGAGCAAAATATTAATTGATGTAGCAAAGGAAGATGTCGGCTGAATTGCTTCCGTTCAGGTTATTGCACATCTATATTTACTGATGGTACTGATTAGGAAAGCAGCAAATTTTTTGCCGGTAAAAAAAGCATTATATACTTCTTTTACCATCCCAATTCTCTAAATAATCCGATACTTTTTTAAGGAACATACCGCCAAGTGCGCCATCAACAATCCGGTGATCGTAAGAGAGCGATAAATACATCAGGTGCCGGATTGCAATCATATCGCCAGATCCGGTTTCGATAACTGCCGGTTTTTTCTTGATTACGCCAATAGCCAGGATTGCTGCCTGCGGCTGGTTAATAATTGGCGTACCCATAATGTTTCCGAAAGAACCAATATTGGTAATGGTGAAGGTGCCGTCTTTCACCTCATCAGGCTGTAGTTTATTGTTCCGGGCACGTTGGGCAAGATGATTTACAGCTTTGGTTAGCCCTAAAAGATTCAGTGTATCTGCATTTTTAATCACCGGAACAATCAAATTTCCGTTTGGCAAAGCAGTAGCCATACCAATGTTAATATTTTTTTTTCGGATGATCTGCGTTCCGTTTACCGATACATTTACCATCGGCATATCTTTTAAAGCTTTGGCAACAGCTTCCACAAAAATTGGTGTAAAAGTAATTTTCTCGCCTTCGCGCTTTTCAAAAGCAGCTTTGTATTTTTCGCGCCATTGCACTAAATTGGTTACATCAGCTTCAATAAAAGAAGTTACATGCGGCGAAGTTTGCTTGCTGATGACCATGTGGTCTGCAATCAACTTACGCATTCTGTCCATTTCGAAAATTTCATCCCCTGCAGAAACAGCAGCATGAGTTGATTTACTTTCTGCTTGCGGCCTTTCAATAGGTTTTGTGGTGGAAGCCGGATTTGCAGGCGCAGATTTTTCAGACTGATCTGTTGATTGTGGTGCTGATTTTTTGTTTTGAAGATAATCCAGCAGGTCGTCTTTGGTTAACCTTCCTTCGGAACCGCTGCCCGGAATTTGGTCCAATTCTTCCTGACTGATGCCTTCCTGCCCGGCAATACTCCTGACCAAAGGCGAATAAAAACGAATACTATCTTTTACAGGTGTTGGTGTTGCGGGTTTTGGCTGTAAAATTTCTAATCCCGGAATTGCTTGCGGCAATGCTTCTTTTACCGGTGTTTTTTCTGGTTGTGCGGTTACCGGCGGCGTTGCCGGTTGTGCTGCAACGGTTGTACTTTTTTCAACTTCAGTTTCTATCAGTGCAATTACCGATCCTACCTGCGCAACTTCATCTTCTTTAAATAATAACTCGGATAGTTTCCCTTTTACGGGCGAAGAAACTTCAGAATCAACTTTATCTGTTGCAATTTCTACCACGGCATCATCCGGCTCAATCATTTCGCCAGGTACTTTCAGCCATTTAATGATGGTAGCTTCTGCAACGCTTTCGCCCATTCTCGGCAGTAGTAATTCGTATAAAGCCATTATTTGTATTTGGTCGGATAAAATTACGTTTTATTGTTGGTTATGCAATTGGTTCGCGCAGCAGTTTAAGCAAATCTCCCATGGCTGTTATTGCCGTGCGCTCGATATTCTGGATGCGTTTATTACCGAAAACATATTTTTTAGCAATTGTTTTATCTTTTCTGGCCACGCCAATCCAAACTGTACCAACTGGTTTTTCGGGTGTTCCGCCATCCGGGCCGGCAATTCCGGTTACAGCAATGGCATAATCCGAAGAAAAATTTCTTAAAGCACCTTCTACCATTTCGCGTACGGTTTCTTCACTTACCGCGCCTGTTTCCCACAAGGTATCGCTGTTTACGCCTAACATTTTTTCTTTCATCTCATACGAATAAGAAACTGCACCGCCCACAAAAACACTGGAAGCGCCGGGCTGACTGGTAAATAAATGGGCAATATAACCGCCGGTACAGCTTTCGGCTAAAGATAAGGTTTGCTTATTTTTTGCCATTAAAAGAAGTATGGCTTTTTCCAGCGGGATATCTTCTGTTGCAGCTACGGTAGAACCTAATCGTTCTGTGAGTTTTTTAGTTTGAAGAGCAAGTTCCTGCTGCATTTTTTCTTCGTCATCTCCATAAGCACTTAAACGCAAACGTACTGTTCCTAATTTTGGCAGGTAAGCTAATTTGATTTGTGGCGGAAGCTGGTCTTCAATGTCTGCAATCCGTTCGGCTAAAAAAGATTCGCCTTCGCCAACGGTTAATATTGTTTGATGCCAAATTTTTGGCAGGTTAAAAGAAGCTTTCAGTTTTGGCAATACCAGGTCTTCCATCAAATACATCATCTCGTGCGGTACGCCGGGCATCGAAACATAAACCTTTCCGTTTTCCTGAAACCACATGCCGGGCGCTGTTCCGTTTTTGTTCAGCAAAACCTCGCAGTTTTCCGGAACGTCAGCCTGGCGAATATTTACATCTAATAAAGGACGATTGAAACGGGCAAAAATACGGGCAACATTGTCCAGCGTTTCCTGGTCGCGCTTCATCCCAACCTTAAAATATTCGGCCAAAGTAGTTTTGGTAATATCGTCTTTCGTTGGTCCAAGTCCGCCGGTAATTAAAATTACATCTGCCCTTTCGGATGCTTCTTTTATGGCAGTTAAAATATGTTTGCGGTTATCAGAAACCGATGAAATTTGTTTAACACGGATTCCGGCAGCGTTTAATTGTTGTGCCATCCAGGCCGAATTGCTATCTATAATTTGTCCGATCAGGATTTCATCTCCAATCGTGATAATTTCTGCTAACATTTTTAATAGTTGTTGTAGTAATCCTTCCGCTTGTTCAGCTTCAGCGTTTGCAAAATGCTTGCTTTAACCCTCAAATCAACACTATAATACTTGTAATAACCAAACGGAATCCATTGAAAAGCTAAATCCCAGCAATGCAAATCGCGGTAAATGGACAAGGATGTTGTGCTGATTTTGTTTAAGCGAAAATCGTAACCAGAAGTGTATTGCAATTTCCATTTAGGTGTTACGTTAAAATCGCCGTTAATATTTACGGCATTGTTAACGGTTGTAGATATACCGCTGTTAGTGTAAGTAAAGTTATAGTTAAAGGAAACATTCCAGGGAATATTAAAATCAACAAATGCATTTGGGTCCCGGTTGATCATGGCAAGCTGGCCGGCCTGTTGCTGGTTCATGCCCTGCAAGGTATTGGCAGTATTTTGTGCATGTTGCTGGCTTTGGTTTTTAATGGTGTTTGAGTTAAGGCTGAAGTTTGTTGAAAGCGAAAAAGCGGTTAAACGCGGCAATTTGCCTGATTCTAATGTATATTGATTTATCCGCCTGGCATATTTAACAATTTGGCCATTACTAATTGAATCTTTAATGATAGTGGTATAAGGATCAAATATTCCGCTAAAATTGATTCCGAGTTTTTGATTGAACAAAGCGGTACGGCCGGAAACACTAATGGGCGAAAGCTTCATGGAATCGGCAACGAAATTATAAAAGGTTGAAAAAGAAAGCCCTTGTAAAATAGGAACCTTTCGGTCGGTATTGGTTGTATCGGTACTTTTTGCCCTTACTTTTGCTTCAATTGTATTATCAACGCTTAAAGCTAACCCAGCTGATCTTCCTCCAGACGGGCCCTGATAAAGCGAATTAGCAAAAATAGAATACCTCGTTAAAGAATAAGGATAAGGGATGGCCGGGTTGCTCACCACATTTTGGTAATAGCCGTAAGAATTATTGTTATAATCCGGCCGGTACTGGAAACTGAGCGAAGGTGTCATGGTATGGCGGATTGCTTTCAATCTTCCTCCCTTAAAATTTACCGTTCCGTATAATTTGGTAGATAAACCTGTGCTTAGATTGTAAGTCCCTGCACGCCTGAACCCGGGAACAGTATCTGTTACTAAAGAATCAACGCCAGAAGTATTACCTCTTGTATAACGCTGCCTGATCGTTTGTAAATAATCTACCTCAGAATAATTTACACTCGAACTAAATTGAAAGTATTTGAGAACATTCAGGCTTAAACTAACCGGAATATTTTGCTGAAAACCATTTTGAAACCTTTTAAAAATGGTTTTAGTTAAAA
The DNA here is from genome assembly GCF_009754915.1 of Mucilaginibacter arboris. GTDB lineage: Bacteria > Bacteroidota > Bacteroidia > Sphingobacteriales > Sphingobacteriaceae > Mucilaginibacter_A > Mucilaginibacter_A arboris. The sequence goes on along the minus strand of NZ_WPIK01000008.1, from coordinate 169,137 downwards.
ACTGAGATTCTGGAATTGCAGTAACGCGATTATCGCCTGTTAAGGTATATTGAACGTTGATCCTTTGGTACCATTTCTGCTCGCCTACACGGTTCTTAGAATCAAACGGATTGATGCTGGCCATATTAAAGGTAAAGCTGGGCAAATCTAAAGTAATGGTTTTGGAAGATAATTCCTGGCTATGGTTGGCACTTGCGGTAAAGTTAAAAGGCGTGCCTGCCCAGGTTTTACTGTAGGCAATACTGGAACGTAAATTATTTTGTGTTAAAGCAGTTAAATTATAATTAACTGTACTGGCATTATTGGTATAATAGGTAGATGTACCTGCATTAACAGAAGCGCTGAAAGTAGTTCCGGGATTTGCATTTGGGTTTTGCGTGTGCGACCAGCGGATGTTAAAATCTTTTGCTGCCGGATCTGTTGCCAAGCCATATTTGTGGTAACCATAACTCAAAACCAAGTTGCCCGAATATTTATAACGGTCAAAATATCGCGCATCGCTGCTTAATTCAAAAGAACCTTTGGAATAAATGGAGCCGTAATTGGTTAAATCAAACTTATCGCCAAAACCCATATAATAACCAAAGTTGCGCAGGTTAAAGCCAAGCGTTGCATCTTCCCCGAAAGTTGGTAAAATAATACCTGAAGTCCTTTTATCAGGTTTGGGGAAAAACCCGAAAGGAATGGCAATTGGAAGAGGCACACCTTCAATTTCCAAATAAGCTGGACCGGAAATGATCTGGTTCTTTTCGGCAATACCTTTTGTTATGACAATACCAAAATGTGTATCCGGATAAGGCAGGTCGCAAGTGCTAAAAAGTATATTACGGTAGGCAATTTCTGTTTCGTTCAGTTTTTTTGCCTGTCCGCCCGAGATATAGTTGCCTTCTTGTTCAGAATAAGCCTGGTAAATTTTTGCTTTTTTAGTAGTATAATCAAAAACCAAAGAATCAGCCGTAACAGGGCTTTCATTTTTTTGCTTCAGAATTGGCCTGCCGGCATAACGTTTAGTTTTGGGGTTAACAATACCTTTAGCATAAGCTAAATGGTTTTTTTGATCTAATTTGATGTAATCTGCATCAAGGGCAGCATCTTCATAAGTAATGCGGGCGCGGCCATATAAATAAACAATATTATTTTTATGATCTGTAATGATAGAATCTTCAGCAGCGTATTTAACGGTAGAACCTAACCCATTTTTCGATTTTGAAGTGGTATCTGCTTTAGATGCTGTTTTTACACCTGTTTTTTTTGCAGTCGTTTTTCCTTTCACTTTTCCTATTGCCCGAACGGTAGTGTCATGCTGTAGAAGTACCCTGTCCTGCCTTCTTGATGAATCCAGGTGGATAATGGTATCGTTTATCAGTAACTTATATTTTTTGGCTATCCGGGTAACTGAGAAAGAAAAAGCTGAAAAAAAACAAATTGTGACGAGTAGTAAAGGAAAAAGAAGCTTTATAAATCTCAAAATCGATTTTGAATATTATTTTTGTAAATTATGTTGTTTACGGTCTCAAAATTAATGAAAAATAGAACATTGAAAAGGCTCATTTATTGTTTCCCAATTTTAATACTTTTTATTACTACTACTTCTTTTATAGAGGAAAAACCGGTAAAAAAAGACACTACCGAAAATCGCCGGTTTAAACTAAAAACAATTGTTGTTGATGCCGGGCACGGCGGCCGCAGGGCCGGTGCTGCCGGTTCTTTTTCTCTCGAAAAAGATGTAACGCTTGCCATCGCATTTAAGTTACAAAAAGCGATACAAAAGGAAATGAGCGATATTAAAGTGGTGATGACACGGACCAACGGCGAGGATGTGGAATGGCAGAAAAGATCAGACATTGCAAACGAAAACAAGGGCAACCTTTTTATTTCCATACATTGCAACTCTTTGCCCGATAAAGTTGTTACCGTACGTGGAAAAAGGACAAGAGTGCCGGACCGTTCCAGCCGTGGTGTTTTAGTATTGGTTTACGGGTTTCACCGCACAAAGGAAGAAGAAAAAGCCATAAGGGAAAACTTACTTGATGATAAGGAAGCCAAGGAAATGAACAGCGGTTTTGACCCCAATGACCCTACCTCGATGATTTTGTTAAACGCATATAAAAATAAATATCGTAAACAAAGTATCCGTTTTGCTGATTTGGTTAATAATGAATTTGTACAAACAGATGGCCGGCCAAGCGGCGGTGTAATTGAACAGGGCGTTTTGGTTTTATGTCATAGCGCTATGCCATCTGTATTAATTGAAACCGGTTTTATTAACAATCCTGAAGACGAAAAATATTTGAACTCTGAAGCAGGACAGGAAGAAATAGTAAATTCTATTGTTCGTGCAATTGTTAAGTACCGAAAGGAAAATGAATAACTATTAAATAGAATTAATTTAAACATTACATTTTGAAAGTATCTAACGAAACCAAAATTGGCGCACTTACGGCCGTTGCTATTACTGTACTTGTTTTAGGCTATAATTTTTTGCGTGGCAATGATATCCTGTCCAGGGAACAAAAATTTTATGCTACCTATAGCCATGTTGATGGCTTAAATATTTCAAAACCGGTGCTGGTAAATGGTTTTCAGATTGGCCGTGTTTCTGATATGAAGTTGCAGCCAAGCGGCAGAACAGTTGTTGAATTTAAGATTAATAAAGACTATCCTATTCCGCAAAACTCTGTTGCCCGTTTAATGAGTACAGATTTATTAGGAAATAAAGCGATTGAGTTTGAATTAGGCAACAGTGCCGTTTATGCTGAAAACAAGGATACTTTAAGGTCTAACGTAGAAAGAAGCTTAGCCGAAACAGTACAGCCGGTACAGAAAAAAGCAGAGAATATTATTGCTAAAATGGATTCGCTTTTAACTTCTGTAAACACTATCCTGAACCCATCTTTCCAAAAAAACGTTGATCGCTCTTTTAAAAGCATTGCTAATACGTTGGCAACAATTGAGGGGACTACAAAAAAAGTTGATGGGCTGGTTGGTTCTGAAGGCGGACGTATTGGCAAAATCCTGGCTAATTTCGAGTCTATCTCTAATAACCTCCGTAATAACAATGAACATATTTCGCACATCGTTTCTAATTTCGATCAATTAAGTAACCAGGTTGCCAAAACAAATATCCAGGAAACTTTAACCAATGCCAACAAAGCGATAAGCGATTTGCAAGTGGCTATCAATAAAATAAATACTGGTAAGGGTTCAATTAGCTTATTATTGAATGATGACAAGCTATATAACAATTTAAATAATTCTGCTGCCGATCTGGATAAATTAATGCAGGACCTGAAAGCCAATCCTAAAAGATACGTAAGCTTTTCGATATTTGGCGGAAAGAAAAATGATTGATAAAAGAAGTATCAGATCGTAAATACTTTACCTTCTATGGCCAGGTCGGTTTCTTTAAAAACGGACCTGGCTTCTTCCAGTAAACCATCTAACGTTTTATAGCGGGCAGAAAAATGGCCTATTAAGAGCTTTTTTACACCTGTTTTAAACGCAATTTCACCGGCTTGTAATGCTGTTGTATGATAAGTTTCTTGTGCCCTTGCTAATAAATCGTGCATAAAAGTAGCTTCATGATAAAGTAAATCAACATCCTCAATTTGCGGCAGATAAGCTTCCCCAGCTAACGTATCAGAACAATAGGCATAACTTTTAGGGTCTTCCGGTTTAATTGTTAATACAGAATTAGGAACCCTTTCGCCATTTTCGTTTACAAAATCTTCTCCTTGTTTCAGCTTTAAAAACTGGTTACGTCCAACCTGATAGTGTTCTAATTGGGTTGCATTCAGTTTTAGGAGGTTTTTTTTTTGACTAAATAAAAATCCGGTACAAGGAATTCGATGATTTAGAATGATGGTTTGAACAATGATATCCTTGTTTTCGAAAATAACTTCTGTTTCCGTGTTTTTCAACGGATGAAAAATCAGTTCGTAGTTCAGCTTGGTCCACGAACATTCTAAATTTATATCGATAATCTTTTTTAGGTCTGGCGGCCCAAAAATATGCATTGGTTTTTTACGTCCGTTTAAATGCATGGATGAAAGCAGCCCGATTAAACCGAGGTAATGGTCGCCGTGTAAATGGCTGATAAAAATATGGTCTATTTTACCCGGCTTTACATCAAAACGCAGCATTTGTTGCTGGGTACCTTCGCCGCAGTCAATTAAATAAAACCGTTCGTTGATGTTTAATGCTTGTGAAGTTGGATTTCTGTTATAAATAGGTGTTGCAGAGCTGCTACCTAATATCGTTACATCAAATCTCATTTCGCAGGCGGAAACCGATTATTTTATTTCTTTTTTAAGGTCTTTTTCAATTTCTTCCATAAAAACCAAATCAATTGCTTCTTCCGGTGTATTTACGATAGAGAGCACATTTTCTAACTGAGAAATAGAGATTAAACGTGCAACAGACTCACTTAAACCTGTTAATATAAAACCTCCATCAGCATTTTTACAGATACGATGGCCAACTAACAGGCTACTCAAGCCGGATGAATCTGCAAATTTAACCATTGATAAGTCAAGAATAATATTGCGTTGCCCGTCCGTATTCATCAAAATCAACTCAGATTTAAGCTGCGGTGAAATCAAAGAGTTAAGTTTTGATTCGTTTAACTTAATCAGAACATATTTTTCATGTTTATCTACCGTAAATTTCATATAATTTAATATTAATAGTTAAAGATAGAATAATTTCGTGTAGAAATAAAAGTATTCAGGGTAAAAGAATGAGTGCATCGTTAATATTTTTTTCAATCCTCGTACTAATATTCTGATCCTCAGATTTCTCAAAAGGGTTCCCACTAATGTATTCATACAATTCGATGTAACGTTCTGAAATAGATTTTACTATTTCGATACTCATTTCAGGTATCTGCTGCCCTTCCTTCCCCGAAAACTGATGATCTAACAACCATTGTCGAACAAACTCTTTTGACAACTGTTTTTGTGGCCCGCCTTTTTGTTGCCGTTCTGCATAACCATCTTTGTAAAAATACCTTGACGAATCTGGTGTATGTATTTCATCAATTAAAAATATCTTTCCGTCTGCTTTGCCAAATTCGTATTTAGTGTCTACCAGTATTAAACCTCGTTCTGCGGCAATTTCTATACCGCGCTGAAATAAGGCTTGTGTAAATTTTTCTAACTGAATATAATCTGCTTCTGCCACTATACCTTTTGCTAAAATAGCTTCTCTGGATATATCTTCATCATGGCCAACAGCGGCTTTTGTAGTCGGCGTAATAATAGGTTCCGGCAACCGGTCATTTTCTTTTAAACCATCTGGCAGGTTCACACCACAGATGCTTCTTTTACCGGCAAAATATTCGCGCCAGGCATGGCCGGCCAGATAACCACGGATAACCATTTCTACTTTAAAGGGTTTGCAAATGCGGCCAATAGTTACACTTGGATCGGGAACAGCGATAACCCAATTGGGCACAATATCATCTGTTGCTTTTAAGAAACCGGCCGCAATCAGGTTAAGTACTTGTCCTTTATACGGTATTGGTTCGGGCAGCACTACATCAAAAGCAGAAATACGATCTGTTGCTACCATTACTAAATATTTATCTTTAATGGTATAAACATCCCTTACCTTGCCCCTGTAAAAATTAGTCTGGCCGGGAAAATTAAAATTAGTTTCTTTAATTGCGTTCATTAAGTAGTAGTAACAAGTATTTAGTATAAAGTAGCAAGAAATTGTATTTAATTTAATAAAGAATTGATGATAAGATTAATCTTTATGCTAAATATTTGCTACTTTAAAAACTATTGAATATCTCCGTAAGCTTCCAGGATGCGCCTTACCAGTTTATGCCTTACCACATCATCTCCCGTAAGGTAAATAATATCAATGCCTTTTATATCTGCCAAAATACGCAAAGCTGTATGCAAACCGGATTGCTGTTTTCGGGGAAGATCGATCTGGGTAACATCTCCGGTAACAATAAATTTTGCAGTTGGCCCCATCCTTGTTAAAAACATTTTTAACTGCATATCAGTAGCGTTTTGTGCTTCATCTAAAATTACAAAACAGTTATCCAAAGTACGGCCACGCATAAAAGCAAGCGGCGCAATTTCTATGGTGCGGTTTTCCAGGTATGCTTTTAAACGCTCTGCCGGGATCATATCATCCAGTGCATCGTATAATGGGCGTAAATAAGGGTCTATTTTCTCTTTCAAATCACCTGGTAAAAAACCCAGGTTCTCGCCGGCTTCTACTGCTGGCCTCGTTAAAATTATCCGCTTGATCTCTTTATTTTTAAGTGCCCTTACAGCCAGTGCAACCGCAGTATAAGTTTTCCCTGTACCTGCCGGGCCAATTGCAAAAAGCACATCGTTTTTACTGATGCTGTTGACCATGCGCTGCTGGTTAGCTGTACGGGCTTTAATCATCAGGCCGTTGGTACCAAATACAATTACCTCGCCCTGGCCTTTATCCTGCCCGTTTTGCTCAGGGGAAGCAGCCTGAACTGAACCTTTCGTGCTTAAAATACGTTCAACATCGTTCAGGTTCAGGTTCTGAAATTTTTCTATGTGTACAATCAGCTGGTTTAATTTTTCTTCAAAGTTTTTAATCTCTGCTTCATCACCCAAAACTTTAACCTCGTTGCCCCGGGCAACAATTTTTAACTTTGGATATTGCTTTTTTATAATCTCATAATGATCATTTTTAGACCCCCACAACATAGCAGGATTAATGGCGTCGATCGTTAAATTTAATTCGTTCAAGCTTTAAGAATTTTAGTTATCATTTTTTATGCTTAAAAATTTAATATTTGCAGCAGTTTATACCTATCCACAAGATTAGTAATAAATATTTAGAATTTTAATGGCAATTATAACTTTAACTACAGATTTGGGCGATAAGGACATCTATCAGGCTGCTCTGAAAGGTAGTATTTTAAAGCTTTTGCCAGATGTTACTATTGTAGATATAACACACTCTGTTTCAGCCTTTAATGTTCCTCAGGCTGCATTTATTCTCAAAAACAGTTATCATTACTTCCCGGAACATACCGTTCATCTCATCGGTATTGATACTGTTTACAACGAAGAAACGCGGTACATCGCTATCAGGTACCAAAACCATTATTTTGTTGGCGCAGATAACGGAATATTTTCGCTGATGTTTGATCGTATCCCGGATGAAATTGTGGAGATCAATATTTTGCAGGATTTAAAATTTCTTCATTTTCCTTTGGCTGATATTTTTGTAAAAGCTGCCTGCCATCTGGCAAAAAAAGGAAAACTGACAGCTATTGGCATACCAATTATCCGGCTGGAAAAAAAGATGACGCTGCAACCGGTTGTAGATCAAAACGTTGTTAAAGGAAGCGTAATTTATATCGATTCCTTTCAAAATGTAATTACCAACATCACCAAAGACCTTTTTACCGAAGTACAAAACGGACGGCAGTTTGTGCTGTATTTTAAACGAAACGAATCGATCAATAAACTAAGCTGGCATTATAACGAAGTGCCGGAAGGCGAAAAGTTGTGTTTGTTTGGCATTAGTAACCATTTGGAAATTGCCATTAACAAAGGAAACGCAAGCGGTTTATTAGGTTTAAATGTAGGCGATATTGTGCGGATTGAGTTTTTGTAGGAAGCAACTTTCAGGTTTGAGGTATCAGCAAAATAACCATCAACAATAATCTTATCTATTACCTATTATCCATGAACTATTATCTATCAACCATCATCTAAAACTACTTCTTTTACCGATGAAAAAACTGATACTTCTTTTATGCCTGCTTTTTATCGGCTTGGCAACATTTGCCCAGCAAACAGATTCACTGGCATACCAGCTTCAGCGTAAAAAAGTCAATAATTTATTAGGTAAAAGAAGCATCAAGTTCAATCAATATTTTCAAAGTTTGGATATGCACACTGGTATTTTTGGTTTGCAAACTAAGAAAGACATCCGCCGGTCTAATGAAATTTTGATGGACATTGTTCAAACAGACAATGCTGTTTTTAAGGAGTTAAAAATATTGTTGGATTATCGTACCACCGTTCAAAGCCAGGTATTAGACCGTTCCAAAGAATCGGAAAACCGCAATACTTCTTTTATGGGCACTATTAATAAGTTGCGTAACCAGACCGAAAAATTGCAGGCAGAAGCCGAACAATACCACAAAGAGGCAGAAAATTTAAAAAAATTACTGTTTGTTGCAGCCGCGCTTATTTTGCTCCTTACTTTTTTAATCATCAGGATTAAGTCAAGTAAACGCCGCTGAATTGCCAGAGCCAAACATTTTTAATAAACTCGTTGCTTTTACCAGAATTAATTAAAAAATGGCCAGAGCGCGATTAAATAGTGGCAATACCCAGGAACAAGATTTGCCAAAAGCAAAAATAAACCGGGAAAGCCTTGAAAAAATAACAAAACTACTGGTTTACTTAAAGCCTTACCGCGGAAAATTTTTCTCAGCTTTGGTTTTCCTTTTTTTAACCAGTTTAACCGGTTTGGCGTTTCCGTCTTTTTTGGGCGCTTTAATAGATGCCGCACAAGGCAAACAACGTTACGCTTTCCTTCCGCCAACTGTTAATGCCATCGGTTCCCTCGCTTTTATTGTACTGTTTGTACAGGCCCTGGTTTCATACTTCCGGGTAATTTGGTTTGTACAGGTTGCCGAAAACGCATTAGCAGATATTCGCCGGGATACTTATTTTAAGCTGATTACGCTTCCGATGAATTTCTTCAATAATCGTCGTGTAGGAGAATTGAACAGTCGGATTTCTGCTGATCTTTCTCAAATTCAGGATGCGATTACTACAACTTTAGCCGAAATGATTAGGCAACTGGTCCTGATGATCGGCGGCGTAATTCTATTAGCCATTTTTTCCATCAAACTAACGTTAACCTTACTGCTGATTTTGCCCGTGCTAATTGTGGTTGCCGTTTTTTTCGGAAGGTTTATCCGGAAGATTTCCCGGCAGGCGCAGGATAAATTAGCAGAATCAAACACCATTGTAGAAGAAACTTTACAGGGGATTTCTAACGTAAAAGCATTTGTAAACGAAGCATTTGAAGCCGGAAGATATGAGAAAAAAATACGGGAAGTTGCCGGAATTGCAGTTCGGGGCGCTAAATTTCGCGGTTTGTTTGCGTCTTTTATTGTGTTTTGTTTGTTCGGTGCAATTGTAGCAGTAATTTGGTACGGATCGGTTTTGGTTAGCCGTGGCGAAATGTCTGTCGGCAACCTCACTACTTTTATTTTGTATTCCATTTTTGTTGGTGCAGCGATGGGAAGTTTCCCGGAACTGTACGCCGGATTGCAAAAAGCAGTTGGTGCAAGCGAGCGCGTTTTAGAAATTTTAGGCGAACAAGGCGAAGCTATTTCCATTAAAATTGCCGATAACGCTATTAATCAATCTATAACCGGAAATCTTAATTTTGATAAGGTTGTTTTTGCTTATCCTTCGCGTGCAGAAATTACGGTGCTAAACGAAGTATCATTCAGTGCAGGTTCGGGCGAAAGAATTGCTATTGTTGGCCCAAGCGGAGCCGGAAAATCTACCATTGCCGGTTTAATCCTTCAGTTTTACCACCCGCAAAAAGGTTCCATTTTGTTTGATGGCAAGCCGTCTTCCTCCTATTCGCTTACAGATATTCGTAACCAGGTTGCCATTGTTCCCCAGGATGTTTTGCTTTTTGGAGGAACAATACGCGAAAACATTGCTTACGGAAAGTTAAGTTCTACCGAAGAAGAAATTGTAAAAGCAGCACAACGGGCAAATGCGCATCAATTTATTGCTTCTTTTCCCGAAGGTTATGATACCATTGTTGGCGAACGCGGTGTTAAATTATCAGGCGGACAACGGCAACGGATTGCAATTGCAAGAGCTTTATTAAAGAACCCTTCCATTTTGATTTTGGATGAAGCAACATCTTCATTAGATTCAGAATCAGAACGTTTGGTGCAGGAAGCACTGGAAGAACTGATGAAAAACCGTACTTCCATCATCATTGCGCATCGTTTATCTACCATCCGCGAAGCAGATAAAATTATTGTACTGGAAAAAGGAAAAGTGAAAGAAAGCGGTACACACGAAGAACTGATGATGCACAAAAGCGGCCTTTATCGTTATCTTAGCAGCTTGCAGTTTGAAGTTTAAGCCGGAGTTTTAACCGGCATGCTTCTTTTACCGATAAAAAAACAGCGCCTATATGCGCAGAAAGATACTGAATGAAATTAACGATTTGGGGTGCAGCCGAACAGGTTACCGGAAGTATGCACCTATTGACTACTGAAGATAATTATAAGATTTTAATAGATTGTGGTTTAGATTATGAGCGCGACCACAACGTACAATTAAACGAAGATTTTCCTTTTAATCCCGGCGAAATTGATCTGGTGATTTTAACCCATGCACACATTGACCACTCTGGCAATTTACCAACTTTGGTAAGGATGGGTTTTGAAGGACAAATTTTATGTACACCGCCAACTGCAGAATTAGCAGAATTACTGCTGATGGATTCTGTTAATATTTTTATGCACAAAGCACAAAAAAACAGGAAACATCGCGGACATAAAAGACGTGACGGCAGCAGAACAATGCAGCCTTTATACTTACAAAAACACGTTTCAGAAACGATTGACCGTTTTGTAACGATTGGTTTTAACAAGCCTTTTCGCATTAATAACAGCATCGAGTTAACTTTTATTCCGGTTGGGCATTTGCTTGGCGCTGCTGCCGCTGCTTTTAAAATCACTGAGAACGGCGAAGAAAAAACCATCACATTCACAGGAGATATTGGCAGAAAAAATTACCCAACCTTACGCGATCCGCAAACGCTTCCCCCAACAAATTACCTGGTTTCCGAATCTACTTATGGCGGACGTAATCATTCCAAAGGAAAAACAGTTGAAGAAGTTCTGACAGAAACCATAGAAAAATGTTGTGTAAAAGAAGCAGGCCGGCTAATTATTCCGGCGTTTAGTATTGGCCGTACACAGGCTTTGGTTTTTTCACTTAATAAAATATTTTCTAAAGGCTTGCTTCCTCCAATCAAGGTTTTTGTAGATAGTCCGATGGCAAATTCATCTACCGGAATATTTAGAAAACATCATGATCTGCTGAGTGAAGAATCGCAGGAATTTTATCGAAAATCCGGAGACCAGTTCGAGTTTGATAACCTGGTTTATGTGGAAAATTTGAAAGACAGCCGACAGGTTTCTAATTATTTTGAGCCTTGCATCATTATTTCGTCTGCAGGAATGCTCGAAGGCGGCCGTATCCAGGACCATTTATTTCACAATATCCAGAATTATTATTGTACCATTTTATTTATCGGTTATTGTGCGAAAGGAACTTTAGGTTTCCGTTTGCTTCGCGGAGACCCGATTGTTCATATCAAAGACCGCGACCTGGCTGTTTATGCAACCATTAAGCAAACCGATTTGTTCAGCGCTCATGGCGACCATGATGACTTGGTAAATACTGTAAAACAAATAGATTCAACACAACTTAAACAGGTTTTTCTCGTACACGGGGAAACAACGAGTATGCAAGCTTTGGCTGATACTTTAACCGAAGATGGTTATCAAGTAACGGCTGCAAAAAAGGGGGTTGCATACCAATTGTAGATACTTTTTGTATAAAAAAACTATATATGAATAAAAATTTAACCTTTCGCAGGGCAATTATTGCACTTGCCATGCTTCTTTTATGCGGTATTTTTTTGCAATCGTGTACAGAAGAAATGCCGATTTTAGTTCCCCGGTCTAAAGCAATAAATGGTAGCGTTATTGTTTTAAACATCAGAAATAAAGCTTATACCATAAGAAACGAAAATCCCGGCTTTGTTTATTTTACCAACATTACACCAGGTTCGGGAAATAACCTATCTCAGCAATATGGTATTGCAGGTAGTGATGGAAGCCCAACTAATCCACTTGATTGCATTATTAATTTCAATGCTGACAGCGTTCATGCAGGTAACTATATTCTTAGCACCTCGCAGGTTAATTACAATAACGTAACTTACACAACAAGTAACCCTTCCGGAAATGCTAAATTTAAGGTAAATCAGCTCAATGCTGCTGCTAATACAACCAGCGGAAGTTTTGCCTATTATTTATATGATTCTGTTTTCATTCCAACAGATTCTATTTATGTAAGCGGCACTTTTAGTATTACAAAATAAAAAATGGCATCCTGAAATTATTTCAGGATGCCATTTGTGCTATTATTAGCTGTTTATTTATTAAAAAACTGAACAATCAAATTAGCAAGCTCCACGCCTATTCTTTCCTGCGCTTCGTTGGTTGATGCGCCGATGTGTGGGGTTAAAGAAATTTTAGGGTGAGTTAAAAGGTCCTGACGTGGGGTTGGTTCATTATCAAAAACATCCAGTCCGGCAAAAGCTAATTTTCCGCTGTTTAAAGCTTCCAGTAAAGCATCTTCATCAATTGTTCCGCCGCGTGAAGCATTTACTACCGCAGCACCTTTTTTCATTGCCGCAAATTCTTCAGTGCCTAAAATTGGTTTTTCGCTGAAGGGCGTATGCAAACTGATGAAATCGCTTTGCGCGATCACTTCTTCTTTGGATGCTGCTTTTACCGTTACTTTTACCAATTGCCCATCGCCCAGCTCAATGGCAATTTCCGGTTCAAAAGAGTATAAATCGTAAGCCAGAACTTTCATTCCAAGCCCCATAGCTACTTTTGCTACTTCGCGGCCAATCCGTCCAAAGCCTAAAATACCAATTGTTTTGCCGCGCAGTTCAATGCCTTTTGCGTATGCTTTTTTTAGCTCATTAAATTTGGTATTGCCTTCTGCCGGCATTTTGCGGTTGCTGTCTTGCAAAAAACGGATACCGGTAAACAGGTGTGCAAAAACCAGTTCGGCAACAGAAAGCGAAGAAGATGCAGGTGTATTTACTACTGCAACACCTTTAGAACGTGCGTATTCTACATCAATATTATCCATTCCTACGCCGCCGCGGCCAATCAATTTTAAATTTGGACAGGCATCTATTAAAGCCTGGCGTACTTTGGTAGCACTTCTTACCGTAATTGCATCAAAGTTGTTTAGTTGCTGCGGCAAAAGTTCTTGCGGAATATGCTCGGTTTCTACAATAAAACCAACCGCTTCCAACAATGCTTTTCCTGCGGGGTCAATCCCGTCATTTGCTAATATCCTGATCATTAATATTTTATGTTGATAAAAGAAGTATCTGTTATTTATTTTTCTCGGCAAACTCCTGCATCACCTCAACCAAAGCCTGAATGCTGCTAATTGGCAAGGCATTGTAAATAGAAGCACGGAAACCGCCCGCACTGCGGTGGCCTTTAATACCAACCAGGCCACGTTCTTCGGCGAATTTTAAAAATGGTTTCTCCAGTTCTGGTTTTTCCATTACGAAGCAAACATTCATTACAGAACGGTCTTCCGGAACGCAAACACCTTTAAATAAAGGGTTACGGTCTATCTCTTCATAAAGCAATTTTGCTTTGGCTTCGTTTGCTTTGGCAATTGCTGCAACGCCGCCTTTTGCTTTGATCCAGCGTAAAGTAAGCATAGAAACATAAATAGCAAAAACCGGAGGCGTATTGTACATCGAGCCGTTATCAATATGCATTTGGTAATTCAGCATAGAAGGGATTTGACGTTCGGCTTTTCCTAACAAATCATTTTTTACAATCACCAGGGTTGCTCCTGCCGGTCCCATGTTTTTTTGTGCACCGGCATAAATCAACCCAAAGTCAGCAACATTAATTTCACGGCTGAAAATATCTGACGACATATCGCAAACCATAGGAACTTCTGATTTTGGAAATTCATGTAACTGTGTACCATAAATGGTATTGTTAGACGTTACATGAAAGTAAACCGCATCCGAAGGCACTTCATAATTTTTAGGGATTTGTTTAAAATTGTTTTCTTTATCCGTAGCAACTACTACAGGCGTTCCAAAAAACTTAGCTTCTTTAATAGCTTTGTTTGCCCAAACACCTGTTTCTAAATAAGCTGCCTTTTTATCTTGCGGCAACAAATTATAAGGCACCATGGCAAATTGCAAACTTGCGCCACCTTGTAAAAACAGAACGGAATAACCTTCCGGTACGTTCAGTAATTCTTTAACCAGGCTTACGGCTTCGTTCAGCACGGCTTCGAACTCTGGCGACCGATGCGAAATTTCTAATAATGATAAGCCTGTTCCATTTAAATCAAGAACTGCTTCTGCGGATTGTTTAAGTACCTCGTGTGGTAAAATACCCGGACCTGCACCAAAATTATGCTTCATGTGTTTAATTTATTTAGCCGGAAAACAAGAAATGATTTAGGAAACACCGGCGGGGCTAATTTAGATATTTAGAATTAGTGAAAGAAGTTTTTTGCGGATATTTTAACAAACAGTAGAAATAATTTTCATCCTAAGCAGCAATTTGCTACTTCTTTTAAGGATGTTTTAATTGGAAGATAGCCTGGGCAGGATCAGCAGCAGCAAAAACCGAGCTGCCTGCAACCAGAACGTTTGCCCCTGCCTGCAATAAATCTTTACAGTTTTCATTGCTAATGCCTCCGTCAACCTCTATTTTTAATTTTGGGTTCCTGTTTCTGCTAAGCTCTTTTAAATCGTATAGTTTTTTATAAGTGTTCTGGATAAATTTTTGTCCGCCAAAACCAGGATTAACAGACATGATCAGTACGAGGTCTAAATCTGTAATAATATCTTCCAGAAAATTAACAGGTGTATGTGGGTTTAGAGCAACACCAGCAGTACAACCTGCACTTTTTATGGCTTGTATCGTCCGGTTTAAATGAGTGCAAGCTTCGTAATGAACGGTAATATTGGAAGCACCGGCTTTTGCAAATTCCTCGATATACGAATCCGGGTTAATAATCATCAGATGAACATCGATTGGTTTTGTGGTTAAAGGTTTAACAGCTTTTAGAATTGGGAAACCAAAAGAAATATTCGGAACAAAAACACCATCCATCACATCAAAATGTATCCAGTCGGCTTCGCTTCTGTTCAGCATTTCTATATCCTGTTGTAAATTGCCAAAATTTGCCGAAAGAATAGACGGCGCAATCAGATGTTCCATGCTTCAAATATAAAGATATGTACAAAACTACAGCTATGGTTTAGTTTTGCAGATGCCGACTTGCTTAATAAAAGTATTGATGCTTCTTTTACCAGGGTAAAATATAGGAGTTTGCAGCAGAACAATAATACAGTTAACAGGTTTATTGGAAAAAACGATCTATGACCTTCGAACCGATACATGTGCCGTACTGTTACAATGAACAGGACGCGGCAGAACAAAAGGTAATTTTTGCTTTAGGACAATTAGGAGAAGCAACTGCAGAAGAGGTAGTTATCAAACTAAAACAAGCAAATACGGATGAAAAGATTACCGATGCTGAAGCAGAAAAAATCCTGAAAAATTTATACGATCAGGGTTTGATTAAAGCTGAAAGTTACGAGGGCAAATTCCATTACAACCTAAGTAAAATTTTAAAACCAAATGCTGGCCGAATTGATTTAAACGATGTTAAAGATGCTTTGTAATGCTTCTTTTATCGGCATAAAATTTTAATCTATAAAAAATGCCCTTACCAAAAGATAAGGGCATTTTTAGAAATTGTACTTTAAAATTCCGGGATTACCTGGTTACCCATATAATAATTAGTGCCAGAACAAGAAGTATTAATAAAACAATACCAATGCCGACAATTTTTGAGCCTGCTTTTTTTTCCTGTTCTGCCATTGGCTTCTTATTTTATGCTGATAAAAACAGTATGTGTTAAATTTATTACAGATAAGATTCCAAAACGTTGTTACGTGAGGTATGCCTTAAACGTTGTAATGCTTTATCTTTTAACTGGCGAACGCGTTCTCTGGTAATCATAAAACGCTCACCAATTTCTTCTAAAGATTGCGGTGTCCCTGATCCTAAACCAAAGAATAAAATGATTACTTCTCTGTCGCGTTCTGGTAAAGAGGAAAGCGAACGCATTACTTCCATAGAAAGTGATTCCTGGATCATGCTGTTATCTGTTGCAGGGTCGCCATGTTGTAAAACATCCAGCAAGGTATTTTCTTCTCCCTGAACAAAAGGCGCATCCATAGAAACATGACGGCCGGAATTGTTTAAAGAATCTGCAATCCTTTCTTCTGTTGTTTCCAGATCAACAGCTAATTCTGCCGGTGTTGGCTCACGTTCAAATTCCTGTTCCAAACGGGAATAGGCTTTCCTTATCTTGCTTAAAGAACCAACCTGGTTTAAAGGCAAACGTACAATACGTGACTGTTCTGCAACAGCAGATAAAATAGATTGACGGATCCACCAAACAGCATAAGAAATAAATTTAAAGCCTTTGGTTTCATCAAAACGTTTGGCTGCTTTTATTAAACCCAGGTTTCCTTCATTAATTAAATCGCCTAATGTAAGCCCTTGGTTTTGATATTGTTTGGCTACAGAAACTACAAATCGTAAATTTGCTTTAGTTAAACGTTCTAAAGCAGCCTGGTCCCCTTCTCTTATTTTTTGGGTAAGAATAACTTCTTCCTGGGCAGTGATGAGATCTACCTTTCCGATCTCTGTAAGATATTTATCCAGCGATTGTGATTCGCGGTTGGTAATAGACTGTGATATTTTGAGTTGTCTCATAATTTATAAAACTTAGCTTAACAGAATGTTAGCTTTAAAAAAATTAACGGTAGGGTTAAAACTTTAAAAATAAAGTTGCAAAGATACCATTCTTTCTTCTGACTAACGATACTTGCCCAATAATGTTTTCATTTCTAAACATTATTTGACAAATAGAATATATTATGTATTTTTTTTAGTACACCATTTAAACGTTGTACCTATACATTATATTTTCTGAAAAAGCTTTGGGTCAGTCACCTTTACGTCATTATAAATAGAGAGGTTACATGCGAATTTTATGCTGATAAAAGAAGTATGTTAAACTTGTATCATCCAATCAGGATTATTTTACTGGTCAAACTTTTCCAGCAGTTTTAGCAATGTTTCAAAATCTTTAGGATAAGGGGCTTGTACTGTAATTTCTTCTTCAGGATTAATTTTAAAGCTGATTTCGAAGGCATGCAAGGCAAAACGTTTCATAATTGGCAGTTCCTCCTGCTCCTTGCTTAACCGGTAATTTCTTTTTAGTTCTGATAGAAATACAGGTTTTCCTTTATACATTTCATCACCAGCAATCGAAGCCCGTTGTGTTGCTAAATGGATGCGGATCTGGTGCATTCGCCCTGTTACCGGCCGGCATTCTACCAATGTATAATGTTTAAAATAACGAAGGGAATTAAACCAGGTTTCGGCGCGTTTGCCTTCCTGCCTGCTAATGGTAACATTGCCTTTTCCTACATTTAAGATTGGTAAATCAATCAATAGGTTTTCAAAAACGTGCGTTCCATCAATTATGGCGTGATATACTTTTTTTACCTGCCTTTTTTCAAACTGCATAGAAACAGAGCGGTAGGCTTCGGGGTTTTTGGCGATTATTAATGCGCCTGAAGTTTCTTTATCTAACCTGTGGCAAATTTGTGCATCTGCCCAGTAATTTTTTGCTAAACGGAGCAAATTGATATCGCCTCCTTCCCTTTCATCCAACGAGCTTAAAAAAGGTGGCTTGTTTACAACAATTACATCATCATTTTCAAACAGGACCAGGTCCTGAAATTTAGGAATTTTCATCTGCGGCAAATATCGCAGATTTACGGCGTTTTACAGCAACTCAAATTTGTAACCTACTCCTTTTACTGTAGAAACATATTTTTCGCCAAGTTTTTCCCGTATTTTCCTGATGTGTACATCAATAGTCCGATTGGTTACCACAACAGAATCTTCCCAAATATTTTTTAAAATAGATTCGCGTGTATAAACTTTACCAGGTTTTGAAGCAAGCAAATAAAGCAGTTCGAATTCTTTTTTGGCGAGTACTACTTTTTCTCCGCCCTGAAAAACCATAAATGCTTCCCGGTCAATTACCAAATCGCCAATTTCCAGTTTATTGTCTGGTGTTTCATCCGAAGGCTGGTTCCTTCTTAAAATAGCATTGATACGGCTAACCAAAGCACGCGGCTTAATAGGTTTGGCAATGTAATCATCGGCACCAACATTAAAACCTGCAATTTCTGAGTATTCTTCGCTCCTTGCTGTTAAAAACACCATAAAAGTTGTTTTAAACTCCGGCATAGTGCGCATAATGCGGCAAGCTTCAATGCCGTCCATTTTTGGCATCATTACATCTAAAATAATCAGGTCGGGCAATACTTTTTTTGCTTCTACTACGGCTTCCTGTCCGTTATGCGCTACAAAAACCTGGTAACCTTCTTTGTTCAGGTTGTATTCAATCAGCTCCAAAATATCCGGTTCATCGTCAACAATCAGGATCTTTTGTTTGGAATTACTCATTTTCTTAATTTTATGTAAATGTAGCGGCTAAAAAAGGATCCTGGTGTTAAATTTCTATTAAGTAATTATGAAGAATGCTTCTTTTACCTGCCAAAAATTTTTGCAAAAAAAACAGCCAGATCATTTCCGGTAATATTTTTAGCAATAATTTTGCCGGAAGGATCTAAAATAAAGTTAGACGGAATGGCCTGCACCTGATAGCTGGCTACTGTTGGCCCGTTAAAATTTTTTAATTCACCGCCATGTGTCCAGGTTAAATGATCGTCGTTGACGGCTTTTTGCCAGGCATTTTTGTCTTCATCCAAAGAAATACCCACAATATTTAATCCTTTTGGATGATATTGCTGGTACAACTTTACCACGTTCGGGTTTTCTTTGCGGCATGGTGCGCACCAGGAAGCCCAGAAATCAAGCATTACATATTTTCCTTTGTAATCAGCTAATTTAACGGGTTTTCCGTCGATGCCAGGAATAGAAAAATCTGGTGCCTGATGTCCAACCGAAACAGGTTTTACCAGTTCCATGTGTTTTTCAAACTGCATTACCGCCTGATTTCCCGGAAATTTCCCCTTTAGCTCATCCGCGTAGGCAACCAGTTCTTTTTCGTATTTCATCTGATCGAGCGACATAGCAGCATAAAAACTGGCAAGCGAATTTTTATTTTCATTAACAAATTTTAAGATTTCGTTTGATAAAGAAGCCATGTTCTGTTCAAACTGTGGCAGGTATTTTTTTAAAACAGAATCCTGGTTTGCGCCTTTTGCCGCCGCTGCTTCCTGGTATTCGTTAGCCAGCTTGCTGTTTTTAGCACTATAAATATTGCTGATCCTATTGTACTCTCTGATTTTTTCAGAATCTTCTGAACCACTGGTTGTATAATTATGAGCAGGATCGGCCAAATCGGTTTTAAAGCTGATGCCGTTCCCGTTTTCGGCAATCAAATCGAACTCCTGGTCGCCGTTTTTAATCTTGTACAAGTTAGCAAAAGGAGCAGATTTTTTAAATACAAACTCGTTTTGTTCGCTTAACTGGGTAGAATCAATTACACGCACATTGGTAGAATCTGCCTCCAGCAAATACACTTTTTGTTGTGCCGGATGCTCAATTTTGCCTTCAATTTTAAACGTATTTTTATCCTTGCAGGAAGTTAAAGCCGCAACAGCAAAAAGTGCAGGAACCATTAATTTCTTCATCTTATTTTTCTAATTTTTCGGCAAGTACACGGTTTGCTGCTTTCGGGTCTATTTTTCCTTTAGAAAGCTTCATTACTTCGCCCATAAACATGCCAATAATGCCTTTTTTACCTTTTTTATATTCAGATACTTTCTGCGGATGCAATTGCAAAACCTGATCGATAATCAAATCCAGTTTTTCTTCATTTTTATCAATAAACAGGTTTAAAGCAGTTGCCGTTTCTGTTGCTGTTTTTTCCGGATGACGGATCAATTCATGAAAAAGCTGTTGCGCAGCAATGGTATGACTAATTTTGCCGGCATCAATCATAGCAATCATTTCGGCAATGGTTTTCGGCCTTACCAAAAAACTACCGATAAAAACAGTATGTGTATTTAAATAGGATTTAATACTGCCCATCAGCCAGTGTGCAGCAGCTTTATAGTTGGCGGTTTCTTTAATCAGTTCTTCAAAATACTGCACCAGTTCGTAGTCAGCCGTAATTACATTGGCTTCATACTCGCTTAAGCCTAATTGCTGCGTGTATTTTTCGTAAAGTTCTTCCGGTAAAGCAGGCAAGATTTTCCTGATTTCTTCAATATAAGCTTCACTTAAAATAATGGGCGGCAAATCTGGCTCGGGGAAATAGCGGTAATCGTTTGCCATTTCTTTGCTCCTTAAAACAGAAGTTGTACCAGAATCAGCATCAAAGTTTAAAGTATTTTGTTCAATTTTTTCACCTTTTTCAATTAGTTCTATCTGTCTGGCTGCTTCAAACTCAATTGCTTTTTGTACATTTTTAATGGAGTTGAGGTTTTTTACTTCGCAACGCGTTCCATATCCTGTTGTGCCTTTTTTACGGACAGAAATATTGGCATCGCAACGCAAACTCCCTTCTTCCATATTCCCGTCGCAAATCCCTAAAAAACGGACTAAGCGCCGGATTTCTGAAAGGTAAGCATTTGCTTCTTCACCGCTTCGCAAATCTGGTTCTGATACAATTTCCAGCAGCGGAACGCCTGCACGGTTTAAATCAATTAAGGTGTTTTCGTCGTCCTGATCGTGTATGCTTTTGCCCGCATCTTCTTCCATGTGAATACGGTTCAGCCGAATATCTTTATTACCTGATGCTGTTTTTATGCGGATAAAACCATCATAACAAATAGCTGCAGAATCTTGGGTGATCTGGTAACCTTTGGGCAAATCGGCATAAAAATAATTTTTACGGTCGAAGTAATTATATTGCCTGATCTGGCAATGCGTTGCCAAACCTAACTTAGCGGCAAATTCAATATGTTTTTTATTGATAAAAGGAAGTGTGCCGGGATGGCCTAATGAAACCGGACTAATATGCCGGTTAGGTTTTGCACCAAAAGCTGCCGGATCTGAACAAAAAGCTTTGCTTTCTGTTGCTAATTGCGCGTGTACTTCCAGGCCGATAACCACTTCATATCCGGTTTGTACCTGGTCTAATTCTATCGTCATTACGGATATTTGTACTTGTTGATAAGAGCTGTAAAACTATTAAATATTTTGGATTACACCACGAAACCATTTTTTTTGGCCTTTAGCAACGTAAAACCGATTATCAGATTTCTGCAAAAAAAATTGAAACTGTAAACCAAACCTAAAAAATGCAGTTTATTTTTGTATCCGATACGTGTTAAAACAGATACTTTTCTGATTTATTTAAGCCGTTTTATTCTTAAAGCTTATTTATGATCAAAAAGATGAATAATCCAACCATTAATAAACCGGTTTTTAAGAAAGCCGGAAATGACGATTTTCTAAGAACTCTACAAAAAGAAGTAAACGAACAAGTACTTGCCAATAAAAGCCTTCAGCAGCTAATTGTTTTCAAATCACTCTCTTTAATTGTTTTATACTTTTTATTTTACAGTTGTATCCTAATTTTTGGCAACCAAACACCCTTGCTGTTCGCGTTTTATGTTTTAACGGGTTTTACCATGATCCTTGTTTTTTTAAATGGTTTCCATGATGCAGCCCATGGTGCTATTTTTAAAAAGAGGAAACATAACAACTGGTTCACTTACATCCTCGAATTATTTGGCAGCAGTAATTTTATCTGGAAGAAACGGCACCTGTTGCTGCACCATCCCTATCCAAATATGCAAAATTGGGATATAGACATTAAACAAAGTGATTTGGTAAGGCTTTTTCCGGGCAGTACCTGGTTAAACATACATCGTTACCAGCACATTTACATGTGGTTTTTATACTTTTTTTACAGTTTAAATTGGATTTTTGTCCGGGATTTTAAAGACATTTTCGGCACTCGTGATAATTACCTAAAACGTGTAGTTACCATTCCTAAATACGAAGCAGCAAAGCTGGTAGCCGTAAAGCTGTTTAATATTTTTTACATGATAATTGTGCCCATGCTGGTACTTGCACAGCCTTGGTACATGGTGCTGTATGCTTTTCTGGTGATGCACTTATCAGCAAGTGCTTTTGGTGTAATGGCTTTGCTTTCTACACACGTTAATGAAGATTCTGTTTTTCCGATGTCTCCTGCTGATGGAAAAATGGACATTACCTGGTCTATGTACCAAATTACAGTAACACAAGACTTTAGTACCGAAAGCAAACTGGCTAATTTTCTGTTTGGTGGTTTTAACCATCATGTTGCACATCATTTGTTTCCAACAGTTGCACATACTTATTACCCGGCAATTACCCCAATTATCCGTAAATATGCTAAAAATTACAATCTTCCCTATCAAGCTTTTTCATTATATAAAGCATTACGCTCTCATTATACGCTCTTGAAGAATAATGCACAAGAAGAAAACTTATTTGTGACGGGAGAATTGTAAGCGGCCAAAACGTTTTTCTGATTGATGAGTTTATGTTAGACATCCGAGAATAAAATTCCAGCGGATTTAAGTATTAACAATGGACTGCTTTAAAAATGCAGCAATAATTTGTTACTGAACAATAACTAAACCCTGTACTGCTATTCCCGTTTAACTATTATACTAACGTAAACAAATCATGAAAAAAGTAATTTTAAGAACAATATTAGGCACTGCCCTTGTTTTTTCTTTACATGCCGGCGCACAAGCACAATTAAGCCTGAGTATTAATATTGGCCGTCAGCCAGCCTGGGGCCCAACTGGTTATAACCATGTGGATTATTATTACCTGCCGGATATAGAGTCTTACTACGATGTATCAACAGGACAATATATTTACCAGGATGGCGGCAGATGGATATTTGCTAATAGCCTGCCTCCGCGTTACCGCGGCTACGATTTGTATTCCGGTTATAAAGTAGTGGTTAACCGCCCAAAACCTTATTTAAATTTTTCGAGGGACCGTGTTACTTATGGAAGATATAAAAACTGGAGTGGCCCGCATCAAGCAATGTTACGTGAACACAGGGACAATGGAAACCATTTTGGAAATGGCAGAAACCGTCCGGGAAATGGTAACATGAACCGGCCTGGATATAATGGTAACGTAAACCATGGTGGAGGCATGAACCGGCCATATAATATGAATCACCAGGGTGGACAACCAAACCAAATGGGACATGGGCAATTTGATGGCGGCCATCAACAAAGCAACGACCAGCATGGCGGCGGCGGACATGAAGATCATGGCCATCATTAATAAAAAAAAATTTTAGTGCATAAAAAAAGCACGCTGGTTAATAGCGTGCTTTTTTTATGCCTGCATTTTTTATACCTGGGTGTGAATAAACAGCTTTGCTTTTTCGATAGCCGTTTTTAATCCGGCAGCATTTTTACCGCCTGCTGTAGCGTAAAAAGGCTGGCCGCCGCCGCCGCCCTGAATTTCTTTAGCCAGTTCTTTGATAAATGTACGGGCATCCAAACCTTTTTCTTTGACTAAGTTTTCGGAAATCATTACCGTTAAATTTGGTTTTCCTTCGATAGTGGCACCTAAAACTAAAACCAGGTTTGTCAAAATATCTTTGGTTTGATAAGCTAAACTCTTTACAGCTTCTGCATTTGGCAGATCAACTTCTTCCGAGATAAAATTTATACCGTTAAAAGAAGCATGCCTGGCAGCCAGTTCTTTTTTCATGGCAGAAACCTTATCCAGAACCGCTTTTTCTGCTTCTTTTTTGAGCGAAGCATTTTCTTCCAACAATTGTTCCAGGCTTTTGGTTAAATCTTTCGGGTTTTTCAGCAGTTCTTTTAACGCCTTAATTTCTTCATTTTGCTGATGGATAAATTCTTCGGATTTGACGCTAGTTATGGCTTCAATTCGGCGAACACCTGCTGCAACTGCACTTTCTGCAACTATTTTGAAGAAACCAATTTGTCCGGTTGCTTTCACATGGGTCCCACCACAAAGCTCAATAGAAAATTTTTCATCCATTGTTACCACACGGACAACATCCCCGTATTTTTCTCCAAACAAAGCCATTGCGCCAGTTTGTGAGGCTTCTGCAAAAGACATGGTTTGAATTATGACACCTACATTTTCCCTAATCTTTCGATTGACCACAGCTTCAATGCTCGAAATTTCCTCATCGCTTACTTTGGCAAAATGCGAAAAATCAAAACGTAAATAATCCGGACTAACCAGCGAACCTTTTTGATTGACATGGCTGCCCAAAACTTCTTTCAAAGCAGCATGGAGCAAATGCGTTGCCGAGTGGTTATTTTCGATGCTTAACCTTCTTTCCGGGTCAACATAAGCCGTAACAATATCAGAAGGATCTTCCGGCATTTTATCTACAAAATGTACGATTAATCCGTTTTCTTTTTTGGTATCCGTAACCGGGATAATTTCTCCATCCGGAAAAATCAGGTCGCCTGTATCTCCTACCTGCCCGCCGCTTTCCGCATAAAAAGGTGTTTTATCTAAAACCAATTGAAATTGTTCTTTTCCTTTGGCTTTAACTTTCCGATATTTGATGATATGCGCAATCGTTTCTGTTTCGGTGTAACCGGTAAATTCTACGGTATCATCTTCTTTTAGGCTGATCCAATCGCCGGTATCGATGGCTGTTGCTGCACGGGAACGGTTTTTTTGTTCTTGGAGGGCATTTTCATAACCAGTAGTATCTATAGTTGAACCTGTTTCACGAGCCATCAATTCCGTTAAATCTTTTGGAAAACCATAAGTATCTTGTAGCTTAAATACAACATCGCCAGGAATTTTTAACGGATTGGATTCTAATCTGCTTGCTGCTTCGAAAAATGGACTTAGACTGTTTTGAAATTTTAAAAAAGAATTGTTTTGAAATACAGACGTTAATTTTTGAGCTGCATCTATTGCGTTTTGAATTTTTGTATTTGCTTGTAACGCATCTTGCATTTTTCTTCCTGCCTGAAACATCTCTTGCATTTTCCTACTTGCTTGCATCGAATCTTGTATTACTCCAAGTGCTTGAAATGCATTACTTGCTTCTATTACCTTTTGTATACCTTGATTTGTCTGTATGGCATCTTGTATAATTTTATTTACTCCAAATATCTGATTATTAGCTTCTGCCCACCTATCAATAATTGTATGGTCAAAGATTTGCATTCCATTCTCCAAAGTTCTTAAAAACGAAACCTCCTCCTCTAAAACAACCTTCTGCACAAAATCCTTCTGCTCATACAAATTAGGAAACACATCTTTAAACTGTTCTGCTAAAAGAAGTACTAAAGTATTTAAAAAAGGTTCTTTAAAGTTGAGGTATTGATAAGTGTAACGAACCGCCCTTCTTAAAATCCGGCGGATAACATAACCAGCTTTGTTATTGGAAGGCAATTGTCCATCAGCAATTGCAAAACTAATCGCACGAATATGATCTGCCATTACACGCATCGCAACAGCTTCGTTCCAACCTTCGCTACTTGAACCTGCGCTTCCAACATAAGCTTTTCCGCTTTTCTCCGCAATAAACTGAATCAGCGGCTGAAAAACATCCGTATCGTAATTAGAACTTTTACCTTGTAAAACACGCACCAAACGCTCGAAACCCATTCCGGTATCTACATGTTTGTTGGGCAGCGGCTGCAGCGAACCATCTTTTAACCGGTTAAACTGCATAAAAACATTGTTCCAGATTTCAATTACCTGCGGATCATCAGCATTAACCAGTTCCGCTCCGCTCCTCGCTCCTCTTTCTTCCTCGCTCCTGTTATCATAATGAATTTCGGAACATGGTCCGCAAGGGCCAGTTTCGCCCATTTCCCAAAAGTTGTCTTTTTTATTCCCGGGGAGGATGTGATCTTCTGGCAAAAACTGCTTCCACAAATCGTAGGCTTCCTGGTCTTTTTCCAGTCCTTCCTTTTCGTCGCCTTCAAAATAAGTTACGTACAGCCGGTCTTTGTCTATTTTATAAACTTCCGTCAGCAATTCCCAGCTCCATGCTATCGCTTCTTTTTTAAAATAATCCCCGAAGCTCCAGTTGCCTAACATCTCGAACATCGTGTGGTGATAGGTATCGATGCCAACTTCCTCCAGATCGTTGTGCTTGCCGGAAACACGCAGACAACGCTGAGTATCGGCAACTCTTGGAAATTTTGCTGTTTCTTCACCTAAAAAAATGCTTTTAAACTGGTTCATTCCGGCATTGGTGAACATCAGTGTCGGGTCGTTCTTTACCACAATTGGCGCTGATGGAACGATCTGATGTTGTTTCGATGCAAAAAAATCTAAAAATTGCTGGCGTATCTGGGAAGCGGTTAACATTTGGAATGCTGTTTTTATCGTATAAAAATTATGTGGCAAAGATAGGATTTTGAATTTTTTTTAGAGAAGCTAAGCAATGTCATTTCAACTTCTAAATCACATGCTTCTTTTATGCTACATAATTATCCAATCGGGCTTTTAGCCCTTTCTTTTGTTCTTTTTGCTTGATCAAAAAGAACCAAAAAATCAAGACAAACCCGATCCCTCCGGGCGTTTTGTCTGGCCTTTCCGCACCTCGGCACATACTTTGCAAGCGGCTCTGCAAATTCAAAAAAAGGTTGATAAAAGAAGTATTAAACAAAACCAAATAGTCGCTTTGAAGAGACCTTTGCAAGGTAACCACCTAGGCGCGGTGGGTTGAATGCCGCCCGGAGGCGATCGGGCATTCTTGATCTTTTGGTTCTTTTGTATCAAGACAAAAGAACGTAACTAATTTTTACCCGGTAAAAGAAGCATGTTCTTATCTTCCCGTCAAACTCTTAACTTTACGCCATGCCTTACAAAGAAAGAGACATCAATAAAATGTATTATACCATGGGCGAGGTTTCGGCTATGTTTAATGTAAACCAATCGATGATCCGGTTTTATGAGAAGGAATTTGACATCCTTCAACCTAAAAAAAACAAAAAAGGAAACCGGCTTTTTACACCGGAAGATGTAGATAACCTGAAAATCATCTTCAACTTAATTAACGAACGCGGCTTTACGTTACAGGGCGCGCGCGATTATTTAAAGCAGAACGGCAGCGAAGCGAAAGAAAGTCAGCAGGTAATTAGTGCGCTGGAAAACCTGAAAAAATTTTTACTGGAAGTAAAAGAGCAATTATGAGGCTGCCTGCAGGTTCATCTGTTTTGGTAATTTACAATGCACGTGCTGGTGGCAAAACACACGAACAGTTCGCGGAGTTATTGGAGCAAAAAAGCAAACAGTATGAGTTTGAGTTCCGGGTTTACGAAATGGAAAACCAGGATTGTGAAGGAAACATCAGAAAAGAAATTAAAGATTACCATCCTGATTTATTGATTGCTGCCGGTGGCGATGGCACCTTAAATATTGTTGCAAAAATAGCACCCGATTACCAATTGCCTGTGATGATTTTACCTTGCGGATCGGCAAACGGAATGGCACGGGAATTAGCCATCCCAAACCAAATTACAGCAGCTTACGATGTACTGGAAAATTATAAAATTAAGCCGGTTGACCTGCTGACCATTAATAATTCTACTTGTGTCCACTTAGCCGATGTTGGTTTAAATGCGCGGATTGTAAAACGTTTTGAGGAAGACCCGAGGCGCGGACTTTCCACTTATGCCCGTTATTTGTGGCGCGAGATATTCTTGATCAGAAGCAAAAGTTTCCAAATCCGTTACGATGGTAAATCTATCAGGCGCAGGGCCGTTTCCATCACTTTTGCCAATGCTTCTAAATATGGCACTGGCGCAGTTATCAACCCAACCGGTAAAATTGATGACGGTCGGTTTGAATTATGTATTGTGAAACTCTTTCCGTGGATGAAAATATTTTCGCTTACCTGGAAGATGTTCCGCGGTAATTTGCAAACCAGTGAGTATTTTGAAGTGATTAGTTGTAAAAAAGCACACATCACCACCAAAAGAGGTGTTGTATTGCAGGTTGACGGCGAAGTAATTGGCCAAGTAAAACATATCGACATTAGCATTACACCGCTTGCTTTAAAGCTTCTTTTACCGGCTGTTTCTTAGTCTAATTCGGCTTGATAAACCATTTTTCCGTTTTCATCAAATTCATCTACAATCCACGATTCGGCAACTGTTTTTTGGTTTGATGTAAACTTCAGCTTAAAAAAACCTTTTGCTGCTAAAGCAAACTTGCCATATTTTCCTTTTCGGACGTAAGTTGATTTGGAAGCTGCGCCACTTATAATATAATTAACCTGGTTTTTATAAATATGCTGCAAATTATGCTCGTGCCCGGCAGCATAGATCAGGTTTGGATGATTTGCAAAAATAGTTTTCAGTTTCTTTTTCAATGTGCGGAAACGCAAATGCGAAAGGTCCTCCGGTGCGCCAATATATTTGCGGTATAAAGGAAGCAAAGAACCAACAACAGGCAAAGGCATAAAAGCCTTTTTACGGTAAATGGTAAGCGGAAACAAATGGTGCTTAAACTTAAATTTTCCGCCGTGCAACGAATAACTGTAAACAGGATAATGGCCAACCACCAGCACTTTTTTGTTCTTATTTCTGTTGATCATTTCTTCTAATAAGGTAAAAAACTCCGCTTCAGAACCGGCGCTGCAACCATCTTTTGCGCCTATTGGCCGGAAACCACGCTGGATCCACCATTGGGTATTGATGGCCACTATAGTCAGCTCATCATTTACAGAAACTTCTTTCGGCCCCGGGCAACCTCTGGATGGCAGGTAAACGTTTTCTCCGCCAAATAATTTTTCGATGTATTTTTCCTGGCGGATAACGTAATCAAAACCATCGTCTTTGCCTTTGTTCCAATCGTGGTTGCCAGAGATAAAAATCACTTTTCCTGAATAATTTTTTACTGCTTCATGGTGTTTTTGCAGCACTAATTCTGCGTCTGCCCTTAACCGGTCGCCTTTTTCTGGTAAACCGTTCGGATAAACATTATCACCCAAAAAAATGACTGCCGAAGGATTGGGCGTAGCCAGGTGTTTAGTTAACAAACTCAGAACAGGATCGGGCTTGTAACGGGAAATGTTACCGGAATCTCCAACCAATATCACTTCAAAAACGGAATCGGGCATCATGCTGTTTTTATCGGTATAAATATTTATTTCTGTTTTAATTTAATTATTAATTAATTTTAATATTATTGAGTTAAAATAAAAGCAGTATAAATGATTCTATTTTAACTTGATGCAGTACAAATTTTTACTGCTTTTTTTCTTTCTAAGTATTGCAAAAACTGCTTTTGGCCAAAGTTCTTATGAGCGCGAAATAGAAACCATTATTGAAGCTGCTGCCGAAAACCTGCCGGACGATTACGACTATTCTGAATTGATTGGCCAGCTTAATAATTATCGCCTGCACCCGCTTAACCTTAACAAAGCAACTACCACACAACTGCAAGACCTTTTGTTTCTGTCTGTCCTGCAAATCACGGCTTTGCAGGAACATATCCATACTAACGGGAAACTAATTAACCTGCTCGAACTTCAAAGTATCAATCTTTTCGACCTGCAAACCATTCAAAAACTATTGCCTTTTGTAACAATCAGTCCGGATTTTGATTTTAATGCTGTTAACCTTACAAACGTTTTTCGTTACGGCAAACAAGATTTCATCTTTCGATATGGACAAGTATTACAAGCCCAAAAAGGTTTTCTCATTCCAAAAGATTCTAAGCTTTCGCATTATACCGGAAATGCACAGAAACTTTTAGGACGTTATAAATTTAATTTTCAAAACCGCATCCAACTTGCTTTAAATATGGAAAAAGATGCGGGAGAACCATTTTTTGCCGGTAAAAACAGTATGGGTTTTGATTTTTATTCGGCCAGCCTTTCTTTTAAAAATTTTGGTTTTGTAAACCGCCTGGTTATTGGTGATTATTCTTTGCAGTTTGGCCAGGGTTTAGGTTTATATACCGGTTTTGCATTTGGCAAAAATGCAGATGCTACTTTGGTGCCTAAAGTTAGCCGCGGTTTAACGCCTTATTCTTCTACCAATGAAGTCAGTTATTTCCGCGGTGTTGCAGCAACGTTTAAATGGAAAGCTGTAGAATTTACACCTTTTGTTTCAGATCAGCCAATTGATGCAACCGTTCAAAGCACGGCAAACCCTGAATATATTTCTTCTATCGGAACAACCGGTTATCATCGCACACCCACAGAATTAGTTAACAAAAATGCAGCAGAACAATTAACTTATGGCTTAAACCTCAACTATACTAACCGAAATTTTAAAGCAGGTGCAACAGCTTACAATACCAATTTTCAATTTCCGGTGCAGCGTAAACGAAACACTTATAACGAGTTCCAGTTCGCCGGAAAGGAATTAGATAACCTTTCGTTCTATTATGATTACAGCTACCATAATTTATATTTCTTCGGAGAAACAGCTAAAGGTTTGGGAGGCGGCGCTGCCACTGTAAATGGTTTATTAACCTCCTTGTCTTCAACGGTTTCGGTGGTCTTGCTCTACCGGAATTACAGCCGTAATTATCATTCGCTCTACAATCAGGCCATTTCCGAAGCAACAGAAGGGGTAAATGAAA
Organism: Mucilaginibacter arboris; assembly: GCF_009754915.1. GTDB lineage: Bacteria > Bacteroidota > Bacteroidia > Sphingobacteriales > Sphingobacteriaceae > Mucilaginibacter_A > Mucilaginibacter_A arboris. The sequence continues at coordinate 138,632 of NZ_WPIK01000008.1, read as the reverse complement.
AAGGTGTTTACAGTGGTTTAAACCTGAAGTTTTTACACTACTGGAATTTTTCCGGTTATGCTGATTTCTTCCGTTTTCCCTGGTTAAAATATCAGGTGGGCCAACCCAATAGTTATGGACATGAATTTTTAGGAAGATTAACTTTCTCGCCAACTAACCGCCTGTCTGCTTATCTCAATTACCGCTTAAAACAGAAGCAACAAAACAACGACAATGCAAAAATTAAAGCTTTGGATGAAGTTAATTACCAGGATTGGCACCTGGATATTTCGTATCCTTTTACCAGAAATATCACGTTTAGAAACCGTGCAGAACTTGTAAAATACCAAAAAGGTGCACCAGCAGCAGAATATGGTTTTATGGCTTATCAGGATGTAATTTATAAACCTAAAAGCAGCAGGGTTTCGGGCAATTGCCGTTTGGCCTGGTTTCATACAGCCAGTTACGATTCCCGGGTTTACTCTTTTGAGAACGATGTTTTGTACAGTTACACGGTTTTGCCCTTGCAGCATACCGGCTTTCGCACCTACTTTAATGCGCAGTATAATTTCAAAAAAGCAATCGATGTTTGGTTTAGGTACAGCGCTTATTTGTACCGGGGAGAAAAAACAGTTGGTTCTGGTTTGGATGTAATTGAAGGCAACAAGAAATCTGAGGCCAGGATACAAGTACGCTATCGGTTTTAAAAGATGAAAAACGCTTTTTTTATGCCCGAAAACCCATTTTTACAACTGCTGATGCCTCTTTTATCGGGTATTTTTTTAGGCGTGATTTTTCCGTTCGATAGTTGGTTTTTTTGCTTAACCATCAGCATTTATGCAATTGCTTTGCTTTTTGCTACTTTAAATTTTGGTTATGCCCGATTAAAAATTTACCGCAAACCCTGGATTGGCGGAATTCTTGTCCATATTTTATTGCTGTTAGCAGGAATTTTATTTGCAGAGCGAAATAAAGAAATTAACCAGCAAAACCATTTTTCAAAACAAAAATCTAATGCGTTGCTCATCCGCATTATCCAGGAACCTAAACAAACCGGAAACCTTGTCCACTTTAATTCTTCTGTTACGCATACTTCTTTTAATGGCAAAATTATTCCGGCTTGCGGAAGTTTACTAATTGCTTTAAAGATTGATCCAAATCAACCTGTCAATTTAAATTATGGTGATGAACTGCTTATCAACAGTAATTTTAAACCTGTTGATGCACCTTTTAATCCCGCAGAATTTAATTACAAGTTGTGGCTTCAACATCAAAACATTTACTTTCAGACTTTTATCAACCCAAACGAGTACCAATTACTAACTACTAATCGTGACAATCCAATAATTGCTTACGCACTTAAAATCAGAAAAAACCTAGTTTTAAAACTGAAGAAATACCTGCACAATCCGGATGCTATTGCGGTTGCTTCCACTTTAATTTTGGGTTATCGTGCAGATTTAAGTCAGGACGTTTTGCAAGCTTATGCTAAAACCGGGACCATGCACGTGCTTTCCGTTTCGGGCATGCACGTTGCTTTGGTTTACATCATTCTAAACATGCTGCTAAGTTTTTTAAACCGTAAAAGAAGCACTGTTTTACTAAAAGCGCTGATCTCTGTTCTGCTGATTTGGGTATATGCTTTAATCACCGGTTTTTCGCCTGCCGTTTGCCGTGCTGCCGTAATGATTACGTTTGTTATCGCCGGGAAAACCTATAACCGCCATATCAGCATGCTTAATATTTTGCTGGTTTCGGCTTTTATGCTGCTGCTTTACAATCCTTTCTATCTTACTGATGTTGGTTTTCAGCTTTCTTATTTAGCTGTTTTTGGTTTGATTATTTTACAGCCGATAATAGAAGACTGGTTTCATTTTAAACATTTTATTGCTCAAAAGCTTTGGTCGTTGATCTCTGTTTCTTTAGCGGCACAACTCATTACTTTTCCGGTTAGCATTTTTTATTTCCATCAGTTTCCGGTTTATTTCCTCATCAGTAACCTTTTTATTGTGCTGCCTTCTATGCTGATTATGTATTTTGGAATTGCATTTCTGTTAATTCCTGATGTTTTTAATATTTCAAAACTAATAGCCTTTTTACTCGAAAAAACCATTATTTTAATGAACGAAGGTTTAACACGGATAGAAAATATCCCTTTTGGCAACTGGAACAAACTTTGGATCACCGTTCCCCAATATTTGCTTTTGTATGCCATTATTTGCTCCGGTTTCGCCTGTCTGGTCCACCGCAATTCTCTTTGGTTAAAAGCCGGTGCTGTTTTTACCATACTTTTTTTAGCAGGTATTTCATATAAGCGCTATCAGGCCGCAAATCAGGATGAAATGGTTTTTTTAAACCTCCGTAAAAATTCGGGCTTAATATTTAAAAAAGGCAATGAAGCTGTGGTGATAACAGATTTAAAACCGGCCGACAAGACCTTTCAATACTCAGTACAACCTTATTTAGATAGTTGTAAGTGCGTTCAGGTTAAACTTTTACAAACTGGGCAAAACTTTAGGAATGCTGTTTTTAGCAGGCAAAATAATTTAATACAATTTGGAAACCGTTTAATTTTTGTGGCGGATAAAAAATTTGAAAACAAAACGCTGCCACAAAAAATAAAAGTAGATGAAGTGTATATAACCGGAAACCCTCGTTTAAACTTAGCGCAGATTTCCGGAAATATTATTTTTGACTTGTTAATTATCGATGGCAGCAACTCTGATTACCAGATTAAAAATTTAACAGAAGATGCAGCATCGGACGGACGAAAAATAAAAATTTTAAAACGTAACAAATCCTTCCAACTTCAGTCTAACTTTAACAATTAACCACGCAAATAATTTATTAAATTAGGCTTGCATCTTTATAAAAAGAATGATTACTTTAAAAAAAAATAAAAAACATGATTAATATTAAAAAAGCAACTTTGGGTTTGGCGCTTACCACCATCTGTTTTGCAGCCCATGCACAAAAAAATTATACTGAAGGTGTAATAACTTATTCTGTTAGCGCTAATGGCCAGCAAACAGAGTCCAAAACTTATTTTAAAAACGATTCTACTGCTACTAAAATGCAGCAAGGCCCTGCAACCATTAGTATATTATCTAACGATAAAGGAAATTATATGGTAGTATTGATAGATGTACCTGTGGCTTCCATGAAAAAAGCTGCTGTAGCAACACCTGCAGACTTGGAACAAATGAAAGACCAGGAACCTTCTTTCACTTCCACTCCAACTACAGAAACACAAACTATTTCTGGTTACAAGTGTAAAAAGGTAAAAGTTAAAGATAGCAAAAGCGGTTCGACGTTTGATGCCTGGATTACCAATGATATAACTGCCCCATCTAATAACTTAACCAAATTTTTTACCAATATGGGCGGTTATCCTATAAAATTTACCACTATACAAAGAGGACAACCTGTTGAAGTGACCTTAAAATCTATCTCAGATGAAAAAGTTAAACCCGGAACTTTTGCAATTCCGGCAGATTTCGACAGAATTACTTTTGAAGACCTGAAAGCTTTAGGTGGCGGCAAAGGTTAATAGAAACGGAAGATAAAGAGCATTAAACTACTGTTTAAACAAGAAAGCCTGGCGTAAATTACACCGGGCTTTCTTGTTTTTATGTTAACCAGTTAGCTCCTTATAAAATAAGGATTAAAACAAGTATGATGATAATAATTGCACCCACTGATAAGTAGATACCTCCGCCTAAGGCCCTGGCCTGAGCTTTCATGGTTTTTAACTCAGCTTTTACTTCTTGCTTTTGCTCTTTGCTTAGTTGAGATTTATCCATTGCCTTGATCTCTTCAACACGCGCTTTTATAGCCTCAAGTTTTGCTTCTTTTTGTGCATCTGTCAGGCTAACTTCTTTTGCAATTGGTTCGGTAATTACAGTAGCTGCACTTAATTGCGTTGTAGAAAACGCAAGCACTAACGCGGTTGATAATAAATAGACTTTCTTTTTCATAATAAAACTGTTTACGGTATATGTGAATTGAATAAATATTATACGCAAATAAATTGTTTTAGATTGAATAAAAATAAAATCAGTCATCCAAAAATAATAAGCGTTTTTTGATGCTTTTCATATTGATTAAACTTCGAAAACTTAAAGTGCCCGTTCTTGTTTCTAAACTCAGATAAACTTTAATAATTATGGACGAAACACAGGTAAACAATCAGAATAAAAACACAAGCAGCAGCTATTTTGAAGTTGCCCCGGGTGTTTGGGGAATGAAAATTGTATTTGTAAACATTTACATGATTGCCTCTGGCAGCCCTGATAGTAAAAAATGGGTATTGGTAGATGCCGGTTTGCCGCATTCTGCAAATAAAATAAAAGAAATGGCCGAAGAATTATTCGGAACGGGAACAAAACCAGAAAACATTATTTTAACGCACGGCCATTTCGACCATAGGGGCAGTTTACAGGATCTGTTGAAAATCTGGGATGTACCTGTCTATGCGCATTATCTTGAACTTCCTTATTTAACCGGCCTTTCTGCTTATCCACCTGCAGACCCATTTGTTGGTGGTGGTTTAATGAGTTTAACTTCGTGGTTGTTCCCTAATAAACCCCTTAATTTACGTGATAAAGTTCATGCTTTTCCGGAAGAAGGAACGCCCGGACTACCAGGCTGGCGGATTGTACATACACCTGGCCATGCGCCGGGCCATATTTCTTTGTTCCGCGAAAGCGATCATGTTTTAATTGCCGGTGATGCTTTTGTAACTACGGTACAAGAATCAGCAATATCAGTTATGACGCAGAAAAAAATTATTTCCGGCCCGCCAAAATATTTTACCAGCGACTGGAAAGCAGCTGGTGTATCTGTACGGAAATTAATCGGCCTGCATCCGCAAATTGTAGCAACCGGACACGGTAAACCAATGTTTGGAAAAGAATTTAAGCATGCTTTACAGCATTTAGGCCGTAATTTTGCTGAAGAAGCTGTTCCTGCACATGGACGCTATGTAAAAGAACCTGCACAAAGCGATATAGAAGGTGTAAAATATGTTCCGCCTGCTGTAAATAATCCTGTAATTACCGCAAGTTTAATTGGCGCTGCTGCATTAATTGCATTTGCAGTTGTGGTGGGAGTTTATAAAAAGTAGTCCAAAAAACATCGGTAAAAGAAGCATTTAAATTTAGAGGAATGCTTCTTTTATCGATTAAAATAAGTGTTTAACTGTTAACAGAGATGGTAAACGTAGCTTCGTAAACATGCCCGTGCCCTACGCTTTCGATACCTGCTTTTTGCTGAATATCATTAACTTCTCCTTCCGTATCCGAATAACCTAACCACGGTTCTATACAAACAAAGGGGGCGCCCGGCTTTGCCCAAATACCCAGGTCCTTAAAATTATCAAAGCTAATTAACAAGCTATGTTCATGGTTTTTACTTCGGATAGTTACTTTTTTGGAAGTGATACTTTTAAAAACCAGTGCATCACGATCAAATAAATGTTTAGTTAGCCAAAGTTTTTGATCTTCTGTCGGGACAACTTCTCGTTCGCCGCTCATTAATCCGTTTGCCGAAAGCAGGTGCGTTAATAAAGGTTGTGATGTTTCAAACTCCAGGTAATAATCTTCATATTTTTCATCCTCTTTAAACGGAATATGAAAAGCAGGGTGCGCACCCATAGAAAAATAAACAGTTTGCTCATCCTGATTAATTACTTTGTAAGTAACGCGTAAATCCTGGTCAAACAAATCATACAACACCTGAAATTCAAAACGATAAGGATAAGCAGCTAAAGTGGCTTCGCTAAAAGGCAGTGAAAATTTTGCATGGGTTTCCGTAATGTCAACCAGTTTAAATTCTGATTCTCTGGTAAATCCATGGCGTGTCATGTGGTAAGTTTGTCCGTTTACATGCAGTTCATTGTTAAACAACCCTCCAACAATTGGAAATAAATTAGGTGCATACCAAGGCCAAACATCAGGATTAGCCTGCCATAAATGCTCGGTCTTGGTTTTTTTGTTAAAAAAAGAGGTCATTTCTGCCCCTTTGGTACGAAAAGATACAGTTAAAAATTCGTTTTCTATCGAGATCATAAACAGTTTCGGTATTTGATTTGATGTTGAAATTATTTTTCTTAAACCTAATAATTATCCGGTTTGTTTCCGACAGAAATTTTAGGATGAAGATTTTTAGGTGCTAAAAGAAGCATCAGGGTGCAGCACTGATTTTGATAACAATCTTTTTGTCTTTCTCAATACCATCTACTTTTACATTTACCCGATGTGCATCATTCGGAAAAAATATAAAAATAGTTCCTGGCCTGGCTTCGTAAAACTTGCCTTCTGCTTCGTAATGTGCTACATCTTTTGCAGGATTATACCGTTCAATCAGCTTTGCATCCGGAACTTTTACCTCGCCCATTTTTTCTGCACCTGCGGCTACATATTGTACGTCTATATTTTTAACGTGCGATTCCCAGTTTGTTTCTTCCAATGGTTTCGTTGGGTTTTCTGTAATTGCAACAGAAACATGTCCGCTATCTAAAACCTGTTTTCCAACCTGAACATTTGGTAAATCTGTATCTCGAAAATAAGCAAAAGCTTTATCCCAATAAGGTTTATTAGCGGTATATTGCCTTGCAAATTCCTGTTTATCTACCGTTTCAGAAACATTCAGTTTCATTCCGTTTGCCCAAACACGGCTTTTAAACCATACTTCTGCATTGGCTTTTGTCCATTTTTGAGCAGAGTTTAATTGTGCCGATGCAGAAAAAGTAGTGGTAAAAACAGCAAGCAGTGCCAACGTTATTTTTGGAAATAATGGTTTCATCAGGAAGATCGGGAAATTGGTTTTGGTAAATATAGAAATTGATGTGGTAAAAGAAGCATTATACTTATTTGTATAAACTGTTTTACAACAACCAAGGAAGGTTTTTCCGAAATTTGTAACAAAATAAGGCTAAAAAAGCAGTTGTAAAATTGATTTTAAAAAAGAGGGTTATAGGTCGGTAATGATTCGTTTACAAAAAAGGAATTTAATAATTTATCAGAAGTTACAAATAAATTAGCTTGATTTTTAAGATAGATAGCAGTAGATAATTGTAAACTATCTAAAGTTCTTAAACCATTTATTCCATATCTGTTTATTAAATTTCTCGCTTGTTCAACAATTGCCGTATGTATAGGAATAAAGGTGAACTTCGAAATATCTGATTCAAAATTTACTATAATTTCTTTTGCTGTTAGTTCACCTATTTGCTGAACCCGTACTTTTTTCCAGATAGTAGAAGTGAATTCAATTTTAGTAAGCTCAGAAAGAAAAACTGTTTTTACGGCAAATTCTTTAAAAATAGTTTCTACAATAGCTGTATCGTCTTCTCGATGATAAAGTTTGACTAAAGAAGAAGTGTCTAAAAAAACTTCACACTTCACTTCGTCTTTCCTCAATCACTTCATCACTTAAAGAGCCTTTATACTCTTCTAAAATCTTTTGACTTTTAGCAAAAGAAAAATCAGATAAGGTTAATCTTTTATCAGAAGATATTTCAATATCTTCTAAAAACGTCACGATAACTTTAACAGGTTCTGTTGATGAAAATTCCCTGTCTAATTTCACATAACCATCCTGATAAGTTCCTGCAATTGCAACCATAACCAAATTTACTAACTTAACTCAATAAAACAACTATCAATACGGATCAACATCAATCCTGATTAAATTGCCTTTACTAATTTTTTCCGTTTGAAATTGGACAATCGTTTCTTTCAAAATATTTTTTACGCGGACCATCGAAGTCCCTTCTTTTTCGATTTTCAGGATGATGGTTTTGATATAATAATTGCGGATGCGGTTGATCAGCGGAAATTCTGGCCCAAGTACACGGTCGCCAAACTGCTTTTTTAAAGCATTCCCCAGATATTCGGCCTGATGAAACAAGGCTTCTGCATTTTTATGTTTTACATCTAATTGGATGATGCGATAAAAAGGCGGATATTTAAACTGCAGACGCTCGGCCATTTCCATCTGGTACATTTCGGCATAATCATTCCGGATGACCTGACTGATTACCCGATGATGCGGATCATAAGTCTGGATCACAACTTTTCCTTTTTTGCCACGCCGGCCTGCCCTGCCGCTTACTTGTGCCAGCATTTGAAAACTTCGTTCATTTGCCCTGAAGTCAGGAAATTTTAATAAAGAATCTGCATTAACAATACCAATAACGGTAACATCCGAAAAATCTAAACCTTTAGCAACCATTTGGGTACCAACCAGAATATCTGTTTTTTTGTCTTCCAGGTCACTTAAAATATTTTGGAAAGCCATTTTGGTTCGTGTAGTATCCAAATCCATCCGTACAATGCGGGCAGAAGGAAGCAACAACGATAGTTCATCTTCAATCTTCTCCGTTCCGTAACCTTTTTGCTCCAGATGAACAGAACCGCAGGCCGGACAAACCGCGTAAACATCTTCCTTGTAACCGCAATAATGACAATGCAATTTACCTGTACTTTTATGCAGCGTTAAACTTACATCGCAATTAATACATTTAGGCGTGAAGCCACAGGTTTTACAAATAAGCAAAGGAACGTAGCCGCGGCGGTTTTGAAACAGTATGGCCTGCTCCTTTTTTTCCAGGGCAGATTCGATGTCCTGCATCAATACAGTGGAAAAATGAGATTGCATCGTTTTGTTTTTTGTTTCCTCCGGAATGCTGATTACCTGGATTTCAGGCAAAACAGCTTCCCCAAAACGAAAATTTAGTTCCACCAAACCGTACTTATGCTGCTGCGCATTGTAATATGATTCAAGCGACGGTGTTGCCGAACCCAGCAGAACTTTTGCCTTGTATAAAGTGCTGAGGTAAATTGCAGCATCGCGGGCATGGTAGCGCGGTGCCGGATCAAACTGCTTGTACGAGTTTTCGTGCTCTTCATCCACTACAATCAATCCAAGATTATTGAAAGGAAGAAAAACAGACGAGCGCGCGCCAAGTACAACTTTGTATTCTCCGCTTAAAACTTTGTTCCAAACTTCTACCCTTTCATTATCATTAAAACGGGAATGGTAAACACCAATTTTATTTCCAAAATATTGCCTTAACCGTTCTATAATATGTATAGTCAACGCAATTTCAGGCAGTAAAAACAGCACTTGTTTGCCGCTTTCAATTACCGCTTCGATCAGCCGCACATAAATTTGAGTTTTGCCGGAAGATGTGATGCCATGTAGCAAAACCACGTCTTTTTGTTCAAACTGCTGGTTGATCTGCTTGAATGCTTTTTCCTGATATTCATTCAGTTCAAATGTGCTTTCTGCATCTTCTTCACTGTTAGAAAACCGGCTGACTATTCTTTCTTCAACCAAAAATATTTCTTTTTCTACCAAAGCTTTTAAAACTGCTGTGCTTACTTGTGCAGCTTCTTCCAGCTCTGCTTTGGTAACCTGCTGTTTTTGTTTTGATAATTGCAGCAAGGCCAGAACGGCATCCAATTGTTTAGGCGCCCTTTTCTCCAATATTTCAAAAAGCTCTTTTAATTGCTCCTGGTTACGGTAAACCGGGTTTAAGCCGTAAAAAGAACGTTTTCTGGGTTTGTATCGTTCGTTTACTTCTTCGGCAATATGAATAATGTTTTTATTGAAAAGCATTTTCAGTACCGGCATTACCGTTTTTTGTCCTAACAGTTTGCTTACCTCACTTACTGTTAGTTCCGCTTGTATTTCGAGTGCGTCAATGATGAGAAACTCTTTGTCATTCAGTTCACTTTTATCAAAATTATATTCGGTATTTAAGCTGATCCTGGTTTCGCTGGCCAATTTTAAGGCAGCAGGCAAAGCAGCATTCATCACTTCGCCGGGATTGCAGAGGTAATAGCCGGAAATCCAATCCCAGAAAGCTAACTGCTGCGGGGTAATTAATGGCTCATCATCGAGAATATCCATCAGGTACTTGGCCTCGTATTTTTCGGGAGCCTTTTCGCCAAGCGAAATAATTACACCGGTATAAAGCTTACTCTTGCCAAATTGCACAACTACCCTTTTGCCAACGTTTACATCTGCAGCACGGTCAAACGGTACGCGGTAAGTATAATTTTTAGCGATTGGAAGCGGCAGGACAACTTCTGCAAAGAGTGTTTTTTTCTCGATATGAACAGAATCCGATAAATCGAGCATCATAGTTTTTTAATTGCCCCTAAACCAAGCGTAAGCCACCCCAAAATAAAAAACAGACCACCAAGCGGTGTAACCGGCCCAAGAAAACGAAGCCAATCTAATCCCAACAAATTGCGGCATGCCAATAAGTAAAGCGAGCCGGAAAACAATAAAATTCCCAAAGCAAAAAAGTAATAGCTCCACGCTAATAAATTGTTGCCGGCCGGATTTAAGGTCGATAAAAACAGCAAGGCAAAAACGTGGTAAAACTGATATTGCACGGCGGTATGCCAAACTTCTAATTGTGCAGGTTCTAATTTACTTTTTAAAGCATGGGCACCAAAAGCGCCGGTAATAACGGCCAAAACGCCGTAAATGGCAGCCGTAATAATAATTTGTTTGTTCATGGTAGTTATACTTCTAATATAAACAATATCAGAATTACTTCCTACGCCAACAGGGAATAAGCTATTTTTGTTGCAAATAAATGAGATGAGGAAAATTATCCTGATTACGGTTTTTCTATTTCTAACAGCATTAACGGTAACGATATTCTATTTTTCCAGGATAAAGCTGCCCGGGCAAAATACAACCCACGTAATCGACCAAATTCCGCAAGATGCAGCTTTGGTTTTTGAGTTTAAAAATGATCCTCAGTTTTACGATTTGTTTAAAGAAAGCAGCCTGCTTACTTCTTTTATCGGGCAAAAAAAGGCAGACGAGCTGCAATACCTCCACAATTATTTGCTAAAACAATCCGCACCTAATCTTTCTTTTGGCAACCAGAGTATTTTTATTTCGCTTCACCCTGAAATAAATTCCAGCACAATTGAAATGCTGCTCACTACAAGTGCTGATGGAATTATTAACCTGCAAAAAGCATTGGAAGCAATGGTGCAAAAAACAGATGGCGCAATAGAACCTGAACGGATCGGAAATAAAAGCATTCAAAAAATAACATTTCCCGCATTAAAAGAAGCATTCTACCTTTCCATTAATGCAAATGTTCTGGCTGGTAGTTTTAGTAAAGATTTATTGTTGGAGTTTTTGGATGAAAGAACTGAAAATAAAGTTTCAGATTTAACTCAGTTATCCGAGCAGCAAAACAAGAATTCTATTGCAGATCTGTATGTAAACTATAAGCAATTCCCGGTTTTGTTTAAACAACTGTTTCGACATGGACAGGACGATTTTTTTAGGTTTTTAAACGATTTTCCGGCCAGTTCTGCCCTTAGTTTAAATTATAAAAAAGATGCGTTGCTGTTTAATGGCTATACAAAAACAGATACTGCTGCTGCAACTTATATCCATGTTTTTTTAAACCAGCAACCTGTAAAAAACACTATTCAATCCGTTTTTCCAATCAATACCGCTTTGGCGGTTAGTTTTGCTTACGGTAACACCGCAACTTATTTAAAAGCGTTAGACCAATGGCAAAGCCGTTTGCATCAAAATAAGCAGGCAAAAGCTTTGTTTAAACAGATCAGGCAGGAAACAGGCGTAGCTATCCAAACCGCTTTCCGGCAACAATTAGGAAATGAGTTTGCGATAATTACGACTGCAGAAAATGAAAAAATAGCAATCATCAAAGTAAAAAACGGATCGGAACTGGAACCTTTTTTACGCAACATCAGCGTTAACCCGGATAGCAGCCGCAGCAATTTAAAGTATCAAAATGTGCCTTATTACCTTTTAGGCGAACCTTTTTTACACTTTAAACAACCTTATTTTACAGTGATTGATAATTACCTGCTGTTAGCAAATACGCAAGCTGCTATTGACAATTACTTACAAAACTACCATAACCAGCATTTTTTAAATGAAGACCAGCAGTATTACGCGTTTAATACATTGCTTGCCGAACAAAGCAACGTGTCGTTTTTTGTCCATTTGCCAAACTCCTATCCGCTTTTAAAAAACATGCTCCAACCTGAATTCAGTAAAACATTCAATCAAAAAAACTCCGGTTGGAAAAATTATTTTGCAGTTGCCTTGCAGTTTACGGCTTCAGAAAGTAACTTTTATACCAACTTTTATCTCCAGCAAAATGAAATTAAAAGAGATTCGAGCGCTTTATAAAACTCCAATAAACTGCAAATCCTGATGCTTCTTTTATCGCATAAAAATCAAAACATTAAGAATTGATCTTGACGGCAATAAAATCCTTTAAATAAAACGGTTCGAAATAAGCTACATCTTCAAAAGCTTGCAGCTCAAATTTTGCTGCTGCTGTTTGGGTAAGGTCGGCAGCATCATTAAAAAAATCACCGATAAAAACAGCATTGGGATGAGTGCCCAGAATAGTTTTACATTTTGGCGCGCCGTCACCAAAAAAGATAATTTGATGCTGGTTTAAAATTTCACTAAAACTTTCCTGATTAATAATTGCTGCGGAAGTTGCTTGTATCTGCTTCAAATTCTGATCAAACAAAGCCGTATAAACTTCCATCCGCCGCGCATCAATCATCGGGCACAACAAAAATTCATTTACTGCTGGTTTTGGAAAACGTGCTAAATATCCTGCTGCCATTGCCTGTAATGTTTCTACTGCAATTAGTGGTTTATCCAGCGAAAAACACAAACCCTTTGCCGTGGAAACACCAATGCGCAAACCGGTGTAAGAACCGGGACCAGAACTTACAGCAACAGCGTTCAGTTCCTGAAATCCGATTCCGTTTTCTGCTAAAATCTCACCGATAAAAACAGTAATTACTTCCGCATGAATGTTCCTTTGATTGATGGTTCTCGAAGAAAGTACCTTTCCATCTTTTGCCAAAGCAACCGAACAGGAAGTGGTAGCAGTTTCTATTTGCAGGATTAAACTCATGATATTTATGGAACAGGATCGTGCCCGTGGCCGCCCCAGGGATTACATCGGCCAATTCGTTTTAAGGTTAACCATCCGCCTTTAAATGGCCCGTATTTCCGGATCGCTTCCAGTCCGTACTGCGAACAGGTTGGCGTAAAACGACAGGAAGCGCCCAATATCGGCGAAAGCAAAATTTGGTATAAACGGATCAGCAAAATAAAAAAACGGCTAATTGCAGTTCTTAAAATTTGACTGACCCAACTCATGAACTTACTTTTTCTGTTAATTGCTGCAATACTTTCTGCATTTTTTTTGCCATAAAAACAGTATCGTTAATTTCTTTGCCGATGTAACTTACAGAAAAAACAAGCTGCTTTTCAAGCCTTTCTAAATGCTGATACAAAAAATCCTGCTTTTGCAGCCGGTAGCTTTCGCGCATTCTCCGTTTTAATAAATTGCGGTCAACTGCCCTTTTATACTTTTTTTTAGAAACAGAAAATAACACTTTGGCCGGAAAACTTTGCAAAACAGGACTAAGCTGCCAACTGATTTTATATGGATAACATAAAAAAGAAGAACTGTTTTGGTACAAACCTGAAACAAGTTTAATACCGGATAACCGTTCTTCTTTTTGTAAAGTATTCATGAAAGTAATAGAACTGGTTGTTGTTCAATCAAAACCAGTCAACAGAATTTCCTGCAAAAATCACAGGAAAAAGCAGTGTGGCTTATGCTTTATGGCGAGGCTCTGAAGATACAGATAACTTATGTCTGCCTTTAGCTCTTCTTGCAGCTAAAACTCTTCTGCCATTTGCTGATGACATCCGCTCGCGGAAACCATGCTTATTTCTTCTCTTACGCTGTGAAGGCTGGAACGTTCTTTTCATATCTTTGTGGTATTATACGCTTTTAAAACAAGAGCGCAAATATAGAGTTGTTTTTTCAAAATTCCAATGCTATATTGGTTTTATTCTTTACTGTTTATTATTTTTTTAATGAGATTTTTACCCGATAAAAGAAGCATTGTTATTTTACTTACGCTACTTATAATCAGTGTTTTCGGTTATTCGCAAGATACCAAACTTTATAAAATCTATAATTCAGCTACCCAAAAAACCATTACCGTTGATGAATTGGTAAAAGCATTAAGTAAAACAGATGCTGTTTTTTATGGTGAAGAACACAACGATTCTGTAGGGCATTTATTAGAAGCAAACATTTTAAAAAAGTTAGCCGAAGCACATCCGCAGAAACTTGCTTTATCTATGGAAATGTTTGAAACGGATTGCCAGAACGTTTTGAACGAATATTTATCAGGATTAATCCGCGAAAAGAATTTTGTAACAGATGCGCGTTGCTGGCCGAATTATCAGGATTATCGTCCTGTGATTGAGTTTTCTAAAGCTAATCATCTGCCGGTTATTGCCGCAAATGCACCTGGCCGTTATACCAATATGGTTAGCCGCATGGGTTTAAATGCTTTAAATCAGTTAACACCAACTGGAAAATCTTATCTTCCTCCGCTCCCAATTGACACCGCAACAGGTGCTTATCTGACTAAGTTTGAAGCTATCATGGGCGGACACAGTTCTATGGGCGGAATGCAAGTTTACCAGGCACAAAACCTTTGGGATGCAACAATGGGCTGGTCTGTTGCTTCTTTTTTAAAAGCACATCCCGGTTTTATGGTTTTTCAGATCAACGGTGGTTTTCATAGTGAAGAAAAATTAGGCGCAGTTGCACAGTTTAAAAAATATCTGCCTCAAGCTTCTGTAAAAAATATTGCTGCTTTTGCTTCGGAAGATTTTGCGAAACCGGATTGGGAGAAGCTGGGTAAGTTGGGGGATTTTATTGTTTTAACGGAAGGAAAAACAGAAAAAGGGTTTTAAAGGTCAGATAAAAATTTTTAAAATAGGCCTTTCCATCTACCATAAATTCAACTAATACTTACACCATTACTTCGATTAATCCAATGTTCATTAATAATTAGAATGCAGTTGATCGCGGAACTTCGAGCTTATGATTTCTAATCCCATGCAGGCCTGTTAACATATCAATGCTTTTTTTATCACATGTTTTTCTGTGCGGCCAACAAATCCCTAATCTCCGTTAGCAATAGTTCTTCTTTAGTTGCCTTAACTTCAACCGGCGCTGCAACAGGTTGCTTTCTTTGAAATTTGTTGATGGCTTTTATCACCATAAATAAAGCAACTGCAATTACTAAAAACGAAATAACCTGCGATAAAAAATTACCATATTTTATGGCAGTTCCGGGTATAACCAACAAACTTAAATCAGCCAGTTTAGCTGCTTTTAAAGCTGGTGTTAAAATGGCTGGTGTAATTACATCTTCCACTAACGAAGTAACAATTCTGCCAAAGGCAGCTCCAATTACAATACCTACTGCCAGGTCGATCACATTGCCTTTTAAGGCAAATGCCTTAAACTCACTTACAAATCCCATAAGTTTTAATTTTTTGATTTTTAATTCGGTTAATTAGGTACAAAATATAAAATTTCCCGTAGAACAAGGATTTTACGATAAAATATTATCCAGGATTTAGGTATCCTAATTTTAATGGTATTTTTGGGCATTCTTATGTTAAGACAAAACTTACAACAAAAACTACTTCAAAAGCTATCTCCACAGCAAATACAGTTTATCAAACTGCTCCAAGTCCCTACGGTTTCTTTAGATGCCCGCATTAAAGAAGAACTGGAGGAAAACCCGGCGCTGGAGGATTTGAGTTTGACAAATATGGCAGACCCCGTGGAAGAATATCCCGACCGGGACCCGGATGATGACAACTTTAATAAAGAAGAAAGCGGCAGCGAGGAGTTCGACGAATTTAATATTGACGAGTATTTGCAGGAAGATAATTTGAATGATTACGGCAGCAAGTACGACCAGAACGGCGATGATGACGAAGAGCGCAAGGAAATGCCGATTGCTATACAGAGTTCTTTTTTTGATAACCTGCAAAACCAGTTAGACCTGCTCCCTTTATCGGATAAAGATTTTAGGATTTGCCAGCAAATTATTGGCAGTTTGGATGATGATGGTTATTTGCGACGGCCAATTATGTCTATTACCGATGACCTTGCCTTTTCCCAGAATGTGATGGCAGAAGACGAGGAAGTGGAAGACATGTTAAAGGTGGTCCAGAGTTTTGATCCCGCTGGTGTTGGCGCGCGCGATTTACAGGAATGTTTGCTAATCCAGCTTCGGAGAAAAGATATCAATATTCCGGTAATCAGAAAAGCAATCCAGGTGGTAGAACATTACCTGGATGAATTTACCCGGAAACATTACGAGAAGCTCGAAAAATCCTTAAACCTGCACGATGATGAGCTGAAAGAGATTGTTGCAGAAATCCTGAAACTGAACCCAAAACCGGGAGACTCCAGCGAGGTAAACACGAAGCAAATGCAGGTTATACCTGACTTTCATATCCGTAACAGCGATGGCGTACTGATCCTTACTTTAAATGCTAAAAATGCACCTGAATTGCGTGTAAGCCGTTCTTATCAGGATATGTTCCAGCATTACGACAAAGCCGCGCAAAGAGATAAAAAACTGAAAGAAGCTGTCCAATTTGTAAAGCAGAAGCTGGATTCGGCCAAATGGTTTATTGATGCTATCAAACAGCGCCAGCAAACATTGCTGAAAACGATGAACGCTATCATGCATTATCAGTACGATTTCTTTTTAACCGGCGACGAAAAAAACCTTCGCCCAATGATTTTAAAAGATATTGCCGATAAAATCGGCATGGACATTTCTACCGTTTCCCGCGTAGCCAATTCCAAGTATGTACAAACAGAACATGGCACTTACCTGCTTAAATCTTTCTTCTCAGAAGCGATACAAACCGAAAGCGGCGAAGAGGTCTCTAACAAAGAAGTAAAGAAAATCCTGGAAGAAAATATTGCCAAAGAAGACAAACTGCACCCGCTTGCCGATGAAAAACTAACTGATATTTTAAAAGATGCCGGTTACAACATTGCCCGCCGTACCGTTGCTAAATACCGGGAGCAATTGAATATCCCGGTAGCAAGGTTGAGAAAAGAGTTGTAAGTTATAAGTTGTAAGTTATAAGTTGTGAGTTGTGAGTTGTAAGTTGTAAGTAAGAACGGCGATAACGAGTTATAAGTTTTACGTTGTAAGTTATAAGTAACAACGGCGTTCAACTTATAACGTAAAACTTATAACTTACAACACTCTTCCTACCAGAACCTTCTCGGGCAAATTACTTTATAAGCATTGTCCAGCATAATGCCCAAAATAATTTCGTGCGTGCCGTTGCTTACGGTGTTTAAGTTGGATGTGGTAAAATCATAAGCATAACCAAAATTCAGGAAGCTACTTACGTTTATACCAGCCATTGCTGCAATGGCATCATTTCTGCGATAAGAACCTCCAATCCAGAACCTATCTGAAAAAGCCATTTTTAAATTGATGTCAAATGTGGTTGGAACAGGGTTTACATACTTAAACATTACCGAAGGCAAAAGTGAAATATCATCTGCTATAAAAAACTTATACCCTGCTGTTACAAAATAATGGGGCACCGTTTTACTTTGATTGTAAACGGCGTTGGAAGAGAAATACAAGGTTTGCGGTAAAACCTGCTGGGCAGAAATACCTACAAAATACCTGGACGAATATGCCCAGACACCTAATCCTAAATCAGGTTTTAGCTGATTGGTATTACCGTTGGCAATAGCCGGATCAAGCGCATTTTCTAAAGTAATCTGACTTGTATTTAAGTTGATACTGGCCAGTCCGGCTGCAACCCCTACTGCCACATTTAAGTTACTGGTTATACCTAAATGATAAGCATAAGTAATATCATAATTGCTTTGGGTAATTGGCCCTGCTTTATCAGAAACTACGGTAAAACCGATACCATGATGCGGTGCAGCAGCCCTATAATCCTGTACATAAGAACGGCTCATCGGGTCTTCTCCGTTTCCTGGCTGGCTCATGGCATCGCCTTGTATAAATTTACTGCCCAGCGGCGTTTGTAAAGTAAAATACATGGTTACCGGCGCTCCGTCTAAACCTGTCCATTGGTTCCGGTACCCTGCTTTAATATCGGTATAATTTTCTATTCCGGTTATAGCAGGGTTAATCAGATAATTGTTAAAAATATACTGCGTGTACTGCGGCCTTTGTTGGGCATGGGCACCAATTATACCAAGTAAAACCAAAAAAGTAAAAATATATTTCCTCATTGTTTATCTGATGATTGTTATCGGGCCCGCTATTGTACTTCTTCCTAAGCCTGGATTAATAATATAATAGTATGTACCTACCGGCAATTCAGTTCCTTTATAACGGCCATCCCAAGGTACAGCATATCCTTTTGAATAGTAAATCCTTTCCCCATAACGGTTAAATACTTCCACTATTACATCCGGGTAACTATCTAAATATTTAATATTCCAGATATCATTTATGCCATCATTATTAGGGGTGAAGGTATTCGGGATTACCGGTGCTTTCAATACCGAAACAGTTATTTCATCGGCATTTGTACAACTATCTGCAGAGGTTACGGTAAGCTTGTAAGTGGTGTTAACGAGCGGACTGGCAACCGGACGCAAAATATTATCATGGCTTAAACCGGCAGACGGTGTCCACTTAAAGGTAAGGTTTGTACCGGAAACAATTGGGTTTAAGGTAACACCTCCCGCTCCTTCTAACAGGAAAATATCTTTGCCTGCATTTACTGTAGGTGTTGGGTTAACCGTAATTTGTTTGGTTACCGTATCGGCGCAGCCATTGTCGGCAGTAAACATATAACTGATACTTTGCGTTCCAACACCGGCAGCAGCAGGATTAAACAAACCGCTCGAACTTATACCTTTTCCGGAGAAAGTACCCGTTCCCTGATAACCATGAAGTTCGGTTGCTGCAACTTGAAATGGCATTACTTCCAGGCAAGTCCGAGACGGAAGCGCTAACGCTACTTCCGGGTTTGCCTTCAGGGTTATTACCTGCATTTTTTCGTCAACGCAAGTTAAACCAGAATAAGTACGCATTAAAACAGTATAATTAACGGTTGCAGGCGTATTAAAAACAGGATATTGATGACTATATAACTTATCCGCTGCCGGATCATCATCTGTTTCAGATTGATCAGGATGATTAGTGAAATCATAATACATAACGATCTTGGTCAGGTTTCCAAAATCAAGCGTAGAAGTATTCCGAAATAAAACAGCTTGTTTACTGCAAAGCGAAGCAGGGTTTAGCACAGTAAAATCAGCTTTAGGAACTGCTCCGTTTACGGTGAATTTGAAAGTTGTATCAGCAGAACAGCCATCCTGAGAAGTAACGGTTAATTTAACCTGGTAATCTGCGGCAGCCATATACTTATGCTGAGGATTTTTTTGAGTTGAAGTATTAGGGTTAGCAGCATTTGCAGCAGGATCGCCAAAATTCCATGAGTAAGTAAAACCAGATTCTGTATGATCAGCAATGCTGCTTTTATCGGTAAAATCTGCGTAAGCATCAGAAATACAAATTTCGGGCAAAGTAAAATTGGGAACAGGCAAAGGATGAATTACAACAGGAATAATCAAAGCATCACTGCGGCAGCCTAAATCAGAAATGGTTATTAATTGTACTTTGTAGTTTCCTGCAGCTTTAAAAATATGCTGAAAAGGTGTTTTGGCAGTTAATGTTTGTGTTGTTCCATCTCCAAAATCCCAGTTCCACTGTACAATATTTCCTTCTGCGGAAGTTGACTGATCGGTAAAAGTAATTGTTTTCGTTGCACAATCAGGATTGGAAACGCTGAATTTAGAAACAGGTTTGGCATAAATATGCACTTTTTGAGAATCTAACGCTGAGGTACAACCATTAGAATTAGTAACCAGTAAAGTTGCAATAAAATCTCCGGCCTTATTATAAACATGTGTTGGGTTTTGTGAAGTTGAAGTACCGCCATCACCAAAGTTCCAGGCCCAGTTTTTAATGATTGCTCCGGTAGGCATACTTTTATCTGTAAAAGTTAAACTATCGGATTGACAAGTTTGTGCTTTTGCAGTAAAGGCAGCAACAGGATTATCATAAACGGTAAAGCTGAGATCGATATCTTCATAGGATCCGCAGGCATCTGCAATCGCATTAAAAGCTTTAACCTTAACATCGTAAGTCCCTGCTTTTGAATAAGCTACAGCTTTAGGATAAGCATAAGTATATAAAGTTTTATTGTCTTTTACAGTTTGCGCAGTTAACACAGGATTATCAACAGCAAAAGAATCTACTGAATTTTGAGGCCTCCAGATCAATCTCGTTGTTTGGTACGGCAACGTTACTTCCAGTTTTACATCCTGGCCAACACACGCGCTGGCCAAAGTATCGCCCGCACTATTTTTGATCTGGACAAATTCGTTCAGGTTTTTGAGATTGGTCCCGGCAGAATAACCATAAGATTCTGCATTGCCAAAACCATAAGCAATAGCATTAAAACCAGTAGAAGCCTGAATATTATGCGTACCGGAAGAAACTGCAAACTGTCCGTAAGAATAGGAAGAATTTCCGGGAACTGTTTTAAACCCACCAGTTGGAGCAGTCCCATCAAGCGTAAAACTCGATGCAGCCGAAGCAGCAATAATTACGTTTATATAACTCTGAAGAATCTTATAAGCTGTAGGCGAGTAAAGCGTAACATTATTTACACTTTGCTCAATCGGGTTAAGATAGATCATCTCCGGGTCTCCAACATCTCCTTTAACATTTACCCCGCTTAAAGAATTTCCCTGAGTAACCGCATATTGTACTACCTGTACAGGTTTATCAGCGCTGATAACATTTGGAACAGTACTGTTAAATTCGTAATAAAAACCATTGGTAAAAGAAGCATTGCTTAAAACCGAACCGTTTAAAGTAACCTGAGTAGTTGGATCGCTGATTACAATGCGGTAAGTATCATAAGGCCGGTTACTTAAAGGTGCCGTGATGTAATTTCTGCCCCACGAAGCTGTTGGATAAACTTGTTGAAAAAGGTTATCTGCCGACATATTTGGCGTACCAATATAAATTTTGCTGCTGCCAGAAAATACAGCAATTTTTTTACAAACATTTGTACCGGAACTAACAGAACGGATGCGTGTTCCGGTTAAATCTGTTAACGACAGCCCCTGATATAATTCTCCTTTTTGTAAGGTTATGGTAAAAGGCGTTCCTGCTGGCCTGCCGCTGTTTAAGGTTGCTGTAGGCGTAATTTCTACGGTAGTTGTATCTTCGGTAGCAACAACAGCAAAACTGGAATAGGAATTTCCTTCGTTCGATCTTTGCGTATAATTGATGGAATAATAATCTTTAGCTAAAGTACTTACCGGTAAAAGGAGCGTTGCACCAGAAACTGCCGAAGCATAAATATGTGCATAAACCACGATCGGATCAGCAGCAGTGATATGAATACCTTTTAGAAATTGTCCCTCGGTAGCCAAAAATGCTGATTGAGGCATGGTAACGGTGGTAACCTGATTGGCTGTGACGGTAAACCCTTGTGAATAACTTCCATCAGCAACAGTTATCGTGCCCGAAGTGCTTACATCAGAAGTAAGGTATAAACTCATCTGGCAGGTATTGTTTCCTACAACACCTCTTACGTTATCCATATACGCCGTCCAAAATTCGGTGCCTTTATTGGTTTGCGAAAAAACCGGACAGGCAAAAAACAGCAGTAAACACAAAGAAAAAATACGGAGCGTAATTTTTTTTGTCATGCTGTTTTTATCAACCTAATTATGGTGTTCACAATTTTTAGTATTTATAGTAACCTATATTTTTTTCCGGCGTATAAAAAGAAAAAATCAAAAGGTCATGATCATCTGTTCGCTGATATTTTTCCTTTATAAAAAGCTTTTTTATCCAAAAAAACTTCCTAATCTACTAACATAAAATCAGTTTAATCTACAAAATTTCAAATTTTAACATTTGAAATTTTCATTAAATTATATCGATAATCTTTTTGCCCTTAAAGACAATTTCAAATAAAATCTATTGGTTATTTTTTGAATGAAGAAATATTAGCGTTGAGGGGGAAAATAAAAAAACATCCGGTAAAAACAGCATTACAGCATTCCTTTCAAAACCACCCAAACGTTTTGTGCCACAATTTTAGCGCCTTTTGCTGTTGGATGGATGCCATCACGCTGGTTTAATTCCCGGATCCCTGCAACATTTTCAAGTAAAAAAGGCACTAATTGCATATTGTTCTTTTTTGCTAAGCGCGGAAATATCTTTTTAAAATCATCTGCATATTTCCCTCCCATATTTGGCGGAACTTGCATTCCGGTCAAAATCATTTTTACGTTTGGATATTTTGTTTTTACCTGATCGATGATCGACTGCAAATTCACTTCGGTTTCTGCAACCGGAATCCCTCTCAAACCGTCATTCGCACCTAATTCCAGCACAAAAATATTTACAGGTTGTTTCAGCAGCCAGTTGATCCTGTTTTTACCGTCGGAACTTGTTTCTCCGCTTAAACCTCCGTTAATTACTTTATAAGGAAGTTTCAGCGAATCAATATTTTGTTGGATGATGGCAGGAAAAGCCTGGTCAGGATCATCCAAACCATAACCAGCCGTTAAACTATTGCCAAAAAACAGGATGTTTTTTTGTTGCTGGCTTTTAGCTGATGCTTCTTTTACCGTATCTTTTTCTGTATTGGTATTTTGCCTGGCGTTATTTCCGCATCCGCAGAAAATAAAAATTAAAATCAGGGACAGGAAAGGGAAAACTTTTTGCATAAAGGCGTAACAATTTTACTGAAATGAATTCTTAAACATAGTGCTGACATTTAAGTTTAGCTTTAAACGTATATTTCGACTCATTTAATATTTTTAGCAGTTTGAACAATATCCTCAAAATAGAAAACCTCACCAAAACATACAAAAGTGCAGGTAATACTTTAACCGTTTTAAACAATATTAATTTTTCTGTTGAAGAAGGCTCTACTTTTTCCATTGTTGGCCCTTCGGGAAGCGGAAAAACAACTTTACTCGGACTTTGTGCCGGTTTGGATCGTTCCACTTCCGGTTTGGTAGAATTAAATCAAATCCGTTTGGATAATTTAAGCGAAGATGAACGCGCGCAAATCCGTAACCAGTATGTTGGTTTTATCTTCCAGAATTTCCAGTTGCTGCCAACTTTAACAGCTTTGGAAAACGTGATGGTCCCGTTAGAGTTGCGCGGAGAAAAAAACACACGAACACGTTCTATGGATTTGTTGGATAAAGTTGGGTTGGCAAACCGTAGCCAT
Organism: Mucilaginibacter arboris; assembly: GCF_009754915.1. Classification (GTDB taxonomy): domain Bacteria; phylum Bacteroidota; class Bacteroidia; order Sphingobacteriales; family Sphingobacteriaceae; genus Mucilaginibacter_A; species Mucilaginibacter_A arboris. The sequence continues at coordinate 115,430 of NZ_WPIK01000008.1, read as the reverse complement.
CACTACCCGGCACAGCTTTCCGGCGGCGAGCAGCAGCGTGTTTCACTTGCGCGCGCTTTTTCCAATGACCCTAAAATATTATTTGCTGATGAACCAACGGGAAACCTCGATGCCGAAACCAGCGAAAAAATGGTGAAACTTTTGTTCGATCTGAACCGCGAAAACGGCACAACCTTAATTCTGGTAACACACGATATGGAACTGGCTTCTAAAACGCAGCGCATCATCCGCATCAAAGGCGGCAATTTAATTTCCGACGAGAGAACGGTTGCCATTTAAATACTTCTTTTACCGATACTTTTTTTGAATGAATAACGAACCTGTTAATTATAAAAGGCCGATCAATTTTGGCTGGCTGTTCCAAATGGCCTGGCGCGACAGCCGCAAAAATCGTTCACGCCTGTTTCTTTTTATTTCTTCTATTGTTTTGGGAATTGCTTCCTTAGTCGCCATTTATTCTTTTGGTTTTAATCTGAGGCAAGATATTGACCAGCAGGCAGCAGAATTGGTTGGTGCCGATATGGTTATTTCAGGCAATAAACCTGTTTCTCCGCAGATACAAACTTTAATTGATTCGCTTGGCGACCGCAAATCAACCCAACGCAGCTTTGTTTCGATGGTTCAGTTCACCAAAAACCAGGGAACACGTTTGGTAGAAGTCCGCGCTTTGGAAGGTGCTTTTCCTTATTATGGTTCGATAGAAACCACGCCGGTTTCAGCAGCAGCAACTTTCCGAAAAAATAAACAAGTGCTTGCCGACCGCAACCTGATGCTGCAATTTAACGCGCATCCCGGCGATTCTTTAAAAATCGGCAACGTAACTTTTGCCATTGCCGGAATTTTAGATAAAGCGCCCGGACAAACCAGTTTATCTGCTTCCGTTGCGCCTGTGGTTTACATGCCGCTTGTTTATTTGCAGCAAACCGGTTTAATGCAACGCGGCAGCCGCATTAGTTACAGTTATTACATTAAGTACGACCGGCAGGAAAATATTGAAAAACTGACCAATAAAATAGAACCTCGGCTGGATAAAGAAGATTTAAACCTGCAAACCGTTGCTTCCCAAAAAGAACAGACTTCGCGTTCTTTTGAAGATCTTACCCGTTTTCTGGCTTTGGTTGGTTTTGTTGCTTTGCTGTTAGGTTGCATCGGCGTGGCAAGTTCTATCCACATTTACGTGCGCGAAAAGCTACAGGCAATTGCCATTATGCGTTGTTTAGGCGTAAAATCTTCAGAAGCTTTTTTAATCTATCTTATCCAGATTGTTGTTATTGGTTTTATCGGTTCTGTTATTGGCGCTGCTTTAGGAACCATTGTTCAGCAATTGCTTCCTGTAGCTTTTAAAGATTTTCTGCCGATTGCTATTACGGTTGATATTTCCTGGGCTTCTATCGGGACCGGAATTTTGTTAGGCGTGGTTATTTCCTTGCTTTTTGCTTTGCTGCCTTTGGTTTCGATACGAAATATTTCTCCGCTCAATACTTTGCGTTTGTCTTTTGAAGAAGCAACTGCTAAACGCGATCCGCTGAAATGGCTGGTTTATTTACTGATACTGGCTTTTATTCTGGCGTTCACTTATTTACAACTAAACAACATCAAACAAGCCGTTGCATTTACAGGTTTTGTGTTGCTGGCGTTTTTTGTTTTGACAGGAGTAGCAACACTAATCATGTGGCTGATCAAAAAATTCCTGCCTTTTTCCTGGAGTTATTTGTTCCGGCAAGGATTTGCAAACTTGTACCGTCCAAATAATCAAACTATTATTTTGTTGGTTTCTATTGGTTTGGGTACTGCTTTTATCAGCACTTTATTTTTTATCCAGTCGATTTTATTGAGCCGGATTAATCTCTCTTCCGGAGGAAATCAGCCTAATTTGATTTTGTTTGATATCCAAACCAACCAGCAGCAGCAAGTAGTTAATTTAACCAAATCGCAGCATTTGCCTGTGTTTGGAATGGTGCCGATTGTAACGATCCGCTTGGAAGAGTTAAACGGAAAAACCGGTGCTGTTTATAAAAAAGATACTTCTTTACACATTCCCCGTCAGGTTTTTAGTCGCGAGTACCGCGTTACTTATCGTGATACGTTGGTTTCTTCCGAGAAAATTACAGCCGGAAATTGGATTGGCAAAGCAGGTGCAAATGAAGTTGTACCGATTTCTGTTGAAGAAAAATTTGCCGATCACAATCATTTAAAAATTGGTGATAAAATGTTGTTTAACGTGCAAGGCGTAAACATGGAAACCAAAATTACAAGTTTCCGAAAAGTGAATTGGAACCGAATCCAAACTAATTTCCTGGTACTTTTTCCAAAAGGCGTTTTAGAACAGGCACCGCAATATTTTGTGTTTACTACGCATGTTCCGTCAGCTTCGGCTTCTGCGAAATACCAGCAGGCAATTGTGCGGCAATTTCCAAATATTTCTGTTATTGATCTGGCTTTAGTGCTAAAACTATTGGATGATATTTTAGGGAAAATCAGTTTCGTTATCCGTTTTATGGCTGGTTTTAGTATTGTTACCGGTTTAATTGTGCTGGTTGCTTCTGTACTGATCAGTAAATACCAACGTATTCAGGAAAGCGTTTTGTTACGAACATTAGGCGCAAGCAAAAGGCAAATCCTGATTATTACCGGACTGGAATATTTTTTTCTCGGTGCCATTGCTGCCTTAACCGGAATTTTAATTTCCGTTCCGGGAAGCTGGGCTTTGGCTAAATATTCTTTTGATACACCTTTTTCGCCGCCGCTGCTGCCGGTTCTCATCCTGTTTTTTGTAGTGGCGCTGATTACTGTTTTTATCGGCCTTTTTAACAGCCGCGGCATTTTAAACAAACCACCGCTGGAAGTATTACGATCTGAAGTTTGATAAAATATTTTTGTTTTACTTAAAAAACTTGTAACCCTGCATCAATTCTTACCGTAGAAGTAAGTGGTTTTAGAATTAATTGGTTAATGTTCTGTTTTAGTTAAATCCCTGCCTGAAAAGGTGGGGATTTTTTTGTTGTGAGGAAAAATTAATTCAAGGCATAATTTTGTTAATTATTTAATCACTTGGGATGTAATCAAAACAAAAATTTAGAGTTACTTAATCAAGTAAATAAAGAGATTCTCACCAGGCCAAATTTGTAATCCTATTTTTAACTCAAGGATTTTTAATCTTATACTTCAACCAAATTATAACCGCACTTTTCAATCAAAAATTTCAAACTGTTTTTAACCAAAAAACTATATTTTTATGTGGTAAAAGAAGTATTGTAAACTGATCGAATAATCACAAAAAAACTCATTAGAATATGAAACTGCTATCAATTTTACTATTTTTTACTTTTGGTATTGGTTATGATAACAGCGTAAAAAACACAACAACCAAACAGAGCACGTTAAATGGAACCTGGATTCCGGTAAAACAGCAATTCGGCGGAAATGAGCTACCAAAAGAAGCATTTGAAAAACAACGGCTTGTGTTGAACGACAGTACTTATATCGTGACTGCCGAATCGGTGGATAAAGGAGTGGTAAAGCTGAGCGATAATAAGATGGATATTTACGGACGGGACGGCGTAAATAAAGGAAAGCACTTTACTGCAATTTACAAACTTGAAAACGGACAGTTAACGGTTTGTTACAACCTTGCGGGAACCAGTTATCCAGAATCTTTTGATACCAAAGATAAGCCCATGTTTTTTCTTGCCGTTTATCAAAAAGAGCCGTCGAAATAGTGTTATTAGTCGGACTTGCAATCCGCTTATTGTTGAATAATTTCAAACTTTTTTTAAAGAAACTCATATTTTACCTCATAAAAGAAGTATATCCGGTTTTATCCATATCAATTCCTACGATTCTAAATTCAAAACATCAGTCAAAGTATTGGATGAAGATTTAAGCATTTGGGATGGCAACCAACATTCTTTTCATTCATAATCTAAAACTGTGGCAGAAAAATGAAAACTTTAACAATAATTTTATTTGGATGTTTACTATTACACCAGCTTATAAAATTGTAACCATAAAAAAAGTATGCCAGAACTACCAGACCTCGAAGTAATCAGCAAAAACCTGAATAAGTTGTTTGCTAAAAAAACAGTTAACAAAATAACCATTTACAGAGAGAAAAAATTAAATGCGCCTGTTGATGACTTTTATAAAAACATCAATGGTAAAACTTTAAAAAGCGTTAAAAGAAACGGAAAAGAATTGCTTCTAAACTTTAGTAATGATATACAATTAGGCATTCATTTAATGCTGAATGGCGAAATACATTTGCTAACAGAGCAAAATATAAAACATCAGGTATTTGAAATTTTGTTTGAAGATTTATCAGGATTTGCAGTTACGGATTACATGGCACAGGCAAAACCAATTTTAAATCCGGTTGAAAGTAAAGTGCCGGATGCTTTGGATAAAGATTTTAACTTTGATTATTTAAAACCTGTTCTTGCAAAATCTGCAAGTGCAAACATTAAAAAAATATTAAAAGACCAGGAAGTTGTAAGGGGCATAGGAAATGCTTATGCCGATGAAATACTTTGGGCAGCAAAAGTTGCACCCCGTTCCAAAGCTTCAAAAATCCCTGACGAAAAAATTAAGGATATTATCCATTCAACAAAAACTGTTTTAGCTGATGCCATTGACCAGATCACTAAAATTGCACCTGATACCATTTCCGGTGAAATTAGAAGTTTCCTGAAAGTTCATACTGCTAATCCTAAAACACCAACCGATTTTACAATTAATCGGATGGATCTGAATGGATCGAAAACGTATTTTACAGACGAACAAAAAGTTTATGAATAAAAATTTACAATTGTAACTTTACCATTAAATTAATATCCAATTTTAACCTGATAAAAGAAGCATCATAATGAATACAATTGGTTATTTTGAAATCCAATCTTCAGAAATTGAAAGGGAAATTAAGTTTTACCAAAATGTTTTTAGTTGGAATTTTATCAAAGAAGAATATGTACCTATTCCTTATTATCGGATAGAAACGGGCGGCATTAACGGCGGGCTTTTACAACGTCCGGTCAAAACACCTCCGGCCGGATCTGGTACAAATGCTTTTACTTGTTCTATTCAGGTGGAGAACTTTGATCAAACGGCAGAAAAAATTATTGAAAACGGCGGACAAGTTGCTTTAGAGAAATTTGCCATTCCGAAAAGATGCTGGCAAGGTTACTTTTTAGATTTAGACCAAAACGTTTTTGGAATATTTGAAGCAAACGAAAATGCAGCCTGAAATATTTTTTCTGCTAAATCAATAAAAATAAACGTAACCCTGTTAGCCAGGCCATCGTAAAAGTAAGTGGTTTTAGGAATAAAAAGGTTAATGTTTTGTTTAGGGAAGTCCCTGCTTTGAAAAAAGGCAGGGACTTTTATTTGCGGTGCACCTTTGTTCCTCGTTTTGAAAAACTTTAGTTACATACTGTTTTTATCGGTTAAAAATTAATGTCAGCAAAATTAATCGACCAAAAATCTGCTACTTTTAGCCATGCGTTTCTTCTTTTGTTTCTGGCTGATTATTTCGTTACCTACAATTTTATTTGCACAAGCCGGAACCATTACCGGTAAAGTAACAGCCATTGATACCAAAGCGCCGCTGGGAAAAGCAAGTGTGTTTTTAAGCAATGCTACCTTCGGAACGGTTACTGCCGAAGACGGAACTTTCACTCTAAACAATGTAAAACCCGGACAATACAATCTGGTGGTTTCTATTCTCGGCTACGAAAATTATTCGCAAAGTGTGCTGGTTGGCGATAAACCACAGCAATTGGTGATCGAACTGGTCCCGCACCCGATACAAATGAAGGAAGTGATTATCACCACCAATGCCAACTGGAAAAGAAATTATGCGCAATTTGTAAAAGATTTTATCGGTACTTCGGCTAATTCCAAGTTGTGCAAGGTCATTAATCCGCATGCTGTTAATCTCATCTATCATAAAAACACCGAAACTTTAGAAGCTTCAACCGATGAATTTTTAGTAGTTGAAAACAGGGCTTTAGGCTACCGTGTACGTTTTCTGGTTAATCATTTTGAAAGCAATAAACTTAAAAATGAAATCAGGTATCGTGGACAGGTTTTGTTTGAGGAACTGAAAGGAAATAAATCGCAACTGCAAAACTGGCAACTGAAAAGGCAGGAAGCTTATTACGGTTCGAGTATGCACTTTTTACGGTCGGTTTTACATGAGGATTTGCAGGGACAGGGTTTCGTGATGTATCATTTGCTGCGTAAACCTAATCCGAAACGGCCTCCGGAAGAGTTGCTCAAGCAAAAATACAATCAGTTTAATAAAAGCAATAACCGAGATTCTGTTAATTACTGGAACCAAATGGCGCAGCAGCCGCGATATATCGAAACCCTGTTTAAAGAACCGCTAAAAGTAGAAGATGTGTTGAGAAAAACCGATCGGCCGGGTTTATTTGCACTTACTTTTCCGGATAATTTGTACGTGGTTTATACCAAAAAATACGACGCCAACAATAAAGACAATGTTTACCGGCCATTAGATATGGGAAGTTATGCAGTAAGTATTGTTACTTTATTTAATAAATATGCTTTGTTTGATTTGAATGGCGTTGTAGTTTCGCCGGAAAGTACATTGTATGAAGGCGATTGGGCAAACGATAAACTGGCAGAACTGGTCCCGGTAGATTATACGCCTTAAAAGAAGCATTGTCATGCCGAACTTGTTTAGGCATCCCACTATATAACTGTCCAGAGAAACCCTGAAATAAATTCAGGATGACAGACTTTGGATTTCACTAAATTAATCCCTGTAACCTTCTCAAACCTGCGGTTCCGATTCTTCTTGCTGTTTTTTAAACTGGTTTCTGCGCCATGAAATCCGCGCTTTTCGCTCCCGTACATTGTGGATCAAGGATTTATAATGAACAATATAAGTAATCAGCAGTGCAATTAAGCAACCGCCAACCACGCCGCCAGCCCTTTCTACGGCAATCTGCCAAAAATATTTTCCGCTTTCATGGATACAAATAATAACTACCGAAGCAAGCGCCGAACGTGCAGCAACCTGTAGTTTCAGCAATTCGCAAACAACCAGTACAATTATCACTCCCAAACAGATCATGAAAAAAGCTGGTGGATGCAGGAAAAACAAAAGTAAACCTGTTCCCGCGCCTACTAAATTGGCTTTAATGCGTACTTCCGCTAAATTAATCGCATCTTTTCCTTCGGGAGAAAGCACTAAAAGAATGGAAACTAAAGTCCAGGCACCACCTTCGGGAAACGCACGGTAGATAAAAAAACCAATTGCGGCACCAATCAGGCATTTTAAAACGTACAGTAAAAAATCAATTTGTTTCTGATCCATGCAATGCTTAAGCGGCTTTTAAACCTGAACAAGAAATATAAGCCTTAGTTTATCGCAAATTTATAAATACAATTTTTACCCGGTAAAAGAAGCATTGGCAAGAGTTGTAAAAACTGTTTGCTTTTGGTAATATTCCTGTACCTATCCAGCTTAAAAAACGTAAATATGACTGATAAAACGTACCTTTGCGCCCAATGATTGCAATTAATGATTTAACTTACGAAATCGGTTCCAGGGCATTATATGATGAAGCCAACTGGCACATTAAACCTGGTGAAAAAATTGGTTTGATTGGTGCTAACGGAACCGGAAAAACAACTTTACTAAAACTGATTGTTGGCGATTTAAAAGCTACTTCCGGAACTATTTCAAAATCTAAGGAACTTACAATCGGTTACTTAAACCAGGATTTGCTTTCTTATGCTTCTGATAAAAGCATTCTGCATGTTGCGATGGAAGCATTTGAGCGCCAGAACCAGTTGCATGATGAGATTGAAGATTTACTGAAAAAACTGGAAAGCGATTATTCCGAAGATATTTTACATAAATTAAGCGATAAACAAAGCGAGTTTGAAGCTTTGGATGGCTATAATATTGAATACAAAGCACACGAAATTTTAGCAGGACTTGGTTTTAGTGATGCTGATACAGAGCGAAAACTGAGCACTTTTTCCGGGGGATGGCGTATGCGTGTAATGCTTGCTAAAATTCTGTTACAAGCACCTGATATTTTACTGCTGGATGAGCCAACCAATCACCTGGATTTACCTTCTATCCAATGGCTGGAAGATTATTTGAAAGCTTTTGAAGGCGCTGTAGTGATTGTATCGCACGACAGGTGGTTTTTGGATAAAGTGATCAACAAAACGGTCGAATCCCGAAAAGGAAAACTGAACGTTTATCCCGGCAACTACTCTTTTTATGTAGAAGAAAAAGAGATGCGCGGCGAAATCCAACGCAATGAATTTAAAAACCAGCAGCAAAAAATCAAACAGGAAGAACGTTTGATCGAACGTTTTCGCGCCAAAGCTTCCAAAGCAAAAATGGCGCAATCGCGTATCAAGGCTTTAGATAATCTGGAACGGGTTGAAGATGTGGATGATGACAATCCATCTGTAAACTTCAGCTTCCGCTTTTCTAAACAATCTGGCCGGCATGTTATTAACATTGAACACCTCACCAAAAAATATCCAACTATTGATATTGTTGAAGATGCTCATGCCATTATCGAAAAAGGTGATAAAATTGCTTTAATCGGTGCAAACGGCCGCGGTAAATCTACGGTCCTTCGTATTATTGCCGGAGCTGATAATGATTTTGAAGGCAAAAGTGAAACTGGTTATAACGTTACACAAACCTTTTTTGCACAGCACCAATTGGAAGCTCTGCATCTGGAAAGCGAAATTTTACAGGAATTACAAGCCTTCGCACCAAAACATAACGAAACGGAACTGCGCTCTATTTTAGGTTCGTTTTTGTTTACCGGTGATGATGTTTTTAAAAAAATCAAAGTGCTTTCCGGAGGAGAAAAATCTCGCGTAGCATTAGCCAAAGCCTTAACTGCAGATGCCAACTTTTTGATTCTGGATGAGCCAACCAATCACCTGGATATTCAATCTGTAAATATTCTGATCCAGGCCTTACAGCAGTATGAAGGAACTGTAATTGCAGTTTCGCACGACAGGTATTTCCTGGATAATATAGCCAACAAAATCTGGTTTATCGAAGACCATCAGATTAAAGTTTACCCGGGGACTTATGCTGAATACGAAATCTGGCAGGCAAAACGGAAACTGGAAGCTAAATCTGCACCAGCCGCACCTCAGCCTAAAAAAGAAGTAAAAAAAGAAACGGTTACCGTTAAACAACCAACGGAAGATAAATCTAAACAGCTTAAAAAACTAAATCAGGATTTAACCGGCATGGAGCAGAAAATTGCTGAACTTGAAAAAACAGTTAAGCAACTGGAAGCCGAATTGAGCGACGAAAAGATATACAAACAGCAAAACCGATTGCAGGAAGTCAACAAAAACCTGAAGCAAAAACAGCAGGAACTGAAACAGCAGCAAGAGAAATGGGAAGTTCTGGCCGACCAGATCCTGGAAATGGAAGAAAACTAATACTGTTTTTACCGGCAAAAAAACATTGAACAAATAGTTCTGTAGTATTTTTTATTACAGAATTGTTTTTTAATTTTAAACAAGAAATCAAAATTATGGCTTTTTCATTCAACACAGCACCTAAAGTAATAAGCGATAAATTTACAAAACTGGCAAAAGAAGGACGGCTTGCAGATATCTTAGAAGCTGTTTATGATGAACGTTCCAATAATAATGCTCATTCTTTAACCGGGACTTCTAAAAATGGTGCCATAAAAGTAGTACGCATTGGCTCGTTCTCTACTAATGGTAAATGAACATTGCTCTTCCAACATTAGTATTATTAGTTTTTTTAGTTCCAGGTTTTTTGTTCAGAAGAATGTTCTATTCGGGAGAGTTTTCCGAACAGTATTTTAAGGAAAATCTTGTCAGCCTTATATTTCCCACGCTTTTAACAAGCATCATCGTTCATCTTCTTTGTTATATCATACTATCACCACTTGTACTTAATCCGGATACAACTTCAATCGGAATATTAATTAGCGGTACAAATAATAGTAGTGAAATTAGTAAAGTTACGCAGAATGTTTTAACAAACTACAAATCTGTTTTGCTTTATTCTGTTATTGCTTCTTTGACTGGTGCTTTTGGGGGCTTGTTGGTTAAAATTATTATCAGAAATTACAAATTAGATAGAAAATATAAAATTCTACGTTTTCAAAATGAATGGCATTATTTATTTAGTGGAGAACTTCTTGATTTTCCAAATGTTCCTGGTAGGACTAATAATATTGACTTTGTTATTGTTGAAGCTTTAGTATCTTCTGATGAAGGAACAATTTTATATTCTGGATTTTTGGATGATTATATTTTGTCAAGCAGTACTGGTATTGACCGTATTTATTTAAAAGATGTTCGCTGGCATTATATTAAAGATGACCTGCTACAAGTGAATGCTTCAAACGAAAATAAAAAAGAACATCAGCGTTTTATTATAGGTGATTTCTTTATTATTCCTTTCAACCGGATTATTAATCTCAATATTTCTTATTACAGTGTTGAGCAGGAATCACAATCAGTTAACACAAATGAAATTTAAACTCTTACTGATACTTCTTTTATCGTGCAAAATCCTTCAAGCACAAATTAAGTATCAGAACGAGGTTTATCAATCCAACATCAAAACGGTACAACTGTACAACAGTACGCAGGAAAGCTCTTTCCCCATCATTGGTTTGCATACCAATGATGTTTTGCTTTTAGGTTTTGATGATTTAAATGGCGGCACAAAAACATACAATTATACTATCGAACATTGCGATGCTGACTGGAGACCGTCGGGCCTCTCGCCTTCCGAATACCTGCAAAGTTTTACAGAAGACCGGATTATGGATTACCGCTATTCCTTCAACACTAAACAAAAATATACGCATTACCAGCTTAAGCTGCCCAATTACAACATCATTCCTAAACTTTCCGGCAATTATTTATTAAAAGTTTATCCCGAAGGAAATCCTTCTGAACCAATTTTAACCCGCCGTTTTTATGTAGTTGATAATAAAGCCGGCCTGGCTGCAGGCATTATTCCTTCCAATAATGTAGTTAACCGCAGTGCTAATCAGAAAATAAATTTTAGTGTAAATATTTCTGCCTTATCGGTCCAAAACCCTTATGCCGAAATCAGAACCATAATCCTGCAAAACGGAAGGAATGATGTAAGTACGATAAACACAAACCCGCAATTTGTACAAGGCGGTATTTTGCAGTTTAACGATTTCCAGACCAACGATTTTGCTGGAGGAAATGAATTCAGAAGGTTTGATTTGCGCACTTTATTAGCCGGAGGAGAACATATCAACAGAATTTACAGGGATACAGCAAATACGGTTATGCTGATGAACGACAAACCTTTAACCCAAACTGCTTATACCTTTCAGTACGATAACGATGGCAAGTTTTTTATCCTGAATACAGATGGCCGCGATCCTCGGACAGATGCAGATTATGCCCATGTTTACTTCAATCTTAATTATAGTCCGCCAAATTTAAACGATGCTGTTTTTATCACCGGAAAATTTAACGACTGGCGTTTGGATGAAAGCAGCAAAATGAATTACGATGCTTCCAGAGGTAATTTTTATACCGATTTATATTTAAAACAGGGCATTTATGATTATCATTACGTGTTGAAGCAAAACCAGGAAATTGACCAGACATCGATAGACGGCAGCCATTTTGAAACCGAAAATGATTATCAGTTCCTGGTTTATTTTAGGAGGACTGGCAGCCGGTACGAAGAGTTGGTAGGCTATCAGTTAATTAATACAACAAAAGGCAATAGTTTCCGGTAAGCCAGGGTTACTAAAAAAAGTATTATAAAAGAAGCATGCTCGAACAGCTCGACCTACAAAACCTGCTCCTAATCGATATTGAAACCGTTCCACAGTATCGTAAATACGGTGACGTGCCAAAGCATTTGCAGGATTTGTGGGAACAGAAAACCGCTTATCAGCGCAAAGAGCTTTTGGCTGAAGATTTTTACGAACGTGCCGGGATCTGGGCAGAATTTGGAAAGGTTGTTTGTATTTCTGCCGGTGTTTTTACTTCTGCAGAAGGTATTTCCTTTCGTATTAAATCCTATTGCTGCGAAGAAGAAAACGAATTACTGGAAGGCTTTGCCACGATGTTAAGCCGACAGCCGACAAATAAAATTTTATGCGCCCATAACGGCAAAGAATTTGATTTTCCTTATTTATGCAGAAGGATGCTGATCAACAACATCATTATTCCGCCCCAATTACAAACTTTCGGCAAAAAGCCCTGGGAAGTAAACCATCTGGATACGATGGAACTTTGGAAATTCGGCGATCATAAAAACTATACTTCTTTAAGTTTATTAGCCGCCATTTTCAATATCCCAACACCTAAAGACGACATTGACGGCAGCGAAGTTGACCGTGTTTACTGGGAAGAAAACGACCAGCAGCGCATTAAAACCTACTGCCAGAAAGACGTAATTACCACAGCACAATTGATTAAAAGATTTCGTGGTGAAGAACTGATTTCGGAAGAAAACATTACTTATATTGATTAACGGATGAGTTTAAAAGTTGATCGGTTACAAGTAAGTTTTAAAACCGGGAACAAAGATTTTTATGCGGTAAAAGAAGTATCCTTTAAACTGGAACCGGGAAAAGTGCTTGGGATTGTGGGCGAATCCGGCTCCGGAAAATCAGTTACATCGCTTGCCATTATGCGTTTGTTAGATGAAGAAAGGGCAGAGATAAGCGGAAATATCTCCTTAAACAACAAAGAGTTATTAGAACTACCGGAAGCAGAAATGCGTTCCTACCGCGGTAACCGGATGGGTATGATTTTCCAGGAACCAATGACTTCGCTCAATCCGGTTTTAACTTGCGGCTACCAGGTTGCAGAAGCTATACAATTACATTTAAAAGCCTCAAAAAAAGAAGCTAAAAGCAAAACGATAAGCTTATTTAAAGAAGTACAGTTACCACGGCCGGAAGCCATTTTCGATAGTTATCCGCATCAGATTTCCGGGGGACAAAAACAGCGTGTAATGATTGCCATGGCGTTAAGCTGCAATCCCGAAATTTTAATTGCTGATGAACCCACAACAGCGCTGGATGTAACCGTACAGAAATCAATTTTAGAGCTTCTTTTACGGATAAAAAATGAGCGTAACAGCAGCCTGATTTTTATTTCGCACGATCTGGGCGTAATTAGGGAAATTGCAGATGAAGTACTGGTGATGTACAAAGGCAGAATTGTAGAACAAGCTGCAACAGAAACTATTTTTTTAAACCCGCAACATCCTTACACCAAAGGTTTACTTGCCTGCCGTCCTTCTCCACAAGTTCAGTTATATAAGTTACCCGTGATCAGCGACTTTTTAAAGGTAGATCAGCAGGGAGAAATCCAGTCTTCTAATTTAACTATTCAGGAAATCCGCGAACGCTATGCTTTAACAGAGGATGAAAAAAAGCAGCGTCATAAGAAGCTTTACGAGCAGGAACCCTTACTTCAAATTAAAAATCTGAATACCTGGTTCCCTATAAAAAAAGGATTTCTGCAACGGCCATCAGAAGTTGTAAAAGCGGTAAACAATATCAGTTTTAAGGTTTTTCCGGGAGAAACACTCGGTTTAGTTGGCGAATCTGGTTGCGGAAAAACAACGCTTGGACGAAGTATCCTTCGATTAATTGAACCTACATCAGGTAAAATTATATTTAAAGGCCAGGAAATTTTATCTCTTCCAGCCAATGAAATGCGCCGGCTGCGCAAAAAAATGCAGCTAATTTTCCAGGACCCTTACTCTTCGCTCAACCCAAAACTAACCGTTGGAAATGCAATTTTAGAACCAATGGAAGTGCACCAGTTGTACGGCAATCCGCAGCAGCGAAAAAAGAAAGTTTTAGAACTGCTGGACCGTGTAAATTTATTGCCGGAACATTTTAACCGTTATCCGCATGAATTTTCGGGCGGACAGCGGCAGCGCATTGTTATTGCCCGTGCATTAGCTTTGCAGCCTGAATTTTTAATTTGTGATGAATCTGTTTCTGCGCTTGATGTTTCTGTGCAGGCGCAGGTTTTAAATTTACTGAAAGAATTGCAGCGGGAGTTTAACCTCACTTACATTTTCATTTCGCACGATCTTTCGGTAGTAAAACATATTGCGGATAGGATGATGGTGATGAACAAAGGCGAAATAGTAGAAAAGGGCGATCCCGATCAAATTTATCATCACCCTAAGGAAGCTTATACAAAGAAATTGATTGCTTCGATACCAGGTTCAGGTTTTTCTCTCGGGGAAACGCAAATTTAGCAAACACTTTATCAAGCTAAATCCTTGTATCTTTACAGTAAATTATGGCATCAAGAAATAAAACAAGCCATTCGGTAAAACAAGTACTTACACAGTTAGTACTTCAGGTTTTTGAGAATAATGGCAACCAAACATATAATTACAAACAGGTATCAGCGAAGCTAAATATCAGCGACCCGGAATCAAGAGAAACCATCCTGGAAATCCTGAAAGAAGAAGCAGAAAAACAGGTGCTAAAAGAAGTATCTCGCGGCAACTTTCAACTTATTGAACTTAAAACTTTTGTTGAAGGAAAAGTAGATTTAACAGCAGATGGCTCAGCTTTTATCGTTACAGACGATGAAGCGGAAACAGACATTTTTGTGGCACCGCGCAAACTGCGCAATGCTTTAAACGGCGATCGTGTAAAGGTGTATGTTTATGGAAAATCCAGAGGCAAGCACAAAGAAGGCGAAGTAATTGAGATCATCCAGCGTGCTAAAATGGAGTTCTCAGGAATTGTAAAACTATCCGAACGTTTTGCTTTTTTTATTCCGGATGACCGGAAAATGCAGCATGATATTTTCATCCCAATTTCCGAATTAAACGGTGCTAAAAACGGTATCAAAGCAATTGCTGAAATTACCGACTGGCCAAAAGAAGCTAAAAATCCGATTGGCCGCATCAAAACTATTCTCGGCAAACAGGGCGAGAACAATACGGAAATGAACGCTATCTTGGCAGAATATGGTTTTCCATTATCATTTCCTGCAGAAGTTGAACAGGAAGCAGAAGAAATTAGTGAGGAGATTTCGGAAGAAGAAATTCAGAAACGACGCGATTTTCGTTCAATAACTACTTTTACGATTGATCCTGTTGATGCGAAAGATTTTGATGATGCCATTTCTTTCCGTTTCCTGGAAAATGGAAATTATGAAATTGGCGTTCACATTGCTGATGTTTCGCATTATGTTTTGCCTGGTACGCCTTTAGATCACGAAGCTTTTGAACGCGGAACTTCTGTTTATCTGGTTGACCGTGTAATTCCGATGCTTCCGGAAAGATTATCCAATGGCCTTTGTTCCCTTCGGCCTAAAGAAGAAAAATTGTGTTTTTCGGCCGTATTTGAAATGGATGCCGATGCACAAATTGTAACCGAATGGTTTGGAAAAACGGTTATTTATTCTGATCGGCGGTTTGCTTATGAAGATGTACAGGAAATTATCGAAAACAAAGAAGGTGATTATGTAAAGGAAATTCTTTTACTAAACGATTTGGCGTACAAATTACGTGACCGGAAGTTTAAAAACGGCGCAATTAGCTTTGAAACTACAGAAGTTAAATTTAAGCTGGATGAAAACGGAAAACCGTTAGGGGTTTACACTAAAGAACGAAAAGACGCGCATAAGTTGATCGAAGATTTTATGCTGCTCGCTAACCGAAGGGTTGCAGAATTTATCGGGAAAAAAGGCAAAGGCAAAAGCAAACTAACCTTTGTTTACCGTTCGCACGATTCGCCGAAAGAGGATAACCTGCTTTCTTTTGCACAGTTTGCTTTGCGTTTTGGTTATAAGATCAATACTAATTCTGATAAAGAAATTGCACGTTCGCTCAATCATTTAATGGCTGATGTAGAAGGGAAAAAAGAGCAGAACGTGTTAACGCAATTGGCCATCCGTTCTATGGCCAAAGCGGTTTATACCACTAAAAAAACGAGTCATTACGGTTTGGCTTTTGATTTTTATACGCACTTTACCTCGCCAATCCGCCGTTATCCCGATGTAATGGTGCATCGTTTATTAGAACATTATTTAGCGAAAGGCAAATCAGTAGATGTGGAAACTTATGAAAAAATGAGTGTTCATGCCTCCCAGATGGAGAAAAAAGCAGCTGATGCCGAGCGCGCTTCCGTTAAATATAAACAGGCTGAATATTTGCAAAACCAGATCGGTACTGT
The DNA here is from genome assembly GCF_009754915.1 of Mucilaginibacter arboris. Taxonomy (GTDB): domain Bacteria; phylum Bacteroidota; class Bacteroidia; order Sphingobacteriales; family Sphingobacteriaceae; genus Mucilaginibacter_A; species Mucilaginibacter_A arboris. Next base: position 99,213 of record NZ_WPIK01000008.1, on the reverse strand, counting down.
TTTTACCGGCATAATTTCTGGCGTTACCGAATGGGGAATGTATGTTGAAATTGAAGAAAACAAGTGTGAAGGCATGATCAGGCTGCGTGACATTACTGATGATTTTTATACGTTAGACGAGAAAAATTATGCGATTATTGGCCAGCGAAAAAAGAAAATTTACCAGTTGGGAGACGAGGTAAAAATCAAGGTAAAAAGTGTGGATTTAACCAAGAAGCAGATCGATTTTTCACTCGTTCAGGAATAACAGCCGTATTAAAATTTATGTATTCTATCCAGCAGCTACAAAATATAATTATTGAGGCAATTGATGCCAGAAAATATCCTGATGAACCGGCAGAGTTATACGAGCCGATGCAGTATATGATGAATTTGGGCGGAAAACGGCTTCGCCCTGCCCTGCTTTTAATGGGTTGTGATGCTTTTGGCGGAGATATTTACCAAGCTATTAATCCGGCAATTGCCATTGAGGTTTTCCATAATTTCACCTTGATGCATGATGATATTATGGATAATGCACCATTGCGCAGAGGAAAAACAACCGTACATGAAAAATGGAATTCGAGTGTAGGTATTCTTTCCGGCGATGCCATGCTTGTAGAAGGCTACAAGCTAATGATGCAGGTAAATGAAAACGTTTTACGCCCGGTTTTAGAAATTTTTAACGATACCGCTATTGCCGTTTGCGAAGGCCAGCAGATCGATATGAACTTTGAACAGCAACCTGACGTGAAGATCAATGCTTATATCAACATGATCCGTTTAAAAACAGCTGTGGTATTAGGCGGTGCTTTAAAAATCGGCGCTTTAATTGCCGGAGCCAGAAAACAAGATGCTGATTTAATTTATGCTTTTGGGGAAGATCTGGGTATCGCGTTCCAATTACAGGATGATATTTTAGATGTTTACGGTGATCCGGAGAAATTTGGCAAACAGGTTGGCGGCGATATCATCTCCAACAAAAAAACTTATTTATTGATTAAAGCATTAGAAACAGCTAATAAAGAACAACTTAAAGAACTAAACTATTGGTTGCAGCTTGAGGATTTTGATGCGTTAAAAAAAGTATCGGCTGTAAGAAACCTGTTCGATCAATTAGAGATCAGGGAAAAATCAGAACAGGAAATGAATTGGTATGCGCAGAAAGCTTTGCAGAGTTTAAAGGATTTGCCTTTGGATGAAGTGCGAAAAAACGCTTTGTTTGAGTTTGCAGATATGCTGTTGGTGCGGGAGAATTAGAGATTATTCGTTTGCTTCTTTTAAAGCTTGATTTTTCACGTATTCAGATAAATGGAAATTTGTTTGATCAATGCTTTCTAATAAAGGTTTTATTGAAGAAATTATACCTTTAAGTTTTTGCTTTGATAATTACACCAATAGTTCCTGTTACATCAAGCTTTAATTGCATTGCTATCTTTCTTGCTTTGTAATCATCCAAAATAATATTTGCATCAGTGTTTTCTAATGCTAACGCGATTGCACTTGATTCTCCTTTATCTAATTGCAACTCTAAATGCTGCTGTTTATTTTTATCTGATACTGATATAATTTGTACCCATTCTGGTAAAATTATTCCGTATTCATCAGCCACCTCTGGGGTAGTTAAAATTTGTCCATACGTTTGGTGCAGCAGATCAAGTTTGTTGATGTTAGTTAAAATGATAAAACAACTGGTGTCAGCAATTATAATTTTAGGCATTTTTTACATCGTTAGCCAAATCTGAAGCAGGATAATTAAAAATTGAAACACCATAGTTACCTAAAGTTTCAATAAATGTTCTTTTGCTTATTCCAGCAAGTTCTGCTGCCTGGCCCGAAGAAAGCTCGCCGCGTTCGTAAAGTTTTGCGGCTAATATCATAGTGGCTTCGTGTTCATCAATTTCAAAGCTGTCAGGTACGTTTAGTGTTAATGTTTTCATATCCAAATATAATTAATATTATGAAGAAGATAGAGTTATACCAAGCTTACCAATTTTGATACGGTAAAAAAAGTATCCGCAGTTAGAAACCTGTTTGATCAATTGGAAATCAGGGAATAATCAGAACAGGAAATGAATTGGTACGCACAAAGGGCTTTGCAAAGTTTGAAGGATTTGCCTTTGGATGAAGTGCGAAAAAACGCTTTGTTTGAGTTTGAGGATATGCTGCTGGTGCGGGAGAATTAGAGATTTTTATCTATTTATAAGATAAGCTTTATGCTTTTGAAAACCCGCAACTTGTCTTCTAAAAGATGGTAAAAATGTTATCAATTCTTCTGCCTTACTTGTAAAAGAATTTAAAACAACTATTGTTAGGGGATACTTGTCCAGGTTCTGCTGATATTGAAGGTTTTTATCAATAGTTAGCAAAATATCAAAGTTATTTTCAACACATAAACTCATCAACTTACCATTTTTGATACCACTCCACTGCATCTCTCTAACAGTAAAAATTTCATATTCATTCAAATGAGGTTTTAAATGTTTAGTAACACATTCATCAAGTAAAATTTTCATACAAAAATACTCGACGAAGTTTCGATCAGTTTATGTGACATTTCAAGCACTTTTATTACTTGTTCACGTTGCACACCTTCAAAGTCATCTAAAAAGTAATCAATGGATTCTCCAGTTTCCAGGTAATCAAAGAGGTTTTTAATAGGAACACGGGTTCCTGAAAAAACGGGTGTTCCTCCTAAAATTTCAGGATCGATATTAATGATTTGCTTTTCCAAATTTTACAAACTTAATATTCAAATTTAGGAATTGCTTTCTAAATTTAAAAAGCGAAGTAAAGTTTAAAGGTATGCTTTCGCCTATGTGAAGTTATTTGAGTTTACTGAATTATGGTATGAGAGATAATTACCGTGTGGTTGTTTATATTTATATTACAGTTCTTTATGTTTAAAAAAAATCTCATACCTCAAATTAAGAAGCATCCTTTAGCTATATTAATATTTGTAGCTTACTTAACGATGTGGTTGTTTTTCTACTACATAGTTATTACAGACACAAATAAGAAAAGCATTAGTTATGGAGAGATGAAGGCTATTTTAGGATTTTTTGCATTAGCTTTATCTCTAGCGTATTCGCTAATTAATCTATTGTTAGCAGTTTTCAATAAAAGTTTTCGAAATTTTTATGTCTTTCTAACTATGCTAACTTACTTACCAATACTATATTATTTATTCGTTCATTAACAAAATTTTTAAAACCCAAAAAGCCCCAACTCAATTTCTCAAGTTAGGGCTTTTTAATATGATAAAAGAAGTATTAAGCCGAAACAGCTTCTCCTTCGCCTTCAGTTTCTGTAGCAGCAATTGCTTCGTCAACCAAATTTCCTTCTGGTGTTACTACAGTTGGATGAACATCTACAGTTTCAGTTAATGCAATTGGTTCTGGTGTTACTTGTTGTGCTACATCAGCAGTTTCAAACGGAATAACAGAAACGTAAGAACGGTTATCTGCTTTCTTTCTGAACACTACATATCCGTCAACCATTGCAAATAAAGTATGGTCTTTACCAATACCTACATTTTTATCCGGATTGTGCGGAGTACCACGCTGGCGAACGATGATGTTACCAGCCAATGCAGGCTGACCGCCAAATATTTTAATACCTAAACGTTTGCTATGCGATTCGCGGCCGTTTCTGGAACTACCCGCGCCTTTTTTGTGTGCCATTTTCTTTTAATTTTTGATGAACTGAAATCAGTTCAGAATTTAAAAATCAATTATAAAGTGATTCCGGTGATCTCGATTTTAGTGAATTGCTGACGGTGGCCGTTTTTCTTTTTGTAACCTTTACGGCGTTTCTTTTTGAAAACGATTACTTTATCACCTTTTAAATGAGACACGATTTTAGCAGAAACACGTGCATTTTCCAAACCGTTTCCGATAGAAAATTTACCTTCGTTTTCTGCTAACAATACCTGGTCAAATTCAATACTAGCGCCTTCTTCTCCTTGTAAACGGTGTACAAAAAGCTTCTGGTCTTTAGCAACTTTAAATTGCTGTCCGGCTATACTTACTATTGCGTACATTGTTAAATAATATTTTTTAAATGAGGCGCAAATATAGTATCTTTTTTTGTTAATAAAAACAGCCCTTCAAACTATTTTTCCCGGTCTTCTGCATCCGCCAGACGACCTTCAATTTCTTTAGCTAAGCGCATAGCTGCATCTTTTAACCGTACATCGCCATTAAAGGCCTCGTCAAACATAACTTCTTTGGTTTTGCGCTGGTAATGAAAAGCAAAAAAATAATGCGGTGAATTTTTAAACCGGGGATCGTTTTCAACATTGGTTACTTCTTTCGGGAAGTTCCAAAAACCTAATTCAGCAGCTTTATGATGCAGGTAAAGCAAATCATCTTTGTTAAGATGTACTGTTTTTACCACTAAAGAATCATGGTTGTTTACGTACTGGTACCTGCCGGTTTTAGAGTTGTAAGTATTATTCAGGTTATTGCCTTCGCCATATTTAAAGTCGATAAATTCAAATTCAGTAAACTTGTACGGCGCGTTGCTGATCATCATACCATAATAATAAACGCAGTACAACATAAACGGAACAACTATACTAAAAGCCAGAAAGATTTTTTTATAACGGGAAGACATTTTAATTACAGATTTTTATTTTTCTGTTCAAAATTCGCTTTAAAAAACCACTATCCAAAATATTGATTTTAGAGATGCTTCTTTTATCGATATAAATAATATAATCTACGCTTCATTTGGGATCTCTTATCCAGCGAAAACCTATCTTTTTAAGTAAAAAATTGTTTTCATCGTATTTTCGAAGTACGATCAAGACCGAATCACGTTTCCATTTGCCTTTTAAAATTAATCGGTCGGAATCAGAAAGGGTGTAACTGATAATTGAATTTCCAACAGCCAAATTTTGCTGTACAAACTCAAGCTTACGTTTGATGATATCGTTGTTATAATTGAAATTACGTAAACTATCGTTTGAAAATTGGATCATAGCATAATCTTTATCTTGTATGATTAATTTTTTCCAGCGGGTGGTATCGGTAGCAAGTGGCGGAATTGTATCATGGTTTCGAATGAAATATTCTACGTTATAAATACCATACATAAATGGTTTTGGAGCAAGATCACCACGAACACTTCTCATTTCTAAAGCTGATGAAAAATCACTTCCTACAACGTAAATAACCAACGCATATTTAATTCCCTCAACAATCAAATTCTTCCAACGTTTGCTAAAACGATGAGGCGGAAGACTGGATTGTACAGCAGTTTTATTAAGCAGAAAAAAGTTTACAAATTGCTGTGCATCTTTTGATATTAAAAAAATTGCCATTACAACCAACATGGTAGAAAGCAGCTTTACAGGAACATCAAAACAATAATTTATAGCCATGATATTACTGGCTACAACCAATAAAAGTACCGCTCCCAACCTGGACGTTTTACGGAAAAACAACAATATACCGCAAGTAAATTCTGCTATTCCGGTGAAGTAGTTGTAACCGGTTGAATAACCCATAAAACTCCACGCCAAACCCATCGGTGGAAAATCTCCGTAAGGTATTATTAACTGGTATAAAGAAGCTGAAGGAAATTGTAGCTTGATAATTTTCATGCATCCGTATGTAATCATCGTGATGCCAGCATAGTAGCGAACGATGACGGTTAGCCAATAATACAACTTTGGATAACTATTTCGTTTGAAATCTAAAGCACTCCAAACCAGCATACCAACTAAAGAAAATACTGCTATAAACAGCATTTTAAAATAATCTAAAGTTGTATCACCGCTTCCGGTCGGTTTAACTATAATTGGTTTGTTAAATTGTAGAAGATGAACGGCCAGCCAAATTATTAACTTGTTGAAAGATGGAATATAATGGTTGGAAATTTGATACGAAAATGGTAATACGCCGTTTGGAGTGAATATTACAAACAAGAAAAAAAAGAACAGGAAAAAACGAAAAACAATTTTCTGAGTTGTAGTCCAAATTATTGGTTTGAGCTTATCCACGAAATCAAAGTTTAACTATTGTTAATTAAAACCAAATTTAGATTTTAAGCTGATACTTCTTTTATCACCTAAAAACCTTTAACCTTCCAGTTCTCCCTCCCATTTACTAACTACTGCAGTTGCCATTGCGTTGCCCAAAACATTTGTAGCAGAGCGTCCCATATCCAGCAGCGGGTCAATACCAATTAATAAAGCCAAACCAGCTTCCGGAATATTAAAGCTGGCTATTGTTCCGGCAATTACAACCAATGACGCACGCGGAACTCCTGCAACACCTTTACTTGTAAGCATCAATACCAAAAGCATGGATAATTGCTGCTGAAAAGATAAATGAATGTTGTAGGATTGCGCCAGGAAAAGCGATGCAAACGTCATGTACATCATGGAACCATCCAGGTTAAAAGAATAACCTAAAGGCAGTACAAAACTTACAATTTTATCTTTACAGCCAAACCGTTCCAATTCAATTAAAGTGCGCGGATAAGCGGCTTCGCTGGTAGAAGTGCTGAAAGCAATGAGCATGGCATCTTTTAAATAATTTACCAAAGTAAAAACACGTTTTTTTAAAACGACGAAACCTGCCAGTACCAACACCAACCATAAAATAATGAGCGCAAAATAAAATTCACTGATAAAAACAGCATAAGTAGCAATTACACTTAAACCCTGTTTTGCAACAATAGCCGTCATCGCGCCAAAAACCGCTAATGGCGCTACCATCATTACATAGGAGGTTATTTTAAGTATAATATGTGCAATGGCATCCATTGCTTTAATTATTATCGCGCCCTTCTCTCCAATGGCTGCTGTTGCTACACCAAAAAACAGCGAGAAGACAACAATCTGTAATATTTCATTATTCGCCATTGCTTCTACAAAACTTTTTGGAAAAACGTGGGCTAAAAAATCTTTTAACGATAAAGCTGTTTTTTGTATGCCCGATTGCAAATGTTCATCCGGTAAAGCTAAATGCATGGATTTTCCGGGCTGAAAAAAGTTTACCAGAACCATTCCCAACAATAAAGAAACCAGCGTTGCACTGATAAACCAAAGCATTGTCTTACCGCCAATTCGGCCAACAGCTTTAATATCTCCTACTTTAGCTACGCCAACTACCAATGTCGAAAAAACCAGCGGCGCAACAATCATCTTGATCAGCCGAAGAAAAATATCACTTAACATTGTAAAATATTCCAGCTTGCTTTCACGGACCGTGTCGCTTTCTTTACGGATGTTGTTTTGTGCAGCTTTTCGGGTTTTAAGATTTTGATAAGCTGATGAACTTGTATCTTTCAAAGCAAGCATTTGCAGTTGAATAGATTTTATTTGTGTTTCTGCCTGATAAATCTTATTGTTATAGGAACTGATTGTTCTAACATTATAAAAATATCCTGCTAAAATTCCACCGATCAATGCTAAAAAAATGTATAAAGTAAGTCTGTTTTTTGCCATTCAATTTTGCTAAAAATCTAAAACTACAATAAATTACCATTTTGCTCAAATATATTTGCCCTAATGAGTCTTGTTTACCCTTCATCCGAAATTAAAAAAGAGCTGCAGCATTTAAGCAGCCAGGAAATAGCAACCCTTTGTTTACGTTTGGTACGTTTTAAAAAAGAAAACAAAGAATTGCTTTCCTATTTGTTGTTTAAAGCGGATGACCCTGATGCTTTTGTAAAGGAATATAAAGCAGAAATGGACCTGCAATTCGGTAAGCTAAAAGGCAAAAGCTATTTGATAGTGAAAGAATTAAGGAAGATATCATTAGAAATGAACAACCACATTCGTTATACAGGTTCTGATATTGTTAAAACAGAACTGCTCCTTCATTTTTGCAGCAGTTACATTAATTATGTCGATTATCATTCGCATTATAAACCACTTCGAAATGTTTTTTACCGATCAGTAGAAAAAGCAAAAGCTGCTTTGCAAAAACTGCATGATGATTTACAGCATGATTACGGTATTTTATACGAGGAAATGCTGATGCAAGCCGAAAGCGAAATTTATTGGTTCGAAAAGAAATCGTTCAAGCTGTAACAAATAGTGCTTAATTTAATCTGAAAAGAAACACGCTTTACTCTGTTGAAAACGAAAGATAGTGCTTTCAGGGAAATTTTTGAGGCCAACTCCAAACGCATTTACCGTTTATGTTACTCGTACACTGCGGACAGCGCAGCAGCAAATGATTTATTGCAGGAAACATTTTTAAAGGTTTGGCAGAACCTGGATAAGTTCCGCAACCAGTCCATGATCTCTACCTGGATTTATCGCATCGCTGTAAATACTTGTTTAACTTACTTAAGATCGGAAAAACGGCAGGCTAAAGACGAGCTGACACCGTTTATTGTTGAGAACGAAAAAGAAGAAATATCAGAAAAGAAAGAAGAGGTTGATTTGCTTTACCAATGTATCTCCAAACTGGAGGAATCTGAAAGAATATTGATAACGATGGTATTAGACGAAGTGCCATACCCCGAGATTGCAGAAATTTCTGGCATCTCCGAAGGAAACCTCAGGGTGAAAATCCATCGCATTAAACATAAATTAACCGAGCTGTACAACCATTATGAAAAACTTTGAGGAATTAAGCTCGCTATGGATTACACAACCCCAGGCAGAGCAAGTGCCGGTAGATATTTTATTAAAACAGGTAAAAAAAGGTACTTCAGCATTAAACCGTAAATTATTATGGAGCATCCTGATTATGGCCGCCACATTCATTTTGATGATCGTGCTGTTCCTGTTTTTCCTGTTCAATTCCTGGCTTACTTATGCCGGTATTTTTATCATCATGAGTACCATCCTGATTTATGCCATCCTGATGTTCCGCGATTACAAGCTGCTTGCTTCGCACGACCCTACAACAGAAGTAAACGTTTATTTAGAAAAGTTGAAGCTTTACCAAACCAGCCGCACACGCATGTATGGCAAAATGTACTACGTTTACACCATTTTATTAAGTGTTGGTTTAGGGATGTTTTTGGTTGAAGTGCTTAAACCGGCTTCCCTGTTTTTTGAAATAACCGCTTATACTTTTTTTTTAGGATGGATATTATTTGTTACCTTTTACTGGAGGGAACGGATTATTAAAACCGAGCAGGAAAAGATCAGCGAGATTATTAACCGGTTGGAACGTTTAAAAGGACAGTTCAGGGATTGATCTCCAAAAAACAATGCTTCTTTTACGGCATGTTTTTATGTGAGAGAAAGCAGCATAAGCAATTTTGGGCAATGAAGATTTTATGCCGATAAAAGAAGCATTGCGATAAACCTGCTGATGTTATCACAATCGATCACATTACAAGTTTCAGCTTTTTTATGGTTGCTTTGGCTAATATCTCAAGTTCCCGGTAGCCCAGAACATAAATATCTTTAAAATCAAACTTCAGGTATTTTTTCAAATACCAGTAACCAACCAAAACGCCGGTAAGTACCGGAAAAACAGTAGCGATAGCCACGCCATAAATATTTTTGAAGATATAAATCCCAACAAAATCGGTAATGATGTTAATGGCAAGCATCACTAAAACTTTAATAAAGTTAACCTGCGGCTGATGGATAACATCTAAAGTTAAAGCAAGAAAACGATCAGCCGGATATAACAAAGCAAAAGTGATAAATATCCGGAAAACATTGGCAGCTTCTGTACCTGCATATTGTTTTCCGCCGATAAACAAAACAGCATAATCAGCCAAAAAGTAAGAAGCTATAGCAAGCGGAACCAGCACAAGCGTAAGCATTCCGGTATATTTTTTCATAATATAAATTACGCCGCCCCTATTATTTTGATTGAACGCAACAGACATAATTGGCATTCCAACGGCTGCGTAACTTCTTAATGGTATTTCTACCAGTTCCATTAGCTTTTGTCCGAGGTTATAAATAGCCAAAGCAGCCGGGCCAAGCATAAAGTTGATGATGAAAGTATCAGAACTACGAAACAGATTAGCGCTTAAAGTTGTGCCTACGCTATATTTTCCAAAATGAAAAAGTTCTGCAATACAATTCTTCGTTCTTTTAGAAAAGGTGTTAATGTTAGTCCAGCCTTTTGCAAAACAAATAATACTGGTTATAAATTGAGCTGATAAAAAGCTATAAATAATGGTATTGATATTAGCCAGTTTCAGGACAATCAGCAAAACAATAAAAACAATGAATAAACCCTGATTAATAAAGCGAAGATATAATAACGCTCCGAAAGACTGTTGTGCCTGCAGCAAGCAACCAGCTATAAAAACAGGTAAAGTAACTATAAAATACACGCTGAACCATTTAACAGATAAAATTAATCCTGCATTATTCGTATAGTTGATGATAAACGAAGCCGGTATATTAACAATTACAACCAGTAAAGTAAGAACAATAGCAATATACCACGTAGAACCGCAAACTTCGGCAGCGCGCAGATGGGTAGTGCCGGAATAAAATTTAATAAAGGCAGTAACAATAAACCCGGAACGTATGGTATCAAGCAGGCCAACAACGGCAGCAAAAAAAACCCAAACGCCTAATCCTTCCAACGATAAGGAACGCGATAATACGGCATAAGTAAGCATACCCAAAATGGATATAATACCATTCCCGGCCAGGGATAAAAAGTAAATATTATTAAACCTGGACCAGAACTTTCTAATAAGCATATTTTTTCAAAAGGTAACAATAGCAACCCTGCTTGTATTTTACACGTACAAACAACAGCTATAAGGGTTAAACGAAGCTTAATTTTTATAGTTACGGACCAGACTGTTCTGTTAAATTTAATGATACAAGTACGTTAGCAAGAATTTATTTTGAATGCACCTGTTTAAACTTCCTTCCTGGATCAATCCTCATCTTTATAAAGAGAAAAAGTTTGCTGATTTGAACAAGGCTGAACTTTTTGATTTAAAAAGCCGCATTAAAAAGTTTTCTGCTGAGAAACCTGATGTCTCTGTCGTTATTCCTGCATGGAACGAGGAAAACAATATCTTTCGTGCCTTATCTTCCATCGCAGCAAACCATACTTCTTTCAAGGTAGAAATTATCGTGATCAACAATAACTCTACAGATGGCACACAAAATGTACTGGAAGAACTGGGCATCAGAAACTATTTCCAACAAAAACAGGGAACACCTTACGCAAGACAAATGGGTTTAGACAAGGCGCGTGGAAAATATCATTTATGTGCCGATTGTGATACTTTTTATCCGCCAAACTGGATCGACCTCATGGTAAAACCAATGGCAGAAGATAAAAGTATTACAGGTGTTTATGGCCGCTATTCTTTCCTTCCGCCCGAGGGGAAAAACAGGTTGGATTTATTTTTTTATGAATTGGTTACCGGTTTGCTGGTCCGGATCAGAAGAAAAAATCGCGAATACCTGAATATGCTTGGTTTTAATATGGGTTTTATAACCGAAGCCGGGCGCAATCCCAATGGTTTTAATGTTGAGAAAAGCAGAAAATTTGACAATGCAAACGGCAGCGATTATTTTGTAGAAGAAGCCGAAGATGGCAGAATGGCCCAGCACTTAAAAACAAAAGGCCGTTTAAAATTAGTAACGCACGCCAAAGCAAGGGTTTTTACATCGCCAAGAAGATTATTATATGATGGCGGAATATTCAAAGCTTTTAAAAACAGGTTTAAACTTCATTTAAAAGCTTTATCAGAATATTTAACAGGCAAAAGCAAACCATCGGTTGTATAAAAATTAATTTAAATGGCTGGCACACATTCTTTTAAAGAAGTTTCTTTACTGATTACACATTACAACAGAAGCCAGTCTTTAGAAAGGCTGTTGCAGGCTTTTAAAGAACAGGAATGTACTTTCGGAGAAATTATTGTTTCGGACGACGCCAGCCTGCCGGAGCATCAAAACAAAATAAAAGAGCTGCAAAAACAGTATGGTTTTAAGTTGATTTGTGCTGAACATAACAGAGGTTTGGGGAACAATATTAATAAAGGGCAGGATGCAGTAAGCAAGCCTTACACTTTGTACGTTCAGGAAGATTTTGTACCGATTGCAGGTTTCGGCACTCATTTTAAAAATGCACTCGAACTGATGCAAAGCAATAAAACGCTGGATATTGTCAGGTTTTACGCTTACTTTTCTTATCCTTACTTAAAACCTTATCGGCATGGATTTTCCGAAATGATTTTTAGTCGCCGTACCATCAATCACTTAAAGTTTTATTATTACAGCGATCATCCTCATTTGCGGCGCAGTTCCTTTTTCACAAAATTCGGGCGTTACCCGGAAGGTATCAAGGGTGATTTAACCGAATACAAAATGGCTATTTCGTTTTTAAAACATAAAGGCAAAGGACTGTTTTATAATGATTTCAACACACTTTTTGATCAGCGCAATACAACGGCAGAACCCAGTACCATGAAGCGCAGCAGCTGGCGGCAAAACAAGAACATTTTAACTTTGGTTATCCGGTCTTTTTATCTCAAGATCAAGCTTTTAAAAGGCCATTTGGATTTATTTCTTGCCCAAAACTGATGCTTCTTTTATCCCCTAAAAATTTATATCGATGGCTTATCATTTTCCGCAGGTTACTTTGCTGGTTACACACTATAACCGCAGCCGTTCGCTCGAACATTTGCTGAATACTTTTAAAAATCAGGAATGTACTTTTGGCGGGACCGTTATTTCTGATGACGGAAGCAAGCCGGAGCACTTAAAAGCTGTAAAAAAACTACAGCAAAAGTTTAACTTCGATCTAATTACTTCTCCCGAAAACAAAGGTTTGGGCAACAACATCAACAAAGGCCAGGATGCAGTAAAAACACCTTATACCTTATATATCCAGGAAGATTTTGAGCCTGATACTTCTTTTACCGAACATTTTTTGGATGCCATGCAGTTTTTGAAGGAAGATCCAAAATTAGATTTGGTCAGGTTCTATGCTTACCTTAAATATCCTTACTTAAAACCCTATAAAAAAGGATTTTCTGAAATGCTGATCAAGCCCTGGTTTACCAACTATAAAAAAATTTATTATTACAGCGACCATCCTCATGTACGGCGCAGTTCGTTTTTCAACAAGTTCGGCCGTTATGCCGAGGGTTTAAAAGGCGATAAAACCGAATATAAAATGTGCGTTTCTTTCATCAAAAACAAAGGCAAAGCTTTATTTTATGATGATTACAAAGGTTTATTTAAACAAATAAACCCAGCAAATGAACCAAGCACTATGAGCCGCAGCAACTGGACACAAAGTGAAAATTACGCCATCGCTTTTGTCCGGGCCGTTTACCGGCAGTTGAAGTACAATTTTGATTTGTTATTCTGATTTTTTTCAAATTCAATTAATCAAACAGTATAATGAAGTTGTTTAAACTTTTTTTCTGGCCTTCTTTTTTTGGGGCCGATGCTTCTTTTATCGCCTAAAAATGTTGTCGTTAGGTTTTGTTTTTAGGGGCGATGCTTCTTTTATCAGCTAAAAATATTAACCAATCACTAATTGACCTATAAGGTTTTCAAAACCTTATAGGTCAATTAGTGATTAAATGTAAACACCAATTTTTACCCGGTAAAAGAAGCATGGGCATCAAACCCAAGCATGCCGGAGGATCAAATTTAAATTGGTACCCAAAAGTTTAAACAACCTAAATATCAAAAAGGTTACCCTTTTGAGGTAACCTTTTTATTTTTGCTAAAAGCCAGATAATTATGGCCTTGTTCCTGAACCAGATCCGCTGCCCGTCCCTGATCCGGTACCGGTTCCAGTTCCGTTTGTTCCTGTCCCTGTAGAACCGTTCCCAGTTCCATTTGTCCCGGTTCCGTTTGTCCCGGTTCCGTTTGCTCCGTTACCAGATCCATTTCCGGCACCGGCACCTGTTCCGGTACTGGTCCCGCCAGTGTTAGTTCCGCTTCCGCCGGTAGTTGTACCCGTTCCGGCTCCGGAACCTGTTCCGTTTGTACTGCTGCCAGAGCTGGCGGCACTTGTATCTGTAGAACTTCCGGTAGATGTTGTTGCAGAAGAATCTGATGTGCTACTCGTGCTTTTGTTAGAGTTGCAGGCCACAAAGCTGCACGATGCAGCAATAGCAAGCATAATTAAATTCGATTTTTTCATTTTGTTGAAATGTTGGTTTCTGTAACAACAGCATTATTTTTTTTATGTTTAATTTTTTAACATTAACTTATAATTAAGTTGTTTAAACTTTTAGGCTTCGTTTAAATAGTTACAAGGCCCTTCGATAGGTTCAGGACCGTGCCCATGCTTCTTTTACCGGATAAAAATTGGTGTTTTCCTGCATTTGAATAATCAAAAAAACAACGACCAACATTTTTAGGTGATAAAAGAAGCATCAGCCTAAAAATCAAAACCTGAGCATTAAGGCCTGTTTAAAATTTATTCCGCAATTTTTTGTATGCTTCTTTTTTTGGCTAAAGCCGCTCCCTGTGTTTCTACCAACCCACGGCCTTTAGGCCGTGGCAATTTTAAAGTGTGTTTTTACGACAACCTTTGTTTACCAATGCTGGATTGCCCTGTGCGGACAGGACGCCCGGGCCATGTTCTAATTGGCCGTTGCCACGGCCTTCAGGCCGTGGACAAAGGATAAGCGGCAACAGGCTTTAGCCAAAACCACAAAACCACAAAACATTTAAAAAATCATGGCATAAAAGGGGCATCAAAACAAAAGGACAAAATTTAAACAGGCCCTAACATTTTTGAGGTGATAAAAGAAACATCAACTACAGAAATTAAAAACCAGCGGTTAATATTTTTAAGCGATAAAAGAAGCATCAACCCAAAAAAAAGAGGGCCAGAAAAAAAAGTTTAAACAAGTTCAATATTAAACTTAGGGCCTGTTTAAATTTATAACATAAAAAATCACAATGCTTCTTTTATCATTAAAAAGTTTGTGTTTAAATTATCTTTTGATAAATAATTGCAGGATTCAAAGATTTTTGCCCGATAAAAGAAGTAAAAAACAGGTTAAATAAGATTAAACAAGCCCTTAACTATAGTGGCAATAAAAAAAAGGGCCTGCTTTTTTTAAAAGCAAACCCTTTCATCAAACTTAACTATCAACCAACTAAAAAAACGTATTTTATTTTCTGATTACTGTACAGCAATTTCTCTTGACTGTACTTTTGCTTCTTCTTTTTTAGCAATTGTCAGTTTCAGGATGCCATCCACATAAGCAGCATCAATTTTTGCATGATCAATGGTATCAGGCAAAGTAAAACTTCTTACAAAAGAAGTATAGCTGAACTCGCGTTTGCTGAATTTTTTACCTTCCTGGTTATTTTCATTTTTCTTTTCAGCAGATATACTTAAAATATTTTTATCAACGCTGATCTTAAAATCTTCTTTTTTCAATCCCGGTACAGCTAATTCTATCTGAAAGTCGGCATCGCTTTCTGCAATGTTAACTGCCGGTACGCGGGAAACTAAACGATCAGTTAAAACAGAATCATTAAAAACTGATTCAAATACATCAGTAAACCATGGGTTAACGGATGCTGTGTTTTTTGCAGGATTAAATTTTACAAGTGTCATCGCTTTATCTATTAATTTTTTGTTTATTTAACTTCTGAAAACCTATTATTCAAACTATATACCAGCAGCAAAAAAACGTTTATTGCATGACACAATGGCGTTAATATTATTTTTAATAAGACATATTGACAAAAATGACAGGAATACTCCAAAATTACAAGTTTAAAACCCCTATTTACATCCGATTTTCTGATTTAGATGGCTTCGGGCATGTGAACAATGCTGTTTACTTAACTTATTTTGAAATTGCAAGGACCAATTACTGGCAGCAAATTATTCAGTGGAACTGGAACGAAACCAATATTATTTTGGGAAAATCTGAAATCAATTATTTGAAACCGTTAAAGCTTTACGACCAGATTTTTTGCTATGTGCGCACTTCCAGAATTGGCAACAGTAGTTTTGATATGGAATACGTAATTGTAAAATTGACAGAAACAGGCGAAGAACAGGTTTGTACAACTGGCCAAACCGTTTGTATCCATTATGATTATAACGCGTATAAATCAATTCCTATCCCCGAAGCAGAAAAAAGAAAAATGATGGAGTTTGAAGGTTTTAAACGCCGGTCCTAAGTTCTCTTATTTTAAATTTGCGCGGGGATAAAACTTACCCGCCCAAATTTGATAAAATGCCATACTGTTTTTATAACATTAAAATAAGCAAAGCAAAGGTAACCTTATTGTTGCTGATTGCCTTTTCTTTCTTTTTTGCAGAGGCTTCAATCGCTCAAAAGCAAAAAAAAACGCTTACTGTTCAAAGTGACTCGTTAAAGTTTGCTTTAAAATACCGGGATTCGCTGCTTCATAAAGCAAAAAAGTCTGATACCTCCATCAATCACCTTTTAGATAAGATTGAGTATTACACCGCTGCTTTTAATGAAATTAATAGTGCCTTAGCAAAAGGAATTGATACGCTGGAAATTAGCAACGGACTGCCGCGCCTGGAACGCGGAATTAAAATTGTTAAAGAAACAGTAAACAATAATGATAAGTCCAGCACGCTGCGTTATTTATATGCGGTCAGGGATATATTAACCCATATTGAAGACCGCCTGGACGACTGGCAGGAAAAGCTTTCGGAAAGAAATGCACGTTTAATAAAAATCCAAAGCCGCATCCAGGAATTTAAGAGCGATTCTTCTTTAAATTACATCCCTTCAGAAAATGCACTGCAAAAACAGTATTTAGAACAATGGACCGTTCTCAATACAAAGTTTAATAAACTGCAAGGCATCAGCAGGCAAAAACTTTTAAATATTGGCCTGCTGCAAAACCGTGTAGTACAGAATTACATCAAAATTGCAGACTATAAAAACCAGATCAACGAGATCCTGGACAAGTTTGCAGAAAAAGCAATCAGCAAAGAGTATCCTTACCTCTGGCAATCTAAACCTTCGGAATATCTAAACAGTTTAAGCTATGCCTGGCAGGAAACCCTGAAGATGAACAAAAGGCTGCTTCTTTACTTTGCCATCAGCAATTATGATATTCATCTGTATGGCATACTTCTTTTAGCAGCCTTTTTTTATTGGGTAATCCGCAGCCTTAAAAAAATCAGGAAAAACAATATAGAAGCCGGAGAAATTTTTAACCAGGCAGATTTTGTTCCAAAACATCCGTTCCTTTCGTCGCTTGTTGTTTCCTGTGTAATTACCACTTTCTTTTATGATCATCCGCCGGTAATTTTTGTAGAAGCAGTAATGTTCATTCTGTTAATTTCTACGGGCATTTTATTGCGTACCCTGTGGCCTAAAAGCTTGTTCCGCTACTGGCTGCTAATTGTTGGGTTAACAATTTTTTATGATATCAGCAACCTGTTTATAAAAGTTTGTTATACAGACCGGATTGCCATTTTTCTGCTAAGTATTATTTGTCTTGTGGGCTGTATTTCTTTTTTAAAATCACTTAAAAAAACAGATTTGGTACTTCCGGCCAGGTATTTTCTTTTTTTAAGGATTTTTATGGCGATGCAGGTTGCATCATTATTACTAAACCTGGCTGGCCGTTTTAGTATAGCAAAACTGCTTGGTGTTACTGCTTTATCAGGCCTGTGGCAAGCAATAAGTTTGTATGTGTTTGTCAGGGTGATTATGGAAGCAATATTTTTGCATCTGGAAGGAGATAAATCAAGCGATAACGAACCTTCTTACTTTGATTATAAAACCCTGCAAAGCCGGTTACAAAATATCGTAACATTTATTACAGGTATTTTTTGGCTGATATGGATGGCAGAAAATTTTAACATCATTGATTTTCTGGTTGATTTTTCTACCACGTTGCTTACCCAGTACCATACCATTGGCGATACTAAATTTACCTTTGGCAATGTGTTGGTTTTTGTGATCATTATCTGGATTGCTTCTGCCTTATCTAAAATTATCACCTACTTTTTTGAATTTGCCGATCAGCATGCAGTTACCACCACGCGTAAAAACAAACTCAGCTCTTCTATCCTGCTGGTTAAGCTTACCATATTTGGTGTAGGCTTTTTACTGGCCATTATTGCATCCAGTATTCCGGTAGAAAAAATCAATATTATTATTGGTGCTTTAAGCGTAGGCATTGGTTTTGGCTTGCAAACCATTGTAAACAACTTAGTTTCAGGAGTGATCTTAGCTTTTGAAAAACCCGTACAAATTGGTGATGTAATTGAAGTTGGAGGCCATTCCGGAACGATAAAAGAAATGGGTATCCGCGCCAGTAAAATTGCTACCGGAGATGGTTCAGAAATTATTGTTCCGAATGGCGATTTGCTCTCACAGCATTTGGTAAACTGGACGTTAAGCAACAATAACCGCCGTGTAGAATTAGTTATACGCGTGGCTTACGGATCAGAATTAAACAAGGTACGAAAGCTGCTTTATCAATTAATTACCAAGCGCGAAGATGTGATGAAAGATCCGGGACCAGCAGTGTTGATCCAAAATTTTAGTGATAATGCCGTTGATTTTCAAATACTGTTTTGGGTTGCAGATTTAGGTAAATCGGCAGAACTAAAAAGCAGGGTATTAAATGATATTTACCAAACTTTTGATGTGGAAGGAATAGAAATACCTTTTCCGCAGCGTAATCTCCATTTGCATTATCCACCGGAAAAAGAAACAGAAAAATTGCCGGTAAAAGAAGCACCTGATAAAGATAAGTAAACCAGCAAATCATCAATTAGAACCTGATTAATCACTATCTACTTCAAGTTTCATTTCCTTAGTATTAAAACGCCTGATAATTAACCTGTTACCGCCATTATAAGTAAGATAGCTGGAAGCCCAGCTTAAAAACACAATCAATCGGTTGGTAAAACCTACTAACGACATCAGGTGGACGAATATCCAGATAAGCCAGGCAATAAAACCATGTAAATGTATTTTACCTAAATCTGCAACGGCTTTGTTCCTGCCAATAGTTGCCAACGAACCTTTATCGTTATAAACAAAGGGCTTTGTTGGCTCCCCTTTAATTATCCTGATCAGATTTTCCCCTAAATGCTTTCCCTGCTGCATGGCAACCGGCGCAACCCCGGGGTGTCCTTGCGGTGTGTCCAGGGTAATCATGGCAGCCGCATCGCCAATGGCAAAAATATTTTCATAACCATGTACCCGGTTCGTGGTATCTACTTGTACCCGGTTACCTTTTGTTACCGCACCCGGAGAAAACCCTTCCGGCAGTTCGCCTTTTACGCCTGCTGCCCATATTACGTTTTTAGTACGGATGGTACGGCCATCATCAATCGTTAACAACTCACCGTCGTAACTTTTTACATGCACATCGTTGCTAATCTCTACGCCTAATTCGGTCAGGTTTTTTTTCGCATGTACAGAAGCTTCTTCAGACATAGCTGCAAGCAATTCTGTTTTACCTTCTATCAGGTAAACTTTCATGGTTTCTTTTTTGTGTTCCGGGAAATCTTTCGCCAAAACATGGTTTCTAAATTCAGCCAGGGAACCTGATAATTCTACACCTGTTGGCCCGCCCCCAACAATCACAAAATTTAATAACGCCTGTTTTTTATCGGGGTCTTCTTCCAAAAAAGCGGCTTCCAGGTTTTGCAGCATTAAACTGCGGAGGTTTAAAGCTTCTGTAACATTTTTCATGGGCATGGTATAATGCTCAATCTGCTGGTTACCGAAAAAATTTGTGTTAGAACCGGTAGCCAGTACCAGATAATCATAACAAACATTACCGTCACTTGTAATTATCGTATTGTTTGCAGAATCAATGCTTTTTACATTAGCATAAATAACAGTCAAGTTATCCTGGTTATGAAAAATTTTGCGCAGGGGAAATGAAATAGATTCTGCCTGGATGCTTCCTGTAGCAACCTGATACAACAGTGGCTGAAACGTATGATAATTATGCCTGTCTATCAAAAGCACCTCTCCATCTAAATGCTTTAAAGTTTTGGCTAATTGGATACCGCCAAAGCCACCACCAATGATTACTATTTTAGGATGTTTTGTAAATTCATTTAAGCGCATAGTTTCTGATTTAATAGTTGCCGGCTTTATAGCACTTTCTCTTAAGCAGATCAATTTACCCCGATCAGCACCAATGCTTCTTTTACCGGGTAATTTTTAGTGCCGGTGCTAACTAATTAGTGTAAACTTATCTTTAAGCCAGATGTTTTTAATATTAACAGTTGCAAAAGCAATAAAAATATTTTGTGCGGCATAAAGAAATAAAAAAATCAATCTAAAACATAATAATACTAAAAGGGTTAAAAAGCTAAATCAACTGTTTACAATAAGAAATTCAGTTTAAACTGTAAAATGATGAGCATACCAAAATTCACACTCTTTGAACATCGCTTAGAAGAAAAATATACTGCAATTGTGCAAGAACTTCCGGAAATGATCAAAGCTTTAAGGTTATCTAACAGCCTGGAAGACGGTAATCTGAATAAAATTAAAAAAGATATTTTTGATGATTTATCAGGACAGTGGGGCTTTAGCGATTTTGAGGTCAAAGTGCCTGACATCAGCGTTCAAAACCAGGAATATGAATTTGAAAAAAGCGTTGCCGGCGATATTATGGGCGAAAATTCAATAGCAAGTTTGAGGAGTGTAACCGATTATATTAAATTATATTACGCTATTTATACAGTTCCGTATACGGGAACAATCAATGCACTTAAATACACCACTATTTATCCGAAAGAAGAAGTTTATTTAACCGACCACAGCGGTTATTTTTCGCTAACGGTTTATTCTGTTAAGCCAATTAAAGAATCGGCAGAAGAAATTAAACATGCAAAAGACCGGGTTTTAGACCTCCTAAAAAAAAATCAGGAAGCCAATAAAGCTTACATTAAATCAAAAGATGATGCTTTAAAAGATGCGATTGATAAAGAAATTGACTTCCATTTCAAGTCAGGCCGCGATGAAATCAATGATAATAATTTATTATTGTAAAAATTATTGCAACAAATTAACCTTAACCAACTAAAACCATGAAAAATTACGATACATTATTAGATGCCCTGAAAGATATTGTTGAACGAGGCTATACAGAAGATTTTAATATTGATGATGAAAACGATGCATTAGAAGACAGAGAGAAAAAAATTAAAATGACTGCGGATGAATTTGAAATTGATGAATTTCATCGTTTTGAAGGTGCAACCAACCCTTCAGATATGTCTATTCTTTATGCCATTTCTTCCCCCAAATTTAATATAAAAGGTTCATTAGTAAGTGCTTACGGCACTTATTCTGAAAATCAGGCGCCAACCGTGCTGGCAAAGCTGCACCATTATCAGGTTAATAAAAACCTGTAAAAACAATATTCGTGTTTTAAATTACTCACCCGGATGCAGCGCAAACAAGCGATGTACCCGGGTTTTTTATACAGATCCTTTCCATTTTTTTATCCCATAAAAGAAGCATGAATGTTAAAGCTTGTATTTTTGATTTAGACGGTGTAATTGTAGACACGGCCGTTTATCACTTCAAATCCTGGAAACGTTTAGCCGATGAACTCGGTATAAACTTTACCTTGCATGATAATGAAAGATTAAAAGGCGTAAGCCGGATGCGTTCTTTGGAAATTGTTCTTGAAATCGGCCATCAAACCAAAACAGAAGCTGAAAAGCAGGAATTGGCTACCCGGAAAAACGAGTGGTACACAGAAATGATCAGCAAGATGAAACCAGACGAAGTTTTGCCAGGCGCAAGGGAATTTTTGCAGCAGGTAAAAAATGCGGGCATAAAAACAGCATTGGGTTCGGCAAGTAAAAATGCAGGGACTATTTTAGAGAAAACAGGGCTGATACCATTTTTTGATGCGATTGTTGATGGAAACCATGTTGCTACCGCAAAACCAGACCCGGAAGTTTTTTTAAAAGGAGCCGAAGCACTAAAAATTGAACCTGCAAACTGTGTGGTTTTTGAAGATGCAATTGCCGGTGTAGAAGCAGCTTTGGCAGGCGGAATGAAAGTAATTGGAATTGGTTCGGGAGAAATTTTAAACAAAGCTGATCTTGTAGTTTCCGGCCTGGACAAAATGAACATCGACAAATTAAACAGCTTATAAAAGAAGCATGAAGAAATATTTACAGATACACGAATGGAAAATTATTGAAGAAGGTTTTAATGCCGATAACCACGAACTTTCTGAAAGCATATTCAGCTTAGGAAACGGACGAATGGGCCAGCGTGCTAATTTTGAAGAAACTTATACCGGAAAAACTTTACAGGGAAACTATGTTGCAGGCGTTTACTATCCAGATAAAACACGTGTAGGCTGGTGGAAAAACGGTTATCCGGAATATTTTGCCAAAGTTTTAAACGCAGCGGAATGGGCCGGAATAGAGATTAAACTGGAAGATGAAATTTTAGACCTTGACAAATGTGAAGTATCAGCATTTAGCCGGGAACTGAACATGCAGCAGGGATATTTAGAACGAAGTTTTCAGGCTAAAACAGCTTCAGGAAAAGAAGTTAAAGTTAAGACAACACGTTTTTGCAGCCTGGTAGATGATGAATGCGGAGCTGTACGATATGCCATAACACCATTAAATTTTTCAGGAGAAATCAGTTTAACGCCTTTTATTAATGGCGATGTAAAAAATCAGGATTCTAATTACGACGAGAAATTCTGGGATGAAACGGGACACGGTTTTTACAAAAATGGCAGCTTTGTAGAAATGAAAACCAAGAAAACCGAATTTGTAGTTTGTACGGGAATGCAATTTTCACTTTCCTTAGATAATCAGGCAATTGAATTTGAATCAACACAAATTGAGCGCGAAAAATTTACCGGCATCCAAATAAAAACACCGGTAAAAGAAGCATCAACCTTAACTCTTTATAAATACGCGGCCAATTTATCTTCTCTTAATCACCCGAAAGAAGAATTACAAAAACTAACCGCCGAAACTTTAGAACGCGTCAGCCAAAAAGGTTTTGAGCAAATGCTGAAAGAACAGGCAGCAGCCTGGGCAGAAAAATGGCAAATGAACGATATTCAGATTGAAGGTGATGCAGCAGCGCAACAAGCCATCCGTTTTAATATTTTCCAGCTTGAACAAACCTACACCGGTAAAGATGCCCGTTTAAACATCGGCCCAAAAGGTTTTACGGGCGAGAAGTACGGCGGTTCAACTTATTGGGATACAGAAGCTTATTGTATTCCTTTTTATCTGGCTACTGCCGGGCAGGAAGTTGCCCGAAACCTGTTGGTTTATCGTTACGACCAATTACAGAAAGCAATAGAAAATGCAGCAAAATTAGGGTTTAAAGATGGTGCGGCATTATATCCGATGGTTACCATGAACGGCGAGGAATGCCATAACGAATGGGAAATTACTTTTGAGGAAATCCATCGTAACGGTGCCATTGCTTATGCTGTTTTTAACTACATCAATTATACTGGCGATGAAGCTTATCTTGCTTCTCACGGACTGGAAGTTTTAATTGGCATTGCACGGTTTTGGGCGCAGCGGGTTAACTGGTCGGAAGTGCGACAGCAATATGTTATGCTTGGCGTAACCGGTCCGAACGAATACGAAAACAACATCAACAATAATTGGTACACCAATACGATTGCCGCCTGGTGTTTGAAATATGCTGTAGAGGCCATAGAAATTGTTAAGAAACTAAATCCGGAGAGATTAGAAGAAATTTTATCAAAAATCAAATTCAGCCAAAAAGAAGAAACAGCTTTATTTAATAAAATTGCTGATCAGTTGTATTTTCCTTTCGACGAAAAGCATCAGGTTTTTATGCAGCAGGACAATTACCTGGATAAAGAACAAATTCTGGTGAAAGACCTGCCGGAAGGCGAACGCCCGATAAACCAGAAATGGAGCTGGGACCGCATCCTTCGCTCCTGCTACATTAAACAAGCTGATGTTTTACAAGGCATTTACTTCTTTCAGGACAAGTATGACTTGGAAACCATCCGCAGAAATTTTGATTTTTATGAGGCCCGCACCGTTCACGAATCTTCTCTTTCGCCATGCGTGCATGCTATTTTAGCAGCAAAATTAGGTGATGAAGCACGTGCTTATGAATTTTATTTGCGTACTGCACGCCTTGATTTAGACAATTATAATAATGATACCTGCGATGGTTGCCACATTACTTCTATGGCAGGAACATGGATGGCTGTTGTAGAAGGTTTTGGCGGCATGCGTGTAAAAAACGGTCAGTTAAATTTCAATCCGTTTTTACCGGAAAAATGGCAAAGCTTTTCGTTTCACATCAACTTCAGGAATGCCTTGTTAGATATTAAAGTAAGTGCGGGTAAAGTACAAATCAGCAATAAATCCAATAACCAAATTAAAGTTTTTGTTTATGGGCACGAACAGAACATTTTGGCTATGCAACAAGTTATTGTCAGTAAACCTTGAATTTAAATTAGTCCACATGCTGTTTTTATGGCATAAAAATCAGCACAGCTTATATGTTTAAGAATGAATCTATCAACTACAAATAACCAAACCGAACATAAACTACTAATCTATCAATTGTTTGTACGATTGTTTGGCAACCAAAACACAACCAACAAATATTATGGGTCGATAGAAGAAAACGGCTGCGGAAAGTTTAACGATATTAATGACCTTGCCTTACAAGAACTAAAAAAGATGTGCTTCTCGCATATTTGGTTTACTGGTGTCCTGGAACATGCAACCATGACGGATTATTCGTATTACGGCATCAAACCGGATGATCCGGATGTGGTAAAAGGCCGTGCCGGTTCTCCTTATGCTATCAAGGATTATTACGATGTGGACCCTGATCTGGCAGTTGATGTAAGAGAACGGATGCAGGAGTTTGAAGCGTTGATTGAACGTACCCATGCAAACGGAATGAAAGTGATTATTGATTTTGTTCCGAACCATGTGGCCCGGACTTATCAATCTGATACAAAACCAGAAGGTGTAAGAGATATAGGCCAGGATGATGATACCACCAAAGCTTTTAGTCCTTCAAACGATTTCTATTACCTGCCCGGCAAAAAGTTTTGGGTTCCGGGAGATATAAACCCTGGCGGCGATGAATTTAAAAACAGTTTAAAAGACCGCGATTTTAAGGAATATCCGGCAAAAGCAACCGGAAATGATGTTTTTTACGAAGCACCTTCAAAAAACGATTGGTACGAAACGGTCAAACTAAATTATGGCGTTGATTATGTAAATGGCGGCCAAACTCATTTCAGCCCAATTCCGCCTTTGTGGTTTAAGCTGCGGGATATACTGCTTTTCTGGTCTGCAAAAGGAATTGATGGTTTTCGTTGTGATATGGTCGAAATGGTTCCGGTTGAATTTTGGAACTGGGTAATTGCACAGGTAAAAGAAGTATATCCGGAAGTATTATTTATTGCAGAAGCTTACAACCCGCAAGCTTACAGCAAATACATTTTTGAAGGCAGGTTTGATTATCTGTATGATAAAGTAGGTTTATACGATACGCTGAAAAAGCTGGTCCGCAACGAATACGAAGCAAACGTATATGAAATACGCGACCAGTGGCAGCACCAGCACAATGGTTTTACAGAACACATGCTGCGCTTTCTGGAAAACCATGATGAAATCCGTATTGCTTCCAAAGAATTTGCTGGTAATGCCTGTTTGGCACTTCCGGCAATGGTTACACTTGCAACACTTTCACAAGGACCTGTGATGGTTTACTTTGGACAGGAAGTTGGCGAACAAGCCGAAGGTACAACAGGTTTTTCTTCCAGTGACGGCCGTACTTCTATTTTCGATTACTGTGGCGTACCAGAACACCAGAAATGGCTGAACAATGGTAAAATGGACGGTGCAAAACTTTCTAACAGCCAAAAAAGCCTCAGGAATTTTTATAATATTTTATTAAAAATCACGGCTAATCATAAAGCAATCAGTAACGGAGCATTTTATGATCTGCTGTATTTAAATGATCAGGAACGCGGTTTTAATAACAAAGTATATCCTTTTCTTCGTTATAAAAATGATGACCGTTTATTAATTATCGCCAACTTTAACCGAAACGAAGTAACCTTACAGGTTAAATTTACAGATGATTTATTGAATTTGTTTAACGTAGCAGCACCCGGAAATTACACTTTTACAGATTTGCTTACCAATATTCAATATCCGGAAACAAACCTTCAACAGGGTTTAACAATAACGGTAGCTGCAAGTTGTGCAGTAATTTTAAGTTTTTAATCAAACATAATCAGGTTTAAACAGCTATATTAAATGCAGGTACTTCTTTTACACCTGAATTTTAAATAAAATGTTATGAGACGCACAGTAACCATTATTTCCCTGATTGTAATTCTGGCGGTAGCAGGATTTCTTTATTACCGTTATTTCTTTGTTTTTGGCGAAGGTGTTAAAGCCGGCGAGTTAAATTATATTGTTAAAAAAGGCTACATCTTTAAAACTAATGAAGGCCGTTTAATACAAACCGGGATCCGGGGAGGAACACAAGGCTCGATTTCATCTAACGAATTTATGTTTTCTGTTACTGATGCACGGATTGCAAACCAGCTGGAAACAGCCGGAGGAAAAATTGTACAACTGCATTACAAAGAATATATTGGTATTTTACCTTGGCGTGGCGTAAGTAATTTTGTGGTAGATAGTGTTTTATCTGTCTCTGATGCTAACTTAAATATGCCTGGAACCAACATTCATTAAGTTATTCAAAAGGTATTTTTATGGGTTGTTATTTCCTGATAACTTGATTAACCGCAAATAATCTTCTTCGGTATCTACATCAATTGCAGCACTTTCAAAAGCAACTACTTTTAACTCCTTTTCATAATTTTTAAAGAGCCATTGTGCGCCCTTGTCTCCGGATAAAACCTCAAGTACAGGAAACAAGGTTTTATCAAAAACAGCCGGTGCTCCTTTCGTTTCTGCGTAAGCTGTTGCTACAACCATACTTCTTTTATCAGCATAAAATTGAGTAATTAAACAGTTTAAATGCTCGGTGGTAATTAGCGGCTGGTCGCACAACATCATTAAAGCGGCATCAATTTCAGTTACAGTTTCAAATTTGCCCAATGCATTAATTCCGGTACGGATAGAAGAACCCATACCTTCCTGCCAGTCAGGATTATGAATGAGTTGAACCCGTTCATTTTCCAGCTCAACAACTAATTCTTCATTCAAAAAACCGGTAACTACAATTACTGGTTTAGCCGTAGTTTGCAATGCTGTTTTTACCGCATGTTTTATTAATGTTTTCTGCTGATATTGAAGCAATTGTTTTGGTTTTCCTAAACGGGAAGATGAACCGCCAGCCAAAATAATAATGGCTACATTAGTAGGAGAAATTGTTGGTGAAGTGCTCAATTTTCGGTAGCGGCAATAAAGTTACGGTTATGGATTGGGCCATCTAACTCCCGTAAAAAACCTGCTTTTGCCTGATGCCTTACCGCCAATAGTTCGGCCATAATGGCCACTGCTATTTCCTCGGCTGTTTCTGCACCGATGTTTAATCCAACCGGTCCATATAAACGTTCGTTTTCATTTTCATTTATCAAAACTCCTGCTTTTGCCAGATCATTTAACAAACGGTCTGTTTTTTTACGCGGACCTAATATCCCAATATAATTTACAGGATTAAAAGAAACTAATTGTTGCAGCACGGCAAAATCATAATGATAATTGTGGCTCATCAAAACTGCGTAACCCGGATAGAAATTCAGCTTTTCTAAATCTGCTAATTTTACTACCTGTACAGATTCTGCTTCCGGAAAACGCTGAACAGTTGCTTGCGGAGAACGGCCATCAACCACATGAACACGCCAACCTAATCCAACTGCCAGCCGAACTAAAGGCTGCGCATCGTTGCCGACACCGTAAACTGTTAGCTGCGGGGCAGGAAGAATAAGTTCAAGAAACAGCCGGACTGTTCCTTCATTAATCCGATAGTTTTGTGTTAGTGATTGTCCGGAACTTAAAACGCCCAAAGCATCGTTAAAAATTTGGGCATCTGCTGCTGAATCTTCTGTTAATGTAATTCGCTGCTTATCAGCATTTGCAACTAAAACACGTCTGCCAGTTAAATTATTAATACTGTTTTTAGCAGATAAAATAGTTACCAGAACAACCGGGGCATCCTGACGGGAAGTTCTTCGTAACAATTCCACAGGATTATTTGGATCAGCATAATCAACAGGTTCCAGCAAAATATGAATGGTGCCTTCGCATCCTAACTGTGCGCCATGCTGTAAATCTTCTTCAATATCGGTACTATCGTAAACAATAATTTCACTTTTTCCGGTAAGCATAACACGTCTTGCCCTTCTCAAAGCATCTCCTTCCAAACAACCTCCGCTGATGCTTCCTGTAAGTTGTCCGTCATCCGTAACCAGCATTCTCGCTCCCGGCCTGCGGTAGGATGAACCTTCCACTTCGGTAACCGTAGCCAAAGCACAAGGGTTTCCGGTAATACGTTGTCGGTCGTAAGCAGTTAACAAACGTTGAAGTTCGGACATAATTTAAGTCGAAGATTTTTAGGTGATAAACGAAGCATCCGCCAAATGTATTATTTTAGCGGATGCTTCTTTTACGACTATAAAAGTTTATCTGGTGTAACTGGTAATTCGCGGATCCGTTTTCCGGTTGCATGGTAAATAGCGTTATTAACGGCAGCAGTAATTCCGGTAATTCCAATTTCGCCAATGCCTCTTGCACCAATTGGAGAAATTATGTTATCTGCTTTATTAATAAACTCAACCTGGAAATCGGGCATATCGGCATTAACCGGAACAAGATAATTGGCCAGGTCCTTTGTAACCGGGCGGCCACGGTTAGGATCATAATTAGTTTCTTCCATCAACGCCATGCCTATTCCAAAAATCATTCCGCCCATAATTTGGTTTTTAGCAGTCTTTTCGTTCATAACGGTACCTATGTCCATTACCGCAACTGCTTTATCAACACGCACCGTTCCCAGATCCGGATCAACCAAAACTTTTACAAAATGGGCACCAAAAGAATGGAAAGAGAAAGGTTTACGGTCTAATTTTTCATCCAGCTGAACTGCCTGGTTTGTTTTGCTTTCATCTTCAATCTCCTTTTCAGGAGTTCCTCCTGCTGCCGGATTGGCTTCTGTTTGCTGGCGGGTGGAAACTTTTGTAATGGCTTGTGCTTCTATCTTTTGCAAGTTATTTCTGGATAGGATTTGCGTATAGCTTTCGCCCTGATCTGGTTTGGCAGCGAGAAAAATACGGCCATTTTGAGAAGTAACATCCACTTCCTTTTGTCCATGCAGAGGAGATTTTGGATCAGCAACAGCCATTGTTACCAATTTGCTGATGGCACCTAAAGAAGCAGCACGAATTGCCGGCCCAACACTCGCAGTTACCTGTGAACCGCCAGAGTTTGCACCTTTTGGAAATTCACTGTCGCCTAATTTAACAATCACTTTTTCTATCGGCAAACCCAAAGCATCTGCTGCGGTTTGCGTCATTATGGTATAAGTTCCTGTACCAATATCCTGTGTTGCACACATAATTTCTGCATGTCCATCAGCAAATAATACTGCTTTAGCAGAAGAAGCGCTTCGGTTGGCGGGATAAGTTGCAGTTGCCATTCCGTAGCCTACCAAATATTTACCTTCTTTCATGGATGCTGGCTGCTGGTTACGTTTGCTCCAGCCAATTAAATCTGCACCTTTCTGATAGCAATCCCTTAAATATTTTGAAGAGAACTTTTTATGTTTCTGTTCCTCTTCTTCAGCATAATTAACTAAACGCAACTGCACAGGATCGATTTTAGATTGATATGCCAGTTCATCCATTGCTACTTCCAGTGCATACATTCCGGGTGCTTCGCCTGGCGCACGCATCGGGCATGGCGTTACTTTATTTAACCGTACTAATTTATGGCTCACATCTACATTAGGGCTGCTGTATATCATAGAAGTAGCCACACCGGCTGTTTCTACAAATTCATCTACAAAAGATGATTCTACGGTGTTATCGTGTTTAATAGCTGAAAGCTTTCCGCTCTGATCTGCACCTAAAGAAACCTTTTGAATGGTTTGAGAACGACGGCCAGCCGTAGTAAACATTTGCTGACGGCTTAGCACTAATTTAACCGGACGGTTTACCAGTTTTGCGGCCATCGCTGTTAATACAGTGTTTGGCCAGGAAAATCCTTTAGAACCAAACCCGCCGCCAATAAAATAGGATATAACCCTTACTTTTTCTTTAGGCACGCCAAGCATTGAAGACATCAAACTTTTTGTACCAGCAACAGATTGAGTAGAATCATAAAACATTACCGTTTCGCCTTGCCATAAAGCTATTGTTGCATGTGGCTCCATTGCGTTATGATGATAAACCGGCGTGGTATAAGTTTGCTCAACTTTTAAAGAGGCCGTTTTTAAAGCATCATCAGCATTACCGCGGCTTACCTGGGTTTCTGATCCTGTTGATGCTGATGCCGGTTTATAAGCTTTTTCAATATTTTTTTCCAGATCAAAAATTGGATCTTCGGTCTGGTAATCTACTTTTACTAAGGTAGCTGCATGTTCGGCTTGTTCAAAGGTTTCTGCCATAACCACTGCAATAATTTGTCCGTCATAAAATATACGGTCGTTTTGCAATGGCATCAGGTCTTTTTCTGCAAATTTTCCTCCGCCCGGATCAGAACTTGAAGGCGAATGCAACTGCATAGAATTTTTGTAAGTCATCACCCCAACTACTCCCGGTGATTTTTCTGCAATACTGGTATTGATATTTTTTATCCGGCCTTTGGTTACGTTACTGGTAACAGCAACGCCATAAAGCATATTTTTGATATCAAATTCTGCTGAATATTTAGCACCACCGGTTACTTTCAGTCGTCCGTCAACACGGTCAATCGGTTTTCCTACTGTATCGCTCATACCATTCCTCCTACTGCTTCCAAAGCACGAACTATCGTACGTTTTGCCAGCTCAATTTTAAATGCGTTATATTTATGTGGTTTTGCGCCTGCCATAGCTGCTTCTGCTGCTGCCCGATAGGTTTGTGCATTTGCTGCTGCGCCGTTTAATACTTTTTCTGCCGCTGCAGATCGCCATGGTTTTGTTGCTACACCACCTAAAGCAATCCGCGAAGCATTAATTTTTCCGTTGGAGATGTCTAACGCAACTGCAGCAGATGTTAAGGCAAATTCATAAGAAGCACGGTCGCGGACTTTCAAATAATGAGATTTTGCAGCAAAAGGCAAATGCGGTAAAATGACTGCTGTGATCAGTTCGCCTGGTTTTAAAATGGTTTCGTACTGAGGGATTTTTTCGGGGATGATGTAAAACTCATCAAAAGGAATGTTCCGCGTTCCTTTTGCCCCTTCCACCTGGATGGTTGCGCCTAAAGCAGCCATCGGCACACACATATCAGAAGGATGTGTAGCTATACAATTTTCGGTAGTACCTAAAACAGCGTGGTTACGGTTAAAACCGGTTAAGGCAGAACAGCCCGAACCTGGTTCTCTTTTGTTGCAGGGAAATGCTGTATCGTAAAAGTAATAACAGCGAGGGCGTTGTAATAAGTTGCCGCCAACAGAAGCCATATTACGTAACTGTGCAGATGCGCCGGAAAGCAACGCTTCCGATAAAAACGGATAGTTTTTAGTGATGATTGGATGATAAGCCAGATCACTGTTTTTTACCAATGCGCCTATTTTTACACTTCCGTCTTGCTGGGTTTCAACTTGCTTTAAATTTAAAGAAGTGATGTCAACAAGTTGCTTCGGCGTTTCGATATACAACTTCATCAAATCGATTATGTTGGTACCGCCGGCAATAAATTTTGTTTCTTTCGAGGTAGCCGCAGCAATAGCAGCAGCATTATTTTGTGCCCGAACTAATTTAAATGGTTCCATAATTGATTTTAGTCGGATTTAAGCGATTTGTTGTACTTCTTTTATAGCACTTAAAATGTTCTGATAAGCACCGCAACGGCAAATATTTCCACTCATGGCTTCCCGGATTTCTGCATCAGTTTTGGCGTGCCCTTCTTTTACCAAACCAACTGCAGAACATATCTGGCCTGGTGTACAATAGCCGCATTGAAAAGCATCGTGCTTGATAAAAGCTTCCTGCATGGGATGTAGTTTTTCGCCGTTGGCCAAACCTTCAACAGTAGTAATTTCTGCATCGTGGCACATTCCGGCAAGCATCAAACAAGAATTGATCCGTGTGCCGTTCATTAAAACGGTACAAGCGCCGCACTGGCCATGGTCGCAGCCTTTTTTGGTACCGGTCAGCATCAGTTTTTCGCGTAAAGCATCTAAAAGCGTTACCCGGGTATCTAAATTTAAAGTACGCTTTTGTCCGTTTACCATTAAGGTTACGCTGTTTACTTCAACGGGTGCAATCGCTGCGTTTTCTGCTTCTTTTTCTGCTGCGGCAGTAATCAGCGGAGCTAAAGATAAGCCCGCTCCTGCAACTGCAATTTTTGATATAAAGCTCCGCCTGCTTGCCCCGCCCGGCGACAGATCAGCATTTAGCTTATCCCGGGCATTATCTTCTTCGTCCTTTTTCACTGATTATCAATTTTATAAATAACTTTTACCTCAAGCATAATGTTTTTAAGAA
This sequence comes from Mucilaginibacter arboris, assembly GCF_009754915.1. Lineage (GTDB taxonomy): Bacteria > Bacteroidota > Bacteroidia > Sphingobacteriales > Sphingobacteriaceae > Mucilaginibacter_A > Mucilaginibacter_A arboris. Next base: position 66,693 of record NZ_WPIK01000008.1, on the reverse strand, counting down.
TTAATTTTTACTTGTGTAACATTTATATAGAAATTGTTTAAAATTTTAGTTGAAGTTTAATGGTGCCCATGCTTCTTTTACCGGGTAAAAATTGGCGTTGGCATTTGTTTGGCATTTTTCAAATCCGTCAACAACCCGACACTAACATTTTCAGGTGATAAAAGAAGCATCGCCCAAAAAGAAAGGCCTTAAAAAGTTTAAACAACTTCTGCGTAAGATTTTTTTCCTGATGCTTCTTTTACCACCTGAAAATGTTAACCATTGTTTTTAGATCGATTAAATGTAAACACCAATTTTTACCCGGTACATCACTAATAGACCTATAAGGTTTTCAAAACCTTATAGGTCTATTAGTGACTAACATTTTCAGGTGATAAAAGAAGCATCGGCCCAAAAAGAAAGGCTTTAAAAAGTTTAAACAACTTCTAAGTAACATTTTTCCTGATGCTTCTTTTACCGGTGTTTTTTCTCAGCTTAAAAATTTCCGTTTCCAAACTTTCCGCGCCTGTAATCCAAGTAAGCTTCCTCAATTTCTTTTTCGGTATTCATTACAAACGGCCCTTGAGAAACTACAGGTTCGTTCAATGGTTTTGCCTGACCGAAAAGCAGGATACTGTCTTCATCGGCAGAAATATTGATCCTGTCGCCATCATTGTTAAATTCTGCCAGATATAATTTTTCTACTTCCGTGTCATTTACAGTCAGTTTTCCTTTAATCACATAAAAGAAAATATGATGATCAGCCGGAACAGGGATAGAAAGTTTTCCTCCGGGTTTAAAAAAAATGGTATTGAGTTGAACGCCAATTCCAGATTCAAAAGCTGCTTTATGTCCTTCCCAATCACCGGAAATTAAATTTACAACAACTTTGCCTTCATCTAAAGTTAAACTGGGAATGTCTTCTTTTTGCAAACCTTTATAAAAAGGCGTGGTCATTTTTGATCTTGCCGGAAGGTTGATCCACAACTGTAAAATCTCCAACGGGCCGCCGCTCTTCTTAAATGCTTCCGAAGAAACTTCAGCATGGATCAAACCGCGGCCGGCTGTCATCCATTGCACGCCTCCTTCCGTCATTACACTTTCGTGCCCGCCGCTGTCTTTGTGTGCGATATCGCCTTCTAAAATAAAAGTTACTGTTTCCATGCCCCTGTGCGGGTGCGGGCCAAAAGGCAAACCGCTGTTAAAAGGCGGATAAACCTGCGGGCCGTGATGGTTTAAAAACAAAAAAGGGTCGAGGTAATCTATAGAACGCGTAGGTAAAACGCGATAAGTAATTAAATCTGCAATAGGTTCGTATTCTGCTTTATGAAGTTTTTTGATCGTTCTCATCACTTTAATAATTAATTTGATTGCTTGTGTTGATAGAATTGGACAGCAAGGAAAACAAATTTTTAAGCCGTAAATTTTATGTTGATAAAAGAAGCATCGGCGGTAATTGTTTAAACAATAATTATTTTTTAAAACGGTCCTGTTGCTGGTTATGACTTTAAAAAAGCGTAAAACAAAAAGGACCTCAAACGGGGAGAATGAGATCCTTTTAACCAATTATAAACCTAAATATGAAGAGCACAAATGTAGTGTGAAAAATACACTAAGGCAATAGAAGTTTAAACATTTAACATAAATTTAACAGTGTAAAAACAACGTTCCTGATCCGGGTCAATCTCAATGTTTCTATCTGATAATCGTTAAACTTCCCGAAACAGCACTTCTGCCACTTTTTGGGTTGATGATATAATAGTAAACGCCAACCGGCAATGGTGCCCCGTTAAATGTTCCGTCCCAGGGGACCGGATAACCAACAGAGTAAAATAACTTTACGCCATACCTGTTATAAATTTCTACGGTACAATTCGGGTAACTGTCTAAATATTTAATGTTCCAGGTATCGTTTATTCCGTCGTTGTTTGGCGTAAAAGCATTGGGCACAACCGGCGCTTTTAAAACATGTACTTCAACCTGTGCACTTGCAGAACAGCCTTGTGCAGAAGTTACAGTCAGGGTATATTGTGTGTCGGCAGTTGGACTGATAACCGGGTTTATAATATTATCAGCGCTTAAACCGGTTGAAGGCGTCCATTTATAAGTTAGGCTATCGCCGGTTACGGTTACTTTTACCGCGGACTGCCCTCCTTCCAAAACATAAACATTAGCAGGAAGTGTAACCGCTGGCGTTCTATAAACCGCAACTTGCTGAGAAGACGAATACGTGCATCCGCTGGTGGCCGTAAACAAATAACTAATGGTAAACGTACCAACGCCTGCTGTTGCCGGATTAAATAAACCGGTGGAAGAAACACCTGTTCCGGTAAATGTTCCTGTCCCGGTAAATCCGTTTAAGTTTTGGGTGATTTGTACGGCAGAAGCTTCCTGACAAATACTTGCTATAGTTGATAAAGTAACTATCGGGTTTGCATTAATAGTGATGGTACGATCAACAGAACTAAAGCAAGTTGCACCGGAGTAAACAATCATTTTTACATCATAAGATTTGGAAGCTGGCGAATTGAACAATCCGTAGAAATGAGAAAACTTGTTGTTGGAGGGTATTTGGTTCAAGCTTCTGTAAAAAACAGTACTGTCATTTGGGGCATTGGTATAATCGTAGTAAAAAACAACTTTGGTAATGTTTCCAAAATCAATGGTAGAGGTATTATCAAAAACCACGCTGTCGCTGCTGCATAAACTTCCGTTATTTTCGGCTGTAAAAGAAGCAACCGGAATAGCGCCGTTAACCGTAAAAGTTTGAGATTTGACCGCCGAAACACAGCCACTTGCAGAAGTTACCGTTAAAGTAACGATGTAATTACCGGTTTGAGTGTATTTATGCTGAGGATTTTGAACGGTAGAAGTATTGGGATTTGCGGCAGTAGCATTTTGATCGCCAAAGTTCCATAAATAAATAAAGCCGGACTGGGTATTATCTGCAATGCTGCTTTTATCGGTAAATTTTGCATAAGCATCTGATAAACAAACATCAGGCAAAGAAAAATCAGCAACAGGTAAAGGATGGATTACGATAGTTTGGGTTGAAGTATTTACGCAGCCTGCATTAGTTGTAACCTGCAAAGTAACCGTATAAGTTCCTGCTGCCAAAAAAGTATGGGTAAAAGAAGCATTGGTAGTTAACGTCTGACTGGCTGATTGATCGCCAAAATTCCAAACCCATTGCGTAATGGTTCCTTCCGAAGTGGTGGATTGATCGGAAAAAGTAACTGCTTGCCCGGCGCAATTTGGTGTGGAAGCCGTAAAACTTGCAACTGGTTTTGCACCGATATGAATGGTTTTTGTAACAGGCGTTGCCGTACAACTACTGCTACCAGCGCTAACGGTTAAGATTACTGTAAAATTTCCGGCACTGGTATAAGCGTGCGTTGGGTTTTGTTGGGTTGAAGTTTGTCCGTCGCCAAAATCCCAAAGCCAGGAAGTTATGGTTAGCCCGTTTGAGATAGAATTATCTGTAAAAACAGTAGCATCGCCCAAACAAGTATTGGCAGCAACGGTAAAAGCAGCCACCGGGACAGCAGTTACCGTTAAAGTAAGCAGGTTTGAGGCCACCTGGCAAGAAGTAGAGCCAATATTTGCAGCTTCTGCACTTACCAAACGGTATTGATATGTTCCGGCAGTTGTTGGCGAAGTGACCGTATAAGTTGTTGCTGTGGCACCGGTAATATTCGTCCAGCCGTTTCCCGAATTTACCTGCCATTGATAAGCAGGATTGGTATAACCGGTAGAAACTGCCGAACTTAAAGTAAAAGTTTGGTTTGAACCTGCACAAGTGGTTTGCGTAGTTACCGCACTGGATGAGTTAAAACTTGCAACCATGGTTGGGCCGCAAGGGCGAAAGGTAATATCATCCAAAGCCAGATCATTGGCCGGTGCGCCGCCCGCACTGTTATTGGTCATTTGGATAACTACATCAGAAACGTTCGCCGGAGTAGTAAAATAAAGTCCGTACTGCTTCCAGGTTGCGCCGCTTGATGTTAACGGAATAGTTCCGGTATCGTAAGTTCCTAAAACCGTTCCACTGGTAGTTGATATGGTAAAAGTAATATCAGGCGGACTAATATCCCGTGAGCGTAATAAATTTACAACCCATGCAGCAAATTCATAAGTTGTACCGGGGCATAAACCACCAACTGGGCTTTTATAAAAGTAATCGGTTTTGGATACACTTGCGTTTACCACCATCATATAACCGCCTATATTGCCGGTATGATCTGTGGTTGACCACCAGACATTCCCTGCTCCGGCAGTTGTGTTTTCTATCGTATAAGAACCATCTGTCGGGAAATCAGCCGAACTGTAAGTATAACTCGTTTCGCCAGAAGGCAATGCGCCGGCATGAGTTGCCGTACCAGAGCCAAAGTTGATGCTAATTACCGGGTCGCCTAAACTTCCGGTACATAATTGTGCAAAACCTTTGCTGCCTGTTAATACTAAAAATAAGACGGTAAAAAAAGCACTACAACAATATCTGTTTATGCCGCATAAGCTTCTCATACTATTTGCAGCCTGGTTTCTTAAAGCATTACGATCAGCAGCTTCCGAAATGGTAAACAAACTTTTCAGAAAATCAAACATATACAAAACAGTAGTAGGGAAAGATATTTTAATGATAACTGGGCAAGATTGTAAATATAAGGCGTTATTTTTATCCTTGTGTCGATGAAGCCGTCAATTGTATCGACAGAAACGCCATCCACAAAATATACAGTAGAATTTAGGCGGTAAAAGAAGCATAATCCCATAAACCGTTCCGTTATATTTGCCTCCAGCAATGATCAATATACTTTTAGTTGAGGACGAGGAAAAAGTAGCCGCTTTTATTAAAAAAGGACTGGAAGAAAACCAGTTTAATGTTGAACTTGCACCAGATGGTGCGGCAGCATTAAAGCGTGTTCTGAACATGGAATACAGCTTAATTATCCTTGATGTGATGCTGCCTTACGTTAACGGTGTAGAACTTTGCCGACAAATCCGCTTAAAAAATACAGAAGTGCCTATCCTGATGCTTACGGCCTTAGGAACGGTTGAGGATAAGGTAAAAGGCCTGAAGGCAGGTGCAGATGATTACCTGCTTAAACCGTTTCATTTTAACGAACTGCTGGCACGTATTGAAGCACTGCTGAGAAGAAAAAACCAAAGCGCTGCGCCTGTTCTTGAATTTGAAGACATCGTGCTGAATACTTTAAACAATGAAGTAACCAGGGCAGGCACCGCCGTCAATTTAACCGCTAAGGAGTTTGATCTGCTGGCGCTTTTTATCCGCAATAAAAATAAAATTTTAACCAGGCAAACCATTGCTAAAGAAGTTTGGGGGATTGACTTTGATACAGGTACGAATATGATCGATGTTTACGTTAACTACCTACGCAAAAAAATAGAGAAAGGGCATGATCGAAAACTGGTACATACGGTTATTGGCAAAGGATATATTTTGAAATAACTGGCTGGCAAAATGAAAATCAAGAACCGCCTTTCCCTTTATTTCACCTTAATTAGCTCGGGTGTGTTGCTGGCTGTTTTTATTGCCATTTATCTTTCCTTCGTTGTATTTTTTCGTGATGATTTTTACCTGCATTTAAAAGAACGGGCAAATGTTACGGCAAGGCTTTACCTCGAGGCCGACGAAATATCTACAGACTCGCTTAACAAGGTCAGGATATTATATTTAAACGAGCTGCCGGGCGAGGTGGTAAGGATTTATAACAGTGATAACAATGCCGAGTTTATACAGGATAAAATGCAGTACTGGAATGCAGCCATTATTAACCAGGTGCGCCAAAAAGGCTATTTGCAATTTGTGGAAGGAAACCGGCAGGCGGTTGGCATTTACTACAAAGACAACCAGGGAAATTTCGTGATCCTGGTTTCGGCAAGTGATTTTGAAGGTTTGCACCGGTTGAAACAGATGTGGGAAATCATGCTCTTTCTGTTTGTATCGGTGGGCATCAGTTTATTTTTTATAAGCAGATGGTTTGCGCAGGGAGCATTGCTGCCTTTAGATAAAGTAGTAAAGCAAATGCAACGGATCAAAGCAAATAACCTGAACCTGCGGGTTAAGGAAGACCACAACAAGGATGAAATAAGCGAACTGGCCCGGAACTTTAACCAACTGCTGGAGCACCTGGAAAATGCTTTTGAGATGCAGAAAACGTATATTGCCAATGCTTCGCATGAATTACGGACACCGGTTACCAGTATTATCGGCGAGATCGAGGTGGCTTTATACCGTCCGCGAAGCGAAGCAGAATATCAGTTACTGCTCAGATCTATCCTCCATGATTCTGAAAAATTAAAAGAAACCATCAGCAATTTAATGGAACTTGCCCAGGTTGATGCCGATTATACCATCGCTCAGCAATCGAATGTACGTATAGATGACCTGGTGTGGGAACTGCAGCAACAATGGAACAAAAAGTACGGCAAAAAGATGCTGGATGTTTCGATGCTGCAACTGCCGGAAGATGAAGCCCACCTTACTTTATCAGTAAACCGGCAGCTTTTAATTATTGCTTTAAATAATATTATTGGAAATGCCTTTAAGTTTTCTGAAGATAAACCCGTTCAGCTTACGCTTTTAGCGGATGATAAACGGATACAAATACAAGTAAAAGACCAGGGGATCGGTGTTACAGAAATTAACCGCGACCAGATCTTCAACCCGTTTTTCAGGGGAGAAAACGCTTATGGTTTCCTGGGCAGCGGCATTGGTTTGTATATTGCCGATAAAGTGGTCCGTTTATTTAAAGGGAACATCAGTTTTCATTCTGTTGCCAGCAAAGGGTCTGTTTTTACGATCGAGTTTAAAGCTTCGTAGCAGCGGCTGGATTTTGTATGGGGTGATAACGACAATCGCCATGCTTCTTTTATCACTATAATTCTCGGGCTTTGATTTTATGCCGGTAAAAGAAGCATGGGTAAAAAAGGATAAACTAAACGGGCCTTTAAATTCTAATCCCGCTTTAATCTGATGCTTCTTTTATCACCCTATTTTTGATGCAAATCTTAATTCATGCATCTCAAACCAGTCAATGTATTTTGGCTTTGCCTGTTGCTGCTGGTAACTATCAGAAATCCGGCCTTTACACAAACACGTACGCAAGGCACTGATACGCTGCAGCTTACTGTTAAACAAGCCGAAGACCAGTTCTTAAAAAACAACCTTCAGTTAATCATACAGCATTACGAAATCAATAATGCAGAGGCACAGGTAATAACCGCCCGGCTTTTTCAAAACCCTGATTTCAATTTTTCCAATGTGCTTTATAACCCCAATACAAAAAGGATACTCGATGTGAGCAGCCAAACAGGCGAATACACCTTTAGCATAAACCAACTTTTTTTAACTGCCGGCAAGCGTAATAAAAATATCCGCCTGGCTAAAATCGGTATCCAGCAGGCGCAGTATCAATTCTTTGACCTGTTGCGTACACTCAAACTAACCTTACGGAACGATTTTTTTACCATCTATTTCCAGCAGCAGTCGGCCAGGGTTTATGATGCCGAGATCAGTTCTTTAACAAAGCTTTTAACTGCCTATAAAGTGCAATACAGCAAAGGCAACATTGCCGAAAAAGAAGTCTTGCGCATCCAGTCGCAGTTATACTCTTTGCAATCAGAACTTACAAATTTAAATGTGGGTATAGATACAACAGAAAGCCAGCTTAAGTTCCTGATCAGGGCAAAACCGAATGCTTATATCGTGCCCCGATACGATTATCAACTGGATGGCAAAGAAGTGGTGCTCACCACGCCTTATCAAAGGCTGCTTGATTCGGCCTATGTTAACCGTAATGATCTGAAGCTAAGCAAGGCAACATTGGATTATAACAACGTAAACCTGAGCCTGCAAAAAGCGCTCGCTGTTCCTGATGTTAATATTGGTGTGAATTATGATAAACAAGCAAGTTATATCAGGGATTATACGGGCATAGGCATCGATTTTCCTTTGCCTATTTTTAACCGCAACCAGGGCGCCATTAAACAAGCCAGGATTGCCATCGACCAAAGCAAGGTACAATTACAGAACCAGCAAAACCAGGTAGAAAGCGATGTAGCTGCCAATTATAAGGTAGCGCTGCGGTACGAAACCATATATAATAGTTTTGACCCGAAATTTAAAGGTGATTTTACGCATTTGATCGGTGAAGTATTTAAAAACTACGAAAAAAGGAATATCAGCTTGCTGGAGTTCCTTGATTTTTATGATTCCTACAAGGTAAATACCCTGCAGTTAAATAACATCCAGCTTAACCGGGTTACCTCATTAGAGCAGCTCAATTTTGTTACCGGTACACCTTTCTTTAACCAATAACCCGCAACTATTTTTTCTATCCACATATCCATGAAAAAAAGTACCATTAAAAACAGCATCCGTACGGTAACCTTCTGCCTGGTATTATTAAACCTGTTTTCCTGTAAACGCACCGAAACAACCAGTGATGCACGTGCGCCTTACGTAATCCCTGATTCTTTATGGAAGACACTGGCGATCGATACCGTAAAGACTTCCAACATAATTGATGTGATTAATTTTAACGGAATCGTAGATTTTAATACCAATAATGTAGTTAATGTTTTTCCATTGGTTAGCGGTAATGTGCAAAACGTTAATGTAATGCCTGGTGATTATGTACACGCCGGCCAGGTATTGGGCGTAGTAAAAAGTGCCGAAGTAGCTAATTATAACTCTTCATTGGTTACGGCCGAAGCTACTGTACGTTTAACAGCGCGGCAATTGTCTCAGCAAAAAGACCTGTTCAACAGCGGTTTGGCATCGCAAGTGGATATAACCAATGCCGAAGTTGCGTATGAACAGGCTGTAGCGGCCAGAACGGCGGCGCAGAAAATATTAAGCATCAATGGCAATAATACCAATGGCGAGTATATTATCAAAGCGCCTATAGACGGATTTATCGTACAAAAGAATGTAACCAATGGCATGGCCATCCGCACAGACAATAATACCGGCCTTTTTACCATATCTGACCTGAAAAACGTTTGGGTACAGGCTAATGTTTACGAAGAAAATATAGGCAAGGTACACCAGGGAGACCCCGTTGATGTAACGACTATTTCCTATCCGGATAAGGTTTTTAAAGGTAAAATAAACGAGATCATGAACGTGATCGACCCGACCACAAAAGTGATGAAAATGCGGGTGGTTTTAAACAACCCGGGCTACCTACTAAAGCCGCAGATGTTTGCTACGGTAAGCGTAAATAATAATGAAAACAAACAGGCAATTTCTATTTCAAGCAAGTCCCTTGTTTTTGATCATAGCCAGTATTATGTAATTATTGTAAAGGGAGAAAAAAATGTACAGATCAGGCCCGTGGATATCATCAGCATTAACGGAAACACGGCCTACATTAAAAGCGGGCTCTCCCCTGGCGAACGGGTGGTCGCATCAGATGCCATCCTCATTTATGGCTCATTAAACAGCTAAACCTTCATCTTCAATTCAACAGAAATGATCAAAGTTCTTAGAGGCATCATAGGGTTTTCATTAAAAAACAAATACCTCATTCTATTTCTTGCGGCGGCCCTGGTTGTAACGGGCGTAATCACCTTTATGCAAATGCCCATTGAGGCTTTTCCGGATGTGACCAATACCGAAGTAGATATTATTACCCAATGGCCGGGCCAAAGTGCAGAAGAGGTTGAAAAACTGGTAACCATTCCGATAGAGATCGCCCTAAACCCGGTCCAAAAGAAATCCAGCCTGCGTTCTTCCACTATTTTTGGCTTAAGCTATGTGAAGGTAATTTTTGAAGATAACGTGTCAGACCAGGAAGCGCGGCAGCAAGTGTACAACCTGTTAACCAACGCTACTTTACCTGCCGGCATTACCCCCGCTGTACAGCCGCCGGTTGGCCCAACCGGAGAAATATTCAGGTACACCTTAAAAAGTTCTGTACGCGATGTGAGGGAATTAAAAACGATACAGGATTGGGTGATCGACCGGCGGCTGAGGGCTATCCCGGGAATAGGCGATATCAATAGTTTTGGCGGTAAAACAAAAGCTTACGAAATAACGGTTGACCCAGGCAAACTGGCTACCCTGGGTATTACGCCTTTAGATGTTTTTGCTGCCGTTCAAAAAACCAATATGAACGTTGGGGGCGATATGATCGTGCAGAACAACCAGGCCTTTGCAGTAAGGGGCTTAGGGCTGCTGCAGGATATCAACCAGATCAGGAATATTGTGGTGAGCAACAACAATGGCGTGCCCGTTATTGTGAATGATGTGGCCACCGTTTCCATTTCAAATGTACCGCGCCTGGGATGGGTAGGCAGGAGCGATGCGATAATTGATAAAAATGGCAAAAGGACGGTAGTTGATGATGCAGATGCGGTTGAAGCTATTATTGTAATGCGAAAAGGCCAGAACCCTACCGAGGTTTTGGCTGCTTTAAAAGCCGAGATCAACAAGATCAACAACGATGTTTTGCCGGCCGATACCAAGATCGTACCTTATTACGACCGCTCCAACCTGATCGGTTTTGCCACGCACACCGTATTGCATAACCTGATCGAAGGCATCCTGCTGGTAACCTTTCTGGTGTCTATATTTATGTTTAACTGGCGCACCACGCTAATCGTTTCCATCATCATCCCCCTGGCGCTGCTGTTTGCTTTTATTTGCCTGCACCTGATGGGCATGTCTGCTAACCTGCTTTCACTGGGCGCTGTTGATTTCGGTATCATTATAGATGGGGCGGTGGTAATGGTGGAAGGCATGTTCGTGATCCTAGACCATGAGGCTACCGAGATGGGAATGGAACGGTTCAATAAAAAGATCAAGCTGGGCCTCATCAAAAATAATGGTGCTAACCTGGGCAAAGCCATCTTTTTTGCCAAGCTCATCATCATTACAGGCCTGCTGCCGGTGTTTGCCTTTCAAAAAGTAGAAGGCAAACTGTTTTCGCCGCTTGCTTTTACACTTGGCTTTGCTTTGCTTGGTGCATTAATTACCACGCTTACGCTGGTACCTGTATTGATCAGCCTCCTTTTAAACAAAAATGTGCACGAAAAACATAACCCCTTTGTGCACAACCTTTCCAAGTTTATGCTTTTTGGGTTTACCACTTCCTTTAAGTATAAAAAACTGGTGGTCATTACTTCGTTAATTGCAATGGCTGTGGGCTTATTCTCGTTTAGCTTTTTGGGCAGCGAGTTTTTACCGGAACTGAACGAAGGCTCTATCTGGCTAAGGGTGCAGCTTCCTTACAGTATATCGCTTGATAAATCAGTGGAAACATCAAAACAGGTACGACAAATATTAATGTCTTTTCCGCAGGTACAATATGCAGTGTCTCAAACAGGCAGGCCGGATAACGGAACAGATGTGGCAGGCTTTTACAATAACGAATTTGATGTGGTGATGTACCCGGAGGACGATTGGAAGCCTAAGATCACGAAAGAAGAGCTGATCGACCAGATGAATGCCAAGCTATCCAAACTCCCGGGCGCCGACCTTAACTTTTCACAGCCCATCAGCGATAACGTTGAAGAAGCTGTTTCCGGTGTAAAAGGTTCGATCGTGGTAAAGGTTTACGGTGATTCTTTAAATTACGCAGAAGGAAAAGTAAATGAAATATATAACGTATTAAAAGGGGTTAAGGGCATTGCAGACCTGGGTGTTCTAAAAAGCATCGGTTTGCCCGAACTGGACATAAACCTGGACCAGCAGAAAATGGCGCAGTACGGCGTAACTACCTCGGATGCCAATTCTGTGATCTCGATGGCTATTGGCGGAACGGCCGCTTCTACCTTGTACGAAGGCGTAAGAACGTTCGATATCCGGATCCGTTTCCCGGAAGCCTTCAGGAAAACACCTTCCGACATCGGAAATTTGCTGGTGCCTACGCAAAGCGGGGGAAAAGTGCCGGTTAAAGAAATAGCCACCATCAGCCAGAAAACCGGGCCTTGTTTAATTTTCAGGGATGCCAACGAACGTTATGCCACCCTTAAATTTTCTATCAGGGGCAGGGATATGGGCAGCACCATTGCCGAAGCCCAGCAAAAAGTAGCAGCCAGGGTTAAAGTAAAACGCGGTTACCATTTAGCCTGGCAGGGCGATTTTGAAAACCAGAAACGGGCAGAAAAACGTTTGACACAAGTGGTGCCCATCAGCCTGGCCCTCATCTTTTTTCTGCTTTACGTAATGTTTGGCAATATTAAGGATGCAGCCCTGGTGTTCCTGAACGTGCCTTTTGCCATAGTAGGCGGTATCCTGGCGCTGCTCATCACTGGTACAAACTTTAGTATTTCTGCCGGTATCGGGTTTATTGCTTTATTTGGCATTTGTATCCAGGACGGCGTATTGCTCATCACGGTGTTCAAACAAAATATCGATAAATTTAAAGGCCAGCACCAATCGCTATACACTTCCTTAAAATTAGGGGTCAATTCCAGGATCAGGCCGGTAATGATGACAGCCCTGATGGCCGCCATCGGTTTATTCCCGGCAGCCGTATCGCATGGCATCGGATCAGAAAGTTCCCGTCCCTTGGCAAGGGTGGTAATAGGCGGTATCCTTTGTGCAATGGTGTTTAGCTTATGGGTATTCCCGCTGATCTTTGGCTGGGCTTACAGAAAAACAGATGAAACGACTAAATAAGTAAAAACCCTATATAGCCTATTATCTTGCCCACAAATAATGTTCAATGCTTCTTTTATCGCTGTAAAGTTTATACCTTATCTATTATAACTTCACAAATTACTGTTTTTACGGGATAAAAGGAGTGTGTAAATAGGGCGATTGTAATTAAATATCATGGATAAAAGGCAGCGCACAATAAAACTTGCTTCCTTCGCCAATAGCACTTTCAACCCAGATTTTACCATTTTGTGCTTCTATAAAATCCTTGGAAATTGCCAGTCCCAGCCCTGTTCCGCCTTTTTCTTTCAAATCCGTTGGTACCTGGAAATAGCGGTCAAAAATGCGTTCCAGATATTTATCTTCAATACCTTTTCCAAAATCGCGTACAGATATTTCTACCATTTTTTGTTTAACTGTTGCTTTCAGTTCAATGCTTGAATGTTCTGCACTGTAACGAATGGCATTCGACAAAAAATTAACCAATACCCAAGCCGTTTTTTCTACATCAGCATTTACTTTGGGTAGCCCATCATCAACTTGCATATCAATTCGTATATTTTTTTGTAAAGCCAGAAAACGGACGGTATTAAAGGCATAATCAATAATAGCCTGCGGGCTTGTCTGCTGAAATTTAAGTTGAATTTTACCGGTTTCAACCTGGGTTAGTTCGAGTAATTCGCTGGTTATTTTTAAAAGCCTGTCGCTATCTTCCTGCATGTTCCGCATCAGGTAATCCTGTTCTTCATTTAAATCCCCTACCCGCTTGTCTGCCAGTAGTTTTAAACTCATTTTAATAGCAGCAATAGGGGTTTTTAGCTCATGCGAAATGGTTGCCATAAAATTAGTTTTGGCTTCGTCCAGCTCATGGAAACGGGTAATATTTTTAAGCAGGATAACCGAGCCAATATCCTTTACTGTTTTTACCACTGCTTTTTCTTCCGTGTTTGAATTATTTGCCGGAACAGTGATTCGGTACATCTCTCTGCTAAAATAACTTTCTTTACCGTCGTCAAAAATTTTTATGGCCGTAGTTTGTTTGTTTTCCTGCAGCAATTGCTTAAAAAGATCATTTTGCAAGGCAATATCGGGCGCATATTTTCCGGTTACTTCGTTTTCAGTTAAATTCATTAAACGCAAGGCTGTTGGGTTGGCAAATAATACCCGTCCGCTTTCATCAAACCCAATTACAGCATCGTTTAAGTTTTGTACTATTGTTTCGATCCGTAGTTTTTCAAACTGTATTTTGGCCAGGTTACTGTTTTCGTATTCTTCTAACTTCGCAGCCATTCGGTTATATGCTTCTGCCAGATCACCAAACTCGTCGTTAGAATCAATATGTATCCGGCGCTGGTAATTTTTGTTGGAAATTTCTTGGATACCTGCAGAAAGTTCCCGGATTGGATTGGCTACATAACCGGGGAAATTAATAATAAAGCTAAAAACAATTAAAAAACTAAAGGTGGCCATCAGAGCTACAAAAAGCGTTGCATCGTGTGCAGTTTTTCTGGCGATGTCATTTTTTTTAATGATTGCTTTATTGTTTAATTCCATAATGGCGAAAATGGCCGACCTGATGCTTCTTTTATGCCCTAAAATTATTTGCCCGCTTTCTTCGCCGGCCTGCATTCGGTCAAACTCTTTTCGAAGCTGTTTAGTTGCAACACCTTCGCCTGGTTCGGTAATGTTGTGTTCCTGTTGCTGCAAAGTCTGCTCAAAGATTTTCTGGGTATTAGCAGAAAGAGGTTTAGCTTCATCACCTAAATCCTTGATCATTACTTGCATATACTGCAAGGTTTTGTAATTGTCTTTTAATATTTGGGAAGATGCCTGGGAAAGCTCGCGGATGAACCATACGGCTATTCCGCCCAGAAACAAAAAAATCACAAATAAAAAAGTGAAGCCAAGGCGGAGTTTAGTTTTTATTTTCATAATTCAAGATAAAATAATCAAATCAATGGCAGAAGCAGATAACTTTTTAAGCAGCTGGTTAAATACGGCTGTTTTTAAAATGATCTGAAAGATATTGAAATGAGGTTTGCCTATACAAATTGTTGTTATTTCGTGCATTTCGGCTATGGCAATAATGCTACTGCTGATGGAGTCACTTTTTAATTTAATTACTTCGGCGCCGAGTTCGGTTGCCGTTTTCATGTTATTGATTAGATATCGCTGTTTGTTTAAGCGGATGCGGTTTCCTGTTTCTGTACTGGTCTGCACATAAAGCATTATCCAACGGGAGCGATAATATGATGCCAGCCTTGCCGTTTTCCGGATCACGTTTCTTGCTGTTTCATTGTTGGAAGAAATACATGCTAAAAAACGTTCCTCCTTTAATTTAATATTTTTGGGCACTTCAGCATTGATCTTCCTTTCTAATTGATGGGCTACTTCTTTTAAGGCCAGTTCCCGCAACTGTAAAATTTTATCGGGTTGAAAAAAATTACTTAATGCGGTTTGGACTTTACTTTGATCATATATTTTTCCGGCCTGCAATCGCCCAATCAGTTCTTCGGCTGTTAGGTCTATGTTCACTACTTCATCAGCCGTTTCGATAATACTATCCGGAATACGTTCTGCAACTGCAATGCCTGTAACCCGCTGTACTTCATCGTTCAAGCTTTCCAGGTGTTGGATGTTTACCGCCGAGATTACACTGATTCCTGCGTTCAAAATATCAACTACATCTTGCCAGCGTTTCTGGTTTTTGCTGCCCTCAATATTGCTATGTGCAAGTTCATCTACAATTACCACTTCCGGCGAGGAATGCAAAATACCTTGTACATCCATTTCTTCCAGCTCTTTGCCTTTATAAAACAACTTCCGACAAGGAATTATTGGCAAACCAGGTAACTGGCTTTCTGTTTCTATTCGGTTATGGGTTTCAATGTAACCTATTTTTACATCAATACCATTACGCAACAAGGCTTGTGCCTCCATTAACATTCGGTAGGTTTTACCAACACCGGCAATCATGCCAATGTAAACTTTAAATTTGCCACGCCTGGAACGCTTGATCAGTTCAAGGAAATGCTCAACGGATTGATCTTTGTTTTCTACTGTCATGTTAGGTACCATTGTAAGCTTGTTGTTATAGTTGGATCAGAACTTTTAACCAATATCAATTTTTTAGTGCTAAAAGAAGCATTGCTGTTTCTCATAAATAAAATCCGCACATTATCTTCAATGCTACCAATGCCTGGGTTTGGACTATTTTTTCAATTCATCAAGTGCCACGTTCAGTTTTAATAGATTTACTTTTGACGGACCAAAACAACCAAGCATGGGTTTTTCGATATGACTATTAACAAGTTGTGTTACTTGTCCAACTGTTAATCTTCGAACTTTGGCTATGCGTGCTATTTGCACTTGTGCCCCTGCGGGAGAAAGGTCTGGATCTAAACCACTTCCGGATGCGGTAACCAGTTCTGCCGGTATTTGTGCACGTGTTACTTGTGGATTGTGCTTTAAAAAATCCTGAATTCTGCCTTCCACCTGCTTCAGGTAGTCGGGATTGGAAGGGCCTTTGTTTGAACCTCCGGAACCGGCAGCATTATAATCAACGGCAGACGGACGAGACCAGAAATAGTCATCCCTGGTAAATTTTTGTCCTATTCCGGCATAGCCAACTACCCGGCTTTTATAAATTATGGTTTCACCATTGCCATGGCCCGGCGTAAACTTTCCGATTCCTGCTATTGCTAATGGGTACAGGCCAGACAGGGCCACGAGCAGGACAACAGTTATTTTAACTGAGGGCAACAAATATGTTTTCATGAGAATTTGATTTTAAAATTTGTGTATTAAACGATAGTGCTTATCAGTAAATCAATTAATTTAATACCGATGAATGGGATAAGCACGCCCCCTAATCCATAAATCAGTAAGTTACGGCGTAATAAGGCACTTGCTCCTATCGGTTTATATTCCACACCCTTTAATGCCAATGGTATCAGCATCGGAATAATGATTGCATTAAATATTACTGCTGATAATATTGCTGATTGCGGGCTGTATAAACCCATGATATTTAGAGCTTTTAATGAGGGTATGGAAACCATAAACAAAGCTGGGACTATAGCAAAGTATTTAGCCACGTCATTAGCTATGGAAAAAGTGGTCAGTGTGCCACGGGTCATCAGCAATTGCTTGCCTATCTCCACGATCTCGATTAATTTGGTTGGGTCGTTGTCCAAATCAACCATATTACCTGCTTCTTTAGCTGCCTGTGTACCGCTGTTCATGGCTACTCCAACATCTGCCTGCGCTAATGCCGGGGCGTCGTTTGTACCATCTCCCATCATCGCTACCAATTTACCGGCCTGCTGTTCTTTTTTAATATAGTTCATTTTATCCTCGGGCTTCGCCTCTGCAATAAAATCATCTACACCGGCTTTTGCAGCAATAAACTTGGCCGTTAACGGATTATCGCCAGTAACCATTACTGTTTTAACACCCATTTTACGCAAGCGTTCAAAACGTTCTGCAATACCAGGTTTAATAATATCCTGTAGTTCTATTACACCAAGCACTTGTTCGTTTTGCGATACAACTAAAGGTGTACCACCGTTTGATGAAATAGTCTTAACATTATCTTCAACCTCTGAGGGGACTGTATGGCCGGATTTAATGGCAATGTTACGGATAGAATCAAAGGCGCCTTTACGAATGCGTAAACCATCAGATGTATCTAAACCGCTGGAACGGGTTTCTGCAGTGAATTTAATAAACACAGCATCTTTAGGCGCAACTGATAATGGTTTGTTTGGACCTTGTCCGGCCAGTTCAACAATTGATTTTCCTTCGGGCGTTTCATCAGCCAGCGAACTTAAGACACAAGCAGTAATAAAATGCTGTTCATTCACGCCGTTTGCCGGATAAAAATTAGTTGCTTTACGGTTACCGATAGTAATAGTGCCGGTTTTATCTAACAATAAAGTATCTAAATCCCCGGCTGTTTCTACGGCTTTGCCAGATTTGGTGATCACGTTGGCGCGTAAAGCCCTCTCCATACCTGCAATACCAATAGCTGATAAAAGGCCGCCAATAGTTGTAGGGATCAAACAAACAAAAAGGGATATAAATGCCGCTATGGTAATTGGTGTATTTGAATAATCGCCAAATGGTTTCAGGGTAACACAAACGATAACAAATATTATTGTAAAGCCTGCAAGCAGAATAGTCAGGGCGATTTCGTTTGGTGTTTTTTGGCGCGATGCACCTTCGACCAAAGCAATCATCTTGTCTAAAAAACTTTCGCCAGGTTGGGTAGTCACAATTACTTTGATCTTGTCTGACAGAACTTTAGTACCACCTGTAACTGATGATTTATCACCGCCTGATTCCCTTATTACAGGTGCTGATTCGCCGGTTATGGCCGATTCATCAATTGTAGCAATACCTTCAATAATTTCACCATCTGCAGGAATATTATCGCCTGTTTCACAAAAAAATACATCGCCTTTTTTAAGCCGGGACGACATTACTTGCTGCTCTTTGCCATTTACCAGCAAACGTGCAGTTGTTTCTTCTCGGGTTTTACGCAAACTTTCGGCTTGTGCTTTACCACGGGCTTCGGCAATAGCTTCTGCAAAGTTTGCAAACAGTACGGTTAATAATAATATAACGAATACGGTAAAGTTATAAGCAAAGCTACCCTGACTTTTATTGGCGTAGGAAAATATGGTAACTAAAAGCATTACTGCTGTTCCGATTTCTACGGTAAACATCACCGGGTTGCGGAATAGGGCGCGGGGGTTTAGTTTGATGAAAGATTGCTTCAAAGCTTCTTTCATCTGTTCGCCCTGGAATAATGTATTTGAGTTTTTCATGTTTATTTTAAAGAAAAATGTTCGGCAATTGGACCTAATGCAAGTGATGGGAAGAATGACAATGCCGCAATAATTACAATAACCGCGAAGATCATTACCCCAAAGGTTGAAGTATCGCTTTTAAGTGTCCCGGCAGATTCCGGGATGTATTTTTTGTTCGCTAACAAACCAGCAATTGCCAGCGGGCCAATTATGGGTAAAAACCTGCCTAATATCATTACGATACCTGTTGTATAGTTCCAGAAGATGTTCCCATCACCTAAACCTTCAAAGCCAGAACCGTTATTTGCTGCAGATGAGGTGTACTCATACAACATTTCGGAAAAACCATGATTACCAGGATTATTTAACCAAGAGCCAGGTTTTACAGACCAATCTGCATTTGGTGCATGCACTAATGTATAGGATGATACTGCAAGGCCAACCAGTATAATAAAAGGATGTAGTAAAGCTATTAATGAAGCTATCTTTATTTCCCTTGCTTCTATTTTACGCCCAAAAAATTCTGGTGTTCGCCCTACCATCAACCCAGATATAAATACTGCTATGATGATAAATATGTAGAAGTTAAGGATGCCCACACCGCATCCTCCATAAAAGCAATTTACCATCATTGCAAGCAACATCATGGTGCCAGATACTGGCATTGCGCTATCATGCATAGAATTTACAGAACCTGTAGATATAATGGTAGTCATGATGCTCCAGTAAGCAGAGTTAACCGGGCCGAACCTTACTTCCTTACCTTCCATTGCCCCTGTTGGCTGACTAATACCCATACGTGCTATGGCAGGGTTGCCATTCAGTTCTGCATTTATAGTCGGGATAACCAGGAGCAGCATGCCCAACGTCATCACCCCAAAAATTACATAGGAGAATTTCTTTTTATTAAGGAAAAAACCAAGGGCAAATACCAACGCAATCGGGATGATGCATTGCGCAACAAGTTCAACAGTATTGGTTAAGTAATTAGGGTTTTCTATAGGATGGGCCGAATTGGCACCAAACCAGCCACCGCCATTTGTACCCAAATGTTTAATGGCAACCAGGGCAGCAACAGGGCCGCGGGATACGTGAACAGTATCGCCCTGCATACTAATGAAAGTAGTTTTACCTGCATAGCTGGTAGTCATACCGTTAAAAGCAAAGATGATAGCAATTATAAAAGAGATAGGCAATAATAAACGGGTGATCGATTTTAGAAAGTAATTCCAGAAGTTACCCAGTTTATCGGTTACTTTATCTTTTAGTGCCCTAAACAATACTACCAGGGCAGCAATACCGGTAGCAGCAGATGCAAAGTGCAGGAACATAAACACAAAATGCTGTGTAAAATAAGTGGCACCGCTTTCGCCAGAATAATGCTGAAGATTACAGTTTACAAGGAAACTGATAGCGGTATTAAAGGCTGTATCTGCAGACTGGCCTGCATTACCATCGGGATTAAGCGGCAGGTGGCCCTGCGCCATTAAACAAATAAAAGCATAAATAAGCCATACACTATTGATTGTAAGCAGGGCGAATAAATGCTGTTTCCAGTTCATTTCCTTTTTGGCATCGATGCCACTAAAGCGAAAAATAAAACGTTCAATGGGGGCCATAAAATCAAGCCATGTTTTTTCGCCTTTAAATACTCTGGATATATATCGTCCAAGCGGTATGGCAATTGCAAGTGTGAGTAGGTAGGTAAATATTACACCTGAAATTTCAGTGTTCATCGTTTTAAAAATTAAAAATTTTCGGGTTTAAGCAGCACGTACACCATGTAAACAAACACGGCTATGGCCACAATGAATAATGCGATCATGGCGGTTAGATTTTTTCGAAATAATTAACTGCTTTAAAGAAGAGCCAGAATATGACTATAAAGGATAGTACATAAATGATTGTGAGTATAACATCCATAAAAATTATGATTTTACGAGGAGATATACCAAGCCAATGCCAAGCTGTATTTTTTTTAATAACGATCTAATAATGAACGAAATAAAAAAACAAAAAAGCGTAATAAACTAAATTATGCTTATCAGTTTGATAGGTTATTATTAAAATGAAACAGAAGCTGTTTAAATGGGCCCTGTATTTCAATGCTTCTTTTATCAGGTAAAAAACAGCAAAGCTGAAATACTATTTTTGGAAAGATGCTTAGCTGATTGCAGGCTAAACCCAAGGACCAGAGTTACGAGAACCTGATGGCCTGTACGAGAAATGGGGAAAGAAATATCCCGTTTTGATTTCTTACCGGTACAATAACCGGGAAAACCTGTCCACTTTTTTCAGGTGCGATACGCCTTAGAAGGGTGATCTACACCACCCATTCTGTAAAAGGATTTCACCCGCAAGGTTAGAAAAGTGGCCAAACAAAAGGAGCATTTACTTCAGAAAACACCTTTTAAAAAACTGTATAAATACTAAATTTATAGTGCTAAAAGAAGCATTAGGGTTTCTTATCGTAACTAAAAAGCTTTTAATCCAGATCGTATTCTTTAAGTTTACGGTATAAAGTTGCTATACCTATATTTAATAAACGGGCTGTTTCTGCCCGGTTACCTCTGGTATGGTTCAATATGCGTTGAATATGAAGTTTTTCTACGGAAGCCAAATCAAACACAGAATGCGTACCTGAAACCTGTGAAACTGCAGGTTCCTGCAAACCATCGGGCAGTAAAGCTTCATCCGCACCATTGTCGCCTGATAAAATAATTGTGCGTTCAATAATATTTTTCAGTTCCCGGATGTTCCCTGGCCAGGAATAGGCTTCCAGCTTTTCAATAAAAGCCCTGCTTAAAAATGGCAATTGCTTTTTTACCTTTCCGGCAAAATACTGTAAAAAATAGGCGGCCAGCAATTTAATGTCTTTTTTCCGTTCCCGTAAAGGAGGCAGCGTGATTTGAAATACCGATAAACGATAATAAAGGTCTGAACGAAAGGTACCTTTTGCCGTTTCTGTAAGCAGGTTTCGATTTGTTGCAGCAATAATGCGTACGTTAACCGATGTTGGTTTGGTATCGCCAATTTTAATAAACTGCTGCGATTCGAGTACACGAAGCAACTTTGCCTGTAAGTCCTGGTCTAATTCGCCAATTTCATCTAAAAAAATAGTTCCGCCGCTGGCTTCTTCAAAAAGCCCCTTTTTATCTTTTAAGGCATTGGTAAAAGCTCCGGCTTTATAGCCAAACAACTCGCTTTCTAATAACTCTTTGGTAAAAGCGCTGCAGTTTACAGCTACAAATGATTTAGCCTTGCGCCGACTGCTTTGATGTATCGCCTCTGCAAATATTTCTTTACCTGTTCCGGTTTCGCCAAGCAGTAATACGGTTGTATCTGTTGCGGCTACTTTGCGGGCAAGATCAACAGCTTCTGTTATGGCGGCAGACGTTCCGATAATACGCTCAAAGCCAAAACGGCTGCTTAGTTTATTTTCGAGTTCGTTTACGCGCCGCTGCAAAAGCGCTTTATCCATGGCCTTGCTAATTAATGGGATGATTTTTTCATTATCATCACCCTTGGTAATATAATCAAAAGCACCGTGTTTCATAGCTGTTACACCATCGCTAATTGTTCCAAAAGCAGTTAAAACAATCACTTCTGTTTCGGGCCAGCTTGCTTTTATTTTTTTGGTCAGTTCAATTCCGTTACTGTCTGGTAATTTTACGTCGCTTACAATTACTTCTATCGTTTCCTGCTCTAATTTTTTTAAGCCTTCTTTCGCTGTTGCAGCTTCAAAAACTTCATATCCTTCTAACTGCAAGATACGGGAAAGCAGCTTGCGTAGCCGTTCTGCATCATCAATAATTAATAACCTACCTTTTTGCATTGGACAGAAGTGGATTTTTTAACGAAATTAATATCAGACATCAACAAATTATAATCCACAAATTGGTTTTTTCCGGATTGCAGATAAACCTCCTCTTATCGGATAAGAAAATTGCTTGTGTAAAAGAAGTATTTAATTCAGCAGTTATCAACTTCAACCAACAAAGAAAAATTTTTCAGTAGTTTTTTGCTTTTGCACTCTTATTATTTTAATACAATCATTTTGATAGGATATTATCAAAATGATTGTGTGCTCTTTTTATTAACCTAATCTTTATAAAAGATAGTAAGCTAATTATCAGCAGCTTAGGATCAAATTACTTCTGGCCGGCATGATAGGCATATTTTTAGCCGGTTTACCAGAAATTGCTATTTTAATTTTAGAAAGAAAAGTAAAAATATGCTTGTAAAAGAAGTATTGCCATTTTTATTTACAACGCCGGTTTTTTTCTGCTTAACTGTTCCCTCCCACTTTTTCATAATATGAGTTCTCATCTTAAAAAACTTTCGGCCGCTGGTGTGCTGGTTACATTGGGTATTATCTTCGGTGATATTGGTACTTCTCCACTATATGTTTTCCAGACCTTATTAACTGAAGGCGGAAAAGTGAACCAGGAACTGGTATTAGGTTCTATTTCCTGTGTTTTCTGGACGCTAACGCTTCAAACTACTTTTAAATATATTTTTATCACGTTGCAGGCTGATAATAAAGGCGAAGGTGGTATTTTTTCTTTGTACGCCCTTGTTCGGCGATACGGAAAATGGCTTGCTGTACCTGCCATTATCGGTGCCGGTACTTTACTGGCCGATGGCATCATTACGCCACCCATTTCGGTTACTTCTGCCATTGAAGGCCTGCATTTGGTCCCTGCATTAGCCTCGTATATTATTCCTGGAAAAGAATTGATTTTAACCATCGTGATTGGCATTATCCTGCTGCTTTTCTTTTTCCAGCAGTTTGGTACAAAAGTTATCGGTTCTGCTTTTGGCCCAGTAATGCTGCTTTGGTTTTTGATGTTAGGCTTGCTTGGAACTTTACAAATTATACAGTATCCCCCAATATTTAAAGCCCTAAACCCCTGTTATGGTTTTGCCCTGTTAACCGGGCATCCGCGCGGGTTTTGGTTATTGGGCGCTGTATTTTTATGTACAACAGGTGCCGAAGCACTTTATTCTGATTTAGGGCATTGTGGCCGGAAGAACATCCAGGTGAGCTGGATTTTTGTTAAAACTACTTTAATGCTGAATTATTTGGGTCAGGGCGCATGGGTCCTGCTGCAGCCAGCCGGTACTTCTTTTACCGATATAAATCCATTCTTTCAGATCGTGCCGCATGCTTTTTTAATTCCGAGCATTATCCTGGCAACCTTTGCCACCATTATTGCCAGCCAGGCTTTAATTAGTGGTTCGTTCACCCTAATCAGCGAAGCAGTAAGCATGAATTTCTGGCCGCGTGTTACAATTAAATTTCCAAGCGATATCCGCGGACAGATTTATATTCCAAGTATTAACTGGCTGTTGTGTTTCGGGTGCATTGCTGTTTCCCTTTATTTCAAAACATCTGAAGCTATGACTGCTGCATACGGATTTTCAATTACAGTGGCTATGTTGATGACTACCCTCCTGATCTATTATTTTATGCGCTATGTTAAACACTGGCCTTTATGGTTAGTAATTATCATTCTTTGTGTTTTTGTTTCTGTAGAAGGTTCCTTTTTTGTTGCCAATGCTGTTAAATTATTAAAACGTTTGTTCTTTTTGGTTTTTGAAGTCGGGTTAATTTTTACCATGTACATTTGGTACCGGGCCAGAAAAATTAATAACAGGCTGCTGCATTTTATCGACCTGAAAGATAAAATACCGATGTTTAAAGCATTAAGTGCAGAAGAATCGATACCGAAATTTGCAACGCACCTCATCTATCTTACCAAAGCAAACAACAGTAAACAAATTGAACAGAAAATACTGTATTCCATATTCAGCAGGATGCCAAAACGGGCCGATGTTTACTGGTTCATTCATATTGAAAGAGCTGATGACCCTTACACAATGGAGTACAGCATTGAAGAACTTGCAGAAGACAAAATTATCCGGGTAGAGTTCAGGCTTGGTTTCCGTATACAACCACGTATTAATGTCCTGTTCCGGAAAGTTGTACAGGAAATGGTTGCCAACAAAGAACTCGATATTACCAGTCCGTATGAATCTTTAAGCCAATATAACCTGGCTGCTGATTTTCGCTTTGTTTTGTTGGAGAAATTCCTTTCCTACGAAAACGAGTTCAGCCTGAAAGAAGGTTTTATCCTACGTAGCTATTTCGCCATTAAACATTATGCCTTGTCTGATGCACAAGCTTACGGATTAGATACCAGCGAAACGCGCATAGAAAAAATACCTTTGGTTGTTAACCCGTTTTCTAATTTTACCTTAAAACGGGTAGAACCACATCCGGTTATTTCCTGATTAAAAAGAAGGGTTTACAGGCGATACTTTTATTTTAAAAAAACTAACCTCTATTTTGGAGTATCGTTCCGTACCCTCATACTGATGCTAACAGTTAAAGGACCGATGGTGCAGGCAGTTAAATACCAGTAAAAAAATTGTGTGGCTGCACCCCAAGAACAAATAGCCAGACGTAAAAAAGTATCATAGGCCTTGTTTTTAATCCCTGGTTGATAAGTTACTGAACTAAAGCCATTGCCTTTCTGTTTTTAACTATGGCCTTAGACTGAATTGCTTTTTTCTATTGTTTGAAAAGGCCATTCCCTGTTCACTTTAGCTTTAATAAAGTAAACAATAGCACCGCTAATGATAGCGATCATACCTCCTGCAGCCATTGTAAACCCGGTAGAAATTAAAATACATGCCCAAAGCAGTATAGCGAGATAAACCGGCATAGGGAAAAAAGGCATTTTATATGGAAAATCTTTTTGGGGCCTTACTTTTCTCAGCATTAATAATCCAACGGCTTGTGCAATAAACTGGATCAGTATCCGCATAGCCAAAATAGCACTGATTACATCACTCAGCTTAAAAAGCAGACTAAAAACAAAGGCAATAGCACCTAAAACCAACAGCGAAACATAAGGAAATTTACCGGTTGGATGCAACTTTGCAAAAACCTTAAAAAAAGCACCGTCTGCGGCGGCGGCATACGGAATGCGGCTATAACCCAGTGTAGCCGAAAAAACCGAAGCAAAAGCAACGAGTAAAATAAGGCAGGTTACAATTTTTGCAGCGGTAGGCCCAGCTAAATGCTGCATAAATTCGCTGATAACGAACTGGCTATTTTTAGCATGTTGCCAGGGTATTACACTTACTACGCTCACATTCATCATCAGGTACAAAACTGCAATTCCGGCAATAGAAAGAAACATACTGCGTGGAATATTTTTTGATGGATTAACGATTTCTCCGCCTAAATGGCAAACGTTATAATAGCCCAGGTAACTGTAAACACTTTTTACGCTTGCAAAACCAATAGCGGTAACAAAAGCATAATTCATAGTCATCCCGTCGTTAATTTGCTTTACCGGTTGCAGGAAATTGCCATGTGCTATTCCTCCGCCAATAATCCAAAGCATAGTTAAAATAACGGCTGCCCAAAGCAGAACACTTATTTTTCCGATGTCTTCAATTTTCCTGTAAAGTAAAGCAACGATGCAAATTACAACGCCGCCGCTCATCATTTTTGATTCTATTGGCGTTAATGGCAACAAATAGGAAAAATAAGCAGCAAAACCAATTGCAGCAGAAGCAATTACGAGCGGTGCCTGGATCATGGTTTGCCAGACAAACAAAAAACTCATCAATCTGCCCAAGCCTGTTTTACCATAGGTTTCTTTTAAAAAATTATAAGAACCGCCTGCTTTTGGAAATGCTGCGCCCAGCTCGCTCCATACCATTGCATCAACCATAGATAAAGCTGCACCGGCAAGCCAGGCATACAAAAAGTACGGGCCGTTCATCATCCCGATTACCATAGGAAGGGTTATAAAAGGCCCGATACCAACCATATCGGTCATGTTGATTGCAGTTGCATGAACAAGGCCTAAACGTCTTTCCTGCGTAGGTTCAGACATGGTTAACGGTGTAGGAAACTAAGTACATTATATGGAAAGAATTTGATCAGGCTTAATAAATTTAAGCGAAGCACAAATTATAAAAATTATCAGGTAACCGGAAAATGTATTTTATTTACTATTCCCTCTTTTATATATTTAACAATAAAACGATCTTAAAAACTTAAAAATTAGAGCCTATTTAAATTTATTTCATCAACATTTATAATGCTTCTTTTATGCCTATAAATGCTTTGTTTGAAGATTTATATCGATACAAAAAGTACAACAAGGCTACCGGTTTTTGTGTGGTAAAAGAAGCATAGAAAATATTTGAATAAAATTTAATCAGACCTTAAATAATTCTTCATTGCATTATCCGTAACATGCGTGTTTTAACCTTAAAAATCCTTTTAATGGCATTACTTGTGCTACCGTGCTTTTTAGAGGCTCAACATCTATCAACACAGAAACAAACACGGCCAATAAATACAATTATTGCTAAAATAGACAGCTTTGGCCACAATATTACGCCAGAAAAACTTTACGTACAATTAGACAAACCTTACTATAGTTTTGGAGATACGATATGGTTTAAAGCATACCTATTACAAGCAGGCGCATTAATTCCTTCTGCTAAAAGCGGTATTATTTATCTGGAGCTATCAAATGATAGCAATAGGGTAATAAAACGGATTAAGTTACCTGTTATATCAGGCATTAGTTGGGGAAATTTGGCGCTCGATGATAAGGAAATATTTGCTGGTAGTTATACAATCAGGGCTTATAGCAATTGGCAACGCAACTTTAACGAGAACTTTGAATTTAAAAAAAGTATTTTCATCAGTAATCCTGATGAAAAATCATGGCTGGTAAATGTAGAATCAACTAAAGTGAGCAAGCCGGACAACAAACATGTAAACCTTTCTTTGCTTCTTACACAATTAAATCATCAACCCGTAAGCTTACAAAATTTACTTTTAAAAATACGCCAGAATAAAAAAGTTTGGTATAAAAGCGAACTTCAAACTACAGCTAACGGTAGCCTGAATATAGATTTTGATGTTCCTGATTTAGCAACTAACAGTTCATTTGTTTTAGAGGTGCTTCAAAAAAGCAGTGATGACCATCATCAGCATCAGTTAACTATTCCAATTACATTAGATGGTGATGATCCCGATTTGCAGTTTATGCCAGAAAGTGGAAAACTGATAGCAGGTATTCCGGCACATATTGGTTTTAAGGCAATTAGTAGCAATGGTTACGGAATAAATGTAGGTGGTGTTGTTATAAACAGTAAAAATGAGAAGGTTGCAGTATTTAAAGCAGCTTTTAAAGGTATAGGCATAGTTAATTTTACCCCTTTTGCCAACGAAACATATACAGCAGTAGTAACACTTTTCAATGGTAAAACCAAAAAGTATCCGCTTCCTGTGGTACAAGCTTCCGGCATAGTTATGAGAATAAAGCCAAATTCTCAATTAACTGATACTTTAGAAATAGCTATTGCTGCCACAGATGATATTATGGCGGGTAATAATACTGATTACTATTTAATTGGGCATGTACAGGGAATAGTATGTTATGCCAGCAGGGTTTCTTTTGCAAATGGTTCTCTTATAGGAAAGATCAATACCCGTAGTTTTCCTACTGGCATTGCCAGTATTACTTTATTTAATGCCAATACTTTTGAGCCTGTTTGTGAGCGGACTGTATTTATTGACCATCATAACCAATTGAATATAACAATAAAGCCTAACCAAAAAAGTTATTTTACCCATGATAGTATTGCTTTAGCCATTAACGTTACTGATAGCTACGGTAAACCGATACAAGGAAATTTCTCATTAGCTGTAACAGACGATAGCCAGGTAAAACCTGATTCTATTAACAGTGGCAACATCATAACTAACCTGCTATTAACAGATGATTTAAAAGGTGATGTTGAACAACCAGAGTATTATTTGAATAACAAAGGTACACAGCATTTAGAGGAGTTGGACAACTTACTTTTAGCCCAGGGGTGGACAAGCTATAAATGGTCAGACGTGCTTAAAAAGCCACAACCTGTTCGATTTGCTGCAGAATCCGGATTTGCAATAAAAGGCAGGGTAAGCAATATGTTTAATCATGGGCTGCAGGATGCAAAAATTACGATTTTTAGTAAAAAACCATTATTGCTTCAAGATACAATTTCGGATAAACAAGGATATTTTATTTTTAACAGGCTGCCAATAATAGACAGTACTACTGCTTTTGTAATACAGTCTAAAAATAGAAATGGAAAAAGTAATACAAATATTAAATTGGATGAATTTGTGCCTCCGGTATTTACCTTTAATAACCGGTTAACTATGCCATGGTATATTAATACAGACAAACCTATAGTTAGATATACTGATTATAGCAGGATCAGGAATGAGCAGCAACAAAAACTTACAGGTATTGTTTTAAAAGAAGTAACCATCAGGGCAAAAAAAACTGTAAAAACTTCTCACAACTTAAATGGGCCAGGCAATGCAGATTTAACTTTGAATGAAGAAGACCTCATTAAAGTATCAAAAACAAGCTTGTTAGAGCTGCTTTACCAAAAAATTCCTGGCTTTACTGCCCGGATACCAGCCTACAGCTTTGATTTATGGTTTATGATTCATAGCGATCATGTTAAATTCATTTTTGATGGTGTTAATCTGGAATTTTATTATCAGGCAGAAAGGTCTAATACATCAGTCCTGAACGAACGTTATGAATTTGAAAGAAGTGTATTTAATGCATTTACGGCTGCTGACATTAAAGGCGTAGAACTGATGTCGAGTGATAAATATACTGGCAAATATGGTTTTACATATTTTAAAATCCCTCCTCCAGGCGGTTGGTCATATATAGAAATTACCACTCGTGATGGCAATGGTCCTTTTATTAACCAAACACCAAATGTAGCTGTTTACAGGCCTCTCCCCTTCAGCCTTCCAAAACAATTTTACCGGCCCAGATATAGCATCAATAAAAGTATAACAACGGCCACTGACCTACGATCAACTATACATTGGGAACCTAATATTATAACGGATAAAAATGGCAAAGCTACAATATTCTTTTATGCGGCTGATTTACCAGGTTCTTATACTATCCAAATAGCAGGAACAGACTTAAATGGTAACATTGGTTTCAATAGAGAAAAACTTCTTATTATGCCTGACAGGAATATGCCTTGAAACTATGCCGGAAAAAGTATTTTTCAATACTTCAATTCAATGTGTTTTTAATGCAGAGTTTGTTGTTGTTATAGCGATGCTTCTTTTATCACCTAAAAATCAGTGTTTATTAACTTAACAATTGCGTAAAAAAGTTAAAGTTTTTAGGTGATAAAAGAAGTATCAGCCTCCGTCAATCCAACTTGAAAAGCAGCAATAATTACTGCAGTACAACTTGTGCTTTTTGCTGTTGTTTGTGCACTTGCATCAGGATCAAACAAAAAAGAAAACCACAGAAAGCCAGACCTGCGCCCACGTATTCCGGAGAAGTATAGCCAAAACCTGCGGCAATGGGCAAACCACCCAAAAATGCGCCTAAAGCGTTGCCCATGTTAGAACTTGCCTGTAAAACCGACGAGGCTAACATTTCTGCACCTTTTGCTTCCTGCATAATCAGCATTTGCATAGGTGCAATTACGCTAAAACCGATAGCACCTGTTATAAAAGTCATACCGATAGCTGTAGTTTTAAAATGGACTAAAGCAACGGTGGCAAGTAAGGCCAGGATCATGCAAATGAGCAAGGCACAAGTTGTAATTAAAGGCGAAAAACGATCGGCTAAACGGCCACCGGTAAAGTTTCCTACGGCCATGCCTAAACCTGCAATCACCATAATGATCGTGATGGTATTGTTGCCAAAACCTGCTACTTCCGTCATCAAAGGTGCGATATAACTAATCCACGCAAACATTCCTCCTGTACCAATAGACGAGATGCCAATAATAATCCATAAACCTGGTTGTTTAAAAATTTTAAGGCTTTTAACAAAACTGGCTTCTGAAGCTGCTTTTAAAGCTGGCAGCCAAATTTTAATAGCAACCACGGCTACAAGTGCAACGGCTGCAATCAATAAAAAAGATAAACGCCAGCTTAAATTGTGGCCGATGTAAGTGCCCAGCGGAACGCCAATAATATTGGCTACGGTTAACCCGGCAAACATTACTGAAACTGCCCTGGCTTCCCTTCCCGGATCGGCAAGTTTACTGGCAACAACAGCACCAATCCCAAAAAAAGCACCGTGAGGCAATCCTGCTAAAAAACGTGCGGCTAAAAGCAAAGGGTAATTTGGAGCTAACGCAAACAGCCCGTTAAACACCAAAACCATCAGCATTAAACCGATTAATACTTTTTTAGGCGGAAGATGACTGGTTAAACCAACCATTAACGGTGCACCAATAACAACACCTAAAGCATAAATGGAAATAAGATGGCCGGCAGTTGGGATAGAAACATGCAGCGAGCGGGAAAGATCGGGCAAAACGCCCATCATTAAAAACTCTGTCATGCCGATGCTGAAGCCACCGATAGTAAGTGAAATAAGGCTTAGTTTTATCAGGGGTGAAGCTTTGGTGTTGTTCATAAATATTTTCTTACAGAAGCTTTAACCCTTATAAATTGTTGTTTTAACCATCAGTTTAAGTTAATGCTGTTTTGATTGATGTGCTTATTAGTTAAGCAACCCTTTCGTTTTGTAAAGGTTTGATTTTAAAGAAGCGGGTGTTGGCTTTCTGGTTACAAATAGAACAACAGTAGAGATTTTTAGGAGATAAAAGAAGTATTTAAATAAGAAGTTAAGCAGCTTTTTACGGAACTACAAAAAAACTTTGCTGCACAGTATATGCGCTAAAATTACCCAATGCGCCATTGCTAATGTTAGACGGTGGGTTTGCTGGCGTTGTAGAAGCACCTCCGCGGTTTTGGTTTTGGTCTAATCCGTTCCAGTAGTTGTAAATATTTTTATCTATACATTGCATTTCAATCGAAATCAGCTTGCCCGAAACCAGTTCCAGATCATTGTCGCGCAATTGATGAGATACTTTTCGGCCATCCGTCAAGTCATCATTATAAACAAAAATATTGTTTGATTTTACATTATTTACGGCTAAAGTAAAATGATAATAATTAGCTATACCGGCAGGGTCCTGATAATAAACTTCCGGGTAAATATAATCTTTGTTTAAAACGCTAACCAAATTCAAACCGATCGAGTCTAATTTAACAGGGTTAGGCATGGTAGAAATTGCTGTATAAGTTTTATTACCGGTAACCACAGTTAGCTGGTAAGTTTTTGTGGGCTGCCCTTTTAAAGTATTGGTAATATAAGTACCGGCAGTTTGTTCCAGTAATTTGTAAGTTTTACCATCACTGCTGGCAATGGTAACAGTGGCGCCTGATACTGCCGGAAAATTATTAGGATCTGTAACGGCAACAGATTTTGAAAGTTTAACCGTTTGGGTATTCCCCTGGTTGGTTACACTACCTTCTATCACCAGTAAAGAACCTGCATCTTTAAAATCAATATTAATTACTTTTTTGCACGATAAAAGAAGCATAGCAAAAACCAGCAGGGTGCAAAATATTTGCTGATGGTAAATTTTACTTTTCATAATTAAAACTTAAAATTCCAGGTAACAGACGGGATGATGCCAAAAAGCGCAGTTTGCTCTGCTTCCGTACGGCTTGGATCGTTAGGGTTATCTTTAAATTCGATCACGTAGGCATTATGATGATCATAAGCATTATATAAACCAAAAGTCCAGCTCGAGTGGTATTTAGGGTGAGGTTTTCCTTCCAGTGTTGCGCTCAGGTCCAAACGGTGATAAGCTGGCATCCGGTATCCGTTCCGCTCCGAATAATAGAAAGTAGTTTCTCCGTTAATGGTGTATTTACCGCTTGGAAAAGTAATGGCATTGCCGGTGCTGTAAACAAAAGTACCGGAAAGCGTCCAGCGTTTACTTAGTTTATAAATACCAACAGCAGAAATATCATGTGTGCGGTCTTGCTTTGCTGGAAAATAGTTACCATCGTTAATACCATCAAATTTTCTTTCTGTCCGTGATAAAGTATAACCCAGCCAGCCGGTAAAAATACCTTCTTTCTTTTTCAGGAAAAACTCTACCCCGTAAGCCCTCCCTGTCCCAAACAGTAACTGCGATTCTACATTTTCATTCGCCCTTAATTCTGCTGCATTTTTATAATCGATCTGGTTCTGCATGCTTTTGTAATAAACCTCTGTAGAAAATTCGTACCGGTTATCCTTTAAATTTCGATAATAACCTAACGATTCTTGGTCGGCAATTTCCGGCTTAATGTTATTGCTGCTCATAATCCACAAATCTGTTGGCAAGCTGGAGGTAGAATTAGACAGTAAATGCAGGTTTTGTGTATTGCGCGAATAACTTGCTTTAACAGAACTAACCGAATCTAAACGGTAACTGGCAGATGCGCGGGGTTCCGGGTTGATATAAGTTTTCACCAGTTTTCCACTGCTAAAAACAGCACTGCTTGCTATACTTCCATCAGCATTATAAGTACTGAATGTACCTGAGCCAAGCAGCGAAAAAGCATTTACACGCAAACCATAAACTATATTTAAACGATCTGTTGCGCGCCATTCATCAGAAATATAAGCAGAAATTTCTGCGCCGTAGCGTTCTTCCAAGGTTTTGGAATTGATGCTGGAAGTTTCTGAGGAAGTAATGTTACCGGGGGCAATGGTATGATGTACGGCATCCAAACCAAAACGAATTTGGTGTTTATCATTTAAAAAATATTGAAAATCCTCTTTAAACTCGTAATCGTTTATTTTTGAAGTTACCTTAAAATCCTGGTTGTTAGTCGAGTTGGTAATTTCGTAATTATAGTTGCTGTAAATAAGTGTTGTGTTGGAGAAAAGCCTGCTGCTAAAAAGATGGTTTAAACGAAGCGTTCCGGTTTGGTTTCCCCAGTTCAGGTTAAAAGTGTTGCCCAAACCAAGCGCATCTTTACCGAGATAAGCGGAAAGATAAACGGTATTTTTATCATCCAAACGATAATTTGCTTTTGCATTTAAATCATAAAAATAAAGGGAACTTTGTTTAAGTGTAGTATCACTGGATGCTTTAAGAAAAACATCAGCATAAGTCCTGCGGCCGCTAATCATAAAAGAACCACGGTCTTTTACAATCGGCCCTTCTACTTTTAAGCGCGAAGCAATCAGTCCGATGCCGCCTTCTGCAGTATATTCTTTCTGGTTGCCGTCGTTCATTTTAATATCTACCACGGATGCCAGCCTCCCGCCATATTGTGCTGGCATGTTGCCTTTGTACAGGTTTACATCTTTTATGGCATCAGAATTAAAGGTTGAAAAAAAGCCTAACAAATGCGAAGCATTGTAAACCGTAGCTTCATCCAACAAAATCAGGTTTTGATCTGCTGCGCCGCCGCGAACATAAAAGCCGCTGTTGCCTTCGCCGGCAGATTTAATTCCGGGAAGTAGCTGAATAGTTTTAAGCACGTCACGTTCTCCTAACAAAACCGGCACATCCTTTATTTCTTTGATGCTGAATGCCTGTAACCCCATTTGCGGACTGCTTAACGCTTCGTCTTTTTTTGCCCGACCGGTAATGGTTACTTCGTTTAAATTAGTGCCTGGACTTAATTGTATGTTAAGCTTTAAATTTTGGTTTAAGTTAACGTTTTTCGAAACGCTTTGATAACCGGTATAACTAATTAACAAATGGTAATTTCCTTTACCAGCAGAAAGCGAATAAAAACCATAACTGTTACTGGTTACGCCGCTTATTACAACTTCCTGCAGTTTAATGGTTGCACCGATTAAGGTTTCGCCGGTTTGTGCATCTTTTATCGTTCCGCTAACCGTAAATTTATTTTGAGCCTGAAGATTGCTGAAACCTCCTAAAATAATACTGCAGACAAACAGGTACTTGTAGTTGGCAAAAGAAGAAACGCGTTTTAAATACAGCAGGTAAAATTTATTCATTATCATCATTAACGGACAAAGTTAAATTTGTTGCTTTGAACCGGAAAAGAAAAGGCTTTCTTCTATCCATATATTTTTAGATTTAGTTAATTAATATGCAAGAACACAAAATTCGATTAATTTAAAAACAGGAGATATTTAAATTTATCGGCTAAAAGAAACATGCTTCTTTTAGCCGATAAAAATTAGCGTCTAATTAAATACAAAACAAACTTGCCTTCATTTCATTATAATTTACCATCTATAGCAGGTTTAAAAGGCGCAGTTGTTTGATAGTTGAAGTTTTTAGTTTGATCTCCAATCTGTACTTTGAACTCGCCTGGTTCTGTAACCGGTTTGCTTAAATCGTTTATAAAAGCAAGGTCTTTTGCTGTGATCTTAAAAGTAACCGTTCGGGTTTCTCCGGCTTTTAACTCTATTTTATCAAAACCTCTTAAACGTTTGGTATCCGGCGCGATAGAAGCATATAAATCACTTATAAATAATAATACAGACTCTTTTCCTGTTCGTGCTCCATTATTAGTTACATCCACGCTGATGTTTACGCTTTCATCATCTTTTAAATTAGCTTTATCTAAGCGCAAGTTACTGTAGCGAAACGGTGTATAGCTCAGGCCGAAACCAAACTCGTATAAAGGATTATAACCGTGAGCATCATCAGAATTTCCATTCTCCAGGTTTTTACGATAATAGTTAACCAGCGCATTGGCATTGCGCGGATAAGTAAAAGGAAGTTTGCCGGAAGGATTAACATCGCCAAACAAAATATCAGCAAGGGCATTGCCGCCTTCGTTTCCGGAAAAATAAGCCATAATAGTTGCAGATGATAAACTTTCTGCCGGAGTAATGATCCGCGGCCTGCCTTCTGCCATAACCAAAATAATTGGTTTGCCTGTTTTGGCTAATTGTTGTGCCAGTTCAATTTGTGCTGCCGGTAAATTCAAATCATCAATATTACCTACGTTTTCTGTATAAGAGGTCTCGCCCAAACAAAGAATAACAGCATCTGCCTTTTGTGCTGCTTCCAGTGTTGCATTTACATTTTGAAGGGAATCAAAGGTAGCACCCTTTTCATAAGCAACATTGTTTTTACCTATTTTTTGCTGAATAGCTTCTAAAATGGTGTTTTTATCGGCTGCATATTTGTCGTCCTGATCGCCTTGCCAAGTGTAGCTCCAGCCGCCATCAAGCGAACGCATGGTGTTAGCTGCAGGACCGGTTACCAGCACTTTCATGCTTTTTTTAAGGGGTAAAATATTATTGTTATTTTTCAGGAGGGTAATAGCTTCGGCAGCGGCCTGGTGGTTTACTGCTGTAAATTCCGCAGAACCGAATTTTGTATAATCCTCCGGGCTA
Source organism: Mucilaginibacter arboris (assembly GCF_009754915.1). Taxonomy (GTDB): domain Bacteria; phylum Bacteroidota; class Bacteroidia; order Sphingobacteriales; family Sphingobacteriaceae; genus Mucilaginibacter_A; species Mucilaginibacter_A arboris. The sequence continues at coordinate 31,003 of NZ_WPIK01000008.1, read as the reverse complement.
CCTATTGGCCGTTCAAACAAACCTAACTCGTACTTTACCTGGAGAATACGAGCAACCGCCTCGTTAATGCGCGACATTGGTACTTTTCCTTCATGCACCAACTGAATCAGATAATCATAAAAAGTATAATCAAAAGGAACAATACACATATCAATACCGGCATTTACTGCTAAACCAACGGCCTCTTTTTCGCTTGCGGCTACATGATGGCGTGTATAAAGGTAGCGTACATCCATCCAGTCGGAAATTACAATGCCATCAAATTTTAACTCTTTTCGCAATACATCTGTAAGCAGATATTTGCTGGAGTGGACCGGAACGCCATTGATCTCGCTCGAATTGATCATTACTGTGCGCGAACCTGCTTTTACCGCTTCGATAAAAGGAGGCAAAAAGTATTCACGCATATAGCGGTCTGGTATCCATGCCGGCGTTCTGTCTTTACCACTTAGCGGTGCACCGTAACCTAAAAAGTGTTTCATGGTAGATGTAACATGATACTTATCGCCCACATTATTGCCCTGATAACCTTTGATTAAAGCAGCACCCATTGTTTTAACCAGAAAAGGGTCCTCACCAAAAGTTTCATAAATCCTTGGCCAGGTTTGAAATTTAGCCACATCCAATACAGGCGAAAAGTTCCAGGGAATATAACTTGCGCGGGTTTCATAAGCAGAAATCCCTCCGATTTGCTGTACAAGTTTAGGATTAAAAGTAGCGGCCATACCAATTTCCTGAGGAAACAAAGTGCTGCCAATAGTATAAGTAACACCATGAATAGCATCAATACCATATAAAGCAGGGATTTTAAGCCGATCTTGTAGCGCTACGCGTTGCATGGCAGAAATAATTTCAAACCAGTGTTTACGGTCGTAAGTGTGTCCGGCCACATTTTGAAATGAGCCGACGTGATATTTCAAAATCTTTTCTTTGAGCTTGTCTTCGTCAATTTGGTGAGGTTCAACAATTTTACCTGCTGCATCAGTTTTGGAAATGGCATCTAATGTAAGATTGGTCATCTGCCCTACTTTTTCCTCCAAAGTCATTTTTGATAACAGCATCTTTACCTTCGGGCCTATACCGATATTTAGTGATGCTTCTTTTACCTGTGCAAAATTTGGCAATATATTTAGGCCAACACCCAGTAGTGTAAGCAGAAAACTTTTTCTCATAAATAATTAAGCTATAACAGGTTTGAACAGTTGTATTTTCTGTAAATGTATAACAAAAAGGGTTAGTGTAAAACATACACCAACCCTTTTTATTAATACTTTTTATAAATTATTTATTTTTGAGGATAACTTGTAAAATCCTCACTCAAAATAAAGCTTGTACCTCTTTTGTTTAGTTGCTTTTTGTTACTTGCTGGTTTGTTCCTCAACCTAAGTAAAATTTAAAGCAAATTTTTAGGTGATAAAAGAAGCATGGTAATTTAATAACCAACTTTTTTCTGTAAAGCTTCTATCGCATTAAACAAATAAACAGCAGGCGCATTCCAGTTGATGGCAATTTCGTTTGAAGCATAAGCGGCATCCGTATCAGAATAAGCAGTTTCGGGTTCTTTATGCTCGTAATAAGCATGGTCCTGCATGCCCGGGTTCGGACCTCCTGCCATTAAACCAGGAACAGGATCTTCTATCCCATCCGAAATAGAAGGTCGATGATGCGGGCGCATGGTTGGCCTTGAACCGATACCGGTAACAAAACAATAACCGGTTGCATTTCTGCCCAACAAATAATCCATATTGGTTAAAGCAGCATCTACGTACTTTTTATCTTTGGTAATTAAATAGGCGTTAATTAAAGCAACTCCCTGGTTGGCAGCTTCAGAATTGCTTCCCCAGTTAAACTCTCTTGGTGATGCGCCCATAACCGTTCCGAATGCATTTTCGGGTATTCTTGGAAGATAATTATCAGCAAAAGCAACTATTTGTTTGGCCATTGCATCCGCAGAACCTCTTGCAAAAGAAGGCAGGTTATTTTTTAAACGTGTTAAAGTATAATAGCCCAGCATACGCACATTGGCCCAGGAAGGCAGGCTTACAGGATCAGTGGTATGTTTAGCAACCGTATCATAATAAACTTTTTTACCGGTTGTGCCCAACAGTTCTGTAGCTGCCCAAAACCACTCGTCTTTAAAACTTTTATCGCCATAAGCACCTGTTGTAATTTTAGGCTCAAACTTTTGGTTGATCAAATTCTGATTGTACTCTAAAGCCGGGTTCTTTTCGGCCCACTTCCAGGCATAAGTAGCTGCATTTAATAAACTATCTGCCAAACCCGGATATTGTTTATTGTACTTTCGGAAAATACGGCTTGCCTGTGCTGCCACTGCTGCAAAATCAAGCGTAGCTGCTGTACCTTTTTGCACTACATATCTTGGCAGTTTGGTTACGCCCGGCCGCACCATCGGATCAAATGCGGCATTGGTACATTTGTTATAAACACCGCCATCGTTCGGGTCCTGCATCTGCATCATCCAGCGGATATTGTACAAAGCTTCATCTAAAACATCCGGAACGCCATTACCGCTTTCAGGAATATTAGTGTTGAGCTGGGTGAAATAATCAGGAAAATCTTCATAAGCAGACAATAATGTTCCTGTTGATATCCCGGAGTTTACCACATATTTATTATAATCACCGGCATCATACCAACCGCCGGAAGCAGAAATAACTGTACCGGCAGGGCGTTTTGCACTCGCTGCCGAAGGGTGCACCAACACATGGGTATCTGGATGGCCGGCCGGACGATGCCATTTACCTGCATACTTTTCTTCCAGCGGCATAGCCGAACGGATGTAATAAAAACCTTTTAAAATAGCCGTAGCAGCATCTTTATGAACATCATCATCAACTTTAAACGGATAAGAACTGCCAATGCCGGGTACATAAATTACAAAAGTTCCTTTTTGATGAAAAGCGCTAAAATCTGCAATACGGGTTTTGATAGAAGAATTGGCAGAAGAACGGACATCACTTAACTTACTTTTATATACGGTATCACCTACATTTGCTTTTAAAACATAAAAACCAAAGTTAGGACCCGCGTACTCATCCGTTTTGTAATCGCTGGTAATAACCGCAATTTTAGGCGCATTTGGATAATAACCATTTTGATCTATTTTGATAATGTTTTGAGAGGATTGCCCCAGAACAACAGCACCAAAAGATAAAAATACACTCGTAAGAAACAGTTTGGCAGGTTTCATAATTATCAAAAACAAAATTTAAACAACATAAAAAAAGCCACTTTTAAATTAAAAAGCGGCTTTTGATTTTGTGGTACCAGCTGGAATCGAACCAGCGACACAAGGATTTTCAGTCCTTTGCTCTACCAACTGAGCTATGGTACCCCCTGCTTGGGGTTGCAAATGTAGTGCGTTTTTTTGCTTTTTAAAATTTATTTTAAAATTTCTTCAATTTATCCTTTTCCGACGTTTTAAAAGGTGTAAAACCGAAACCTGTAAAAGCATGCCGATGGTTATTTAATTTAAACATTTTAAGCTTGATGTTTCGAAAATTACGGCCCTGACAAATGGTTTATAGCTAACTGGGGCTTTTTCTGCAATAAAACCTTAATCCGTTGCAATTGTTGCTCAACGGTATTCAATTGATCTGGTTCGATGGACGCCACTGGAATATCTAAATGTGTTGACATCGAATCGACATCACCGGCAGGATCGTTAAAAGTTTGAATAATTACATTGTTTTTGGCTGACCTTAAAATCAGCATTCCTGATTGTGTTGTTCCCCAATAATCTAATTTTAAAAATTTACATAAATTGAGTGAAGCATAATTTTGTTTTCCGCTTTTTAAAGTTTGCGTGTAGCGTACAAACCCTGCCTGGTTTACTTCCACCTTTGTTTTTGCAGTATTTATTTGTGCTGGAAACTGAAGGGAATGTTGAAGCGTATTTTGCAAAGCTGGCACAAGTTCTTCCAGTTCGTTATTTTGGAACGAACAACAAATTAGCAGAACAACTGCCAAAGCGCTTTTGGAAACCATAAAATTTTAATTAAAAGTAAATTTAAGGTTTTACATAAAAATGCAAATACCAAATACCAATTAATTATTTTTGTGCTATGGAATTTTCACCTGCCTCCAAAATCTGGATCTATCAATCAAACCGTAAACTGAATGAAACTGAAACAGATCAGCTTCAACAGTTGCTGGATCAGTTTGCCAGCATTTGGACAGCCCACAACCAACAATTAAAAGCTGCTGCTCAAATTTTATATAACCGCTTTATTATTTTACTCGTTGATGAAAGCCAGGCAGGCGCAAGCGGCTGTTCTATTGATAAATCTGTTCATTTTATGAAAAGCTTAGAGCAGGAGTTTGGATTGAACCTGTTTGACCGTTTTAATACGGCTTATATCGATGCAGACGAAATACGTTCTGCCAGCCGGCAAGAATTTGAAGATTTATTGAAAGAAGGCAAAGTAAACAACAAAACCATTGTGTTTAATAATCTTGTTGCCAATCTTCATGATTTTAAAACCAAATGGCAGGTTCCTTTAAAAGATAGCTGGCATGCCCGTGTTTTTGGCAGTTTGGTGCAAGCCTAAATATTCTGCTTTTTAATGCTTTAACTTGCAAATGAGTAAAGAACATAATTACAGTTTAACAATTGTTTGGACAGGAAACAAAGGAAAAGGAACAAATAGTTATCGTTCTTTCGAGCGGAGCCATACTATAACATCTGAAAATAAAGTACCTATTTTAGCTTCATCAGATCCTGCTTTTTTAGGTGACCAAACCAAACACAACCCGGAAGAACTTTTTTTGGCTTCTATTTCCAGTTGTCACATGCTCTGGTATTTGCACTTATGTGCAGAAGCAGGAATAATCGTGTTAAATTATACAGACGAAGCTACGGGAACAATGACGGAAACAAACTGTGGCGGGCATTTTAGCGAAGTAACCTTAAACCCAACCGTAACTGTTGCAGCAAGTTCGATGATTGAAAAGGCAAACGAGCTGCACAAAAAAGCGAACGAACTGTGTTTTATTGCCAATTCTTTAAGCTTTCCTGTTCGCCACAAACCGATTTGTGTTGTAAATCCTGCCGATGCTTCTTTTATCACTTAAAAATCAAGCGGACCTAAACGCCGCATATTTTTCATAATCAAATAACTTCGGTGACGGATATATCGTGTAGGGTTTGCCGGAGACCATTTAAGCGGATTTGGCCAAACGCCTACAATAAGGGCAGCTTGTTGTTTGGTTAAATCAGCAGCAGAATGGTTAAAATATGTTTCTGAAGCAGCTTCGATACCGTATATGCCATCGCCCATTTCAATTACATTCAGGTAAACTTCCATAATCCGCTCTTTGCTCCATAACGCTTCAATCAACATTGTAAAATAAGCTTCAAAAGCTTTTCGGATGTAAGAACGGCCAGGCCAAAGGAAAACGTTTTTAGCTGTTTGTTGGGAGATCGTACTTCCGCCGATCAGTTTACTGCTATGCTGGTTTTTATCTATTGCACGTTCTATGGCTTTAAAATCAAAACCGTGATGCTCAAAAAACAACTGATCTTCTGATGCCACGGCTGCTTTTTTTACGTTGATAGACATTTGATCAAACGGAACCCAGGTTTTATCAATCTTCCAGTCTTTCCCTGCTGCTTTACGTTCAAAACCGCGGTCAATCATTAACAAAGTAATTGGCGGATTGACAAAGCGATAAAGCAAAACCCAAAGAATGGTGATGCCAAAAAAGCCAATCAAAAGTAATTTCAGAAGATATTTAAACAGACGCATGGTAAGGCCAAATATAAATAAGAAAGGTGCCTGGATTACCCAGGCACCTTTTTTATTTGTAATACTAATTTTATCGTGTTAAAAGAAGCATGGTGCTACCATTCCATACGAAAAGGGTTTTGATTCAGATCAAATCATCTTATAAATCCGATGAAGATTTCTCCCGTTGATCGAAATGACAATGCCGCCATGTTTTTTTAACTTTCGGTCTTTCCAGACTTTCCGTCTTCCCGACTTCTTATTCAGCAACTACCGTGAAAGGAACTTTCACTTTTACTTCTTTATGCAGGTTTAAATTTGCAGTATAATCACCAACAAATTTAGGTTCGCTATCAAAAGTAATTTTACGGCGATCAACATCAAAGCCTTGTTTTTTCAATGCATCAGCAATTTGAATTGTATTGATGGCACCGAAGATTTTACCGCTTTCGCCAGCTTTTGCTCCGATAGAAAGTGTAACACCTTCTAAACGGGCAGCAATGGCATCAGCGTCCATGCGGATTTTTTCTTGTTTAAAAGCAGCTTGTTTCAGGTTTTCTGCTAAAACTTTGCGTGCAGATTCGGTTGCTAAACTTGCAAATCCTTGCGGAATCAAGTAATTACGACCATATCCTGGTTTTACGTTTACTACATCATCTTTCTCGCCGAGGTTCTTGATGTCTTGTTTTAAAATAACTTCCATTTCGTAATCCTCCTATTTTAACGAGTCAGCAACATAAGGTAATAAACCAATGTGGCGGGCGCGTTTAACAGCTTGTGCCACTTTACGCTGAAATTTTAAAGAAGTCCCGGTTAAACGGCGTGGTAATAATTTACCTTGGTCGTTAATGAATTTCATTAAAAAGTTAGCGTCTTTATAATCGATATACTTGATCCCGTTCTTTTTAAAACGGCAGTATTTTTTACGGTTGTCCTCTACTTTAGGGGCGGTAACGTATTTGATCTGATCGTTTGCCATTATCTTGCTGCTGCCTCCTCTGCTTTAGGTTTACGCTGATTAAAAGCACCGCTGCGTTTTTTCTCGTTATAAGCGATAGCATGTTTATCCAGGGAAATAGTTAAGAAACGAAGCACGCGTTCATCGCGGCGGAATTCTGTTTCCAGTTTATTAATTAGTTCACCCGGGGCCTTGTATTCAGTTAGGTGATAGTAACCTGTAGTTTTCTTTTGTACAGGGTACGCTAATTTTCTCAAACCCCAATTATCCTCCTGGATAATTTCGGCTCCGTTATCAGTTAGAACTTTAGTGAACTTGGCAATAGCCTCTTTCGCTACTTCTACAGATAACAACGGGGTAAGAACGATTACTGTTTCGTACTGTTGCATTCTTGCTGTTGATATTTAATGATTTACCCGCCTAAAAAGCGGAGCGCAAATGTAGGAAGAATTTATTACTTTTTAAAGAAGCAATAAAACTTTTCTGAAGCTAATTCAAGCATTTCCAGATCGCCTTTACTATCACCGTAAGCGTAGATTTGCGAATAGGAATTTAAGTCGGGAAAAATATCTTTTATCCTGTTTGCTTTCTCTATTCCGTAACAATTTCGGGTTGCAAATTTTCCGGTTATTATATTGTTCTCGATTTGTAACCGGGTAGCAATTAATTTTAACTTATTATTTTCTGCAAAATCCTGTAACAGTAAATCGAAGTTTGCGCTTACAATGCAAACGGTATGGTTACTGTTTTTATGCCAGTTAATTCTGTCTAAGGCATCCTTTTTTATTCTTTTGTAAAGATAAGATGCGTAATAGCTGCTAACTGTGCGATTAAAAAAAATTATTGTTTCGCCTTTAAATAACTTACCAAAAATTCTTTGTTTGGCTTGTTCGTTATTTAAAACTTTAAATAAGTATAAAGTAAAATCAGGAATACTTTTAATTAATTTAAAAAAGGATAAACCATTTTTTAACCTGAAAAAAGTATAATCCCAAAAAATATCCCTGTTGGTTATTGTTCCGTCAAAATCAAAAAAAGCAATACTTTTACTTTCGTTCATAAGTAGCTGTTTGAAACCAGGGATAAGTGTTGCCTAAAGGTATTTTCCAAAGCTTTGGATGTTTGATGATGAAATTGTTTTTAACTAAATGAAAGTTTGTTTGTGGCTGAGGTTCGCTAACTCCAGAGTACAATTGCTGCAACATTAAATACTGGATAGAAGTATCCGTCATGTTTAAGGTGATATGTTGATATTGATCTAAACAATATGGCCATAACGAAAAAGTAATACAAACCTTTTTATGACTATTTGTGTGATTAGTTACCCCTATAAATTCTTTTCTAAAATCCAGGTAAGATACCTTTTCATTTTTAGTTGTGTAAAAAAGCAATGTTTTGCGTATAAAACCTACAGAATTAATACACAATAAAACAACGATCATTACTGGCGATACTTTTGATAGCATGCTTCTTTTATCGATATTATTTATATGGCTAAACATTACAAATATGACAAAGAAAAAAACAGGCGAAAGTACAAGCATGTTATAATTCATGGGCATATCTTTAAAAGAAAAGTAGCTAACCAAACAAGTTAGGATCGCAAGTAAAACCAATGACAAAATTTTATATTTTTTAATCAAAACATAAGCTGTATAAATAATGGTGATTAAAAAGTTAAATATTAACAAAGGTGCGTAAGCATATGTTACATAGAAAGTAATGAAGTTTTTAAAAGAATCTGTGCTGAACCTGTTAACAATTACATTTTGAGAATGCTTTTGTAAACCTTTTATCAACTCGATAAGATGATATGGATAAACAATTGTAAAAATTCCTGATATAATTGCAAATCCAATTAGTGTTTGTACTATTGGTTTTAATTTAAACTCATTTCGATATACAAGTAAACCAAAGGTAATAAGCATTAAATAAAAAGTAGAAACCGGTGAAGTAATCAAATTTAATGCAACCAGCAAACCATTGTTAAAATTGCAAAAACGTTTACTTTGATAAACATTGTTTAAAAGAAAACAAGCGATAAAAAACTTACACAAAACTTCCGGCCTTCCTTCTTGCACGCCGTAAAAGGAAAACAAAGCTAAAAGCCAAATCACTGAAAACAGAAGCAAACCGGAAGGTTGTTTCAAATTTGTTTTCCTGGAATAAACCCAAACGCTAATTATAAGAACAATTATTCCTAAAATATCTATAAAAGCCAACGTTACCTGCATATTATTGTAAAACTCAGGCATCAAATTATTGATAAAGGCAACTGCCCAGGGAAATAAAGGCGGATAAAACAAAAACCTATGTTGAATAGGATCAATACCTGCATCATATAACGGATTGATTAGCTGATGATAATGGTTGATGAAATAAGCCGTAGGTAAAAAACAAGTAGAATCCTGGATGAATCCGGGATAACCATTAAAGGCAAATAGAAATGTTAGATACGAATATGTTGTAACGATTATTGTTAGAAATAGCTTTAAAGATATTTTCATTTATTATAGAGAAAGTTTAAAGATAAGCTATAAACAATAATTTAATTTTATTGAATATCAAAATTATAATTCGATTAACTTTTCCTGTTAAAGTCCATACAAAATATTTTGACAAAGATGATTATCGAGCATGCTATTCTTTTTCATAAATAGCTGTTTGATAATAAGGATACGTATTTCCAATTTGAATTTTTCCAAATTTTGGATGTTCTGGAATAAATCCGTTTTTAATTAATTTAAAGCCAGCTATTTGAGGGGCTACATTTTGACCAGAATTACTTTGTTGTAAAATAATAAATTGAATTACTGGATTATCCATTGGGGTGTATGAAACTACAGAATTTGCTTTATCGAGAGCAGGTGGCCATAGTGAAAAAGTGATATAAATTTTTTTATCCTTTTTTAGTTTTTTACTTAAAAAATTTATTTCTTTTCCAACCTCATTAATAGGTACTTTTTTATCCTGTGTACTAAAAAACATTAAAGCTGTACGAAAGAGGCCAAGTGAATTAATAAAAAGAAGTATAACTAAAATCCAAACAGAAGTATTTGAAACGGTGACAAGAATTTTTTTATTAAGTATATCTATAAAAAGCACCAGCAATACAAACATATATATAGGCGACAAAACATACGTGTTATAAGACATAAGCACATTTTTAAATGCAAAATAATCTATTAATGCAAACAGTAAAATAAAGCATAAAATTGAGATAACTTTTTTTTGCTTTATTAGCAAAAAAAGTGTATAAAAAATAGAAACTAAAAAGCTAACTCCAGCTAAAACATGAAATGGAGTTATAAAATACATACCTCGTACCTCTTGTATCCATTTTAACCAGTCTGTTGCTACTTCTGCCGCTTCTGCCCTGTTTACCACAACATGGGTTGAGTGTTTTATCAAACCTTGAAATAGGTCTATTAAATGATATGGATAAACTAATGCAAAACAACCGAATATAATCACAAAGCCCGTTACAGTTTGTATTATGGATTTTGCTCTAAGATTGTTATTATAAAAAATAATCCCAGCAGTAATTATAACCAGGTAAAAAGTTGATATAGGTGAATTAATTGCATTTAATCCGATCAGGGCTCCATTAATAAAATTAAAAAAACGTTTGTCCTTACATATGTTATTTAGTATAAAACAAGCAATAAAAAAATCTGAAAGGATTTCCGGCCTTCCATCAAATACTCCATGGAATGAAAATAATGCAACTGTCCAAATGATTAAAAAAAGGTACAAATAGAAATTATAATTTATATTGCTTTTTTTAATGTAGATATAAGCACTTTTTAACATTATAATAATGCTGCAAATATCTATGAGAGTTAATGCAATATGAATCTGATTATAATTATCCGGAAGTAGTTTACAGATCATTGCAACAGAATAAGGAAACAAGGGCGGGTAAAACAGAAATTTGTGGGTGATAGGGTCAATACCAGCATCATAAAGTGGGTTTATCAACTGGTGCTGGTGGTTGATAAAGTAAGAAGTGGGCAGAAAGCAAAGGGCATCTTGAAAAAAACACGGGAAACCATTTATTGCAAATATTAGTGATAAAATAGCATACAAAACAGTTGTACCTACAAAAATTCCGATTATTGTTCTGTTCATTTTAAATATATTAAAGTTGCAAAAGTTATTAGCCAAAACAAAATGCACAATTGTATGAATTTATCATTACTTAATATTTTTACCGGTGAACCACTTGCTTTTTTTACAAATGTAAACTGCAGATACCGAAGCAATCCAAGTAAAACAAACACCGTGGTAAAATAAGAATATTCCCCAAGCCTAAAAATAATTTCAGGAGATATGATGTACATGATATAACATACTAACAAAACCCCTGTCAGCATAGATAAAACTATTTGTAGAAACTCAATATTATATCCATGAATAGATCTTCTTAACTGACTATTACTATCTTTAGCCATTAAATACAAATCATCCATTCTTTTAGAAAGAGCTTGGAACATGGACAGTAAAAAAACCATAACCATAAGCCATTTACTTATGATTATACCAGTAGCAAGGCCACCTGCTATTACCCTTAAATTAAACCCAATACTAACTATGGTTACATCAATTAAAGCAAAATTTTTAAGCTTAACTGAATAGAGTATATTCAATAAAAAATAGCCTATTATAACAATTAATACCTTTGAAGAAACCGTATAAGCTATCGCTACTGCAGTAAAAAATAATATAAAAGTTAAAAAATAAGCTTCAAACTTGGATATCATTCCGGATGGTATAGGCCTATTCTTTTTTATCGGATGTTTTAAGTCAAACTCGATATCCATTAAATCGTTAAAAATATAAATGGAACTTGCAACCAAACAGAAAGAAAAAAATACTGGTAATGATTTAAAAAGCTTTTCTGAAATTAGTATTTCTCCAGAGAAAAAAAGAGGTAAAAAAATATAAAAGTTTTTTAAGTAATGAGAAACACGCAGTAAGGGTAAATATTTTTTTACCATAAATTTAAGTATATTAATAATATCTTCTGCAAGATATATAATTCTTTAGGTTTACGTTATTAAAAGATATTTTTTTGCAAGAAATATTAATGTGAAAAGAATTTATACCACTACCTCTAAAAGTACATTTTAAAATCTTAGTAGTTTATTGTATAACTTACTTGTTTATAAGTTCGCTTTAGGATAAATCAACTTTGGTAAATGATGGCGAGTTCCCTTCTACTTCTGGCCAGCCTTCTTCATTATAAAAAACCCTGTCCATACACATTTTACGTTTAAAATGATCTGTTCCTTCATTAAAACGATCTGCAGGGTCTACGGCATGGTACATTATCCAATCGTTACCTGCTTCATCTGTTAAAATACAATTTTGACCAGGTGAATCCCATTGTTCATTGGGTTTTAAAATTATATGATTGCCGGGGACAGGCTGAAATTCTTTCTGTGGATCATCAGACCAAAAAATACTTACGGCATAACCGTTTTCTGCCCAGGTATTATCGCCCGAAACCCATAAAAAATAACGGTCGTAACTGGACTGGTAAGTTACAAAAGCACCTTCGCGAAGGCTTTCGTACTGCACTCCCGGTTTTGTATTTAACACAACAATTGGTTTGCTAATGAAAGAATAGCCGTCATCTGCAACTTCAACCACACGGATTGGTTCATGCGCCGAGCCATAATACAACAGGTTCTTACCAGTTTTAGTGTCATAAAAGAAGCATGGGTCAATCATCTGGTAAGTAGAGCCTGGCACTTGTGCCAATGGTTTACCCATATCCAAAAAATGGTAAGGCCGTTCAGAAACAGCCATTGCCAGGCACATCCCATCTTTCGTATCTGGCTCTGCAGCATAATATAACCGATATTGGTTGCCAACCTTTACAACTTGTGGCGCCCAATATTTATGACAATTTTTAGCCCAAACGGGCGGCTCTGCCAACGCGCCTTCCGGCTCCGACCAGTTAACTAAATCTACTGATTTAGAAACCTGAATATTATTGATCGTTGGCGAAAACTCATCATGCGTAGCATAAGCATAATAACCATCACCGGGAACATAAATTACAGAAGGGTCTGGAAAATCGGCATTGATAACCGGATTGGTGTAAGTAGTTTGCTGTGGCTGAGACATTGTGTTTTTATAAGTTGCAACAGCAATAACAGAATGCTGTTTTTAGGGTGATAAAAACAGTATCAAATTTTCAATCAGCTAATCCGTTTAAAAGTTCAGCAAAAACTTCATCTAAACTTAAAGAAAAGCCTGGTAATATTGGACTTGTAATTTCATCTCCAAGTGTCAATATTTTTGTAGGCTGAAATTTCCCGTTTTCATTTAAAATATACTTGAAAAACATTTTTCCCTGTGGTTGAATAATCCAATATTCCTTTACACCTGCTTCTTCGTAAACCTCGTACTTGTTCTTCAGTTCAGTTTTGTTGTTGCCTTTAGAAAGAATTTCTACCACAATGTCCGGTGCACCGATACAGCCTTTTTTATCAATTTTATGAAGATCACAAATTACACAAATATCAGGTTGAAGAACGGTTGTAACTTCCTGGTCTGAAACTGATTTTCGTACCAGCCTGACATCAAAAGGGGCAGCATAAACTCTACAAGGTTTGCCTTTCAGATAATTGTATAATTCATTACCAACAATTGCAGATATGCGCTGGTGCACCTCTGCCGGTGCCGGGCTCATTTTAAAAATCCGTCCTTTTATTAATTCCAGCCGTTCATCAAAAGTCCATTTTAAATAATCGGCGTAAGTGTAGGTTTTGTTTAGATCGAGATCGGAGAATTGCATTATCGGTAAATCTTGATTTTCAAAAATACAAATTAATTCTTTAACGATTTTTGCACGATAAAAACAGCATCACAATCATTACTTGCACAAACCCCGGCTTCTGTTTAACTTCGCATTGATGGATAATTTTGTAGTTTCAGCCCGTAAATACCGCCCGGTTACGTTTGAAAGTGTTGTTGGCCAGCGCCATATCACCGGAACGCTTAAAAACGCGATCAAAAATAACCAGCTGGCGCAAGCATTTTTATTCTGTGGCCCGCGTGGTGTGGGTAAAACTACTTGTGCGCGTATCCTTGCTAAAACCATCAATTGCCAAAATTTACAACCAGATATTGAAGCTTGTGGTGTTTGCGATTCCTGCCGCGCTTTTCAAAACGGCAATTCTTTTAATGTGCATGAGTTGGACGCTGCTTCCAATAATTCTGTGGACGACATCCGGAATCTAATAGAACAGGTCCGCATTCCGCCACAAGCCGGTCGTTATAAAATTTACATTATTGATGAGGTACATATGCTTTCGCAGGCTGCTTTTAACGCTTTTTTAAAAACGCTGGAAGAACCGCCCTCTTATGCTATTTTCATCCTGGCCACAACCGAAAAGCATAAGATTTTACCTACCATCCTCTCCCGTTGCCAGATTTTTGATTTTAACCGGATTGGTGTGGAAGATATGACCAAACATCTGGAATTTATCGCGCAAAAAGAGCATATCAATTACGAGGAAGACGGTTTGCACATCATCGCACAAAAAGCTGATGGCGGTTTGCGCGATGCTTTATCGATGTTTGATCAGATCGTTAGTTTTTCCGGTGGAAAAGAAATTACTTACAAGCTGGTTATTGATAACCTGAACATTCTGGATTATGATTATTATTTCAGGCTTACAGATTATATTCTGAATGAAAATACGCCTCAAAGTTTATTGATCCTGAATGAAATTTTAGCAAACGGTTTTGACGGCTATCATTTTATAACCGGTTTAGCTAATCATTTCCGTAATTTATTGGTCGGGAAAGATGTTTCAACCTTAAAACTGCTGGAAGTGAGCGAAGGAATCCGCAAAAAGTACGAACAGCAGGCACAGCAAATTTCAGCTTCGTTTTTAGTTTCTGCGCTAAATATTGCCAATCAGTGCGACCTGAACTATAAATTAAGTAAAAACCAACGCTTGCAGGTAGAATTGGCTTTGATTAAAATGTGCCACATCAATGCTGCTTTTAACCTGGTAAAAGAAGCATCAACCGCAAGCAGGCCGGAAGATCCTGGTAAAAAAAAAGTTGACCTTGTAACCTTGCCACCTGCTACTTCTAATCAGCCACAGGAAATTAGTGTAAAAATTGATCAAACACTGGCTGAACCAGAAATAAAAAAAGCTGATCTGCCAGCAGTTACCGAACCTGAATTAGCATACAAACCAGTTGAAAAACCTGATATAAAACCTGTTGAAAAGCCAGTTGAAAAATCAACAGTATTTATCCCGAATCTTAATCTCGCTTCAACTTCCGTTAAAATTCCTTCCTTAAAAGATTTAGGTAAAACAGTTTCGCAAGAAATTGCAGAAGATGATCCTTATTTAAAGGGAAATGATGCTGAGAATTTTGATAACGAAACCTTTTTACAAAAATGGAACGAGTATGCAGCAAAAGCCAAAGCAGAAGATAAAGGCATGACGCTACTTACTGTTTTTAACAACAAAAAACCGGTAATGTTGCAGCCTTATATTTTTGAACTGATTCTGGAAAACAAAAGCCAGGAAAATAGTTTCAGGGAAGACAAACCAAACCTGATGAACTTTTTGCGGACTTCATTAAGAAACTTTAATATAGAAATACAAACCCGGATTGAAGAACAATCCGGGTCGAGAAAACCATATTCTCCGGTAGAAAAATTTCAGTTTATGGCTGCCAAAAATCCTGAATTGGCGGAATTAAGAAAACGCTTTAACCTGGAAATCGACTAAAAGAGCCGGAAACCTCAAGTTCTAATCTTACTTAAAAAACTCGGTATCGTTATCGCCCGCGCTTTTTTTAGGATAACCTTCTGCATCAATTCCACGGTCATTTTTCGGATAACCTTCTTCATCCAGGTCATCGCGGTCATCTTCCGGTGTACGGGAAAGCACTTCGTCTATCGGGTCTAATTCTACACTTTGTCCGTGGTCAATATGCATTCCCAGGTTATCAACGTCAGTTTCCAGGCTTTCATTCGGAATATATTCATCAACTGCTTCCGGGTTAGCTTCATCATAGGTCGAATTAAAATCTTCTCCGTTTGGCGCAGCGGTATTGTAAGGAAAATCGTGCTGATAATCCGGATCTTCGCTTTTTACGTCAATTTCATAACTGTTTTTATCCGCATTGTATAACAGGTCTTCTGCATCTGTCCTATTGCCCAGGTCATCCTTTAGCTTTTTGTCCCGGTCTAAGTTTTCGTCATTAAAACCAGGAGAGGTTGTATTTTGATCAATCATGATAATTGTTATTTTAAAGAGATAAAGAAAAAATCAAGCCAGAAGTTTTACTAATTATACACTAAGCTAAAATTTTATATCAAATATCGGGGCAGCCATAATTGCATTTTTATATATTTGGAACACTAAAAACAGCATTCTATTTAAAAACCTCTTATGCCACAGAAAATTAAAGTAACAAATCCGGTTGTTGAACTGGATGGCGACGAGATGACCCGCATCATCTGGAAATTTATTAAAGATAAGCTTATCCTGTCCTACTTGGATCTGGACATTCAATATTTTGATCTGGGCGTTGAATACCGCGACGAAACAAACGATCAGGTTACCATTGATGCAGCTAATGCTATTAAAGCTTGTGGTGTTGGTATAAAATGCGCAACAATTACACCTGATGAAGCACGTGTAGAAGAATTTGGCTTGAAACAAATGTGGAAATCGCCGAACGGAACGATCCGGAATATTCTGGACGGAACAGTTTTCCGCGAGCCGATTGTGATGAGCAATGTGCCTCGTTTGGTGCCAAACTGGACTGCTCCTATTTGCATTGGCCGTCATGCTTTTGGCGATCAGTATCGCGCTACAGACTTTGTAACGAAAGGAAAAGGTAAATTAACCATCACTTTTACTCCTGAAGATGGCGGCGCAGAACAATCTTTTGAAGTTTACAATTTTAAAGGAGATGGCGTTGCTTTGGCCATGTACAATACGGATGAATCTATCAGAGGATTCGCACATGCTTGTTTTAACCAGGCATTAATGAAAGGCTGGCCACTTTATTTATCCACTAAAAACACTATCCTAAAAAAATACGATGGCCGTTTTAAAGATATTTTTGAAGAGATCTATCAGCAGGAATTTAAAACTAAATTTAAGGAAGCTGGCATTACTTACGAGCACCGTTTAATTGACGACATGGTTGCTTCGGCCTTAAAATGGAACGGTAACTTTGTTTGGGCTTGTAAAAACTATGACGGCGACGTACAATCTGACACCGTTGCACAAGGTTTCGGTTCTTTAGGTTTGATGACTTCCACTTTGGTTACGCCGGATGGCAAAACGATGGAAGCAGAAGCTGCACATGGTACAGTTACACGTCATTATCGTGATCATCAGGCTGGCAAACCAACTTCTACCAACCCGATTGCTTCTATTTTTGCCTGGACCCGTGGTTTAGAATTCCGCGGAATTTTAGACAACAACCAGGAATTGATCAACTTCTGCAAAACATTGGAAGAAGTTTGTATCGAAACGGTAGAAAGCGGCAAAATGACTAAAGATTTAGCCGTTTGCATCCACGGAAACAAAGTAGAACACGGCCGCGATTATCTTTACACAGAAGAGTTTTTAGCTGCAATTGATGAAAATTTAAAAGCTAAATTAGGTTTCTAAATCCTGATTTTATGCTGATAAAAGAAGCACGCTCTGTAAAAGGACAGCGTGCTTCTTTGTTAATTACTTATATTTGTTACCATGTCATACCTTGAAGAAGTAAAAATTACTTTGAAGCAACTAAAACCAGAACTTATGTCTAAATATGGCGTAAGTTCATTAGGGCTTTTTGGTTCCATTGTTCGGGATGATTTTACAGATCAAAGCGATATTGATATTTTGGTAACCTTTAGTAAACCAATTGGAGTTGAATTTATTGATTTAGCAGATGAACTGGAGGAAAAACTCAACCGCAGAGTCGATTTAGTTTCAAGAAACGGGATTAAGCCAAGATACTATGAAGTGATTGAACCTGAGATACTTTATGTCTAAAAGAAATAATCAATTGCTTATAGAAGATATTCTGCAAAGTGCATTAAAAATTCAAAAGTATACAGCCAGCAATACTTTTGAAACATTTAAAGAAGATGAGATTAAGGTTGATGCCGTTCTAAGAAATTTTGAAATTATAGGTGAAGCCGCAAATAAATTAACAGAAGATTTTAAATCCGGTTATACTGACATCGATTGGTATAGAATTATAGGATTTAGAAACAGAATCGTCCATGAATACTTTGGAATTGATCTAACTACTGTTTGGCGTATTAAAGAAACCTATCTACTTTTGTTAATCGACCAACTATCAAAAATTATTGAAGATTAAATATTTATGTCCTCACTATATCCGCTAAAATTCAAAACCATCTTTAAAGATAAAATCTGGGGTGGAGAAAAAATTAAAACTGTTTTAGGAAAAGATTTTGCACCGTTGCCAAACTGCGGCGAAACCTGGGAAGTATCAGGCGTAAAAGGTGATATTTCTGTAGTTGCAGACGGGCCGTTAGCAGGCAAAACCTTAACAGAACTGTTAGACCATTACCAGGGAAATCTTGCCGGTGAAAAGCTTTACAAAAAGTTTGGGACCGAATTTCCGTTACTGATTAAATTTATTGATGCCAACGATGATCTTTCCATACAAGTGCATCCTGACGACGAATTGGGAAAAAAACGCCATAACTCTTTTGGAAAAACAGAAATGTGGTATGTTTTGCAGGCTGATCCTGGTTCAACCTTAATTTCTGGTTTTAACCAGCAGGTGGATGAAAAGCTTTATCTGGAGAAACTGAATAGCGGCAAACTTTCTGATATTTTAAATAAAGAGGAAGTAGAAGCCGGAGATATTTTCTTCTTGCCTGCCGGTCGTGTTCATACTATCGGAAAAGGATTGCTGATTGCAGAAATCCAGCAAACTTCGGATATTACTTACCGCATTTACGATTTTGACCGTGTGGATGATAAAGGCCAAAAACGGGAATTACACACAGAGGAAGCTTTAGCTGCAATTGATTACAAAGTTTATCCGGAATATAAATCCAAGTATCATCATAAAATCAATGAATCTGTGGAAGCCGTAACTTGTCCTTACTTTACAACAAACGTCTTGGAATTTACCGAGAATACTTCGCGTGATTATACTGCTTTGGATTCTTTTGTAATCCATGTTTGCGTTGATGGCGCTTATGACCTGGTTTGCAGTAACGAAAAATATCCGGTTAAAAAGGGAGATTGTGTTTTGATCCCGAATGCTATTAAAAACATTCAACTGGAAACTTCAATTGGTTTTAAATTGCTGGAAACTTTTGTTGGTTAAGTAAAATTTTTAGGCTGATAAAAGAAGCATCAGGAGTTTGATGCTTCTTTTATCAGCCTAAAATCTTAGTAACCTTTTGTTAAATCTTATGGTTTATCGTTTTTTATCAGCCTGACTTCAATTTGGCCATTGTTGGTCCTGACTTCAAATTTAGGCTGTGGTGCGGTTGCCGGCCCATCTACTACACTTCCGTCTTCCAAAGAAAAAACAGAGCCGTGCCAAGGACAACGAACGCAATTATCATCCAATAAATCACCTTCTGAAAGTGGCCCGCCTAAATGCGAACAAGTATGGGCGATAGCAAATATTTCACCGTTTTTCTTAGCTAATAAAACCGGTATTTCTCCGGCTTGTACCCGTTTCATCGAATTATCTGCTAATTCGTTTTCCGGCAAAACCGCCACAAATTCTTTCGGATATTTTGCTGCTGTTGCGGTATGGTCAACGCCGGTTTGTTCCACATAAACCAAATGTCCGCCCAAATAAGCTGCAGCGCTTGTAATGCCATAACCCAATAGGGCTAAACCAATTGCAGTTTTGCGCGGACCTTTATTTTTGCGCATAATATATGAAGTTGTGTAGAGAGCAGTGGCAGCAACGTTTAAAATACCGTGCATCAAACCAATCTGACTTCTTTTTTGGGTAGTTCCAGACCAATCTGTTATGCCGGAAACTGCTGCGCCAACGGCTCCAGCTAATCCTATCGCAATTGCTGCATCGGCGCCTGCTGCATATTTTTTCTGACCAGATAATTCCATCGCATCTAATACTACTGCAGCCGTCCATGAACCGACAGGAACATCGGTAATAATCGGATGCAGCGGATGGCCTAACCAGGTCCCGTGTAAAAAATTCTTTATTTTTTGCCCGGTTTCTCCGCCTGCTTCAAATGCTTTAATAACTGTTGGCTGAAGTTTTTTTCCTACTGCTTTAAGCCATTCCTGTTTGGCAATGGTGTCCATCACGTCTTCTGAATTCATTTGTTTTTCTCCTCCTTTTAATTAACTTCTAATCTGATTTTTGGACTCGCATCTTAACTTACGAATCCGCTTATAAAAACCAGTTTAATTGTTAAAAAGGAAGAAATTACATACAATGTTTTACTAAAAAGCAGATATATTCAACCCAAAAGAAAAATGCCTTTTTATTGCGTTCTGAATTGGGGGCAAACAAAAGGGATCCTGAATGATGATTTGTACCGATGCTTCTTTTATGGCACAAAAATTAGTGCCCGAAAACTTCAAACTTCTCCCAAAAACCATCTTTTGGTAAAGGCGCTAAAATAGCTACCGGTCCTTTTTTTACAGGATGAATGAATTGCAGTTGGCGAGCGTGCAGGCAAATACTTTTCTTCAAACTTCCACGCGGATAACCATATTTATTATCGCCTACAATAGGGCAGCCAAGAGTAGAAAGCTGAACACGGATTTGATGCGGACGACCAGTTATCGGATCTATCTCGATCAAATAATAACCATTCAATTCGCCAATTAATTTATAATTTAACTCTGCCCGCTGGCTTCCTGCAACTTCCCGAATATGAGGCGTAGTTACGTTTTTTTGCTGATTCTTAACTAGCCAATGAACTAAATTTCCGCTTTCTGGTACTGGCCTGTTTCTAACAACTGCCCAATAGGTTTTGTGCATGTCCCGGCTTTTAAATAGCTCGTTTACGCGTTCAAGTGCTTTACTTGTTTTAGCAAACAAAATTACACCGCTTACCGGCCGGTCTAACCGGTGCACCACACCTAAGAAAGCACCGTTTGGCTTGTTGTATTTTTGGGCGATGTATCGCTTCACTTTTTCATCTAGCGGTTCATCTCCGGTTTCATCAACCTGCACAATATCCCCTGCCCTTTTATTGACCGCAATTAAGTGGTTATCTTCATACAAAATATCTTTTGCAGTAATATCAGAAGGTGGATTTATAAATTGTGATTGGCGCATGATGAATTTTAGGTGATAAAAGAAGCATGCTTCTTGGCATAGCAACGTTAGGAAGGAACCTTCTTTAAAAGGGTTTCCTATTTCTTATATTATTTAATAACGATTTCTTCCTTTAATCTAAATGACAACATAACCACTCAAAATACACCCGAATTTAACTGGTAAAAGAAGCATTGCAAGCATCAATTTAACTGCGGGTTACTTGGAAAATTAACAATATGCGCATAGCGGTCGCCTAAATTGGTTACTGCTTCTTTCCATAGGTCCTCTTCTTCATCACTAAAAATCAAACCCTTATCAAACTGATCGGAAACAATCCAACTGTTCAAGCTTAATTCTTTGTCTAACTGTTCTGCACCCCAGCCAGAATAACCCAGAAAAAATTTAATTTCATCGGCTGTAATTAAATTGAGCTTAAACATCGTTTTAACTTCTTCAAAATCCCCTCCCCAAAAAATACCGTTACCAATATCTATTCCGCCCGATACTTTTTCCGGACAACGGTGCAAAAAGTGAAGCCTTTCGTTATTGCAAGGCCCGCCGGTAAACAGTTTGGTATCTGTTTCCGGGAAATCAATTATGGCATCATTAATATATAAACCTGATGGATGGTTTAGCACAAAACCCACTACGCCTTGTTCTGCATACTCCGTTATTAGAATAACAGAGCGCTTAAACTCTGGGTCTAACATAAATGGTTCTGCAATTAGCAACCTGCCGGCTGCCGGTTTTAAGGTGTTTAACATATTTTTTCCTCGTGGTTGTTATACAAAGTTGCTGATTTTTTAGTCAAGCTTCTTTTATCAGCACAAAAAAACAATTAAATTTATGATGTTCTCTTTTTCCGCTTAAATTAAATTTTTTACTGCTAAAAGAAGCATCATCATTTTTTCCGGTTAAAATTTAGTTTTGATAATAGTTACACCTAAAATAGCAATTTGTAAGTTTGTGGCAGATGGAACAGGAAAGTATAGAAAATTTAAGAAGAGATTACCGCTCGGCTACTTTATCAGAAGCTGATGTAAACCCAAACCCGGTCAAACAGTTTGAAAAATGGTTTAACGAAGCTTTGCAGGCCAAGCTCTACGAACCCAATGCCATGACTTTGGCTACCGCAACTACCGATGGCCGGCCATCGGCACGAATTGTTTTGCTGAAAGGTTTTAGTGATGATGGTTTTAAATTTTACACCAATTACCTCAGCCGTAAAGGAAAAGAACTCACCAAAAACCCTTTGGCCAGTTTAATTTTTTACTGGGCCGAAATGGAACGCCAGGTACGGATTGAAGGAACGATAGAAAAACTAAGCAAAGAATATTCTGCCAAATATTTTCATTCCCGGCCAAAAGGAAGCCAGATTGGTGCTGTAGTTTCTCCGCAAAGCCAGGAAATCAGTTCGAGGGAAGAACTGGAAAGCAAATGGCAGCAACTGGAGCAGGAATACGAAAACAAGGAAGTGCCCAAGCCAGCACACTGGGGTGGTTATATTTTAAAACCGAGGCTGATTGAGTTTTGGCAGGGAAGGTCAAGCCGTTTGCACGATCGTATTGTTTATAAAAAAGCCGACCAGAAAGCCTGGAAAATTGTTCGTTTAGCACCATGAGTTTTGAAGAAATAAAGCTTCTTTTAACAGGAAAATTTGGAGAAAGTGTAATTGTGGGCGAAGAAACAGCTGGCCTGCAACCTGCTTTGCTCATCCACCCAAAACAAATTTCGGAGGTTTGCCTTTTTTTACGCGATCATCCGCAAACTTATTTTGATTTTCTGGCTTGCCTTTCCGGTGTGGATTACGGGCAGGAAAAGCGTTTTGGTGTAGTTTATCACCTGTCGTCTATCCCTTATCAAACGCAACTAACGCTTAAAGTAAGTGTAGAAAAACCTGCTGGTCCAGAGGTGCTTCCCTCCTTTCCAACAGTTTCAAATGTTTACCGTACGGCCGACTGGCACGAGCGGGAAGCTTATGATTTATTGGGGATTGATTTTGAAGGCCACCCGGATTTGCGCCGTATTTTATTGCCGGATGATTGGGAAGGTTTTCCGTTAAGAAACGATTATAAAAGCGCGGAATATTATAAAGGCATCAGGATTGATTAAAGCTGCTGCAAGACAGGGATTTTTATATGATAAACGAAGCATTTAAAAGATACCAGGAACGCATTCAAAACCTGAGCGCCGAGGAACTGGTTTTAAATATGGGCCCGCAGCACCCATCTACACATGGCGTGTTACGACTGGAACTGATAACGGATGGCGAAATTGTAAACGAAGTAATTCCGCATGTTGGTTATTTGCACCGCTGTTTCGAAAAGCACGGGCAATCGATGTCGTATCAGCAGACTATTCCTTATACAGACCGGTTGGATTACCTTTCGTCTATGAATAGCAGCCATGCTTTTGTGATGGGTGTAGAACGGATGCTGGGCATTGATCAGGAAATTCCGAAACGGGTAGAGTACATTCGTGTTCTGGTTTGCGAACTGAACCGGATTGGTTCACATTTAATTGCCTTAGGTACTTATGGCATTGATATTGGCGCTTTTACACCTTTTTTATGGTGTTTCCGTGATAGGGAGCATATTATGGGTTTGCTGGAATGGGCTTCTGGCGCAAGGTTGTTGTATAACTTTATTTGGGTTGGCGGTTTGTTTTATGATTTGCCGGTTGGTTTTGAAGAACGCTGCAAGGAATTTGTAGATTACTTTAAACCGAAAATGGTTGAGCTGAATGAGTTGTTGACCAATAACCAGGTGTTTATCAACCGTACGGCTAATGTTGGTGTGTTGCCCTTGGATGTTGCTATTAATTATGGCTGTTCAGGGCCGATGCTACGAGGGTCTGGATTGAAATGGGATTTGCGCCGTATTGATGGTTATTCTGTTTATCCTGAACTGGATTTTGATATTCCGGTTGGAAAAGGAGAAATGGGAAGTGTGGGCGATTGCTGGGACCGTTTTAAAGTACGTATTGATGAAATTGGCGAATCGTTAAAAATGATTGAGCAATGCGTAGAACGTTTGCAGAAAGAACTGAAACGTACACCTGATTTTGATCCGCGTGCAAAACTTCCCCGCAAAATTATTCCAAAAGCACAGGATTATTACATACGGGCAGAAAACCCGAAAGGCGAACTTGGTTTTTATTTTATTGCAGATGGCAAAACAGAAATACCAAAACGTGTGAAAGCGCGCGGGCCGAGTTTTAATAATCTATCTGTGTTGCCTGCCATTAGCAAAGGTGTGATGATTGCTGATCTGGTAGCCATTATCGGTTCTATAGATATTGTGTTGGGCGAATTAGACCGTTAACAAAAAAAGCCCCTTTTACGGAGCTTTTCGAATTTATGTATAGATTTTAAGGGGCTAAAAGAAGCATTTCAATTATAAACCTTCACCATAAAAACGTAGTTCTGCAGTTTTTTAATTTGCTGCGAACGGGTGAGTTTAGACATGCTGTTTTTACTGTTTAAAACAATTTTTTTGCCGGTAGAATCAGCAGGCATTTCCTGGATAGCTTTCATTAAATAACTGGATTTTGTAGCAAAAGCAGCACCATCAACCTGGGTTTGTTTGCCTTTGATGATCCCGATTACGTTTCCGTAACTATCCAAAAGCGGGCCACCGCTGTTGCCAGGGTTAACCGGAATAGAAACCTGGTAAGCCAGAGAATCATTATCATAACCGGTAAAAGAACTTAAATAACCTTTACCAATTACTACAGAATCTTTCGGATAACCCAGCGTAAATACATCTTCGCCTAAATCCGCTTTTGATTTTTTGAAAGCATAAGGCACTGCACTTAACCGTTTAAAAGAAGTATCGGTGATATGTAAAACCGCCAGGTCATAATCGGCATTGGTATAAACAGCAACTGCTTTGTAAGAATCGCCGTTAGAGTTTTGTACATAAACAGAATCAGCTCCGTTTATCACATGAAAATTAGTAATAATATCACCGTTGGTATTAATGGCAAATCCGGTTCCGCCAAAATCACCGGGATTAAGGTTTTTTTTGCGGGCAGATTTTCCTGTTATATCCCGGATCAAAGCATTTTGAGACCGCTTAACGGTTTCTAAATCGCGTCGTAAAGCGCTATATTTTGATTGCTGGTTTTGATTATTAAAATAACCGGTAAAAAACAAAGTAAGCATTACCGCAAAAATGGCTACAGAAGCAGCAACCGAAATTTTTGAATGATGGTTGCGCCATAAAGTAACCACACGGCCCTGACGAAGGCCAAGTTTTTCTTTAACAGCATCTACATCAATTTCTTCGTGGATGGCATTTAAGGTATTTTCAAATTCCAAACGCTCGTTCCAATCGGCCATATATTTTAAAAACTGCTGATGCTCTTTAATGCGATTATTTATTACTGCATCGCTTTTGCGCATCCGTTCAAACTCAATCTGCTCTTGCCCAGAAAGCTCATGGCCGAGGTATCTTTCAATCAAATCAAGTAATTGTGGCTCGTTCATCTTCTTCAATATTTATAGCTGAAAAAACAGCTTTTTTAACCGTTGCAGGCATTTATATTTCTGCGTTTTTGCATTTTCAGGATTGGTATAACCAAACTTGTCACAAATCTCCTGCATAGATTTGTTTTGCATGTAAAAATCCTGGATAATGGTCCTGCAAGGTTCGCCGAGCATCAGCATGGATTCTTCCATTTTGCTAAATTGCAAGTCGCGCATTTCGTGCATTTCCAAGTCATTTTCAACAGGCAGATAATCATGTATCTCTTTTAATTCGACATCCTTTTTACTCCGCTGGTTTAATTTTTTTAACCAAATACGCCTGCAAACCGAATAGATATACGTTTTTAGCTTGCTGGTTAGTTCAAAATCGCCTGCTTTAACTTTGTTATATAATATAATGATGCTTTCCTGATAAATATCTTTTGCATCCTCCTCATTTCCATTGTTATTCAATACCATTTGCAAAATCATCGGAAAATGAACTTTGTAAATACGCTTTAAAGTATCCGGAGAGTTGTTTAAAATCCCAAGTATATCTTCGCTGTCGGTTGGTACAGAACTATTTATCTTTAAACTCACCACTTAATACAGTTTGTACAAAAATGTAACCCATTTTCCGAAAAAAAAATATTTTTTTATTTACAGGGTTACCTTTTTGAGGTTAGGGTATTAAGTTGAAAATTTCACTGCTTAAAAAAATAGGAAACAACATGAAAAATGCATTCAAATTAGGCTTTTTAGCTTTAGCCCTTACTTTATCAGTTACTGCTTGTAACTCTAACAAATCTACAACTGCTGCTGATTCTACTTCAGTATCTACTTCTACTGATACTTCATCTAAAATGATGGATACTTCAAAATCAGCAACTACTGATACTGCTAAAAAAGGTATGGCTACAGGTGCTGATACTACCAAAAAAATGTAATGATTAATTAATAAACAGGACTGATAATACTTTTTTATATCAGTCCTGTTTATTTGATACTAAAACCAAACATGAAAAACGTATTCAAATTAAGCTTTTTAGCTTTAGCTATATCTTTATCTGTTGCTGCCTGCAGTTCTGATAAAAAAGCATTAGGATCATCTGATTCTACAAAAGTTGATTCTGCTGCCAGCACAACTACTACTGATTCTGCTGCTACAACAGATACAACTAAAAAAGATACTACGAAAAAAATGTAATTTGCTTTTTTGCAAATTATTTCAAAAAAAACAAATCATTTTTATTCATCCTGCCGTATAAAGGCAAAAATTTTAAATTTCTTCATGAAAAAATCATTCAAATTTGGCTTTTTAGCTTTAGCAATTTCTTTATCTGTTGCTGCTTGTAACTCTAACAAAAAAACTGGCGAAGGTTCTGATTCTACCAAAACCGATTCTTCCAGCATGTCTTCTTCTACAACTGATACCAGCAAAGTAGATACAATTGCTAAAGACAGCACTGTAAAAGACACTACTTTAAAATCTACCAAAACAACTGTTAAAAAAATGTAATAATTTTTTTAAATAAAAGAAAAGCCATGCAATTTGTATGGCTTTTTTTATGCCCTCAATTTTTTATGGCATAAAAGAAGCATTGGCAAGAATTACCTTCGATTTATGTCCATAAAGAGTGGTTGTAATTTTTACTTTTGCAGAATAGTTAATTAAATTTATGCCATTGTCTCCGCTTTCTGCTATTTCGCCTGTTGATGGCCGTTATTATCCGGTAACTAATCAGTTAAGCAAGTACTTTTCGGAAGCAGCACTCATCAAGTTCCGGGTTTATGTAGAACTGGAATATTTTATCCAGCTTTGCGAATTGCCTTTGCCCCAGCTTGCAGGTTTTAACAAAAACAGTTATGCAGATCTTAGAAAAATTTATGCTGATTTTACAGAAGAGGACGCAATTTCGATCAAAGAGATTGAGAAAATAACAAATCATGATGTAAAAGCAGTAGAATATTTTTTGAAAAAACAGTTTGACCGATTGAATTTAACTGATTTCAAAGAGTTTATCCATTTCGGTCTAACATCACAGGACATCAACAACACGGCCATTCCCTACTCTTTTAAGTTAGCGGTTGAGGAACAATATTTTCCGGCGGTAAAAGAAGTAATCAACTTAATTAAAGGTTTTGCTGAAGATTGGAAGCACGTTTCAATGCTGGCGCGTACACACGGACAACCGGCATCGCCAACACGTTTAGGCAAAGAAATGATGGTTTTTGTAGAACGCCTGGAAGCGCAATTACAACTTTGTCATCAAATTCCGTTTGCAGCAAAATTTGGCGGTGCAACCGGCAATTTTAATGCGCATCATGTTGCTTATCCGGCAACCGACTGGAAAGCGTTTGGAAACCATTTTGTAAACAAAGTTTTAGGTTTAAGCCGATCGCAGTTTACTACTCAAATTGAGCATTACGATCAATTTGCAGCGCATTGTGATAACCTGAAAAGGATCAACAACATTTTAATTGACTTAAACCGGGATATCTGGACCTACATCTCCATCAATTATTTCAAACAAAAAATTAAAGCCGGAGAAGTTGGTTCATCGGCCATGCCGCATAAAGTTAACCCAATTGATTTTGAAAACTCCGAAGGGAACCTGGGAATTGCCAATGCTTTATTTGAACATTTAGCTGCCAAATTGCCTATTTCCCGTTTGCAGCGCGATCTTACAGATTCAACTGTTCTAAGAAATATCGGCGTTCCGTTTGCGCATACCCTAATCGCTTTTAAATCGATAATAAAAGGCTTAAATAAATTGGTGCTAAACGAAGCAGCGATACGTGCAGATCTGGAAGATAACTGGGTAGTTGTTGCAGAAGCTATTCAAACCATCCTCCGCCGCGAAGGTTATCCAAACCCTTACGAGGCTTTAAAAGATTTAACACGTGTTTCTGGCCATGTTGATGAACATACCATTGCTAATTTTGTAAACCAGTTAAATATTTCTGAGGAACTGAAACAGGAACTGATCGCGATTACGCCTTTTAACTATACCGGAATTTAAGCTGATAAGTCAACAAGCCGTAAAAAATAGCCGATAAAAGAAGCATTCAAAACAAGCTGTTTTATTTTTTGTAATTTTATAAAAAAGAGATCATCATGAACATCAACGTATATACCGAAACCACGCCAAATCCGGCAACAATGAAGTTTATTGTAAACAAGTTGTTAATTAACGGAAGTGCTGATTTTGCGACTGCAGAAAGCGCAGAAAAATCAGCTTTTGCGAAAGAACTGTTTAAGTTTTCCTTTGTAAACGGTGTTTTTTTTGCCAGTAACTTTGTTACTGTTACCAAAACCGAAGGTTCTGACTGGAACGATTTGGAACCGATTTTAAAAGAATTTGTAAAAGGTGCGGTTGAATCTGAACTAAGCGTTCAGGAAAAAGAACAGGAAGTTGTTGCTTTTGAAGGTGATGATGCAGAAGTAAAAATTCAGCAGATTTTGCATGATTATGTTCGCCCTGCTGTAGAGCAGGACGGCGGCGCCATTACTTATAAATCTTTTGAAGATGGCGTAGTAACCGTAGAATTGCGCGGTTCCTGCAGCGGTTGCCCTTCATCCACCATCACTTTAAAATCAGGAATCGAAAGTTTATTGAAACGCATGGTCCCTGAAGTTACGGAAGTGGTTTCTGAGGCTTTGTAAGGCAATTAGTCTTTTCAATTTTATAGGGGTAAAAGAAGTATCAAAATACTTCTTTTACCCCTATTTTTTTGATATTAGCTATTGAATAAACATTCTTTTGTTATCATTTCAGTTATATTTTTCATTTAATTTATATGTTTAATTTAAATTAAAACGCTGATCACCTCAAATTCTAACATTCACTAAATGACTTGGCTTTCAGAATTATTTGGAAAGAAAAAGGAACGAGAACTTTCGCTCGAAGAAAAAGAACAATTAAAAAGAAAGTGGGATAGATTTGACCTTTTTCAAAAAGGGAAAGACTGTTATCTCAAGAGGCAGACAGATGATGCGTTATTATATTTTGACAAAGCTCTTGAATATAATTTTATAGAAAACTTTCCTACAGAAGTAACTAAATTATTTGGCATGAGAGGTTGTTGTTTACAAGAACTGGACTATGATTATGATGCAATTAATAATTTCGATAAATCAATTACATTAGCATCAAATGACTGTAATAAATATTTTTCAAGGTCAGTATCAAAAGGTGCAATTTTGGATTTTGAAGGTGAGATTGCTGACATTGAAAAGGCAATTGAACTTTCTAAAATTGACAATCTCTTAAATAGAGAATATAATGATGAAGCTCAAAAGCAAGGATATAAAAATGGAGTAGCAGGATTGTTTGAAATGAGATTAGTAGGAGCAAGAATGAAGTTAGAAACAGAACTTAACGACAGAAAAAGAATTGAAAATGCTTCAACCCTCAAAGACAAATTGTTTTGGCAAGAAATGTTTGACGAAAAGAAAGCAAAAATGTTAAGTAGGATTAAAAAAAGAAATTAATAAACGGATATTAATAAGAGGCCAGTGCGACGATCAAAGGTTTAGCAAAAAAACTGGCTAAAAGAATTGAGCAATACTTTTGTTTCACTATGTTGCTTCAGTTTTAGGCATAAAAACAAAAAATTAGTTGATAAAAGAAGCATTAACATTTAAACATCTAATTTGGTTTAGGTTAGGCTGAAGGATTTCTATTTTAAGTTCTTCGTTAAGCTTTGAACGGTTGGTCAAAAAGGTTTGACACGCTAAATTTTCAACAGTAGACTTAAATTATTATTTTCACGCCTACATTAACAAAGGCATGAAACTTGACCGATACGAATTTAAATCCGGTGATCAATTTTTAACATATGAATTTTTAAGCGAAGGACCGAAAGGAAAAATTCAGAAACTCATTCAGTTTACACTTGTTAATCAAAACGGTCTTTATAATCTTGCTTTGGTGACAAAAAACCTGAAACTGGTGAGATTGACGATTTGGTTATTACCGATAACGGTGACAGCGAAAAAGTTCTTGCCACTATTGTATCAGCTATTTATGCTTTTTGTGATAAACATCCGAAATTATGGATTTATGCCACTGGAAGTACAGCAGCACGAACACGGCTTTACCGCATGGGTATCAATAAGTATTTCGAAATTGTACAGGAGGATTTTGAAATTTTCGGATTGACCCAGAGTGAATGGGAAAGATTTATAAAAGGCAAAGACTATCAGGCATTTGTTGTACAAAGAAAAAACTTAAATTTGGACTATGAAAAGCATACTTGAATTGAATGAAAAGAAAGTTCCGGTTGTTCGTATTGACAAGTCATTAAACAAGTACGACAATATTGTTCTATTTCCCGAAAAAGTGAAAAAAGCAAAAGAGGACTTTGAAAAATTTGAACTTCCTGATTTGAAGAAGCACAGTCGCTAAAATAAGTATTTGACTTTCTGAAATGACATTGGACGAGATTTCTAAGGAGGTAAAAGCCGTTAGGCAAAATTTGAACTAACAAAATTATATGGTAAAAGAAGCATTCAACTACTTCTTTTGCCCACCTTTT
>NZ_WPIK01000079.1 GCF_009754915.1 Mucilaginibacter arboris | reverse complement strand
TAATTGAAACCCGTCAGCCGAAAACCAAAGTTAAATTTATAATCAAATGTTGATGCTTCTTTTACCAGCTAAATTTTTGTTCCTTCAGCCGAAACTGAAGCAAAATAGAAAAATAAAAGCTGAATTGTAAACTGTCAGCCAGTTTTTTGCCAAACCCATGTTAGCCGCTTTTGTGTTTTTGCTTTTTTGGGACAAAAAAATCTTTAGCAAACTTTACCGGGCGAAAACACAAATTGCGATT
>NZ_WPIK01000078.1 GCF_009754915.1 Mucilaginibacter arboris | reverse complement strand
ATCGCAATTTGCGTTTTCGCCCGACGAAGTTTGTTAAAGATTTTTTTGTCCCAAAAAAGCAAAAACACAAAAAGCGTTTAACATGGGTTTGGCAAAAAAGTGGCTGACAGTTTACAATTCAGCTTTTATCTTGCTATTTTGCTTCAGTTTCGGCGGACGGAACAGAAATTTAGCTGGTAAAAGAAGCATCAGCTTTTGAATATTAATTTAACTTTGGTTTTGGCTGACGGGTTTCAAATATCAGTTCTTCGCCAAGCCTTTTCCGTT
>NZ_WPIK01000077.1 GCF_009754915.1 Mucilaginibacter arboris | reverse complement strand
TTTGGGACAAAAAAATCTTTAGCAAACTTTCTCGGGCGAAAACACAAATTGCGCCTAACGCCGGCGTGTTGGCGAAGTGGCGAAAATAGAATTCCGTCGGCTAAAAATAGCACAAAAGTTAAATAAAAAATCAAAAGTAAAAATGAGTTCTTTCAGCCGCCATTTTGCCAACACGATGTTAGAGGCAGTTTGTGTTTTTGCTTTTTTGGGACAAAAAAATCTTTAGCAAACTTTCTCGGGCGAAAACACAAATTGCGCCTAACGGAA
>NZ_WPIK01000076.1 GCF_009754915.1 Mucilaginibacter arboris | reverse complement strand
GACAAATCAAAATCTTACGACTTTGGCTAAAACAAATTTCTGGCGGACTAACAAAATGCAATTCAAGTTTAATCGCTCAAAGTTTTTCCGCCGACAAATCTGTTTTTTTTTGCCGTTAAAAACAGTATTTCAAACTTTCTGGTAAAGCTACGTGCAACATTGGTTTGGCAAAAAACTGGCCGACGAAAGTTATTGAACTTTTGGATTTATTTTTATCTTTAGTGCAGGTTTTGGCTGACGGGTTTCAAATTCCAGTTCTTCGCCAAGCCTTGAA
>NZ_WPIK01000075.1 GCF_009754915.1 Mucilaginibacter arboris | reverse complement strand
CACGACTTTTAACAAACGCTTTTTTGAACTTGCGCTGATTTTTTCCAATGCTGTTTTTATCGGTATAAAATCCGCAGACAAATTTTTGCTGGTAAAAACAGCATTTCTGACGACTTTTTCAGTTTTGTAAATTGGTTTATTTCCTAAAAGTACAAGTTAAACTTTACGTCTTTTCTCGCAGACAAAATTTCGCTGGACTTTTATCCGCCGACTTTTTTAAATGTTGTTTTATAAATTAAAAAATCCGCCGACAATTTTCGTCGAACTTTTGATTCGCTGACTTTAAAATTTAAATGTTTTGCTTGTTTTGCGGACAAAGACA
>NZ_WPIK01000074.1 GCF_009754915.1 Mucilaginibacter arboris | reverse complement strand
TTTGCACCAAGGGCGTTCCTGTTTTTATAAGATTTGGAAAAAATACTTCCTCTTTTAAAAACTAAAAATCTTTGTTCATTTAGTGAAACTAGTGCTTAGCAACTCTAATCGGGTTGCCGTAACGTAATGTTAGATGCTTTAATTAAAGACAATACTTCTTTTAATGCACAAAAATTTTGAAATTTTGTATTGCCTTAGACCGAAAATAAAATGTATTTGTAAAAGAAGCATGATTAAACAGGCAATTACTTAAACGCAACCATTACTAATACGGAAATTATTAATGGTGGCAAAATTATTTTTAATGATGATTAGTAAACCTGAAAAGTAATATTTT
>NZ_WPIK01000073.1 GCF_009754915.1 Mucilaginibacter arboris | reverse complement strand
CGGAACAGAAATTTAGCCGGTAAAAGAAGCATCAGCTTTTGATTATAAATTTAACTTTGGTTTTTGGCGGAAGGATTTCAAATATCAGTTCTTCGCCAAGCCTTTTCCGTTAGGCGCAATTTGTGTTTTCTCCCGAGAAAGTTTGCTAAAGATTTTTTTGTCCCAAAAAAGCAAAAACACAAAAAGCGGCTAACATGGGTTTGGCAAAAAACTGGCGGACAGTTTACAATTCAGCTTTTATTTTTCTATTTTGCTTCAGTTCCAGCTGACGGAACATAAATTTAGCTGGTAAAAGAAGCATCAACATTTTATTATAAATTTAACTTTGGTTTCGGGCTGACGGGTTTT
>NZ_WPIK01000072.1 GCF_009754915.1 Mucilaginibacter arboris | reverse complement strand
AATTTGAAACCCGTCACCCGAGAACTTGAACTAAAGATAAAAAATAATTACAAAAGTTCAATAACTTTCGTCCGCCAGTTTTTTGCCAAACCAATGTTGCACGACGTTTTTTGTTTAAAAGCAGAAATACGAATTTGTGTTTTTAAACTGATTTTTCTCCGCCAAACATTTAAACTTTTAAAGTCTGAGAATAAAAGTCCGCAATTTATTTTGTATGCAAACTTTTACCTTATAAAAACAGCATTTTAAAAGTCGGCGCGTAAAAGTCCGCCGAAGTTTTGTCCGCAAGAAAAGCCGCAAGTTCGATTGTCCGTTTGCAAAAATTAAACTTAATTAGCAAAACCCAAAAAGTCG
>NZ_WPIK01000071.1 GCF_009754915.1 Mucilaginibacter arboris | reverse complement strand
AGGCGCAATTTGTGTTTTCGCCCGGTAAA
Organism: Mucilaginibacter arboris; assembly: GCF_009754915.1. Classification (GTDB taxonomy): domain Bacteria; phylum Bacteroidota; class Bacteroidia; order Sphingobacteriales; family Sphingobacteriaceae; genus Mucilaginibacter_A; species Mucilaginibacter_A arboris. Next base: position 469 of record NZ_WPIK01000071.1, on the reverse strand, counting down.
GTTTGCTAAAGATTTTTTTGTCCCAAAAAAGCAAAAACACCAAAAGCGGCTAACATGGGTTTGGCAAAAAACTGGCTGACGGAAGTTAATTAACTTTTGTTTTGCTATTTTACTTCAGTTTCATCGGAAGGAATAAAATTTAGCTGATAAAAGAAGCATCAGCATTTGAATATAAATTTAACTTTGGTTTCGGCGGACGAGTTTTAAATTCCAGTTCTTCGCCAAGCCTTTTCCGTTAGTCGCAATTTGTGTTTTCGCCAGGCAAAGTTTGCTAAAGATTTTTTTGTCCCAAAAAAGCAAAAACACAAAAGCGGCTAACATGGGTTTGGCAAAAAACTGGCTGACAGTTTACAATCCAGCTTTTGTTTTACTATTTTGCTTCAGTTTCAGCTGATGGAACAATAATTTAGCTGGTAAAAGAAGCATCAACTTTTAAACATTAATTTAACTTTGGTTTTAGCTGAAGGGT
>NZ_WPIK01000070.1 GCF_009754915.1 Mucilaginibacter arboris | reverse complement strand
TTCAAGGCTTGGCGAAGAACTGGAATTTAAAACTCGTCAGCCGAAAACCAAAGTTAAATTAATAGTCAAATGCTGATGCTTCTTTTACCAGCTAAATTTTGTTCCGTCTGCTGGAACTGAAGCAAAATAGTAAAATAAAAGTTGAATAACTTCCGTCCGCCAGTTTTTTGCCAAACCAATGTTAAGTGCAGCTTAATTTTTTAATCAGCAAAACCAGACTTGACGTTTTAAAAGATTGTTTGCCAAGTCAAACTTGCCGGTCAAACTTTAAAATTAAATTTCCAAATCAGTCGTTTTTGTCGCGTGAAACTTTTAGATACCAATTTTAAAAACTTTGGTTTTGTCGCCTGCAAAGTCAGTCAGCAATGCTGTTTTTACCAGGATAAAAATTAGTCCGCAAGTTTACACTGTTAAAAATAGTACAGGAAAAAGTCCACAAAAATTAAAGTCGAATTGGCAATTGTTCAAAGTCAAGCGTGCAGGTCAGTCGGCGATATGCAGGTCTTAAGTTGCACTTAACGGGAAA
>NZ_WPIK01000007.1 GCF_009754915.1 Mucilaginibacter arboris | reverse complement strand
ATTCTTATTAGATTATTTGCGATACCTGCTTCGGAAAATAAATTGCACAGTATAGATATTGAAACAGTTGCAGGATATGAGTTTTGTTTTGTAAGATAAACGCCTTAATCCTTCAAATATCTTTGTTTTATCCCAACACTTCTTCCAGTATTTCATGCGATTTGATTTGCCCGAAACTATCAATATGCAATGCATAATATTCGATCATTCGATCCAAGAGAAAACGACGGACATCATTTGGTAGTTTAATTTCAACCAAATCTTCAAAACTTTTGCCGATTAGTAAATTGAAATATTGTGTATAAGGCGGCGCTAAATACAAGTTATGTTCTGGTTTTAAAGTGATAAACAAACCATCTTTCAAATCAAAATAAGCTGCATTTTCTGCTTCATTTCGTTCGGGATGAAAACCTAAATACCGGCTCAGCTGCAATAAAAACAGCAGATGAAAGTTCGCCAAACCAAGTTCTTGGTTGTCCAGCCATTCTACCGCATAAAAAATAAAATTGAACAGGTTTGGATCGGTTTCCTGCTGCCGTACTGCTTTGTAAACCACTTCATTTAAAAAAATAACCAGCGAACTTTTAATTACATCATAAGGAACAGTTTTTAAAACCGGTGCATTTTTCAATTCGGTTACCCGCTGAATGTTTCCATTTGGTTTATGGTAAGCTACCATTTCCAGCAGATGAAGCGGCTGCAACATGCTCCTGCTAATCTTCGCCCTCGGCTTTTTAACGCCATTAATTAAGTAGGACTGCAGCCCGAATTTCTCCGTAAAAACCTGCACAATCACGCTGCTTTCGCTGTAATCTGTGGTTTTAAATACAATGCCGCGCGTTTTGTGTAACATCCTCCTAAACTAAAACAATCCGTTATAAAAACACATACTTCTTTTACCGGCAAAAAATTAGTGTTGGGCAAGGTTTTTCAAGTATTCTCCTTTGGGGAGGATTTAGGTGAGGACACTGTTTTTATGCTGATAAAAGAAGCATAAATTAATTTTTTTACTTCAATTTGTTTACATTAAAAGGCTAAAAATTCAGCTGAAATCCGTATTTTCGCACCTCAAAAATCTGAGGTAAACGTATTGATGTACAAGGAATATAAGCAGCTTAACCTGCCGGAACTCGGAAACGAAATTCTGGAATTCTGGAAGCAGAACAACATCTTCGAAAAAAGTATCAGCAGCCGCCCGGCAAGCAAACCTTACACTTTTTATGAAGGCCCGCCTTCGGCAAACGGTATGCCTGGCATTCACCACGTGATGGCGCGTTCTATTAAAGATATTTTTTGCAGATATAAAACGCTGAAAGGTTTTCAGGTTAAACGTAAAGGCGGCTGGGACACGCATGGTTTGCCAATTGAACTTGCCGTTGAAAAAGCTTTAGGCATTACCAAAGACGACATCGGCAAAAAGATTTCTATCGAAGATTATAATGCCGAATGCCGAAAAGAGGTAATGAAATATACGGATGTTTGGAACGACATGACCGAAAAAATGGGTTATTGGGTTGATCTGGAAGATCCGTACATCACTTACAAAAACGAATACATTGAAACGCTTTGGTGGATTTTAAAGGAGTTTTACAAAAAAGGCTATCTGTACAAAGGTTATACTGTCCAGCCATATTCGCCTGCTGCCGGAACAGGTTTAAGTTCGCATGAACTGAACCAGCCCGGAACTTACCGTAATGTTAAAGATACTTCTATTACGGCAGAATTTCATCTGATCAACAATCAAATCCATCCGTTAATTCCGGTTTTGTTTGAGGAAGAAACGGAAGATACTGCTATTTTAGCCTGGACTACTACGCCATGGACTTTGCCATCCAATTGTGCGCTGGCCGTTGGCGATAACATTACTTATGTAAAAATCCGAACATTCAATCCTTACACTTACGCGCCGGTTAGCGTGGTTTTGGCGAAGGACCTGATCAATCAATACTTTAAAAAAGAAGGTGAGAATGCTTCTTTTACCGGTTATAAATCGGGAGATAAAATTATTCCCTGGGAAATTGCTGCCGAATTTAAAGGTGCAGAATTAGTGGGTTTGCGTTATCATCAATTAATGCCTTATGTTGATAACGAAGATCTGGAGCAAAATGCTTTCCGCGTTATTCCCGGTGATTTTGTTACGACGGATGACGGAACTGGTATCGTTCACACCGCTTCTATTTTCGGAGCGGATGACTTTCGGGTTGCGCGTGCAAACGGCGTTCCTTCGGTTTTAGTAAAAGATGAAAACGGCAAAGAAGTTCCGTTAGTGAACAAACAAGGCCGTTTTGTTGATGAAGTAACCGATTTTGCCGGACGTTTTGTAAAAGAAGAATATTACAGCGATGCCGAACGTGCTGATCCCGATTTTAAACCGACTGATGTTTTAATCGCCATCAAATTAAAAGAAGACAACAAAGCGTTCGACGTAAAAAAATACGAGCACAGTTACCCACATTGCTGGCGCACGGATAAACCGGTTTTATATTATCCGCTGGATAGCTGGTTTATTAAAACTACGGCGGTTAAAGAACGAATGGTGGAACTGAATAAAACCATTAACTGGAAACCGGAATCAACCGGAACCGGAAGGTTTGGAAACTGGCTGGAAAATTTGGTTGACTGGAACCTTTCCCGTTCCCGTTACTGGGGAACACCGCTTCCAATATGGCGGACAGAAGATGGTTCAGAAGAAATTTGCATTGGTTCGATTAAGGATCTGAAAAACGAAATCCAGAAATCTATCGATGCTTCTTTTATGCCACAAAACTTTGTGTTGGAAGATCTGCATCGTCCGTTTGTTGATGATGTTATTCTGGTTTCTTCAACCGGTAAAAAAATGTTCCGCGAACCGGATTTAATCGACGTTTGGTTTGATTCTGGTGCGATGCCTTATGCGCAACATCATTTTCCTTTTGAAAACAAAGAAGCTTTTACCAACTCTTTCCCTGCTGATTTTATTGCAGAAGGTGTTGACCAAACCCGTGGCTGGTTTTTTACGCTGCATGCCATTGCCGTAATGCTGATGGATTCTGTTGCTTATAAAAATGTCGTTTCCAACGGTTTGGTACTTGATAAAAACGGCAACAAAATGAGCAAGCGTTTGGGCAACGCTGTCGATCCGTTTAAAACATTGGAACAATATGGCCCGGATGCTACGCGCTGGTACATGATCAGCAATGCATCACCCTGGGACAATTTAAAATTTAACCTGGAAGGTTTGGATGAAGTGCGCCGCAAGTTTTTCGGCACGCTTTACAACACTTACTCTTTCTTTGCTTTATACGCCAACATCGATAATTTCGAGTACGAAGAAGCTGATATCGAATTGCAAAACCGACCTGAAATTGACCGCTGGATTTTATCGCTATTAAATACTTTAAGTGCAGAAGTTGATGGTTTTTATGCTGATTTTGAACCGACAAAAGCAGCACGCGCCATTCAGGATTTTGTGGATGCGCATTTAAGCAACTGGTATGTTCGGCTAAGCCGCCGCCGTTTTTGGAAAGGTGATTACAGCGAAGATAAACTTTCTGCTTATCAAACTTTATACACTTGTTTGGTTACGATTGCCAAGCTGATGTCGCCAATTGCGCCGTTTTTTGCGGAGCGTTTGTTTTGCGATTTGAATGGCATCACCAATAAAGAAAAGAGAGAATCGGTACATCTGGCCGATTTTCCGCTTTATCATCCTGATTTGGTTGATAAAGAACTGGAAGAACGGATGCAACTGGCGCAGGATATTTCGTCGTTAACGCTTTCACTTCGTAAAAAAGTTGGCATCAATGTTCGCCAGCCTTTAAGCAAGATTTTATTGCCAATCCTGAACCCGCATTTTCAGCAGCAAATTGAGCAGGTGAAAGAACTGATCCTGTCGGAAACCAATATCAAAAATATTGAATACATTACCGACAATGCTTCTTTTATCAGCAAAAAAATCAAACCTAATTTTAAAGCATTAGGCAAAAAAGTTGGGAAAGATATGAAACTGGTGGCGGAAGCAATCGGAAAATTTAGTCCGGAAGATATTAACAAATTAGAACAAAGCGGTCAGATCCTCATACCTGATACTTCCTACTTGTTACTCTCCTCCGAAGTAGAAATTACCGCCGAAGATGTACCCGGATGGCAGGTTGCATCACTTGGTAAACTAACAGTTGCGCTGGATGTAGCTTTAACAGAAGAGTTGAAACAGGAAGGCGTATCGCGCGAATTGGTTAACCGTATCCAAAATTTACGTAAAAGTAACGGATTGGAAGTAACCGACAGGATAAATATACGTATTGAAGACAAACCTATTGTTACACAGGCCGTCAGAAATAATTTATCCTATATTTGCGCCGAAATTTTAGCAGCAGATCTAGTACTCGATACACAATTAAGTGAGGGCGAAAAAGTGATGATTAACGATGAGGAATTATTAATTGATATAAAAAAGTATAATGAAAACTGAACAAAACGAAAAAACCAGGTACTCTGATGCTGAACTAAAAGAATTTAAAGATATTATTTTAGAAAAGCTTAGGATAGCCAAACAAGAACTAAACAATTTAACTTCTTCTTTAAGCAGTCCGAATTCTAACGGAACAGACGATACTTCTGGCACTTATAAAACATTGGAAGACGGCTCTGCAACACTCGAAAAAGAACAGATTAACCAGCTGGCTGCCCGTCAGAAAAAATTTATAGAACAACTGGAAGCAGCTTTAGGACGAATTGAAAACAGGACTTACGGCATTTGCCGCGAAACCGGAAAACTGATCCCAAAAGAACGTTTGCGCGCCGTACCGCACACCACGCTGAGTATGGAAGCCAAAATGAAACAGTATTAATGAAAGCCACTTATACAAAGCCTTTTTTAATTGCCGCTTTTATTGTACTGGCAGATCAAATCCTGAAAACGTGGGTGCACACAAACATGTATATTGGCCAGGAAATAAAGCTGTTAGGCAACAGGGGCTTTTTGCATTATACCGAAAATAACGGAATGGCTTTTGGCTGGGAATTAGGTGGCGAAGCCGGAAAGTATGCGTTAACATTGTTTCGCATACTGGCCGTTTCTGGTATTGCTTACGGATTGGTTTACCTGATCCGGCACAAATACCATCGTGGCCTCATTATCAACATTGCGCTTATTTTTGCCGGCGCTTTGGGCAATATCATTGATTCGGCTTTTTATGGCATCATGTATCATTATGCACCTTTGTTTCAAGGCCGTGTAGTCGATATGTTTTATTTTCCGCTGCTAACGGGCATTTTTCCACCGTGGGTCCCAATTTGGGGCGGAGAAGAATACATTTTTTTCAGGCCGGTTTTTAACCTGGCCGATGCTGCCATTTCTATTGGTGTAGTGCTGATTTTGCTTAATCAAAAGAAGTATTTTAAAGAAGATATTAAAGAAGAACCACAGCCAAACAGCGAAATTGTAGAAGAATAATATGTTAGACATCAGCTAAAAAACGTAAAAAGCCGGACTAATTGTTCCGGCTTTTTACGTTTTTAGCTTTTTATGCTGATTACTTTTATCAACTATTTTAATGCTTCTTTTACCGGCATAAAAATAGTATGTACATTTATTACAATATTTTTAAGGCTGAGCAGCAATGTTTTATACTGCAATTGAATAAAAAATGGAATTTCCTTGCTACCAAATGCGCAAACGCCCGTCTATGCAATAAATCTATCAATCATGAAAAAGCTATTACTTCTGCTATTACTTTCCACAATAAGTCCTGTTATTTTTGCCCAAAGTGTTGATCTGCGGAGAAAAATCCAGGTTACCGGCAGCGCCGAAACAGAAATTACGCCGGATATTATTTACTTCAGTATTTCACTGAAAGAATATCTGAACGGAAAAAACAAAGTAAGCATCAGCACTTTAGAGCAACAATTACAAAAAGCCATAAATACTGCAGGCATTCCAAAAGCTGATTTTACCATCAACAATATATCATCCTATAATTATATTCCTGAGAAAAAGAAGAACGCTGATTTTCTTGCCTCCAAACAATACCGTTTAAAATTGCACGATTTAAATAAAATCAATCAGATTTTAGATGCTGTAGATGATAAAGGCATAGAATCTACCGGAATTGATGGTTACGATTATTCAGGAATTGAACAATTAAAAAACGAGCTAAAGTTGAAAGCTTTAAAAGCAGCCCAAGCTAAAGCAACTTTTTTGTTAAGCGGAATTGGTGAAAAATTAGGCGGTGCTATTGATATTCAGGAAATCAATAACGAACCGATGCAACAACCTGTTTTTCGGCCTATGATGATGAAGGCTGCCAGCGCAGAAGCAACAGAACCAGATATTGATTTTAAAAAGATTAAGCTGAATTATCAAGTGCAGGCTGTTTTTGAGATTGTAAAGTAGGAGAAGTTTATAAATACTTGTACAATCGCTTTAACCCTTTAAGCCTCATTCAAAAAACGCTTTGGCATCAACCGTTGTAAGTTTGCCGGCTTTTAGTAAATCAGCTTGTTTAAAGGCACTTAGCAAATGCTTTTCTTCCTGGGTAAGCTTTTGAAGCTGATTTTCTACTGGCTTATCCGTTACCATTTTTGCCTTGTCTCCTAATTGCTTGGCTAACTTGGCCAATATTTTCAGATTTTTAGGGTTATTGCTTTCGATTATTAAAGATGCCATTTACTTCTCTTTTTTACACAAATTTAAGTAAATTTATTTCCTGCTTTAATCCGTATAAATTTTATGCTGGTAAAAGAAGCATGGGCGATTGTATGTTTGTTTAGATACAATATATGGGACAGTAACTATCAACAATTTTCAGTGAATGCTGAAGACTTTCCAAGCTTAAAAAGCTGAAGAAATTGCTTTTAAGGTTAAAGGATTTAACCAAGTATTTATTGTTGTTAAAATTACACGAAATTAAAGTTATATTTTGTTTGTAATAAATCACTTACAATATTATATTGCCTCTTAATCAACATTAACATAAATCATTAACCACATGGTAATCATTAAAAAGGCTATACTGCTTAGTGCTGCCCTGGCAGCGTTTGCATTGCCGGTAAGCGCACAAAAAACACCGGTAAAAAAAGCACCGGCAGTTCATGCTGCCAGCGTAACTGCACCTGTTAAAGTAACTACTGTTGAAGGCATTACCGAATACCGGCTTGGCAATGGTTTAAGGGTTTTGCTTTTTCCTGATCAGACTAAACAAACGGCTACGGTAAACATCACTTATTTAGTAGGTTCTAAGTTTGAAAATTATGGCGAAACCGGGATGGCGCACTTGCTGGAACACATGGTTTTTAAAGGCACACCAAAGCACCGCAATATCCCGCAGGAATTAAGTGCGCACGGCGCTAATCCAAATGGCACTACCTGGCTGGACCGCACTAATTATTTTGAAACTTTTAGCGCTACAGATGAGAACATGAACTGGGCGCTCGATCTGGAAGCAGACCGGATGGTCAATTCTTTTATTGCCAAGGCCGATCTGGATAAAGAGTTTACCGTGGTGCGCAACGAGATGGAATCCGGCGAGAACAGCCCGGAAAGAATTTTGGAGGAGCGCATGATGTCAACTGCGTACCTGTGGCATAACTATGGTAAATCAACCATTGGTAACCGCGCTGATGTAGAATTGGTACCGATTGACCGGCTACAGGCTTTTTACCATAAATTTTATCAGCCCGACAATTCTGTGCTTACTGTTGCCGGTAAGTTTGACCCGGCTAAAGTATTAACGATTATCAACCAAAAATTTGGCACTATCCCTAAACCTACCCGAGTATTACCAGCTATTTATACCGTTGAGCCTACACAGGACGGGGAACGCAGTGTTACTTTACGCCGCGTAGGAGACATACAATTAGTAAGTACGCTTTACCACATCCCCTCAGGCTCACATCCCGATTTTCAGCCCATCGAAGTACTGCAAGGCTTGCTAACCGATGTACCTTCCGGGCGGTTATATAAAAAACTGGTTGAAACTAAAAAGGCCAGCAGGGTTTCGGGAGAAGATTATGAAACCAAAGATCCGGGCGTGGCTATGTTCAGCGCAACCTTGCCTAAGGATAAAGACCTGAACGAAGCCCGGGATATTTTGATTAATACGGTAGAAAACTTCTCCGCAGAGAAACCAACAGAGCAGGACGTGGACCGGATCAAAACCAAGTACCTTAAAAATATCGAGCTTCAGCTTAACTCTTCCGAACAGATTGGTTTAGGGTTAAGCGAGTATATTGCACAAGGCGACTGGCGGCTGCTTTTTTACCAGCGCGATCAGTTGAAAAAAGTTTCTGCTGCCGATGTTGTACGGGTAGCAGATAAATACTTTAAAGCATCTAACCGTACCATGGGTACGTTTATACCTACCGAAAAACCGGAACGTGCAGAAATTCCTCCTGCACCAAACCTGGCTGCTTTGTTAAATGGTTATACCGGCTCGCAAAATATTGCACAAGGCGAAGCTTTTGATGCCACACCTGCTAATATACAAAGCCGGTTAACTACCAGTAAAATAGGTGGTATTACCGTTAACATGCTGACTAAGAAAAACCGCGGAGAAGCTGTAAATGCTTTATTAACCTTCCGTTTCGGAAACGAAAGCAACCTGCAAGGCAAAGGCATGGCGCCAAGCTTTACAGCAGCCATGTTAAACAAAGGCACTAAAAATAAAACCCGCCAGCAGATTCAGGATGAATTGGATAAACTGAAAGCCCGCGTTAATTTCGGCGGCGATGCTTCAGCAATTACGGCTAATATTGAAACAACACACGAAAACCTGCCCGCTGTGATCAAACTGGTGGCTGAAATGCTGAAAGAACCGGCTTTTCCATCAGCAGAACTTGATAAATTAAAATCAGACCGGATTACCGCGCTGGAAGCACAGCGCAGGGAACCTACCAATATTGCTGTATTAGAACTGCAGCGCTATGCAAGCCCTTACACTAAGGACGATCCTCGTTACGTACGCAGCATAGATGAATCTGTAGCGGCAATTAATGATGTAAAAGAAAGCGATGTCAAAAACTTTTATAAAGACTTTTACGGCGCATCAAACGGTTATATGACCGTTGTTGGCGATTTTGATGCCGCACCGGTAAAAGCTTTAATTACCAGTGAATTTGCCGACTGGAAAAGCCCGCAGCCTTATAGCCGCCTGGTATCAAAATTCAAAACCTATCCGGCCATCAACAAAAAAATTGAGACTCCCGACAAAGCAAATGCTTTCTTTTTTGCGATGACGCCAGTTAAACTAAGCATGAAAGATGCAGATTATCCGGCTATGATTATGGCTGATTATATGATTGGTGGCGGTTTCCTAAATTCCAGGTTAGCTGCCCGGATCCGTCAGAAAGAAGGCATTAGTTATGGTGTAGGTTCCAGTTTCAATGCTGGCTATTTTGATCAGAATAATGGTATGTTTTTAACGTATGCCATTTATGCGCCCGAAAATGCAAAACGCTTAGATGCTGCTTTTAAAGAAGAAATTGATAAAGTAGCCAAAGATGGTTTTACCGAACAGGAACTTACAGAAGCTAAAAAAGGCTTTCTGCAATCGCGGCAGGTAACCCTGGCACAGGACGCATCGCTGGCCAGCACGTTGAACAATTATAGTTATTATGGCGAGAAAATTGCTTTCTGGCAAAAAATGGATGATGAAATCAGCAAGCTTACTTCACAGCAGGTGAACAATGCGGTTAAGAAATATCTGAACAGCAGCAATATCAGCATTGTAAAAGCCGGTGATTTTGATAAAAAACCAACCCCGGCAACTGCTCCATCCGGAAAATAATATTTGCCGGATCCTTTTAAAAACCCGTAGCTGCTTTGGTTACGGGTTTTTTGTTTAGGCAATATTTATTATAATTACGGCCAGCTATTACTGAAGTTGTTTAAACTTTTTTTGGGTTGATGCTTCTTTTATCACCTAAAAATGTTGTACTTGTTTTTGATTGATTTAAGTGGATGCAAATACCAATTTTTACCCGGTAAAAGAAGCAGAAGATTTAGCATGACAGGATTTGTAAAAGCGCTTTATTCAAAGCCTAAGAAAAAAGAATGATACCGGGGACGAACAGACCAATCTAAAAAACATTAATCAGCAACTTCTTTTATAAATTTACCATCCGAAGTGTACCACAAGGTAGCATCAGGTGTTCCGTCAAGGCCAATTTTATAAGTGATCTTCCCTGCCGTATTGATCCATTCCACATCATCAATGGTTGCTTTTGGATATCTGGATCTAATGTTATCAGCAATAGTTTTCGGAAGTGATGAATTAGGAATATCTTTCCCGTAAGATACAGTTTTGCCTGCCGGCGTATAAGTTGCTTTGTGGTCAACTTTTCCCAGATCAAATGATACCTTGTAGTTTGAACCGGATCTTTTCCAATCAATGTCACTGGCATTAGGATATTGTTTGCTAAATGCCGCTTTAACTACAGCAGGAACGTCTTTTGTTTTGATATCCTGTGCCTTGCTGATGGCCAATCCTCCAATCAGAAAGCATATAGCCAGGCATAATTTTCTGTATTTCATTTCTAATCAACAGACGATTATTTGTATGGTTTTTAAAATCGGTTTAAATCATGAATGGTCAATCTATTGGTAATAAATGAAATGAGAAAGTGAGTACCTGTTTAAATCGATACCATCAAAATGTCCATGCTTCTTTGAGCCTGTTTAAAATTTATTCCATATTTTTTTGTATGCTTCTTTTTTTGGCTAAAGCCGCTACCTGCGTTTATATCACCCACGGCCTGAAGGCCGTGGCAATTTTAAAGCCTGGTTTTACGACAGGTTTTTGTTTGTTATGCTGAATTGTACCTGTTCAGACAGAACATTCCTTCATTTTCAAATGTGGTTGCCACGGCCTTCAGGCCGTGTATAAAGGATAACCGGCAACAGGCTTTAGCCAAAAAAAATAAAAAATGAGGGCATTAAAAGAGCATCAAACAAAAGGACAAAATTTAAACAGCTTCTTTTACTCCTATAAAAATTGTGTTGGTATCAAAACACTATCAGTCAATCCACTCAAACTTAGTATAAGGCACTAAAACCTCCGGGATTTTAATACCGTTCTCCGTCTGGTTATTTTCCAGCAACGTAGCAACAATACGCGGCAAAGCCAATGCACTGCCGTTTAAAGTATGCGCCAGTTGGTTTTTACCTTCGCTATTACGAAAACGTAATTTTAAACGGTTGCTCTGAAAAGTTTCAAAGTTGGAAACAGAAGAAACTTCCAGCCAGCGTTGCTGTGCCGCGCTCCAGGTTTCCATATCATAAGTTAAGGCGGAAGTAAAACCCATGTCGCCGCCACATAAACGCAGCACGCGGTAAGGCAAACCTAATTTTTGCAGCAGTGATTGTACATGCAGGCTCATTTCCTCCAAAATCTCATAAGATTTTTCGGGATGGGCAACCTGTACCACTTCAACTTTATCAAACTGGTGCAAACGATTTAAACCACGAACATGTGCGCCGTAAGAACCTGCTTCCCGGCGAAAGCAGGGCGTATAACCACAATTTTTAACCGGCAGTTCTTCTTCCTTTAAAATTACATCACGGTACAAATTGGTCATTGGCACTTCGGCTGTCGGGATCAAAAATAATTTATCTTCTCCCACAAAATACATTTGTCCTTCTTTATCTGGCAATTGCCCCGTTCCAAAACCGGAAGCTTCGTTTACCATTAAAGGCAACATGCGTTCATCGTAACCTGCTTTTTCGGCTTCATCCAGAAAGAAAGCAATCAGCGCACGTTGCAGTTTGGCGCCTTTTCCTTTATAAACCGGGAAACCGGCGCCGGTAATTTTTACACCTAATTCAAAATCAATTAAATTATATTTTGCAGCCAATTCCCAATGCGGCAAGGCATTTTCGGGCAAATTTGGTTTCTCGCCGTTCTCTAAAACCACTTCATTTTCTTCGGCCGTACTTCCTTTAGGCACAGAAATATGTGGTAAATTAGGCAGTAAAAAAAGCTTTTGCTGCTGTTCATTTTCCAGCGCAGCCAAATCCTCGCCCAAACTTTTGATCTCGTTTTTCCAGTTTGAAGTCTGATTTTTAATCGCTTCGGCTTCTTCTTTTTTGCCGCTGCGCATCAGTTCGCCTATTTTTTTTGCTGCGGAATTTGCTTCTGCCGAAACCTGCTCTAACCGGGTTTGTGTTGAACGGCGTTTTTCATCCAAAGTAATAATTTCATCAACCAGTTCCGGTTGTTTAAAATTTCTTACAGACAAACGTTCCAAAACCTTTTCCCTGTTTTCGCGGATATAACTAACTTGCAGCATTATTTTAATTTTTCAGCAAAGATAGTGGTCGGTTGCCGGTTTTCTGTTGCCGGTTGCGAGTTTTTTGGCGAAGAAATATCATGCGTTTAATGAATACCCAGAACTGACAACAGGCAACTTACCACTGGCAACCGAACAATGAACGGCAAACTTTACCTCGTACCCACGCCAATTGGCAATTTGGAAGACATGACTTTTCGCGCCATCCGCATATTAAAAGAAGCCGATCTGATCCTGGCGGAAGATACGCGAACATCTGCACCGATGCTAAAACATTTCGGCATTACCGGAAAAGTTTTCTCGCACCATCAGCATAACGAACATCAATCCACACAGGAAATTATGAAGTTTTTAGCTGAGGGAAAGCAAATTGCACTGATTTCTGATGCCGGAACGCCAGCGATTTCTGATCCGGGCTTTTACTTGGTCCGCGAAGCTTTAAAAAATGGTTTTCCGGTAGAATGTCTGCCTGGCGCAACCGCTTTTGTTCCGGCACTGGTAAATTCAGGCTTGCCAAACGACCGTTTTATTTTTGAAGGATTTTTACCGGTTAAAAAAGGCAGGCAAACGCGTTATTTAAGTTTGAAGGAAGAAGAACGGACGATGATCTTTTATGAATCGCCGCACCGATTACTCAAAACTTTGGACGAAATGATCACGCATTTCGGTGCAGAAAGATTAGCTTCCGTTTCACGGGAATTAACTAAACTATTTGAAGAAACCGTTCGAGGAACGCTAACCGAAATTAAAACTTACTACAAAACACATCCGGTAAAAGGCGAATTTGTTATTGTTGTTAATGGTTTATAGATTATGGTTCATTGTTAATAGTTCATTGTTAATGGTTAATAGTTCATGGTTAATAGATCATAGTTCATTGCCGCAGTTAATCGCCCAAACCTCATACCTGTTACCTCCAAACCTCATACCTGTAACCTCCTACCCTAAATGAAAAACAAACTCCTTTTTCTCTCTATAATTTCCGGTTTACTACTCTGGATTGCCTGGCCGCCAACGCATTATACTACTTTTTTACTCTTTGTAGGATTAGTGCCGATGCTTCTTTTACTGGAAGAAATTATGGAATCCAACTCTAACAGAAAAGGCTTTTTGATTTTCTGGATGAGTTTTCTCGGGTTTTTTATCTGGAACACGCTTTCTGTTTACTGGGTTTATAATTCCATCAAAACAATTGGTGCGTTGGTGGCCGTTCCGATTTCATTTATTCCCTACTCGCTTGGCCCGCTGCTGATGAGTACTGCTTGCTGGTTATACTATCGTTTAAGAAAAATTGCACCTTTAAACTGGAGTTTGGCCGGCTTGGTCTGCTTTTGGATCGGATATGAATATTTGCACCAAAGCTGGGACCTGGCTTTCCCCTGGATGACTTTGGGAAACGGTTTTGCCATCAGTCATCAATGGATACAATGGTACGAATACACCGGTGTTTATGGTGGAACAATCTGGATTTGGCTGGTTAATATTTTAATCTTTTTAATTTATCAGTCACTAAAAAAACAGTCGCAAAAGAAGCATCGGCAGCGTTTGGTGGCTGCTGTTGTACTGGCCATTGTGCTTCCGTTAAGCCTTTCCTTATTCATGTATTTTCAGTATAAAGAACAGGAAGACCCATCAAACATTGTTGTAGTGCAACCCAATATTGATCCTTATGAAAAAGTTGGAACGATATCAACATCAGATCAGATCAATACTTTAATTACACTTTCTAAAAAAGTTGCGCAGCCGAACACTGAATTTATTATCTGGCCGGAAACTGCAATTTTTGATGAAAAAGGCATTGATGAAGATCAGATCAGAAGCAGCAATTATTATTTACAGGTGCAACGCTTCCTTTATCCTTACAAAAATGCAAACGTGTTAACGGGGATCGAATCTTACAAATTCTACAGTCATGACCCAACGCCTTCGTCCGAGCAAATACCTGGATACACTATGTTTGTTGACCGCTTTGATGCAGCCGTAAATATTGAAAACTCGGCTAAAGTTCAATTTTACCACAAATCAAAATTAGTTCCGGGCGTAGAACAAATGCCTTTTGGTTCGGCTTTATCTTTTTTGAAACCGGTTTTTGCACATTTGGGCGGAAGCACAGGCAGTTATGGCAAACAGGATGAACCCACAGTTTTCTACTCGCAAAGCGGAATTGGCGCAGCGCCTGTTATTTGTTATGAATCAATTTATGGCGAATATGTAGGAAAATATGTGCTAAAAGGGGCACAGTTTATCGCCGTTATCACTAATGATGGCTGGTGGGAAAATACTTCCGGCAAAGACCAACATTTGGATTATGCCAAGTTAAGGGCAATTGAAACACGGCGCTGGGTTTGCCAATCGGGCAATACCGGTTTATCTGCTTTTATTAACCAGCGCGGCGATGTGGTGCAGCAAACCAAATGGTGGACACAAACTGCAATCAAACAAGACATCAACCTGAACAGCGACCTTACTTTTTATGTAAAACACGGCGATTACCTGGCCAAGGCTGCTTGTTTAATTGCTTTAATAATTATTATTTTCTTATTAGTTAATAAAGTTATAATAAAAGTAAAATAAAGCTTTACCTTTATTTCAGATTCATTTGTTTTTGAAATAAAGCGTTTTGCCTAAACATCAAAAAAAAATATTTTTTAGTAACAGGTACACGAAAGCCTTTTTCTGTACCATGCTTCTTTTATGCACCTTTTTTTATGCTGATGCGGCAACAATTACTTCTACCAGCACGGGTGGCAATTGGAATGATGGTACAACCTGGGTTGGAGGTGTAAAACCGGGTTCATCGGATGATGTAGTAATTGCACCCAATGCAGTAGTTTTGATGGATGCTGCAAATGTAACTGCAGGAATTGTAAGTTTAACTGTTGCAGCGGGAAGCAGTTTGCAAATGAGTTCTTCGGCTGTAAATAATATCCGTTTCAATATCAAGGGCAATATTGTTAACAACGGAACAATTAACTTTTGGTTAAGCAGTACCTCGGGAGCAAGTTTATATTTAACGGGCAGCAGTAGTACGTGGTCTGGAAACGGGGCCTGGAACCTGGCGCAACTGTTTATCAGCAATTCGGCTTTAGAATTTAACAGTGATTTATCTATCACCATTAACAGGACCATCAGTGTTGGTACAGGCTCTTTAAATGCTTTAAACAAACGCAGTGGTGTTACGTTTATATTATCAGGTACAGAAAATGCTACGCTTGCCAGTGAAAATGCAAGTATTTTTTACGGAAATATTATTGCCGATAAAAGTAACCGTGTAATCACTTTTGCACAAACCGGCACTACTGATGCATATAACCAAATCAATATTTTAGGTGATATTACCCTAAAACCTACTAACCGTTTAACCATAGGCAGTTATAATATTTTAGATATCCCTAATAATTTATCAGGGAGCGGAAGAATAGTTGGAGGAACAAATAGCGATGTACAAATTAGTGGCAGCGGCGCTGCTATTCTTTTTAATTCGGGTGGTTCCGGTTTCAGAAACTTTACGGTTACACGTCCAAACGGTGCAACTATTGACAGTACAGTTTCTGTTTACCAAACATTATCCTTACAAAACCAATGTAAATTATATCTTCCTGCCGGAAAATCAGCCAATGGCAATCAAACTTTTACTGTTGGCCAAAGCGCTTCTGCCGGAACAATTATTGGTGATGGTTATTTAGCACAACAAGCAGCAGCAAATGCTTATCAACTTACAGATTTAACTATCAATGGTACCGCGGCTGTTGTTAACCTCAGGTTTTCGCAAACAAGCAACGAAAACGTTGTCCATAATTTAACGATAAACAAAGCATCGGGCTCCGTTAATTTATTAGACGGAGGCATGCTCCAGGTAAAAAATACTGCTACCATAACTAACGGAACTTTTAATATTGGCAGCGGAACTTTAAAACTTACAGGTTCCATCGTGATGAATGCTAACGGAACTTTAACCGGTTCTTCGCTGGCTAACCTGATTATTGGCAATGATGTAAGCAGCAGCAATGCAACACTTTATTTTAACCAAACCGATGCCCAAAGCCGTTCTTTAAAATCTTATATCCAAACCCGGAACGGAACAATTACTTTAGCAAACCCGGTTGAAGTAAATACCCTGGTTGATTTAAACAGTACCAGCACAGCCAATATTTTAAACGCTGCAAGTAACTTAACTTTAATTTCTAACCAGGCCGGAACAGCAAGGGTCAATACTTTAGGTGCTGCTTCGATCATTGATTCGGTTATTGTACAGCGTTTTATTAAAGGCAGTGATATTTCAAGGCGAGGTTACCGTTTGCTCTCCTCGCCGGTTTACCAGGTCAACAATGCAAATTCGAGCTTGCGCAGGTTTTATTTCAGCCGTTTGCAGGACCAGATTTTAATTACCGGCGCAGGCGGAGCAGCAAATGGTTTTGATCCTTCTCCTGCAAATGGCCCTACTATCTGGAAATATAATGAACCTGCTGCAAATACTGCTTCGCAGGATTTTACCCCGATCGGCAGTATCAGTAAAAATCATTCTATCACTTCACAAGACTTTCTGACTTCTGCCAATGGCTTTTTTTTATTTTTTCGCGGAGACCGGACAAATAATTTAAATAATAAAACCACAGCGCCTTTTCCAGTTCCCGAAGATGTTATCATCAGTTATAAAGGCTTATTGAACCAGGGAAACATTACCGTTACTGCTCCTTCAGGTGCAACCGGCCTGTTATCCTATACAAATCATTCAGAATCAAATGATGGTTTTAATTTGGCTGGGAACCCTTATCCTTCTGCTATTGACTGGGAACTATCTGGCGGAAGCGGAGCGGCAATCGTTCTAACCAATCTTAATCCAACCATTTATATTCTCGACCCGGTTACCAAAAACTATGGCACTTATACCAAAGGTGGTGTTTCTACCGGCGCTGCTACGCGGTATATTGCTTCCGGACAAGGTTTTTTTATAAAAGCAAACAATGCAAACCCAGCCATGATGTTTACAGAAGCAGCTAAAGCAACCGACACTTCTAACCCGGCTGTTTTAGGAGGAAAAACACCTTTGGCAATGGATTTTTTAAGGTTGAAATTACAGCAGGACAGCCTGAACCAGGATGATATTTTGTTAACTTTTAAAGACGGACAAAGCGAAGATTATCATCAGGAAGAAGATGTAGATGATTTAACAGGTATGAATGCAAGTGTTTCTTTATCGGCATTAAGCAAAACCGAAAAAAAGTTATTAGCTGTTGATGCTTTACCGCAGGCAAAACAAGTTAGCACAATAGCCCTTTTTGTGGATGCTGCTGCTAATGGCCATTATCAATTAAAGCTGACTGATTTATCTGATAACTTTAAAAATACGCCTGTTTTTTTAAAAGATAATTTTACTGCCGATTCTGTTGATTTACACAATCAACCCCACTATGCTTTTTTTATCGATAAAAATAATACGGCTACTTTTGGCAGTGGCCGGTTTACCATTTATTTTGGGCCGGACCTAACCACAAGTCCATCTGTTGCAAACCCTAACGCCAGTGTTGTTAATCCGCTTCTAAATATTTCCGGTCCGGCTTCCGTAATGTTGTATCCTAATCCGGCAACAACAGAAGTAAATTTTTTGATCGGTAAAAGAAGCATCAGCAACATCAGGCTTACTATTTACAATAACAATGGTATCAAAATCCATTCGTCTGTCCACCAAAATCAAACCAGTATTAAACACAATGTAGCCATGTTGCCTGCAGGAGTTTATGTGGCAGAATTGCAGGACATTGCAAGCGGTGCTACACTTCAAAATATTAAATTTATTAAGAACTGACCTTGCTTCTTTTATCGAAGTTGTTTAAACTTTTTTTCTGCCCCTGTTTTTTAGATTGATGCTTCTTTTACCACCTAAAAATCTTAATCATGGGTTTTGATTTTTTAGGTTGATGCTTCTTTTATCACCTGAAAATGTTAGGGCCTGTTCAAATTTTGTCTTTTTTTGATGCTCCTTTGATGCCATCTTTTTTTGTGTTTTTGGTTTTTTGGCTAAAGCCGCTTGCCGGTTATCCTTTGTCCACGGCCTAAAGGCCGTGGCAACCGCAATTTAAACCTGACTATACGTCCTGTCCGCACAGCGCCAATTCAGCATTAGTAAACAAAGATCTGTCGTAAAAAACACGCTTTAAAATTGCCACGGCCTTCAGGCCGTGGTGGTATAAACGCAGGGGGCGGCTTTAGCCAAAAACAGGGGCACACAAAAAATTACGGAATAAATTTTAAACAGGCCTTAATGCTCCGGTTTTGATTTTTTTGGCCGATGCTTCTTTTATCACCTAAAAATGTTAATCGTTAGGTTTTGGTTCTTGGTGTCGATGCTTCCTGTGCAGGTTTAAACGGAGCCCTAAAAGTTTAAACAACTTCATTAATAGAAATTGTATATCCTATAATTTCATCCCTATAAATTCAGTTTAGGATTTTGTAAAAAGCTTTTGACAGTTACGTTCTGTTGCTTCAATTTGTAGAAATTTTGCCTTTTGTTGTCCTCCTAAAATTATTTTAATTGACAAACTATTGAAAACAGGCTTCATGTTCTGTGTGCTGAATTACTGATAACCAATACTTCATCTGTACCGTAAACAGGGGATTGATAATAGCGGCGGCTGGCTGAAATCAGTTTTCCATACAATGAGCAAATTTCATTCAAAAAGCATTAACATTTTTATGACCCTCGATCAGAACATGATTGATGGTTATTTTAATAAGCATGACCCTGCGCCTATATACAAAAGGCAATTGAGCCATCAGTTTGAGCAGTATATTTTAGAAACGGTAGCTACAGCTAAACGTTATGATGTGGTTTTTTACAAATTTAAATGTACAACCGAGAGTGATAAACAATATGCAGAACCTTTAATTTATGCCGTCCATCGCCACTTTTCTGATAAAAAAGCAGAAAGGATGAGAGATTTTGCCCGGTTTAAACAACGCAACTGGATTTTATTAGCTGTAGGAATAGTGGTAGCTGTTATATGCCAGGGCTTTTTACCCATTCTGTTAAGCAAGGAACATAACCTGCCTTCTGGTATAAGCAACAGCCTGGATATTTTTGCCTGGGTACTGCTCTGGCATCCTATGGATGAACTCATCTTCCATTGGAACCCTCACTTAAAAGATATTTTACTGCTGGAAAAATTAGGGTCGGCAGAATCAATTATCATAGAACATGAAAAAAAGACTGCTGCCAATAATGACCCTCTTCGGGTTGTGGCATAATGTAACCGCACAACCACATATCGGGCTTCAGCAATATTATTACATGGGGATATACAAAACGTTTACAATAGTGCCGATAGCTACTTACCAAAGCAGTAAAAACTGGTATGCAGAAGGGCGATATAATTATGAGGCAGTTAATACTTTATCTTTATACGGAGGCAAAACTTTTGAGAAAAAAGCTGCGGTTTCTTATTCCGCCAGTCCGATTTTAGGTGTAGTATTAGGGCAAATGAATGGCGGTTCTGCTGGAATAAACCTGGAAATGGATTACAGGAAATTTAATTTCAATACGCAAACGCAATTCACTTTTTCGGTACAGCAATTAACAAACAACTTTATTTACAGTTGGTCTGATTTGACTTATCAATTCTTAGAAAAATTTTCTGCCGGCGTATCCTTACAACAAACAAAATTATACCAGGTAAACGGAGCATTTGAAAAAGGCTTTTTAATAAAAACCGGAATTAAAAACTGGAATTTCCCGCTTTATGTTTTCAGGCCGGAATCTAACGAAAGGTATTTTGTATTGGGCATTAACTATGATTGGCAACAAAAAAATAGTGCTAAAAACAGCACCGGGCAATTATAAACTTACATATACAACTAACAGCTTAAAATAAACAACGCTATGAATACAGGTTGCCTTCTTATAATCTCTGCAGAAAACCTATTGCTTGTACCGTTTTGGTTAACGTGGTGGTTTTATTTACTGCTTATGGTAATTGTTGTAATTGCAGGATACATTTATCATCGGATAAATATGAACGCGGTACTGCACCAGAAAGCAGACGTGGAAAGGAAATTGCTGGAACGTACCGAGCTGCTTTCCTACTCTAAACTAAGTGTACAACGCGCACGTGAAGATGAAGCCCGTGCCAACCATAACAAAAGCTTACTAATTTCTAAGATCAGCCATGATATTCGTACACCTATGAATACGATTATGGGAATGACGGCATTGCTAAACGAAACGGCTTTAAATTATGAACAACAGGAATATACCAGTACTATTTTATACTCAGGAGAAAATTTGCTAAGCATCATTAATGAAATATTGATGAATGATATTTTAGAGTACTCAAAAATAGAATCGGGCCGGGAACTGGAAGCCAAAGAATTTGATTTGCGAACCAATATTGAAGAAGTTTTAGATATTTTTGCTTCAAAGGCCGGACAAACAGATATTGAACTGGCTTATGATATCAGCGAAAAAGTCCCGGTACAACTGATGGGCGATGCTTTGAGGTTACGCCAGATCCTAATGAATTTTGTGGAGAATGCCTTGCGGTTTACTACACGTGGAGAGGTATTTATTGGCGTAAAATTAGTAGAGCAAAAGGAAGATTACCGGTTAAAACTGGAGTTTGAAGTTAGGGATACAGGTGTTGGCTTATCACCCGAAAAATTAGCATCACTTGCAAATAACTTAAAATCAGAAACCACAGAAGGCACTAATTCGGGTTTAGATATAGCGCTTACCGTTTGTAAAAAACTGGTGCGTTTGATGGATGGTTCTGTTAAAGTTGAAAGCCAGGAGAAAAAAGGCACTACCTTTAAGTTCACTATTTTAATGTCGGCCGGCAAACAAACCCCGCATAAGAACACACAGGCAGAAATGTTAAAATTAACAGGTAAAAAAATCTTAATAGCAGATGATAGTTTTACTGTTGGCCATTTACTTAAAAAGCAATTTGACAGCTGGAAGCTTGTACCGTTTTTAGCAGATTCAGGAAAACAGGCTTTGGCGCTTTTAGCACAGCAAGGCAGTTTCGATTTAGCATTGATAGATATGCAAATGCCAGAAATGAATGGTATTGAACTGGCAAAATCTATAAAACAACTTTTCCCGGAACTGCCAATCATACTGCTGAATAAAACCGGAAATGAAGATTATAAAAAACACTCCGCTCTTTTTAGTTCGGTTATCGATAAACCTTTAAAACAGCATGTGTTAAGCGGGCAGGTTTTAAACTTGTTATGGCAAAAAGGCAAAGATGGCTTAGCAAACGATCAGCAAAAACAAAAACTTTCAGTAGAATTTGCTAAACAATATCCGTTAAATATTCTGATAGCTGAAGATGATAAAATGAACCAGAAACTGGTTTCCAAAGTTTTAAACAAACTGGGCTATGAACCGCATGTTTCTGAAAACGGAAAAGATGTATTGGAAGAGGTAAGCCAGAAAAATTACGATTTGATTTTAATGGATGTACAAATGCCGGAAATGGACGGACTGGAAGCAACGAGAATGATCCGGGTTTGCTTAACAGAACAACCTATTATCATTGCCATGACCGCAAACACTTTACAGGGCGACCGGGAAGAATGTTTAAAGGCCGGCATGGATGATTACATTTCAAAACCCGTTAGGCTTGATGGCTTAGTTAACATTATTGAAAAATGGGCATTGCAAGGACAGCAAGGACAATAATTTTCATGCCTTAGCACTACTACTAAGAGCGTGTTTAAATTTATATAATAAAAAATGTTAATGCTTCTTTTATCCTACAAAAATTGGTGTTTGAATCAACTTAAACTAATCAAAAACCAAATACACACAAATTTTTAGGCGGTAAAAGAAGCATAGAAAACTTAATAATTAAATTTTAAACAGGCTCTAAATTAATAAAATAAGTTTTACAGAAAAAATACTTATAAAACCCTGGCGAAATAAACTGCACGAATTACAAACAGGTATTTCTTAAAAATTTATAAAATATAACTAATACATAGTACGTCCCGTAAAACGGGGTGTATTAGTTATATTTCCATGAAAACTACTCCCTATCTCAAGGCTTTTGTATTGCTGTTTGGCATATTAGTAGCTAAAGCAGGTTTTGCACAAAATGTCGGCATCAGTTCAACAAGCAGCTTTACGCCGGATGCATCTGCAGGTTTAGATGTAAGTTATACCAATAAAGGATTGCTGGTCCCGCGTGTTGCACTAACGGCAACCAATGCTGCCGGCCCTATAACTTCCCCCGCAACTTCACTTTTGGTTTATAATACAGCTACGGCCGGCACATCCCCCAATAACGTTACCCCCGGTTATTATTACTGGAACGGCACGGCCTGGACTATGCTGACTACATCAACACAAACGAGTTCTTTATGGGCAACTATTGGTAATGCCGGAACCAGTTATCCAACAAATTTTTTAGGCACTACAGATAACTTTGGCTTACATTTCAAAACCAATAATACCCACCGGTTTTGGTTAGATAGTTTGGGCAGCGTGAGTGTAGGGCTTAATCCTGTATTTACAGCAGGAAGCGCGAGGGAAAGATTTCTTGTTGACGCAGGCTCTACTTCTGCTAACCCTACCCCAACAGGTGCATTTAATGTTATCAGTGGTAAAGGTTATTTAGATAGTTATTTGCAGTTGAATATACAAAATAACTCACCTACGGCTGCTGCAAGTTCTGATATTGTAGCCAGTAATGATGCTGCAACAGAAACGACAAATTATGTTGATATGGGTATTAACTCCAGCGCAAACACCAGTACAGGTGTACTTGGCGGTGCAAATACTGCTTATTTATATGGTGCAGGCAATGATTTTGCCATAGGCAACAGTACTTCTGGTAAAAACCTTCTCTTTTTTACCGGTGGAACAGCTTCTAACGAAAGAATGCGTATTGACGGGACAGGTAATATAGGAATAGGCAATACCGCACCAACCCAAAAAGTAGATATAACAGGAAACTTAAAATTCAGCGGCGCATTAATGCCTAATAATAATGCTGGTACAGCTGGCTATTTTCTAATATCTTCCGGTGCCAATGCAGCACCAACCTGGTATAATGCAACTGCTTACATTAATACAGCAGCCTGGGTGTTGGCTGGAAATGCAGGTACAACTGCCGGAACAAATTTTATAGGCACTACAGATGCTGTAGATTTTGTAGTTAAAACAAGCAATACAGAAAGGGCCAGGGTTAACAGCACCGGAAGTTTTGGAATTGGCAGTAATGCTTTTAACACCACAGCCCCCGAGAGGCTTTTGGTTGATGCGGGGGCTACGTCTTATAACGTTATCAGTGGAAAAGGGAATCTTAACAATTATCTGCAGTTAAACATTCAAAATACAAATGCCGGTACAGGGGCAAGTTCTGATGTAGTAGCTACAAATGACGCAGGAACTGAAGCCAATGGACTAAATTATATTGATATGGGCGTAAATTCAAGCGGTAATACCAGTACAGGGGTATTAGGTGGCGCCAATACAGCATATTTATACAGCACTGGCAATGACCTTGCAATTGGCAATGCAGCTTCGGGCAAAAATCTGCTCTTTTTTACAGGTGGTACAGGCACAAATGAACGGATGAGGGTTGATGGAACAGGAAATGTAGGGATTGCCAATAATGCGCCAACTGAAAAATTAGACATAACCGGAAACTTAAAATTTAGTGGTGCATTAATGCCTAATAATAATGCTGGTACAGCAGGGTATTTTTTGCAATCATCTGGAAGCGGTGCGCCACCTGTATGGTTTAATGCAAGTAATTTAGTTACTACACAAGCCTGGTCCCTTACTGGAAATGCAGGTACAACTGCCGGAACAAATTTTATCGGAACAACTGATGCCACAGATTTTGTTGTTAAAACAAATAGTATAGAAAGAGCAAGAGTTACCAGTGCCGGAAATATAGGTATTGGCACTATTGCGCCTTCGTCTGCATTACACGTGGTTGGTACTAATCCTTTAACGCTTAACGGCGTACAAACAGGAACAAACACCTCTACAGATAGTCTGCTAACCCTTTCTAACGGCGTGGTGAGAAAACTTCCTTTATCAAATTTTGCAGCAACAGCCAATGCTTGGTCAACTACAGGTAATGCTGGCACCACTGCCGGAACAAATTTTATAGGAACTACTGATGCAACAGATTTTATTATTAAAACCAATAATGCAGAAGTAGCCAGGTTTAACAGTGCGGGGAACGTTGCTATTGGTGGTACTGCTTTTAACAGTACAAATCCAGAACAGCTTTTGGTTGATGCAGGAACATCGGCTTCATCTTACAATGTAATTAGCGGAAAGGGAACGCTTAACAATTATTTACAGTTAAACATCCAGAATAACAGTTCTGGCACAGGTGCCAGTTCTGATATAGTGGCAAGCAATAATATAGCAACTGAATCTGCAAACTATATTGATATGGGTATAAATTCAAGCGGAAACACCAGTACAGGTGTTTTAGGCGGGGCAAGTACGGCTTATTTATATGGTACAGGCAATGATTTTGCAATAGGTAACGGGACTTCAGGCAAAAATCTTCTCTTTTTTACAGGTGGTACGGGTTCTACTGAACGCATGCGTATCAATAGTACAGGTTATGTTGGAATTACTAATACAAATCCACTTTCTACGTTAGATGTTATTGGCTCTGGTGGTTATGCTATCACCACCGTAACTACCACCAGTGTAACTTTGGGCGCATCTCACTACACAGTTATCATAACACCATCTGCTGCGGGTACAGTTACTTTGCCTGCTGCGTCAAGTACTACTACCAGAAGGATTTATATAATAGTTAATCAAAACAATACAGCTAAGACATTATTGGGAACCTATAACTATGTAGATTTTAGCGGTACACCAGTACCATCAGCAACTACACCTATATCTATACCGGCGAACAGTAGTATTACTATTCAATCCAGCGGTACTAATTGGTATAGAATTCAATAATTTATTGCGGTATAAATGCGCCTTATTAAAAACCTTCTGCAATGATAGTTCTAATTTAAAAATTGTATGAGTAAATCTAATTTAAACCGTATTACATTCCTACTCATGCTTCTTTTACCTGCATTTTCTTTTGCGCAAGGCATCACAAATAATGGGGCAGCTATTATTGTAAATGGAACATCTACCACTACTTCTAATGTTTATATTAATATTAACGGTACAACAGGTAATTACCTCAATACAGGAACTGGCGTAATCAACTGCACAAATATTGGTTATGATGTTAATGCCGATGGCAGCGCTACCAGTAATATTACTGTAGGCGGAAACTGGACAAACAATGGTTCAACTACCGGCATTACCGGCAATGGTTTAACTACCATTTTTAACAATGCAACTGCCACACAAACAATTGGCGGAACAAGTGCTACCACATTTTTTAATTTAATTTGTCAAGGCCTGGGTAAAACGTTTAGTGCTTCTTCATCAGCTTTTGCAGTTCAGGTTAATCAAAATTTTAGTGTGAGCAGTGCGGTTACTTATTCCAATATTTCTTCGATATTGATTGGAAAGAGTTTTATGGGCAATAGTTCAATAAATTCTGGCAGTTTGCCTGTTACTATTGGAGATGATTATTTGAATACAGCCACAGGTTATAACGTAACCGGAAATTATACTTATAATGGATCGGCAGCAAGTGCAAGCCCGTTAATTGTAGGGGCATTAAATTATAACAACTTAAATATTCTTTCTTCCGATGGCGTTACCAAAGCTGCTCCGGTTAACGGAACAACTACCGTTTCCGGGATTTTAACCGTTGCCGATAAATGTACTTTACAGGCTAATGGAAACCTGACCTTACTTTCTACAGCAAGCGGTACAGCCAGCATTGCTGCATTAACGGGTACTGCAAATATAACCGGAAATGTAAATGTGCAACGTTTTGTTACCGGTAGCTATGGCCGAAGCTACCGGCTGATCTCCTCTCCTGTTTATAACAGTACCAGTTTTTATACCATTGCATCGCTTATCAATAATACACCAATTACCGGCCCTAACCCGGGCACAGGCAGTTTTGATGCTTCCAATACCAATAATGCTTCCATCTGGATGTACCGGGAAGGCGATCCTTTTCCGGCCAATACCGTTATAAAGGATAGCGATTACAAAGGCATTTATTCTTTAACAGAAAACATCCCTGTTGGCACCGGTTTGCTTTTTTTTAACCGTGGCAGCCGCACCAACCTAACTACAAAATTAAGAGGGCCGGTTTTTCCCACACCAGACGATAATGCCATCGTTTTTACCGGCGTACCTAATCAGGGAACAATCAACGTAAAAGTTCCGCAAAACAACATTAACAATTTTACCGTAAGCAGCCCTTATGTTAAAGAAAGTCCCGGTTCATCGGTACAAAGCGCTTATTACTATAAGTACAATTCATCTTATCCACCGGTAGCTAATTTATTAAGGACGAACTGGTATGGAACAAGCGGCAAAACAGGCGACCAGGGTTCAGATGGTTTTAACCTGATCGGAAACCCTTATGCTTCAACTATTGATATTGACCAGGTTACTTTCGGTACAGATGTTAGTCCGCTTGTTTATGTTTATAATCCGGCTACTAAACAATTTTCCTATTATTCAAAAGGCAGTGCAACCAGTGGCTCGGCCGTTACAGATGGCAATGGCGCCAGCCGTTATATTGCAAGCGGAGAAGGCTTTTTTGCAAAATGTAATGTAGTTGGCTCTACCAATGCGGGTGTTACTTTTGCCGAAAGCAATAAGGTAAGTACGCAGCTTACTTCATCCACTTCACCGCTGCTGTTAATGTCGGCACATATTAAAGGAGAGCCGAATGCAGGGCAATTTATTATGGGTGCTCCGGTTAGCAATGGTTTAGATTTAATTGCAGGCGTAACTTCTAAATTAATGCTGCAATTAAAAACAGACAGTGTAAATTATGACGGCATCGGTTTATTTTTCAATAAAAACTTGTCGGCAAATTATGATAAAGAAGATGCATCAGATTTAGATGGCATTACACCAAGCGTGTATTTATCCAGTTATTCTAATGATAATGTACGTTTGGCCATCAATAAAATGCCAACTGTAAACAAAGAGATGCGTATCAGGTTATTTATCGATGCTACTTCTACCGCAAACCAGCAGTTGCGTATTACCGATATGGCTAATATTGCCCCAAAATATAATGTTTATGTGATTGACCATCATCAAAAAGACTCGCTGCTGCTTAACCAGAACAATGCTTATAATTTTAAAATTAACAATGCGGATACTACTACAAACGGAGGGAACCGGTTAGAATTGGTTTTTAAAATTAATCCTGACGGAATTTATAAGCTATTAACTTTTATTGGGGAAATAAATAACCGCAGCATCGTATTAAACTGGACAACAAAAAACGAAGCAGGCTATACTGTTTTTACCGTAGAAAAAAGCACAGATGGCGGCAAAACGTTTCTCGCCATCGGTTCTGTTGCAGCTAACAATACCGGTTCTTATACTTATACTGATAACGATGCAGAAAACGGCAGTGTTATTTATCGTTTAAAACAAACTGTTTTAGACGATACAAGCTATTCTGATCAGGTAAAAATCAATTTCAATGCTTTAAATATCGCTTCTTTTTACGTTTATCCAAACCCTGCCAGCTCTTATATTCAGTTAAACTCGCCACAAGTAATAAAAGGTAATGCAGAAATCCGTATTATTAACATGACTGGCAGTACGGTATTAAAATCAACCGAAAACAGCAATAATGCTTTGCGGATGGATGTTACTTCGCTGATGCCGGGTGTTTATGTTGTTGAATTAACGGATGCAAATAAAAAGGTAATCGGTCGCGCCAAGTTTATTAAAAATTAATTATTAACAGCATGTTACCAATTTTTATGCTGATAAAAGAAGCATCAGGAAATTAATATTAATTTGTTAAATTTGTTAAACATGAAGCTTAAAAAAACCTGTATTTATTTATCAGCAATAATTTTGTTAGTACTGATAAATACGGTAGCGTTAAAAGCTCAGTCACCGGGCACACCTTGTGGAGATCCGGATTTAGATTGCCCTATTGATACACCCGTAATTTTATTGGTTGCAGCAGTGCTTTTTTTAACGGTAAAAAAAATGACTGATGCTAAACAAAAACTAAAAAACAGCCGGTAAAAGAAGCATTGGCATTAGTTGCGTTTGAGGAGAAAATTCAACAGATCGTGTATTGGGTGTTTCATAATTTTTCCCACTTCAACACTTTGTTCTTTACAAATTTCATGTAGTTCTTCCTTTAAATGCCAGGCAACAGAACCAACAAAGTGGCATTTTAATCTTTTATAAGTTGGATAACCTTGAATATTGGTAGTTACAAACTCGGTTAAACCCTGCCGGACCAGGTTTCTGCCATAGTCCCCGCTTTTAATTTCAGCTAAAAAAGCAGCAAAAGAAGCCAGGTAAAAATTTGCGCCAGGTTTGTGATAAACATGTCCAATAACGGTTTCTTTATTAATAGCATACTTTTTAGCGAATAAATTACTTTCTGCTTCAGGCATTCGGCCATATAAATAGTCGGTAACGAGTTTTTTGCCAAAGTAGCTGCCCGAGCCTTCGTCGCCTAAAATATAGCCTAAGCCGTGTTTTCCTTCGTAAATATTTTCTCCGTCAAAATAAGTTATATTAGAGCCTGTACCCATTATGCAGCATAAACCCGTTTCATTGCCACAAGTAGCATAAGCAGAACCCAATAAGTCGCTATCTACGCTTACATAAGCTTGTTTAAATAATTGGCTTAGCACGTTAGAAACTGCTTCGCGCTTATCCGGGCTGGAGCATCCGGCACCGAAAAAGTAAATTTCTTTCACATTTTCAGCTTGGGCCATCAGGCTTTCCTGCTTGTTTATCAGTTTAACCATTTCTTTATCCGAAATAAAAAAAGGGTTAATACCTGCTGTTTTAAACGCTAAATCCGGTTCTCCGGGCGCTACTAATATCCAGTCTGTTTTGGTTGATCCGCTGTCTGCAACTAAAATCATAGATTGATTTCTTCCAGTTTCTGATGAGTAAGAGGTTTGTATAAAAACTGGGTAACAAATGGACTTTCCATTACTTTACGATGATCGAAAGGATCAAGTGATGACGTTAAAATATAAATCATCGGCGAGTTCCCTTCAGGTTTTGATTTTTCGTATTCCTTTAAAAATTCAAACGCATTCATTTGGGGCATGCGTACATCTAAAAAAATAACATCAGGTTTATATTGTCCTTTTTTTAAGTCTTCTAATGCCTCCTCTGCAGATTCTTTTACAATTACTTTTTTTGCAAAAAATTCATTCTCAATTATTTTACGGTTAATCATGTTATCGATGTAATTGTCATCGATTAATAAACATAATTCATATTTGGGTTGTGGCATAGTTTCCTACTAAATTAAATACGTTTATTACTATGCAATAACAATTCCAAACCTTAAATTAATTCAGGCTGATATTTCCTGTAATTTCTTTAAGGCTTATTTCCGATAGTTTTGTTTGGTACTGATTAGTAAAAAAACGCGTTTTTGCATCTAAATAATTTCGTTGTGCTTCTCTTACTTCCAGCGGCGTAATATTACCGAGCCTGTATTTTTCAAGTGTAATATTCAGGTTTTGCCTTGCAATTTCCACGTTTGATTGTCCTACCCGAATTAAATCTAAACCGGATAAAAAATCAATATACAAAGCGTTAATTTGGGTTTCTACCAATTGCTGGATTTGACTTGCCCGGATGCCTGCACCATTTATCTGCAATTTGGCTACCCGCTCCCTGCGTACCTGGTTAAAGCCATCAAATATATTTATACTGGCGGTTAATCCATAATTTAATCCTTTGGTATTTTGTGTTTGGGTAAAACCGGCCGGTGTTGTACTGTTGCTAAAAGCATAACCAGAATTTACACCAATTGCCGGATAGCGCAATGCACGCACTTGCTTTAAATTAATTTCGGTAAGCCGTTTATTAATTTGAGAAGCAAGTATAGCCGGATTAGACTTTTGTGCCTGGGCAATGATATCAGCTAAAACGGGCTGGTTTTGAATAACAATGGTATCCGGAACAGAAAAATCTTCATTTAACTTACGAACTAATAACCGGTTAAAGTTAATTTTAGTTGTATTGAATTGCTGGATTTGTGTTAGAAAATTAGTGGTATCTGTATTAAAGTTTACCTGTGCATTTAACACATCCAGTTTTGCAGCGCGGCCAACGCTGTACCGGTCAGAAGCATAACGTAACTGCAAGCGGGAAATCTGAATTTCTTCTTTCAGTGCTAATAATTGCTGGGTCTGGTTTATCAGATTATAATAAGTGCTGATTACGGAAGCCAAAGTGCTTTGTATGGTATCTCGCTGCTGTACCTGGCTCAGTTTATTCAATTGCTTTAACTGATCGTAATTGGCAAACATGGCAAAACCATCAAAAATAGTCCAGTTAATATTAGGGCCGTAAGTATCACTTGAATTGTGCAGCCTTGGAATTTTGTTTACTGTTCCATCAGAGCGGGTTTGGTTAATATTCAAAATACTGCTGCTGGTAGAAGCATTGGCCGTTAGAACAGGCAAATAACCGGCATTGCCAATGCTTACATTAGCGGCCGAAATGGCAGTATTGTTTTTTGCTAACTGAATGTTATAATTGTTTTTTAAAGCAATACTAACAGCATCTTCTAAAGTAAGCAATGGCGCTGCCTGTTGTGCATAAGTTACTGGCTTTAAAAAAAACAGGCATAAAAGAAGCACCGGTAAAAATTTCGTCAACTTCATTAATATTAAATTTGGTGCTCTGGCAATAGCAACGTCTCTTTTTCTTCTTCTTTATTTTGATTTTCTTGTACCGGTTCATCATCCGGGTTATGTTTTACTTTTGCTGAGAAAACAACAAACATCACCGGAATAATATACAAGGTTAATATCAGCGAAAACATCATTCCGCCCATAATTACAATCCCCAAGGAAACCCGGCTTTTTGCACCGGCGCCCAAAGCAAAAGCAATTGGCACGGCACCGAGCACAACGGCAAAACTGGTCATTAAAATAGGGCGTAAACGGGCAGTTGCTGCTTCTACTACGGCATCAAATTTAGATAATCCGGCATGTTCCATGCGTTGGTTAGCAAATTCTACAATCAGGATACCGTTTTTTGTAACTAAACCTACTAATGTAATCATCCCGATCTCACTAAATATATTTATGGTTTGATTAAACAACCAAAGAGAAAGAAACGCGCCTGCAATAGCCAGCGGAACGGTTAACATCACTACAAATGGATCGATAAAACTTTCAAATTGTGCGGCTAAAACCAGGTAAATTAACAAGAGCGCAAATGCAAAGGCGTACATAATATTTGATGAACCTTCGGCAAAATCCCGCGACGGGCCAGCTAAATCAGAACTGAAACTATCATCCAGCCTGCCTTTAGCAATTCGCTGCATTTCGGCAATACCTTGTCCAATTGTATAACCCGGAGCTAAACCAGCTTGTACAGTTGCAGATTTAAACCTGTTAAAATGGTAGATGGAAGGCGGCGTGGAATTTTCTGTTACTTTTACTACGTTATCCATTTGTATTAGCTTACCAGTAGTGCTGCGTACATAAATAGATTTAAGATCAAGTGGCTGATCACGGTTTGCACGGTCAACCTGAGCAACAACCTGATATTGTTTTCCGTTGATCAGGAAATAATCCAAGCGCCCTGCGCTGTAATATAACTGAAGCGTTTGTGCAATATCTGCAACGGATACGCCTAAATCGCGGGCACGGTCACGATCTGTAGTGATAGAAAGTTGTGGTTTGGTAAATTTTAGGTTTACATCTACAATTTGAAAAACGGGGCTTTTACTTGCTTCAGCCATAAAATCAGGCAAAACTTTCCTGATTTTTTCAAAGTCCTGATTTTGAATAACAAACTGTACCGGTAATGAAGTACGTGCGCCGCTGCCGCCGCCGCTTATAGTTTGCTCCTGAACAACGAAAGCGCGTGCATCCGGAAAACGGGTCAGGTTCTTAGTCATGTAGTCAGCAATTTCCTGCTGGGTACGGACCCGTTTATCAGGATCAACTAATCCGATCCGCCCAAAACCTGAATTAATGTTAGAACCAGGCGAAATAACCGAAATATTTATTTTTTTTTCAGGAATTGAATCTTCTACAAATTGCGAAATTTCGTTCATGTAACGCGTCATGTACTCGTAAGAAGCACCTTCTTGTCCGGTTACGGTATAACGCAATAAACTGCGGTCGTCCAGCGGCGCTAATTCAGAAGGTGTAATTTTAAAAAGGACCCCAACAATAATCAATGAAACAACCAGAATAACAGTGGAAATCCATTTTCGCTTCATAAAAGTGAGAAGCGAACTGGTATAAGAACTGGTCATGTTCTGGAAAAAAGGCTCCGTTTGCTCGTAAAATTTTGATTTCTTCTGATTCTTTCTAATCAGCTTTACATTAAGCATTGGTGTAAGCGATAAAGAAACGAACGCGGAAATCAAAACTGCGCCGGCGACGACGACGGCAAATTCCCTAAACAACCTTCCGGTAAACCCTTGCAAGAAAACAATGGGCAAAAACACTGCTGCCAGCGTTACCGAAGTAGATATCACGGCAAAGAAAATTTCTTCAGAACCTTCAAAAGCAGCTTTGCGAATATCCATCCCTTCTTCTACCTTTTTGTAGATATTCTCGGTGACGACAATACCATCATCTACCACCAAACCTGTCGCAAGTACAATTCCAAGCAGTGTGAGGATATTGATGGAGAAACCAAAAACATACATGATAAAAAAAGCGCCGATCAGCGAAACCGGAATATCAATCAGCGGACGGAAAGCGATCAGCCAGTCCCGGAAAAAGAGATAAATAATGATAACCACCAGCACGAAAGAAATCAGCAATGTTTCCTGTACTTCTTCTATAGATTGATTGATAAAACGGGTATTATCCAATGCAACTTCTACTTTAATATCGGCTGGTAAATCTTTTTTAACTTGCGCTAACCGTTTATAAAAATCTTTTGCAATCTGTACATAATTTGCGCCGGGCTGAGGTACAATTGCCAGCCCAACTTCCGGAACCCCGGATTCACGAAGCGATGTTTCCTCATTTGCAGCGCCTAAAATTGCATAGCCAACATCACTTAAATGAACCACTCTGTTACTGTCCGAACGGATAATCAGGTTGTTAAAATCTTTTTCCGTTGTTAGTTTACCCAACGCGCGTACGACCAGTTCTGTATTGTTGCCTTCAATTTTCCCGGCCGGCAGCTCCACGTTTTCTTTAGCTAAAGCAGCCTGAATATCGGTAGCGGCTAATTGGTAAGCAGTCAGTTTATTAGGATCGATCCACAAACGCATGGCGTACTGGCGTTGCCCCTGCACGTTTACTGCACTTACGCCGGGTATGGTTTGCAAAGCTTCCTGCAATACATTTTCCGCATAATCATCAATTTGCAAAATATTACGCGTGTTACTGCTTACCGTTATCGTGATAATATTATCCGCATTGGCATCAGCCTTGGTTACCACCGGTGGTGCATCAATATCCTGCGGCAACTGGCGCTGTGCCTGCGAAACCTTGTCGCGCACATCGTTTGCAGCTGTTTCTAAATCGGCATCCAGGTTAAACTCAACGGTAATATTACTGGACCCAACCGAACTGGTGGAAGATATATTACGGATACCCGGAATACCATTAATTACTTTTTCTAAAGGCTCCGTAATCTGGGATTCGATTACGTCAGAATTAGCACCGGAATAATTGGTAGAAACAGAAATAATCGGCGGATCTACCGAAGGAAAATCCCTCGTTCCTAAAAACTTATAGCCAATGGCACCAAAAACTACAATAGCAATAGACATTACTGTAGTTAAAACCGGCCTTTTTATACTGGTTGAGGATAAACTCATAGTTTTTACTTAATGATTTTAACAATTTTTAAAGGCACTTTTGGCCTTAACTGGATGATCCCGGACACAATTAAACTATCGCCGGGATTTAACCCGTCAACAATCTGGATTTTAGTAGCTGTACGAACATCCGTTTTTACATTTCTGGATGCCGCTACTCCGTTTGATACCACAAAAACCTTACTGCTTTTAATATCCGGAATTACACATTCTGTAGGAACGAGAATAGTTTTTGGTATTTGTTCTAATGCTAAATTGATTTTGGCGAAACTGCCGGCACGCAGTAAACCTTTAGGGTTTGGCGCTTTCGCACGGATGGTAATAGAACGCGAAGTCAAATCTAAATTAGGTTCAATGGCATATACCGTTCCCACAAAATTATCTCTGGAACTTTCTAAATTAAAATGGATTTTACTTCCATTTTTAATTAAGGGAAGATATTTTTCGGGGACCGAAAACGTAATTTTTGCAGGGTCCATATTTACCAGCGTAGCAATAGAACTTGTGGGGGAAAGATAGCCGCCCGGACTGATGTTTCGTAAACCAATAATACCAGAAAATGGTGCCCGGACTTCCGTTTTGGCTATTTGTGCCCGGATCAGGTCTGCTTGCGACCGAAATACATTTAAAGAAGATAAAGAAGTATCGTATTCCTCTTTACTTACTGCTTCTTTTTGCAGTAAAATCCGGTTACGGTACTCGGTTTGTTCGGCCAATTTAATCTGCACCTGGATTGATTTAAGCGATGCTACCTGGTCCTTGTTATACACCGTAACCAACAACTGCCCTTTTTGAACATGCGAACCTTCTTTAAAATAAATACCTGTAACGTTACCTGCGGTTTCGCTGCGCAGATCAACCTGCTCGTTGGCATTAACGGTTCCGGTAATGTCAATTGCATTGCTAAAAGCCGTATCTTTTACCAGCATCACGTTAACCGGAACAGGTTTATTCAATTTTTTTCCGCCTTTGGCAGAGGCTGGCCCTATTTTCTTTTCTTTTGCCGAAGCACTGTAAAATTTGTTGTAAATTAGATAACCTATTAGTAAAATCAGTAATGGATAAATAATGTATTTTGGCTTCATTGATCGGTTTTTTTCCTTGTTAAAGGAAGGTTTGGGTGTAAATATAACAATCTACTGCTTTCATTCTTCTTCAGTTGACAGCTTGTTTTTTATACGATAAAAACAGCAGTAAATGTTTTGCTGCAAGTAGGTACAGCAAATTCACATCATTCAGGATAACAAAATTACCACTAAAAATTTTAAGTTTTGCTACCGTAGCAAGCATTTTACAACTCTTTAAATTCGCAAAATAATTACATTATTGCTGATTTAAAACTGAATACTGTTTTTAGCATTATAAATATTTAAGCTTTTATGGGCAACGCCAACCTGAACATTCATTTTGAAATTTCTTTTACAGAACCAAAGGCACATTATGTTGATGTAACGATGACGATTAGGGAACTAAATACTGATAACCTGGAACTGATTATGCCCGTCTGGACGCCTGGTTCTTACCTTATCCGCGAGTTTTCTAAAAATATAGAAGCGTTTAAAGTCATCTCCGAAGGAAAAACTGTTCCGCATAAAAAGCTTCGTAAAAACAGTTGGTTTATCAACACCAAAAATTTTGCTGCCGTTACGGTTATGTACCGCGTTTATGCTTTTGAAGTTTCTGTACGCACCAGTTTTGTAGATGCTTCGCACGCTTTTCTCTCCCCTGCCGGCATTTTTTTATATCCTGACGGGATGCTTAAT
The DNA here is from genome assembly GCF_009754915.1 of Mucilaginibacter arboris. Classification (GTDB taxonomy): domain Bacteria; phylum Bacteroidota; class Bacteroidia; order Sphingobacteriales; family Sphingobacteriaceae; genus Mucilaginibacter_A; species Mucilaginibacter_A arboris. The sequence goes on along the minus strand of NZ_WPIK01000007.1, from coordinate 201,596 downwards.
CTTCCATCTACCATCCGCATTGTTCCCTGCAATAACTGGAAAACTGTTTCTACCGGATTGGAAAGTGTTAACAATGATCCATGCTTCTTTTATGCACCTAATTTTGATACGTTGTACGATTCTCCTTTTGAAGTGGGCAACCAGCATGTTTTCTCTTTTACCGCAGCTGGTGTTCTGCACGAAGTAGCCATGTATGGCGGCGGAATGTATGAGGAAGAAAAATTAATAACCGATTTTACAAGGATTATTGAAGAAGAAACCAGGATTTTTGGTGAGAACCCAAACATGCATTTTGTATTCATCATCCACAATTTTAACAATGGCGGCGGTGGTTTAGAGCATTGCAATTCTACCGTTTTAGGTGTTTCCAGAACGGCATATGCGGCAGAAAAAACTTACCAGGATTTTTTGGGATTGGTTTCGCATGAATATTTTCATTTGTGGAATGTGAAACGTTTACGCCCGGAAGCATTGGGCCCTTTTGATTATCAGCAGGAAAATTACACCACCAGTTTATGGATTGCAGAAGGTTTTACCGCTTATTATGATAATTTGGTTTTACGCCGTGCAGGTTTAATTTCCCCTGAAAATTACTTCAAACTGCTTTCTGCAGATATTAACAATCTGGAAAATGTGCCCGGAAGAAAAATACAAACCATAACAGAAGCCAGCTTTGATACCTGGATTAAATTTTATCGCCCAAATGAAAACACACCGAATACTACAGTTTCATATTATATAAAAGGCTCGCTGATTGCGCTTTGTATCGATCTTTTAATTATCCACCAAAGCAATACTGCCTATTCCTTGGATGAGGTGATGAAACGCATGTACAAGCAATTTTACAAAACCGAAAACCGCGGTTATACCGAAGCAGAATTCAGGATAGCACTGGAGGAGGTAGCGGGCTGTACCTTAAACCATATTTACGAGCATTATATAAACGGCGTGGAGGAACTGGATTATAACCACTATTTGGGTTATGCCGGAATGCGTTTGCGCGTTTGTCCGCCAGAAAACAAACCGTTGCCCACAACCGGTTTCACTGCTGCTTTAACTGCCGGAAAATTAATAGTAACCCAGGTAGGGCGCGATACAGCAGCCTGGCTGGCTGGCATCAGCGTAAATGATGAACTATTGGCTATTAATGGTAACCGTATTGCCGATCTGGAAAAAGCATTGCAATTTCAATTACCCGGAGATACTATTGATATAACTTTAATACGCGACGGAAGGCTGCTGCAAATACCTTTAACTTTAGAAAACCAGCATAAAATCAAGTATCAGGTAGAAGAAATAAATGAACCGTCTGTAACGCAAATAGCTGTTCGTAATAAATGGATAAACCTGTAAACTAATAAGTTAAAGTATTAAACGGTTTTTGAACAATATTTATTCCTGCTATTTATAAAACAATTTTCTTTGATTTATCATTTATAGGTTATTGATAATTTAAACCATTTAATCACATTTTTAAAATTATTGTTATGAGATCATTATTGTATATCGTAGCCGTTATCCTGGTTATAGGATGGGCTTTAGGAGTATTTGCTTTCCACGTAGCAGGCGGTATTATCCACGTATTATTGGTAATTGCGGTTATTTCTTTAATTCTGGGCTTGATTAGAAGGGCCTGATGATTAATTTTAAGTTGATCGGAACATAAGAAAAGATCAACTATATTTTGTCTGGGTAAAAGAAGCATTGATGCTTCTTTTACCCAGACTTTTTTGTTGGAAGAATTACAACTTTAAAATAAAAATTGTATATTACTTTTTTAAATAATCTGGCCTGTCAAACACCTTTTTTAATACGTCATTAAGCTGGCCTAACAACTTATCAATTTTACCCTTAGCTTTTATCTCTTACCAGTACTTAACATAGCGGTAAACCTCCTTTTACTAAAACCTCTAATGCCCGCGGTATTATGCCATTTTTCATATAAGCTTTTAATTGCTTCACGGCATCAGTGAAGGAAGTTAACTGATAATAGATATGACAGAAGCAAATGCCGGTTTGATGTAGAATACTTACACTTTTTTTAAGTAAATCATTGAAGCATCTATGCTGGGCAAAGTTTACAACGTTACTTTTCTGTAAGCCAAAAAATATGATTATAATGATAACGCACTGCTAAAACACTATTTCATTTACCTTGTTTTATTGCAAATAATATTGTTATTTTCTTATCCTGTTAGTCTGTAACTTAATAATTTCATTATGAAAGGCCCTAAACTAACTTATATCCTATAGTCATTTCTCTAAATACAAGGATATTCAATTCATTCAGAAAGTTTATAACAACAGATAATAGCATTTATTAAACATTCATCATGAATAAATTAGGCTTAATAGCACTTACAGTTGTTGTGGCAGCAGGCGTAAGTTTTGGTTCTTTTAAGATTATGGAACATAATTTTCAGCCGCAGGCCATAACTGACGGGAATGGGAAAATCAGGTTTGTATCCAGTCGTACCGGTTCCGCTTCTTTAGATAACTACCCGGATTTTACCCAGGCAGCCGGGATAGCCACGAGGCAAGTGGTACATATTAAAGTACAGCTTTCCGGCCAGAATTATAATTCAAGGCCCGAAAGTTATTTTGGTGCCCCTCAGCAATCTGCACCTGTTATGGCATCTGGCTCGGGCGTTATCTTAAGCCAGGATGGCTACATCGTAACTAATAACCATGTGGTGGAAGATGCCAGTGATATCCAGGTTGTATTGACTGATAAGCGAACATTTCAAGCCAAACTAATTGGCCGTGACCCTAACACAGACCTCGCCCTGATAAAAATCGATGCCACGGGCTTAAGTCCTGTTAAATTAGGTAATTCTGATGAAGTGCAGATTGGGCAATGGGTATTAGCCATCGGCTATCCATTGTCTTTAAATACCACGGTTACCGCCGGAATTGTTAGTGCTAAAGAAAGAAGCATTGGCCTCATCGGTAGTAAAGAGCAGGAAAACAACCAGGAAGGTGCCTCGTCGGCTGCCAGTTCTGCAGTTGAAGCTTATATACAAACAGATGCTGCTATTAATCCCGGTAACAGCGGAGGAGCGTTGGTAAATACAAATGGCGAACTCATTGGCATTAATGCCGCCATTGCTTCACAAACGGGAGGTTATCAGGGTTATGGCTTTGCCATCCCCGTTAATCTCACCCGAAAGATCGTTGATGATTTGCGAAAATTCGGAACAGTGAAACGTGGACTTTTAGGCGTAAGCTTTCCTACACCTGCAACCGAAGATGAGGTTTTACGGCAAAGGGGCATTAGTCCCGAAAGTGTTAAAGGTGTTTATATCACCGGCGTGCAGGATGGCAGCGCTGCCGCCGCTGCAGGGTTAAAAGAAGGAGACGTTATTCAAAGTATAGACAGTGTCAAAGTAAACTCCTCTGTAGAACTGTCAGAAAGAATAGCCATGCACCATCCCGGCGATCAGATTAAACTAAGTTACCTGCGGGAAGGAAAAGGAGTGAATACAATTGCTACATTAAAAGGCCAGGCAGCGGAAAATTTAAATGCAAGTACAGGCCCGTCAATCAATGAAATCTATAATAAGCTCGGGGCTAAGTTTGCCCCCCTTGGCCCGCAGATCAAACAACGGTACCAGGTAAACTCAGGAATGGTAGTTACCGCCATTGCCCGTGGCGGTTTTTTTGAACAGATTGGGATACAGCCCGGTTCTATAATTGTCAGCATCAACGGTACAGAGGTTAATAACCCGATAGAGTTAAATAAAGCGTTTATGACTGCAACTCAGGGTACTATCAGAATTGCCTGTATAACCCCGGATGGTTCAAAAATTATATTCAACCTCTCTTTAGGGGCTTAATTGAAATTGGCTTTTGTTGTTAACGGGAAAGGCATTTCTTGAAACAAGTGAAAAAACACTTGCTGCTGTTATGGCTTTTATCCGCTTGATGGTTGAATTTAAATATAAAAGTTGACTCATAGACCTATACGGTTTTGAAAACCTTATAGGTCTGTTATTGACCTGTAATCAATCAAAAACAAGGGCAACCATTTTTAGGTGATAAAAGAAGCATCAGCCTAAAAAAGAGAAAAAGAGAAACAGAAAAAAGGTTTAAACAAGGCCTTTGCCTTAGTTTTCACTTCATCAAAATAAAAAATAAAAGAGCATTCAAGCAGCGTTACAAGGGCCGATCCGGCAAAAGCTTACTTTTTTTCCGAATGCCCCAAATCTTTTTCCGGGTTTATTTGATCTCTTACCAACTGTTTTAACTCCTTAATTTCGGGAAAACGCCCTTCCCGCTTGCGGTCAAAAAGAATATTTTCATCGATAAAAACAGTATAACGGCCGGCAATTTCACTTGGATGAAGCAAAACGCCGTGCAAATCATCTTCGAACGTAGTCAACAATTCCTGCGCCATGTACGCTGCACGCAAAAGCCAGCGGCATTTAGGGCAATATTCAATGGTAATTACAGGTTTTTTAGTGGTAAAAGAAGCAGGCTCCATCAAATTTAAAATCTATGTTTTAGAAGATACTAATTTAAAAATTAAGTATATTCGTAGGTAATACTTTGATGATGATAGTAATTAGTCCAACGGAATTAAGCGAAAACATGGAGAAGTATTTAAACCTGGCAGAAAAAGAACGGGTTGTTATTCAAAGAGGCGAAAACGAGACTTTTGAACTGCGTAAAACCGGGCGTGTAAGCAACGATCCTTTTTTTGACAACCCACAAAATATAGCATCTATTGAACAAGGCATGGCCGATATAAAAGCTGGCAGATATAAAACTTTTAACCCAGAAAAATCAGTATGGGAAAATATACTTTAAACCTATCTGATAAAGCTGTTAAAGATTTAAGTAAAATATTAAAATCAGGCGACAAAAAAAGTATTAAAACAATTGAAAAGATTTTTGAAGAACTTCAACAGAACCCATACGAAGGGATTGGAAAACCGGAAGCCTTAAAATATCAATATAAAGGGTTTTGGTCTCGAAGAATTATATAAAGTCTAATATATTTTTTCAATTAAAATAGTTTTCCCTAAATAGGTTACAGTTAAAAATACTTAAGATTCCAAAAGTTAATTGTAAATTTCTAATGGACTTTATATAACAAAAAAGACAGGCTGATTTATGAGATAAAAGAACTTACAGTTTCTGTATTTATTGTTTCTGCTGCCGGACATTACGATGATAAATAGCTACTTTTTATCTTCCGTCCATTCGTAAACATGCTTATTTGCATCGCCGGTAATTTTTTGGCAATTGCAATTTCCGCCCCATTCTTTCGTCCCGTTTTTAAAATATTCGCATTTCCAGATCGGTGCTTCGTGCTTAATCCTATCAATAATATAACGATTAGCAGAATAAGCTTCGGCACGATGAGGCGAAGCTGTAATTACTACAACAGCAGATTCTGAAATACCAACTTTACCAACACGATGTTGGGCCAAAGCAATCTTTAACGGAAACTTTTCACAGGCATCATCCAAAATTTGCCGGATTAATTTGGATGCCATTGCTTCCTGCGCTTCATATTCCAGATAATCCACATCTGTTTGCGGATCGTTATCACGCACTTCCCCGCTAAAAAGTACAACAGCGCCAGCTTCCGGATGATGCGATTTCGCCAATAATCCAACCAGATCCAAAGGTTCGGCAGATAAAAACGGAAGGTCAGCCGCCACTGCTGGGCGGGATAATGCAGATGGTATCATTTGTAGTTATTGGATAATCAGGGTCAACAAATTCATCATGAACAGCAAAACGGCAAAGATCAAGAACGTTTGCTGCCTGCGGGTTTTGCACTGCCAGTTCTTGTTTTAATGCCGCTATATTTTTTAAGTCGCCTGCTATTTCAAACTCTTTATCAAAATAATCTTTTAAAACAGCAAAAACCTGTATAGTCATAATTTTTAGGTGATAAAAGAAGCATTAACCGCCAATGTTTAACATGCTTAGTTCGCTGCCCACAAAATGGTGCAGTTGTTTTTGGTTCATAGCCAATTGCAGTTTTTCCTGCAAAACATAATCGTTATCATTTGAATCCATTGCAATTGGATGATTGGTGCTTAAACAACCATACATATTTCCATCAGCATCTAAACGCAAACGACTGCAATCCTGGCAAAAAGGTTCACTATTATTGGCAATAATACCAAAAGTATTTCCTTCGGCAGTTTGCCAGTAATTTGCCGTTGCCGAAGTTGCTCTCGGCATTCGTTTAAAATTATATTTTGTTGCGATTGTATCCAATAATTGTTGTTGCGAAAACAAATATTTGTCAGATTCATGGTGCAAATGACCCATCGACATTACTTCCAGAAAACGGACCGGAATATTTTTACTGAAAGCATAATCAACCAAAGGGATAATCTCATCTTCGTTCATGCCTTTCATAATTACGGCGTTTAATTTTACCTGGATACCTTCATTTATAGCAGCTTCAATTCCGTTTAAAACTTTGTCCAAATGACGGCGTTTAGCCATTTTAAAAAAAACAGCTTCGTTTACAGCATCCAAAGAAACATTAATAGCTTGCAAACCGGCAGTTTTTAAAGCAGCAGCCTGACGGGAAAGCAAATAACCATTGCTGGTCATGGTAATTTTGGGAATTCCGATCAGCGTTAAATTTCGAATCAATTCCGGCAATTCGCGATACAATAAAGGTTCTCCGCCCGTTAAACGAATAGTTTCCAGATCGAGTTGTTCGTGCAAACGCGAAATAATACCAGAAAAAAAAGCAGCTGATTTTTGCAGACGATGATCAAAAACAACATCTTCTTCCGATCCCATCGTACAATAAAAACAGTTGAGGTTGCAGGTATTTAACAAGCTTACCCTTAAAGTTTTAAATTTTCTTCCGTATGGATCGTTCAACACTTTCATTGGATTTTTAACACGATAAAAGAAGCATCGTGCAGAATAATTAATTTTAATTTGAACAAATAAAAACTTTATGTGTGTACAACCAAATATACAACGAAATGTTGGTTTAAATATGATGGAACGCAACCAAGCTTCCTGCTTGTAAATCCGATGTTTCTGCCGGATGAACAGCAATTGCGTTAGCCGTTAAAGCAGCTTTTACATCACCTGAACTATTAAACAAAATTGGCGTAACTTCCTGATTTACAATAGCAGGAAAGAATTCATCAAATGTTGTTTTCTTCAGTTTTTGTGTTGATAAAGGAAGCATTGCCAACTCCTTTTCTGACAAACCAAAACAATATCTAAGGTGATGTTCGATAAATAATTTGAACGTTACATGACAGGAAAAAGGATTTCCAGGAAGCGCAAAAACCAATCCGCCGGAAGGCAATTGTCCGCACCAGATTGGTTTTCCCGGTTTGATCTTTACCTGGTGAAACAGCTTTTTAACGCCTAAATTTTCCAAAATCTCCGGAACATAATCTGCATCACCTGCAGAAACGCCTCCGCATAAAATAATCATATCCGAATTTAAAGCTGCGCTGATTGCTTGTTTCAGCTGCTCTTTATCATCCAAAATATGTTTACAAATCGCTGGTTTAATTTGCCATTGTTTCAACAAACTTTTTAATAAAAACTGATTGCTGTTTCGGATTTGAATATCAGAAACTGGCTGCCCGGGTTCTACCACTTCATCGCCTGTGGTAAATAAAGCAACGTTTGGTAATTTTTCTACCTGAACTGTTGCTTTTCCAACCGTAGCCAAAAGTGCAATTACGGATGGTGGACAAATTATATTTTGATCGATAATGCAAGTATTAGCCTGAATATCTTCACCTTTTTTGGCGATGTTTTGGAAAGGTTTTACAGTTTCTACATTAAAGGAAACGTGGCCATTTGTTTCCGTTGCATCTTCCCAGCGGATAACGAGATTAACATTTGGGGGAACAGCAGCACCCGTCATGATTTTATAACATTCACCAGCTAAAACCTCCTGCCCGTAACGCTGACCGGCAAACACTACTTCTTTTACCGCATAATTATTGATGCGTTGCCCCCAATCTTTAAAATTGATGGCATAACCATCCATTGTTGCACGATTGAAAGGCGGATAATCACGATCTGCAAAAACTTGTTCTGCTAAAACCCTTCCGTAAGCTTCATCCAATGATAAAGTTTCTTGTCCGAATGATTTGGCTAAACTGGTGATTATTTGTTGGGCTTCTTTATAATTTAACATTTTTGGTTTGATTAATGTCCGCCGCCCAAAATCATTTTTCGTGCATGAAAAACAGCAGGTAAAATAGCTTGCAAAGATTCTCGTGCGCCGTTTGCACTTCCTGGCAAAGTAACAATTAGTGTTTGTCCGATGGTCCCGGCAACACCACGGCTCATCATGGCTAAAGGTGTACGTTGTTGGCCAAATACACGCATTGCTTCGGCAATTCCATCAGCTTTATGTTCCAGCAATTCTTCAACAGCAGCAACGGTATTATCGCGCGGGCCTAAACCTGTTCCGCCGGTTGTAAAAATGAACGGAACATCTTCCCGAACCCAATCTAAAATTTGCTGCTGGATTTGCTGCTTATCATCCGGTAAAATTTCCAAATATCTTACTTCTGCATTAAAACTTTCCAGCATTTCTTTGATGATTTTTCCGCTTTGATCTTGTCTCGTTCCGGCAGCGGTAGAATCAGAACAAACCAAAACGGCGCAAACCGAAACATCTTCATACAGCAACTGCCGGTCGCTTTTGCCGCCGCGTTTTTCTAACAATTTAATGTGCCCGATTTCCAATTGTTTATCAACCGGTTTCAGCATATCATAAATTTCGAGCGCAGCAACAGAAACTGCTGTCAGCATTTCCATTTCTATTCCGGTCCGGCCGATGGATTTTGCTTCTCCCAAAATCAAAATCCCTGGCCGGTTAAACGCTTTTTCATCTACATATTCTGCATGCTTTTCTTTGTCGAGATAATCAAATTTAATGCTCATGCCATCAATAGCAACCGGGTGGCAATGCGGCAATAATTGCGGTGTTAATTTTGCGCCTAAAAAACCTGCTGCCTGTGCAACATCAAACAAATTACCTTTGGGAAGTTGATTGTTTTTAATGAGTTCTATGGTTGCTTCTGTACAAAAAATTACGCTGACAGCCCGTGCCATACGGAGCGTAATTTGTTTATGGGTAACGTTTTGCATGCTTCTTTTATCAGCATAAAAGCTGGTTTATATAAATTTTTCCGGTTTTAATTCTTTGATATTGATTTCATCACCGATGCTGATAACACCTTCTCCATCATGAACAAGGTTTTGGCCGAAATAAACCTTGTTATTTTTTTTGCGATAACCGGCTAATGTTTTTAACGGTTCTTTTCCTATAATTCCATTTTCCTGATTGATGGTAATAACCGGACAACGGGCACAAGGTTTTACACCATAAAAATTGATGTTACTGATGGTAAAATGCTGCATCTGGTCTTCCTGAAATGGAGTGCCACCGGTAAAAACAATATTTGGCCGGAAACGGTCCATCGGTACAGCTTCTGGCAAACGCCCATTTAATTCATCCAGCGAAGCTTGCCCCACCATTAAAAAAGGATAGGCATCGGCAAAAGAAGTAACCTGATCTGGTTGTGCATATTGCTGGTCTACCTGTCGCAAAGTAGTTTTTGGCATGTAAACTAACCGGCATTTTAACTGCAGCATTTCGGTAAACCAGGCATCAATTTCGCGATCTACAAATTCTGACAAGCATTTATCGTCCCAAATAGTACAAACAGCTGCTTCTTTTGCATCAAACATAAAGGGGATAAAAATTGAACTTTCGGCTTGCTGCTGGTGCATCACCCATAAACCATTATCAACAAATTCAACCTGTAGCAGTGCCATTTCCGGGATTTCCCGTTGCGATAAAAACCGGTTGTTTTCATCTACCAGCATCCAGCGCCGGTCGTGCTCTAAACCACGGTTGCAAACTTGTGCAGTATGAAGTGCAATACCACCGAGTGATTTGATGGGATAAACAAAAAGCCCGCTGATTTTTAACATGCAATAAAGATATAAGCAATTTTATTTTTTGTTGGAAGAAGATTGCAAGTTGTCCTAAAACAGGCAAATTATTTATTGTATTTTTACTATAAGTTTAATTAACAACCGGACTAAAAAAGGGTTTAACGGCTAATTTAAAAACAAGTAATTTATTGTTACCAAATAAATGCTTGTGCCGGAAAATAAAGTAAAACTTAATTTTAATTTATCTATTAAATAGATTGTACCCTAAATCAAGCTGAAGCATATTCTGCATTAAAAAAACACTTAAATTATAATATCATGAATTTACGTTACTTATATATAAGCTTTATTGCTGTTGTCCTATCTTTTGGTGCTTGTAAAAAAGACAAGAAAAACAACATTGTTATTCCCGGAACTGCTGATTTTTCGCGTTACATTGCGGTTGGCAATTCTACCTCTGCGGGTTATGCAGATGGCGGTTTGTACCTTGCCGGACAACAAGTAGCTTTTCCAAACCTGGTTGCGGGGCAAATGAAATTAGCAGGAGGCGGAAATTTCAGTTCCCCTTTATTTTCTGCAGATCAGGCAAATGGTTCCGGTTACCTGAAGCTTACAGGCTATAATACAGACGGAACACCTCAAATTGTACCGGTAACAGATAAACTGGCCGTAAGGGATGTAATACAGATTCCGTTAATTGGCACTGTAACTTTATATACCAAATACAGCGGCGATTTAAACAATTATGCGGTACCGGGTATTAATTTACGCGATGTAACCAACATTGCTTATGGTAATTATAACGGTTATTACGAGCGTATGCTTCCGGGAAATTCACCAACAAACACAACCCCGTATTTAGATTTTGTTACCGCTAAACCTTTTACTTTTTTTACCTGTTGGCTTGGCGATAATGATGTATTAGGTTACGCTACGTCTGATGGTACATCAGCATTATATCCGCTAACCGATAAAGCAACATTTACTTCTACTTACAACAATGTTATTACTGCACTTACAAAAAGCGGTGCCAAAGGTGTTGTTGTTACCATACCCGATGTTACCGTTATACCTTTTTTCCATTATATTACAGTAACAGGTTTGATTGCCGCTGCGCAAAAAATAAATATTGCTTTTACAACTTTGTATATCCAGGCGTTGGATGCAAACGGAAACTATGTTACCCGTGCAGCAACAAATGCCGACCTGATTATGCTAACTTTTAACACCTCGCAATTAGGGGCAACCGTAAACGGTTTGCCTTTATATGGCTTATCGCAAGCCAATCCGCTTTTAAGTAAAGAAGTGCTGGATGTTAATGAAGCCGCAAAAGTTAAAGATTATGTAAACAGTTACAACACCAGTATTAAAGCTGCCGCTGCTGCTAATAACCTGCCTGTTTTTGATACTTATGCTTTATTAAACCAATTGGTAGGCGGTATTACACAAAATGGTGTTACCATTAATACCAATTTTATAAGCGGCGGTTTCTTTTCTTTGGATGGCACGCATTTTACACCGCGCGGCAATGCTTATGTTGCAGATCAGTTAATAAATGTTATCAATACAAAATACGGCTCCAACCTTCCAACGCTCGATATTTCTACTTACAATGCTGTTAAAGTACAGCCGTAACAGATACTGTTTTTATCCATATAAAATCTTTAAAACAGCTGATAGTTATCAAACTATCAGCTGCTTTTTGCCGATGCTTCTTTTAGCACCTGTTTTTATATAAGTAACAGTCGTATTGAAATTTTTACACGTTAAGTTTCCCTTTTCACAAAAAGCATTACCATTTTAAGTTACAATTGAATACTTTTCGTCATTATTTTACTCTTGATGAAAAAACTCCTCCTTTCCTTACTGCTCCCTTTGTTTTGTTTTCAGTTGAAAGCACAAACTGTCACCCAAAATCCTAATCCTGTTAAAGGAAATTATTTGCTTGCTGCGCGTTTCTCTCCGAAGAAATTACAAAAAATGATCTTTTCTACTTCTGTTGATGCCCATTGGTTGAAGAACTCCAACCGTTTCTGGTACATGTTCGAAACCAGTGCGGGTAAAAAATGGTACCTGGTTGATCCTGCTGCCCGAAGCAAGAAACTGCTGTTTGATAATGCCAAAGTTGCTGCCGAAGTTACTTTAATTGTAAAAGACCCTTTTGATGCCCAACATTTGCCAATCGAAAATTTAAAGTTTACCAAGGATGAAAAAAGCATCCAGTTTGATTTAAAAAGCAGTGTTGATGTAGTTAAAAAAGATCGGAAAGATAAAAAAGCTACCGACTCGCTCGAAAAGAAAACCTTTTACTTTCAATACAATTTACAAACCGGAAAACTAATTGAACTGGTAAATTATGATAAAGTAAAACCAAAACCTGCGTGGGCTTCTATTGCGCCGGATAGTTCGGCCATCATTTTTTCCCGCAATTATAATTTGTATTGGATGGACAAAGCCAACTATAAAAAGGCGTTGAAAAATGAAGATGACAGCACAATTGTAGAACACCAGTTAACCAAAGATGGCGTAAAAGATTATGCTTACGGCGGAAGTTTTATGAACGAAACTAACGTTGAGGAGGAAAAAAACAAGAAAAAACGTAAGCCAACACAAGTTTTATGGTCGCCGGATGCCAAACATTTTGCTTTGATCCGTACAGATTCCCGTAAGGTAAAAGATATGTGGGTTATCAATAGTATTGCAGAACCTCGCCCAACTTTAGAAACTTATAAATACCAGCTTCCGGGAGAAAAAGAAAACCCGATGAAAGAAATGCTGCTGTTTGATTTTGATGCCAAAACCTCAAAAAAATTAAATACAGCCTTATTTAAAGATCAGGAATTAACCATGTGGCCGGCACCAGTCCTGCAAAAAAACCGCGACGATGAATTTCGTCCGAACTTGTGGCTGGGAGATAACAGTAAGTTTTACTTTTATCGTACCGGTCGCGATCTGAAAAAGATTGACGTTTGCAGTGTTGATATCCAAACCGGAAAAGTGAATGTTTTGGTCCAGGAACGTTTAAATACTTATGTAGAAATTAACCGCCCGGGTTTGGTTAACGGCGGAAAAGAATTGATTGAATGGTCTGAACGGGATGGTTGGGCGCATTTTTATTTATATGATGAAACCGGAAAATTGAAAAACCAGATTACTTCCGGTTCTTTTCATTGCGATGATATTGTAAATATTGATGCTAAAAACCGCATCTTGTATTTTACAGCTTCGGGCAGGGAAGCAAACGAAAACCCATATTATTCTCATTTATACAGTATTCATTTTGATGGCAGTAACTTGCATTTGTTAAACGGCGGCAACTTTGATCATGCTGCAAGTTTAAATGACGACAGTAAGTTTTTTGTTGATAATTTCTCTCGTGTAAACACTACGCCAAAAGGAATTTTGTGTGATTATATGGGACACAAACTGATGGATTTGGAAACAGCCGACCTGTCAAATTTAATGGCGGCAGGTTACAAGTTCCCGGAACCAATTAAAGTAAAAGCTGACGATGGCATTACTGATTTATATGGCGTATTATACAAACCTTATGATTTTGATGCACAAAAGAAGTATCCGTTAATTGAATATGTTTATCCCGGGCCGCAAACCGAAGCGGTAAATAGTGCTTTCAGTAAAAGCATGGATGCGAATGAAAGATTAGCACAATTTGGGTTTATTGTAGTAACCGTTGGCAACCGTGGCGGCAACCCGGAACGGTCCAAGTGGTACCACAATTACGGCTACGGTAACCTGCGCGATTATGGTTTGGCCGATAAAAAAGCGGCTGCAGAACAATTAGCTGATCGCTATCCTTTTATCGATATTAACCGCGTTGGTATTACCGGGCATTCGGGTGGAGGTTTTATGTCAACCGCAGCGATGTTGGTTTATCCTGATTTTTTTAAAGTTGCTGTTTCGGAATCCGGCAATCACGATAACAGCATTTACAATCGTTGGTGGAGCGAAAAGCACAATGGTTTGAAAGAAGCCGTTACGCCAAAAGGAGATACAACTTTCCAATATTCAATTGATAAAAACCAGGATTTAGCTAAAAACCTGAAAGGGCATTTACTGCTTTCTACCGGCGATATTGATAACAATGTTAGTCCGTCCAACACTATCCGTTTAATCAATGCCCTGATTAAAGCCAACAAACGTTTTGATTATGTTTTATTGCCCGGCCAACGGCATGCGTATGGTGATATGGCCGAATATTTTTTCTGGCAAAAAGGAGACTATTTTTGCAAGTATCTGTTAGGCGATTTTTCTCAACCGGTAGATATTTTGGAGATGGATAAAGAAATAGAAATGAACGGTAAAAAACCAGTTGCCAATTAATCCTTTTATCAATTTTTAGGTGATAAAAGAAGTATTGTAATTGCACTTATAATGAGCACTTTTTTTTAAAGATCGATTTAATTATAATTTTACTGAAAGTATAATTAAATCAATACAAGTACCGTTTTTAATTGTAATTATTCTGAATTTAATAAATTATACAAAACAATACTTGCAGGCCGGCGTTGCATTAACAAAACAAAAATTTATTATTATAGAATAATCTAAGTTTTAAATTTACTATTATTGTTAATTATCAACCTTACATACATTTTTACATGGCAAACGTAACAGAAAAAGAAATCATCAGTTATCTTAAAGAAAAGATAAAAACCATTCAGGCAGAAGCTAAAAAGTACGAAGATCTGTTAAATGCTTTTTCGGGTTCTGCTGCTCCGTCTAAATCAGCAAAACAAACAAAAGACAATATTTTGGATGCTGTTATAGAGGAAGCAGAAGATACTTCTGCAAAAGGCAGCAAAAAGAAAGCTGATGCAAAACCTGCAAAAGGTGGCAAAGCAGCAGCACACAAAGCACTGGAAGTTCCTGCTGAATATACGCCAGACTTAGGGTTAAGCGGTAAAATTGCATTTGCGTTAAATGAAATTGGCGAAGGTTTTGGCCAGGATATTGCCAATGCTATGGCACAATACGAGCCACAAAGCGACCCGGACAAATTGTTTAAACAAATTGCAAGTGTACTTTCTAACCTTAAAGCAAAAGGCGCTTTAACAACCGTTAAAGAAGGCAGAAGGGATAAATATACCCTGGCCAAATAACAGTCGAAAATTACAGGTATTAAATCCTGTTTAACTTGTGATGCTGTTTTTATGCTGATAAAAACAGCATCACAAGTTTGAAAAAATATTTTAATAAGCCGCAGTAAAACGTTTGCGGATGTGTTTTGGCTTTTCCAGTTCATCTATAACTGCCAGGGCCAGATCTTCTACTGATAATACACTTCTGCCCTCTTCATCAAATACCGGATTATCCAAACCCAAACGGTAAACCCCTTTTCTAATACCCGAAGTACCCTGGTGCATTTCAAAAGCCGGGCTAATATAAGTCCAATCCAATTCTTGCTCTTCTTTAAGAATGTTTAAATAATCCCTTGCAGCAGTTGCCCCTGGCTTTATTGCAGCAGGAAAATCAGGCGTATCTACCGCTTGTACACCTGGCGCAACTTCCAAACTTCCGGCACCACCAATTACAATATATCTTTTAATACCAGCCTTTTTAACACCGCTTTGGATAGACTTGGAACCTTTTAAAAATTCATTATAAATATCCGGATTTCCCCAACCAGAATTATAAGCACTAATTACGGCATCACAACCTTTTATCAATTCGGCAACGTTATTTTCATTTAAAACATCACCTGGTTTTACAGTTAAGTTTTCATCTTTAAGCGTAATGTTCTCCGGGTTTCTTACAATTGCTACAACCTGGTGTTTTCTGTTTAAAGCTTCTTTTAAAATGGCAGAACCTACAAATCCCGAAGCTCCGATTAATGCTATTTTCATGATACTGTTTCTTATTAATTTAATTATTGGCTTTTTAAATATTTTAAAGTTATTTTTAATTGTAAAAGATATAAAGTTAGCGATAAAATTAAGGCCTTTTGGTGTATAAACACTTTCAACCTATTATTGATTTTATAGGATGTCTCCGGCTATTTCCAATGCTTCTTTTATCGGCAAATAATTGTAAAATTTAACATATCCTATTGCTTGAACAAACCAGTTCTATTGCTTAAACTAAAAGCTATAAACCTTTTAACACTTTTATTATTTTATAAATACAAAAAGGCCTGTGCACGTTTGGTGCTACAGGCCTTTTCAACTAAAAATAATACTTAGCTTATAAATTATTTTTCTTTGTGGCTAATTGCAGTTTTAAACCTAATTCGAGGTCGCCGTTGGTATAAGTTTTCAAGGCCGAAGTTTCGGTGGTATAAAAGAGCATCAATTGTACATTTGGATTAATATTCGCCCCAAAACCCAAGCTTTCACTTTGTGAGCTGTGGTACATGGTATAAAAATGTAACATTTCATTTTTTAAAGTGAAATTAAGCCCTGCATCCAAAATATCTTTATAACCATAAACCCGACGAAAAACCAATTTAGGCTCGATGGCAGAACCATCAAGCAAACTGGCCAAAGCAATTTTATAACTAACAGAAGTCATGAAAACGGAGCGGTCAACACCAAGTACGGTATTATCATGCTTAAAAAAGTGGTTTAAGTTAGGGATAGCGCCTTGAACAGTTAAATTATTGCTGGTATAAGATACACCAAAATCGCCATCTAAATAAGGACGCTGCTGGTTGTACCGGTCCACCTGAACATCGCCCTGATCACCGTCCACCTGGCTATAATTAATCCGCTCATCAGTAATTCCTGCCGAAAGGCCGAAGTTTAGTTTCTGGTTATCGCCCCCCAACTGCACATGATAAGCGTAGGTAGCAACAGCCCTGGTTTGACGGAGCAAGCCAGCCTGATCATTGCTAACGTTAAAGCCCAAGCCAACATTTTTACCGGCATTATAATCCGCAGAAATTATTTGTGTTTTTGGGCTTCCGGGTATGTTAGTCCATTGCTGGCGTACACCCAGGTTTATAGTCAGCCCTTTGTCCAGCCCGGCCATTGCCGGGTTGGTAAGGTACTGGTTCTGGAAGTACATGGATGAAAAAGGGTTAAGTTGTGCGCTTACTGTTTTTACCTGCATAAAAACAGCAGTAAGCAGCAATAAGCAGGGTATCCCTTTAAAGTTTTTTGCCCGCTTTGAGTTAAATTTTATATTTTGATTGTTCATCGTGTTGTTTCTTTTTTTAGCCCTGCTAATAATGATTATTTTATCTTGGATTTTCTTGCTACCTTATCTGTTCCTTAAAATGGTAATGAAACCCTTTTTAGGGCCTTTGCCAGGGCCAAAATCAATCACATAATAATATGTTCCTTCAGCTAATGGCGAACCCTGGAAGCTACCGTCCCAATCGTTGTTGTAATGCTTTACCTCGAGTAGTTTCCTTCCGCCTTTATCAAAAATTGAAACGGTATTATCAGGATACAGGTCTAAGTTTTTAACTATCCAGGTATCATTCTTACCATCACCGTTGGGCGTTAAGATGTTAGCTGCATCAATCATCGAATAATCATCCGTTACATTGATGGTAATACTGCTTTTAGCACTGCAACCAGAAGCATTGCTTACTGTAACCTGGTAAGTTGTTGTTTGGCTTGGGCGAACTTTAATAACCGCTGAACTGCTTGTGCCGCTAACATTTGGCGATGTATCCCAGCTATAGCTACTTCCGCCTGTTGCCGTAAGTGTTACGGTTTCACCTTTAGAAATTTGTGCTCCTTTATCAGATGTTATCGCTGCTATCGGAAGTTCATTTGCTGTAATGGTAAAGGTTTGGCTAAAACTATCAGTTCCTCCGTTATCTGTGCCACCGTTATCCTTAACCGTTACAGTTACAACTGCTGATCCTGTTGTGGCTAAATCATAGCTTAAAGTTGCCTGACCTGATGATACAGAAGACGCTTTCAAATTAGCAAATAATCCAGGATTAGTCGAGCTAACACTCAAAGTAGTGCTTTGCCCTGTTTCCGAACCAGCAGTAATACCACTTAGCCGTATTGTTTGTGTATAATAGGTGTAACAAACTGTTTGGTTAGAAATAGCGGCAAGCGTTGGTGCTTCGTTTACATCAGAAATATTGATGGTAAAACTTTGTTCAAAGTACAAACCATATTGATTTGTCGTCCGGATCCTAACTGAATAACTGCTCTTAACCTCGTAATCGAAGCTTTTTGTAGTTACTAACTTGTTTCCTGTAATGCTAAACGAAGCATTATCTGCAGAACCTGCTCCCGAAACTAAGGCATAAGTAAAAGTGCTGCTTGCATTAGGGTCTGCAGAAGAAAGTGTTCCCGCTGATGTCCCGGAAGGCTGGTTTTCGTAAAGCGCTATACTATTTAATGCAAGGCCTGTAGGTGCTAAGTCTACACTAAAAGTAATAACATTAGTGCTTGCACTTACGTTTCCGGCTATATCTGTTGCTGTAACATTTACTTTATGGCCGCCTAAGGCCAAAGCAGTAGTTGGGGTATAGCTATAGTTACCATTAGCATCTGCTGTTACCGTTGCCAGCAGTATTCCATCCATATAAATACTTACTGTTGAGCCTGCCTCTGCCGTTCCGGCAATAGTAGGTTTAGTTGTATTAACACTGCCTTTATTAACATCACCTGCTATTACCGGTACAGCCGGCGCTTTTGTATCTACTGTAACGGCTGCCACAACACTTGCTGCACTAACATTTCCTGCTGCATCCTTTGCCTTTGTTGTTAAGTTATGGCTTCCATCTGCAAGGACTGTAGCAGGCGTGATGCTCCAGTTGCCGCTTGCATCTGCCGTTGCTGTGCCGATCACTGTTGTGCCATCGTATAGCGTTACTGTTGAACCTGGCTCTGCTGTACCTGTAATTGTTGGCTTGTTGTTGTTTGTGATTGTACCGCCCGAAGCAAGCACCGGAACTGACGGCGCTGCTGGTACAATTGTATCTACTGTTATGGTTGTTGCGCTTGCTGCACTTATATTTCCAGCTGCATCCTTTGCCTTTGTTGTTAAATTATGGCTTCCATCCGCAAGGGCTGTAGCAGGTGTGATGCTCCAGTTGCCGCTTGCATCTGCTGTTGTTGTGCCGATTACTGTTGTGCCATCATATAATGTTACGGTTGATCCTGGCTCTGCTGTACCGGTAATTGTTGGCTTATTATTATTTGTAATTGTACCACCAGAAGCAAGTACGGGAACAGACGGCGCTGCTGGTGCAATTGTATCCACTGTTATCGTTGTTGCTGTACTAACTGTACTCATATTGCCTGCAGCATCTTTTACTGCTACAGCAAGGCTATGATTTCCGTCGGCAAGAGCTGTAGCAGGTGTTATGCTCCAGTTGCCATTTGCATCTGCCGTTGCCGTTCCGATAACCGTTGTTCCATCATACAAAATAACTGTTGATCCCGGCTCTGCCGTACCTGTAACTGTTGGTTTATTATTGTTTGTAATTGTACCTAACGATGCTAATACTGGTACAGATGGCGTTACTGGTGGCACTGTATCTACTGTAATGGTTGCTACAGGGCTTGCTGCACTAACATTTCCCGCTGCATCCTTTGCTTTTGTTGTTAAGTTGTGGTTGCCATCTGCAAGTGTTATAGCAGGTGTTATGCTCCAGTTCCCATTTGCATCTGCCGTTGCTGTACCTATCACTGTCGTTCCGTCATATAACGTTACTGTTGAACCTGCTTCTGCTGTCCCAGTAACTGTCGGCCTGTTATTGCCTGTAATTGTACCTCCCGATGCAAGTGCCGGCACCGACGGCGCTAATGGCGCAGTAGTATCTACTGTTATCGTTGTTGCAGTACTTGCTGCACTTACATTGCCTGCCGCATCTTTTGCTGTTACGGTAAGGCTATGACTGCCATCTGCCAATGCTGTAACAGGTATTATGCTCCAGTTACCGGTTGGATTAGCTGTCGTGGTACCAATTAATGTTGTTCCGTCATATAAAGATACTGTAGAATTTGCTTCAGCTGTTCCAGTAATCACCGGACGAGTATTAGCAGATATATTACCATTTGCAGGGGCCAGAATACTTGCTACAGCCGGTGCTGTCGTATCTACTGTAATTGTCAAAGCAGAACTTCGCGGGCTGACATTATTAGGGAAAGTTGCTGTAGCAGTAAGACTGTGGGTTCCATCAATCAAAGTAGAGGTTACAATACTCCAGTTACCGCTGCCATCTGCTGTTGCTGTGCCTATCACTGTCGTTCCATCGTATAATGTTACCGTTGAACCTGCCTCTGAAGTACCAGTTATCGTTGGTGTATTACTGTTTGTAATTGTACCGGAAACTAAAACAGGAACAGATGGAGCTATGGTTGCCGGGCGCGTTACATTAACATTATATGTTTTAGTAGTAACACCATCCTGAGCTGTAACTACAATTTGAACATTGGTTGAGCCTACTGGAAGATCTATTGGCCCGGAGGCGTTGCCGCTAACTACAGTTGTATTGTTGATTTTAACTGTAGCATTAGGGTCCGCAGTAAACGGCGTTAAAGTTATTGAAGCAGCATTATCTGCAACAGTAGCTGTATAAGAAATTATTGCAGCAGTAAAGGCAGGTAACAATGTACCTGCACTTAAGGTAAGATTAGTGAGATTAGCGTTGGAAGACTTAACGGTTATTGTAACATTACTGGTTGATGTATTACAGCTATTTGTAATTGACCAACGAAAAACATAAGTACCGGGAGCAAGATTGCCTACGCTTGTGTTATAAAGAGCTGCATTAACAAAAGTGGCTGTAGTAGGGCCACTAATTTGCGACCAAGAACCTGTTCCTGCGGTTGGCTGATTGCCGTTTAAAGTAGCAGAGGTAGTTGTAGCTGTAGTTAATATTGGGATAGTACCCGCATTTGCTGTTGTAGGCTGAGGATTAATAATAACTGTTACCGGTTGAATTACGGAACAGCCGCTGATATTTACCGCTTTAATATAATAAGTACCCGAACTTGCTATTGCAGCCGGACTACTTATTACGGTAGTTGCAGCCGCATTACTATAATAAGAAAATGTTAGGCCAGCATCACTGCCTGCAGTAACAGCCGCCGCAGTAAGATCAACTGTTGCAGGTGCGCATACTGCCGCCGGATTTGTAATGGTAAGTGTTGGGACAGCATTAATTATTGCAGTTACAGTTGCTGTATTTGAAGTTGAGTTGTAATTATCCCCAACCGTAAAATTACAAACTGCCGTACCGGTAACAGAGCTGTTTAAAGGTGTAAAAGTTATGATACCGCTCCCATCCGAAGTAAATGTTCCTTTTGATGCAACAAAATAAGTAGTTTGGGTTCCTGCAGTAGAAGGATCCAAGTCGGTACTGGCGGTGTTTATCACACCATTAGGCCCGTTACTTGTGCTAAAACCGCTTGAAATATTTACACTTCCGGTACCATTAGAACAACTATTTAAGGTTTGGTTAGTTTGGGTTGGTGCAGTTAAAGTAGCTTTAGAAGCCGCCGGAAGATCTACTGTTGTATTTCTGATCTCATGATAATTATTTTCAGCCCCAGTAGAAGCTGCATATCCAAATTTTAAAGTTGAAGGAGCCGGATAATTATAATAATAGTTATTAATAATAGTTACCGGAGCGGAAACTGCATCATGCTGAATCTTTACTGTGATATCATATCCAACACCGCTTGCATCAGGTACAACATCAATATAAGCTTTTCTGTAACCTGCCGTATTTACCACACCACGGTTTCCGCCAGCAATAGTATTAAACCCATGAGTGGATGTAGAAAGCTGAACTGTTCTAAGCATACGATAAGCACCACTTGGATCATTATAAGCACCGCGAATAGTTACTGAGTTGGTTGCACGTCCTGTTCCTCCCACACCAAAATTAGGGTCAGAGAAATTCCCGTATTCATCTATTCCAATACCTAAATAACCCCTTGATAAGCCTGCATTACTTCCTGAATTAGAATACCCTAAAGAACCTCCATAATAACCAACTCTAAAGTTAGCATCAGGCAAGCTACCATCAAAAAGAAAAAAACTTATTCCATCTGCGTTTCCGTTGCTACTTCCATAAGTTGAGTACTCAAAGGCTACTGAGATACCTTTAGTAGCAGGAAAACTATTTGAAACAAAGGCATAACCTGCCTGATTATTTGAATTAGAAGTCAGTCTTAAATAACCATTACCTTCCGCATCTCCTGGCACTCTGGTTGCTGTAAGCAACGCCGTTCCCCCTGTGTTTAGCCCAGGTGCTGTAGAATTCGTAAAACCATTTGTGTAAGGAAACTGGGCGAAAGCTTTGTTAGAAATTAATCCTGCTAAAAACAGCAGCAGGATAAGAATTTGTAATTGTTTTAACATAAAAGAATATGAGATGAAGATTTTAAAGAAAAGGAGTAGTTTTTTTATCGAATGAGGTCAAAATTTAATTTGGAGTTATACGACCTGTTAAGCCTGATGTTTCCAGAAATTGAATAAAATACACTGATAAAAGAAGCATATCATCAGCGGCTTCGTATAAAGCACTTCTACAGCCTTCAAACTGTAATTTATTTTTAGCTTTATTCCATGATGTTACCCGCTCCTCCTTCCGCCCGAAAAAAGTTAGGGATATTGCCTTTAATCGCCATCATCTTCCTGACTGTTTCTGGTGGCCCATATGGCCTGGAGCCCTTATTAGGTTACGCCGGAAAAAATGGCGCGCTCCTGCTGCTCATCATTACACCCATTTTGTGGGATATTCCAACTATCTTCACTGTACTCGAATTGAATAGTATGATGCCCGTTACCGGCGGCTATTATCAGTGGGTAAAAAAAGCATTAGGCTTGCGCTGGGCCTTGTATGAAGGCTGGTGGACCTGGCTTTATACTTTTGTTGACCTGGCCATTTATCCGGTGCTTTTTACAGAATATGCTGCTTTCTTTTTCCCCGGTGCCCATGCCTATAAAATCCCGATCTGCCTTTTCATCATCTGGTCGTCAGCAGGATTAAATATTTTAGGGATAGTTCCTGTTGGCAAGGCTTCCCTGTTTTTAAGCGCTTTGGTACTTACCCCTTTTATCATCCTTTTTTATATGGCGTTCGGCCATCATGCCGGCAGTTTTACCTTTCCGCATTTATCTTTAAAAGGCATTGGTTTTTCTTCGCTGGGATTAGGGCTTTATACCGTAATGTGGAATTTTATTGGTTGGGACAACGTAACCACTTATGCCGAGGAAGTGAACAAACCAATCCGTACTTACCTTATTTCTATATTTACGGCTTTTATCCTAATTTTTTCGGTGTACTTTCTGGCTGTTTTTGTTGCACAACAAGCAGGGATTAATCCGGCAAAGCTCGAGAAAGAAGGCTTTCCGGTTGTTGGGCTTTTAATTGGTGGCCATTGGCTTGGCGCATTGCTTTCTTTTGGCGGGATGGCCAGCGCATTAGGCTTGTACTCGGCCGTTCTGCTTTCGGTTTCGCGCGTGCCCAAAGTTATGGCCGATGATGGCCTGCTTCCCCAAAAAATAAACAAACTTCACCCAAAATACAAAACGCCTTATGTTTCTATTTTGGTTTGCTCTGTAATTATCAGTTTTATGATTTTATGGACTTTTACCGATTTGCTGATTATCGATGTTACCCTTTACGGCGCAGCTTTATTTTTAGAGTTTGTTACGCTGATCATCTTTCGTATCAAATTGCCGGAAATGCCTCGCCCTTTTAAAATCCCTTTAAATATTTATGGTTTAGGGTTGATGGCTTTGCTGCCTTTTAGTGTTTATATAACTGCACTTGCCGGTGCTTTTTCTGCCTCCGGAAATACCTGGCAGCCAGCAGTTTTTGCTATTGGCGCTTTACTTTCCGGAGAAGCAGCTTGGCAAATCATCCGCTATGCCAAAAAACCTTTACCGGCAAATTAACCCATACTGTTTTTACCTGCCTAAAAACAGTATCGCTTTTTAAACCTTTACATATAAAAAACACGTTCATCATGATGAAAAACTGCTTATTTTTATTTTGCCTGCTTTTTTTACCGTTTTTAAGTTCGGCACAGCAAATTTATCGCCGGCAGTCAAGTTTTAGCGAGCGGAACATTCAGCTGGGGTTTACCTTATCGCCTAATATCGGTTGGATGCGGGTTACCAATTCCGGCAATTCTGCTATCAGCACGGGCGCACGCGCTGGCATCAGCTACGGTGTTTTGGGAGATTTTGGTTTCGACCGCAATTACTTTTTTTCCACTGCTTTTACGGTTACCAGCATCAACGGAAACCTGAGCCAACCTTTAATTGCTGATGCTGCAAATTATACCGGCACTTACAAACTTCAATACATTGAGATTCCGCTTACGTTAAAACTTAAAAGCAACCCAACCGACCTTGCCCGCTTTTACGGGCAGTTTGGTTTGGGTACAGGCATCAAAATCAGCGGCAAAGAATCGGTTAACAATTCGGGTAACTACACCTTAACGGATGCAAATATATTCAGGGCAAGTTTGATAGTTGGGGCCGGGGCAGAATGGCACCTTAGTACGGGTTTAAAGCTGCAAACCGGTTTAACCCTAAACCACGGCTTAACCAATACGTTAAGCAATTCGTACGATATCAAGAGCGATTATCTGGCTTTAAGCCTGGGCATATTTTTCTGATAATCGCTTTTTTATAAACCGTTGCTTTAGAAGTTGTTTAAAATTTATTCGGTAATTTTTTTGTGTGCTTCTTTTTTTGGCTAAAGCCCCTGTCTGTGTTTATGCCATCCACGGCCTGAAGGCCGTGGTAATTTTACAGCCCGGTTTTTACGACAGATCTTTGTTTTACTAATGCTGGATTGGCTTTGTGTGGATAGAATGTCCCAATTAGGTTCCAACTGCGGTTGCCGCGGCCTTAAGGCCGTGGATAAAGGATAACCGACAACGGGCTTTAGCCAAAAACACAAAAAATTTAAAAAATTATGGTATAAAAGGGGCATCAAACAAAAGGACAAAATTTAAACAGGCCCTAACATTTTTAGGTGATAAAAGAAGCATCAACACTAAAAAAATCCAAAACTTGGTCAACATTTTTAGGCGATAAAAGAAGCATCAACCCAAAGAAATCAAAAACAATGACCAGCATTTTTAGGTGATAAAAGAAGCATCAACCCTAAAAAAATCCAAAACTTGGTCAACATTTTTAGGCGATAAAAGAAGCATCAACCCAAAGAAATCAAAAACATGGCCAACATTTTTAGGTGATAAAAGAAGCATCAACACTAAAAAAATCCAAAACTTGGTCAACATTTTTAGGCGGAAAAAGAAGCATCAACACTAAAAAAATCAAAAACAATGACCAGCATTTTAGGCGATAAAAGAAGCATCAACCCAAAGAAATCAAAAACAATAACCAACATTTTTAGGTGATAAAAGAAGCATCAACCCAAAGAAATCAAAAACAATAACCAACATTTTTAGGTGATAAAAGAAGCATCAACACTAAAAAAATCCAAAAGCATTGACCAACATTTTTAGGCGATAAAAGAAGCATCAACACTAAAAAAAAGACAGCCAGGAAATAAGCTTAAACAACGTTAGCAACAAAAAGGGACGGTTTCAAAATGAAGCCGCCTTTTTACTGCATCAAAAAACATGAAACTTTATACTGCTGGTTCCTGCTGACTTAAGCAATGGAAACTGCCTAATCCCCAGATAATATCGGTAGAATCTATTCCTACAACTTTACGGTTAGGAAAGCATTTTTGTAAGATCTGCAATGCCCTTTCGTCGTTTTTATCGCGATAAGTTGGCACGATCACTGCTTTGTTTGCGATATAAAAATTGGCGTAACTTGCGGGCAATCTTGTTTCTTCCCAAATTACCGGCGATGGCATGGGCAGCTCAATGATGTTAAGTTTGCGCCCATCCAATAATCTCATTTCTTTCAGTTTTTCGAGGTTTTCCTGTAAGATGTGGTAATTTTCATCTTCCGGGTTTTCCTCCACCACGGTAACAACGGTATCTTCATTTACGAAGCGTGTGATATCATCAATATGCCCGTCGGTGTCATCGCCTACAATTCCGTCTCCCAGCCACAACACCTGCTCAACGCCGTAGTATTTTTTAAGATATTCTTCGATTTGTTCCTGGGTGAGATGCGGATTTCTGTTTGGGTTAAGCAAACAAGCCGTTGTGGTTAAAACGGTTCCTTTTCCGTTAAATTCTACCGAACCACCTTCCATTACAATTCCCGGTTCGTAAAGAGGAAAATCAAAACATTCTGCAATTCGAGTTGGAATAATATCATCCATATTGAAAGGCGGATATTTATTTCCCCAAGCATTGTAATTCCAATCCAGTACTATTTTTTTAGGGGTAAAAGAAGCATTGCGGTTTAACAGAAACGCCGGGCCATGATCGCGGCACCAGGCATCGTTGGTAGGAAAATGAAAGAACTGAACTTTTGTTAAATCAGTACCGATAGCCAGCAATTGCTGTTTGGCAAAAGCTTCCATTTCTTCATCTGCAACATTGATTCGCACCAATTCACCTTCTGTTAAAACCTTAATAAATTCTGTATAATGACGATAAATCATGCCGATTTTAGAAGGCCAGGAAGCTTCCTTGTGCGGCCAGCTTAACCACGTTGCTTCGTGTTTTTCCCATTCCGCAGGGAAATAATAACCTTGTTCTTGCAAATTAGTCTTCATCAATCAAACGCTTAGTTATGGGCTGATAAGAATCAATTCTACGATCACGCAAAAACGGCCAATGTGTACGATAACGATCAGTTTCTGATAGATTCAGTTCCTGCACAATCACTTCTTCCTCATCATGCGAAGCCTGATAAATAACCGTTCCGAACGGATTGGATATAAATGATCCTCCCCAGAATTTTACACCGGCTTCCTCTCCTACGCGGTTTACACTAACTACATGCACGCCGTTAGCCACACCATGCGAGCGCTGAATGGTTTGCCAGGCATTGTATTGCTCGGTATTAGTTGGTAAATCCTGCGTTGTTGCCCAGCCAATTGCTGTTGGATAAAACAGGATTTCTGCGCCCATTAAAGCAGTAATTCGTGCAGCTTCCGGATACCACTGGTCCCAGCAAATTAAAACACCAAAAGTAGCGTATTTGGTTTTCCAGACTTTGTAGCCTAAATCTCCCGGTGTAAAGTAGAATTTTTCGTAAAAACCCGGGTCATCCGGAATATGCATTTTCCGGTATTTGCCCAGATACTTTCCGTCTGCATCAATAACAGCCGTAGTATTATGATACAAACCTTGCGTGCGTTTTTCAAACAGAGAAGCTACAATTACAACATTCAATTCGGCAGCAACTTTAGAAAGTTCATCAGTTGACGGGCCTGGAATTGCTTCTGCCAGTTTAAAATTATCGTAATTCTCTTCATCACAAAAATATAGTGATGTAAACAGCTCCTGCAAACACACAATTTGTGCACCTTTTGCAACCGCTTCGTTTATTTTGCTGATGGCTTTTTGCAGGTTCGCTTCCTTATCTGCCGTGCAAGCCATCTGCACCAATCCTACTTTAACTTTAGACATTTTTTAGCTAAGTTTTTTTAATTGCCGCAAAAATAGAAATTAGGATGATAGTAAATATCATGCTAATTTAATAGCGATAAAAACAGCATCTTTTGTTTTTAATACCGTATTTATGTATCAAAAGCTTTATACGCAGTGCTTAAACAAAACGCAGCACCTTATTTCAATTTTATTAAATTTGCCTGTTAATGGCCCTACCCAAAGAAATCCCCCAACTAAAAACCCCGAAACAAAAGCTTTGGGACCTGCTGAAAACCTTGCTGAAAATTGGATTTACCGGCCTTTTGCTTTGGCTGGTGATCCGCAAAATGGATTACCCGGAAGTAAAACGGATATTACAAACATCCAATCCGCTTTATTTGCTGCTGGCTTTGGTTACTTATTTTACTTCGATGCTATTTGCAGCTTCGCGTTTACTTAGTTTTTTCCGTTCGATCCACCTTCACTTAGGAAGAAAATTTAACATGCGCCTGTACATGCTCGGCCTGTTTTACAACCTGTTTTTACCGGGAGGAATTGGCGGCGACGGTTACAAGATCTGGCTGCTAAACAAAACCTATAAAAAGCCTGCAAAAAAAGTATTCTGGGCGATATTATTTGACCGTTTAAGCGGTTTGTGGGCCATTGGGCTCATTATTGTCGCTTTAGTTGCCTTTATTCCGCAGATCGAGTTCAGTCCGTTAATTATCTACGCAGTTTTTGCAGTTGGAACTGGTGCTTACTACGCTGTTGCACATTACTTTTTCAAAGAATATACCCGCCATTTCTGGTCGGCACATGCTAAAGCAATTGCCGTACAATCTTTACAGGTATTAACTGTCCTTTGTATTCTGCTGGCATTAAATTTTAACGGCAAATATTCACCTTATTTATTTACATTTTTGGTGTCTTCTTTATCTGCCATTTTTCCTTTTACGGTTGGCGGTTTAGGCGCGCGGGAATTTGTTTTTACACATTTCTCCGGTTTTTTCCACATGAATGCAAACCTGGCAGTAGTGGTTAGTTTACTGTTTTATCTTACTTCGGCAATCATTTCCTTAGGCGGATTGTACTACGTGTTCCGTTCGGACAAACTGCAGGAAGGTTTGCCAACGGAAACAGACGATGAAGAACCTGGGCCAGCAATCGCACCCCTTACAAAAGAAAATTTATAAAGATTTGCCCGATAAAAACAGCATCGCTGTTTTTGCTTAAAATTTAAACCCGATTTTTAGAACATGAACATCATCATCACCGGAGCCAGCAGCGGCATTGGCTTTGAAGCTGTTATCGAACTAATTCAACAACCTGGCCATCGTATTATTGCCCTTGCCCGCTCGGAAGAAAAATTAGCCCGGTTGTTGGAAATTTCGCAAAGTTTAAACCCTGATTGTGTACTATATCCTGTTGCCTTTGATATTGTGCATGATGATTATATCGACCTGAAACAGTTTATTACTTCGCATCTGGAAGCACGAATTGACGTGCTCATTAACAATGCCGGCGCTCTAATTAACAAACCTTTTACACAATTAGGCGAAAGCGATTTTGTAGAAATGCTGCAAAGCAATTACCTCGGCCATGTACGCATCATCCAGGCAATGCTTCCTTTAATGGCAAAAAATTCGCATATTTTAAATATCGGAAGTATGGGCGGTTACCAGGGAAGCGCCAAATTTCCGGGCTTATCCGCTTATTCTGCGAGCAAAGCTGCTTTACACACCTTAACAGAATGCTTAGCCCAGGAACTTGTTGAACAGGAAATAAAAGTAAACTGTTTAGCATTAGGTTCAGCACAAACAGAAATGCTGGAACGCGCTTTCCCCGGATACGAATCGCCTGTGATGGCTTTTGAAATGGGCAAATACATTGCTGATTTTGCTTTAACCGGACACAAGTTTTTTAACGGGAAAGTGTTGCCGGTAGCTGTAACAACGCCCTGAGGCTAATCGTTTTTTGGTTCATAGTTCATGGCCGATAACTGATAGCCGCTATCCAATTACCATGAACTATCAACCATCAACTACCTTACTTCTTCCCTCCCATCATCAAAATTTCGTTCACCACAATTTCAGTCACGTAACGTTTAATACCTTCTTTATCGGTATAATTTCTGGACGTTAGCTTGCCCTCGATGCTAATCTCGTCGCCTTTTTTCAGATAACTTTCGGCAATATCTGCCTGTTTTCCCCAAAGCACTAAATTGTGCCATTGTGTTTCGGTTACTTTTTCGCCTTTTTGGTTATGGTAAGTTTCGTTGGTAGCTAACGCGATCTTAGCCATTTTTTTGTTCTGGTCGAAGCTTTTTACTTCCGGGTTGGTACCCAAGTTTCCGACTAAGCGTACGCTGTTTTTTAAAGTGTTCATCATTTTATCTTTTGTTTTAAGTTGATGATACAAAGGTGGGGTGGAGTGGTTATATTAGTCGGATGGTAAGCGGTTATAACTGGATATTTTCGTTTATAAGCGTTTGCAGACGGAACTTGCGTTTATTTATGAGTTGGCTGCAAGGCGTAAACTGCGGCTCTTAAAAAACCGGAAATTTCTATAAAAACAAGATGAAATTAGAATGTTAAAAACATAATGAATAAAAAAGAAATTGAACAAATTAAAAGAACGAAAAAGTCGAAACGCAATGTTGAAGATTATATAAACTATTTCATTTTTATCTTTCCTTTAAGCATTGCTTTTATTGGATTCATTTTGCTCTTAAGTTATTTTATGCATAACGCGGAAACTCAATCGCTTTTAATTTCGCTAATTATGATAACATTAGGTTTACTCTTTGCTTACTTCACCTTAAAAAGGCTTAATGAAAATGTAACGTTTGAAACAATTGAAAACCAAAGCAACTTAAATCTAATCGAACTAAAACAACAAATACAAAATACCTTTAGACTAAACTCTATATTTATTTATGAAAAATTAGGAACAATTGAAGCTTTGACAAAACTTACAGGATTTTCTTGGGGAGAACTAATAACAATAATTCAAGACGGAAATACATTTTTAGTAAATAGCAGACCAAATGGAACAAACCAACCTGTTACAGTTTATAAAGACAGAAAAAATATAAAGAAAATAAGAAACATACTAACACAAAAATAGCCCTGCCGCTAACATTGGTTTGGCAAAAAACTGGCGGACGAATTAAACATTAAACTTTTATTTTACTATTTTGCTTTAGTTCCAGCAGAA
This sequence comes from Mucilaginibacter arboris, assembly GCF_009754915.1. Classification (GTDB taxonomy): domain Bacteria; phylum Bacteroidota; class Bacteroidia; order Sphingobacteriales; family Sphingobacteriaceae; genus Mucilaginibacter_A; species Mucilaginibacter_A arboris. Next base: position 171,027 of record NZ_WPIK01000007.1, on the reverse strand, counting down.
GGAACAAAATTTAGCCGGTAAAGAAGCATCAACTTTTAATTATTAATTTAACTTTAGTTTTGGCTGACGAGTTTCAAATCCCAGTTCTTCGCCAAGCCTTTTCCGTTATGCACAATGCGCCTGCCAATTCATATGACGACAACTCGACTGCTTCTATTATTGACAATTTTGCAAGCTTTCATTGTTACAAGTTGTAAGCAGACAAACTCAATTATTCCAAATGAATTTCATGAAACAGTTCTGCCCAAAATTGGTAGCAATGAATGGTACTCAGTAAATTATTCTCAAAATAGTTTTAGTGTTAATATTGCTAATGAAAAACTTAAAATTGAACAAGTTAAAGAAATAAATAAATGTGAACTTAAAATTACCGGCGGAACTCTCGTTAGAATAAATAGAGGCGAATGGGGCGGAAAATTAACCTTTAAACCTGCTGACACAACCAAAAAAGCAATTGAAATTAAGAGTGGAAATATTAAGTATATATTCAACTTTAAAAATAAAATCTATTTTATAGAAGGACTTGCGCACGATGGTTATAGTGAAGGCGCAATATTTGAACTCAATAAACAAAACGACAACTTTACATTTACTAAACTTGTTGACTTTGACGATGCTCCTGAAGCACTTGCTATTTATAAAAACAAGTTTTTTATTGCGACATATAAAAACTTTTACATAATTCAAAACTTTAAAAAAGACCTCATTTTCAATGATGCATTTTGGAGTGGTTTATATCCAAACTCAATTGCCGTTCTTGACGAAAAAAATGTATTTTTAGGAATAAGAAGTGGAATTGCAAAACTCGACTTAATAAACAAGACATTGAAGTTTTATAAGTACGAGAAATAGAACACTGCACATAACATTGGTTTGACAAAAAACTGGCCGACGAATTAAACATCAACTTTTATTTTGCTATTCTGCTTCAGTTCCAGCTTAACGAATAGAAATTTAGCTGATAAAAGAAGCATCTGCTTTTAAATATAAATTTAACTTTGGTTTGGACGGACGATTTTCAAATATCAGTTCTTCTTCCAAGCCTTTTCCGTTGATTGCAACCTACCAAGACGGCACTAATTCTTTCATAATTTAACAAAATGAGCGTAACAAAAACAATTCTACTCGACATGGTTTGGCCAGCACTTTATGTCAGTGAAACCTTTTGGAAGTTTTGGTTTTTGGTTTTTGGAACGATTGTTATTGAATTATTCGTAATTAAGTACTTTCTAAAATTTTCTTGGAAAAAATCTTTTTTTGCTTCATTAATTGGTAACTGTGTTTCTGGTTTTGCAGGAACATTTGTTATGACTTGGGCAATGCTTTTTTGGCATTTAGTAGTAGACAACTTTGTTCATGGAACCTTTAATACAATAAACTGGGTTGCAACTTATATTTTGATGTGTTTAGGAAGTGTATTTTTAGAAACAATGACAATTAAAATTATTTACAAAGAACCAATTAAAAAGCTGTTTCTTCCAATGTTGACTGGCAATTTTTTAAGTTATGTTTTTATTGCTTTTATATTGATTACTAAAAAACATCAATAATTTAAAAAGAAAGCAAGGCTGCAGCCAATATTGATTTGGCAAAACTGCCGGACGAATTAAATATCAGCTTTTGTTTTACTATTTTGCTTCAGTTTCGGCTGATGAACCAGAAATTTAGCCGGTAAAAGAAGCATCAGTATTTGATTATTAATTTAACTTTGGTTTCGGCTGACGGGTTTTAAATTCCAGTTCTTCGCCATGCCCAAACTTTAACAGCAATTCTATGGCGACAGTGTAAATATTGAAATAACTGAAGATTTGGGATATTTGTGCCATGACAGATAACATTAACTTTTGGGGGAAACATAAGGCAACAATAATTTACAGCATCAGCTTGGCTTTTCTGCTGTTTCTTCTCAAATGGTTAGAAATCCGTTATATAATATTTGACTATTCATTTGAAATCTACATCGGGTTTATTGCAGTCATCTTTACTGCATTAGGTATATGGCTTGCCTTAAAACTTTCAAAACCCAAAATTGAAACCGTAGTGGTAGAAAAAGAAGTATATGTAAACAGAAATGGAAATTTTGTTCTAAATACATTACTTGTCTCTCAACTTGAACTAAGCAAACGAGAGTTGGAAATATTGAGTTTGTTGGCACAAGGCCTCAGTAATCAGGAAATTGCCGCAAAAATTTTCGTTTCATTAAGCACCGTTAAAACGCATAATCAAAATCTCTTTGAAAAGTTAGATGTGAAAAGACGGATACAGGCAGTTGAAAAGGCAAAAAGATTAAATCTTATCCCTTAAAACCTCATACTTGGGTATGAAAATAAGCGGGACAGGAGAAAAATAGCCGAAAGTATGACCCGGAAAAAGCTGCGCAATAATCACATTTGCATCAACAAAAATTAAAAAAATGACAAAGAATATTATTATCTACGGGCTTATCGCAGGCATTGTTGTTTCTTTTCTAATGCTGTTTTCTGTAAACCTAAGCAATGCTGCAGGTCACATTGATTATGATAAAGGCCTGCTCATTGGGTATGCTTCTATGCTCATCGCCTTTTCACTTGTGTTTGTTGGCATCCGCAATTACAGGGATAAATACAATGAAGGAATTATCAGTTTTGGCAAAGCCTTTAAAATAGGGATTATGATTGTTTTAATCGCTTCCACCATTTATGTTGTTGCCTGGCTAATTGACTACTTTTTTTTCATACCCGATTTTTTAGAAAAATATTCAGCACACATGATTGATAAGTTGAAAGCAAGCGGAGCAAGCCAAATAGAAATAGATAAGCAAACAAAAGAAATGGCAAGTTCTGTCAGAATATATAAAAATCCATTCTTTAATGCGGCAATGACTTATGTAGAAATTTTACCTGTCGGTTTAGTTGTTACGTTGATCAGTGCACTCATTTTGAAACGAAAATCAGCTAAAAATTAAGGCATATCAAATGAGGTTCGTAAATTATAAACCATAAATAAAAATGAAAAAAGTAACAGGTATTGGCGGCATTTTCTTCAAATGCAAAGACCCTAACAAAATGAAAGAGTGGTATAAAACCCATCTTGGTTTAGATACTAACAACTATGGAGCAACTTTTGAGTGGCGAGAAGATGCCGACCCTACCAAGAAGGGTTCTACAACTTGGAGCCCATTTACAAACGAAACCAAGTATTTTGAACCTTCAACCAAAGATTTTATGATAAATTACCGGGTTGAAGACCTTGAAGCACTTGTTGATGAATTGAAAAAAGAAGGTGTTACTATTGTAGATACGATAGAGGCTTATGACTATGGTAAATTTGTTCACATCCTTGACGCAGAAGGAAACAAAATTCAATTGTGGGAACCTAATGATGAAGTGTGATAAAATACTTCTGTATAAAGTGTTAATTTGAAACCAACAATGAGAAATTAACGGTGACAAATTCCAAACAAGTTAGATAATTCAATTCTTTTTATAGAAATTGTTAAACTTACTTTTGGGCTGTCTTTTTTAGGGTTGATGCTTCTTTTATCACCTAAAAATATTGGGGCATTTTTTTTGATTTATTTAAATCGATGCAAACACCAGTTTTTATAGGGTAAAAGAAGCATTGCATTTTTCATTGTAAAAATTTAAACAGGCTTTAATCCTTGAAATACTCCCTGTCATTTTTCCCTGCCGCTTGCAACGATAAGAAAAATGAGTATATTTAGATACGCTTTAATATTCATGCCAACAACAGAACGCCAATGCTTAGATTGCGGAGAAACCATACACGGCCGTGCAGATAAAAAGTTTTGCAACGACCAATGCAGAAGCAATTTTAACAATCAACTAAACAGCGACAGCCATAACCTGGTACGCAACATTAACAATATTTTACGGCGCAACAGGCGTATTCTCCAACAGCTTAATCCAACCGGAAAAACCAAAACTTCCCGTAAAAAGCTCGATACGCTGGGCTTTAACTTCAATTATTTTACCGGTATTTATCAAACCAAAGCTGGAAACACCTATAATTTTTGCTATGATTACGGTTATTTAATTTTAAGCGAAGAAGAAATTTTAATTGTAAAACGAGAAAACCAATAAACCGTAAAAACAACTCGCCGAAAATTTAACGTTGTTTACCGATTAATTAAAACGAGTTGCCTGTTTGGTGTTTAAACAACAAAGCTGTTCAGATACATTTGTATTGCATTTAAAATAAAACATGAATAATTTCCATTATAATCCTTCAAAAAAATCTAACAAATCATTAGCCGGACTTATCCTGACGGTGGTTGGCCTGGCATTGCTGGTACACCAACTGGATTGGTTTTTCTTCCCGAACTGGCTGTTTAGCTGGCCCATGATCCTGATTATTATCGGGCTGGCAAAAAGGGCAAATAACCGTTCCAAAAACAATTCTTCCTGGCTGATCCTGATTGTAATTGGATGTTTATTTTTACTGGAAAGAATATTTCCGGCAGAAAACGTAGTACACCTGGGCTGGCCGGTTATCCTGATTGCCGTGGGTTTATGGATTATTTTCGGCAGAAACCAGGAGAAGGTGAACTATAAGCAACCGTTTTCTAAAGAGGCTTTTGTAAATAATGATTTTTTAAACCCCGATCCTGAAGAACCGGCAGCAACAGAACCTTCCTATACAAATCAAACCAGAACAGAAGGCAATGAAGATTACCTGAACTCTTTTTCGATGTTTGGCGATGTAAAAAAGAGCATTATGTCTAAAAATTTTAAAGGTGGCGAAATTGTGAATATTTTTAGTGGCACAAACTTAGATTTCAGTCATGCTGATATTAGCGGACGGGTAGTTGTAGATGTGGTACAACTTTTTGGCGGCACCAAATTAATTGTTCCGCCGCATTGGCAGGTAGTATCAGATATAGCGCCTGTTTTTGGCGGCGTTAACGACAAGCGCATACCTCATACTGATATGGCAGCTAACGGAAAAGTGTTGGTTTTAAAAGGGGTTTCTATTTTTGGAGGCGTAGATATTAAAAGCTTTTAAGCTTCTTTTAACACCTATTTTTGTATATTAAACACAACTAATATCAGGGTTATGCCTCAGCCAAACTACTTCCAAAACAAAGGACTTTTATCCGGTTTTTGCCCCCTCTCCTCTGGAGAGGGCTGGGGTGGGACAACAGCATCTGCCTAAACTAACACAAATTGGAAAATCAGCCTTCTTTATTTAACAAGTTCCGTTTTATTGTAGGTGCCGGTTTATTGGCCTGGTTTGCCTTGCAAAGTTACCTTTTGTACGATTTTGGCTTTAGCTGGAAAGTGGCCAGCACCGATGCCGGCACTACCAGCGTTTTATTGGCTGCTGCCTGCTACCTCATCAGCAATAACCTTAAATATTACCAGCCCGAAAAAGGGCGTTCGGTTTTTATCCTGGTGCTTTGTTTGGTTTTAACTTTTCTATGGATAGTTGCCTGCCGCTGGCTGCTGCCGCAATTAATTCCGGAACCGGCATACAAATCTTTTCTGATACAATCTTTAACTATCCGTTTTTCTATTGCATTCCTCATCATCACTTGCATGGCCATGCTCAGTGCATTGCGGTACATGCAAAAAGACCAGAAAGCCAATGAGGCACGCAAACTGGCTGCCGAAACTTTAGCACGCGATGCAGAACTTTACAAACTCCGCCAGCAATTGCAGCCGCATTTTTTATTCAACAGCCTGAACTCGATCAGTGCATTAATTGGTTTTAAGCCGGATGAAGCCCGAAAAATGATCCACCAGCTATCCGATTTTTTGCGGGGAACGCTGAAAGAAGAACAGCAATGGGTAACTTTACAGCACGAATTGCAGCATTTGCAATTGTACCTGGATATAGAAAAAGTACGGTTTGGCCACCGGTTAACAACCATTTTGCGCCATAATGATACTGCGGATGCTATGCTGATCCCGCCCATGCTGCTGCAACCTTTGGTAGAAAATGCCATTAAGTTTGGGTTGTACGATACCATTGGCGATGTAACGATCAGTTTAGATGCTGTTGTAATTAGCAATCAGCTGCAAATTACCATCAGCAATCCATACGATCCGGAAACAGCTTATCCAAAGCATGGAACGGGATTTGGGTTGAGTGGTGTAAAACGACGGTTATATTTGCTGTTTGCCCGCCATGACCTGATCGAAATTCAAACCCGAAATAGTATTTTTAGTATTACGCTTAAAATCCCGCAAACTGTAAACCCTCAAAATACCGATCTTAAACCCAATGCTTAATTTATGCAGGTAAAAAAAGTATTAATTATTGATGATGAGCCGCTGGCACGTTCTATTGTGCACGAATATTTACAGCAGTTTCCGCAAATGGAAGTGGTGCAGGAATGTGGCGATGGTTTTGAAGGTGTTAAAGCGATTATGCAGCACAAACCGGATTTGATTTTTCTGGATGTGCAAATGCCCAAAATCAACGGTTTTGAAATGCTGGAACTGGTTGATCAATCGCCAGCTGTTATTTTTACCACCGCTTTTGATGAATACGCGCTAAAAGCTTTTGAAGCGCACGCAGTTGATTATTTACTGAAACCTTTCAGCAAAGAACGTTTTAACAAAGCGATAGAAAAATTCTTAGAAAATCAGCCTAAAAAACCGGAAACAACAGTGGCTTTACTGGAAACAGCAGCCAGCTCTCCGGCACAACATGACCGTATTGTGGTAAAAACGGGAACAAAAATCAAAGTTATCCCTATTCAGGAAGTAATTTATCTGGAAGCTGCGGATGATTATGTCAATATTCATACCGCTGCCGGTGCTTTCCTCAAAAATAAAACCATGAGTTTTTTTGAGAAGATACTGGACCCAGATTTGTTTACCCGCGTTCACCGCTCTTACATTGTCCGGGTGGAGCAGATTACACGCATCGATCCTTACGAGAAAGAAACACATATTTTGATTCTAAAATCAGGCGCGAAAATTCCGGTAAGCAAAGCTGGTTATGCTAAATTAAAACAGGTTTTAGGGATTTGAAAAGGTTGTTGTGATTTCATTTTTTTTGTCATTTCGATTACGGAATGACAACGGACACACTAACTTTTATCCTATAAAAACAGCATTAAAAATCAGTATAAATAGCAACTTGAAACACATTATTCCGTAAATTGCCATTCGGGTCTTTAGAATATACGTACTGGTAACCCAATTCTGTATCAATCTTTTTATTTAATCGGTAACCAAAAGAAATATACGAGCGGTTTTGATCTAAAAAACTATTGCTTGCTCTTTCCTGATGCTGCACATTTACAAAAAGTTCATTCTGCAAAGCCATATATATCCCCTTTTTAAAGCTATCTTCAACTTTAACCAACGGAACCTGGCTGCGGATGTAATAACGCAAACGCTGCGAAAATCCGCCATTTTCCATATTGATAAATCGCTGTTCTAATCGTAACCGGTTTGATAAAGTTGCTTTTCCAATTTTAGCATCAATCTGGTATTGCTCCCAAATTCTGTTCTCTGCATAAAAAATCCGGCTGCTTTTTTCATCTTCATAACTTCCGAAAAAAGCATAACCTGCGCCTGCGGCCTGGTTTTTACTAACATCATAACTAATTCCCGGCCTTAGCAAATAAGCGCTTGTATTGCTAAACTGTTTATCGGTACGATATTGCGCGTCGAATAGATAACCCCATTTTCCGGTAAGTTTCTGCTTATGGTAAATTGCCAGCCAGCCAGAATATTGGTTTTCGGTGGATTGACTATAGCTTTTCGTGATCAAACTTAAAAGCAGGCCAGTTAAGATCAGGTATTTCTGTTTCATCGTTCCTCATTAAAGAAAATTACGGGCAAATTAGTTTTGCTTATTACTATAAAAACTTACAGAAACCGGATTACGGCTTGCATAAATAATCTTGTAACACTACTTTAGCAGCATGCTGTTTTTATACCGGTAAAAACAGCATGATTAAAATATGATGAAACAAAAGCTCACTTTTTTACTACTGATTTTTTCTGTCACCCAATCTATTGCACAATCCAACCGTTGGCAGCAGCGCGTAAACTATACGATGGTTGTGAACATGAACGTGCAGACCAACCGTTTTACAGGAATACAGAAACTGGAATACACCAATAACTCGCCCGATACTTTAAAACGTGTTTTTTATCATTTGTACTGGAACGCTTTCCAGCCCAACAGTATGATGGATATGCGCAGCCGTGAATTAGGGAATACCATCATCAACAAAAAACAGGATTGGGATGCCCGCGTGAAAGACCGGATCCAAAAGTTAACACCGCAGGAAATTGGCTATCAAAAGGTGCTTTCGTTAAAGTTGAACGGCATCGCCCAAAAGTATAAAACGGAGGAAACAATTTTAGTGGTTGATCTGGATAAACCGATTCTGCCACACGGAAAAGTAGTTTTTGATATGGTTTTTGAGGCACAGGTACCGTTACAGATCAGAAGAAGCGGGCGCGATAATCCGCAAACCGGCGTGCGTTATTCCATGAGCCAGTGGTATCCTAAAATGTGCGAATACGATTACGAAGGCTGGCATCCAACTCCTTATGTTGCACGCGAATTTTACGGGGTTTGGGGAGATTATGATGTAAAGATCACCATTGATAAAAAGTACCTGATTGGCGGAACCGGTTATTTACAAAACCCGCAGGAAATTGGGTTTGGTTACGAAGCGCCGGGAACAAAAGTAACACAACCGGCAGGAAATACTTTAACCTGGCATTTTATTGCACCAAATGTGCATGATTTTATGTGGGCTGCAGATCCTGAATTTAAGCATTTATCTGCCCAAACTGCTGATGGCAAAACCATCAACGTTATTTATAACCGCGACCCAAAAAAGTTGCAGCAAGAGTTTGAAGCGTTAAAGCCGGAGAAAAAACAGAATTATCAGAACGCAGCAGATTATATTAAAAACTGGGACGACCAATGGCAGGAAGTGCTTCATGCGGCTGTAACTGAACTGCCTTATATCCAGAAAACTTTTGGCCCTTATCCCTGGAAACAATATTCTTTTGTTCATGGTGGAGATGGCGGCATGGAATATCCGATGGCTACTTTAATTAATGGCCCAGGTTTAGGTACTGTTTTTCATGAGTGGATGCATAGCTGGTACCAGGGCATGATGGGTACAAATGAAAGTGAATATCCGTGGATGGACGAAGGTTTTACCAGTTATGCTGAGGATTTGGTGAGCCGGGATTATACACAATTTAAGTATAAAAATCTGATTGCTGCTAATCCAAATGACCCGAGGTTAAAAATATTGGATTCAGTTCTAAATAAACAACCGCATGAAGATGCTTACAACAGCTATTACAACCTGGTAAAGTTAGGTTTACAGGAACCGTTAACCACGCATGCTGATCATTACGAAACCAACGCAGCTTACAGTATTTCTTCTTACTCTAAAGGAGAAATATTTTTGGAGCAGTTAGGCTATATTACCGGCGCGCAGGTACGCGACCAGATCTTACTGCAATATTACCGCGAATGGCGATTTAAACATCCTAATGCCAATGATTTTATCCGCGTAGCAGAAAAAGTAAGCAATATGAAGCTGGACTGGTACAAAGAGTACTGGATCAACACCACAAAAACGATCGATTACGGGATCGACAGTGTTTGGCAGGAAGGCAATAAAACGAAGATCAGGTTAATTAACAACGGCAAAATGCCCATGCCCATTGATTTGCAAATTACTTTTTTGAACGGGAAAAAAATGTTGCATTATATTCCGATGTATTTGATGTTTGGCGAAAAACCTGCTGAACCTGGACAACCATTACGCGTTGTAGAACAAGCATGGAAATGGACACATCCAACCTATACTTTAGAACTGAATGGAAAATTAGCTGACATGTGGCGGATTGAAATAGACCCAACTAAACGAATGGCAGATGTAAAACAGGAGAATAATTTATGGCAGGTGAAGTAAACAGAAATAGCTGAAATAGTATGGCTTGTTATATATACTGGTTTAAAGATTTTTAGGCGATAAAAGAAGCATCCATTTATGATCTTAACTGTTGGCCATTCCTAAAACGATCATCAGAAAGATGATTAAAAAGATCATGTTGATGGATAATGGCTGAGTTTGTTTATGTTGGATATTCATGTGGCAATACTTTAATTAAAACAAATAATTTTCTCTGTAGGAGAACTTTATAACGTTTTACAAAAGTTGCACCAAAATTTATTCCTGCTTCATTAAAAATTGATTTAACTGTTTAAACCGCATTTAGAAACAAAATTTTTACATTTCTTTTATCCTGAGCAAAGTTTTTGCCGATGCTTCTTTTACCACCTAAAAATCTGAGTGCTGCTTAGTTCAGCAATTCGTACAGCATAAATTTCGGACAAACAGTTACAATTTCAGGCTTAACCGTAAAAACTTTGTTTGGTTAACCACTTTTATTATTGGAGGTTGTTTAAACTTTTTGGCACCAATTTAAATTTGGTCCTTCGGCATGCCCGGGTTTGATGCCCATGCTTCTTTTACCGGATAAAATTGATGTTTACATTTAATCACTAACTGGACCTATAAGGTTTTGAAAACCTTATAGGTCCAGTTAGTGAATGGTTAACATTTTTTAGGTGATAAAAGAAGCATCGATCCCTAAAAACAAACCTAACGACCAACATTTTTAGTTGATAAAAGAAGCATAGACTTTTACTTCATCGTTTTCTTTTCTGAAACCGTACCTGTTCCTGCAACCTCCGGAAACCAAACCGTCATCTCCCCTTTTCCGCGGTTTGCCCAGGAGTAGTAGGGAATGGCCGTAAACCGAACAGGCTGTATTTTGCTTGTATCGCTTGTGTCAGCTTTTAAAACATGTCCGCTTAAAACGGTTAAACCGTTCAGCAGACCAGCATGATAAGCAGGTGTAAAAGTTGTCCCTTTCGGGATGACGATATTACTTACCTTGCCATCATTATCTTTCCATTCGGCACAATACATAATTGGCCCGCGCTGTAAAGCAACTTTACCTGCATCTTCTGCCAGGCTTGGGCTGGCTATTACTTTTTTAACCTCCATCGGCAAATTCACTGCAAGCCGATCGTTCTTTTTCCAAACCCTGCTGATCACGGCATAACCGTTTTGCATGGCATATTTTACAGGTTTTCCGTTTACTTTGATGGTTACAGAAGCTGGCTGATTCTTTTCAAAAGAATAAAGACCGGATGGGATTGCCTCATTTCTCACCCATCCCGGAATACGTACTTTCAGGGTAAATGCTTGCGGTGTTTCCGGTGATAAGGTAAACGACAGCAAACCGTTCCATGGGTAATTATTTTCCTGGATGATCTTAACCGCTTTTTTGTTGACCTGCAGATTTGCCTGGCTGCCCACAAAAAGGTTGATAAAAACAGCATCGCCTTTCTGTGCATACACATAACCCGGAAGAGCGGGAAGCAAACGGGCCAGGTTGGTTGGGCAGCAGGAACATTCAAACCAGCCAGACCTTACCGCTTCCAGGGATTTATTTACTTTCGATCCGGGGTTAACCTGCATCGCGTTGGTATAGAAAAAGGATTTTCCATCCAAACCAACACCGGAGATCAAGCCATTGTAAAGCACTTTTTCCATCAGGTCGATGTATTTTGAATCCCCGTGCAGCAGAAACATCCGCTGGTTCCAGAAAACGTTTCCTACTGCTGCGCAGGTTTCGTTATAAGCAGTTTCGTTGGGCAGTTCAAAGTTCGATCCAAACCTTTCCCCGCTTGGTACAGCACCAATTCCTCCCTGCACATACATTTTTTTGGAAACCATGTTGTCCCAAATCCGGTCGGTAGCGGTTAGATACTCCTGGTCGCCAGTTAATGCAGCTACATCTGCCATGCCTGAATATAAATACATTGCCCTAACCGCATGGCCTTCAGCTTCGTCCTGGTCTGTAACCGGCTCGTTATCCTGCCAGTACATGCCGTTTTTCCATTCATCGGTGCTTGTTTTATCGTAAGTTCTTTTGCCCCGTTCATCAATAAAGAATTTGGCTAAATCCAGGTAATCCTTTTTACCGGTGATGCGGTACAACCTCACCAAACCCATTTCCACAATTTCGTGCCCTGGCGCAACATGCCTTTTGCCCGGACCGAATGTTTTGACCAGCAGATCAGCATTTTTTAAAGCGATGTTTAAGAAATTACGTTTCCCGGTTGCTTGATAGTGCGCTGCAGCAGCTTCAAACATATGGCCGGAGTTATATAATTCGTGGCTTAACTCGTTTTCCCTAACCCAGCGTTCCGGGCCTGCCCAGGGATGCGGATGCAGCGGATCAATCGTTCTTGCCGTATATAAATAACCATCGGGCTCTTGTGCTTTGCCTACAATGGTAATGATGGAATCCAGGTAATGGTCCAACTTTGGATCGGGATGAACGGCCAGCGAATACGATGCACCTTCTATGGTTTTGTAAATATCGGTATCATCAAAAGGGAATTTAGTACAAAACTTTCCGCTTTTTGCTGCCGCCATTTCAAAGTTTTTTACACGGCCGGTATTTTCACATCGTTCAAAAGAAGCCGGAATAGTAACCGTTCGGTTGGTTTCTATTTTTGGCAGCCAGAACTGGTCTGCCAGCTTAACTTTGGTAAACGATACCGGACTAATTGTATAGTCTTTGTTTTGTGCACAGGCAACACTACTGTACAGCAAGACAGCAAAGAATAGCTTTTTCATTTTTTTCGGTCTATAGTTAACGTTCTGGTTTGGTTTCCAGAGCAATGGTTGATGCTTCTTTTATCAGCTAAAAATAATAACAAATTAGCATATTTAGTAGATTATGTTAAAAAGCAAACCATAAGAGCTACTGCATGTTAACTCTCCAATTAAACGAACATTATGACAAATTCGAAGAAGATAATTGCAAAAGCAATCGGACTTGGCGCCGTAGCCGGAATGCGTGCAACAGTTGCTCCAACCGCCCTCAGTTTCTTTTTAAACAAACATCCAAGTAAAGCCTTGGCCAAATCAGGCCTGAGCTTTTTGCAATCACCAATTACGGGCGTTATCACAAAAGTGTTAACGGCTGGCGAATTTTTAGGCGATCAATTGCCTAACGGGCCGAACCGCATTATTTTTCCGCAGGTAGCTGTACGTGTTGCATCAGGCGCTTTGGCTGGCGCAGGTTTGTTCCGTGCAAATAAAGCCGGAATTGCAAAAGGTTTAGTATTAGGCGGCGCTTCTGCTTTGGCAGTTACTTTCGCTACTTTTTACTTGCGGAAATATGTAGATAAAAAATTACACGCTAAAGATTCGATTGTTGGCGGCATTGAAGATTTGATCTCACTTGCAAGTGGTTGGGCAATTATGAAAAGATAAGAAGCAAATCCACAAGCCTCACCCTAAATCCCTCTCCAGGGGAGAGGGCCGGGGTGAGGCAAAAAAACAGCCGGTAAAAGAAGCATCCAAAATTGAATGCTTCTTTTACCGGCTAAAAATGATGATCGATTTTTTTTTGGATGAAGAACTGGAACAAGTTCAGCCCCGGGCAAAAAACTGGGCTTAAAATCTTATCCCCACAAATTACCTGGATAAGTTCCGCTGGCTACCAGTTCTGATATTTTTTGCTGAACAACCGGTTTATCTTCTTTATAAGTTACACCAAACCATTGTGCCGAAGTTGGGATCACTTTAAAAGATGCTTTTCCGGCTTTAATCAGCTCATCTGCTACTTTTGGCAGTAAAAATTCTGATTTCGGATCGGCGGCATTTTCCCCCACAAATTCTTTAAACAACGGTTCCATCAATCCATAAATGGCCGGAGAAAATCCCCAGAAATTCATCGAAGCACGTGGATCTTCATGCAATGGCGTTTCTACCCCGTTTTCTTCATACACAATCACGCCGTCTTTTTCGTAAACTTTCAAGCGCTCGTTAATTTCTAACAGGTTGTTGTTTTCATCAACCTTACAAACGCCGCGTGAAACAGAACCATGCTCAGATAAAGTTTTATCTATGCGGTAACCCATCAGCGAGAAATGGTTATCGGTAACTTCCCCGGTTAAAAACGCTGCCATTTTTTCAAAAGCTTCCGCGCCGTAAAAGTCGTCTGCATTAATTACGCAAAACGGTTCCTGTACCTGGTTTTTGGCTTCCAGTACCGCATGTGCCGTTCCCCAGGGTTTAGAACGTTCAATTTCCTGGTCGATGCCGTAAGGTTTTAAATTAAAGGTTTGAAAAACGTACTCGGTTTCAATTTTACCATTCAGTTTTGGCTCGAACTTAGATTTAAAGCTATCCACAAATTCTTCCCGGATGATGAAACTGATCTTGCCAAAACCGGCCTTGATCGCATCATAAATAGAATAATCAATAATGGTTTCGCCGTTCGGGCCAAAGCCATCCACTTGTTTCATGCTTCCGTAACGGCTTGCCATCCCGGCTGCCAAGATTAAAAGTGTTGGTTTCATTGTTTTATGTTGAATTGAAATTTAAAGTTTAGATTTTTATCCGATAAAAGAAGCATGATACTCTTTTTATCAGCCGAAAGTTTGTTTTTTTATTTAAAATATTTAAAATCCTGGCCATCCTGAATGTTCAGCAAACTTTGATAGATCAGGCTGATTACATTGTCCACATCTTCTTTATGCACCATTTCTACCGTGGTGTGCATGTAGCGCAAAGGCAAAGAAATCAAGGCTGAGGGAACGCCTGCGTTGGAATAAGCAAAAGCATCGGTATCGGTGCCGGTTGAACGGGAAGAAGCCTGGCGCTGGAACGGAATGTTGTTTTTTTCTGCCGTTTCCACCAATAATTTATTGACGTTTCGTTGTACTGCAGGCGCATAAGAAACAACCGGGCCACGGCCGCAAGCCAAATCACCTTGTGTTATTTTATTGATCATTGGTGTTTGCGTATCGTGGGTAACATCGGTAATAATGGCAACATCCGGTTCAATATATTCAGCAATCATGGCTGCGCCTTCCAGTCCGATCTCTTCCTGCACAGCGTTAACGATATACAAACCGAAAGGCAGTTTTACGTTGTTTTCTTTTAATAAGCGTGCAACTTCGGCAATCATGAAACCGCCAACACGGTTATCCAACGCGCGGCCAACGTAATAACGGTCGTTCAGTACCATAAATTCATCTTCATAAGTGATCACGCAGCCTACGTGCACGCCTAATTTTTCTACTTCTTCTTTGGTGGTGCAGCCGCAATCCAGACAAATGTTTTTTAAAGTGGGCGCTTCTTCCTTTTCGCCGCCGCGGGTATGAATGGCCGGCCAGCCGAATACTGCTTTTACCACCCCTTTTTCGGTGTAAATATTTACGCGTTTGGAAGGCGCAATTTGATGATCGGAACCGCCGTTACGGATCACATAAATTAAACCATCGCTGGTAATATAATTAACGAACCAGGAAATTTCATCTGCATGTGCTTCAATTACCACCCTGTATTCAGCATCAGGGTTGATAATTCCTACAGCCGTTCCATAATTATCTACGTATTGTGTATCGATATAAGGCTTTAAATATTCCAGCCACATTTTCTGGCCTTCTGCTTCAAAACCGGTTGGCGAAGAGTTATTGATGTATTTTTCTAAAAAAGAAAGGGATTCGGGTGTTACAACGGGCACGTGTACTTTTTCGGGTTTCTCTGTATTTTCGGGCATGTTTTCTATAAAATCCTTTTAAACGGTTTGTTTAAAAGCAAATATAGTAATCCAACTAAAAAGCGGGGAAAATGTTTAGCGCCCTTTTAAGGTGAGGCCATGCTTCTTTTATCAACATAAAACTGTTAAAGCTGCTTTTTCATCATCACAAATTCATGGCCGTTCTGCTGCCAGCTTTCTCCGGAAACCTCCAAACCAAAAGTTTTATAAAATTTTGATGCGGTTAATCTTGCATTGCACCAAATAGTTTCGAGGTTTTCTGCGGATGCCAGGTCAAGAATAAATTCCATCATTTGCCTGCCGTAACCTTTTCCTTGTTGTGCTGTCAGCGTTGCTAATTTTCGGAATTGTAAAGCTTCATCTTTAACAAAAAGTGAAACCACTACGGTTAATTCATCTGCAACAAACAAGCCGAAATGGCGGCCTTGTGCATCGTCGGCAAGTTTTACTTTATCAATTTCAAATTCAGGATACATTACTTTTTGTCTGATTGGCCAGGTTTGTTCCGCAGTAATGGATTTAATTATTGCTGACATTTTAAAAGGTTTACAGCTATCAGCAATCGGCTTTCAGCTAAAATTTAACGAACAAAAATATAGTATTCACAAAAAACATTAGTTAAAGCTATATACGAAGTGTGCTTTTTTTCTTTCGCTGATGTCTGACTGCTTAAAGCTAATAGCTTCAAGCAGAATAACCTTTTAGCAACTCGCGGTATTGGTTTAACACGGTTGATTTGGAAATAAAACCAACAAAGTTTTCGCCTGCAACAACAGGCAAATTCCAGGTATTGGTATCGTCAAACTTGCGGATAATGCTGCGCATATCATCTTCCAGTTGTATGGTTGCCGGCGGCGCTTTCATTACTTTTTCCACATCCAATTCTTCGTACATTTCGTGGTTAAACATCACGGGGCGAATATCATCCAAAGTAATAATACCAACCAGGGTACTGTTTTCGAGCACGGCAATAAAATTACGATGGCCCTGCCTCACCAGATCAAGCAACTCTGGAAAAGAAGCGTGCACGTTAATGGTTTGGATGTTTTTTTCGATCAGGTCTGGCGTATGGAGCAGCGAAAGCAGGTTACGGTCGTGCTCGGTTGTAAAAATTTGTCCTTCTTCCGCCAATTGTTTCAGGTCCGGGGAGATGGGCGAGAACCATTTGGATATTACAAAAGAAATAACCGAAACGATCATCAGCGGAATAAACAGGTCGTAACCAGAACTCGCTTCTGCAATTAAAAAAATAGCTGTTAAAGGCGCATACATTACGCCACTCATCACACCTGCCATTCCAACAATAAGCAAGTTATTAACCGGAACGTTAGGAAAACCCAACTGCACATAAACCGAAGCCAGGAAAAAACCAAGCGTGCCACCACAAACCAATGAAGGTGCGAAGTTACCGCCTACGCCACCACTATTAATAGTAATAGAAGTAGCAAAAGCCTTGAAGATGCAAACACAGCCCAAAAACAGCAGGATAAACCAGGAATGATACGGGAAATATTTTAAAAAACTAACGGAAACAACCGATTGCACTTGTCCGTTCGCCAGGCTTTTTACCGATTGGTAGCCTTCGCCAAAAAGCGGCGGCAATAAAACGCACAGCACCGAAAGCATCAGCCCGCCAATAACGGCTTTTTGAAAACGGTTTCTTTTTAAATGCTTGAAAAAATGTTCTACCTGCTGTGAGATCACCACAAAATAGCGGGCATAGAGGCCGCAGCAAATCCCTAAAATAATATAATAAGGGATATTGGTATAATCAAAAGGATGGCGTGTACGAAACTGAAACAAGGTAGCTTCGTTCAGGATAATTTTAGAAAGCAAGCTTCCGCAAACGGCTGCTACAACCAGCGGAATAAAATCGGTAAAGACCACGCCTGTCAGCAAAATTTCAAACGCAAACATAATTCCGGCCATAGGCGCATTAAAGGCTGCCGCAATACCCGCAGATGCGCCTGCTGCCAGCAACAAAGTCCGCTCCCGATAATCCAGTTTATAAGTCCGTGCAAAGTTAGAACCAATGGCAGAACCGGTTACCGCAATGGGGCTTTCCAGACCGGCAGAACCGCCAAAACCAACGGTTAAAGCGCTTTGTACAATTTGCGAGTACATTTTTGTAGAAGCAACGAGGCTGGAATTTTGTGCAATTTCATATAAAATTGCTGGTACGCCTTTTCGTTTTTCTCCTGTGAAAAAAGTAATAGAAGCTAAAGTGGTTAAAACGATACCGATAACCGGAAACAGCATGTAGTAAATCACCTGCTCTTCAAAATGGACTTTATCATGAATGAGGTATTCGATGTAATGCACCAGCGATTTGAGGAAAACGCCTGCCAGGCCGGAAGTAAGGCCAACAAAAATACCCGAAAGCAGCAGGAACTGGCTGCGTGAAACATTGTTACGGACCCACATCAGGATGATTTCGTAACTTTTGGCTTTGAGTATGCTGCTCTTTTTAAAGCTTTTTAAAAGATGGATGAATTGCGCATACTTTTTTTTACGGGTAAAATCTGTCACGTAAACTGGGTTTGGTTGGGCAAAAATAGGGAAAATAAAAAAAGGCGAGTTGCCCCGCCTTAAATGTTTTCACAACGGAATAATCCTTATTGTGATTTGCTTTCAACAACAAAAGTAAAAAATATATTTAACACTTACCTCCATCCATTAGGCCTTTTTAAAATAAATCCATTCGGTTTTTGCACTTCATCTTCAAATTGAGCATCTTTTAATTTTTTCCTGCCAATGATCATATTCCCTTTTGAAACATTTTTAACACTAACATTGAACCTATTGGGAGGAAATCCGACAAAAACGCGTTTTGACGGAAACAAAGATTGGATAGATTTAATAGGTGGGACCAAATCACTATCGCCTGTAATTAAAAATGCCGCATCATATTTATCATTAAAGGCATCTTCCATCATCGAAACTGCAATATTAACATCGGTCATTTTTTCATTTGAGTAAGGATAGGTATGACCACATTTTCTACATTCTTCGATATGAGATTGGTAGTGCCCATAAACTATCTTACAATCACTTAATGTTTCTATCGCTTCTATATACGTATTTTGCCTTCGCTCCTTATCTGGATTATTGCGGATCCTAGAAGTAAAATAATTTAAGTGTACTAATTCTTGATTAGGCTTAAGTAAAGATAATACCAATTTTTTCGGATTTAGCCAAAGCGTATCATTGCCGCTTTGTTTCATACCAAAATAAAGATTAAAACCATCTATATACGCAATAATTCTTTCGTTGTGATTTGCTTTCATTCTTTGAATATATTATCTTTGCATTACAAGAACAGCTCCATAGATAGTATCTTTGGATAGACGCTCCAGTAATGGGGCGTTTCGTGTTTAATACAAATATAGTTTAAATAATTAGAAAACAAATTTTTCTACAGTACTAATATTAACTATATTTGAGGATAAAAAATAGAAAAGGTGGGATATTTCTATATTACTATAAATAATGTTTGGAACATTATATACAGTACTGTAGGCTGTGATTTGCTTTCCCTTTTTAATTCCCCATCTTTTCTTATTTTTAAAACAAAACCTTTAGATACCTTTCTATGAAAAAAATTTTAGGACTTGACCTTGGGACTAACTCGATCGGCTGGGCTTTGATAAAACAAGATTTTGAAAATAAACAAGGGAAAATTCTTGGCTTGGGAAGTAGGATTATTCCCATGTCTCAAGATATTTTAGGAGAATTTGAAAGAGGAAATTCTATTTCACAGACGGCTGAACGTACCCGTTTAAGAGGTACGAGAAGATTAAGGGAGCGTCATTTATTACGCAGAGAAAGGCTACACAGAATATTAAATACACTTGAATTTCTTCCTCAGCATTATGCTAATAAAATTGACTTTAATGCCCGTTTAGGTAAATTTTTACCAGAAACAGAAACTAAACTAGTTTACGATGATAACGGCAATTTCATCTTCAAAGAATCTTTTGAAGAAATGCTTACAGATTTTCTAAAACACCAACCTGAGTTAATGAACAGAAAAAACAAGAAAGGTGAAGATGCAAAGATACCTTACGATTGGACAATTTACTATTTGAGAAAAAAAGCATTAACCAAAAAGATAGAAAAAGAGGAATTAGCCTGGTTGCTTTTGCATTTTAACCAAAAGCGTGGCTATTATCAATTACGTGGTGAAGAAACTGACAATAAGCCGAATAAACTGGAAGATTTTTACTCACTAAAAATAGTTGACGTAACCGCAGATGAACCACAAAAGGGCAAGAATGAAATCTGGTATAATATTATTTTAGAAAATGGCTGGATTTACCGTCGTGCAAGCAAATTACCATTGTTTGATTGGAAAGATAAGATTCGTGATTTTATTGTGACTACTGACCTAAACGAAGATGGCAGTATTAAAAAAGACAAAGAAGGAAAAGAAAAAAGAAGCTTCCGTTTACCAAAAGAAGATGATTGGCAATTACTGAAAAAGAAGACTGAAAATGACATTGAAAAATCTGATAAAAGTGTAGGCGAATATGTTTATGATGCGCTTTTACAAAAGCCTAATCAAAAAATAAAGGGTAAACTTATACGCACTATTGAAAGAAAATTTTACAAGAGCGAGTTAGAACAAATTCTGAAAAAGCAAATTGAATTGCATAATTCGTTGCAAGATAGAAATCTGTATCAACAATGCGTAGAAGAGTTATATCCGCACAATTTACATCATCAATCTACCTTATTAAATAAGGACTTTCTGCACCTTATTGTAGAAGATATTTTGTACTATCAAAGACCATTACGCAGTCAAAAAAGCTCTATCAGTAATTGCCCCTTAGAGTCAAGAACTTTTATACTCGAAGGTGTAAAAAAAACAGAACCTATAAAGTGTATTTCAAAATCACATCCATTGTATCAAGAGTTTCGCTTATGGCAATGGATAAGCAACTTGCGTATTATTAACAGAGGAAATGATGCTAATGAAACCGAAAATCATTTGCAGACTATTGACGATTTCACTGCACTATTCGATTTTTTAAATGAACGAAAAGAAATAGACCAACAGTCGTTATTGAAATATTTTAAATTAAAGGGAAGCAATTACCGCTGGAACTATGTAGAGGATAAAAAATATCCTTGCAATGAAACCCATTCTATGATAGTTAGCAGATTGGAAAAGGTAAATGACGTACCACAAGGATTTTTAACTAAAAAAACGGAAGAAGAATTATGGCATATTATCTATTCTGTAACTGATAAAATTGAATACGAAAAAGCATTGAAATCTTTTGCACATAAAAACGGCCTTGATTTAGTTAGTTTTTATGATGCATTCAAGAAATTTCCTCCGTTTCCAAGTAATTATGGTTCTTACTCAGCAAAGGCAATAAAAAAATTATTACCCTTAATGCGTATGGGTAAATATTGGAATGAAGAAAATATATACGAAAAAACAAAAGATAGAATTACAAAAATTATTAATGCGGAAGTAGATGAAACGATACAAAATAGGGTCAGGGATAAAGCTATTAATTTAACAGATACCAATCATTTTCAGGGATTACCAGAATGGTTGGCTAAATATGTAGTGTATGATCATCATTCGGAAAAAAGTGATTTAGGACAATGGAAAACTGTTAGCGACTTAGAAGAATATTTGAAATCTTTTAGACAACATTCTTTGAAAAACCCAATAGTAGAACAGGTAATTACCGAATCACTTAGAACTGTAAAAGATATTTGGCAGTATTATGGAGATGGAGTTGAAGGCTTCTTTGATGAAATTCATATTGAGTTAGGCCGTGATATGAAAAATCCCGCTGTTGAACGAAAGCGAATCACAGAACAAGTAACTAAAAACGAAAATACCAATCTCCGAATTAAAGCTTTATTAGCCGAAATGCTAAACGATAATTCTGTTGAGAATGTACGGCCTTATTCACCTACTCAGCAGGATATTTTGAAGATATATGAGGATTTTGTATTAAATGCAGCTATCGAAATACCTGAGGATATTGAAAAAATCAGCACACAAGCACAACCTACAAGTTCTGAGTTGCAGCGATACAAGCTTTGGCTTGAACAAAAATATCGTTCGCCTTATACAGGTGAAATTATCCCATTAAACAAACTATTTACACCAGCCTATGAAATAGAACATATTATTCCTCAAAGCCGGTATTTTGATGATAGCTTTAGTAATAAAGTAATATGTGAAGCAGCTGTAAATACTTTAAAAGGCGGTCAAACTGCTTTACAATTTATCCAAAATCATTATGGGCAAATTGTAGAAGTAGGTATGGGTAAAACTGTTATGGTTTTTACTGAGGACGCCTACACATCTTTCGTAAAACAGTACTACGATAAAAGCCGAACAAAGAAAAATAAACTGTTAGCATTAGATATTCCTGAAAAAATGATTGAACGGCAAATGAATGATACCCGTTACATCAGCAAGTTTATTATGCAGGTCTTATCAAATATTGTAAGAACAGACAAAGATGATGACGGCGCAAACTCTAAGAATATATTGGCAAGCAATGGACAAATTACGACTAAACTGAAACAGGACTGGGGAATGGATGCTATTTGGAATGAATTGATCTTACCACGCTTTGAAAGACTGAACCAAATAACGAATACAACTCACTTTACAGTTTACAATGAAAAATACCAAAAATACTTACCGGCTGTTCCATTAGAATTACAAAGAGGGTTCCAAAAGAAAAGGATAGACCACCGCCACCATGCTATGGATGCATTAGTAATAGCTTGTGCTACCCGTAGCCACATCAACTTCTTAAATAACCAAAACGCTTTAGATAAAAATAAATCAATAGAGCAAAAGCAACAAGGTCGTTATAATTTAAGAAAAACGCTTTGCGATAAAAAATACAATGACGGTTCTTCTGAAAATTACAAATGGGTATTTAAACAACCGTGGGTAGGATTTATCCCCGAAGCAAAAAGTAAATTAGAACAAGTTGTGGTAAGTTTTAAACAAAATTTGCGGATCATTAATAAAACTGTCAATCAGCATGACATTATAATAAAGGGCGGAAAAAAAGATAAGTTAAAACAGCAAAAAGGGGAAAGTTGGGCAATCAGAAAACCATTGCACAAAGATACAGTATCAGGATCGGTTTCATTAAGAAAAACAAAACCAGTTTCATTATCCACTACCTTTGAATCACCTGAAAATATTATTGATAAGCCTTTAAGAAAATATATAAAAAAACTAATTGCAGAAGGCTTGGACAAGAAGAAATTAGTAAAGCACTTTAAAGAAAATAACAATCAGCTATATGGGCAAGATATTTCCAAAGTAGGCATTTACTATTGGGAAAATGATAATGTTGCATCCAGAGTAAGCCTTGACATTACTTTTAATAAAGCAAGAATTGAAAGTATTACTGATACTGGTATTCAAAAAATTCTATTGAAACACCTCGAAAACAGTAAAGACAATCCTGAAATTGCTTTTTCGCCTGAAGGAATTGAGGAAATGAACAAAAACATTGTTGTGTTAAACAATGGAAAATTTCATCAACCCATTTTAAAAGTACGAACTTATGAAACTAAGGGAAATAAGTTTGCAGTAGGTCAATCAGGCAATAAGAAAACAAAATTTGTTGAGGCTGCAAAGGGCACAAACCTTTTCTTTGCAATTTACCAAGATGAAAACGGCAAACGAAGTTTTGAAACCATTCCTTTAAATATTGTAATCGAGCGCCAAAAGCAAAAACTATTATCTGTGCCAGAAAGTAACGTAGATGAACAAAAACTTTTAATGTTTCTATCTCCGAATGATCTTGTTTATGTACCGACCAAAGAAGAAAGAGAACATATTTCAAACATCAACTTTAGCAATCTTGATAAAGAGCATGTAAAAAGAGTTTATAAAATGGCAAGTTCAACCTCTTATCAATGCTTTTTTATACGAAATGATATTGCAACATCAATTGTAAACAAAGTAGAGTTTTCTGCTTTAAACAAAACAGAAAAATCAGTTGATGATATAATGATTAAAGAGTTTTGTATAAAACTTTCTATTGATCGTTTAGGAAATATTAAACCTGTTTTTAATACTCAAATTTAACATTTTAATAAAACACTTCTTTTACGACTAAAATTTAGAACTGAAATTCTGGACTGCACAAATGATGTAATTTAAACACGTAAAAAAAGCATTGACAAACTTGGAAGTTAAATGTAAATTACCTCTATGATCAAACGCACCCTCCATTTCAGCAACCCGGCCTACCTCAGCCTAAAAGAAAGCCAGTTACAAATAGACCTGCCGCATTTAAAAGTTTTAGGCGAAAAGGAATCTAAAAAAACAGTGCCGGTTGAAGATGTTGGGATTGTGGTATTAGACCATCAGCAAATTACCATTACCCATGGTTGTATGGCTGCATTGCTGGAAAACAATGCAGCCATCATTACCTGCAACCATACGCATCATCCAACCGGAATGATGCTGCCGATTGACGGGCACGATACTCAAAGCGAGCGTTTCCGTTATCAGATAGATGCTTCCCAACCTTTAAAAAAGCAATTGTGGCAGCAAACTATGCAGGCTAAAATACTAAACCAGGCTGCGGTATTGGCAGATCGCGGTATCGCGTACGAGAATATGCTGCACTGGGCAAAATCAGTAAAATCAGGCGATCCGGATAATTACGAAGGCCGGGCAGCAGCTTATTACTGGAAGAATGTGTTTCCGAAGAAAATAGAATTCTTTCGCGGGCGCGAAGGAGATCCGCCCAACAACCTTTTAAATTATGGTTATGCTATTTTAAGGGCTATTGTAGCAAGGGGACTGGTTTGCTCCGGCCTGCTCCCTACCCTTGGCATCCATCACCGCAACAAATACAATGCCTATTGCCTGGCCGATGATATTATGGAGCCTTACCGCCCTTATGTTGACCGGATCGTTTTAAAGATCATTGATAATGGCGAGAACTTTTTGGAGCTGGGCACTTCCATTAAAACACAATTGCTTGGGATTGCAACGGTTGACGTGGAATTTGAAAAAGGCCGCAGCCCTTTAATGGTTGGCCTGCAAAACACTACGGCTTCGCTTGCCAAGTGTTATGAAGGGACGGCCAGGAAGATTGCCTACCCCTTTATCAGAAACTTTGAAGCTAAACGAAATTATAAAGCCTTTACCGAGGGTGACTTCAGCAAAGCTGCCGAAGCGGAAACAGGTTATAAAACAGCAATTGATGATATAGATTTACCTTTTTAATGAATGCGTTTAAATGAATACCGCATCTTGTGGATATTAGTATTGTTCGACCTGCCTACCGAAACTAAAAAGGAAAGGCAGATTTACAGTAAGTTTCGTAAGGACATTATGAAAGATGGCTTTGCCATGTTCCAGTTTTCGATTTACCTGCGCCATTGCAGTAGCCGCGAAAATGCCGACGTACATATTAAGCGGATAAAAAAAGCATTGCCTGCCAAAGGGCATGTAGGCATTATCACGATAACCGACAAGCAGTTCGGGATGATGGAACTGTTTTATGGGAAAGAAGAAAAAGCCCTGCCAAACACGCCACAACAATTAGAACTATTTTAAGGTGGTCCATTTCGTATTACCAGCTCAGCCATACTTCTTTTAGCAATAAAAAATCTGCACTTATATTTTTAAATATAGAACAGATAAAAAAGAAAGTTTAATGATTTTATAAGGTAAAAGAAGCAGTAAAGAGTAGCTACCCCTTTCCATTAGAAAAACAAAACAACAAAAATAAAAACCCCGGAAGCTAAAGCAACCGAGTTTTTTATTTTCTGATTTTTTGATTAAACTACTGATATTTAACTCCTTATAAGCTGATAGGTTGGGTTAAATATCAGTAATTCAAAGAATGAAAGCAAATCACAACAATGGAAATGCTATTGATAATTAATATCTGTTGGGTTAAATATCAGTAATTCAAAGAATGAAAGCAAATCACAACTTGAATCTGTGAAGGCTATAAATGCTCAAAGTTGGGTTAAATATCAGTAATTCAAAGAATGAAAGCAAATCACAACCTTTTAGCCCAATTATATATTTTTCGGCATGTTGGGTTAAATATCAGTAATTCAAAGAATGAAAGCAAATCACAACTACACCAACATGGGTAGTTGAGCATCATAAGTTGGGTTAAATATCAGTAATTCAAAGAATGAAAGCAAATCACAACATGTTATTGCTGCTGTTGCTTCGCAAATTGGTTGGGTTAAATATCAGTAATTCAAAGAATGAAAGCAAATCACAACAATACTGTTTAACTCGTTGGCATAGCGTGCGTTGGGTTAAATATCAGTAATTCAAAGAATGAAAGCAAATCACAACTAAAAATCCGATGCCCAACTTACAGGGTAAGTTGGGTTAAATATCAGTAATTCAAAGAATGAAAGCAAATCACAACATATATAGATGATACTTGCCAAATTTGCGGGTTGGGTTAAATATCAGTAATTCAAAGAATGAAAGCAAATCACAACTGACTAAATATGTTGGTGGAAATGACAAACGTTGGGTTAAATATCAGTAATTCAAAGAATGAAAGCAAATCACAACAAACAGCAATTAGGTATTAAACAGCAATTAGTTGGGTTAAATATCAGTAATTCAAAGAATGAAAGCAAATCACAACCCGACACAAAAAGATTAATAATCTGTGCTTGTTGGGTTAAATATCAGTAATTCAAAGAATGAAAGCAAATCACAACACAGACAACGATAATTTAAATAACTTTTTAGTTGGGTTAAATATCAGTAATTCAAAGAATGAAAGCAAATCACAACCGGACGGAAGTTGGATAGTAGGTGTAAAGGTTGGGTTAAATATCAGTAATTCAAAGAATGAAAGCAAATCACAACACCACGCGGAGTACTTATAAACAACGCGTTGTTGGGTTAAATATCAGTAATTCAAAGAATGAAAGCAAATCACAACCGAATACTATCAGATGGAGCGGGCGGATGAGTTGGGTTAAATATCAGTAATTCAAAGAATGAAAGCAAATCACAACAATACAAACATCTGGATCGGGCAATGGCTCGTTGGGTTAAATATCAGTAATTCAAAGAATGAAAGCAAATCACAACAATTTGGCGTACCAGCCGCTGTTTATTACGTTGGGTTAAATATCAGTAATTCAAAGAATGAAAGCAAATCACAACGCTCTGCCAGGTCGTATTCCACACCGTTTTGTTGGGTTAAATATCAGTAATTCAAAGAATGAAAGCAAATCACAACGCGGAATTGATAGGATAACTTTTTTAAGCGTTGGGTTAAATATCAGTAATTCAAAGAATGAAAGCAAATCACAACACAATACCAGAATCACACGCATTACACTTAGTTGGGTTAAATATCAGTAATTCAAAGAATGAAAGCAAATCACAACATGATAAGGAACATAAGTTTAAAGGGATTGGTTGGGTTAAATATCAGTAATTCAAAGAATGAAAGCAAATCACAACTTAATTCCGTTTAATTTTGTTGTGTAATTTGTTGGGTTAAATATCAGTAATTCAAAGAATGAAAGCAAATCACAACACTTCGTCGCCAATTTTTAAGCTATTGATTGTTGGGTTAAATATCAGTAATTCAAAGAATGAAAGCAAATCACAACATTTAATTATGGGCATGCTGCACCAGTTTAGTTGGGTTAAATATCAGTAATTCAAAGAATGAAAGCAAATCACAACATTGAATTTGAGATATTTTTAATTCCATTAGTTGGGTTAAATATCAGTAATTCAAAGAATGAAAGCAAATCACAACTGCTGCCAGTTGTCTGAACCCGCCGCCGTTGTTGGGTTAAATATCAGTAATTCAAAGAATGAAAGCAAATCACAACAAAGATCAATTGATTGCATTTAATACTTATGTTGGGTTAAATATCAGTAATTCAAAGAATGAAAGCAAATCACAACATACTGCTCGGAGGGTGGAAGTTGCTCGGGGTTGGGTTAAATATCAGTAATTCAAAGAATGAAAGCAAATCACAACTGCAGATGACGGCAATAGTTTTTTGTCCGGGTTGGGTTAAATATCAGTAATTCAAAGAATGAAAGCAAATCACAACAGCAGCAGGGAAACTACAGACCTGAGCGGCGTTGGGTTAAATATCAGTAATTCAAAGAATGAAAGCAAATCACAACCCGTTCCAGCAGTTCTTCTGTTGATTTTTGTTGGGTTAAATATCAGTAATTCAAAGAATGAAAGCAAATCACAACCATTAGGCAATGCGCCCATCGGTGCTGTTTGTTGGGTTAAATATCAGTAATTCAAAGAATGAAAGCAAATCACAACCAATATTTGTATGGAAACTCTTCAAAAGAAGTTGGGTTAAATATCAGTAATTCAAAGAATGAAAGCAAATCACAACGGAAGAAAAGCTTTAACCGCTGCGAAGTAAGTTGGGTTAAATATCAGTAATTCAAAGAATGAAAGCAAATCACAACGCAGCTAGATTTCATTTGTTATTTACGTTAGTTGGGTTAAATATCAGTAATTCAAAGAATGAAAGCAAATCACAACACGCCGATAAGGCTTTGGCAATACTATGTAGTTGGGTTAAATATCAGTAATTCAAAGAATGAAAGCAAATCACAACAAGTTAAGGTTTTTTTATGCCCAAACCATAGTTGGGTTAAATATCAGTAATTCAAAGAATGAAAGCAAATCACAACCACACAAGTAAAAAGGCTTACACACAGGTAGTTGGGTTAAATATCAGTAATTCAAAGAATGAAAGCAAATCACAACAGATAGCCGTTAACCGAAACAAAATGGAAGGTTGGGTTAAATATCAGTAATTCAAAGAATGAAAGCAAATCACAACAGTTCCTGCATCCAGCTAATGTCTTCTTCTGTTGGGTTAAATATCAGTAATTCAAAGAATGAAAGCAAATCACAACAGTTAATGGCTCTTTAAATTCTAAAACAAGTTGGGTTAAATATCAGTAATTCAAAGAATGAAAGCAAATCACAACAATAATGCCTACATTGACTTTCATTTTCATGTTGGGTTAAATATCAGTAATTCAAAGAATGAAAGCAAATCACAACTACAAACTTCAGGGTTATTTTTTCAAGTACGTTGGGTTAAATATCAGTAATTCAAAGAATGAAAGCAAATCACAACAAATACCGCGTTGGCGAAAATTGGGTTTTTGTTGGGTTAAATATCAGTAATTCAAAGAATGAAAGCAAATCACAACCGAAATTCAAAGACTTAGAAAATGAAAAAGTTGGGTTAAATATCAGTAATTCAAAGAATGAAAGCAAATCACAACAAGATTCAAGTATTAAGCTCGTGCCTGATGGTTGGGTTAAATATCAGTAATTCAAAGAATGAAAGCAAATCACAACAGCAGTATGATAACCCCATGTTATGGGAAAGTTGGGTTAAATATCAGTAATTCAAAGAATGAAAGCAAATCACAACATACTGATGATGATGAGCAGCAGCTCAAATGTTGGGTTAAATATCAGTAATTCAAAGAATGAAAGCAAATCACAACATTATCGCCTTTTATTTATTGGTTGCCTTAGTTGGGTTAAATATCAGTAATTCAAAGAATGAAAGCAAATCACAACAAAGGATCAGGGTTCTGAAAGACCATAATGTTGGGTTAAATATCAGTAATTCAAAGAATGAAAGCAAATCACAACTTAACCTGAAATAGATTATCTTTTTGAACAGTTGGGTTAAATATCAGTAATTCAAAGAATGAAAGCAAATCACAACAAATCGTGTAAAACATGGTATTTTTTATCGTTGGGTTAAATATCAGTAATTCAAAGAATGAAAGCAAATCACAACAAAGCAAAGAAGCTTATGAAAAATACAGAAGTTGGGTTAAATATCAGTAATTCAAAGAATGAAAGCAAATCACAACTCCGCATTCAAAACCCCTTTTCCGTCCATGGTTGGGTTAAATATCAGTAATTCAAAGAATGAAAGCAAATCACAACGATGATGCTCGCATTTCCGGTAACGCTATGGTTGGGTTAAATATCAGTAATTCAAAGAATGAAAGCAAATCACAACTTCTTTTTTAAATGGGCTTTGAAACAAGACGTTGGGTTAAATATCAGTAATTCAAAGAATGAAAGCAAATCACAACATGCCTTTCGCTTTTCGCGTAAATTCTAATGTTGGGTTAAATATCAGTAATTCAAAGAATGAAAGCAAATCACAACAAGCAATGGTTGTATCAGATCAAGCATAAAGTTGGGTTAAATATCAGTAATTCAAAGAATGAAAGCAAATCACAACGGTAATCAAAACAGCTCGCGACCAATCCAGTTGGGTTAAATATCAGTAATTCAAAGAATGAAAGCAAATCACAACACTTGATAAAGGGTAAATATTTTTGGATATGTTGGGTTAAATATCAGTAATTCAAAGAATGAAAGCAAATCACAACTTGATGAAGTTTTTACCAACACATGCAGACGTTGGGTTAAATATCAGTAATTCAAAGAATGAAAGCAAATCACAACAACTTGTGCTTTGGTTCTCGCGTGCAGCGTGTTGGGTTAAATATCAGTAATTCAAAGAATGAAAGCAAATCACAACTACGGCCAGCATATTTTTTATTTTGTGTATGTTGGGTTAAATATCAGTAATTCAAAGAATGAAAGCAAATCACAACAAGTTGCCTTTTACCTGGTGCTGATCAGTGTTGGGTTAAATATCAGTAATTCAAAGAATGAAAGCAAATCACAACGCGTATTGGAACGCGCTGTTTTGGTACATTGTTGGGTTAAATATCAGTAATTCAAAGAATGAAAGCAAATCACAACAGTAATTGCAAAGGGTTTGCCGGCCACAAAGTTGGGTTAAATATCAGTAATTCAAAGAATGAAAGCAAATCACAACATACTTAATATGATAAAGAGAATTAGCAGGGTTGGGTTAAATATCAGTAATTCAAAGAATGAAAGCAAATCACAACTATCCTACATATCAAATGACATAGGTACTTGTTGGGTTAAATATCAGTAATTCAAAGAATGAAAGCAAATCACAACAGTTGTTAACGGATGATTTTGAAAACCGCGGTTGGGTTAAATATCAGTAATTCAAAGAATGAAAGCAAATCACAACTCCGATTGGTTGAGGTACTCTTGCAATTTTGTTGGGTTAAATATCAGTAATTCAAAGAATGAAAGCAAATCACAACCAAGTTCTGCCGGAGGTATCAAAACAACCAGTTGGGTTAAATATCAGTAATTCAAAGAATGAAAGCAAATCACAACAATAACCTTAAACAACCTTACACATCATGGGTTGGGTTAAATATCAGTAATTCAAAGAATGAAAGCAAATCACAACACTATGATAATATACCTTCGATTTTATCACGTTGGGTTAAATATCAGTAATTCAAAGAATGAAAGCAAATCACAACACATTTAATAATGCAATTATGAACAGAAGTGTTGGGTTAAATATCAGTAATTCAAAGAATGAAAGCAAATCACAACATTATAGCGATTTATCAGATTCTGCTTTGGGTTGGGTTAAATATCAGTAATTCAAAGAATGAAAGCAAATCACAACTATTTCTCAGGAATTGCATGTAGTCTTCCAGTTGGGTTAAATATCAGTAATTCAAAGAATGAAAGCAAATCACAACTACAAAGTAAAATGAAGTATAATATGGAGCGTTGGGTTAAATATCAGTAATTCAAAGAATGAAAGCAAATCACAACTAGTGGAATAAACATTTGGAATTGAGGTTGGTTGGGTTAAATATCAGTAATTCAAAGAATGAAAGCAAATCACAACTCGGCGCTGATCTCGCCGGCTTTTTTATCTGTTGGGTTAAATATCAGTAATTCAAAGAATGAAAGCAAATCACAACCAAAGCCCTGGTTAAAAGTAACGAGGGTCAGTTGGGTTAAATATCAGTAATTCAAAGAATGAAAGCAAATCACAACTATTGTACCCCACTTAACAAGTTTGATACCGTTGGGTTAAATATCAGTAATTCAAAGAATGAAAGCAAATCACAACATGCTTACTGGGTTGATTCATCTTATTTAGTTGGGTTAAATATCAGTAATTCAAAGAATGAAAGCAAATCACAATTAGTTGGAGTATTATATAAAAAAACTACATGTTGGGTTAAATATCAGTAATTCAAAGAATGAAAGCAAATCACAACCCCAGTCTGTAAGCATTGGCAACTGTTCGTGTTGGGTTAAATATCAGTAATTCAAAGAATGAAAGCAAATCACAACCCAAACAAGACGGTACAAAACGTTATATCGTTGGGTTAAATATCAGTAATTCAAAGAATGAAAGCAAATCACAACCAGCACTATACAACATAGCAAAATTATGAGTTGGGTTAAATATCAGTAATTCAAAGAATGAAAGCAAATCACAACCAGCTTCTGAAATCAGGTTTGAAACTTCAAGTTGGGTTAAATATCAGTAATTCAAAGAATGAAAGCAAATCACAACCGTGAATGTGGTGGGTTGCCCATGTGAAAGTTGGGTTAAATATCAGTAATTCAAAGAATGAAAGCAAATCACAACCAAAAAACGTTGCTAAGTTTCCTTTGATTGGTTGGGTTAAATATCAGTAATTCAAAGAATGAAAGCAAATCACAACTACTGCTTTTTATTGCAGCGTCCGGCAGCAGTTGGGTTAAATATCAGTAATTCAAAGAATGAAAGCAAATCACAACGAATAAATGGCTTGCCATCGCCTGGCAATAGTTGGGTTAAATATCAGTAATTCAAAGAATGAAAGCAAATCACAACTTGCAAGCAGATGCCAGCCAATAAGCGGCAGTTGGGTTAAATATCAGTAATTCAAAGAATGAAAGCAAATCACAACGGAAGTCCTGCGGATGTGATTTCAAGTTTGGTTGGGTTAAATATCAGTAATTCAAAGAATGAAAGCAAATCACAACGCCACGCGGCGTGCTTATAAACAACGCATTGTTGGGTTAAATATCAGTAATTCAAAGAATGAAAGCAAATCACAACTACCCGTTATCTGGTATTCGTGTAAATCTTGTTGGGTTAAATATCAGTAATTCAAAGAATGAAAGCAAATCACAACCGTATCAAAATCGCCCGTACAGTAATCGTTGTTGGGTTAAATATCAGTAATTCAAAGAATGAAAGCAAATCACAACACAGAAGAATAATTAACCGGAACCAAAATAGTTGGGTTAAATATCAGTAATTCAAAGAATGAAAGCAAATCACAACGTCTGCTGTAGGTGTATAAACATCGTTTAGGTTGGGTTAAATATCAGTAATTCAAAGAATGAAAGCAAATCACAACCCGGTCTATTAAATCCATTTTGGCCCACTTGTTGGGTTAAATATCAGTAATTCAAAGAATGAAAGCAAATCACAACAATATCTACCGGGGCAAAACGCCTGGCAACGTTGGGTTAAATATCAGTAATTCAAAGAATGAAAGCAAATCACAACCAGCGACCGTTTTTTGCTTGTTCATTATATGTTGGGTTAAATATCAGTAATTCAAAGAATGAAAGCAAATCACAACGTAAACAACGGCATAAATGCAATAGAAGTGGTTGGGTTAAATATCAGTAATTCAAAGAATGAAAGCAAATCACAACATACCTTGCAATAAAGATTTAATTTCTAATGTTGGGTTAAATATCAGTAATTCAAAGAATGAAAGCAAATCACAACGCTTTGGTGTATGGAAATGAAAAAACACTTGTTGGGTTAAATATCAGTAATTCAAAGAATGAAAGCAAATCACAACACCTGCGCTGGTTGGTTTCGCAAGTGTGCAGTTGGGTTAAATATCAGTAATTCAAAGAATGAAAGCAAATCACAACATATAGGTTGCGATGGTAACGCGTACCCTAGTTGGGTTAAATATCAGTAATTCAAAGAATGAAAGCAAATCACAACTGTATAATTTGCGCACTAAAATCTTTTTGAGTTGGGTTAAATATCAGTAATTCAAAGAATGAAAGCAAATCACAACCAGGAACACTTGGTGATTTTGCTAATAAAGGTTGGGTTAAATATCAGTAATTCAAAGAATGAAAGCAAATCACAACGCTATTTGATTGGTTAACTATGTTGGCTGCGTTGGGTTAAATATCAGTAATTCAAAGAATGAAAGCAAATCACAACAAAATAAGTACCTATGTCATTTGTTATATAGTTGGGTTAAATATCAGTAATTCAAAGAATGAAAGCAAATCACAACTATGGCAATAATGAGGTTATTGCAGTTGGTGTTGGGTTAAATATCAGTAATTCAAAGAATGAAAGCAAATCACAACAAGCTATCGGATTCGATGTACCAATTGAACGTTGGGTTAAATATCAGTAATTCAAAGAATGAAAGCAAATCACAACCATCGGAAACATATTGCTGCGGATAATTAAGTTGGGTTAAATATCAGTAATTCAAAGAATGAAAGCAAATCACAACAATACCGCATGTTTACAGCCTTCATCAATTGTTGGGTTAAATATCAGTAATTCAAAGAATGAAAGCAAATCACAACGATTTAATCTTTTCTTCGGCAGCAATTTCTGTTGGGTTAAATATCAGTAATTCAAAGAATGAAAGCAAATCACAACCCTTGCGGTTCGTCGCTTATTACTTCATCGTTGGGTTAAATATCAGTAATTCAAAGAATGAAAGCAAATCACAACTACCATTGGTAACTAACAGGATTAGGGTAAGTTGGGTTAAATATCAGTAATTCAAAGAATGAAAGCAAATCACAACCCGATAAGTGTAAGGCTCGCTTTGAGTTGCGTTGGGTTAAATATCAGTAATTCAAAGAATGAAAGCAAATCACAACAATTTGCCATTTTTTTACGTCGTCCTTATTGTTGGGTTAAATATCAGTAATTCAAAGAATGAAAGCAAATCACAACATTTTAGTTCTTCCAGCGGTTTTACTTCGGGTTGGGTTAAATATCAGTAATTCAAAGAATGAAAGCAAATCACAACTATAATGGCCAGCATAGGATTTTAGCCTTTATTGGGTTAATATCAGTAATTCAAATAACCAAAGCAAATCACAATTACGTCCAAAGCCCAACCAAACCACCCGCTTTCCCCAAAAACGGGTCAAAATCAGGAACCGGCAAGGCCGCAATCCGTTCATCCGCTTTTGGCCTTTCGCCAGGTTGTCCTCTCATTACATCCCAGCTTCTTCCATCCGGGTACGCGCCAACCACACCAAAATCAGTACTGCTGCCTAAATTTTTATGGCCAACTCCAGCCGGGATTACGATAATATCTCCGGCTTCAACCTTAACTTTTTGTCCTCTTTCTCCGCCTAAATGCAGCAAGGCTGAGCCGTTGTAAATGCCTAAAACTTCGTGCGAGGTGCTGTGGTAATGATGAAACGGATAAACGCCGTTGCGCCAGGAATTGGTCCATTTATATTGGGCAAAATGTTGTTCCAGCCAGCTTGCCCCAGCCGGACCGGTTGCTGTAAAAGCTTTTTGATAATGCAGCAGCGGATATTGGCTGTTAGGGATAATGCCATCATCTTTAAAAAAATGAGTTTCAGGTTTAACTATATTTTCTGCCATTGTTTTTATATTGAATAGCGTAAAAGACGATAAACCGAGCAATGATAAAAACCGGGTCCTGTTCATGCTTCTTTTATTTAGGTTTTTTGTTATTCGAGGATGGCTGCAACTTATCCGTCCTATTATACTTCCTTGTGCTTTCCATCTGATGATATAAATATTAAAAAACAATATGGTTTTACCATGCAGGTGAAGAAATTAAACTGTCCATGCTTCTTTTACAGGCAAATAATTTAAAAAAATGGATACTAAAAGAAGCATCCTTATTTCAAATGTTACAAATCAACCTTAATTTTCTACTTTAGAAAAATCAGAAGCAACTATTTAAATACTTTTGATAGCATCAACTACCAAACCCTTAAAAAATGGATTACATAAAGTTGTTTAAAAGCTTCTTTTTTATGGCTTTTGTCCTGCTTATTACTTTGCCGGCAGAGGCACAAAAAATTGCTGTTTTAATGGTTAACCTTGATGGTAAAACTGAAAATATTGCTGTGCCTGTAAGTGTTGACCTGGATAAAATAACCACCATTCCTGATTCTGCGATTAACTTGTTTGAAATAGCTGGTAACAAACGAAACGTTATCCCTTTTCAAATAGAAAATAAAGGCCGGCGCTTTTTATTTTTTTTAGTAAAAGCAAACGCTAATCCCGGAAAACATCGCTATGAACTGGTAAAAGCCCGCACGCCCGAAGTAAAAGAAGCTATCCAAATAGTAAAAGACAGCGGTTATGTAACCATTACAGCAAATCATAAAAACCTGTTACGATATAATTACAAAACCGTTTATCCTCCGGCAGGTGTAGATACTGTTTTTAAAAGAAGTGGCTTTATCCATCCGCTATGGTCTCCTAAAGGACAAAGGTTAACCCGGATAGGTGCGCCCGACCATTACCACCATTTTGGTTTGTGGGACCCCTGGACACATACTTATTTTGAAGGTGATACAGTAGATTTCTGAAACCTGAAAGAAAAGCAGGGAACTGTGCGCTTTGCAAATTTCACCTCGTTAACCAGTGGTGCTGTTTATGCTGATTTTCAGGTTTTGCAGCAACATATTGCGTTTAAAAAGCAAGGCCCGGAAAAAGAAAAAGTAGCTTTAAACGAATTGCAGTCTGTACGCATTTATCAGCCTGCAACTACTGCGGATTATTATATTGCCGATATTACCATACAGTTGAATTGTTTAGAGAGTGCAGTTAAGCTTTTAGCTTATCGCTATGGCGGCCTCGGATGGCGTGCCACCGAAAAATGGGATGGTAAAAACAGTATGATGCTAACTTCTGAAGGGAAAACACGGGATGAAGCAGATGGCAGCAAAGCGCGCTGGGTAATTGTACAAGGCCAGATCGACCAGGAATATGCAGGTGCAGTGATGATGTCATTCCCCACCAACTACAATTTCCCGGAACCTTTAAGAGTATGGAAATCTGATATGAATGGCCGTGGTGATGTTTACGCTAATTTTTCTCCAACCAAAGATAAAGACTGGCTACTAACCCCGGGAAATGATTATGTGCTGAAATACCGGTTTGTGGTATTTAACGGCCATTTTAACCAGGCAAAAGCAGAAGCAGCATGGCATTACTTTGCTTATCCGCCTAACGTAACTGTTGAAATTATAAATCCGGCTAAAATAAAACAGCATTAAAAACAAAACGAAAACTTCACTTCTACCCTAAAAACCCCAAGCAGTTGTTTAATTTTTACGCTTCCTCCTTAAAATACAGCTTGTAAAAGTTCATGCCTTTATCATCATCAAAACCTTTTTCTACCAGTTCTTTACGGCCGTGAATATAAACATGAAAATTCTTATCCAGCTTTAAAATGCTTTTGTAAACGCGCGATTGCTTTTTAACGGCCGCATCAGAAATAGCAAAAGAATCATCGACCGGCGTTTCAAATTCTTCTTCAAAGCTCTTTTTATAATCTAAAAATGAAGCGATGCCTTGTTCGTTGCCAATGACTTCCTTGGAAAATTCTTCCAGGTCAAACTGTTCTTTTTCTTTAAAGTAATTGATGGATTTATTCAGCAGATCGATTTTATCTGCTTTAGAAACTTCAAATTCTGAGTCCAGTTTATTCGTTACAAAACTTTTGTAAACGCCCAAAACCTGCTGCGTCTGGTTGTAATTATCATTGCGGATTTTCAGTTTCAGGAAATCATCTTTCCAGTAAACCGCTTCGGTGTTGCGGTTGGTTTGATCGATTACGGCAACCTGGTAACCTTGCTCCTTTTCGGTATTGAAGATCAAACAGCCTTTATCCAATTTGCTGATATTAATGGCTTCCTGCTCATAACTCAGGCCAAAACCGCTTTGCTCAGGGTAAACTTTTAAATAGGTTTCTTTTGTTTCCGATTTAAAAATGCCAATGGCATCCAGCAGTTCGCCGTCCAATTGTAAATCTTTAAACAAAGCCACATACAATTCACCAGATTTGATTTTGGGGTGATTGGAAACATCGTATAAATATTTAGCCAACTGCTCGCTGTTTTGGTGGAAGTTTTCAGGCTGCTCAAAAATAGCAGATACAAAATGATAAACTTCGTTCAGGTTTAAATCCCCGCTGGAATGATGCAGGCGATAGCGTTCGTTCACCTTTTCATACGGACTTAAAAAGTACTGCATCAATAGTTTGTTCAGCGTTTCGTCCAACTTCGGAACGGGCGCTTCCGATAAAACATAAAATTCATCCTGCAATTTATTGCCCACGCGGTGGATGGAAAGTTGGGCAAGGGAAGCTTCAAAAAAAGAGATCATAAAAACAGCATTAGCTGCTGCGAAATTAGGGGTTTGGGTTTGGTTGTTGAGGTAAGATTGCAGGGTTTTGTATAAATGCTGCTTTTAAGGGATAAAAATCAATATGTTTTGAAAGAAATTTCTATGCAATTTTTATTTCCCCTTCTCTAACTTTTCGCATAAAATCTTTCTGCTGCTCTAAAGTCATACCTTCCATCCTTGCTGCTAACTTTTCTTTGATTGCCCTAAAAAATGCAACTGTATCAAATGTTTTTTCTGTTTTAGTCTTCATATTTTAAAAATTCTAAAGGAGTTCTGATATCAATTAAAGGATAGCCTAATTTTAAATTAATCGAATTAAACTGTTTAATCTTATCAAAATTAACAATATGTTTAAAGTTCCAGCTTACCAAACAATCTAATCTGTTTACAGATGCAATTGCAATATGATAAGCATCATTTGTACTTGCTTTACCTAAAGCCTTATCAAAAATGTAAGTTTCAGCAAGTATTTTTGCATCAGAATTAAGATCAACATAATGATAACATTCTACAGGACTAAAATTTTTCACATTTTGAATATGTTGAGGCGCAAGGCTTAGCTCCGTTTCATTAACTTCCGAAAAATAAACATCAAAATCTTTGTTGTAAATCCTGTCGAATAAACGCTTTGTTGAATCCTCAAATTCTTCACCATAATATCCACCAATAACAGAAGTATCTATGTAAATTCTTGGCCGCATTAAACAGAAATTGGATAACCAAATTAATCAATTATATTTTCTTTACAAATTAATATTATAATTTAAAATACATGTTGTGTAAAACCTTTTCACATCTATTTTATCGTTGTGATAAGTTATCTTGTAAATACTTTTCATTCCCAATACTGCAATTTTATTTACTCTAACTTTGAGGTTGTTTAAACTTTTAGGCTCCTTTTCAATTTGAACAATCCTTCGATATGTTCAGGATTCGATATGCTCAAGATCGGCGCCCATGCTTCTTTTACCGGGTAAAAATTGGTGTTTACATCTAATCAATCCAAAAAATGATGGTTACATTTTTAGGTGATAAAAGAAGCATCAACCCAAAAAAGAAGGCCAAAAAAAATGTTCAAACAACTTCTTTTTCAAATTATACAAATTATAACAACAGCCGCTGCCAACTATTTTTTCCCGGTAGCTGCCCACAAAATCCCCGCATATAAATGGTCCAGAAAAGCAGGTTCGCTAAAGTTGGTTGGCAAATGGCCTAAAGCGGTGTAAAAAGC
The DNA here is from genome assembly GCF_009754915.1 of Mucilaginibacter arboris. Taxonomy (GTDB): domain Bacteria; phylum Bacteroidota; class Bacteroidia; order Sphingobacteriales; family Sphingobacteriaceae; genus Mucilaginibacter_A; species Mucilaginibacter_A arboris. The sequence continues at coordinate 131,841 of NZ_WPIK01000007.1, read as the reverse complement.
CCTGCCGCCATCATAATTGTGGTACCAGGCAAGCGGATGTAATTTTCCCATTCCTTCGCCTTTTCCCCGCGCGCCCCAGTCGGCTTTTGGGTTATAAGTAGATTCATCTACGCCCAAAATATAATTTAAGCCCGAAACTTTTTCAGGGCCAAATTCATACCATTCCTCCGTCCATAGTTTACCGTCAGCAAAACCTTGCAAACCTGGGAACTTGGGGTCGAGCACTTTCATTTTAGCCGTTTGCACCGTTGGATGAATATGGAACATCCGGCCAACCAGCTTGGTGTACCATTCCCAATCGTACTCTGTATCGGATGCACTGTGAATGCCTACAAATCCTTTACCGGATTCGATAAAGCGTTCCATTACTTTTTGCTGGTTGGCATCAAAAATATCTCCTGTGGTATTTAAAAAAATCACGGCCTGAAACTGCTCCAGGTATTTATCGGTAAATCCGTTAGGGTCTTCCCACAAAACCACATCAAAATAATTGTGCACACCTAATTGTTGCAGGGCCAATACGCCTGCATGTATAGATTCGTGGTGCCAGCCCCTGGTGGTGGTTACCAATAATACTTTAAACTGCTTTTGCGCTGTTGCTGTAAAAGCAAAAGTTAATTGCAGCATAAAAACAGCAAGAAAAAGTTTGAAAGGTTTCATGAGGTTAATTGAATTTAAGAATAGTGAAATTAATGAAATTTAACAGCAAGATTTTCGCTTAATTTAATTTTTGAGTTTTTCAGGATGGATTACCTGCATCCTATTTTTATCCCAAAATAGTACCGGTAAAAGAAGCATTGGCTTGCAACTTCTTCAGATAATACTGGTCATATTGCATGCAGCCAAAGGCACAAATTATATTCTTGCTGCACAATAAAAAATTTTTCATGCTGATTGTTGTTTTAAGCTTCTCATCCTTTTTTAAATAATATTTTTGGCCGACTATACCAAACAGACCATAAAAATCATAAAAACATAATTATATTTGCTGCAGTTAAAACATTTTTATGAAAACTTTAGGCCTTCTTGTTGGATTTATTGGTATCCTGATCCTTGCTTGTACGGTAATTTTAACACCTGCCCATTCTTTTAACCCTGCTGATTCCAACAATGGAGTTTCGGCCAATGCAGCGATATTTTTTGGCGGCCTGATTGTTTTTGGCGCCGGTGTGGTGATGTATGCAAACTCCATAGAAAAAAAAGCGCAGGGGAAAAAGTAAAAATTTGCCTGATGGTGCAGGAAGTTTAATGTGGCCCATGATTTTTAGGTGGTAAAAGAAGCATTGGCTTACAACTTCTTCAGATAATCCAGGTCATATTGCATGGCAGCCAACGGTTCCAGCGTATATTCTTCCTGCTCTACAAAGTAATTTTTCATGCCGGCTTGTTTGGCTTGTGCCAATAAAGCTTTCAAATCAATATCGCCTTTACCAAATTCGGTGCTGTGTTTTAACGTTTTGCTCATATCTTTTAAATGCCACAGCGGGAAACGGCCCGGATATTTATTAAAGTAAGCAGTTGCATCATTACCAGAAAGGATCATCCAGCCCAGATCCGCTTCAAAAATTACTTTTTTAGGGTCTGTTTCCGTTAACAAAACATCGTACAAAACCTGCCCGTTCTCTTTTTCAAACTCGTATTCGTGGTTGTGGTAACCAAAGATTAAGTTGGATTTCTGGGCAATTTCAGCAGATTGGTTAAAAATATCTGCGCAATGCTTGTAATTGCTAACGGTTTGTCCGTTAGAAGGCATGGTAGAACAAATGAGGTAAGTTTGACCGGCTTCGGCAGCTTCATCTACTGTTTTTTGCCAGTTTTTTGGGTCGATGTGTACGTGTCCGCTCAATAACCTCATCCCTAAATCCGAAGCAATTTTTTTAAATTCTTTGGGCTGCAAACCGTAGTAACTGCCTTTTTCGCTTCCGGCAGATTCGAGGTTTTTATAGCCGATGGCAGCCAGTTTTTTCAACGTTCCGGTTGCATCGGCCAGCATATCTTTTCGTACAGAATATAATTGGATGCCTGCATTTTTTACCGGCATGGCAGCAGCAGGAAAAGAATATAAGGCGGCACCGGCAGTAAGCATAGCGGTTGATCTGATAAAGTTTCTTCGTGTTTGCAGTTTCATAGTTGGTTTGAATTGGTACTGCAAGATGCTATTTTTATGCCGATAAAAACAGCATCAGAATATTATTTTGTTCCTCCTTTCCAATTAGAATAAGGATTTGTGGCGAGATTAGAATTGTAATATCTTGGATCATAAGTTACTTCTTCCAGTAAAAAACCGGGGTTTTCAAACAGGTCGCTTTCGCTTTTCAGTTCAATTTCTGCCACAATCAAACCTTCGTTTTCTCCGCCAAACACATCCACTTCCCAAACTTTTCCGCCCAGCGGTATGCGGTAACGGGTTTTGGAAGTCCCGGTCAGCTTAAAGTTTTCCAATAACTCTTTTCCATCCCGAAGCGGGATTTCATACTCGTATTCTTTCCGCGTGAAACCTTCTGTTGCCCCTTTTACGGTGATAAAAGCCTGATCGCCTGCAATCCTGATGCGTACAGTTTTTTCTTTTTCGTTTACCAGATAGCCTTGCCGGTAAGCTTTGCCTTCGGGCTTGTTAAATTGTTCCCACTTTTCTGGATCAACCAAAAACTTTCTTTCTATCTCTAAACCCATGTTTATTGCTTTTTTAAATACGCAGTTGTTTAAACTTTTTTCTGGCTTTCCTTTTTGGGTTGATGCTTCTTTTATCGCCTAAAAATGTTAATCATTTTTTAGATTGATTAAATGTAAACACCAATTTTTACCTGGTAAAAGAAGCATGAGTGCCGAGCCTGAGCATATCGAAGGATTGTTCAAATTCAAAAGCAGCCGAAAGTTTAAACAATTATTAGATTATTGCGGCTGATTTTTAACCGGTATTTCTTTGCCGGCACTAACCTTTTCCCTAAAATTATTCCCTTGTTCGGTAATCGTTTTTTCTAAACCGGCATTGCTGGCCTTGATGTTGTTAATTGCGTTATCGCCTGCTTTTCCGGTGCCGTCTAAAACTTCAATCGCTACATTATGGTCGTGCCAGTTGCCAATAATTTCCTGCAACTGATCGAGGTAAGACTGCTTTACCGCCACTTTATTTTTCAATGCTTTAGCTGCCACTTTCTGGTTGTAGGTTAACAGCTTGATGTTTTTCCGGGCATTATGCAGCTCATCGTTAAAAGCAGGGTTTGCAAAAAAACTTTCGATTTGGGTAATTTTATCCTTATAAAAATGACGAATGGTACGGTTTTGTAAAGGCTGGATATTATTTTGCAGCGCTATATGCGCTTTTTTGAGCTGCTTTAAATACTTGCTGCCTTTCTTTTTAAACTCTCCGGTACCTTTATCCAGTATTTGCTGCTGATGATCATTAAATTCCTGGTTGTTAAGCTGATGTTCTTTTGCCAATTTGAGGTTGATGTAAGCGCTGCGGATATCTCCTGCTTTTCTGAAAATCTTTTTAACCGGTTTAAAATGCGTTAAAAGATCTTTGCTATCCGGGGCGAACGCATATAGCGTTAACAGGGCTTTTAACTTTTTTACATTCACCCTGAACTGATGTAAATCTTCCTGGTTTCCGGAAGCTAAAAAAGCTTTTAAAGGCTTTTTCATATTTTTCCAAAGCTTATCCAACTGGTTGATCTCTTCCTTTTTTTTCATCGTCTCATCATCTCCTTTAAAATACAACAAATTAACCTATACTTTAAACAGAATCTATCGGTAAATGATTTTTAAAAAATGAATAATGCAGGGTTAAATATCTGGTAATACTTCTTTTACCACTTAAATTTCGGCATTTATATTTTTGCAGATACTCTTTTTACCGGCATAAAAAAAGCATCTGCCCAAACTTTTAATACGGCCGGTTTTGTCCGGGCAGTTAACATAATTCATTTGGCCTCTAAAGCTACGTTTGCCCTAATATTGTAATCTTAGCGGATTGTCAAATTACTAAATCAAATCATTTCGCGAAATTTGTGCCGATGATAAATGAAAGCACTTCAACACCAATCCAAACAGAAGATACTATTGTTGCCTTAGCTACCGCAAACGGTGCGGGCGCTATTGCCGTTATCCGGCTTTCCGGTCCGCAGGCTATCCAAATTGTCCATACTGTTTTTAAGGGCAAAAACCTGTTGAAACAAGCTTCGCACACGCTTCATTTTGGTTTTATTGCAGATGGCGAAGTGGTTCTGGATGAAGTAGTGGTTTCGCTTTTTATCGCCCCAAAATCTTATACCAAAGAGAACGTGGTGGAAATAAGTTGTCACGGCTCGCCTTATATCATTCAATCCATTATTAAATTATTGATGGTAAAAGGGGCACGCGCAGCCAAACCGGGCGAATTTACCTTACGTGCTTTTTTAAACGGACAATTGGATTTATCGCAAGCCGAAGCCGTTGCCGATTTGATTGCTTCCGATTCTAAAGCTTCGCACCAAATTGCCATGCAGCAACTGCGCGGCGGCTTTAGCAACCAGTTGCAGGTTTTGCGCGACCAGTTAATTCATTTTGCTTCGCTGATTGAACTCGAACTGGATTTTGGTGAAGAAGATGTAGAGTTTGCCAACCGCGATCAGTTAAAAAGCCTCATCCTGGAAATCAACAAAGTCATTTTTGAGCTGGTCCGTTCTTTTGAACTTGGAAACGTAATTAAACAAGGCGTAAACACCGTTATCGCCGGAAGGCCAAATGCCGGAAAATCAACCTTATTAAATGCTTTGCTGAATGAAGACCGCGCCATTATCAGCCCAATTCCCGGAACCACACGTGATACGATTGAAGAAATTTTAAACATTAACGGCGTTAATTTTAGGTTGATTGATACAGCAGGTATCCGCGAAGCAACTGATGCAATTGAGGCGATTGGTGTGCAAAAAACGATGGATAAAATTAGCACGTCTGCTTTATTGGTTTATGTTTTTGATGTGAACGAATTATCCGAAGCAGAACTCAAAAGCGATATCGAAAGTTTACAACGGCCAGGAATTCCAACCCTTGCCATTGCTAATAAAATAGATTTGCCTGTTAAAAGAAGCATTACGTTTGGTTCTTCGGAAGCAATAAAATACTTAGAAATTTCTGCCAAAGAAAAACAACACATCGATGAATTGAAACAACTGATTTATGACACTGCCATTCAAGGCCGTTTAACCGGCGAAGAAACGGTTATTACCAATATCCGCCATTTGGAAGCCCTGCAAAGAACCCAGGAATCTTTAGAACGTGTTTTATACGGCATGGAAAACCCGGTAACTTCTGATTTTTTAGCGATGGACATTAAACAGGCTTTGTATTATCTGGGCGAGATTACCGGTACGGTTACGACGGACGATTTGCTGGAGAATATTTTTAGCCGGTTTTGTATCGGAAAGTAACTTAGCATATAATAAAATAATGAGCCGATTAAATAATTAATCGGCTCATTATTTTATTATATTTGAGCCAATTAATAAATGCAATCGGCTCATGTTGTATAACTGGCAAATTCAAGGCTGGCCAAATTTTACTTATAATTTAAAAGAAATCCAACATTTGGTTGTTCGTTTTGCGCATGAAACAGGCGAGGTGAATGGCATTGTACAAGCGCTACCAGATAATTTGCAGCAAGAAACATTATTGCAGCTCATGCTTGCTGAAGCAGTTAAAACTTCAGAAATAGAAGGCGAGTTTGTAAGCAGGGAGGATGTAATATCATCTATCAGAAATAACCTGGGATTGAATGAAACACTTGTTCCTGTTAAAGATCTGCAAGCAGCCGGAGTAGCTCAGCTAATGGTAGAAGTCAGAAAATCTTTTCAGGAACCATTAAGTACAGCAATGCTAAAACAATGGCACAAATTTTTGATGACAGGCTCAAGCCATATAAAAGCCGGGGAATGGCGGAAAGGGACAGCAACTATGCAAGTGGTTTCCGGTGCTTATAGTAGCGAAACGGTTCACTTTGAAGCGCCTCCTTCCTCAAAAGTGCCCAGTCAAATGGAAAAATTTTTGACTTGGTTTAATCTTGCTGCTTCTGAAACAGAAGGAGATGTTGCCCAGGCGCTATTAAAATCTGCTGTTGCCCATTTGTATTTTGAATCCATTCATCCTTTTAAAGATGGTAATGGCCGGATTGGCCGCGCAATAGCAGAAAAAGCTTTGTCGCAATCCTTAAAAAGGCCTGTTATGCTTAGCCTTTCTAAAACCATAGAGAAAAACAAAAAAGCGTATTACGAAGAACTGAAAAAAGCCCAGTGTACCTTAGAGATTACCGACTGGATAAAATATTTTGCTACGGTTACGCTGGAAGCACAAGTGGATGCCAAATTAATGGTTCAATTCTCTTTAAAAAAAGCCCGGTATTTTGAGCAATATAAAAATCAATTGAACGACCGGCAGCTAAAAGCGGTTAATAAAATGCTTGATAAAGGAGCAGAAGGATTTGAAGGCGGAATGACTGCAAAAAAATATATGGCAATAACTGGTGCTTCTAAAGCTACAGCAACGCGCGATTTGCAGTACTTGTATGAAATTGGCGCTTTGGTTGTGGAAGGAGCAGGAAGATCGGTTAGGTATGGGTTGGGTTTTTAGGTAAATTGGTTCACTTATTACAATTGGTAATTATTTTAATCGGACATTGCCTATTGTTAACAAGCTGATCATGCGATATAATACAAAATAGATATCAAAACCGTCTCATAAAATTCTGTTATATTATTAACTTCGATCTCTATAAATTATGGGACGATCAACAGTACATTACGCAGATAATAAAACTAATAACGCTTTAAAAAAGCTGCATAATAAACTTCGTCCGGCAGGAACACCAGCACAACGGGTAGAATATATAATCGAATTACTTCTTCTAAAAATTTTTGAAACTAAAATAAAGCAGGACGATGAGTTTAAGCCACTTCGAAAGCTTTTCTCTAAAGATAATATTTGGAAAAACCCAAAAACAGGAGTAGAAGAAACAAATGAAAACCGTTTATTTTCTTATTTACCAACCGTTTCTAACGAACAAATTTTATCTGAACTTAACGATAACTTCTTTCCATTTTATTCAAGCATTCAGCACATTGCGAGACAAGTATTTGAAGGAAATTTACCACAAAAAGTACAAGACCAATTAGTTTTAATCGAGGAAGTTTTCAATAATTCAAACTTTACCAATAACGTAAATACCGGAAATCTTGGCGAAGTAATAAGCATTGTAGCAAACGATATTGAAGAATTACGTTTATTAAAAACAGATTTGCTGGGCGATGTACCTATTGATTTCATTGCAGAACATAAAGAAATTTATGTGATAAAAGAAGTATTGAAAAGTGGTGCAAAATATCCAATGGTTAAGTTGAAAGACTATTTGATATTGAATGAACATAAAGTTAAACCTTCCCAAAATTCTGATGTAAATTATGAAGTTCTTGGAGTAAGCAACGAGGTTGGAATTTTCTTAAATGAAAAACTGCAAGCAGAAGAAACGAACCAAAGCTATTTTGTAGTAGCTAAAAATGAGTTTTGCTGCAACCCTTACAGAATAAATGTAGGTAGCATTGGTTTAAATACGAATGATTACGACAATCAAATCATAAGCGGTGCATATATTGTTTTCGCTTGTAAAGAAGATGAACTTAATCCAAAATATTTGGATGCGCTTTTTAAAAGTAAAGGCTTTTTAGGTTATGTAAATGATAAAGCTAATGGCGGTGTAAGAATAAACTTTAAGTTTGAAGATATGAAATCTTGGGAAATTCCTTTGCCTTCTATTAATGAACAAAAAGCTATTGTTGCACAAATCGAAAAGCAAAAAGCGATAATTGAAGGAGCTGAAAAAGTATTAAAAAATTGGGGGATCGATGAAACGGTTTTTACAAATTTACCTTTTTCAGAACTTGACAAACACTTATTATTTGTTTCAAGCTGTGCAACTCCTCTTGGTGGCTCAAATGTTTATATTGATGCTAACGGTGTTTTAGATTTTTCTGATGCTGTATTAATTTCTAAAGAAGTTCATGCAAAAATGAAAAGAACACAAGTCAAAAAAAGCGACGTGTTTTTAAATATCACTGGTGCTTCAACTGGAAGAAGTGCTGTAATGTATGAAGATTTAGAGGCAAATGTTAACCAACACGTTGCTATTTTAAGAACAAATAAAACATTATTACCAGAGTATTTATCCTCTGTTTTGGATACTCCTAATTTACAAAGTCAGATTGATAAGCTTCAAATAGGTTCATCAAGACAAGGACTAAATTTTGATCAAATAAGAAAACTCAAAATTCCGATTACTGATATTGATTCCCAACGTCAAATTATTTTAGAGCTAAATTCTCAACTGCAAATATTAAATGGGATTAGCAAAATGAAAGTCGATGCAGAAAAGAAAATTAATAAAATATTAGCAGATGTTTGGGGCATTGAAACGGTAGAACCTGTAGCAATGGAGGCAGAAGAAGTTGGATAATAAAATAGAAAGCACTGGCCTGCAATTAGGAAATGAGCTAAAACAGCTTATTGCGCAAAGCCGGCAAAATGTGGCAGTAACTGTAAATGCCGAAATTACTTTGTTGTATTGGCATGTGGGCAAACGTATCAATGATGAAATATTAGGCAATGAAAGGGCAGAATACGGCAAACAGATTGTACGATCATTGGCACAGCAATTAACCGAAGATTATGGAAGAGGCTGGGGAGAGAAACAATTGAGGCAATGTATGCAGTTTGCAACTGTTTTCCCTGACGAGCAAATTGTATACGCACTGCGTATAGAATTTAGCTGGACTCATTTGAGAATGCTTATTTATATGGATAATCCCATAAAACGGAATTTTTATATCGAGATGTGCCGTATGGAAAAGTGGAGTACAAGAACTCTTGAAAACCGAATTAATTCTATGCTTTTTGAAAGGACTGCGATAAGCAAAAGACCGGAAGAAACAATAATAAATGATATTGAGGCATTAAAAAACGAAGCAAAACTAAGCCCGGATTTGGTATTTAAAGACCCTTACTTTTTAGATTTCTTAGGTTTAAAAAACAATTTTTCCGAAAAAGATTTAGAATCGGCAGTCCTGGCCGAATTACAGGAATTTATTGTTGAGTTAGGTAGTGATTTTGCTTTTATGGCAAGGCAAAAACGCATTACTATTGACAATGAAGATTACTATATTGATTTGCTTTTTTACCATCGAAGGTTAAAATGCTTAGTAGCAATAGAATTAAAAATCGGCAAGTTTACCGCAGCAGATAAAGGCCAGGTAGAACTGTATTTACGCTGGTTAGAAAAATACGAAAAAGTAGCAGGTGAAAATCCACCAATTGGCTTAATACTTTGCACACATAAAAATGAAGAGCATGTAGAGTTGATGCAATTGGAAAAAAGCAACATCCGAGTTGCGGATTATCTTACAGAATTGCCCGAAAAGAAATTATTAGAAACCAAACTTCATCAGTCTATCGAAAGGGCAAAAAATAGGTTAATCCAAAATGCTGATCAGAATAATGGCTAAAAAAATTAACGAAGCAACTTCTACTGATTTACCCATTATTCAACGTTTAGTAAGTGAATATGGCTGGAAAGTTGGCGACACTTTGTTGTATCAACAGATTTATGATATCCCCGAAAACTTAAAACAGGATTATCCTACCTTAAAAAATATACGGCCGGATATTGTATTGCAAGATTTGAACGGTGAAGTATTGGCGGTGATAGAAAAAACTATCTATCATACATACACACCCACAACTTTATAGACGAACAGATTATTATTCTAAAAGATAAAAGATGTTTTTGCATCTAACCTGGCATCAAAACAAATGATAGATGGGCAGGGAATATTTGAAAATCCTATTTATGAAAGGTTGATAGGGACAAAGGAGTCTATAAACCAGAAGTTTGATGGGAAATTTGATTCTGTGTTAAGTAATTTGATAAATGCATTTTCTACAAATAGAATTTATAGCTAATGATTAACCATCCACCCGAACTCCGAACCGTTAACGTAACCCGTTATGTTACGCCTTTGCGGGAAGGCGGTTCGCTCCCGGCAATTGCAGAAGCAGACGACGGCTTTTTATATGTATTGAAATTCCGTGGCGCCGGTCAGGGTGTAAAAGCTTTAATTGCCGAATTAATTGGCGGAGAAATAGCGCGCCTATTAGGTTTTAAAGTACCGGAATTGGTTTTTGCTAACCTGGATGAAGCTTTTGGCCGCACCGAACCCGACGAGGAAATACAGGATTTGCTTAAATTCAGCGTTGGGCTTAACCTGGCACTTCACTATCTTTCCGGCGCTATTACGTTTGATCCGCTGGTTACTACTGTCGATCCAAAATTAGCTTCACAAATTGTTTGGCTGGATTGTTTGCTAACCAATATGGATAGGACGGCGCGCAACACCAACATGCTCATTTGGCACCGGGACTTATGGCTGATTGATCACGGTGCATCACTCTACTTTCATCATTCCTGGCAAAATTGGGAAGAGCAGGCGTTGAGGCCGTTTGTATTGATAAAAGACCATGTTTTACTGCCGCAGGCAAGTGAATTGGAAGCAGTTGATGCGCAATTTCGGGCAATACTGACTCCTGAACGTATTCAGTCTGTCGTTGATTTAATTCCTGACGAATGGTTAACCGTAAACACAGAAGAACTGGCCGCGGAACGCAGACAGGTTTATGCCCGTTTTTTAGAACTGAGAGTAGCCAATTCGGCAATTTTTGTAAAAGAAGCACAGCATGCAAGATCACTTATTTGAGTATGCCGTAATTCGCGTTGTGCCAAGGGTGGAACGGGAAGAATTTCTAAATGTAGGCGTGATTTTGTACTGCGCAAAGCAAAAGTTTTTGCAATGCCAGGTTACTTTAAACGAAGAGCGCATTCGTGCTTTTGCTGCGGATCTGGATCTGGAGGAATTGAAAGAACATCTTTATTCCTTCGAAAAAATTTGTCTGGGCGGCAAGCAGGGCGGGCCGATTGGTTTGCTGGATGCGGCTTCGCGTTTTCGCTGGTTAACCGCAATGCGAAGTACGGTGGTACAGTCTTCCAGGGTCCATCCGGGTTTATGTGCAAATCCACAGGAAATGCTTGTCCGCCTGCATGAGCAATTAGTTCTTTAGCTATAATTCCGATGCTGTTTTTACCGGCCTTTTTTCTGGATGAAGCTGCTACCTTTGTGCGTGGATTATTTTAAAAACCTGCTGGAGTTACTGCGGATTGAGCGGGAAGAAGACCGGAAGACTTATCAGCAATTAACAGAAACCTTATCTGCAGCAGAGCGAAGGGCAAACGGCATTACCTGGTATCCGGTTGCGATCAAAGGATCAGAATTAAGCCGGGGAGATTATGTAACGGTAGAAGTAGAACGCACAACGCATCAGGATTTGGTGCATCAGTTTCGTTTTGGTGCTTCCGCAGCTTTATTTTCCAATCATGACCCTAAAAATGACCGCGTTGCCGGTACCGTTGCTTATCAGGGAGGAAACCGGCTCAAAATTACTTTACGTACGGATGAATTACAAGACTGGACACGGCAAGGCAGGTTAGGGATCGATTTATTGTTTGATGACAACAGTTACGATGAAATGCAGAATGCCATTAAACTGGCATCAGCATTAAGCGAAAAACCGGCAGAAGGAAATTTAATTCAAGTTTTAACCGGAGAAAAAGCACCTGTTTTTAACACTGAAACTGCTTCGGTTAATTTGCCTTCCTTAAATTTTTCGCAGCAGCAAGCGGTTCATAAAATACTTTCCGCAGAAAATCTGGCTATTGTTCATGGTCCGCCGGGAACTGGCAAAACCACAACTTTGGTACAGGCTATTAAAGCTTTGATCGCACAAGAGCAGCAAATATTGGTGGTAGCACCAAGCAATACGGCAGTTGACCTGCTTAGCGAAAAATTAGCAGATGAAGGCTTAAATGTACTTCGTGTTGGTAATCCTGCGCGTGTTTCGGAAAAGTTGACGGCGTTGACAACCGACAGCAAAATGGCGGAACATGGCCTGATGAAAGAGGTTAAAAAACTGAAAAAGCAGGCCAGCGAATATAAAAACATGGCGCACCAATACAAGCGTAATTTTGGCAAAGCCGAACGTGACCAGCGCAAAGCACTTTTTCAGGAAGCCCACCAGATTATGAAAGAAGTTGATAAAACAGAGCAATATATTTTAGATGATCTGGTGAGCAAAGCGCAAGTAATTACCGCCACTTTAGTTGGCGCCAATCATTATACCGTCCGTAATCTTAAATTTAATACGGTTGTAATTGACGAAGCCGGACAAGCGTTGGAACCTACCTGCTGGATACCCATTTTAAAAGTCAGAAAAGTGGTTTTAGCCGGAGATCATTGTCAGCTGCCTCCGACAGTTAAATCAAGCGAGGCAGCCCGGAAAGGTTTAAGTACAACTTTATTAGAGAAATGCGTTGCTTTGCATCCGGAAGCGGTTATATTACTCGAAGAACAGTACCGGATGAATGAAGCCATCATGGCTTATCCTTCAACAGTATTTTATCAGGATAAATTAAAAGCAAATGTTTCGGTAGCACACCGGTTATTATTTTCGGAAGATACACCGCTCAATTTTATAGATACTGCTGGTTGTGGTTTTGATGAAAAACTGGAAGGAACAAGCACCACCAATCCGGAAGAAGCTGCATTTTTATTTAAACATTTAACACAATTAGTTGCGGAACTGGAAACGTATTATTCCGCAGAGAACTTTCCTTCTATTGCGATTATTTCCCCTTATAAAGCCCAGGTTGAGTTGCTGAAAGAAAAATTCAAAGATTCGCCTGAACTACAAAAGTATGAAAGCCGGATTTCTGTAAATACCATTGACAGTTTTCAGGGACAGGAACGCGACATGGTTTACATCAGCCTGACGAGAAGCAATACTACAGGAGAAATTGGTTTTTTGGCAGACATACGAAGAATGAATGTAGCCATGACACGCGCCCGGAAAAAGTTAGTGGTAATTGGTGATAGCGCAACGTTAACCAAGCTTACTTTTTATGCAGATTTTATTACTTATGCCGAGCAGCGAAATGCTTATCAAAGTGCCTGGGAGTTTGTTTAAATTTTGATGCTGTTTTTACCGGTATAAATATTACAATTATAAAATATATCCTATTGCCCCCGGCACTGTAATTACATACAATTTTGAAAGGCAAAAGGGATCAGTTATATAAATTAAAGATTAAATTATTTTTCTCATCTAATTTAAATGACTTCAAATAAATTTATATCTGATCATAATTATTGTTTATGTCAATAGCATCAATTATTTCAAAAGCATCGTCTTTCTAACGTAAACCTACGCTAAGATTTACCCGGTAAAAGAAGCATGAACTAATTGCTAATTGGAAAATTTTAAACAAGTACATCTTTAACTTAGCGCCTGCTTCAAATCTTCCAGCAAATCTTCCACATCCTCTACGCCAACGCTTAACCGCAGCAAATTATCCGTTACGCCAACTTTATCACGATCAGCCTTTGGAATGGAAGCATGGGTCATGGTTACGGGATGGTTGACCAAAGATTCTACGCCGCCTAAAGATTCTGCCAAAGTAAAAACCTTAAAAGAAGAAGCTACACGAAAAGTTTCTTCCAGCGATGCGTCTTTCAGGGTGAAAGAAATCATGCCGCCAAAATCGCGCATTTGCTTTTTAGCAATTTCATGGTTGGGATGATCGGGAAAACCCGGCCAGTAAACTTTGTCAGCCTTTGGATGGCCTTTGAGGAAAGCAGCAATTTGTCTTCCGTTTTCACAATGCGCTTTCATCCGCAGGTGCAAGGTTTTAATTCCGCGCAAAACCAAAAAACTATCTTGTGGGCCAGGCGTTGCACCGGTTGCGTTGTAAATGAAAAACAAATCTTTATACAGTTTTTCATCATTCATAATCAACGCGCCCATTACAACATCAGAATGCCCGCCCAAATATTTAGTAACAGAATGCATTACAATATCGGCACCTAAATCCAAAGGTGTTTGCAGGTACGGCGATGCAAACGTATTATCAACCGCTAAAAGAAGCTTATTTTCTTTTGCTATTTTAGCTACTGCTGATAGATCAACAATCTGCATCGTTGGATTGGTTGGCGTTTCTACCCAGATCAACCTGGTGTTTTCGTTGATGTATTGTCTGATATTTTCAGGGTCAGAAAAATCAATAAAATGAAATTTGATACCAAAAGGAGCATACAATTTAGTAAACATGCGATAAGAACCACCGTAAAGGTCATTTCCGGTTATCACTTCATCTCCCGGCCGGAGCATTTTCATTACCGCATCCGTTGCGCCCATTCCGCTCGAAAAAGCCAACCCAAATTTGCCGTTTTCCAGCGCAGCCAAACAATCTTCTAAGGCTTTACGGGTTGGGTTTGTACCGCGCGAATACTCGTAACCTTTGTTATCTCCTGGCGATTTTTGCCAGTAAGTGGAAGTCTGGTAAATAGGTGTCATTACGGCACCAGTTGTTGGATCAGGCCCCTGGCCTGCATGTATGGCTTTTGTTCCGAATTTCATGTTTCAGTTTTAAGTTGTCTGTTGCGGGTTGTCAGTTCAGGTTGTAAGTTCAGTGTCAACTTTATACCTATAAAAGAAGCATAAACAGACAACTGGCAACTCACCACTAACAACCAATTAATATGCCCGTGCAAATAACACTCTTTGGGTTGATGGTTTTCCGGTAAGGATGCATTTGCCTTCTTCCTGCGGATTATTTAAAGGAATGCAACGGATAGTTGCTTTAGTTTCTTCTTTGATGCGCTGTTCGGTTTCGCTGGTACCATCCCAATGGGCAGACAGGAAACCCGGTTTTTCGTCTAATAAACGTTTAAACTCATCGTAAGTATCAACAGGTGTAATGTTTTCATCACGGAATTTTAAAGCTTTCTGATAAATGTTCTGCTGGATTTCTTCCAGTAAACTTTCAATACGTTCTGCTAAACCTTCCTGCGGAACCGTTTCTTTGGTTTTGGTATCCCGGCGGGCTAATTCTACCGTTCCGTTCTTCATATCACGGCTACCGATAGCCACCCGTAAAGGAACGCCTTTCAATTCGTATTCGGCAAATTTAAAACCCGGGCGTTGGGTGTCCCGGTCATCAAATTTTATGCTGATATTTTTTGCACGTAAATCTTTGGTTAACCCTTTTACAAAAGCGGTTATGTTCTGCAATTCTTCATCGTGCTTGTAAATCGGAACAGCAACAACCTGTACCGGTGCTAATTTAGGCGGAATGACCAGGCCGGAATCATCAGAATGTGCCATAATCAATGCGCCCATTAACCGGGTAGAAACGCCCCAGGAAGTTGCCCAAACATAATCCAGTTTGCCTTCTTTACTGGTAAATTTCACATCGAAAGCTTTGGCAAAGTTTTGCCCCAGGAAGTGGGAAGTTCCTGCTTGTAAAGCTTTTCCGTCCTGCATCAATGCCTCAATACAATAAGTATCCAAAGCACCTGCAAAACGTTCGTTAGCTGTTTTTTTTCCTTTCACAACTGGTAATGCCAGCCAGTTTTCTGCAAAATCGGCATAAACATCCAGCATTTGTTCTGTTTCTGCAATAGCTTCTTCTGCAGTTGCATGTGCCGTGTGGCCTTCCTGCCATAAAAATTCTGTAGTGCGTAAAAATAGGCGCGTGCGCATTTCCCAGCGTACTACGTTTGCCCATTGATTGATTAATAAAGGCAGGTCCCGGTATGATTGGATCCAACCGCGGTAAGTATTCCAGATGATTGTTTCTGATGTTGGACGTACAATTAATTCTTCTTCCAATTTTGCTTCTTCATCTACAACAATATTGCCCTCTGCATCGTTTTTAAGACGATAGTGTGTTACAACAGCGCATTCTTTGGCAAAGCCTTCTACATGGCTGGCTTCTTTAGAAAAAAATGATTTTGGAATGAATAAAGGGAAATAAGCATTACTATGGCCGGTATCTTTAAACATCTTATCCAGGGCTGCCTGCATCTTTTCCCAGATGGAATAACCGTAAGGTTTGATCACCATGCAACCTCGTACAGCAGAATGTTCAGCTAAATCAGATTTTATTACTAATTCATTAAACCATTGCGAATAATCTTCGTCTTTACTAATAATACTAATACTCATAAAATGGAATGAATTTTGACTGAAATAATTTGTTTTGATTTTACATCCAAATCTATAAATTTATAGTAAAATAAACTTTTACAATTAATTACACTAACACAATGAAAACGAAGATCTTAAAAGGTATTGTCATAATGAGTGCGGTAGTATTGGGAGCTTGTACAACTACCAAATATGCTGCACAGCAAAAAGATTACAACGACGATGTGTATTTTTCTAAAGCAAAAGCAGGTGACCAGGTAGAATATGCCAACAGTAACCGTTATAACAACAATGATGGGTATTACGATAACTACGCTTCCCGTATCAACCGTTTTAACTATTACTCGCCGTTTGCTTATGATAGCTATTTATATTCTCCTTATAGCTACTATGGAGCTGCTGGTTTAGGTTTAGGTTTAGGGCTGGGCTATGGGTTAGGCTCATTATATTCCCCATACTCTTTTTACTCTCCTTATTCCATTTATTCACCTTATTCTATTTATGGAACAGGATTATACGGTTATGGTGGCTATGGTGGTTTATATTCTGCTTATGGTACAACCATAAGCACTTATGGAGGAAGGCCATACAGAGGTAATGGTAATCCAAACGCTACTTATCGCGGATCATTGACCAATGGCATTACAACAAGAAGTTCTGTAACTAATGCTGGCGCAAGAACTTATAATGGTAGTGGATATAGTCAGCGTCCTGCTACCCAGAATATTCCTCAAAATTCTTTGCCAACTTATTCTGCACCCTCTTCTATAGGTGGCGGCGGTGGTTTTAGCGGTGGCGGTGGCGGTCGTGTTAGCAGTTCACGTCCTGGAAGAGGATAAAAAAATACACCTTTCTCTTTTATATTTATAAAATTATATGAATTTAAAATATGCCTTAACAGGGGTCGCTATAGTAGTGGCCTCTCAGGTTTCCTATGCACAATATAGTGGAGATGCTTATCGCTTTTCACAAACACAAACCGGTGCTACCTCCCGTATTAAAGCCATTGGCGGTGCTTCTACCGCAGTAGGTGGAGACTTAAGTTCTGTGAGCGGAAACCCTGCCGGTATTGGTTTTTTCACTAAATCAGAACTAAGTATAACTCCTGAGTATAATAATTCGAATGTACAATCAAATTATTTTGGACAAAACAGTAATAGTACCAACAACCATGTTAATTTAAATAATGCTTCTGTGGTTTTTTACAACCGGCTAAGTACACCGCGTGGACGCGATAAAACCAAAGGCTGGCTAAGTTTTAATTTGGGTGCATCTTATAACCGTACTAATAATTTTTATAGAACAGAAACCTATGCAGGTACCAATCCCAGCAGTTCAATTGCTAATTCATATGCACAATATGCTAATATAGACAATGCTGCTAATGGAGGGGCTGGGATTACTGATGGCACGTTACAAGCTTGGGCGTATAATCAATCTTTGATTGATTTTTATAATACTCCTAACAGATTTCAGTCTAATGTGGTTTCTGCAACCAATCAGGCCAACAGCAGTGTTACCAGCGGAGGACAATCAGAATTTAGTTTAGCTGGTGGTGCTAATTACAGCAACAAATTATATTTAGGTTTTGGTATTGGTATTACCAGTTTGAGGTATAACACAAGCAGAACTTTTAATGAAACTGGCACTGCTTCTATATTAATTAACAATGTGGCAACTAATTCCGGCTATAATTCTCAATACTACCAGGATCAATCTTCCATTGGTACAGGCTTCAATGCTAAAGTTGGCTTTATTTATAAACCGGTTGAAGCTGTCCGTATTGGCGCTTCTTTTACCACGCCAACCTGGATGACTATTTCTGATAACTACGCCGAAGCTTTACAAACACTTTATGCACAAGACCCTCCAGCTTATCTTAACAGCACTGGCAATCAACCTTATTTAACTACTTATAATTTGCGTACGCCGTTAAAAGCAAGTGGCGGAGTGGCTGTGTTTATAGGTAAATATGGCTTTATTTCCGGCGATGTTGAATATGTCGATTACAAAGGAATGAAGTTGAGTAGTGGTGATTATGATGCCTCTCAAGATAACTTTGATTTGGCACGCCTTTACAAATCTACTGTAAATGCTCGTATCGGCGCAGAAGCTAAATTAGAAGATTTCTTTATAAGAGGAGGTTTTAATTACCAGGGTAACCCCGAAGTTGGTATTGGTAGCCCGGTAAAAACTAGCAGTGCAGGTATAGGTTATCGTTTTGGTAAATATTATATTGATGCAACTTATCAATATGTGATGCACAACACTACCGTTTATCCTTACGAACTTGATCCGGCTTATAACACTGTTTTAAGTCCGGGGGCTAACCTTAAAAACACTTACAACAATGCCTTCCTTACTTTAGGTATGCGTTTTTAAAGAAAGAAGATTTTTCATAAATGTAAAGCCGCTGTAAAAAACAGCGGCTTTTTTTATGCGGTAAAAGAAGTATCAGGAATTAACAAGACCTTAGCTGTACGAAATATTATGGCTTACAAAAACCTGCAACATTTTATAGATACGCTTGAAAAAGCCGGCGAACTGGTACGGATCAAAGAAAAAGTTGATCCGAAATTAGAAATAACCGAAATAACCGACCGTGTTTCTAAGCAATATGGCCCTGCTTTGCTGTTTGAAAATACTGGCTATGATTTTCCTGTGCTGATCAATTCCATGGGAAATTATAAACGCATGTGCATGGCTTTAGGCGTGGAAGAAATGGACGATATTTCTAAAGAAATTGAAAGCTTGTTTAAAACCCTGACCGGGCCAAAAGACACCATTTTAGATAAATTGAAAATGTTGCCGAAGTTAGGACAGATTTCCTCCTGGATGCCGAAAACCATTTCGGGGAAAGGCACCTGCCAGGAAGTGGTCATGCAAAACCCCGATATGACCAAACTGCCGGTTTTAACCTGCTGGCCGGAAGATGGCGGCCCGTTTGTTACACTTCCGGTTATCCATACCAAGGATCCTTTAACCGGAATCCGCAATGTGGGCATGTACCGGATGCAGGTTTTTGAACCGCAACTAACCGGAATGCACTGGCATAAACACAAAGTTTCTGCACGCCATTTCCAGGAATATAAAAAGTTGGGCAAAAAAATGCCGGTTGCCGTTGCTTTAGGCGGAGACCCGGTTTATACTTATGCTGCAACCGCCCCCTTGCCTGATGGAATTGATGAGTATATGTTAGCCGGTTTTCTCAGAAAGAAAAAAGTAGAACTGGTACAATGTTTAACCCAGGATGTACAAGTTCCGGCGGATGCAGATTTTATTATCGAAGGTTATGTTGACCCGGAAGAAGATTACATCTGGGAAGGTCCGTTTGGAGATCATACCGGTTATTATTCCTTAGCCGATTGGTACCCGCGTTTTCATATCACCGCTATTACACATCGTAAAAATGCGGTTTACCCGGCCACGATTGTTGGCATTCCGCCGCAGGAAGATGCCTGGATTGGTAAAGCAACCGAACGTATTTTCCTCGCTCCTATTAAAATGACGATGGTGCCGGAAATTGTAGATATGGTTTTACCAATGGAAGGCGTATTCCATAATTTGGCAATTGTTAAGATCAGAAAAGATTATCCCGGACAAGCGATGAAAGTGATGAACTCACTTTGGGGCGCCGGACAAATGATGTTCACCAAAATGATTGTGGTGGTTGATGGCGATGTTAACATTCAGGATAACGCAGCAGTTGCAAAATACATTTCTGAAAATGTTGACCCGCAGCAGGATTTTATTTTCACTTCCGGTCCGATGGATGTGCTGGACCACTCCTGTTCTAAAGCTGCTTTTGGCGGGAAAATGGGAATCGATGCAACCAAAAAACATCCGGAAGAATTAAGAACAAACGAAGAAAAAGTATCGATAAAAACAGCATCAGCCATAAACAAGGAAGCCATTAAAATTCAAAATCCTGCTATTACGGACATGAATGATTCTTTGCTTCAATTAGGGATTTCGCTGATTTTTATCTCCGTAGAAAAAACAAAACCTGACCAGATCGAAGAACTTAACCAAAACCTGTTTAAACAAGGTTTGCTGGACGAAGTTAAAATTGTGCTTTATCTCGACCATACAATTGATATTTCTGATACGGCTGATGCCGTTTGGCGCTTTGCCAATAATATCGACCCAAAACGGGATGCTTTTGTTGTTAAGGCAAAAAACAATCAAAGCCTTTCTCATATTGGTTTTGACGGAACCAGAAAAACCAAAGAACTGGACGGTTTTGAACGCGACTGGCCAAACATCCTGGCAAACACAACCGAAGTAATTGAAAAAGTTGATGAAATGTGGCCGCGTTTAGGTTTAGGCGAGCTGATCAAATCACCTTCGTTAAAATACCAGAAGCAACTTTACAAAGGCGGAGCCGTGGTTTCAGAATAATGCTTCTTTTATCAGCATAAAATCAAAAACCTCGTTTGCTATTAACAAATAAGGTTTTTTATTGATAAAAGAAGTATTAGGGAATATGATTTGTCGGCATTATTCAAAAACCGGCAACCTGCAACCCTTAACTTACAACCGATCTCAGTCCTGATTGATAAATGAACGCAGCATCCAGGTATTTTTCTCTTTGTATTGCATAAACCCGTTCACCATATCATTTGTTCCCTGGTCTTCTGCGTTATCTGTTATTTCTAATATTTCGCGTTCCATTTCAATTAAAACGGCCATATCATCAACCAAAGCTTTCACCATAGCATCTTCGGGCATTCCAATTGTATTTACTTCTTTTATCTTAGAAGTTTTAATATAATCATTAAAAGTGCTGTAAGGCGGTTTTCCTAACGTTAAAATACGTTCTGCTAGTTCATCAATTGTAGTTAAAGCAGTTGTGTATAATTCTTCAAATTTTACATGTAATGTAAAGAAGTTGTGGCCTTTAACATTCCAATGGCAACCTCTAATTTTTTGATAATGAATATGATAATTTGCAAGCAAATCGTTTAAATGATCTACTACGGGTTTAACTTTATTTTCTTCCAGGCTTATTGCTTCCGCTTCCATAATTAATTTAATGTTTTTTATCACCAACACCGTTAAACTAAGTATTGTTTTGATCGGTGTTAACCCAAGTTTTATCCCCTACTTTGCAAACAAATGTCAGTAAAATTAAACCCAGTTGTTGATCATACTTTTTCCAGCTTGATCTGGAAATTAGAAAGTGATGCAGCAAATGATTTACTTTATATAGAAACCAGAAGTGCTGAAAACCAATCAACCGGTTTTTCTTCGTTTAATATAAAAACCGGGCAGGTGAATTTTCTTGAACTGGTTCCGGAAGAAAAATGGCTGGTTGGTATGGATGGCGGCCGGAAAGGGATACTCTTTTTATACGGTTATAAATCCGGCCAAAGCCCGGAACACAAAGGCATTATTGCTTTAAATGGGTTAACCGGGAAACAGGTTTGGGCAGATTACAACCTGGTACTGGAAACATTTACAAAGGAAGGCATCGTAGCTGCCGACCAGCGTTTTCAAACGAAGCGGAATGTGTTGCTTGATTATAAAACAGGGAACGCCTTAACCGATATTAAGAACCAGCAGGATGATGTAGAACCGGTTCAATATCCTTTTATGCTTCGTTTACTGCCAGAAAATATTGCTGCTTTAATTACCGGGACAATAACTGGCGATGTATGTTGTTTAAATTACAATTCGTACTTAATTATATCTTTGCACTCCAAAAATAACGGATATTTGGTACAACAGCTTTTTATTATCGAAAATGATACCCTAATATATCACGATTTATTGAACGAAAACATACAAAAGTTACAACCCGAAGCGTTTGTACTGATAAAAAATCATCTCGTTTATCTAAAAAATAAAATTAACCTTAAAGTTTTGAACCTTTAAACAGGAATTATAAACATGTTAAAAATTAAATACTTAGCCACTGTGCTATCGTTTTTCAGTCTTTGCAACCCTCTTTTTGCACATCCTTTAGCTGATTCTGTTGGTATCGAAAATCAGAATGGCAAGATGATCATTCTGCATAAACTCGACCCAAAAGATAATTATTACTCCATTGCAAGGCGTTACAACGTTAGGCCGAAAGCAGTGATGGATTATAACAACAATGCAAAAATGCAGATTGGCGCTATTATTAAAGTACCAACCGAACGGGCTTTTGTATCAAATTCTTCACCGGTAAAAACAGCATCGCCGGTAAATCCATCTTACACCAAAACCACTACCACAGAAGTTACCACAACTGCTGCAGCAGTAAATACTAATGCAGACCAGCCGGAATACACACAGTATAAAGTATCAGCCGGAGAAACGCTTTATGCTATTTCCAGGCGTTTCCAAGTTAAAGTTGATGATATTATTAACTGGAACAGTTTAAAAAGTAATAATTTAAATGCGGGGCAAATATTACGCATCAAACGCGAAGAACCGCAACCTGCAGCAGCGCCCGTAATAACGGCACCAGCAGAAACGGTGATGACGGAACCAAAAGACCGTACACTAAAAAGAGATTCTACACGTGTTACCACTGCATCAGACAGCTCCTCCGGTAACCGCCGTTTGCCAAATAACCGTTACGGGTTAACAGAAAAAAACGAAAAAGGAACGGCCGTTTGGATTAACGACCCAAACCTGGACCCTAAAAAGAAATATGTATTGCACCGTACTGCACCGGTTGGAACAATTATTAAAATTACCAACCCGATGACCAACAAAACTACTTTTGCTAAAGTTGTGGGCAGTTTTACAGAGAACGAAACCAATAAAGACGCTATTGTGGTGATGACTAAAGATGTTGCCGAATCTTTAGGGGCGTTAGATAAACGTTTTTATGTAAATTTAAGTTACGGCAGTCCGAACACGAATGAACAATAAACCTTTTGTAATTGGTATTGCCGGTGGCAGCGGATCTGGCAAAACCTTTTTTCTAAACTGCTTTTTAGAACATTTTTCTAAAGATGAAGTGTGTTTGATCTCTCAGGACGATTACTATATTCCGGTTGCAGCAGGAATGACAGCAGAAGAAAATAAACTATATAATTTTGATCTGCCAACTACCATTGACGAAGCTGCTTTTATAGCCGATGCGAAAAAGCTGTTAAACCACGAAACAGTTTATAAAAAAGAATACACGTTTAATAATGCTTCTGCTGTTCCAAAAATCCTGGAAATTAAATCGGCACCAATAATTATTATAGAGGGTTTATTTATCCTGCATTTTAAGGCAATTGCAGAAATGCTGGATTTAAAGATTTTTATTGATACGGAAGAAGAAGTTGCTTTACACCGCCGTTTAAAGCGCGATTTGATAGAAAGAGGCTATTCTGCAGAAGATGTAAACTATAAATGGATTAATCATGTATTGCCGGCTTACAAAGAGTTTTTGCTTCCGCACAAGCATCATTGCCATAAAATTGTGATCAACAATACACAGGTTGCAGAAGATATTATCCGTATTACCAGAGATATTTCTAAAGAAATTAGAGATACAGTTTTAAACTGATAAAAGAAGCATCAGCAAAAAACCTGATGCTTCTTTTATCTGCAAAAAATTTAAGGCCGCCGGCTTTGGTAACAAACCTTGTGTATAAAGCTTAGCTTTTCTACTACAACAGGTGTAATTATAAACGGATATAAATCTCTATTGCCCATACTTCGGTTAATGCTGTTCATGGCAAAACTTACTGGCAACCAGGTAGCAATAATTTTGGTAAAATCAGCAATCTCATAAGGATCTTGCTTTACATCTACATCTAAATGATCTGCTGATTTTGCAATTTGCGGATGCACACTTAAACCAAAAGAAGAACTGGTTTGCAGCGTATCCATAATATGCAGGTAGTGTGCCCAGGTTTCTGCCCAATCTTCCCAGGCATGAGAACTTGCGTAAGAACTGATGAAATGTTCGTTCCAATCAGCAGGAGGGCCTTGATTATAATGCTTTTGCAAAGCTTCGCCGTAATCTTCACGGTCATCACCAAACAATTGCCTGAATTCTTGTAAATAAACAGAGTTATCGATCAGCCTGTCCCAATAATAATGTCCAACTTCATGCCTGAAATGGCCAAGTAAAGTACGATAGGGTTCCATCATTGCTTTACGCGATTTTTCGCGTTCCACATCATCTGCTTCTATAATATTTAAGGTGATCAAACCATTATCGTGGCCTGTTAAAACACGTGGTTTCCCTTTTAAATCTGCTAAAAAATCAAATGTTAACCCTTTTTCTTCGTCATTTTTTTTACTTATTAAAGGAAGCCCCATCTTTAACAAACTGTACACTAAACGGTGCTTTGCATTTTCGATAACACGCCAATGTGCTTTTGCTTCGGGCTGATTTAAATTTGGAATGGTACTGTTTAAGTTGCAAGCCTGGCAATAAGGTGTTTCGCTGTCTTCTTTTACCAGCCAGTTGCAAACACCGTACTGATAGTTAAGGCAGTAACGATATTTTTGTTTTGTTTGATTATAAATGGTGTAAGTTTTATCTCCGGCAAAAACAAGCGGATATAGTTTCAAATCTTTCGCTTCAAAACCCAACGGATAACCACATTGAACGCAACTGGTATTTTCAAAATAAATAATTTGACTGCAATGCGTACATTTAAAAATTTCCATTGATGAGAATAATATTTTTTTTACTAAACTCACATTCTGCCTTTTTGATTGACTTCATACAGATTATTCGTTAGCTTGATTTATTCAGGGTTACTTTGCCAATCCGATTATTGCCCAAAGCGCTCCGATTGATATAATCGCCCATAAAAATACACCTTGCAACAAAGGCTTTGTGCCTACTGCTTTTATCACCTTAAAAGATAAACCGGAACCAATTAAAAACAAGGTAAGTGTTAAACCAGTTTTAGCGGTTCCAACAATATATGGAGTCAAAGTATTTATAAAAGGCAGGTAAGTATTTGCAATCATGGCAAGAATGAATAAACCGATAAAATAAGGAACAGCAACTTTGGTTTTATCAGTTTTGAACAAAAAAGCTGTACCAAAAGCTACCGGAATAATCCATAAAGCACGCGCTAATTTAACTGTTGTTGCCACTTGCAAAGCAATTGGGCCATATTTACTTGCTGCACCAACTACAGAACTGGTATCATGAATGGCAATGGCGCACCATAAACCAAATTGGGTTTGTGAAAGATGCAGGGCATGGCCAATCATCGGGAAAATAAACAAGGCAATAGAATTGAGGATAAAAACAGTTCCTAACGCTACAGAAATTTGCTTTTCTTCGGCTTTCATTACCGGAGAAAGGGCTGCGATTGCACTTCCACCACAAATTGCTGTACCAGCAGAAATAAGAAAAGATGTTTTTTTATCAATTTTCATCCATCTTCCCACGAAAGCACCTAACGCTAATACGCTAAAAATAGAAACAATGGTAAATAAAACACCTTCCCTTCCGGCTTGCATCGCACTGAAAATATTCATGCCGAAACCTAATCCTACTACCGATACTTTAAGTAATAGGTTTGTTGCCTGATGATTAAGGTGAAGATATGGATGCTTAATAGTTTGGGCAATAATCAAACCTAAAACCAAAGCCAACGGTGGCGACATAAAAGGCGCGAAACAAAAAGCGGCGGCGACAAGAAATATAATTTTTCTGCTTCGTAAACTTATATTTATAGGAGAAGAGTTATGATTTGTGAAATTTACAGCTTCCATTTTTCTTTGTTTTGTTGAACAAAGATGAACAGACAGCACAAGCCGGACAAGTTGCTAATTTTAATCTGCCATTACTTTAAGTTATGATAATGCTTGGCAAAACGCATAAATATTTCTACTAAACCTTCTGCTTTTCCCTGCAAACGGATCATATAAAACTTTCGTTCTATAGTTAAACCTTCTACATCTATTATGCGTAACTCTCCGTTTTGCAACTCTTTAGCAACAGCGTGAACAGATAAAAAAGCCATACAATTGGTATGTAAAAGATATGATTTAATGGTTTCTGCATTACCCAGATGGATTTCGACATTCAAATCAGCGATGCTTAAACCTAAACTTTTAAAAGCATAATCAATTACTTCCAACGTTCCTGAACCTTGTTCTCTCAAAACAAGACGAACTTCTTTTAATGATGCTGTTTTTATCGATGCTTTTTTTGCCCAGGGATGATTTTTGCTGCAAACCAGTACAATTTCATCTTTAATAAATTCATGGTAACTAATTTCCTGGTTTTTGGAGCGGCCTTCAATCAAACCTAATTCTATTTCTCTGGCTAACAGTGCTTTTTCAATCTGTTCTGTATTTCCGTTAATTAAACTAAGTTGTATAGCTGCAAATTTCTCCTTAAAACCTGCTAATAGGGGCGCAATTACATATTGGGCAATCGTTGTACTTGCGCCCATTCTTAACAAACCCTGGTTGTGCTGTGTTAAATCATGCAAATCAAAATCAATGCGGCGGTAAACAGCAAAAATATCTTCAGTATGTTTAAGAAGCAATTCCCCTGTTAAACTTAGCTTAATTTTATTACCGTTCCGCTCAAACAATTTAGTTTTATATTGTTCTTCCAGTTCACGAATATGTTTGGTAATGGCAGGTTGCGTAATAAATAGTTCTGTAGCAGCTTTAGTAAAACTCAATCGCTTGGCAACAGTATAAAAAACTTCTAATCTAAAATCAGCCATTGCGTCTAAAATAATGATTAATTTTTCCGAATCTAATTTTTGTGCTGTAAAAGAAGCATATCACTACCTTTATACCATTCTTAGCCCCGCCGTTCCCCATTAATTATTTCTGCTTTCCCCAATCAATTCGATGTATAAAACAATTACTTTTTTTTTAATTGCTTCCCTATCATTTCAGCGTACCTCTGCACAACAAACAGACACGTTAAAAAAACTGCAGGAAGTAGTTATAAAAGCTTATTTAACCCAGCAACCGCTTTTAACTGTTCCGGCAGCAGTTGGTACAATTAATTTGCCGCAACTGCAAATGCAATCCGGTTTTTCGCTCGTTCCGGCAGTAAATACAGTACCGGGCGTACGGATGGAAGAACGTTCGCCTGGAAGTTATCGACTTTCTATTCGTGGAAGTTTATTGCGTTCGCCTTTTGGAGTGAGAAATGTGAAGATTTACATGGATGAATTTCCGTTAACGGATGCTGGCGGAAATACTTACCTCAACCTGCTTGATTTAAGTGCGATACAAAACATTACTGTTTTGCGTGGCCCGGATGGAAGTTTATACGGCGCTAATTCCAACGGTGTGGTTTTGATCGATCCTTTTGGCAGCCATCAGCAGGAAAGTACAGCTTCTGTTGGGTTTGATGCTGGCTCTTACAACAGCTATCGCGAAAATATAGCGGTAAAAGAAGCATCTAAAAATAACCAGCTCAACATCAGCCAAAGCTGGCAACAATCGAATGGTTACCGGCAAAACAGTGCTTTAAAACGGAAGTTTATACAAGCTGCTGATACCTGGACTTATGCTGCAAACGGACAATTAAAAGCTTTATTTTTTTATACTGACATAGATTACCAAACGCCAGGCGGTTTAACGCTGCCCGAGTTTCTGCAAAACCCGCAGGCAGCACGGCCTGCAACTGCAACTTCGCCCGGGGCCATAGAGCAGCATGCAGCAGTTTACAATAAAACTGTTTTTGGCGGTGTTGCTAACGAGTCTTTTTATCTGCCTAACCTTAAACATGTTATTGCTGTTTACGGTATGCACACCAATTTTGATAACCCTTTTATTACCAATGAAGAAGTAAGATTAGAAAACACAATTGGTTTAAGAAGTTATTTGGAACTAAGCAGCAAACAGCATAATCAATTAGACTGGAAATGGGATTTGGGAACAGAAATGCAGCAAACCAAATCTGACATCAACAATTACGATAACAATAAAGGTGTGCGTGGTAGTTTACAGGCTTCAAGCCATATCCTCAGCAAACAAAGCTTTTATTTTACGCGCTTTGCTGCAACGATTATCAAAAAAATTCATGCTGAAACTGCGCTCAGTTTAAACAATTATAGTTACAACTTTACTGATGTTGCTGCCTCAGCCGGTAATAATCATTTCAAACCTGTACTGATGCCGAGGGTTGCCTTATCTTACCAAGTAACCAACAATTTTGCCTGGCGCGCAACTGTTAGCCGCGGTTATTCTACACCTGCAACAGCAGAAGTAAGGCCAACCAGTAACATCATCAATAATAATTTACAGGCAGAAAAAGGCTGGAATTACGAAACCGGTTTCAGAAAGCAAAGTACAAACGCACGTTTTAATATAGATGCTGCTGTTTTTTATTACCGCTTAAACAACGCAATTGTGCGTAGGTTAAATGATAACGGAACAGAATATTATTTGAATGCCGGCGGAACAAACCAGGCAGGAATAGAAACTTCGGTAATTTTCCAGATCATCCCTGCAAATGCAAATGATTTTGTCAGGAGTTTAACAATTAGCAACAGCTTAACTTTAAGCAGGTTCCGTTTCCGCGATTATTTCAATGCAAGCGCAAATTATTCGGGAAATAAATTAACAGGTGTTCCGGCAACAGTATCAGTCAGCCAGTTAAATGCAACGTTCCCTGCCCGGTTCTACTTCTTTTTACAGCACAATTATACTGCAAAACTTCCGCTTGATGATGCCAATACAGCTTTTGCAAACGCTTACCATTTGATACAAACTAAAGTTGGCTGGAACAAAAACCTCAGCAAAAAAACTAACTTAAACATTTATGCTGGAATTGATAATTTACTAAATCAGCATTATAGTTTAGGTAATGATTTAAATGCAGTTGGATTAAGATATTATAATGCTGCACCACTTCGTAATTGGTTTGCTGGCATTCAAGTTCAGTTTTAAACAAAAAACCGATACTGTTTTTATCTTGATAAAAACAGTATCGGTTTAATAAAAACTTATAACTATAATTATTGCCTTACAAAACTGTAAACCACGTAGCCGGTTTTTCCTCCGTATTCAACTGGCGATTTTATAGTCATGGTATTACCTGTATTAGCTGTAACTAATAAACGGTAACCTTCTGCTACATCTTTAGGCTTTTGATTCTCTGCTAATTTTTTCAACTGAAATTCTGCCCCGTTTGCACCCGAAGAAAATGACCAGTAAATGTTCTGTTTCGTGCCAACCGGACAACCGGTTGCATCGTTGTTAATTAAAAAATTACCATTTCCGCTATTGGTTAATTCCCAGGTACTGTTTTCGAAACATTTATAGGGCGCAAAACCAAATACAGATTGTACATTTTGTGGAAGCAATCCTTGTAAAGAAACGGCAGTTATTCCCCACTTTCCAGAAATTTTTCCTCGGGAAATAGCATTAGGGTTCTTTTTAAGACTTGAACAAGCCGAAAAAGCAAAGCTGATCATCAGAGCAGTTACTGCTATTAATAATGATTTTTTCATAATAAATATTTTGTTTTAGGTTGAGAAAGAAAAGATTGTAAATATAATTATCCTTTTACTACTAAAAAAATATATACTAATCTTCTTTCTCTGTTGAGGTTTATTAACAGAAACAATATTTATTTGTTGATAAAAGCAGCAAAAAATGCAATGTTACTTTTTATTCCGCTCGATCCAGGATTGATAAATCTCCTGGAAAACTGTTTCCAAGGATTTTGTAATCCCCCAATTCGGATAATGCGACTGCATTTTCCGTAAATCGCTGTAATAGCAAATATGATCGCCAATGCGGTTGGTTTCGCTGTAAGTGTATTTCATTTCTTTTCCGCTGATACCTGAAATGATATCGAAAGCTTCCAGGATAGAACAAGTATTCTCTTTCCCTCCGCCTAAATTATAAACTTCTGCTACACGCGGCGCTTTGATAAATTCTTCAATAAAACGGGCTACATCAAAAGAGTGGATATTATCGCGCACCTGTTTGCCTTTATAACCAAAAACAGTATAAGGTTTTCCTTCGAGATTACATTTAATCAGATAACTTAAAAAGCCATGCAGTTCTACACCTGTATGGTTTGGCCCGGTCAAGCAACCGCCACGTAAACAAGCAGTTGGCATATTAAAATAACGGCCGTATTCCTGCACAGAAATATCTGCCGAAACTTTAGAAGCGCCAAATAAAGAATGTTTGGTTTGATCTATTCTGAAGTTTTCGGCAATGCCGTGTTCATAATTCTGATCAGCGTAATCCCAGCGCTTTTCCAGTTCTGCCATTTCAATTTCGTTCGGTGCATCACCATAAACCTTGTTGGTTGACATGTGCACGAACGGGACTTCGGTATTATATCTCCGCGTAGCTTCCAACAGGTTAAAAGTACCGACCGCATTCGTATCAAAATCATCAAAAGGAATATCGGCAGCACGATCGTGGCTGGGTTGCGCAGCAGTATGAACGATGGCATCAGGTTTTACAGTGCTGATCAATCCGATCACGCCATTGCGGTCACGGATATCCAGTTCATGGTGATGAAAGCTTTTGATCCTGCTTTTTAAACGGCTTTCGTTCCAGCGCGTATCGCCATTGGCACCAAAAAAAACAGCGCGCTGGTTATTGTCAATTCCGTGGATTTCCCAGCCGAGATCAGCAAAATGGATACAAACTTCTGAACCTATTAATCCTGACGATCCTGTTACTAATAATTTTTTCATGTATAAAGTATCAGTTGCTTGTATGAGTTTATGCGTAAAAAAGTTTCAGAAAAGTATTTTAAGGGCAAAATAATTACAACCGGCCATCTGCTTCGCCAGCTTTCAATGCTCCTTTTATATCATAAATAATGGCGCGCTGCTGGTTTTTTAAACTGTTTAAATCCAACTCCTGAAATTCCTGATGTGCCACCGAAAGAACAATAGCATCATAATTATTTTTTAACTGTTCAGGCTGATTAAAAGTTGCAAAGCCATATTCCTGCTTTACTTCTTCCGGATCGGCCCAGGGATCGTAAACCGTTAATTCCGTTTCAAATTCGTTAAAAACCTTTACAATATCAATCACACGTGTATTGCGGACATCCGGACAATTCTCCTTAAACGTAAAACCAAGGATTAAAACTTTAGCCTGTTTAACCGGAATATCCTTTTTCACCATTAATTTGATTACTTCCAGTGCAATATACGCGCCCATCCCGTCATTTAATCGTCGCCCCGCTAAAATAATTTCGGGGTGATAACCTACTTCCTGTGCCTTTTGTGCTAAATAATACGGATCGATGCCCGTACAATGGCCGCCCACCAAACCTGGCTTGAACTTTAAAAAATTCCATTTCGTACTGGCCGCTTCTAAAACTTCGCCGGTATCAATTCCCATTAAATTAAAAATTTTGGCAAGTTCGTTCACAAAAGCAATATTGATATCGCGCTGCGAATTTTCGATCACTTTTGCCGCTTCGGCTACTTTAATGCTTGGCGCCAGATGTGTTCCTGCCTCAATAATTTCCAGATAAAGTCCGTTTACAAAAGCAGCGGCTTCGGGCGTAGAGCCGGAAGTGATCTTTTTGATGTTGACCAGTGTATGTTCTTTATCGCCTGGATTGATCCTTTCTGGAGAATAACCTGCAAAAAAATCCCGGTTAAACCTTAAACCGGAAACAGCTTCCAGAACGGGTACGCAGTCACCTTCTGTTAAACCCGGATAAACCGTTGATTCATAAATCACCAGGTCGCCTTTTTTTAAAGCTTTCCCAACCAATGCACTTGCTTCTTTTATCAGCCTTAAATCCGGACGGTTATGCTGATCTGTCGGCGTGGGCACCGCAATAATAAACACGTTGCAATCCGCTATTTTTTCTGCTTCCGAAGTACAAAAAAGCTTTCCGTTTGGGGCAAGAACAGCTTGCAGGCGTTCGGCTTCTACTTCGCGCGTACGATCAAAACCGGTAAGTAAACCGGCAATTCTTTTCACACTTACATCAAAGCCAATTACTTCAAATTTGGATGCAAATTCTACTGCCAGCGGCAAGCCAACGTAACCTAAACCAATAACAGCAATTTTAACCCGGGCAGGTTTTGGGTAGATAGAATAGGGTTTTGTTCTGCTTAGATCGGGCATCATGAATTGAGAGAGGGCAAATATATCAATTTTACCGAAGCAAAAACCAGTAATTAAGGCCGATGGATCAGGTGTTATAGATCTGATATACTCCTTTTACCACCCTTTTTTCTGCATCGCCAACTAAAACCGTGGCGATCTTTTTCTGGATCATCAGGTTTTCTGCTTCGCTGATAAATTCATTTTCGGCAATAATAACCGGGTTTGGGTTGAAGATATCTGCAATTTTAATAGTAGAAGTATCCGGGAAACGCATCAATCCGCGACGCAGGTCGCCATCGGTAATAATGCCTTCTGCCTTTTCTTCATCACCAATAATTACCAAACCTAAACGCCCTGCCGACATCTTTAAAATCAGGTCGGTAAAAGAAGCATTAGCTTTGATAAAAGGCAGGTTGTCTGTCCGCATTAAACCTTTTACCCGCGTTACTAATTTTCGGCCCAAACTTCCGCCCGGATGAAAGCGGGCAAAATCTTCCTGCATAAAATTCCGGGCTTCCATTAAAGCAACAGCCAAAGCATCGCCTAAAACCAGCATGGCTGTAGTTGAAGAAGTTGGTGCAAGCTGCAAAGGACAAGCTTCCTGCGTTATGACTAAGTTAAGGCAACAATCGGCATTTCTGGCCAGAGTAGAATTTGGGTTTCCGGTGATGGCGATGATTCGATTTTTATGCCATTTAAGAAAAGGGATTACTTTAAGCACTTCGTCTGTTTCTCCGGAAAAAGAAATCAAAACAATTACATCTTCTTTGCTGATAATCCCTAAATCGCCATGAAAAGCTTCGCTCGGATGCAAAAAAAAAGCTGGCGTGCCGGTACTGGAAAGTGTGGCAACAATTTTTTTTCCGATCAAACCCGATTTCCCGATTCCGCATACAATTACTTTGCCTTGGGTATTTAAAATCAGTTCTACAGCTTGCTCAAAAGTTTCGTTGAGATGATTGGCAACGCGTTGTAACGATTCTATTTCTGTTTGAAATACCCGTTTGGCAACTGCTAACCTGCTACTTTCCATCGGCCAGTTCGCTAATCAAATTTTCTACATCTTCTAAATAAAGCATATTTGGCCCGTCGCTTAAAGCATTGTCCGGATCAGGATGTGCTTCCATAAAATAGCCATTTGCACCGAAAGCTTTTGCGGCGCGCGCCATAGATGGTACGAACTTTCTGTCGCCGCCAGTTTTGCCCCCTGCCCCGCCCGGCCTTTGTACGGAATGCGTGCAATCCATACAAACCGGATGACCAAATGCTTTCATATCATCGATATTTCTGAAATCGACCACTAAATTGTTATAGCCGAAAGAGTTACCGCGTTCTGTTAAAATGATTTGGTTATTGCCTGCTTCTACCACTTTTTGTGCCGGGTAGAACATATCCTGACCGGATAAAAACTGCGCTTTTTTAATGTTCACAATTTTACCGGTTTGAGCAGCAGCAACCAATAAATCTGTTTGCCTGCATAAAAAAGCGGGAATCTGTAAAATATCAACTACTTCGGCAGCAACTGCAGCCTGAAAAGGTTCGTGAATATCGGTAGTTACCGGTAAACCAAAATTCTCTTTTACGGCTTGCAACAATTCCATTCCTTTTTCTATTCCCGGTCCGCGATAAGATTTGATCGAAGTGCGGTTGGCCTTATCAAAAGAAGATTTAAAAATGATGTTTACATCTAACTTTTCGCGGATGGCAACCAATTTTTCTGCCACTAAAAACAGCAGTTCCCGGTTTTCCATTACGCACGGGCCGACGATAAAAAAGGGTTTGGTTTGGAGGAGGTTGAAATCCATTGGCTTTATTTAAATATGAAGCCCAAAGATAGGAGTTGAAGCAGAAAAAGTGTAAGTTGTTTAGAATTACTACTAATTAGTAATGACCTTTTAAAGAGTGTATAATTATTTTTTCATCTTGCAATTCATAAATAAGCCGATGCTCTAAGTTTATCCTTCTTGACCATAATCCAGTTAAATCATGTTTAAGCATTTCTGGTTTCCCAATCCCTTCAAATGGTTCTTCGGAAATAGCTTCAATCAATTGTGTTATTTTTTTTAAAACTGATTTGTTTCCGCTTTTAACCCAAAAATCTAAATCTGCTTTAGCCTGGGGTTGAAAGACTATTTGCATAGTTCTTTCAATTCGTCAAGTGTTATTACCGTCCCTTTTCCATCTTTCAAATCCTGTTGGGATTGCTTAATCTTGGCCACAAACTTTGGGTCATAAGGGCTTTTTTCTGTTTCAAAATCCACTTTTAAAGCTTTAGCCAAGGCTTTAAAAACAGACAGTTGCTCTTTATTTTTAGGATGAAGGATTAAAATTTCCATATTTCAGATTTATGATTTTTATTTTTCGCTTGCTAATGCTTCTTTTATCGGTAAATAAATTTGTTAAGCTACAATTAAAAGTAAAAAAACCTTCTGAAATTATTTTCAGAAGGTTTTTATTAATTCTGATTTATATTAATTTTTACCAGAAAATCGAATAAATAGCAACCAGCAATCCGCAGATAATTAAACTTCCGGCGGTAAAAGCAGGTGTAACACGGAACATTTTGGTATCCACTTCTAAAGCATTTGGCCTTAAACCTTTGCTGTTTTCAATTATGCTAATGATGTACATCCCGATCATACAAATAATAAATACGAAACCCATCCGGTCTAAGAAAGGGATTTCATAAATACCTTGTGCATTTGCTTTCGAGAATCCGGTTGAAGCCAGAAAACTTAGATCAGCAAAGTTTGGCAAGAACTTAAATATTACGGAAAAGACAAACCCACCGATAGTTGCAAATAAAGCAGCGTTTGAAGTAGCTTTTTTCCAGAAAAAACCCATTAAAAACATAGCCAAAATTCCGGGGGAAACAAACCCGGTATATTCCTGAATATACTGGAAACCCTGTTTGCCTTCGCCCATTAAATTATTCCCTACCAGTAAAGAAAGTATCACACCTAAAATCATAGATACAACTACTGCAATTTTACCAAGGTTAACTAAGTTTGTTTCACTTGCATTTGGCCTGATCACTTTTTTGTAAATATCTAATGTGAAAATGGTAGCAATACTGTTTACTTTTCCAGCCAACGAAGCAACGATGGCTGCTGTTAAGGCTGCAAAAGCAATACCTTTCATCCCTACTGGCAATAAATTCAGGATGGCAGGATAAGCCTTATTTACATCGGTAGCACCAGTTGAAGTTAACATTTCGGTATGGAACATCCCCTTTTGGTACAACACATAGGCTGCAATTCCGGGAACAACCACAATAACAGGCATTAAGATTTTAAGGAAAGCAGCAAAAAGCAAACCGCCCCGTGCTGTTTTTAAATCAGCGCCCAAAGCTCGTTGGGTAATGTACTGGTTACAGCCCCAATAGTTTAGATTGGTAATCCACATACCGCCGATTAAAACACTTAAACCCGGCAGATCCATATAATTTTTATTATCCCTTTTAAAAATCATGTGAAAGTGATCGTTTGCGTTTGTAGTTAATAACTTCAGGCCATTAAAAACGCCGGTTGTCCCTGATTTTTCGCTTACCAAGTTTAAGGCGATATAAGATGCAACCAAGCCACCTAATATTAGAAAGAAAACCTGGATAACATCTGTATAACCGATAACCTTCATCCCGCCTAAAGCAATGATGATCGAGAAGATAGCAAGTAAAACAATACATAATACTACACTAAACCCGGAAATTCCGCTAATAGCCAAAGCGCCTAAATAAAGGATAGACATTAAGTTAACCACGATATACAGCAACAACCAGAAGATAGCCATAATCATAGCAACCGTACCATTGTAGCGCTGGTTAAGGAATTGGGGCATTGTAAAAATTTTATTTTTGAGGTAAACCGGAATAAAAAAGATAGCTACAATAACCAATGTCAGAGCTGCCATAAACTCATACGAAGAAATAGCAAGGCCCATTTGAAAACCAGAACCGCTCATGCCGATAAATTGCTCAGCAGAAATATTGGAAGCAATTAAAGAGGACCCGATGGCCCACCAGGTAAGGGAACCTTCGGCAAGAAAATAATCTTTAGAAGATGAAACGGCAGTTCTTTTACGTTGGTAAACCCACCATCCGTATAAGGCTACGATTAAAAAATAAATTACGAATACAGCGTAATCCGGTGTTTGAAGTCTATTCATTTTTAACTTAGGTTTGAGGGTGTCAATTTAGACATTTTTAGTAATTGTTATACAATCTTTAGCAGATAAACTTACAGTATTATTCTGATTACAATCGATTGCAACAATAGAAGAATAAAAATTAAGCCCAGGTTTAATTATCTAACCAGTGTAAACAAAAAAAGACCTGCATTTTGCAGGCCTCTTTTTTCAATGCTTCTTTTATCAACTATTTTTATACCCCCAGCAGTAATCTCGCCGGATCTTCTAATAATTGTTTTACGCGGACTAAGAAACTAACCGATTCCCTGCCGTCCACAATCCGGTGATCGTATGATAAAGCCAGATACATCATCGGGCGGATAACCACTTGTCCGTTTACTGCCACCGGCCGCTCAATAATATTATGCATACCTAAAATTGCAGATTGCGGCGAGTTGATAATTGGCGTAGATAACATCGAACCAAAAACGCCACCGTTGGTAATGGTAAAAGTTCCGCCTGTCATTTCATCAATCGTCAACTTGTTTTCACGCGCTTTACCGGCTAAGGCAACAATTGCTTTTTCAATTTCTGCCAGGCTCATGCTGTCTGCATTACGGATAATTGGAACAACCAGGCCTTTTGGCGCAGAAACAGCAATAGAAATATCAGCAAAATTGCTGTAAACTACTTCCTCACCTTCAATGCGTGCACCAACTGCAGGCCAGTCTTTCAAAGCTTCTGTAACTGCTTTTGTAAAGAAGGACATAAAGCCCAAACCAACCTGGTGCTTTTCTTTGAATTTATCTTTGTATTTGGAACGCAATTCCATAATTGGCTGCATATCTACTTCGTTAAAAGTAGTCAGCATGGCTGTTTCATTTTTTACGGCAACCAATCGTTTAGCAACTGTTTTTCGCAAGGAAGACATCTTTTCGCGGCGTTCTCCGCGACTGCCAGCAACAACAGGCTGAGGCGCAGGAGCAGCAGGTTTTGCAGGAGCCGGAGCTGGTTTACTTTCAGTTTTTGCTGTCGGTTTAGAAACTTCCGCTTTCTGTGCATCTTCTTTGGTAATCCTTCCGCCAACACCGTTACCATTGATATTTTTCGGATCAAGTCCTCTTTCAGCCAATATTTTCGCTGCTGCAGGCGAAGGAACACCAGAAGCATAAGTTTTAGGCTGATCACCGGAACCGGCAGAAATTTCTGCTTTTTCTGCTACTTCTTTTACCGGTGTTTTTTCTGTTTGAGGTGCACCTGCGCCAGCTTTAATCTTACCAACCAACGCCCCAATCATTACCACATCACCTTCCTGGGCAATCGTAGTTAGTGTTCCGGCGCTTTCTGCATTCAGTTCAAACGTTGCCTTGTCTGATTCCAGTTCGGCAATGGGTTCGTCCATTTCTACCTGTTCGCCGTCTTTTTTCATCCAGCGGGTCAAGGTAACTTCCTGTATTGATTCGCCAACAGCCGGAATTTTGATCTCAATTTCCTGTGCAGCAGATGCTGTTACTGTTTTCGGAGCTTCTGCTGATGCCGGTTCAGTGTTTACTGGTTTTGTTTCTGCCGATGCTTCTTTTACCGGCGTTTTTTCTGCAGGTGCTGTAGCGGCATCAGCAGATTCAATGGTGCAAACAACATCGCCAATAGCCAGTACATCACCTTCTTTTGCAGTAGTTCTAAGTGTTCCTGCTGCTTCGGCTGTTAATTCAAAGGTAGCTTTGTCTGATTCCAGCTCGGCAATAACATCATCCATTTCTACATGGTCACCATCGTTTTTTACCCAGTTTGATAAGGTAACCTCAGAAATGGATTCGCCTACCGGCGGAACTTTGATCTCTAAACTCATATTTTTTATAAACTATATTTCAGGATTTAATCAGCTCCGGCATTCGCCATATCAGCTGTTGTTTCTTCTACTTCTTTTTTTACGGCTTTACCGGCCGGTGCTTCAAAAGCTTTGCCTACAATATATAACTGTTGTGCAGCGTGTTGTTTGGCATAACCTGTTGCGGTGCTGCTGCTTTCTTTACGCGATACAACCTCCAGTTCCAGTTCTGTATGGCGAAGCTTGCGGCATAAATAAGGCCATGCACCCATATTTTCCGGTTCTTCCTGTACCCAAACCCAACTTTCTGCCTGGTTGTATTTAGTTTTAATTTTTTGCATTTGTAATACCGGCGTCGGATACAATTGCTCTACACGAACAATGGCAACATCTTTACGCTGATCAGTTTGCTGTTTTTCCAGCAGATCGTAATAAATTTTTCCGGTGCAAAATAAAACCCTTTTTATCTGTGCTGCATCAACAAAATTATCATCAATTACTTCGTGAAATTTTCCTTCCGTAAAATCAGTAATGTTGGAAATACATTGAGGGTTTCGTAATAAACTTTTGGGGGTGAAAACAACCAAAGGTTTACGGAACTCATGCACAAGCTGGCGGCGAAGAATATGAAAAAAGTTTGCCGGTGTAGTGCAATTGGCAACCTGGATATTGTTATCGGCACAAAGCTCCATAAAACGTTCTATCCTTGCAGATGAATGTTCCGGCCCTTGACCTTCATAACCATGCGGCAATAACATTACCAAACCGTTTCCGCGCTGCCATTTTGTTTCTGCACTGGCAATATATTGGTCGATAATAATTTGGGCACCATTAGCAAAATCTCCAAATTGAGCTTCCCAAATGGTTAAAGCATTTGGGTTGGCCAAAGCATAACCATAATCAAAACCTAAAACACCATATTCGGAAAGGTGGGAATTATAGATATGAAAAGCTGCCTGCTGATCAGAAATATTTCTTAGCGGAACATATTCTTCCTCAGAATCTTCTAAAGTCAAAACCGCATGGCGATGGGAGAATGTACCGCGTTTTACATCTTCTCCGCTTAAACGGACCACGTGGCCTTCGTTTAATAAAGTACCGTATGCCATCAGTTCGCCCATTGCCCAGTCAAAAGTTTTGGTTTCGTTTACCATCTTTTGGCGGTCCTGGAACAATTTCTCAATCTTTTTAAAAAACTGCTTTCCTTGCGGTAAAGCTGTTATTTTTTTAGCAATGGTTTCAAATTCTTCTGTACTTACTGCAGTATCCGGAGAAGACAGAAAATCTTTATCCGTAGCCAAACGCAAACCTTTCCAGGCGCCTGCAAATACTGGTTTTACTTCCGAAAACTTCTCTTCGGATTTAGATTCGTTCAATTTTTCCTGCAGCATGGCGCGGAAATCCTTTTCCATTTGCTTAGCCAGTTCTGCATCTATGCTGCCTTCAGCTATCAGCTTCTGGTTGTAAATTTCTTTTGGGTTCGGATGGCTTTCTATTGCTTTATACAAAAGCGGCTGCGTAAAT
The DNA here is from genome assembly GCF_009754915.1 of Mucilaginibacter arboris. Lineage (GTDB taxonomy): Bacteria > Bacteroidota > Bacteroidia > Sphingobacteriales > Sphingobacteriaceae > Mucilaginibacter_A > Mucilaginibacter_A arboris. The sequence goes on along the minus strand of NZ_WPIK01000007.1, from coordinate 92,267 downwards.
TTTGGCTCGTCGGATTCATTATGGCCAAACCGTCTATAGCACAAAATATCAATAAAAACATCTTTATGGAAAGCCTGGCGATATTCCATTGCCAGATTAATAGCGTAAGTTAAGGCTTCAACGTCATCACCATTTACGTGAAAAACAGGCGATAAAACAGTTTTGGCAATATCGGTACAATAAGTACTGGAACGGGCATCTTTATAATTGGTAGTGAAACCAATTTGGTTATTGATAACTAAATGAACTGTTCCGCCCGTACGGTAACCTTCCAGTTTCGACATCTGCAAAACCTCATATATAATTCCCTGGCCGGCAACAGAAGCATCACCATGAATTAAAATCGGCGCAATTTTTTTATCATCGCCACCATATTTAAAATCGATTTTAGAACGTGTTAACCCTTCAACTACCGGATCAACTGCTTCCAAATGCGAAGGGTTCGGACAAAGGCTTAAATGTACTTTTTTACCGTCAGAAGTTTCTACATCGGTAGAATAACCTAAATGGTATTTTACATCGCCGCTAAAAGGTTCTTCTTCATCAAATCCTTTTCCTTCAAATTCAGAAAAAATAGTTTTATAGGTTTTTTGCAGGATGTTGACCAGTACATTCAAACGGCCACGATGTGCCATGCCAATTACAAATTCTTCGATCCCTAATTTCGACCCTTTTTCGATAACAGAATCCAAAGCCGGGATTAAAGACTCTGCTCCTTCTAAGGAGAAACGTTTTTGTCCGAGGAATTTTGTTCCCAAAAAGCTTTCAAAAACTACAGCTTCATTCAGCTTTTTTAACAGTTGTTTTTTTTCTTCCAGAGAGAAATGCGGCGTGTTGCGGCTTCTCTCCATCCGTTCTTCAAACCAGGTGATTTTATCCGGATCGCGCAGGTAACGATATTCTGCACCGATAGACTGGCAATAGGTTTGTTCCAGCAGATCGCGGATGTCGCTTAGTTTTGCAGGCCCTAAACCTACTTCAACACCTGCGTTAAAAACGGTATCCAGATCAGCATCGCTTAAACCGAATGTTTCCAGTTCTTTTCCCGGAACGTATTTCCGTCGCTCGCGAACGGGATTGGTTTTAGTAAACAAATGACCGCGGGTACGATAACCGTTGATCATGTTTAAAACGTTGATTTCTTTTAAAAAATGTGATTGATCTGTAGGAGCTGCACCAACGGTTTGTGCTGCAGCTGTTTGTTCTGAACGCCCGAAATCAAAGCCTTCAAAAAACTTCTGCCAGCCAAAATCAACCGATTCCGGGTCTTGCTGGTAGTTTTGATAAAGTGAATCTATGTACGCTGCATTAGCGTTATTTAGGTATGAAAGAGTATTCATGGAAAATCCAATCAGTGAAACACTACAAAAGTAAGAATTTAAAATACAAACAAACCCATTTTTTGTAGCTTAAATAATACCGGCCAAAAGTTTAACTTTTTGTATTTGAAATAAATAAATTTAGGTTTAATCCTTTTTAAAATAAGTATAAAACATGTTTCTATCGGCAATGCTTCTTTTATCACCCTAAAATTAATTGACTAACGTTATGCATCTATTATATATAAATAACTGTAATTTAGGTAAAGCTTTTAATTTATAGACAGATGGATACTATGCTTATACAATTGACCAATCAAAAAGCAGCAGGGCTTTTACGTGAGTTGGAAGAATTGAACCTGATTAAAGTTTTGGAAGAAAATAGGCTTGATGAAAAAACCAAACTATCCGACAAGTACAGAGGTATCATCAGCAAAGAAGAAGGCGAAAAACTGAATGGACACATACAACAAATGCGTAGCGAGTGGAGCAATATTTGATTGATACCAATGCTGTTTCCGATTATTTTTCTTCTTCCTTTTCTGAAGAAGGCATACAATTTATGGATGCTGTTTTAGACGCCGTTCCCAATCTTTCTGTTATTACACAAATAGAACCATTGTGCTGGAATACCAATACTGCTATTGAACAAAAAGTAAATGAATTTATTGATGACAGTACTATTTTAGCCATTACAACTGATGTTATTCGTTATTGCATAAAAGTACGAAAGGCAAAAAAATAAAAACGCCGGATGCCATTATAGCTGCTACAGCTTTAGCTTATGATTATACACTTATCACTAATAATGAAAAAGACTTTTTTGCTATTGCAGGATTAAGAATTGTTAATCCTGCAAAACTGTAATTTAAGAGAGCTTTACAATGCTTCTTTTATCACCCTAAAAAATTACAACTCATCAACCTGCTTTTTGTAAGTTTCCGCCTGCTCTAAAATCTTTTCCAAATCTTCCGGTTTTAAGCGGTGCAAATTTCCGTAAATCAATTTTAAACGCTGGTTATCTGCCAAAAGATGTTCATTTCTGAAGAAAAAATCCCAGTACAAACTGTTGTATGGACAAGCTTTTTCGCCGTACTTTTTATTTTTATCGTAAAAACAGCTTCCGCAGTAATTACTCATTTTGTTGATGTAAGCTGCCGAAGCCACGTAAGGTTTTGTACCAACTATTCCGCCATCTGCAAACTGGCTCATGCCGCGTGTATTTGGTAATTGCACCCATTGCATCGCATCAATATAAACGCCCAGATACCAGGCATCAACTTCATCCGGATTACTGCCGGAAAGCAAAGCAAAATTACCAATTACCATTAAGCGTTGAATATGATGCGCCCAAGCAAGGTTGAGTGATTGCCCGATACAATGCTTTAAACAATTCATTTTGGTTTCTCCCGTCCAAAACCATTCCGGTAGTTTGGCCTGGTGATTGAAAAAGTTCTTCTCCGCAAATTCCGGCATTTTGTTCCAGTACAAGCCCCGCATGTATTCGCGCCAGCCTAAAATCTGCCTTACAAAACCTTCTATTTGTGGCAAGCTGATTTGTTTTTGATTGTATTGCCAATAAGAAATTGCCTGATTGACTACTTCCTTTGGAGAGATTAACTTAACATTCAAGGCAAAAGATAAACGGGAATGAAAAAGTGAAGCATGTTCTTGCAGCATTGCATCTTCATAAGTGCCAAAGTGCGGCAGCAGGTTTTGACAGAAGTAATCGATCAGCTTTAAACCTTCTTTTCTGGAAAGCGGTAAGGCAACTTTTTTGGCTTCTACATTTCCAAAATAAGGAACTTGCATAGCATCAATCATCTTTTTAATCTCACCTAAATCGTGATTAAAACTCAAAGATTCAGGCAACGGAACTTTGCTGTCATAACGGTTTCTGTTATCAGGATCATAATTCCACAAACCGCCAACCGGTTCGTTTCCGTTCATCAACAGATCGTGCTTTTGACGCATGTGCCGGTAAAAGCTCTCCATAATCAGTTGTTTTTTGCCGGAGAAAAAATCGCCAACTTCTTCCCGCGAGGTAAAAAAATGTTCGGTATCGTAAGCTTTGGTTTGAATATTTAAGGATTTACAAAAGGACTTTAACTGCTGATCTAATCGGTATTCATCAGGCAACAAATATTCAAACTGTTGGATGCTTCTTTTATCGATGATTTTTTGAAGGTTGCCTGTTAAGGTTTGCTCATTTTCCCGATCATTTAATTTAAGATAAATAACCTCGTGCCCAGCTTTTTGCAACTGGTAAGCAAAGTTGCGCATCGCAGCAAAAAAAGCGAGGATTTTCTGGATATGGTGCTTTACATAAGTTTGCTCCTGCATCATTTCCATCAACACATAAACCGTTTCCGGTTTTGTTTCCCGAAACCAGGAATGGTTAGTGTTTAGCTGGTCGCCTAAAATTAAACGTAATGTTTTTTTCACCAATTTTTAGTTGATAAAAGAAGCATGGGCTTTAAAAGATGCTTGCGTTTTTATCTGATAATTTTTGCCATTTAGGCTGGATAATCGGGGCCGGATAATCTTTTCCTAATTGAATACCATAAACAGCCAATTCTTCTTGGGTTAAAAAGAAAGGCGTATGGATTTGTTTTCCCGGAATCGCGCTTAATTCTGGCACCCAAAGCTTTACAAACTGGCCTTTCGGATCAGCCTCACCTGCTTGTTTAATAACGTTTAACAAACGGCTTTCTTTCGCATCATTGCCAACGCCCGCAATAGAAGCCCAGTTTCCCCAGGTACTCGCCGGACTATAATCAATCAGCTTTTCTTCAAAATAAGCAGCGCCCCGCGTCCAGTCAACCTGTAAATCTTTCACCAAAAAGCTCGCTGCATTTTGCCGTCCGCGGTTACTTGCATAGCCGGTTGCGTTCATTTCGCGCATGATGGCATCGATAAAAGGAACGCCCGTTTGTCCGGTTTTCCATTTCTCCAGCAACTCGTCCTGGTTGGCTGCTTCCAATGGCGCTTGTCCTTTAAAACCCGCTTTCTGGAAAAACTGGTTGCCGTATTTTTTAAACATAAAACGGTAATAATCGCGCCAAAGCAATTCCAAAATTAAGGCATGTGTAGAATCATTACTGCCATGTGCTTTTTCGTATTGCTGCACTTCCCAAAAAATTTGCCTTGGCGAAACGCAGCCCATCGACAACCAAGGCGACATTTTGGTAGAAGAATCTGAGCCCAGAACCAAATTGTGGCTTGCTTTGTAAGTTTTTAGCAGGTTTTTCTCCCAAATAAATCCATGCAGCCTTTTTAAACCTTCGGCTTCGCCGCCGGTAAAACGCATTACAGCACGTTCATCATCAAAAGGCTCTGTTAAACCTAATTCTGCTAAAGTTGGGATTTCTCCGGCATCTGTTATTTCCGGCGTTGTTATTTTTTTGGGAGCGATGGCACAACGGCGCACCTGACTATCGCGTTCTACTTTTTTGCGGAAAGTGGTAAACGCATCCGGAATATCTTTGACCGGGAACGGAAGATCTTCTTTGTTGTGTAAGGTATGGCCGATAAAATGCTTCAGGTTCAGCTTCAGTTTCCACAAAGCTGCTTCAACTTTTGATGAAATATTGGTTTCCTCAAAAGCAACTTCACGGTGATGGTAAACTTCTGAAACCTGGTATTGCTGCGCCAGTTCCGGGATAATAATGGCCGGATCGCCAGTACGAACAATGAGATTTCCGCCTAATTGCTGTAATGCTTCACGCAAGCCAGCAACAGATTCATTGATAAACCTTGCCCTAAAATTACCCGTTTTTTGTGTGCCAAAAGAAGTAGTGCGGTAATAAAAAGGATCATAACAATAAACGGGCAAAACAGTATCCGCTTTATTAACGGCTTCTGTTAATACCTCGTTATCGTTAATCCGCAAATCGTTTCTAAACCAAACTAAAATCGTTTTACCGCTCATCATTTATAATCATTACAAATAAAGCATAAAATGATTGCTTTTGGTACTCTCTGCATAAGCTTATTTAGCTTTCCGGCACCGCTCACTGCAATATTTTACTTCTTCCCAACATTTCCCCCATTTTTTCCGCCATTCAAAAGGCCGTTTACAAACCACACAGGTTTTAGAAGGAAGCGTAGATTTAGTGTATCTTTTAGTTTCGGGCATATTTAACCTTGCTTGGACAGAAAGAATCATCGGGTTAAAGATGAACAAAGAAAAGCCACTTATGTTACCCAAGCATCTTAACAAGTTTTAGCCGATAAAAGAAGCATGAGCCAAAATAAAATTTACACTTACGATGCCTTAATGCAGATGGAAAAGCAATACCGCGCCATGTTTATCAACAGTTTGGGCGGCTTTAAAAGTTTGCAATTGCTGGGAACGATTGACGAAGTTGGAAACACCAATCTTTCTGTTTTTAGTTCCATCTTTCATCTCGGTGCAAACCCGCCGCTGGTTGGTATGGTTGCCCGTCCGCCCGGCCCGCAGCACGATACTTTAAAAAACATTAAAACAACTGGTTTTTATACTTTAAATAATGTGCTTGCTGATTTTTACAAAGAAGCACATCAGGCAAGCGCGCGTTATCCTTCCGGCGATTCTGAATTTAAACATTGCGGTTTTACAGAAGGTTATGTGGATGGATTTAAAGCGCCTTACATTTTAGAATCTTCTTTATCCATTGGTTTGGAACTGAAAGAAATTATGCCGGTAACTTTAAACGAAACCAGCATTATCATCGGCGAGATTAAATGGGTTAAGGTTGATGAAGGTTTTGTGAGTGATGATGGCTTTGTAGATCTGGAAAAAGCAGGTTCTGTTACCGCTTCCGGTTTAGACAGCTATCATGTAACTAAAAAACTGGCACGTTTAAGTTATGCCAAGCCAGAAAAATTTCCGGAAGAATTAAACGTTAAATAAACGGCCGATGCTTCTTTTACCGGTGTTTTTTAGGTAAAGCACTATTTGTCAGCCTAACATCAAACCTTAACGAACCGGCGGTCAACCTTAAAAATACTTCGTAATTTAATAGCAGAATTAGATACTTCTTTTATCCGATAAAAATTATGGCTTCAACAGAAAAAATACAGAACGATTATATTGATTACGTATTGACAGAAGGCGAACAGCCTAAATCAGTTTACATTTTTGCTAAAAAACATGAGTTTTCCGAAGAGGAATTCTACCAGCATTTCGGCTCGTTTGAAGGCGTGGAACAAAGCATCTGGACGGATTTGGCTTTAAAAACCATCGCCGAAATTAAAACGCAGGAAGTCTGGCCGCAATATACTTCCCGCGAAAAAGCATTGTCATTTTTCTACAGCTTTTTCGAATTATTGAAGGGTAAAAGAAGCTTCGCCGTTTTTAGCAGCAAACGTGCCGCAAAAGGTATGGGAACGCCTAAAATTTACGCAGGTTTAAAAGAGGAATTTGAAAATTTTAGTGTACAGATTTTGCAGGATGGCATAGAAACCGGTGAATTGGCCGACCGCAAGTTCCTGGCTAACCGTTACAAAGATGCACTTTGGATTCAGTTTGGTTTTGTTTTAAATTTTTGGGTGAACGATGAATCCAAAGGTTTTGAAAAAACGGATGAAGCGATTGAAAAAGGCGTGAATGTTACTTTTGATCTTTTCCAGCGTTCGCCGGTTGATAATTTGCTGGATTACGGCAAGTTTTTGGTGAAGAACGGCGGATTTGGGGAGAAGATGAAGTTTTAGGGAAGAGCGGGGATATTGGCGCGGAGAGCGGAATAGATAGCGAAATTAAATGGAAAGAATTTATCTGGATACTTCTGTGTTCGGCGGTTACTTTGATACTGAGTTTGAACTTTGGACGAAGATGTTATTTGACCGGATAATTGAAGGAAAGTATAAGGTTATCTATTCTGAGTTAACTGGTATAGAATTGCGTGATGCTCCTGAAAGGGTAAAAGAACTTCTTGCCAAGTTTCCTAAAGAGTCAGTTGAAACTGTAGAAAATTCTATTAGTGCCACAGATTTAGCCATTGCTTACATTGAAGAAAAAGTAGTAGGCAAAACCAGTATTTCTGATTGTAATCATATCGCCTTGGCAACGCTTAACAATGCAGATATTTTGGTTAGCTGGAATTTTAAGCACATTGTAAATGTAAATCGTATCCGCGGATACAATTCTGTTAATACCAAATTCGGACACAAAATTTTGGAAATAAGATCACCCAGAGAAATTTTAGAATATGAAGACTGAAACACAGCAAGGCGAATCTATGGTTGCCCAATTGCGAAAAATCCGCGATCAAATAAGTTTAGAAATTCAAGATATGAACTCAGAACAAATACTGGCATATTTTAAGAGCAAGAAAGGTTTACTTCCGCAAGAAGTTTGGGATAAAGCAAAAGAACATCAAACAGATCTGGAACAATTAAATTCAGATACCCTTAAGGATAACTCCGCGTCTAATCCTCCGCGTGAGGGATAGCAGCGGAAAGCCCGGAGCGAAGCGAGGACTTGGAACGGATAGCCCGGCCCGCATGGGCACGCCCAAATAGAGAAGTGCGCGGAGCGGAGAAAAAAGAGCGGGGAGCGAAGATCGTTATTTTATGCTCTTCGATCTCTCCGCTCGATATTGAACAGTGCCGAGCGAAAACCGTTGATTTTTCGCTCCTCGATCACCCCTCTCCGCTCGGTATTAAACAACACCAATTATTTGCCGATAAAAACAGCATGAACGAAGAAAACAAAGAACAGAACAGCATACCAACATCCAAAGTACAACGATCAGCCAGATTTGTAAAAACGGGTTTTAAAATTGGCGGCAATTACGTAAAGCATTATTCTAAAAAGTTATTCAACCCAGGCATGAACAAGGATGAGTTGAATGAAGATAATGCGGCGGATATTTATGAATCTTTAAGTGAACTGAAAGGCAGTGCGCTGAAAGTGGCGCAAATGCTAAGCATGGACAAAAATATTTTGCCTACGGCTTATGTAGATAAGTTTTCGCAATCGCAATATAATGCGCCGCCGCTTTCCGGTCCGCTGATTGTACAGACTTTTAGAAAGTATTTCGGGAAATCGCCGGAGCAGATTTATGATTGGTTTAATTTAAAATCTACCAATGCGGCTTCTATCGGACAAGTGCATGAGGCAGAATTGAACGGGGAAAAGCTGGCGGTAAAAATACAATATCCGGGTGTGGGCGATTCTATTTCTTCGGATTTGAAACTGGTCAAGCCTTTTGCTTTTCGTTTACTTGGAATGAGCGAAAAGGAACTGGATATTTACATGCGCGAAGTGGAAGAACGCTTGCTGGAAGAAACCGATTATGAACTGGAAGTGCGCCGTTCCATTGAGTTTACGGAAGCTTGCAAGGATTTGAAAAACGTTGTTTTCCCGACTTATTACCCGGAACTTTCTAAAAAACGCATCATTACCATGAGCTGGCTGGAAGGCAGGCATTTGAAGGAATATCTGCAAACTAATCCTTCGCAGGGATCCAGGAATTTGATCGGGCAGGCTTTGTGGGATTTTTATAATTTCCAGCAGCACGAATTGCGCGCGGTTCATGCTGATCCGCATCCGGGAAATTTTATGATCACGCCGGAAGGAAAATTGGGCGTGATCGATTTTGGCTGTATCAAAGAAATGCCAGACGATTTTTATTATCCGTTTTTTTCGACGACTTCTACCGATCTACTTCAAAATAAAGAAGAAACGATTAAAGCTTTCCGTCAGTTAGAAATGATTTTGCCCAATGATAATGCGCAGCAAACCGAGTTTTATTATCAGGCTTATAAAGAGATGATCGTACTTTTTGCTAAACCATATATGACGGACAGTTTTGATTTTAGCAAAACTGATTTCTTTGACCGTTTGTATGCTTTTGGCGAGAAAATTGCAAAAATGCCAGAATTTAAACAAGCCCGCGGCGTGAAACATTTTATTTATGTTAACCGTACCAATTTTGGTTTATATAACATTTTGCACGAGTTGAAAGCAGAAGTTAAAACCGATACTTACCGGCCACATGTTTTACTGGAATACTGATTTTTTGCCGGTAAAAGAAGCATCAACATTATACAAAGCAAGAAAAATGATAAAACAGTTATGTTTAGCTAATGTCTAATTCTTCAGATCCGCAGGAAATCAAGAAAGATCAGATCCTGAATGCTGCTTACCGGCGGTTTTCGCATTATGGTTATTCTAAAACCACGATGAATGATATTGCCGGCGATTTATCGATGTCTAAAGCGCTTTTATATTATTATTTTCCTGATAAAAGTCGGCTTTACGCAGGTGTTATCCGTAAACTTTCCGGCGAATATTTAACAGCTTTAAAGCATAAAGTACAGAAAAGCAGTACCATAGATGAGGCATTCTTTTTTATCCTGCAAAAGATGCATCAAACTATCTCTTCTCATTATAATTTTTTTGACTACATTAAGCTTAACCAGCAAAATTTGCCGGAACTGATCTGGAATGTTATCCAGGAAGTGCACGAAACAGAAGTAAGTTTATTAACCGAACTTTACCGTAAACAGGAAGGGGAAGCCTTTGCCAAAAAGTACGATTTGAAACAGCTTATTCAACTGATTTTTAAATCGCTCGAGACCGTGGGCACTTCTACCCATAAGCAAAAAACAACCTTTTTCCCGGATGCAGAACAGTTGGAAGTTATCTATACACAAAAAAAACTGCTGCTTCAAATCCTTCTCAACGGTTTAAAATCTTTATAAACCTGTAACATAATTTGCTTCCAGCCATCAAAGCAGTAATATACTTTTAATTTAAAAAACGTTCCTTTATTTCTGACCGTTCCTTAAAATTGTGGGTAGCTTAATGCAACTGTCAGCAGGAAGTAAATTACGTTGGAAACTTTAAAACCTAAAAATGTTTCCTTAGTTTTGACCCGAAATGTCAATTGGTCAAACAGAAAGAATAATTCAGGGCGGCGAAGAACTGTTTTTACAGGCAGGGATTAAAAGTGTAACGATGGATGATATAGCTAAACATTTAGGCATGTCAAAAAAAACCATCTATCATTTTTTTAGTGATAAAAATGAACTGGTAATTGCATTGGTAAAGAAAAAACTGGAAGAAGATGAGTGCCAGATCAAATCTATCATGCAAAATTCAGCAAATGTTATAGAGGAAATGATCAATATGATGAAATGTTCTGAAGAGATATTTTCAAGGATTAATCCAATTGTAATACATGATATGCAAAAATATCATCCTGACGCATGGAGCGAGTTTCAAAAGTTTAAGGCGGATGTTTTGGTAAAAACTTTAGGGCACCTTTTAACCAAAGGTATTGAACAAGGTTTTATACGCCCTGATATAGATGTTAAAATTTTAGCTAAAATGCGGGTGAACCAGGTAGAAATGGGGTTTAACACCTCTATTTTCCCTGTTGCAGAGTTTAGCACCTGGAAAGTTCAATACCAGTTGCTGGAACATTTTAATTATGGTATCTGTACCTTAAAAGGACATAAATTATTAGATCAATATAAAAACATAGTTAGTGATTGATAAATCATGCCGACATGGATAATTTGCTGAAAGAACTTTTTACTAATTAATACGAATAAGTAACTAAACCTATCACCTTTAGATGAAACGAATAATAATAATGTTGATTTGTATAATGGCTGGCTTTAAGGCATTTTCTCAGCCGCAACCTGCAAATCAAACTTTTAATTTTACCATAGCCGATTGTGTGAATTATGCTTATGAACATCAAAATTCTGTTGTTAACGCTAACTTAGATGTTAAAAGTGCCGAATACCGGGTTAAGGAAACTATTGGTATTGGCCTTCCTCAAATAAATGGTTCTGCTACTTTTACCGATTATTTAAAAATACCAACAACCCTTATTCCTGGTGAGTTTTTTGGTGCGCCCGGAACCTTCATTCCTGTAAAGTTTGGTGTTAATTACAATTCGGCCTTAGCGCTTAATGCAAGCCAGATATTATTTAGCGGCAGTTATTTAGTTGGTTTAAAAGCATCAAAAACCTATAAAGAATTATCAGCGCGCAATTATATCAGGTCTAAAATTGATGTGAATGTAAATGTAACAAAAGCTTATTATCAGGTATTGGTAAGCAATGAGCAAATTAGGTTGTTAGATGCAAATATTAACCAGCTTAAACAACAGTTAGATCAAACAACTGCACAAAACAAGCAAGGGTTTGTAGAAAAAATAGATGTTGACCGTATTACTGTTCAGTATAATAATTTGGTGACAACGCGCGAAAATACGCTTCGTTTATTGGCATTAAATTATCAGTTGCTAAAATTTCAAATGGGCATGCCTATAGAATACAATTTAATTTTGGTAGATAAATTAGCTGATGTTAACCTCGATAACAATGTTGCTGCGTTTACAACTGATACAGCTTTTTACCATAACCGTATTGAATTTGGCTTACAGGAAACACAAAGGAATTTGTATGCTTTGGATGTCAAAAACAGGATTTCGCAATATTATCCGTCATTAACTGCAAACGGAAATGTTTCATCCTCTTACCAAAACAATTCATTTGGGCAATTATACAATTCTTATTTCCCGTCAAGTTATATTGGCCTTACTTTAAATGTACCTATTTTTAGTGGCTTTCAACGCTTAAACCAGATTAAACAGGCTAAAATTACGTATTTAAAATCACAGAATGATTTGAATGAGCTTAAAAACTCCTTAAACTTACAGGCAAACCAGGCAAGTGTTACTTATATTAACGGTTTAAAAACGCTAAACAATCAGAAAGAAAGCCGCACACTGGCAGAAGAGGTATTACGTGTTTCAAAAATAAAATACCAGCAGGGCGTAGGTTCAAGTATCGAGGTTACACAAGCACAAACGGCTCTTGAAGATGCCGATAATCAATATATCCAGGGACTTTATGATGCTTTAGTTAGTAAAGTGGATTTGGATAGGGCTTACGGCAGAATTAAATAAAAATCTACTTAAATCAATTATTAGCAAAATGAAAAAAATATTATACATAACACCACTACTGTTTTTAGCAGCATGTTCTTCTAAGCCGAAGGACAAAAAAACTGAATTGGCAGATTTGCAAAAGCAGCAAGCTAAACTCAACACTAAAATTGCAAAGCTGCAATCTGAAACTGCCGGTGCAGACTCCTCAAAATCAACAGATGTAAGTACAATGGAAGTTAAACCCGGCCAGTTTACCAATTATGTACAAATACAAGGTAAAATTGATGCGCAGGATAACGTTACAGCTTATCCTCAAGCTTCCGGAACAATTGTTGCCATTAATGCAAAGCCTGGCCAGCATGTATCAAAAGGGCAAGTATTAGTACAATTGGATAACAGTGTTTTACAGCAAAACATTGCACAGGCACAAGCCCAGATAGCTTTGCTAAATACTTTATATCAGCGCCAAAAAAATCTTTGGGACCAGAAAATAGGTACAGAAGTACAATTTTTACAAGCACAAACCAACTTGCAGAGTGCCCAGAAACAATTAGCTGCTTTACGCCAGCAAGCAAGTATGTACCGCATTACTTCGCCTATTAATGGAACTATTGACCAGATGGATTTGAAATTGGGACAAGTTGCACAACCTGGTGTTACCGGTATCCGAATTGTAAATGCTGATAATTTAAAAGTTAAGGCTGATGTTCCGGAATCTTATGCTGCGAGTGTTGGTACAGGTAATAATGTTAAAATTTTAGTACCTGATGCTAATGACTCTTTAGTTACTAAAGTAACTTTTGCAGCTAAAGCAATTGACCCGACATCACGCAGTTTTGCAGTGGAAATTAAATTACCTTCACGTAAATCTCTCCGCCCGAATATGACAGCGATATTAAAAATTGCCGATTACAACAAATCCAAAGCTATTGTTATACCGGTAAAAGCGATCCAAAAATCAGAAGACGGTGATTATGTTTTTATTAACGAAAGCGGAACAGCAAAACGTAAAAACGTAAAAGTTGGAGCTACTTACGGAGGCCAGTCAGAAATATTATCAGGATTAAATGCCGGAGATCAATTGATTACCGCAGGCGCAGCAGATATTGAAGATGGTGATAAAGTCAAAGTTTTACAATCCGGAATTTAATGTATAATCAATGATCTCATAACTATGAAAGATCTTAAAAAAGAATTTGCTCCATCCAGTTGGGCAATAGATAATAAAACAGCGATATATGTGCTCATATTTTTGATCACGGTACTTGGCCTGATTAGCTACAACAATCTGCCGAAAGAAAACTTTCCGGATATTGCAGTACCCAAAATTTTCGTTACTACAGTATTTTCAGGCCAGTCTCCGCAAAACGTGGAAAACCTGGTAACCAGGCAACTGGAGAAGCAGTTAAAATCACTGAAAGGGCTAAAAAAGGTTACTTCAAACTCCGTACAAAATGTTTCCATCATCACTGCAGAATTTCAGGCTAATGTTAATGTAAAAGATGCCAAAACTGATGTACAGGATGCCGTAGATAAAGCTAAACAGGATTTGCCGCAGAACGATGACAACTTTAAAGAGCCTACCGTATCTGATATTAACGTTGCAGATCTTCCTATTCTTTATGTTAATATTTCTGGTGATTACGATCTGAAAAGGTTAAAAGAATATGCTGATATTTTAAAAGACGAGATAGAGGGTTATAAAGAAATCTCAAAAGTTGATGAAGTAGGTGCCTTAACGCCCGAAATTCAAGTGAATGTGGATGTTGAAAAGATGGCATCTGCACAAGTTAGCTTTAACGATATTATTCAGGCTATCGGTTCTGAAAATATTTTAACAACAGCAGGTACAATTAAAACAGACGGCGTTCGCCGTAGCATAGATATCAAACAGGATTTCAAAAATGCTGATGAAGTTGCCGCAATGTCTGTTAGGAACCCGAAAGGACAAACTGTTTACTTACGGGACATTGCCGAAATAAAAGATTCGTTTTTAGAACAGGAAAGTTACGCAAGGTTAAAAACCAACGATAACCCGAAATTCAAAAATGTAATTACTTTAAACGTAAGTAAAAGAGCCGGAGAGAATTTGATCCAGGCATCAGACAAGATCAATGCGCTGATCAAATTAAAACAAAAAACGGTTTTTCCAAAAGGGTTAAATATTACTGTAACCGGCGACCAATCTGATAAAACCCGTACAACGCTTAATGATTTGATCAACACCATCGTTATTGGTTTTATACTGGTTACCGTTATCCTGATGTTTTTCATGGGGACTACCAACGCTATTTTTGTGGCGTTATCCGTTCCGTTATCTTGTTTTATTGCATTCCTGGTAATGCCGGCCATTGGCTTTACGTTAAACATGATCGTGCTGTTCTCCTTCCTGCTTGCGCTGGGAATTGTGGTAGATGATGCCATAGTGGTTATTGAAAACACGCACCGTATTTTTGATAACGGAAAAGTACCGATAAAAGAAGCAGCTAAAATAGCAGCAGGCGAAGTGTTTTTACCCGTGTTTTCCGGCACCATGACAACGCTGGCACCTTTCGTTCCTTTAGCTTTCTGGAATAGCTTGATCGGGCATTTTATGTTCTTTTTGCCTATTACACTGATTATTACCTTATTGGCTTCCTTAGTGGTAGCTTATATCATGAACCCAGTGTTTGCGGTTGATTTTATGAAACCACACATAAAAGGAGAGCATGATCATCCAAAGTTTGATAAACCTCTAAAACGCACCCTTATTTATTTGGCCATAGCTACAGCAGTTGGTTATTGGATAAATGTAGGTTTTGGAAATTTTATGGTATTTATAATTGTTTTGTACCTGCTTAACCATTTTTTCTTATTAAAAGTGATAGACAGGTTTCAGGAAAATGTATGGCCGCGCTTTCAGGCATGGTATGCAAAGTGGCTGGAACGTGCTGTCCACAGGCCGGTAACCGTTCTCTTAGGTACATTTGGTTTGTTCGTACTTGCTATAGTTTTAATGGTTGTAAGGGGCAAAACACCTGAGTTTTTTCCGTCAGGCGATCCAAACTTTGCTTATGTGTATATTACCCTTCCGATTGGTACCGATCAGGCTACTACCAACGAGGTAACTAAAAAGTTGGAGCAACGCGTAGCTAAAGCAGTTGAGCCGGATAAGGATATTGTAACCTCCATCATATCAAATGTAACTAAAGGCGTAACCGACCCGCAGGATGAAGACCAGGGCGATTACGAAAACAAAGGTAAAGTAACTGTTGCATTTGTAGAATTTGGCAAACGCAACGGTAAGGATACCAAACAAGTTATCACTAAAATACGAAATTCAGTACAAGGAATAGTTCCCGGAGCTCAAATTTCTGTAACACAGGAACAATCTGGGCCACCCGTGCAAAAGGATATCAGCATTGAAATTATAGGCGATAACCTGGATACACTTGTTAGAACGGGCAATCGCTTAAAAAGCTACCTTGCAAAACAAAATATTGCTGGTATTGAAAACCTGATTGCCGATGTACAAAGCGACAAGCCTGAAATTGTATTTGATATTGACCGGGAAAGGGCAAACCGGGAAGGCATTAATACTGCACAAATCAGCCAGGCATTAGGCACGGCAGTATTCGGGGCAAAAGCTGGCGATTTCCGGAATACCAGAGAGGATGATTATCAGATTAAAGTAAGGGCATTAGAAAGCCAGCGTAGCAATATTGATGAATTGCGAAATTTAAAAATTACGTACCGCGATATGGGCCTGGGCGGTATAATCCGTCAGGTGCCTTTATCTGCTTTTACAGATGTCCGTTACACCAATTCTTTCAGTAATATCAAACGTAAACAGCAAAGAAGGGTGTTAACATTAGGGTCAAACGTAATCAAACCTTATAATGCAAACGAAGTAAACGCCAATATTTTAAGGGCAATTAATAATTTTAAAAAGCCGGATAATGTTATTATTCGTCAGGGCGGCGGTCAGGAAGACCAATTGGAAGCAGTTACCTTTTTAGGAGGGGCTTTGGCAACGTCTTTCGGCTTAATCCTGATTATTTTGATGATACAGTTTAATTCCATCGGTAAAACATTTATCATCATCAGCGAGATTTTCTTTAGTATTATCGGCGTATTGCTTGGTGTAAGTATTTTCGGGATGACGATGGCTATTGTTATGACTGGCGTTGGTATTATTGCATTAGCTGGTGTTGTGGTACGAAACGGAATCTTACTGGTTGAGTTTACAGATATGCTGATAGAGCAAGGCACGAGTGTACACGATGCAGTTGTTGAAGCTGGCCATACCCGGATGACGCCCGTATTGCTAACTGCAACTGCCGCCATTTTAGGTTTAATACCACTGGCAGTTGGTTTTAATATTGATTTTGTTGGCTTGTTTACCCATTTTGAACCACATATTCACTTTGGTGGTGATAACGTAGCTTTTTGGGGGCCATTAGCCTGGACCATGATTTTTGGTCTTGGTTTTGCAACAATCATTACCCTGATATTGGTTCCTTGTATGTATTTAATACGGGTAAATTTAAAAAACCGGCTATTTGGCAAAAAAGAAAAAGAAGTTAAAGAACCGGAGTTTGAAGCACTTGAGGTGTAATTAACCGATGCTTCTTTTAGCATACAAAAACCCGCGTTGCCCTGATGGTAATGCGGGTTTTTAGTTTTAGTAAGATATGAGAGCTATTTATTAGGCTACCAATTAAAGAATATTGTTTTTATGGAATACTATTTTTATGCTGATAAAAAAAGCATTATTCTTATACAAAACTTCGATCTAACGGTAAATAAAGCTAATTCTCATAATGGTTTTGTTTTATCAAACACAAATTAATTAGTAGTTATTACAAAACAAAAAACATACGGTAAAAGAAGCATTCCGTCAATATTAATGTATCCTGAGTAAATGTATTTTTCATGTTTTCCCTAATCATTTAACTGTTCAGAAAAAGATAATCCTGGTTAAACAGAGCCTTTTTTTGTTACTAATTAAAAAAACAGCCTGTTGTAGAACCTATTGTTAATGCCTGAAAAAAGGGAACGTCTGTAAGTTTATCATGACTAACAACCACGTTTTCAGCTTAAACAAGCATCAAATGAAATTATAGTCCGGGAAAATAAATTTCCTATTATTACCGCAGTTTAAACTGCTCCTTTATCTGCCACGCCATCTCAAAAGCTAATTTTTGTATTTAGCTTAAACTTTTACCTATAAAAGAAGTTACCGTTTGTATAAAGAGAAAACTTTATTTATACGCATCCTGCAAACCATTTAAATAAAAATTAATGACTGATTCGAGTGGCAAAAAGAGAGTGATTATCACCAATGTTTTTCCCTGTGTAGAAGGAGGAAAGTTTCCCGCAAAAGTAGTTTTAAATGAAGAAGTAACACTTTCGGCAGATGTGTTTTGCGATGGGCATGATGAAATTGCAGCAAGTGCCTTTATAAAGCACGACAGCGAACAAACCTGGACAGAGTTACCTATGGTTTTTGTGATAAACGATCATTGGGATGCTGTTTTTAAGGCACAAAAAATGGGCTTTTACGAGTTCAGGATACAGGGTTGGGTAGATCATTACACCACCTGGAAAAAAGGCCTGAAAAAAAAGTATGAAGCCGGACAGGATATTGCTGTTGAGTTACAGATAGGTGTTGAACTATTGGAACAGGCAGCAGCCGAAAATGAAAATCATAAAGCGGTGCTTCTGGCTTGGGCCGATCAGCTAAAACAAGCAGAAAGCCCGGAACAAGGCGTAGCTATTGCTTTAAGCGGTGCCATTGCTGCTACCCTATACAAATGCCGCCATCAGGAATTAATAACCGAATTTCCGGTAACCTATAAAATAGAAGTTGAGCGTAAAAAAGCAGCTTTTAGCACCTGGTACGAATTATTTCCCCGCTCTACAGCCGAAGAACCTGGGAAACATGGAACATTCAAAGATGTAATAAAGCTGCTGCCGCGAGTAGCCAGAATGGGTTTTGATGTGCTTTACTTCCCTCCCATCCATCCGATAGGCGAAGTAAACAGGAAAGGAAAAAATAATTCTCTTACCGCCGGCCCTGATGATCCTGGTTCGCCCTGGGCAATCGGTAACCGCACAGGTGGACATAAAGCCATCCATCCGCAATTAGGTACCATGCGCGATTTTAAAGCACTGATAAAAGAAGCATCTAAACACCATATAGAAATAGCAATGGATATTGCTTATCAATGCGCGCCAGACCATCCTTATGTAAAAGAACATCCGCAATGGTTTAAATGGCGGCCAGACGGAACAGTACAGTATGCTGAAAACCCACCCAAAAAATATGAAGACATATTGCCCTTTAATTTTGAAACGGATGATTGGGCAAACCTTTGGAAAGAACTAAAAAGTGTAATCGATTTTTGGGTTGATGCAGGCATACGTGTTTTTCGCATTGATAACCCGCATACCAAAGCTTTTCGTTTCTGGCAATGGATGATTGGCGAAGTAAGGAAAAAAACGCCGGAAGTTATTTTCTTAGCTGAAGCTTTCACTCGCCCGCGCATAATGGAAAGGCTTGGGAAAGCAGGGTTTAATCAATCCTACACTTACTTTACCTGGCGAAATACCAAAAAAGAGATAGAAGAATACATGACGGAGTTGACGAAAACCGAAATGCGTTATTATTACCGCCCTAACTTCTGGCCTAATACGCCTGATATTCTGCCGCCGGCTTTAATTAATGGTGGAGAAAATGCCCATATCATTCGTTTAATATTGGCAGCTACGCTTTCTTCTAATTATGGCCTTTATGGCCCGGTTTACGAGTTTGGCATCAATGAACCACATGGCACAAAAGAAGAATATGTGGATAACGAAAAATACGAGATCAAACACTGGAACTGGGCCCAATATACCAGGATAGGCGAAATTATAACCAGGGTTAACAAAATACGAAAGGAAAATACAGCTTTACATTCTACCTGGAATATTGATTTTGCTGAAACCACTAATGACCAGATTATTTGCTACGTAAAAACGGATGCAGCTACCGGCAACAGCCTTATTATTGTAGTTAACCTGGATGTTTTTAACATGCAAAGTGCCCAGGTTAAAATACCGATGCCAAAATTAAACATAGGTTATGATGAGCCTTATGTAGTTAAAGATCTGTTAAGCGGCAGCAAATACACATGGGGAGAATTAAACTTTGTTGAATTAAACCCATACCTGATGCCTGCCCATATTTTTAAAGTTGAAAAATTATAAAACCATGCCTGAGAACCTAAATCAGATTGACGATAAATTACACTGGTATAAAGATGCTATCATCTACGAACTCCATATCAAAGCATTCCGCGATGGAAATGGCGATGGTATAGGCGACTTTAAAGGATTAATGGAGAAGCTGGACTACCTTCAGGACCTTGGTGTTACAGCAATATGGCTGCTTCCGTTCTATCCATCGCCATTAAGAGATGATGGTTATGATATTTCAGACTATTATAACATCAACCCTTCTTATGGCGATATTAAGGAGTTTAAACTTCTACTGAAAGAAGCACATCAAAGAGGCTTAAAAGTGATTACCGAACTGGTAATTAACCACACTTCCGATCAGCACCCCTGGTTTCAGCGTGCACGAAAATCACCAAAAGGATCGGATAAAAGAAGCTATTATGTTTGGACAGATGATCCTAAACAATTTAAAGATGCCCGTATCATCTTCCAGGATTACGAAGCTTCTAACTGGACCTGGGACCCGGTAGCACAGCAGTATTACTGGCACCGTTTTTTTCACCATCAGCCGGATTTAAATTACGATAGCCCTTTGGTTCAGGAAGAGGTATTCCGGATTATGGATTACTGGTGTAAAATGGGTGTTGATGGTTTCCGGCTGGATGCTGTCCCTTATCTTTTTGAAAGAGATGGCACTAACTGCGAAAACCTTCCTGAAACCCATACTTTTTTAAAAAAGCTCAGAAAATATATTGACGACCGCCATCCGGGAACACTTCTTTTAGCAGAGGCAAATATGTGGCCCGAAGATTCTGCTGCTTATTTTGGCAATGGCGATGAATGCCAGATGAACTACCATTTCCCCGTAATGCCGCGTATGTTTATGGCTTTGCAAATGGAAGACCGATATCCGATTACTGATATTTTTGACCAGACTCCCGAAATACCTACAACTTGCCAATGGGCTATTTTCCTGCGTAACCACGACGAGCTGACACTTGAAATGGTAACCGACGAAGAGCGCGATTACATGTATAAAGTTTATGTAAAAGACCCGAAAGCGCGGATAAACTTAGGCATCAGGCACCGCTTGGCCCCTTTAATGGAAAATAACCGGAAAAAGATTGAGTTGCTCAATATAATGCTGTTCTCACTTCCCGGAACACCAGTAATTTATTATGGTGATGAAATTGGCATGGGCGATAATTTTTATCTGGGCGACCGTGATGGCGTGCGTACACCAATGCAGTGGAACTCCAGTCGGAACTCAGGTTTTTCTGAAACTAATCCGCAGCGTTTATACCTGCCCTTAATTCTGGACCCGGAATTTCATTATGAATCTGTAAATGTTGAACTTCAATCCAAAAACACTTCTTCCCTGTTATGGTGGATGAAGCGTGTGATCAGTACCCGTAAAAAGTACAAAGCTTTTAGCCGTGGCGACATGAAGTTTATACAAAGTGATAATGCAAAAGTATTATCCTTTACGCGTACGTATGAAGACCAGACGATGCTGGTTATCATTAATCTTTCCCGTTTTACACAACCTGCAGAAATAGACTTAACTGCTTATAAGGGTTATGTACCGATTGAAATACTTAGCCGCAACCGTTTTCCTGCTGTAAAAGAAGATGCCCCTTACTTTTTTACACTCAGTGCTTACGCCAGCCAGATTTTTTTATTAGAAAAAGTACATACAGAAATGGAGAATGAGCAACGCTTGCAGTCGTTCGAACTACAAAAATGGCGGGACTTACTGAGCAGGGAAGTTTTGGATGAACTCGAAAACAATGTACTGCCCGGTTATTTAATGCGCCTGCGTTGGTTTGGAGGTAAAGGAAGAGGATTAGAAACGATCCGGATTATAGACCAGGCACATATTCCATTAACCGAAAACAGTATTTACATTCTGCTAATGGAAGTTTCTTACAGAGATGGCTTACCGGATTTGTATCAGTTACCAGTTGCTTTTGCTAATGGCGAACTCTCTAATAAATTGCAGAATAATTGTCCTCAATCTGTAATTGCCCAACTTAAAGTAAATGGCGAAGAAGGGATACTCTACGATGCGATATATGGATTGGATATGCAACAGGCCATCATCAGCAATATGGGCAATAACCACATCGTTTCGCAAGGGGAAACTGAACTTATATTTTCTGGCATTAAGGCTTTAAAAGCGCATATTCAGGAAAACCCTATTACTAAGCCTAAAGTATTATCTGCAGAACAAAGCAATACCTCTATTACTTACGACGGTGCTTTTTACCTTAAAATTTACCGTAAGGTTGACCGTGCCATTAATCCGGATGTAGAGATTACCCGGTTTTTAACTGAAAAAGCTAACTTTAGCAATATACCTGCTTATATAGGGGCTATTGAATGGAAATTTGGCAATGAAACTATGGTTCTGGGCATGATGCAGGAAATGGTAAAAAGCAATAGCGACGGCTGGACTTATATGCTGGACAGGCTGGATGACTTTAATGAAAAACTGCTTTCAAGTACAGAAGCAATGCCGGTCCCGGAACCATTGGCAGGAAGTATATCAGAACCTGTAGCTTATGAAAAGCTGCCGGAAAACGTAAAAGTTTTACTGGATGGAACGGTTGCAGAACTGGTAAGGATATTAGGCGAACGAACAGGCGAATTACACCTGGCGCTTTCATCAGAACACGAAGATCCTGCCTTTAAGCCGGAAGATTATTCATTACATTACCAGCGCTCCCTGTTTTCTTCCTTACAATCCTTAGTCAGGGTAGCTTTCCAAAGTTTAAGCAAAAACATAAAGAAATTGCCGGACAACGTAAGGAAAGAGGCCGAAGAAGTGCTGGCGATGAAAGATGAAATATTAATTATTTTAAAGAAGATTTACAGCCGGAAAATAGATGTTACCAAAATCCGCATTCATGGCGATTATCACTTAGGACAGGTTTTATTTACCGGAAAAGACTTTTTGATATTGGATTTTGAAGGTGAACCTGCCCGAAGCTATAGCGAAAGACGGTTAAAATATTCCCCATTGCGTGATGTGGCTGGCATGATCCGTTCTTTTCATTATGCCGCTTATGGCAGTTTATTTTTGGATAACCAGATCAGGGGGGAAGACATCAGCAAACTGATCCCTTATGTAGAACAATGGTATCATTACATGTCGGGCTTCTTTATCAAATCTTATTTAAAAACAGTTGAAGGCTCAGGTTTCGTTCCAAAGCAAAGCGGGGATTTAGAAATACTGATGCAAACCTTTTTGCTGCAAAAAGCAGTTTACGAACTTAACTACGAACTTAACAACAGGCCAAACTGGGTAACGGTACCATTAAGAGGTATTAAATCTATCGTGATGAAAAACAGGTTGGAGAAACTTCAGCCACAGAACAGCTAAGTGTACGAAGATGGAAGAAATAGTAAACACCGAAGAGGCAGCATCCTGGTTTTCTTTGTTTTCCGACTTTGATATTGAATTATTTAAAGCAGGTAAACATTATCACTTATATAACAAGTTAGGGTCGCATCAGGTAGAACATTTGGGCAAAGCCGGCACCTATTTTGCTGTTTGGGCACCTAATGCAAAGTTTGTATCGGCAATAGGAAACTTTAACAACTGGGACCATTATAGCTATCCCCTACAGTTAAGATGGGACAGTTCTGGCATTTGGGAAGCCTTTATTCCTGGTATTAATGCAGGCGAATTCTATAAATATTTTATCGAATCTAATAACGGCTATCAGGTTGAAAAAGGCGACCCGTATGCCTTTTACTGGGAAACTCCTCCGCATACCGCTACCATAACTGCTGATTTAAACTATATCTGGACAGACGAAAGCTGGATGCAGCATCGCCAAAAATTGGTTCCTTTAAACAAGCCACTTTCTATTTATGAAGTGCATTTAGGTTCGTGGCGCAAAGTGATTGAAGCGGAAAATGAAATACGCTTTATGACTTACAGGGAAATGGCGGCAGAACTTCCGCTCTATTGTAAAAACATGAATTTTACACATGTAGAATTTATGCCGATTATGGAGCATCCTTTTTACGGCTCCTGGGGTTATCAGATTACAGGATATTTTGCTCCGTCCAGCCGTTTTGGTACACCTTAGGATTTTATGTTTTTGATTGATAAACTACATGAAGCAGGTATAGGTGTAATTTTAGATTGGGTTCCTTCTCATTTTCCTACAGACGAGCATGGTTTGGGTTATTTTGATGGCACCCATTTGTATGAATATGAAGACCCGCGTAAAGGTTTCCATCCTGACTGGAAAAGCCTTATTTTTAACTTTTGCCGTAATGAAGTACGTGCTTTCCTGATTTCCAATGCCTTATATTGGCTGGATAAATATCACATTGATGGTTTACGGGTTGATGCCGTTGCCTCCATGCTTTACTTAGATTACTCGCGTAAAGAAGGGGAATGGATACCAAATGAATATGGCGGCCGGGAAAACCTGGAAGCTATCGGGTTTTTGAAAGAATTTAACCAGACCGTACATAGCTACTACCCTGATGTATTGACGATTGCAGAAGAATCAACTTCATGGCCTGGTGTAACCCATCCAATTGCAAACGGTGGTTTGGGCTTTGATATGAAATGGATGATGGGCTGGATGCACGATACCTTAAGCTATTTTCAAACTGACCCTGTTTACCGCGGCTATCACCATGGGCAGTTAACGTTTAGCCTGGTTTATGCCTTTTCAGAAAAATTTGTCCTTCCGCTTTCGCATGATGAAGTTGTATATGGCAAGCATTCTTTAATTAATAAAATGCCAGGCGACCACTGGCAGCAATTCGCCAACCTGCGTTTGCTATTTAGTTATATGTATGGACATCCTGGAGCAAAATTAATTTTTATGGGCGGCGAGTTTGCCCAACAGCACGAATGGCAGCACGATTTTAGCTTAGACTGGCATGAAAACCAGTACCCGGAACATCAGGGCATACAGAAACTGGTTGGGCAGCTTAACCAGTTGTACAAGCAATATCCGGCGCTTTATGAAAATAATTATTCGGGCGAAGGTTTTGAATGGATCGAGATGAACGACCAGACAAACAGCGTATTATCCTGGATGAGAAAAGGTAAAAACGAGCAGGACAAATTGCTGTTCGTTGCCAACTTTACACCTGTTGTAAGGGAGAATTACCGTATTGGCGTTCCTAAATTAGGCTTTTACACAGAGATACTTAATTCTGATAATTTAAGTTATGGCGGCAGTAATGTTTTAAATGAAACGGTTTTGGAAACAGCACCGATACCTATGCATGGAAAAACGCATTCTTTGTCGCTTACTTTACCGCCTTTGGCTTTAATTGTTCTTAAATTTTCGCATACTTATGATTGGTATGTGGCGTAGATAAAATACTGATCAGAAATAAAAAACACCGGTAAAAGAAGCATCATAAAAATGATGCGGTAAAAAGCCTGCAGCTGAAGTATTGGATACAATGA
Source organism: Mucilaginibacter arboris (assembly GCF_009754915.1). Lineage (GTDB taxonomy): Bacteria > Bacteroidota > Bacteroidia > Sphingobacteriales > Sphingobacteriaceae > Mucilaginibacter_A > Mucilaginibacter_A arboris. Next base: position 67,401 of record NZ_WPIK01000007.1, on the reverse strand, counting down.
ATAAAATATATGTCATACTGTTTTTATCGGCATAAAAACAGCATGACATTTTTAATCAATTGGTAAAGTAAACCAAAAGGTACTTCCCTTACCTATAACGCTGTTTACACCAATTTTACCGCCATGCCTTTCAATAATTTCTGCAGCAATGTACAACCCTAAACCTAATCCCGAAAAATTGTATTCCAAAATATAAAGCCATAGCTATTGGAGAACCTTCAACTACCGTTTGCAAGAGATGTAGTTCATCTGTCAGCATTTTTTCTGTATCGGAATTAATATTTAAATAGTTAAAAGGTTAAACACATCATACAGAAAAAAGAGTTTTATACGCCAATATCCTCATTCCATAATTCAGGTTTATCTTTAATAAATTGCTGCATCAGGTTGTAACAAGCTGCATCATCCATAACATTTACTTGTACGCCTTTTGAACGCAACAGTTCTTCTTCGCCCATAAAAGTTTTGTTTTCGCCGATGATCACTTTGGGGATACCGTATAATAAGATGGTGCCCGAACACATGGGGCAAGGAGAAAGCGTAGTATATAATTCACATTCGCGGTAAACAGCGGCAGGTAAACGGCCTGCATTTTCTAAAGCATCCATTTCGCCATGTAAAATAGCGCTCCCCTTTTGAACCCTTCGGTTATGGCCGCGGCCAATAATTTTACCCCGATGCACCAATACAGAACCAATAGGTATTCCACCTTCTGCATAACCCGCTGCTGCCTCAGCATAAGCTGCTTCTAAAAAATTTTCCATTAAAGTATAAAGTATTAAGTTATGTACCAGTTAAAAATATTTTTTTAAGGTGCATAACAATTTTAAATAAATGTTTTAGTTTTATAGTAAACTAAAACTAAAAAATCAAAACTATGAAAATGTCAGCTCTTAAATCAATGATGATGGCAGGTGCAATAATGGTTGCTACTTGTTTAACTGTAAACGCCGCTCCGGTAAAAAGTACTCCTGCCAAAATGAGCCAAGATACCATGAAAAATGGTAAAATGGGCAAAATGAAAAAAGGCAAAAAAATGAAAATGAAAAGAGATACTACAAGCAAAATGTAACTCTCTGTTTCATTAAAGATCTAAAAAGGGCTGGTTTAACAATCAGTCCTTTTTTTATGCGCTAAAAGAAGCATTGTTGTTCCATAATAATTTTATGGACAACTTTTTTTAAACATGTTAAATAATTTGTTACAAAAGCACCAATTCCGTTTATTGAAATTATTATCTTTAGTTTCCAAACGCCAAACCCGTACCGCCATGAAAAAAATCAGTTTGATCCTCGAAAAAAAAGGCCGCCACGTTTATTCGGTAACCGCAGCAACTTCAGTATTTGATGCCTTACAGGTAATGATGGAAAAAAACATCAGTGCTTTGCTGGTAATGGAAAAGGAAGAACTGCTTGGTATTTTTACCGAACGTGATTATGCCCGCAAGCTTATTTTGCAAGGTAAATCTTCTAAAGAAACGATGATTGGTGAGATTATGACCGCAGATTTACTTACACTTTCTCCAAACCATACCATCGATTATTGCATGGAAATGATGACTGATAAAAAGATCAGGCATTTACCTGTACTGGAAAATAAATATGTGATCGGGATGATCTCCATCGGCGATGTTGTAAAGTTTGTTATTGAAGACCAGAAACAAACGATACAACAATTAGAAACTTACATTGCAAGTTAACAGTCGGTTTTTTGCCTGATAAAAGAAGTATCAGCCTAAAAAGTGAGCTTTAACCGTTCTACCACCCGGTTATTAATAAGGTGTTCAGAAACAATTTCATCTACGTCTGATAGTTGCACATGCCCGTAAAAGATGCCTTCCGGGTAAACCACTACTGATGGGCCCATCTCGCAGGTTTCCATACAACCCGTTCTCTGCGTCCTTATTTCGGTAGTTAAGCCATTATGTAAAATAGCTTTCTTAAAAGCAGCAACCAAAGCCAAACCATGCGCTTCGCCGCAGCTTACCCGTGCACCTTCCGGCCGCTGGTTGGTACAAATAAATAAATGCTTCTCGTATTTTCTATCCATAAAAACAGTATTGTAATTGCAAAGCTGCTCAAATCATGCTTATCATCAAACTTAATACTTTTAAAAAAGTTGTTTAAGGTTGATGGACAGGCACATATTAATTACAGGCGGCAGCGGTTTGGTTGGCAAACACCTTACGGCTCTTTTGCTGGATAAAGGTTACACCGTTAGCCATTTAAGCCGGAAAGAAAACCATATCCCGAAGGTAAAAACCTATTTATGGGATATACAAAAAGGCACGATTGATGAAAACTGCATCAATAATGTTGATATAATTGTCCATTTAGCAGGTGCAGGAGTTGCTGATGAACGCTGGACGGACGAGCGGAAACAAGAAATCATCAACAGCCGTACCCAATCCATCCGCTTAATTTATACGCTGTTAAAACAACATCCGCACCAAGTAAGAAAAGTTGTTTCTGCTTCGGCAACAGGTTATTACAGTGACCGTGGCGATGAACTAATGACAGAAGAATCTTCTCCCGCAGGAGATTTTTTAGGAAAATGTTGTATAGATTGGGAACAAGCTGTGGATGAAGGCGAAACTTTAGGGCTTGAAATTTTAAAATTCAGGACCGGCGTAGTTTTAACCGATGAAGGCGGCGCGTTAAAACAATTGGCTTTGCCTGTTAAGCTTGGTTTTGGTGCAATGCTTGGTTCTGGCAAACAATGGGTTCCATGGATCCATTTACAAGACACCATCGATCTTTATCTTTTTGGTATCGAAAATCCTTTAGCTGGCGTTTACAATATGGTTGCCCCTAATCCGGTAACCAACGCAAAACTTACCATTACTGCTGCTATACAATTACACCGGCCTTTATGGCTGCCAAAAGTACCCGCTTTTGCGTTAAAATTGTTTTTTGGAGAGATGGGCACAGTTGTTTTGGGCAGCACAAAAGTTTCGGCAGCAAAAACAGAACAAGCTGGTTTTGCATTCAAATTTCCTACGATAAAAGAAGCATTAAAAGAAATTTATGCCCGATAAACAAAGCATCAATATTTTTTGGTTGAGAAGAGATTTAAGGCTGAATGATAATGCCGCCTTATATCATGCCTTAAAAAGCGGTAAACCTGTTTTGCCTTTGTTTATTTTTGATACCATAATCCTGGATAAACTGGAAGACAAAGACGATGCACGCGTTACTTTTATTTATCAATCCTTAATTGAGCTGGACCAGAAGCTGAAGGATTTGGAAAGTTCTGTCCTCATTAAAAATACTTCGCCAAAAGAAGCATGGGTTGAAATTTTAGAGGAGTACAACGTTGATACTGTTTTTACCAACCAAGATTATGAGCCTTACGCCAGGCAGCGCGACCAGGAAATCAGCCAACTTTTAGCCGGTAAAGGAAGCAAATTCTGTACCTATAAAGATCAGGTTATTTTTGACCGTGATGAAATTATGAAAGCAGACGGCACGCCTTATACTGTTTTTACGCCTTATTCGCGGAAATGGAAGGAGAAGCTGAATGATTTTTATCTGAAAGCTTATCCGGTAGAAAAATACTTACAAAACCTGTTAAAAATTAAGCTGGATTTTCCTTCATTACAAGCCATCGGTTTTGAAACTAGCACTTTGCCAATTCCTGGTAAAGAATACAGAACAGTTATTGCAGATTATGCTAAAACGCGTGATTTTCCTGCTTTGCAAGGCACTTCCCGCATCAGCCATCATTTGCGTTTTGGTACGTTAAGTATCCGCGAACTGGCAACGGCAGCAAATCAATCCGAAGAAAAAACCTGGTTAAATGAGTTAATCTGGCGGGATTTTTATGCAATGATCTTGTGGCATTTTCCTCAAACAATCGATCATTCTTACAAATCGGATTTTGATAAGATTGAATGGCGAAACAACGAGCAGGAATTTGAAGCCTGGTGTAAAGGGAAAACCGGTTATCCGTTGGTAGATGCCGGAATGCGGCAATTAAATACTATTGGCTGGATGCATAACCGTTTACGAATGGTAACAGCGAGCTTTTTATCCAAACATTTACTGATCGATTGGCGCTGGGGCGAGCATTACTTCGCCCGTAAACTACTGGATTACGATATGAGCAGCAATGTGGGCGGTTGGCAATGGGCCGCAGGTTCTGGTACGGATGCAGCCCCTTTTTTCAGGATATTTAGTCCGGCTGCACAAACCAAAAGGTTCGACCCGAAATTTGAATACATTAAAAAATGGGTGCCCGAATATCTGGACCCGTTTAAATATCCGGCACCAATTGTAGATCATCAAAAAGCAAGGGAACGATGCCTGGCAGCTTTTAAAAAAGCGCTTAACAATTAGTAGTTTCCTGATGCTTCTTTTATGGCATAAAAATTTAGTTGGTAACAGCGGTTACGTTTACATCAAAATCCATAATAGAATTAGGAGGAACATTGTAATTACGCGTGTCAGGCGTTGTTGATGCTGCTGCAGAACCGTAAGCTAATCCAGAAGGAATCAACAACCGTATTTTTCCACCAGAATTTAAATATTGTAAACCCTCCTGCCAACCTGAAATATAAGTTGAAAGGGCTGCGGCATCTAAACTCTTAGATTCTATTACAGTGCCGCTTAAGAGCAAGCGTTTGGTATAAGTTATGGTTACGGTAGAAGTGCTGTAAACGGCATCTACACCAGAGCCCGGATCAACAATTTTATAATATAAGCCTGAAGGGCTTTTTGCAAAACCGGTGAGGTTATTTTTTTTGATATAATTCCTGATCTGGATGGTATCATAGGCCAACTGGTTTTTAACATTATAAAGGTAAACCGTATAATCCAGTGATTCATTTCCCGGGATATTAATTACCGCATCAGAACTTTTGTATCCATTTACACCATAAGCCTGTTTAGAAGGAATTATTAAGCGGATCACGCCATTACGTTTCTGTAAATACTTTTTAATGCCAAACTGCAAACCGTAGGGTAAAGTTGTACTGGTTACGCCAACGTAGTTACTGACGCGGTTTAAAACTGTATCGGTAGAAACGAACTTTCCATCAAGCGTTTTTACAGTAAAAGCATAAAAAATCTGGTCGGTATCAGTAAGTGAATTTCCTGTTGTGCCAGGTTTAATTATTTGATAATAAATTCCGCTGTCGCCCTGGCTCATGGTAAGGTTATTGGCAGAAATATAGTTTTGGATAGATTGGGTATCGAAAGATACAATGTTTTCATAATCCTTTTTGCAGGAAAACATGGCTAAAACAAGTACAGATAAAAAGGCGAAAGCAAATTGCTTCATTATAAATTATTTAATTTTAATTGGTAACGTTATATAAAGTAATATCAAAATCGAGGCACGAATTGCCCGGTATTTTCAAATTTGTTGTCTGGTCATACGGACCATAAGCATAACGCGATGGCACGAAAAGCCGTATCCTCCCATTTTTTTTTATCAACGGGATACCAACCTGCCAACCTCTTATCACACTGCCTAAAGTAAAAGACGGATGGTAAGCGTTGGTTTGGCTTAAAGTATCTTTGGCACCTAATATTTTTGCCGAATATCCAACCGTAATCAAAGTTGATTGTGTGTAAAGACTGGCAACATCCCCCGGGTTAATAATCTGATAATAAACACCAATAGTATCGCCTACTTTTTTTATAGGGATGTTGTTAGCGATTAAATAAGCCCGGATCTTGTTGCTATCAATCCCAATTTGTGCTAAATAAGCAGAATTATCTGTTTCCGCTTTTTTGCATGCCGATAAGGCAAGCAGCAATGCGAAAACAAAAAACAACCCTTTCATGCTAAATTGATAAAACGCAAATTTATTGTTTTAATCTGCAAAATCAGCACCTTAACATATTTTAACAAAATCAGGCTGGTCGAATGCTTCTTTTAGCACCTAAAAAACATCGATCGTAATTTACCAGCCCAGCTTGGTATCGTCCCCGCGTGGATCGGCACCTCCTTCATAATAACCCCATTTTGTTTTTAAGATTGCATCAACCCGGCCAATTGGGCCATGCGGTACAATTTTGTAACCTTTTTTCTCCAGTTTTTGGGTAGTTGCCCTATCCAATGCTTCTTGCTCAACTTCAACATCATCCGGCATCCATTGATGATGAAAACGTTTGGATGTTACTGCCTGTTGCATACTTTGATCAAACTCGACCACATTCAAAATCGTCTGAAAAACAGAAGTAATGATGGTAGAACCACCCGGTGTGCCAACTACCATAAACAGTTTGCCGTCTTTTTCTAAAATTGCCGGTGTCATGGAAGATAACATGCGCTTACCCGGTTGTATCGAATTGGCTTTCCCGCCTACTAAACCAAACATATTTGGTACGCCAGGTTTAGAACTGAAATCGTCCATTTCGTTATTCAATAAAAAACCAGCACCTTTTACTACTATTCCAGAGCCGAAAGCACCGTTTAAAGTAGTGGTGATGGAAACCGCATTTCCCTCTTTATCTACAATGGATAAATGTGTGGTCTGGTCGCTTTCGTATCCAACAAAAGAACCAGGCTGAATAGAACTGCTTGGCGTAGCTTGTGCCCAGTTAAAATCTTTCATCCTTGAATCCGTGTATTTAGGTTGAAGCAAACTATCAGCAGGAACTTTATAAAAATCCGGGTCGCCCAGATATTTAGAACGATCAGCATAAACACGGCGCTCTGCTTCTACCATCACCTGGACCGTAGAATCCTGGTTAAAACCCCACCGCTTTAACGGAAAAGGTTCTACTGAACGCAGCAGTTGCAGTAAAGCAATTCCGCCGCTGGATGGCGGCGGCATCGTGATAATTTTATAACCTTTATAATTGCCTGTAATAGCTTTGCGCCAAACGGAATGGTAGTTTTTAAGGTCGGTTTTGGTAATTAGTCCGCTTCCTCTTTGCATTTCAGCTACCAGTTCGTCGGCAACTTTTCCTTCGTAAAAACCGGCACGGCCTTTATCCCGGACCAGTTCCAAAGTAGCAGCCAAATCCTGCTGAACCATTATATCTCCTGCTTTCCATCCGCCTTCTTTCTGATAATAATTTTTACCCGGATTAAGCCTTTTGAAGGTAGTTTGATTGGAATTTAAGTTTGCTGCTAATTTTTCGGTAATTGGGAAGCCGCTTTTTGCAAGGTTGATGGCTGGCTGAACCAGGTCGGCCCATTTTAATTTTCCGTATTTTCGGTGTGCTTCTACCAAACCATCTACAGAACCGGGAACGCCGGAAGCCTGATGCGTATGCAAACTTTTATCCGGGATAATATTCCCTGCCGAATCCTGGTACATATTAGCACTTGCTGCTGCCGGTGCTTTTTCGCGATAATCTAAAGTATTAACCTCCCCTTTTCCAGAACGGTAAACCATAAAACCACCACCGCCAATATTCCCAGCAGTTGGATGCGTTACGGCAAGGGCAAATTGTACGGCTATGGCAGCATCAACCGCGTTTCCACCTTTTTTTAAAATTTCTAAACCTGCTTTGGCCGCTTCTGGATAAGCACAAACCACCATGCCGTTACGGTATTCCTGCCCGTTGTTTTTACCCAATTGCCCATTTACGCATCCAGCCGATAAAAAAACAAAGCCGCTGATAATGAGAAATAACCTCATGCTTCTTTTAACTGGTAATTTATTCATGGTAATAGCTGCTTAATTCCTTGCTAAAATATTATAATTCCGGCATAACCTTTAGAATTTAATTAGTCATACTGCTTTTAACTTTTAATTATTTTGGCAGATGGGCTGATAGATGTTATTAAAATTTTCATTTTTGCATCTTATTAAAGACATAACGCGATTAATTATTCTACATGAAAAAAATACTCTTTAACCTTTTATTTTTATCCGCAATTATTTGCTTTGGTAAAGCTGCAAATGCGCAAACTTACCAAACTGCTGCCGGGCTTCGGTTTAGCTACGAAAGTGGCGTTTCCGTTAAATACTTTACCAGTCCGACTATCGCTTTAGAAGGCACTTTAGGCTTTCGTGAAAAAGGCGCTGTAGTTACGGGATTATTTGAGATACACCAAGCAGCTTTTAATGTGGCTGAACTTAAATTTTATTACGGTGCCGGCGCACACATTGGCGGCGTTGGCAGCGGCACTTACCGGGTTTATAATGGTGATGTGCGGGTTTACAATTCATCTTCTCCTTTATTGGGTGCCGATGGTGTTATTGGTTTAGAATATCTGATACCAAGTTCACCTATAGCTGTAAGTGTGGATTTAGACCCGAGAATAGAAATATTCAGAGGGCCGATTTTTAGCCTGGCACCAAGTTTGGGTATTAAATATGCTTTTAAGTAAGATTTTAGGGTGGTAAAAGAAGCATCGTTTTTAGGGACGTACTTCTTTTATCACCTAAACATTATTTTTTATCCCCTTCGATCTGCTTAAAATCCAGGCGGAGATTACAAAAATAAATTTACTGCATCCTGCCTATTATCCCAAAAAATAAAAAGTTCTATTGAGGTTGCTTTTGCTCTATAAAAAGAGGCTTACTTGCTTAATTAAAACACATTTATGAGTTTCACTATCCTAAGAATAAGGATAAAGCCTTAATTTGCAATCACGGTCTTTTGAGCTACGGATTTTTCAATCCTGATTAATTTTAGCAGATAAAAGAAGCATTCTCCCACTACACTTCTTTTTTTGCCCTGTAACCAATTGGTGTTCTTGGTGTTTCTTCCTTTTCAATAAATTTACGCAGATAGGTAAAGAGTAGTCCTATCTTTTCATCATGCTTCATCAGTTGCTTTTCTACCTGCTCAACGCGTAGAAATACATCTTTATGTGCAATTAACATTTCTCTTATTTTAGTATAAATCCGCATGATTTGAATGTTAACCTAGATGGCCTGTTTACTGTTTAATACGCTGGATAACATAAGTACGCCATGTGCGGTAAAAGCATTAGGAAGCTTTCTTCGGCCGCCCCAACTTGATGTCGCATTTTGCGACTTCAAATTTGCAAACTCTTCCTCTGTTAGCGTAAACATAAAATCTTCCGGAAAACGATCAATGTTCCGTTTTACCTGTTCATTTAACCGTCGTGTTTCTACTCCGTATAGTGCTGCCAGATCTTCATCCAACATTACTTTCTCTTTCCTAATCATGTAGATCTTACTCATCACCACTTCATCGGGTATAGTTGCAGCCAGTTGTTTGCTCATGCTTTCAGGTATCTTTTATGCTTGTTTGGGTTGTAAATTTTTACCTGATAAAAGAAGCACATTAAACATCGTTATGCTTCTTTTATCACCTAAAAATTAGCTTTTATTAATCACAAACTTCCTGCTATAACTTTTCGATCCGGTTTTAATCTGCAAAATATAATTGCCATCGGCCATATTACTGGTATTGATGGTAGAATTATACTTGCCAAAAACAGTAATGGCACTGGTTTTCTGGTACATCAATTGCCCAATGCTATTCCAGACTGTAACCTGTAAATCGCCTTTTTCATACAACTCAAAGCTTAAATTCAATATTTCGTTGGTTGGAACAGGATAAATAATCAGGTTAATATCCGTCAACGGACTTTCAGTAGCTGGCAAAGTAAAATTAAGATCTGCCGAAGGCGAAATACAACCAGCCGAAGTGCTTACATCAACCCTGTAAGTGCCGGAAACTTTAGGCTGATAGGTTTGACTGGTTGCGCCTTCTATCAGCACATTGTTTAAATACCACTGGTTGCCATTACTAAAGTTAGAACTTAAAGTAACACCGTTTTGGGTAATCAGAGGTTTTGAAATCGGAACAGCTACGCGTGCAGCAGAAGCACAGCCTGCACTGGTAACGGTAAGATCGTAAAAATAATAATAGTAGGCAAGCGGTGTGGCAGAAGCATTGGTACCCGTGATAGAGAAAAAGCTACCAATGGTAAACGGATAACCCGTTACACCGCCATTATTACGATAAATGGTAGCATTATCTGCATAACTAATGTTGATCTGGTAAGTTCCGGCAGCAGGCAGCAGTAAATTTAGCTGATAAACCTGTCCAACATCCGATGCATCATCTGTTGCTGCACCGGTTTGCGGCTTGCTGCGTGTAGCGGTAACATTTAAAGTAACACTGGAAACCGTTTGCCCGGTAGAAGTGGTTGCCGTAAAAGTAATTGTTCCCGGATAACCAATATACAGGCGGGCACTTTTCAAAATAACCGGAATAGTAGTGTTGACGGTCATTCCGGAACCAAACTGGTTATAGCTCCCCGATGAAAATACATTTTTGGTTGCAGGGCCAACTTTGGCATTCAGGTCGTTTAAACCAGCATAAAAAGTATTGTTTACCGGTACTTGTGTTGTATTTACGGAAGCGCCGCTGGCAAAAGGAAGCGCATCTGCTGCATTTACATACCAGAATAAATTGCCATCGCCAGCACCACTTAACAAATACGAACTGGTATTGGCACAATTAATAGCCAGCAGGCTGCTTAGAACTGGTGCCGGGCTAATAGTTATTGTTCCGGTTGATTGGTTGTTGCTGCTTTTGGTATCGCCAGTTAAATTGGTTGTTGCTGCAATTTGATAAACGCTGCCAGCCGCAGCATTAAACGTTGTATTTAGAGTATAATCCTGCTCCTGACCGGGCGTAATTGTACCTGCGTAAGTTTCGTTAATGGTTGTAACTGCGCCTGCCGCATTGGTTACAGTTACCGTTAACGGAACATTACTGATAGCAGCGCTGCCGTAATTATGAAGCCTGATAGTAATTTGCTGTGCCGAACTACTGCAAGTACCGGTTGCAGCAGGGCTTACAATACTGGCCACGCCCACATCTTTAGTGCTTTTAACAAAGTTAACGCGGTAATCCTGGGTTTCGCCTTTGGCATAAATCCCGCAGGCAGTTACAGCAGTAGGATCGGTAGTTTCAGTTTCTACAATCCGCATTAAACTATAAGTATCCGTTGTTACAGTTGAGGGCACCAAAATATTACCGGTAAAAGAAGCATTACCGTTAATTACGGGAGATGTAGCTACCAGTTCTCCGGCATCATCAAAATCTCCATCGCCATTCCAGTCAATAAAAACTTTGGCAATCTTATTAAAATTTCCACCACAGGTACCTAAATTTACCGAAAACGGGTAAGTTGCGCCCTGCTCTAATGTAGCGGTTAAATTGGTATTATCAGTATAAGAGGTACAACCTGTAGCAGCCGTATAATTAATATTTGATAACTGAACCTGGTTAATTTTAGAATCGGCAGTGGAAGTTGCTGCCGAAGCACAATAAGCAGTACCACCTATACCGGTTACAATAAGCGAATAAGCTTGCGGCCCGGAAGTTAATGTACCTTTATGGCCCACCGTAATGGTATAACTTTTACCGGGAACGGCATTGGCAATATAAACCTGCTCCAAATTATCGCGGATGTTATCACCGGTGGTGGCAGCAGTTGCCGGATTTGCCGGATCGAGTATCCAGGGTTTAAAAACAGTTGTTCCCTGGGTTACCCTTACATCCAGATCATTAACCAGTTTTATGGTTGGATCGTCCACCACGCCAACAGGGCCTGGTGTTCCTGCCGGGTCAGTCCATGAAATAGTAGCAACAAGCGGCCCGTTACCAGAAGCAACAACGTTAAAAGTTTGAGTTTGCCCTTGTGAAAGGCTATTCTCGTTGATCATGCTTTTTACACCTTTATCTGTAATAGCCTGTGCTGCCTTAGCTGTATTTAGCAAGCCCCAGCCGTAAATATAATCCGGGCCAATATTTCCAGCATCAAAAGCAGTATGGCAAACCAAGCCTTTTAAGGTAGCGGCACGCATAAAATTACCACTGTTTTTTTGCGAATAATATTCCTGCAATAAAAAAACAGATCCGCTAACGTTAGGCGTAGCCATAGAGGTACCAGACATGGCTACATAAGCATCCGGGGCATCAATTCCGGTAGAAATTACATTAACACCATCACCACAAATATCCGGTTTAATGCGGCCGTCATCCGTTGGGCCCCAACTGCTAAAACTGGCAATAGCAACATCCGAAGAAACCGCTGGGCCATAAGGCAGCGGGTTAACGGCACCAACAGCCAGTACATTTTTTGCCAATGCCGGCGACTGCATAATATCATAACCATCATTACTGCTGATGTTGGCTGGCCTGGCACCTTTGTTTACAATGGTTTGATCGGTACGGCTTTGGTAACCATAATACGTTTCGCCAACAGCAGGGCCGGTTTCCCCACGATTATTTCCTGCTGCAACAGCAATCAGGTAATAAGGCGCATTGTACGCAATCTTATCAAAGCTTTGTGCATAAGCACTGTAATAACCAAATTTATAATCCTCGTTATCGCCGGGCAAACCGTACCATTCCCAACGGTTCGGGGTTACAGTTGTATTATAACTCCAACCGGTAACAATGCCATAAGAATGATTGGAAACCAACAGCGAAGCAGCATTGGAAGCCATTTCGGAAGCATCATTGTTAAAATCATAAGCAATTAGTCCGCTTGCGCCAAATGCCATCCCTCGGGCAGGCGCATAAACGCCTTTTGCTATTAAAGTTCCGGCAACATGAGTGGTATGGTCGCTGATAGTTGCCGACCCATCCAGCATCGTAACTGTTTTTCCTGTAAATTCCTGGTGATTGGGATAGATCTTTCCGCCGTCCCAAATACCCAGTTTACCAGCCATGTTTGCACTCGAGCCGGAAAGCGTTAAACCAAGCGGACCGCCACTGTAAAGCGCTGTTGTTTGCGTAGTTGCTGCTGCAACAATATTATTACTGGTTTGCAGGTAGATGGGAAAGCCCAAAACATCCGTTCCTTGTAAAGATGTTGTTTTCCCGTTTTTTTCCTGGCGAAAAACCGGCCATCCTTTTTGTTTGGCTAAGGCAAAAGCTTTGTCCCGGTTGGTTTCAAAATCGGTTTTTAAGCGGGATGAAAAGCTAACCAGTTCTCGCCTTTTATCTTCTGTAACCAGTTGACTAAAGCCTGGAATTGCTTTCATCAACAGAAAAAACAGTAATATTCGGGTAGAATTTTTAATCATATCAAAACAAAATATAAAAGCAATAAACCAATAGACTTATACCAACTTTAAGCGTTTAAGATACAGACATTACTTATATATTATGAGAAATCTTTTATCGCTATTTGTATTTTTACTGATGGCCTGCTTCACCTTAAAACCTAACCAAAAAGTAAAACAGGGAATTTGCGGAACCGTACTGCTGAAACAGGGAAACCAAATGCCCGGGCCAGGACGTGCAATAGCAAACGGACAACCTGTTATACGCGAAATCGTTATTTATAAATTAACCAATATCAGCGAAGTAAAAAATAGCAATGGCATTTTTTCTGCCATAAAAACAGCATGGGTTGCTAAAACAACCAGTAATGCAAAAGGCTGGTTTGAAGTAGCTTTGCCAGCAGGACAGTACAGTGTTTTTATAATAGAAAAAGAAGGACTGTATGCCAATTATTTTAATGGTAAAGGAAGCATTAACCCGGTTGAAGTTTTGCCAGACAGTTTAACGCACAAAGATATTTACATCAGCAATAAAGCTGTTTTCTAAGGACGAAAACTAAATTTTTTTTCCGGATAGTTTCTAATACATTTACAATAGCCTATACTTTCCCTATTCATAGCGCAAAAACTTTATATGCTAATAGTTAAAGCCATAAAAAATGAAGAAAGAACAGCAGATCTGGCCCGAATTAAAATTTGAGGAGCTAAAGGAAACCGTTGCCACCGTACAACTTTGGACACAAATTGTGGGTAAAATACGATTAAGCAAAACGCCGTGGATAAACCATTCCTGGCATGTTACTTTGTATGTATCTGCAAAAGGCTTGACCACAGGCAGCATCCCTTACGAGGGCGGAATTTTTCAGATTGATTTTGATTTTATCTACCATAAACTCATCATCAATTCCAGTTGGAATGAAAGTGTAAGTTTTGATTTGAAGCCGAGATCGGTTGCTAACTTTTATCAGGAATTATTAGAGAAGTTAGAGCTGATTGGCATCCATATCAATATTTATGCTGTGCCAAACGAAGTAGAACCTGCAATTCCTTTTCAGGAGGATGAAATACATCATGCTTACAACAAAGAGCAGATGAACAAATTATGGCAGGCTTTAATAAAAACCTATAACGTTTTTACCAGATTCAGGACAGGGTTTGTGGGGAAATGCAGCCCTGTTCATTTATTTTGGGGCGCTTTTGATCTGGCCGTTACCCGTTTTTCAGGCAGAAAAGCGCCGCTGCACCCAGGAGGATCGCCAAATATACCGCTTAAAGTAATGCAGGAAGCTTATTCGCACGAAGTAAGCAGTTGCGGTTTTTGGCCGGGAAACGAAAGTTTTCCGCAACCTGTATTTTATGCTTATTGCTATCCAACCAATGCTTCTTTTAGCACACAAAAAGTAGGACCGCCAGAAGCCTTTTATAGTGAAGAAATGGGCGAATTCTTTTTGCCTTATGAAGTTGTAAGATCAGCGCCAGACCCGGAAAGTGTGTTACTCCGCTTTTTACAAACTACTTATGAAGCTGCAGCAATTACCGGAAACTGGGACCGCGAAGCTTTAGAATGCGATTTATCTTCTTTCAATAAATCATCAACCTAAAAAAACAGGTCATAAAAACAGCATGGGTTTAAAACATGTTAGTAGCATAAAGCAAAACCCATGCACCTGCAGATCCAAAAAATAAAAGCAACCAGAACTTTTTTGCTAAACCTGGTTGAAGGTTTAACCATAGAACAATTAAACCAAATTCCAGAAGGTTTCAACAACAACATCATCTGGAACCTGGCACATTTAACTGCTGCACAACAAAGCATTTGCTACAAGCGTTCCGGCTTGAAACCTGTTGTGCAGGATAAGTATTTTTCGCCTTACTTGCCTGGCACGAAACCAGACAGCTTTATTGATCAGGCTGAAGCAGGAACGATTAAAACTTTGCTCCTCTCCTCTTTAGATGAATTTGAAAGCGATTATAAAAAGGGCTTTTTTAAAACTTATACCCCTTTTGTTACGCGTTACGGCGTTGCTATAGATACTATTGATGATGCTATTAACTTTTTGCCTTACCATGAAGGATATCATACGGGTGCTATTATGGCGCTGAAAAGATTAGTGAAAGTGTGAGGAATTGTACTAAACATACCTTTGATAACCTTGAGCTTAATTCAGAAGTTGTTTAAACTTTTTTTCTGGCCCTCTTTTTTTTAGGCCGATGTTTCTTTTATCACCTAAAAATGTTGACCCTTCGCTAAAGACCTATAAGGTTTTGAAAACCTTATAGGTCTTTAGGGATTAAATGTAAACACCAATTTTACCCGGTAAAAGAAGCATCGGCACCAAACCTGGGCATGCCGGAGGACCAAATTTTAATTGGTACCAAAAAGTTTAAACAACCTCTCAATCAAAATAAATTCTTTAAAGGCTACTCCAAAATTATTTCCTGCTTCCTGTAGCGTTTCTCCAACCACAACCGTAATATTTATAATTGCAAAACAGATTATAGAAATAGCCTGATCGCAATTGTTTGAATTAATAAATATAATTTCAGCAGGGATGCACAATTAATACATGCCAAAATATCCGGCCATTGCAGAACAGGAACTCGTTCGGCAATGCAAACATGGCGATTTAAAACACCAGGAATTACTGTATAAACAGTTTTATGGCTACGCTATGGGTATTGGTTTGCGCTATTTAGCTAACCGCGATGATGCTTTGGAAGTGGTGAACGATGCTTTTATTAAAGTATTTAATACGATAAAAAGCGTTGACGAAAAACTGCCGTTTAAACCCTGGCTTCGTAAAGTGATTGTAAATACAGCTATAGACCGGCGCAGAAAAAACCTCAGGAATTTGGCAGAAGCAGACCTGGACGAAGCAGCTTTTATAGCTACGCCGGCTTTGGCAGTATCCAAATTAAACGCAAACGATATTGTAACGATGATGCAATTGCTGCCGGAATTGAACCGGCTGGTTTTTAATTTATACGAGGTTGATGGCTATAACCATGAAGAAATTGGCGTGATGTTAAACATCGCAGCAAGTTCGTCCAGGGTGTATTTGGGCAGGGCAAAAGAACGGTTACGAAAAATGATCCTTCAGCAAGAAGAAAAAGGATGATGGAAAATGAAAATTTTGACGAGGAATTAAAAAACCGGATCAAACAGGTTTTTGAGGAATACGATGACGGAACAGCCGAAGAAGGCTGGAACTTGCTGCGTGAAAAATATCCAGAAAAAAACCGCCGGAAATATTTTTTCCGGTGGTTTGGTTCTGCTGCTGCTTTAATTTTTATTGCCTTTGTTTTTTGGTTGTATCAGCCTGATATTCTTCAAAACAAGGTTTCAAAAGTAAAAAAGCAACAAGCAAAAAATTCGGTTGCTGCTTTGCCTCATCAGTATTTCTCTCCTAAAAAAGCTGTATCAGGTAAAATTCTTCCAGAAACTAACACACAAAAAACACCGGTAAAAACAGCATTGGGTTTTACAGAAAACCATTTGCGTGGCATTAACAAAATCGTAAAGCAAAGAATTGCTGCCGATACTGTAAATACGGAAAAAACACCTGTAAAAACAGTACCAGGTTTTATCCCGAAGCAAGTTTTGGCCCAAAAAGAACAGGCAGACTTATCGGTTAACAAACAGGAAGTAAGCAATCAAAACAATACTTCTTTTACCGGTATAAAAAATGTATCGGACAGTACAGCTAAACAAGCTAAAATTCAAGTTCCTGTTCCAGCAGATTCTTCCGGCAGGAAACAGTTAGTTATTGCAAAAAAAACAAATACGCCGGTTGTAAAACCTGCTGTCCTAAATAAAGCAGCAAAGGCAGAAACGGTTAAAAATCCTGTTAAAAAATCTTCGATATTTAGTTTGGAATTGTATGCAGGGCCGCATTTAAATTACGCCAGCGGCAGCAATAATCAGTTAGGTTTAGGAGCAGGTGTTTCTACAGATTTCCGCCTGGCGAAAAATTTTAAAATATCTACAGGCTTAGGACTGATGCAAAACAACCTGACTTATAACCAAAATATACCAAATGGAAGTTTACTGGCTGCCAGTAATTACGCTACCATGCCTTCTTCCAGCATTACCGTTACAAATTCAAGTTTAAGCAGTATTAATGCCAGTTTAGTTGCACTCGACATACCGGTTAATTTAACTTATACTTTTTTACCCGGTAAAAACAGTATGGCTGTTTCTGCCGGTTTCAGTTCCAATACTTTTGTAAAAGAAGCTTACGATTATCATTACAACACTTCCACCTCTACAACGCAAAACATCAAAAGCTTTAACAATTTTAATTTTGCTAAAACGCTGAATATTGCTGTTGGCTTTGCTTATCCTTTAGGTAAAAACAAATTGCAAATTGAACCTTTTTTAAAATATCCTTTAGGCGGATTGGGTTCGCAGCAATTGTTGTTTGGTTCGGCTGGTATTAATTTAAAGTTGGATTTACAACAGGTAAAAAAATAATTGCCTTAGTGTTTTAACAGTTTAAAAGGGCAATGCTTCTTTTACCGGTATAAAATTAAGTTAAGCCGAAATCGCATTGATAATATCGTATTGAGTGATTATTTTAAACCGGCCTTTTTCATCTTCTACCAAAACGGCTGTGTTTTCTTTATTGATGAGGGAAGATATTTTATCGATAGAAGTATTGAGATCAACAAACGGAAAAGGTGATGTGATAATATCTTTTACGGGATGAGATTTTAAAGCAGGATTTTCGAGCAAAGCATCCAGGATATCGCTTTCTGTAATTTTCCCTATAATCATCTCATGTTGTGTAACAGGAATCTGAGAAATATTTAATGATTTGATGATGTTGATTGCTTTTAAAATCGTTTCCTCAGCATCTATCGTAACAATTTCCTGATCAGATTCCTTACTGATAATGGTTCTTGCTGTCAGTTTCTCATCTTTTAAAAATCCACGCTCGCGCAGCCAGTCTTCGTTATACATTTTGCCTACATAACGCGAACCATGGTCCGGGAAAATGATTACTACAACATCTCCTTCTTTAAAACGATCTTTCATCTGCATTAAACCTGCAACAGCAGAACCGGATGAATTTCCTGCAAAAATGCCTTCTTTACGGGCAATTTCCCTGGTCATTAAAGCGGCATCTTTATCGCTTACTTTTTCAAAGTAATCAATAACCTCAAAGTTTACATTCTGCGGTAAAAAGTCTTCCCCAATACCTTCTGTAATATAAGGATAGATTTCATTTTTATCGAAAATACCCGTTTCCTTATATTTCTTAAAAACGGACCCATAAGTATCAATCCCTAAAACCTGTATCGCAGGATTTTTTTCCTTGAGATACTTTCCTGCACCCGAAATTGTACCGCCAGTACCCGCGCCAACAATCAGATGGGTAATTTTTCCTTCTGTTTGTTCCCAGATTTCTGGCCCGGTCTGCTCATAATTCGCTTGGGTATTTGAAGGATTATCATACTGGTTCGGCTTCCACGAATTAGGGACTTCACGCTCCAAACGCGTAGAAACCGAGTAGTAAGAACGCTGATCTTCAGGATCGACATTGGTAGGGCAAACAATTACTTCGGCACCAAAAGCACGTAATGCATCTACTTTTTCTTTTGATTGTTTATCCGTTGTGGTAAAAATACATTTGTAACCTTTAATTACTGCTGCAATGGCCAGTCCCATCCCTGTATTGCCCGAAGTACCTTCAATAATCGTTCCGCCTGGTTTTAGTTTACCGCTTTTTTCGGCATCTTCAATCATTTTTAAAGCCATACGGTCTTTAATAGAATTGCCCGGATTGGTTGTTTCTATCTTGGCCAGCACGGTTGCTTTAATATCTTTCGGAATAACGTTTAGCTTTACTAAAGGCGTATTACCAATGGTTTCGAGAATATTATTATACCACATTTTCTATCGCTGTTAAGGCTGTTTATTGCTGATGAGATGCTTCTTTTATGCACTAAAAATCAGCAGACAAATTTAGGATACTTGCCGCATGATAACTGAACAATTAAAAACAATTGCAGATTAAAAATGCAGGTGTTTAACCGTTAGGCCGTGGTTAATTAACTGCTTTAAAGAATCAATACCAACACGTAAATGCGTTTCAACAAATTTTTCGGTTACGCTTGAATCACTTTCGGCAGTTTTTACACCTTCCGGGATCATTGGTTGATCAGAAACCAGTAATAAAGCACCGGTTGGGATTTTATTGGCAAAGCCTGTGATAAAAATGGTAGCCGTTTCCATATCTACAGCCATAGAACGGAGGCTTTTGAGATACTTTTTAAACTTTTTGTCGTGTTCCCAAACCCGCCGATTGGTGGTATAAACTGTTCCTGTCCAGTAATCACGGGAATGTTCGCGAATAGTTGTTGAAATAGCTTTCTGCAAAGCAAACGCAGGCAGGGCAGGAACTTCTGAGGGCAGATAATCGTTAGATGTACCTTCGCCACGGATAGCGGCAATTGGCAGGATCAGATCACCAACGTTGTTTTTTCTTTTTAAACCACCGCATTTTCCCAAAAAAATCACCGCTTTTGGATGAATAGCACTAAGCAGGTCCATTACGGTTGCAGCCAATGCACTTCCCATACCAAAATTAATAATGGTAATGCCATCAGCAGTTACACTTTGCATGGGCTTATCCAAACCCATAATCTGTGCATCGTTATGCCATTCTGAAAATAACTGAAGATATTTAGAAAAATTAGTGAGGATAACATACTCTTTAAAATCATCCAGCGGCCTGCCGGTATAACGGGGCAGCCAGTTCGCAACAATTGCTTCTTTTGTTTTCAGGCCTGATTTAACCGGGCTTTGAACTTCTTTTACCTTGTGTGCTTGTTTAACAATTTCCGAATCCTTTTTAATGTCTTTTTCTTCATTCATAGTAATGCTTCTTTTAATGCAGAAAAATAAATATACAAAAAACCCCGGCTTTTTTTGCCGGGGCTTAATTTATTTATGCTGCTTTTAGTTTCTTGAGGTCCGATTTCTCAAATTTTTCCCTGGCATAATCAAGCGTAATATCCAGATGCTTGTGGTGTTCCTGGTTAGATGGTATCTCAAACATGGCATCGATCATAATGGCTTCGCAAATAGACCGAAGCCCTCTTGCACCAAGCTTAAATTCCATTGCTTTATCTACCACGTAATCCAGCACTTCCCTGTCAAAGTTCAGTTTTACATCCTCATACTCAAACAACTTGTTATATTGTTTGATAAGTGAATTTTTAGGTTCTGTCAGGATCATCAACATGGCATTTCGATCCAGTGGTGTAAGATATGTTAACACCGGTAAACGGCCAATCAACTCCGGAATTAAACCGAAAGCTTTTAAATCCTGCGGAGAAATGTACTTGTACAGATTTTTAAGGTCGATATCCTGATCTTCTGACTTCATTTTATAACCTACCGTTTGCGTGCGCATCCTGTTGGCTATTTTTTTCTCAATTCCATCAAAAGCACCGCCACAGATAAACAAAATATTGCTAGTGTTTACTGTAATCATTTTTTGGTCAGGATGTTTACGACCACCTTGCGGCGGTACGTTTACCATCGTTCCTTCCAGGATTTTTAACAAAGCTTGTTGCACACCTTCGCCAGATACATCACGTGTAATTGAAGGATTATCACTTTTACGTGCAATTTTATCTACTTCATCAATGTAAACAATACCTCGTTCGGCTAAAGTAACATCGTAATCCGCAGCCTGTAGCAGCCGTGTTAATATACTTTCTACGTCTTCTCCTACATAACCGGCTTCTGTTAAAACTGTCGCATCACAAATGCAGAAAGGCACGTTGAGCACTTTTGCAATTGTTTTGGCTAATAACGTTTTACCTGTCCCCGTTTCGCCAACCAAAATGATATTCGATTTCTCTATATCTACCTCATCTTTCCCAATTTTCTGGTTCAAACGTTTATAGTGATTATAAACAGCAACAGACAAAACTTTCTTGGCATCATCCTGACCGATTACGTACTGATCGAGGTGCGCTTTAATTTCTGCGGGTTTTAAAATCGTTGACGATGACTGCAGCGGCGATTTTACCTTGCGTAATTTTAATTCTTCAGCAAGAATATCATTAGCCTGGTTAACGCATTTATCACATATATGAGCGTCTAAACCTGCAATCAGCATCAATGAATCCTGTTTACCGGCGCCACAAAATGAACATTTGATATCTTTAGTGGTTTTGCTCATAATTTTATTGAACTATTTATCGGCTTTATTGCTTCTTAATATTTCATCAACCATGCCAAATTCTTTGGCTTCTTCTGATGACATCCAGTAATCGCGGTCTGATGATTTTTCTACCCAGTCATACGATTGTTCGGAGTGTTTGGATATGATTTCGTATAATTCTTTTTTCAACTTTAACATTTCTCGCAGGTTGATCTCCATATCCGAAGCCACTCCTTGCGCTCCACCAGATGGCTGATGGATCATTACCCTTGAATGTGGTAAAACAGCACGTTTGCCTTTGGTACCTGCACAAAGCAATACAGCAGCCATAGAAGCAGCCATGCCTGTACAAATGGTAGCCACATCGTTAGAGATAAACTGCATGGTATCATAAATACCTAAACCTGCATAAACAGAACCTCCGGGAGAATTGATATAAATCTGAATATCCCTTTTAGCATCTGTTGATTGCAGGAAAAGCAATTGTGCCTGGATAATGTTCGCATTCTGGTCCATTACCGCATCACCTAAAAAGATGATACGGTCCATCATCAAACGTGAAAACACGTCCATTTGGGCAACATTTAACTGGCGTTCCTCAATAATATAGGGCGTCATTCCCGTTGGCAGTTGCGTATTTTCTACACCTGCTATAAATTTATCTACATAAATACCATTAATGCGATGGTGCTTAACGGCATATTTTCTGAATTCATTTTTATCTATTTGCATATCTCTATAAAAAAACAATGGTTATCCAATTCATTGTTTATAGAACCGGATAACCATCAACTTTAACAATTGTTAGCTAATTATTCCAGTTTTTTAAACTCGCTATTCTCAATTTCCTTTTTGTCTAAAGTAATAACAGTTTTAAGGTAATCAAAAACCCTTAATGCTTTTACTTCTTCAAAAATCCGGTTTGCATTTTCTTTGTCCTGTAAAAACTGTACAGTATATTGGCCTAACTGCTCTTCAGTTAAAGCTTGCGGGCTGTACATTCTGAATTGTGCATCCAACCGTTGTTTTGCTGCCTGAAACACTTCTTCATATTTAATTTCGATGTTGTTGTCTTTAATAATTTTGTTTTCAACCAATGTCCATTTCAGGTTTTTAGCAAAATCGTTGTAGCCATCTTCAAGTTCTTGCTCGCTTAACTTTTCGTTAGTAGCTTTTAACCATCTTTTTAAAAATTCATCCGGCAGTTCGAAGTTCACTTTACTAAGAACAAACTGATACAATTCGTCCTGAAGCTTTCGTTCAGCATCTTGTGCCATCATTGCTTCCTGCTCTTCTTTTATTTTCGCTGTAAACTCTTCTTCGTTATGTACAACATCCGGCCCGAAAACTTTATCATAAAACTCCTGATTTAAATCTGATTCTTCCAAACGGTTTACATTTTTTACCGTTAAATTAAAATCCGATTTTAAATCGGATGCTGTTTCTTCATCAATTTTTAATAATGCTGCAATTTTAGCTACATCATTGTTAAATGCTTTATTAATATCGAAATTAACAACATCGCCTTTTTTAAGGCCAATCAAAGAACTTTTAACTTCTTCATCCGTAACCTGATCGATACGAACTGAAGTTGTATTGGTAATACCACCTTCAAAAACAGAACCATCGGGAGAAAGCTGCACTAATTCGGAATACAAAACATCCTCTGCTGACGATACGTCAGGGTTTGTCATCTTTCCATAGCTTTTACGGATGTTTTTAATACGTTCTTGCAGCGTTTCGTCATCAATTTTAATCACATATTGCGGGATGACATCTGCAGCAGAAAAATCTAAAGTAAAATCAGGCGCTAAGCCCAGTTCGTAATTAAACTCATAATCTTCTGTAAAATCCCAGTTAAACTGTTTTTCATCATCCGTTTTTGGCAACGGCTGACCTAAAACTTCCAGTTTGTTCTCGGTAATATAGTTATTTAAAGAATCGGAAAGCAAATGGTTAATTTCATCAACCAGAATACTTTTACCGTACATTTTTTTAATATGGGCCGGAGGGACCATTCCGGGACGAAAACCTGGCAGCTTTGCTTTTTTTGCCTGCTCTTTTATGGCTTTTTCAACTTTAGCCTGATAATCCTGCTGATTAATTTTGATGGTTAAAACAGAGTTTAAATCATCTATTTTTTCCTGTGTAATATCCATTTTTTGAACTGTTTTTATAAGATAAAAAAATTCCTCCGTCAGATGTTAAATGACGGAGGAAACCAAGTGCGGAAGAAGGGACTCGAACCCCCACGCCGTGAAGCGCCAGATCCTAAGTCTGGTGCGGCTACCAATTACGCCACTTCCGCCTGTTCAGAATTATTTTTTGCAAAACTAAAGTAAAATTGCGAATAACAAAATGTTAAAAAGGTATTTAATGTAAATTTTAAGTTTTGAACTGGAACTGTGCCAATTTTTATCCGGTAAAAGAAGCATCAGGCATTCTAAAGAAAAATGATTTTACAGTTTCATAAACAACTCATGCTTCTTTTACCGGTATAAAATTTAAACGGATACTTTAGAACGCTCAATTACTTCCTGATAATAGGATTCGTAAATAGGCAATATCAAACTTAAATCAAATTCTTTGGCACGTGCCAAAGCGTTTTCTTTAAATAGTTTTAACCGTTCTTCATCTTCTAAAATATAAACTGCTTTTTCTGCCATGGTTTCTACATCGCCAACGGCTGTTAAAAATCCGGTTACGCCGTCAACATTTAATTCCGGGATCCCGCCGGTGTTAGAACTTATTACAGGTACTTTACAAGCCATTGCTTCCAGCGCAGCCAAGCCAAAACTTTCTGATTCTGATGGCATCAGGAAAAGATCTGCCACAGACAGAATTTCTTCCACAGCTTCCTGTTTGCCTAAAAAACGTACATTTTCGCATACGCCTAAATCACGGCATAATTGCTCGCACATAGAACGTTCCGGGCCATCGCCAACCATTAATAGTTTAGACGGAATTTTTTTGTTGACGATTGCAAACAGCTTAATCACATCTTCCGTCCGTTTTACTTTGCGAAAGTTTGAAGTATGTACCAATATTTTCTCGCTAAAAGGAGCAATAGCTCTTTTAAAATGATCTTTGGCTTTTTTACTGAAACGCTTTAAATCGATAAAATTTGGAATTACCCGGATTTCGTTTTCAATATCAAAAAAGCTGAGCGTGTCTTTTTTTAAATGATGGGAAACAGCCGTTACACCATCAGACATGTTGATAGAGAAAGTAACAACAGGCTTAAACGTGCGGTCTTTACCAACCAAAGTAATATCTGTTCCATGCAGTGTTGTTACAAACGGGATATGGATACCATAAGTTTTTAAGATCTGTTTAGCCATATAAGCTGCAGAAGCATGCGGAATAGCATAATGTACATGCAACAAATCCAGGTTTTCAAAACGTACTACATCAACCATTTTACTTGCTAATGCAATTTCATAAGGTGCATAATCAAATAATGGATATTTAGATACAGCAACTTCATGATAAAAGAGGTTTTCGGAAAAAAAATCCAGCCTGGCGGGCTGATTATATGTAATAAAATGTACCTGATGGCCTATATCAGCCAAAGCTTTGCCTAATTCGGTAGCAACAACGCCGCTGCCACCGAAAGTAGGATAACAAACAATACCTATTTTCATAAACTTATTTGTATGCAAATCTATCAGTTTATAAATTGCATAACCTGTAAATTATGTAATATTATGGCTGTGCAGCAGTAGTGGGTGTTGCATTTGCAGCAGCGAGTTTGGTTTGAAGTTCTTGTTGTTGCTTCTGCTTCCTGGCAATTTCTTTATTTAAATCTTTAATCCTATTATTTAAATCTTTCACATCGCTATTAGCATCTTTTGCATCAGAAGATTTTTCTGCTGCACGTTTAGCTTTTTTCCTGGCTTTTTGTGTTTGATCATAATCACCAGAACTTGCCTTCTGCGCTTGCTCGCTACTCTGTTGCGCAGTTTGTTGCGACTCTTGGCTTAAATTCTGCGCTTTGGATTGTTCGGTTGGCAATTTGCTCTGCGCTTCCTGTAGTTTAACCTGCAAATCTGCAATATCTTTAGTTACATCTGCATATTGCTTATTTAATTTTACAGTGTCAACGTTTTTTTGCGAGAAGGCTTGTGTGGTTAAACCTAATAAAGCAACTAATAACATTAAAATAATTTTTTTCATACCAAACCTACTTTTTTGCTTTAAAATACAAAAACCATGCCTTTTAGTTATTTTACATACTTTCCCTTTGGCTTGTATCAACATTACAAAGCCTTTTAAAGGATACAATCAGCCAGGTGCGGTTTCTAAAAATTTTAAATACCAGTGGTTATCCACCAAGTGTTGCCGAAAGAATCTTTTACACCCGCACTTCTGCCATAACTTTGATCGGATGGTTCCATAATGGATGACGCTTCGTTTACCAATGCTTTTTTGTAAACTTCATCACAATCATCGACATAAATAAACATACCGGCATTTTGAGCCGGATGCCCTTCTGTGGCGTCAGCAAACATGATATAATTTCCTCCAATGTTTACTTCGCCATGCATCAAAACTTTTTCATCACGCATTTGCCGGTATTTTTCTTCCGCATCAAAAACGTTCTTAGTGAAATTAAAAAAATCAAGCGCATTATGGATGATGAGATATGGGATAATGCGTTGATAACCTTCGGGAATTCTACTTTTGTCTTTCATAATACTTATATTTATTATTATTGATTTTATTATAGTAAATATAAGTTAAAGTATTGAAAGTCAATAATGATTTGTAAATCCGATTAACTCAAATACCTTTTTCTATCGCTTCATAAACGGCATCCTGTATTCTTCTGCGGATACCCAAATCAGATAATTTGTCTGTAACTTTTGGGTTTACGCGGTTAGAAAGAAAGATATAAACAAGGTTATATTTCGGATCGACCCAAAAACAAGTTCCGGTATAACCAGTATGTCCATAAGTTTGATCTGAGGCCAGAACAGAAGGATAGCGGGTTGCACGGTTTGGATCCCAGCGGTCAAAACCTAAGCCACGGCGACTTACATCAGATTGTTTTGAAGTAAAAAGATCAACCGTTTCCGGCTTTAAATATTGAACGCCGCCATAAGTTCCCCGGTTTAAAATCATCTGATATAAAATAGCAAGATCATTGGCGCTGGCAAACAAACCAGCGTGACCAGAAACACCTCCAAGCAATCCTGCGCCCTGGTCATGCACATAACCAATCAGCAATTGATGGCGGAAACCAGAATCATTTTCTGTTGGGACAATCTGATCTTTCGGAAAGCGGTTAAGCGGCAAAAAACCTGCGGTTTGCATACCCAATGGTGAATAAAAGTTTTGCTGGACATAAACATTGAGTGGTGTAGAAGAAATAGTTTCTACAATTTCTTTCATAAAATACATGCTCAAATCGCTGTAAACATATTTTCCTCTTGTTTTAAGTGGAGATTTAAGCATATCTGGCCAGATTACATCTTTAAAATAATCTTTTTTCAGATAAAAATGATCTGCCACTTTGGTAGGAAACGCAGCAGATGAATCTGTACTACGATCAACGGCTTTTAACTTTTCCCAAGTGATAATATCCGGAACCATACCAGATTGATGCGTTAAGAACTCACGTATTTTAATATCATTTTTGTTGGTATTACGGGCAGAAGCTAAGTAAGAACCGGCTGTAGAATCGAGGTTTAACTTTCCCTGGTCGTAAAGCCGCATTACATCCATGGTGGTAGCCGATACTTTTGTAACCGATGCCAGATCAAAAATATCTGTTATCTTATCTTTTAAAGTATCGTTGTAAGTGTGGCTGCCATAAGCTTTGTTAAAAATAACTTTACCGTTTCTGGCTACCAGAACTACGGCTCCCGGCGTTGCCCTTTGGTTAATCGCTTCTGCAACAATTTTATCAATAGCCGGATTTAAATTATCAGCATTGATCCCGGCTTCCTCCGGAACAGAATAAGCTAAACGCGTTTGCGTTGTAGCAGAACCATCGCCGTTTCGATATTTTGGAGAAATACTAGCGCTTAACTTTTGGGTTGCTGCTGCGCCGCCAAAAATCATTTGTGCTGCATAATTTGCTGCAACTGCTGAATTAACAGGCGACCATAAGAGTACTCCTTTTAGCAGGTCAAATTCCGGGCGTAGTTGCAATGCACCGAAACAAGCAACAATTAAGTTTTTATGCTGATCTAACATCGATAAAAAGGGCAGCAGCGCCGGGTTCTCTAAATCCTGTTTATTCAACTGAACAATTACGGTTGTATAAAATTTTAGGTCGAATAATAATCCATCCAAAGTTCTGCTTCCGGCATAAGCCGAGGCATTAAAAGATTGGATTTTTGTGTATTTATTAAGAAGGCTATCAAAAACCGAGGCGTTTTCAAAACCGAAACGAACACTGGCAATTTTTTGCTGATCGAGGTTTTTTACCGGAACCAACTGGTCCTGGTTATTTAGCAAAACTGTAGAACTTTCGATGCTTCTTTTAGCAGCTAAAAAACCTTGGTTTTGTTGATGCGGACCTGGAACTTGTGCACAGGCAGAATTTAAAATTACAACAAGCCATAATAATGCGGCAATACAACTGCGGTTAACGCTTTTGATATACATTTTCTCCGTTGATATAAGTTTTTAACACTTTCACTTTTGGCAGTTCGCTGCCTTTTATACGCATTAAATCCTGATCGAGAATAACAAAATCAGCAAATTTTCCAGGCTCAATGCTTCCTTTTTCGTTTTCCTGAAAATTTGCTTTTGCGCCCCAGATCGTCATTCCCCTGATTGCCTGTTCACGCGTTAACGCATTTTCTTTCTGGAAACCACCTTCGGGCAACCCTTTCAGGTCTTTTCGTTCAACTGCTGCATAAAATGTATATAACGGACTAACATTTTCTACCGGAAAATCTGTTCCCAAAGGCAGCCAGCCATTTTGCTGCAATAATTGCTGATAAGCATAAGCTGTTTTTATGCGTGTTTTTCCTAAGCGCTGTATAGCCCAGTTCATATCAGAAGTAGCGTGTGTAGGTTGTACAGATGGAATAATATTATTTTCTCCGAAGTATTTAAAATCTGCCGGATCAATAATCTGGGCATGTTCTATCCGCCAGCGGCGATCATTCTTCCCTTTTAAAACACTTGCATAAATTTTAAGCATCACCCTGTTTGCTGAATCGCCAATTGCATGTGTGCACATCTGGAAACCTTTTGCGGCTAATAAATTTGCTATATCCTGAAAATGTTGCTTCGGGCTTCGTAAAAAGCCATTCCATTTTGGTTGATCGGCATAAGGTTTTAACAAACACGCACCTCTCGAACCTAAAGCGCCATCGGCATAAACCTTAACAGAGCTTACATTTAAACGAGGTGTTTTGATAGCTCCGTTTCGAAATAAAAGGTCCAGGTTTTGCTGGTTATCCGAAAGCATAACAAACAGGCGCATTTTTAAATCGCCACGGTTTTGCAACTGGCGAATGGTGTTCACCAAGCTGTAATCCAGCCCGCAATCTGCAACGGTAGTTAAACCAACGGCAAAACAATTATGCTGCGCCTGTAAAAAAGCATTATTGGTTTGATCGTCTGTTAAAACCGGAATTTTATGTGTTACTAAACTTACGGCGTTATCAACCAAAATTCCGGTTAATTTACCATTTAGCGTTTCAATTTCTCCGCCTGCAATTTTTTGGTTTGGTTTGATTCCGGCAATATTTAAAGCTGCCTGGTTAGCAATTGCTGCATGTCCGTCAACACGTGTCAGCAAAACCGGCCGAACCGGAAACAAAGCATCTAACTGCTGTTTGTTCGGAAACTGTTTGTTTTTCCAGCGGTTTTGGTCCCAGCCGTTGCCAATGATCCAGCCATCCGTATTATTTTCTGCGTAATGTTTTACAGAATCTACAATCTCCTGCCAACTGCTAATATCTTTTAAGTTAACGGCTTGTAAACTCATTCCATATTCGTAAAAGTGTGCATGAGAATCAATAAAACCCGGGAAAACTGCTTTTCCTGCGGCATCAACTACTTCTTTTGGCTGGTATTTTTTCTCCAGATCAGAAGTTTTGCCAACCGCTAAAATTTTTCCGTCCCTCACCACAAAAGCTTCTGCAACGGTAAAGCGGTTATCTACCGTATAAACACGCGCGTTTTTAACCAGCAAATCTGCATTGTATTCTTTTTTTTGCTGACAAGAAATTGCCAGTAAAAGAAGCATGAGGCAACATGCTTCTTTTACCACTATAAATTTGTTTTTTACTAACGATAGTTTATTCATGTTCAATTTATTCATTGACCTTTCTTAAGTGTAGCAGAAAGAATTTGTTTCATCAGAATTAGTAAAAATATTTGTCATTCCAGCCTAATTAAAATTTGCCAAAGCTACATCTGCCCGTCAAACCTGCGAAGTTATGCGATCATTTTTTTAATTTAGCATCGAAATAGAATTGAGAAAGATTAATGTCTGATATTATCTACCTTTTACCTGATGCTGTTGCCAATCAAATTGCTGCAGGTGAAGTGGTACAACGCCCGGCATCGGCAGTAAAAGAACTGCTTGAAAACGCCATTGATTCTGGTGCCGATAAAATCCAACTGATTATAAAAGAAGCTGGCAAAGCGCTGATCCAGGTAATTGATAATGGCTGCGGCATGAGTTTTACCGATGCGAGGATGTGTTTTGAAAGACACGCAACTTCAAAAATAAGGAAAGCCGAGGATTTGTTTGCGATAAGGACCATGGGTTTTCGCGGAGAAGCGATGGCTTCTATTGCAGCAATTGCACAAGTTGAACTGAAAACACGCAGGCAGGAAGATGAACTGGGCACACAAATTTGTATTGAAGGTTCTGTCATCACCAGTCAGGAACCTTGCGCTACTGCCGCCGGAACTTCTATCTGCATTAAAAACTTGTTTTACAATACGCCTGCACGCCGTAATTTTTTAAAAGGAAACTCGATAGAAACACGTCATATTATTGATGAGTTTCAACGGGTTGCTTTGGCTTATCCGCAGGTATTTTTCACCATGCACCATGATGGGCAGGAAGTTTTTCATCTGCCTGCTGCTACTTTAAAACAACGGATTGTGCATTTGTTCGGCAATAATTACAACCAGAAATTAGTGCCGGTGCAGGAAGATACTTCCATTATTAAACTGGAAGGATTTGTAGGGAAACCAGAGTTTGCGCGTAAAACCCGGGGCGAACAATTCTTTTTTGTCAATAACCGTTTTATACGTGATAATTACCTGAACCACGCCGTTTCTTCCGCTTTTGAGGAATTATTGCAGGACGATAGTTTTCCGCTTTACGTCCTTTTTATCAGCATTGATCCAAGTAAAATCGACATCAACGTTCATCCAACCAAAACAGAAATTAAATATCAGGACGAAAAAGCCATTTATGCCATTATCCGTTCGGCGGTAAAACGCTCGTTAGGACAATATAACATTACGCCTTCGTTGGATTTTAACCAGGAAACCGGTTTCGACCAGATGATCAGCCATAAACCATTTGATCAGATTATTCCGCCGGCCATTAGCTTCAATCCTGATTTTAACCCTTTTTCTGCCGAGGTAAAAACAGCAACAGATAAATCTTTTATCAGAAATTCTGTCGAAAGGCGAAAACCTGATTTTGTGCAAAACTGGGATACTTTATATGCCATAACGCAAGGTAAAATTGCAGAACAGCAGGAAATTGATACGCAGCAAAGAGAGATTTCGGTAGATAACCGGCAGCTAAGCAAATCGAGCGAACGGCAATTATTTCAAATTCATAACCGCTTTATTTTATCACAAATAAAATCGGGTTTTATGCTGATTGACCAACAGGCCGCACACGAACGGATTTTATATGAACGCTTTTTAATCCAATTGGAAAATCATACCGGCGTTAGCCAGCAAACGTTGTTTCCGCAAAGTATTACCTTAAGCACTTCAGATTTTGAACTGTTACAAAGTTTGTTGAACGATGTTCGTGCACTTGGTTTTGACATCCGCGAGTTTGGAAAAAATACGGTAGTTGTAGAAGGTATCCCGGCAGAATTAACCAAAGCAAGCGAAAACGAAATGCTGGAAAAATTGCTGGAAGGTTTTAAAAACAACCAGTCGGCTTTAAAGTTAAGCAAGCACGATAACCTGGCCAGAACGCTGGCAAAAAATGCTGCCGTAAATTCTGGAACGCGTTTTTCTTTGGAAGAAATGAACCAGTTGATCGACCAGTTGTTTGCCTGCCAGATGCCAAATGTTTCGCTTAGCGGCAAACCTGTAATTATTACTTATACTTTAGAAGAGCTTTTTCAAAAATTTGATCGATAAAAGAAGCATCGTACCGCTTCTTACCAAAACATGAATTTATTCGGACAATCGCCTTTAGCCAATATTCCGCCTGTTGTAAAAAACCTGCTGATAATCAATATTATTTTCTTTATAGCCACTTTGGTTTTTGAAAATTCCGGTATCCAATTAGCTTATCATTTAGGTGCATTTTATTTTAATTCTCCTTATTTTAGAGTCTGGCAACCCATTACCTACATGTTTATGCATGGCGGATGGGCACATATTTTTTTCAATATGTTTGCCTTGTACATGTTCGGCCCTGCAATTGAGTATTATATGGGGTCGAAGCGTTTTTTAAATTATTACTTTATAACAGGTTTAGGCGCACTTGCTTTACAAATGCTGGTACAGGCAATAGAAGTACACGGCATTTTAGGAAGTTTTATTTTTGACCCCAATGTAAGTTATAATATTACTTCGGAAAGCGGACAAAAACTAAGGGCTATTTATACTGACCCAATGGTTGGTGCTTCCGGTGCATTGTTTGGAATTTTGGTTGCTTTTGGTGTTTTATATTCAGAAACAAGTTTGTATATTATGCTGATCCCGATTCCTGTAAAAGCAAAATATGCCGTAATTGGTTATATTGTGGTTGAATTATATTTGGGCTTAAGTCAGCACCAGGGAGATTCTGTAGCTCATTTTGCTCACTTGGGCGGCGCTTTATTTGGATATATACTTTTAAAGGTTTGGGGCATGCACCGAACAAACGATTTTTATTAATCTAACGTTATTAAAACGAATTTGATTTAAACTGATAATTTTTATGTGGGAAGAAATTCGTACACAAGTTTTTCGTTCTGGAAACAGGTTAAATTTACTGATCGGGATTAACGTATTGGTTTTTTTATTTTTAAGCCTGCTGGGTGTAATCGAAATGCTAACTACCCGCAACGCAGCCATTACGCTTACCCTAAACGATTTTTTGGCAGTCCCCTCCTATCTGCCAAAATTATTGATCCGTTTCTGGACACCGCTTACCTATATGTTTTTGCATGATGGCTTTTTCCATATCCTGTTTAACATGTTGTGGTTTTACTGGCTTGGAAGCATTTTTCAGGAATATTTAGGCGGCAAAAAATTGGTTGACCTTTATATTATCGGCGGCTTGGCAGGCGCGTTTTTGTATGTTTCGTTCTATAATATTTTTCCGCTTTTTGCTGAGGCAAAATTTGGCTCTACAACCGTTGGCGCTTCTGCTGCAGTAATGGCAATTATTGTGGCAACAGCAACGCTGCTTCCGGATTATACCATACAACTGCTGTTTTTAGGTTCTGTAAAATTAAAGTGGATTGCTTTATTCTATGTTCTATTCGATCTGATCAGCATCACAGGCCCCAACGCAGGCGGAGAAATTTCGCACATCGGCGGTGCTATTGCAGGTTTCTTTTATATTAAACATATACAAGGCAGCTCCATGTTGGGGCAGGCTTTTCAACGGTTTTCTAAACCAAAAACGTTACATATCGTATCAAAAAACTATGCTAAAAACAGTACGGTACGATCAAAAGAAGAGGAAATAGATTCTATATTAGACAAAATATCGCAATCGGGCTATGCCAGCTTAACTAAAAAAGAAAAGGAAACCCTGTTTAATGCCAGCAAAGAATAAACCAGTTAAAAAGCTACCTTTTCTGGATAAAGTAGTTTTGTTTTTTACCGTTTTAGCTTCAATTTCTATTCTGCTTAGTTTACTGGCCAGTTTAATTGATCCGCGTACTTTCTGGCAGCTTGCTTTTTTTGGGCTTGCTTATCCGCCGCTCCTCATCGCAAACATCATACTGGTTTTATATTGGTTTATCCGTTTCAGCAAACTCATTTTTATTCCCTTAATCAGTATTTTGTTAGGCTGGAGTATTCTGGTAAAAAGCTTTAACATTAATACCGCTTCTTCTGATGGACTTAAAGCCTCTCCAGATTATTTGCGTTTAATGACCTACAATGTACACGGCTTTATGGGTGTAGGCGAAAATAATACAAAGCCTACACGAACAGAAATATTACAGCTGATAAATGATGAACAGCCTGATGTAATTTGCATACCTGAATTTTTCACCCGCAAAAAAGGAAAATTTGCCATGATCGATTCTTTAGAAAAAGTATTGCACACTAGTTACTTCGATACTTTTGCTGTTGATAATATCAATTTTGAAGGAAGCGGAGTAGCTGCTTTTTCTAAATATCCGATTGTAAATAAAGGGTTCATACAATTATCCGATAAAAACAGTACCAACCAGTGTATTTTTATCGATGTAAAAAAAGCAAACCAGATCATACGTGTGTATGCCGTACACTTACAATCCATCAATTTTCAGCCACAGGATTACCAGATTATCGATAGCGTAGCTAAAGCAAAAGAATCCAGCATGAACTCCTATAAACGCATTATGAGTAAACTTAAAAAAGCTTTTTTAAAGCGTAGCGAACAGGTTTACTTAGTAAAAGACCATGCAAATAAATCACCTTATCCTTTTGTAATTGCCGGCGATTTTAATGATACCCCCGCTTCTTTTGCCGTTAATAAAATGAGCGCTGGTTTAATAAATGCTTTTCAGGAAAAGGGAAATGGTTTCGGCGCTACTTATAATGGCGATTTTCCTAATTACCAAATTGATTATATTCTGGCCGCCCCTAAATTTAAAGTAATTAATTATAAAGTGTTTAAGAAAAAGCTTTCCGATCATTATGCAATTCGTGCCGATTTGCTGTTAAAGTAAGCAAAAGCCGTCTTTTTGTTTAAATTTGTCCGATGCAGCAAAAGCTTTTTATTTACAATACTTTAGCCCGTAAAAAAGAAGAATTTAAAGCCATAAACCCACCATTTGCCGGTATGTATGTTTGTGGCCCAACCGTTTATAGTGATGTGCACCTGGGCAATTGCCGCACCTTTATTTCTTTCGATCTTATTTTCCGTTACCTTACTCATTTAGGTTATAAAGTTCGTTACGTCCGTAATATTACAGATGCCGGCCATTTAGAAGGCGATACAGATGAAGGAGAAGACAAAATCTCCAAAAAAGCAAAGCTGGCACAACTGGAACCAATGGAAATTGTACAAAAATATACGGTAGATTTCCACCAGATCATGCAAATTTTTAATGTAAAACCGCCAAGTATTGAACCAACTGCAACCGGACATATTATTGAGCAGATTGAACTGGTAAAAACCATTTTAGAAAAAGGGCTGGCTTATGAAGTAAATGGTTCTGTTTATTTTGATGTAGAAAAATACAACCAAAGCCATAATTACGGCATTTTAAACAACCGGAACCTGGAGGACATGCTGAACAATACACGCAATTTAGGAGGCCAGGAAGAGAAACGCGGTAAACTTGATTTCGCTTTATGGATTAAAGCAAAACCAGAACATTTAATGAAGTGGCCTTCGCCTTGGAGTATTGGTTTTCCAGGCTGGCATCTCGAATGTTCTGCCATGAGCAACAAGTATCTGGGTGAGCAATTTGATATTCATGGCGGCGGAATGGATTTAGCGCCTACGCACCATACTAATGAAATTGCGCAAAACGAAGCCGCTTGCGGAAAAATGCCTGCAAATTATTGGATCCATACCAATATGCTTACGGTAAACGGACAAAAAATGTCTAAATCGTTAGGCAATAGTTTTTTGCCTGAAGAGCTTTTTACAGGCAATCATTCCTTGTTAAATAAAGGTTATAGTCCGATGACAGTCCGTTTTTTTATGTTACAGGCCCATTACCGCAGTACGCTCGATTTTTCTAATGACGCATTAGATGCTTCGGAAAAAGGCTTTAAAAGAATGATGAATGCTTTTGCACTGGCACCGGGACTACAAGCATCTGCAAACGGAGAAATAGAAATAGGACCTTTGCAGCAAAGATGCTACGAAGCCATGAACGATGATTTTAACAGTCCGGTATTAATTGCAGAATTGTTTGAAGTTTGCCGCTTGGTTAATTCTGTTCATGATCAAAAATTGAAGATCGACCGGAAAAATCTTGATCTGCTCCGGCAACTGCTACAACATTTTGTGATAGATGTTTTAGGCTTAAAAGATGAATCTGCAGCTTCTGATGAATTGCCGAAAGTATTGGATTTTGTGATTAATTTACGTAGTGAAGCAAAAACAAACCAGGATTATGCAACTTCAGATAAAATAAGGCAAGGCATGCAAAAAATAGGTTATCAGTTAAAAGACAGCAAAGAAGGCACAACCTGGACAAAAATTTAATCAGGCAATATTTTTCTGCATGATAACCGACAATAAAAAAGATGTGCTAAAAACAGCATCAGCAGAATACTAAAGCTATCTAAGATAAGTTTAAACTAAAATGCTTAGTTAACATTAACCTTTCTTTCAATTTAAACAAGCCGTAGCAGCAAAAAAAATTAATAACTTGCGGCACATTTCTTTATATCACATATGAAAAAAATATCAATTGCTTTTGTAGCTTTTTTATGCTTTAACCAAATTGCTTCCGCACAAAAAACTGCACAGGTAAAAGAAGTATTAGATGCAGAAAAAGATTTTAACAGGGTAGTTGCCCAAAAAGGCATTAAAGAGGGCACAATGGCAGTTGTAGATGCAGACGCTATTGTGTTTAAACCAGAACCTGTTACTGCCAAAACCTTTTATGCTAGCAGCCCAAAAATTGCAGGCAAATTAACAGCAATACCTAAAATCGCTCGTATTTCTGCCAATGGAGACTTGGCTTTTACCGCTGGCTCGTATGCTATAAAAGATAATGGGACAGAAGATTCGGAATTTGGCGAATATCTTTCTATATGGCGGAAAGATGCCGGCGGAAAATTGAAGCTCATCTTCAACATAAACATGCAGCACCCGGAGCCAAAAGAAGATCAGATCGTAGATTTTAAAGAACCAACTATTACGCCACGTATCAACAGTAAAGATCCTTTTAACGGCCGTAACATCATCATCACTACCGATAAATTATTTAATTCGTCGCTTTCTCTTTCTTCGCTTTCTGCTTATAAAGAGTTTATTACTTTAGACGGAAGGTATTATTTCCCTGGTTTTGAACCCATTATTGGGCAGGATAAAATATTGCAGTTTATTGGTAACCAAGCCATTAATATCGAAGCTTTAAATACAGGCGCCGGCCGTGCTACCAGCGGGGATTTAGCTTACAGTTACGGTAAAGCTAAAATTAAAAAAGGCGAGATCACCAATAATTACAATTATGTGCGTATTTGGGAACCTGATAAATCCTATAAATGGAATATGTTAGTAGAGATTTTTTCTCCTATTGAAAAATAGGTGGTAAAAGAAGCATCATCATAATAAGAAAGGCCGCTTTTTGATTGAGCGGCCTTTCTTATTATAATACCTATTATTTAATACAACTGCTCAATAATCTGATCAGCAGATAAACCTTCTGCCTCCGCCCTATAGTTTCGTACAATACGATGGCGTAAAATAGCTTTAGCTACAGCCTGCACATCTTCTATATCAGGAGAATATTTTCCGGAGATTACTGCATGGCATTTGGCTCCTAAAACTAAAAACTGCGATGCCCTTGGCCCTGCGCCCCAACTTAACAACTGGTTTACTTTTGGTGTTGCCAAAGCTGTATTTGGCCGCGTTTTAGCAGTAAGTTTTACAGCATATTCCAGTACGTGATCTGTTATGGGGATATTTCTAACCAACTGCTGAAAGTAACGTATCTGTTCTGCATTCAGCAGCTTGTTGATCTTGTTTACTGTATTACCCGTAGTATTTTTAACAATGTTCAGTTCCTCCTGAAAAGAAGGATAGCCTAAAGCAATATTAAACATAAACCGGTCTAACTGCGCTTCCGGCAAAGGGTAAGTTCCCTCCTGTTCTATAGGGTTTTGCGTAGCCAATACAAAAAAAGGTTTATCTAACTGGTGTGTTACCCCTGCTGCCGTAACCGCTTTTTCCTGCATAGCTTCCAGCAAAGCTGCTTGTGTTTTAGGTGGCGTACGGTTAATCTCGTCAGCCAGAATAATGTTAGAAAAAACCGGGCCTTTAATAAATTTAAAATTCCGGTCTTCACCTAAAATTTCAGAACCGATAATATCAGAAGGCATCAAGTCTGGCGTAAATTGGATACGGTTAAAGCTGAGGTCAAGCACTTGCGCTACCGTTTGCACCAATAAAGTTTTAGCCAGGCCAGGTACACCAACCAACAAACAATGTCCGTTACTAAAAATAGCGATCAGAACTGCTTTAACCACTTCGTCCTGACCGATAATGATCTTGCCAATTTCTGCCCTAACCTTGCTAAATGATGCATATAAAGCATCTGCAGCTTCTACTTCTGATGCGTATTGCATAATTTATTTTACCTCGGCTGTTGTGGTAACTACCCAGGATTTTAGCTGATCGCAGGTCTGGTATTCTGGGTCAATATTAATGTAAGTTTCTTTACGGCGTTTCTCAAACCATTCGCTCACAGTTCTGCTAATCTTACTTTCTGATGCTGCCTCTTTTAGCTTCGGAAAATCTTGTGCTAAATTTGCTTTATGTGCATCTGTTTTAGATTTTAAATACAAAATTTTATAACTCCTTTTATTATTTTGAGAGGTAAACAAAGCAGGTTTGGCAATGCTTCCAACTTTCATGGTATCAACTACTAAAGCAGTTTGCGGATCCAATTTATCAGTTGGGATATAAGTTGAACGGCTTTCTACATTTTCAGCATTCAGCATCATTCCGCCATTATATTTGGTTTCGTTATCATCAGAATAAAAAGAAGCTGCCGAAGAAAAATCAACCTTCATTGTTTTAATAATATTGTAAATACTATCTGCCCTTATTTTCGCCCGGTCTAAACTGGCTTGTGTTATTTCCGGGATAATCAGGATATGCCTTACATGCACTTGCTCGCCACGGCGTTCTATCACTTGTAAAAAATGGAAACCATGTTCGGTTTCAAAAACTGGTGAAATATCCCCTGCTTTTAATTTAAAAGCCATAGCCGTAAATTCTTTAACCATCGTGCTTCTGTCAAAAAAACCAAGATCACCGCCAGCAGGTGCAGAACCAGGATCCTGAGAATAAAGTGTAGCTAATGTGGCAAAATCTTCCCCTTTTTTTACCCTTTCGCGTAAACCTTCTGCTTTATCGCGTGCAATTTGCTTCTCTTCTTTTGTTAATTTCGGGTCAAAAACAATCTGTGCTATTTCTACCTCTTTATTAATAGAAGGCAAACTATCTTTTGGAATAGCATTAAAATAATTCTTAACATCCTGAGGTGTTACACTAATTTTCTCTGTTATTTTTTGCTGCATCCGCTGTGCAGTTAACTGCTCCCGGATATCCGGACGTATTTCATCTTTATATTGAATCACGGATTTCCCCAAAAAAGCTTCTAACTTATCTTGCCCGCCTGCACGTTGTATAAAATAACGCATCCGTTTATCTACTTCGTTATCCAACTCATCATCTTTCACAATTACACTATCAATAACTGCCTGTTGTGCTAACAACTTTTGGGTTAACAATTGCTGTAAAACCTGACATTTAACGGACTGGTTTGGCTGGTTGCCCTGCACTAAATAATTATCGTATTCCCTCTCGATATCAGAATTTAAAATAATACTGTTGCCAACTACGGCAGCAACTTTATCCAATGATTTTTTTTGACCCGAAGCAGCAAAAACACTCATCGTTAAACACAGGATCAAAATGGTAAACTTTCTCATATAATCAACTTATCTTCTTTTTAATACAAACACTGTTTTTACCAGTGTATAATTTGTTAAATTTCGTAAAAATATTCCACCTCTCCGCACAAAACTTTATAAGCCACAACTTATCTGCAATATTCCTTAAATTATAACGAAGCCAGAAACAGTTTAACTATTTTTAACCAAAATTACTTTATGTTAACTAAACATGCTACTGCGCTTAGAATTTTGATGAATGAGGACTTATATCTCACTCGTGAAGATTTTTTAGCAAAAAAGCACACAACATCTGAGGCTTTTCCAATAGAAACGGTAACCGAGGCAGAAATAATTCCTATTCCGGAATTTGCTTTTTCCGGAAAAAACCTGAAAAACTTTTTGATTTTAACTGATACAGCTTTGCAGGAAAATCATTTAAAAGCTTTAGAAAGCACGTTGTTACGCAAGCAAATGGGTTTGGACGATGTTTCCATTGTTGATTTTTCTGCTTACCCAAACGCTACTTTCGATCAGTTAAATGCTTCTTTTATGCCACAAAAATTAGTGTGCTTTGGATTGAAACCTGAAACGATAGGTTTGCCGGAAACAGAACTTAATCAGATTAGTACTTTTAACAATTGCCAGATTTTGTACACTTACAGCTTTAATAATATGTTGGGCGACAAGGAAAAAACGAAAGCATTCTGGGAACCAATGAAACTTTTATAGTGATGAAAGAACTTGTTTTTGCAACCAATAACGCACACAAAATTGAAGAAGTTGCAGATGCAGCAGGTAATCAATTTAAAATACTGCGCTTAAAAGATATTCATTGTAATGATGAAATTGAAGAAACCGGAACTACCTTTAGAGAAAATGCTTCTATCAAAACACATTATATTTTTAATAAATATGGTTTAGATTGTTTTGGCGATGACAGCGGATTAGAAATTGAAGCTTTATATGGAGAACCTGGCGTTTTTTCTGCCCGATACGCAGGAGAACACGGCAATCATGCAGCCAATATTGCGCGGGTATTAGACCAAATGGAAGGCGTTACCAACCGAAAAGCACAATTTAAAACCGTAATTTCTTTGCTTTGGAAAGGACAGGAATATTGGTTTGAAGGAATTGTGCACGGAACTATCCACACAGAAGTTTCTGGTAATTTAGGATTTGGTTATGATCCCATTTTTCAGCCTGAAGGTTATCCGGTTACTTTTGCAGAAATGTCTTTACAGGAAAAAAATAATATTAGTCATCGCGGAAAAGCAATGGCAAAGCTTATTGATTTTTTGAAGAAGTTGTAAATGTTGATGCTTCTTTTACCGCATAAAAAAAGGTGCTTCCAAAATTGGAATCACCTTTTAAATTATAATTTTAGCTTGAACTGATTATTTTACTTCTTCAAAATCAACATCAGTTACAGAATCAGCAGCTTCATTTGCAGTTGACTGGTTTGCACCGCCATCAGCAGTTGGGCCACCTTGTGTACCTGCATCTTGTGTAGCTTTATACATTTCTTCAGATGCAACGTTCCAGGCGTTTTGCAGCTCTGTTTGTGCAGTGTCCATATCAGCTATGTTTTTAGCAGCATAAGCTTCTTTCAATTTAGCTAAACCAGCTTCAATAGGAGCTTTTTTATCAGCAGAAATTTTATCGCCGTACTCTTTCAGTTGTTTTTCTGTTGAGAAGATCAGCGCATCGGCAGCATTCAGTTTTTCAACTTCTTCTTTAGCGCGTTTGTCAGATTCTGCATTTGCTTCAGCTTCATCTTTCATCTTCTTGATGTCAGCATCCGTTAAACCGGAAGATGCTTCGATACGGATTTTTTGTTCCTTGCCAGTTGCTTTATCTTTTGCAGATACATGTAAAATACCGTTTGCATCAATATCAAAAGTAACCTCAACCTGAGGGATACCACGAGGTGCAGCAGGAATTCCATCTAAGTGGAAACGGCCAATTGTACGGTTTTGGGCAGCCATCGGACGTTCACCTTGTAAAATATGGATTTCTACAGAAGGCTGGTTATCAGAAGCAGTAGAGAAAGTTTCTGATTTTTTAGACGGAATAGTTGTGTTTGCATCAATTAATTTCGTCATTACACCACCCATCGTTTCGATACCTAAAGAAAGCGGGGTAACGTCTAACAACAATACATCCTTAACTTCGCCGGTTAAAACACCACCTTGAATTGCAGCACCGATCGCAACAACTTCATCAGGGTTAACACCTTTTGAAGGAGATTTTCCGAAGAATTTCTCAACTGCATCCTGAATAGCAGGAATACGGGTTGAACCACCAACCAGGATAATTTCGTCAATATCAGAAGTGCTGTAACCAGCATTTTTTAACGCTGTACGGCAAGGCTCGATCGTACGTTTAATCAAACTATCAGCTAATTGCTCAAATTTTGCACGGGTTAAAGTTTTTACCAAATGTTTAGGCATGCCGTCAGCAGCGGTAATATAAGGTAAGTTGATTTCAGTTTGAGTGGTGCTTGATAATTCAACTTTAGCTTTTTCAGCAGCTTCTTTTAAACGTTGTAAAGCCATTGGATCTTTACGAAGATCTATTGCTTCATCACTTTTAAATTCATTTGCCAGCCAGTCGATAATTACCTGATCAAAGTCATCACCACCTAAGTGCGTATCTCCATCGGTTGATTTTACTTCAAATACACCATCACCTAATTCTAACACAGAAACGTCGTGCGTACCACCACCGCAGTCAAAAACTACGATTTTCATGTCTTTATGTGCTTTATCCAAGCCATAAGCCAAAGCAGCAGCAGTTGGTTCGTTAATAATACGGCGAACTTTCAAACCTGCAATTTCGCCAGCTTCTTTTGTAGCCTGACGTTGTGCATCGTTAAAATATGCAGGAACAGTAATAACTGCTTCTGTTACTTCAGTTCCTAAAAAGTCTTCAGCAGTTTTCTTCATTTTTTGAAGGATCATTGCTGAAATTTCCTGCGGCGTATAATTGCGGTCGCCAATAGCAATTCTTGGTGTGTTGCCATCGCCTTTAACTACTTTATATGGAACGCGTTCAATTTCTTTGGTAACCTCGTTAAACTGGTTTCCCATGAATCGTTTAATAGAAGATATAGTTTTTGTTGGATTGGTGATAGCCTGACGTTTTGCAGGATCTCCTACTTTGCGTTCGCCATTATCCACAAACGCTACAACAGATGGAGTTGTACGTTTACCTTCACTGTTTGCAATAACAACAGGTTCGTTACCTTCCATTACTGCCACGCAGGAGTTGGTTGTTCCTAAGTCGATTCCAATAATTTTAGCCATAATATGATTGAGTTTTCTTAAAATTCTTGTTTAATACTATAAATCTTATTGAACAAGCTATGTGCCAAGCAGTATAATTATAGATTTTAAGTGTTAGCTGACAGGTTTTATTTTCTTCTTAACTAATTAGAGGAATTTTTAAATGACATCCTGTCATAAATTTTATTCTGATATGTAATTATTACCTGCCTGCTTCAATTTTTATGTGGTAAAAGAAGCATGCTTCTTTTACCACATAAAAAAAGCCCTGATAAAAACCAGAGCTTCTTCTATCCTATAATCAGGACAATTTTATTTACAATTCTTCACCCGGTGCCAATTCTTCGCCTGCTGATGCAGAATCAGGAATTGGTGTTGCAGGTGT
Source organism: Mucilaginibacter arboris (assembly GCF_009754915.1). Taxonomy (GTDB): domain Bacteria; phylum Bacteroidota; class Bacteroidia; order Sphingobacteriales; family Sphingobacteriaceae; genus Mucilaginibacter_A; species Mucilaginibacter_A arboris. Next base: position 24,618 of record NZ_WPIK01000007.1, on the reverse strand, counting down.
AGCCTGGTCTACAGGAGAATCAATACCACCTTCAGCAGCGTTAACATTACCATCGGCTTTGTTACCACGGCCAGAACCACGGCGACGGGTTGATTTTTTCTCGGCAGCAGGAGCGCCTTTAACATAAACTGTATTGTAATCTACCAGTTCAATAATTGCCATTTCAGCATTATCACCTAAACGGTTTTCTAATTTTACAATACGCGTGTAACCTCCCGGGCGTGTTGCAACTTTCTCAGCAACCTCACGAAAAAGGATAGTTAAAGTTTCTTTATCTTTTAAGTAGCTAAAAACAGTACGACGGGAATGCGTAGTATCGTTTTTAGATTTGGTGATTAAAGGCTCAACATACATGCGCAAAGCTTTTGCTTTTGCTAATGTTGTAGTAATGCGCTTGTGTAAAATAAGCGAAGAAGCCATGTTTGCAAGCATCGCTTTGCGATGGCTGTCTGTGCGGCCTAAATGGTTTACTTTTCTTCCGTGTCTCATTGTTTTATTTGTTTTGCACGTGCATACCGTTGAGCAATTTAAATTTTCAGCTCTCGGAATTATGCCAATGGATTAATCTAATCCGTTCCTTTTCAGGCTTCGGTTTTACTCTTCGTCTAATTTGTATTTGGAAAGGTTCATACCAAAAGACAAACCTTTTGATTTAACCAAATCCTGAATTTCTGTTAATGATTTCTTACCAAAGTTTCTGAATTTTAACATATCAGCAACATCATAAGAAACTAATTCTGCTAAAGTGCGAATGTCAGCAGCTTTTAAACAATTTAAAGCTCTTACAGAAAGGTCAAGGTCGACTAATTCTGTTTTCAAAATTTTGCGCATGTGCAAAATTTCTTCATCAACTTCTTTAGTTTCTTCTTTAGTTTGTGCTTCCAGCATCATGTTCTCGTCAGAGAACAACATAAAGTGCTGGATCAGGATTTTTGCAGCTTCTTTTAAGGCATCTTCCGGATGGATAGAACCGTCTGTTGCAATATCTAAAACTAATTTCTCGTAATCTGTTTTCTGCTCAACACGGTAATTTTCGATAACGTATTTTACATTTTTGATTGGGGTAAAAATAGAATCTACTGCAATAACGCCTACTACAGCATCCGCATTTTTATTTTCTTCGCTTGGTACATAGCCTCTTCCTTTGGCCACTGTAAATTCAATTTCCAGTGTTACAGATGAATCCATGTTACAGATAACCAGCTCAGGGTTCAGAACAGTAAAGTTATTAGAAAACTTGGAGATATCTCCTGCTTTAAAGCTATCCTGACCGTTTACAATAACAAAGATCTTTTCAGCATCACCAGAATCTCCGGTTTTTTTGAAACGTACTTGTTTAAGGTTCAGAATAATTTCGGTAACATCTTCAACTACTCCTTTCATCGTAGAAAATTCATGGGTAACTCCAGAAAAACGAACAGAAGTAATTGCATAACCTTCTAATGAAGAAAGCAAAATACGACGTAAAGCATTACCGATAGTGATGCCAAAACCTGGTTCTAAAGGACGAAATTCAAACGTACCGTCAGAATCATTTGATTTTTGCATGATCACCTTATCCGGTTTTTGAAATGCTAATATGGCCATTATATACTATTAGTTATGTTAATGTGATTAAAATTGAAAACGTAAAAACCGGCAGATTGCCGGTTATATACATTTTAATACTATTATTATTTAGAGTATAACTCGACGATCAAATTTTCCTTTATATTTTCAGGAATTTCATCACGGTTAGGGTAGTTCAGGAATTTACCTGAAAGATTATTTGGGTCCCATTCTAACCAGCTAAACTTGTTGATCCTTCTTCCGGCAACTGTATTGGTAATCGCTTCCAAAGATTTAGATTTTTCACGAACAGCTATAACATCGCCTGCCCTTAAAGAGTATGAAGGGATATTAACAACTTCATTGTTAACCGTAATGTGTTTATGGCTAACTAATTGACGTGCGGCAGAACGGGTTGGAGCGATGCCTAAACGAAAAACAGCGTTATCTAAACGTGCTTCTAATAATTTTAAAAGTGTTTCGCCTGTGATCCCTTGTTTAGCAGATGCTGTATGGAACAAGTTTTCAAACTGGCGTTCTAATACACCATAAGTGTATTTAACTTTTTGTTTTTCCATCAACTGAACTGCATACTCAGATTGCTTACCTCTTCTTTTAGAGGTTCCATGCATGCCAGGAGGATAATTCTTTTTTTCTAATGCTTTGTCAGGACCAAAAATAGGTTCTCTGAATCTTCTTGCAATTTTGGACTTTGGTCCGGTGTATCTTGCCATTTTTGTTTTTTTAAAGTATCAGTATTAAAATCCTACTGAATCTTAGCTTTAAAACCGATTAATTAAACTCTTCTTCTTTTGGACGGACGACATCCATTGTGAGGCATTGGTGTAATATCTTTAATAGTAGTTACCTCGATACCTGCTGTTTGTAAAGTACGGATAGCGGATTCACGGCCAGCGCCAGGTCCTTTAACGAACACTTCTACTTTACGCAAGCCTAAATCATGTGCTGTTTTAGCACAATCTGAAGCAGCCTGTCCTGCAGCATAAGGGGTATTTTTCTTAGAACCTTTAAATCCCATTTTTCCTGCGGATGACCAGGAAATTGCTTGTCCGTTATTGTTAGTTAGCGTAACAATAATGTTGTTAAAAGTAGCATTGATATGTGCCTGGCCGGTAGGCTCAACAACAACAATACGCTTTTTGGTAACTTTTTTAGCTTTAGCCATTTGGTTATTTGATGATTAACAGCTTATATAATTTCACAATAAAAAGCTGTTAGCAATGATTTATTACTTACTTGGTAACTTTTTTCTTGTTAGCAACAGTTTTGCGTTTTCCTTTACGGGTACGTGAATTGTTTTTAGTACGTTGTCCTCTTAAAGGCAACCCTTTACGGTGACGGGTCCCACGATAAGAACCAATATCCATTAAACGTTTAATATTTAATTGAACTTCAGAACGTAAAGAACCTTCAACCTTAATCTGATCATTAATGATTCCACGAATAGCAGTAAGCTGTTCATCAGACCAGTCCTGAACTTTAGTATTAAAGTCAATTCCTGCTTGAGTTAAAATATTCTGAGCGGTAGATCTTCCTATTCCGAAAATATAGGTTAAGCCAATTTCGCCCCTTTTGTTTCTTGGTAAATCAATACCTGCAATCCTTGCCATATTTTTCTATATAAGTAGCTTTTTAAAAGAGATAAATGTTAAACATTCATCCTTAATTTAGCATCATTTATCCCTGACGTTGTTTATACTTAGGGTTTTTCTTGTTAATAACGTAAAGTTTTCCTTTACGGCGGATGATTTTACAATCAACGCTACGCTTTTTAATAGATGCTCTAACTTTCATCTTATTTTATTTATATCTGTAAGTAATCCTACCTTTTGTTAAATCATAAGGGCTCATTTCTAATTTCACTCTGTCTCCAGGTAAAATTTTAATATAATGCATTCGCATTTTACCAGAAATATGAGCAATTATTTCGTGTCCATTCTCTAATTCAACACGAAACATAGCATTTGATAATGCTTCTTTTATTACACCGTCTTGTTCAATCGAGGCTTGTTTAGCCATATTTTGTTGATTTCTACTTCATTGTCTATTTTTGAAGCGGGATGCAAAATTAACAATTTTTTTTAATTATTAATTTTTTCTTTTAAAACTTTTTCAACGTAATCAAAGGTAGTTAAAATATCTGCCTTACCCTTTCTTATAGCAACTGTATGTTCATAATGAGCAGATGGTTTACCGTCGGAAGTTGAAACTGTCCATCCATCATCCCAAAACTTTACACCAGCACGTCCGGCATTAATCATAGGTTCGATAGCAATTACCATTCCTTCTTCTAACTTAATGCCCGATCCTTTTTTACCATAATTTGGTACTTCGGGCTTTTCATGAAGCTTAGTACCTACTCCATGGCCAACAAGCTCTTTAACAACTCCAAATCGAAACTTCTCTGCGTGTTCCTGTACGGCATATCCAACATCGCCAACCCTCATTCCTGATACCGCCTTTTCTACCCCTAATTGAAGGCATTCCTGTGTAACCTGCATTAGTAACTTTACATCTTCCTTTGGTTCTCCTACAGAAAAAGTATAAGCAGAATCACCATAAAATTTGTTCATTACTACTCCACAATCTATAGAAACAAGATCGCCAGGAACTAATTCATATTTTCCCGGAAAACCGTGCACAACTTGATTATTTAAAGAAATACACAAAGAATAAGGAAAACCGTTATAATTAAGAAATGCAGGAACACCGCCGTTATCTCGGATAAATGTTTCTGCAACATTATTCAGTTCAATTGTTTTTACTCCGGGTCCAATCCTTTTTGCAACCTCGGCCAGTGTTTTAGAAACTAATTGACAACTTAATCTGATTAGTTCAATCTCTTCTTGCGTCCTGTAATTAATCTTAGACATTCCCCAACCTCTTACATCATTAAATAGCCGGAGGCGTAGTACCTGCAGCAACCGGGATTGCAGTACGTCCTTTAATACGTCCTGTCTTCATTAATCCATCGTAATGGCGCATTAATAAATGGCTTTCTATTTGCTGCAAAGTATCTAAAACTACACCCACTAAAATAATTAATGACGTACCTCCAAAAAACCTCGAGAACTGGCTGTTAACACCAAGTTTTGATGCAATTGCAGGAATAATAGCTACGATTGCAAGAAAAATAGATCCTGGTAAAGTTATTCTTGAAATAACAGCATCAATATATTCGGAAGTAGTTGCACCGGGTTTAACGCCAGGGATAAAACCCTGGTTCTTTTTCATATCATCCGCCATTTGGTTTGGATTAACCGTAATAGCAGTATAAAAATAAGTAAACAAGATTATCAGAATGGCAAAAATTAAATTATGCGTAAAAGAAGTATAATCTGAAACAGCCATTAAAAATCCATTTGATGCAGCATTTGGAAAAAATGATGCTACGGTGGCGGGAATAAACATTAAAGCCTGGGCAAAAATGATAGGCATTACACCTGCAGCGGTAACTTTTAATGGGATATATTGCCTAACACCTCCGTATTGTTTGTTACCAACAATACGTTTTGCGTATTGAACAGCAATTTTCCTGGTTCCCTGAACAATTAAAATAGTAAACATCACTACAGCTACTAAGGCTACTATTTCTATTAAGAAAGCAATTGGCCCACCATTTCCACTTATTCTTGAGGTAAACTCAGAGAAGATGCCAAATGGAAGCTGCGCGATGATACCAACCATAATAATTAAAGAAATACCATTGCCAATCCCTTTATCCGTAATTTTTTCACCCAGCCACATTACAAATAACGTTCCTGCAGTTAATACAAAAATTGATGAAATTGTAAATAAAGGTTCTGCAAACAATTTAGCTTCAGCCGGAATTTGTGATTTAACATATCCAATTGCCTGCAAAGCAGTAATCAGAATGGTTAGATAACGTGTCCATTGATTAATCTTGTTTCTGCCACTTTCTCCCTCTTTTTGTAATTTTTGAAAGTAAGGAACAGCGATTCCTAACAATTGCATAACAATAGAGGCAGAAATGTAAGGCATTACGCCTAATGCAAAAATGGACGATCTTGAAAAAGACCCTCCTGCAAACATATTCAATAAGCCTAAAATACCTTCCCTTGTTTTTTGGGAATCAATTGCATTGGCATCAACCCCCGGAATAGCAATAAAAGATCCGATGCGGTATATTAAAAGAAATAAGAGTGTGTTTATAATACGCACTCTTAGATCATCAATTTTCCAAATATTGGATAAAGTATTAAAGAATTTCTTCATTGAAATTTATAACTTAACAGTCGATCCGCCTGCTGCTTCTATTGCTTTTTGTGCAGTTTCTGTAAAGGCATGTGCTTTTACTTCTAATTTAGCTTTAAGCTCTCCACGACCCATAATTTTAACAAGATCATTTCTTGAAACAAGGCCGTGCGTTTTTAATGCATCAAAATCAATAGCAGATAAATTAAATTTTTCTACCAGTTCCTGAAGAACATCAAGGTTTACACCTACATATTCTTTACGATTAGGGTTTTTAAACCCAACCTTAGGTACACGTCGTTGCAGTGGCATCTGTCCACCTTCAAAACCTACCTTTGATGAAGTACCAGAACGAGAGCCAGCACCTTTATGTCCGCGTGTTGAAGTTCCACCGCGACCAGAACCTGTACCTCTACCTATACGTTTTCTTGTTTTAGTAGAGCCTGTTGCAGGTTTTAAATTACTTAAATTCATGATATTAAATATTTTCTACGGCTACCAAATGATTTACGCTCCTAACCATACCAACTATAGCATCATTAGCTTCAACTTCTACACTCTGGCTGATTTTTCTTAAACCTAAAGCCTTCATTGTTAGTTTTTGGCGTTCACTTCTGTCGATAACGCTTTTTACTTGTGTAATTTTAATCTTAGCCATTGTATTAACCGTTAAAAACTTTTCCTAATTCGATTCCACGTTGCTGTGCTATAGTATAAGCATCACGTAACTGTGATAAAGCAGAAACAGTAGCTTTTACCACGTTATGCGGATTGGAAGAACCTTTTGATTTTGCCAATACATTATGCACACCTGCTGATTCCAATACAGCACGCATTGCACCACCGGCAATTACACCAGTACCAACTGCAGCCGGTTTAATAAATACAAAACCTCCGGAGAACTTTCCAATTTGTTCATGAGGAATTGAGCCGTTAATAATAGGAACTTTAACCAAGTTCTTTTTAGCATCGTCAATTCCTTTAGCAATTGCTTCTGTTACTTCTTTTGCTTTGCCTAAACCATATCCTACAACACCATTTTCATCTCCAACGACAACAATAGCCGAAAAACTGAATGTACGTCCGCCTTTGGTTACTTTGGCAACACGTTGGATACTAACCAGGCGATCTTTTAATTCAATCTCGCTTGATTTAACTCTTTTTATATTTATAGTTGACATTTGCTGATTGAATTAAAATATTAAACCACCTTCACGTGCACCTTCTGCTAAAGATTTGATCCTGCCATGGTATAAATAACCATTACGGTCAAAAACAACTTCTTTGATACCTGCAGCAATTGCTTTTTCTGCTACCAATTTTCCAACAGCAACTGATTGATCTGATTTAGATCCTTCGGCCGTAAACTCTTTTGATAAAGAGGAAGCAGAAACCAATGTTTTTCCAGACAAGTCATCAATAACTTGTGCGTATATACCCTTGTTGCTTCTAAAAACAGATAAGCGTGGGCGTTCTGAAGAACCAGATAAATGTTTTCTGATCCCTTTTTTTATTCTTTGTCTTCTTGATAATTTACCTAACATGACAGTTATTTTTTAGATGCAGATTTACCTGCTTTTCTTCTTAATTGTTCACCTACAAACTTGATACCTTTACCTTTGTATGGTTCTGGTGCCCTTAGTGAACGAATTTTTGCTGCAACCTGACCCAATAACTGCTTGTCGATAGATTCAAGGATGATCGTAGGGTTTTTACCTTTTTCAGCAGTAGTAGTAACTTTAATTTCTTTTGGTAACTCAAATACATAATGGTGAGAATAACCTAAAACTAAATCTAAAGTATTACCTGTATTTGTAGCCCTGTAACCAACGCCAACTAATTCTTGCTCTAATTTATAACCTTCGGTTACACCGATAACCATATTATTAACTAAAGAACGATATAAGCCGTGTAAAGCTTTATGACGTTTTTGTTCAGAAGGGCGTTTAACAATAATTTGTCCGCCTTCTTGCTCAATCGTAATATCGCTATCTACTTGCTGGGCTAATGATCCTTTAGGACCTTTAACAGTAACCAGATTATCTTCTGATACAGAAATTGTTACGTTAGCCGGTAACGCAACAGGTGCTTTTCCTATTCTAGACATGATTGATTCCTCCGATTAATAAACGTAACATAAAACCTCACCGCCAATATTGTTCACTTTGGCTTCTTTATCAGTCATTACACCTTTAGAAGTTGACAATATAGCAATGCCTAAACCATTTAATACCCTGGGCATATTTTCAACACCGGCATATCTTCTCAATCCGGGCCTGCTGATACGCGATAAATTACGGATAGCGGAAATTTTAGTAACCGGATTGTATTTTAAAGCTACTTTGATAATTCCTTGAGGCGCAGTATCCTCAAATTTATAATTAGCGATATAGCCTTTATCAAAAAGAACTTTTGTAATTTCTTTTTTCAGGTTAGAGGCAGGAATTTCGACAATACGATGGTTTGCCTTGATTGCATTTCTTACCCTGGTAAGATAATCTGCAATTGGATCTGTATTCATTTTATTTTATTAATTATGATAGTGGTATCTGGCAGGGCTTTCCTGCCGACCTGTTATCAATTCAATTTTTTATGCCGTAAAAGAAGCATGCAAAGATAACGATTCTGCTGTTATAATAGCAGGGATGTTACCAGCTTGCTTTTTTTACACCCGGAATTTTACCGGCTAATGCCATTTCACGGAAAGTTACCCTTGAAATACCAAACTGACGCATATAACCTCTTGGACGACCAGTTAATTTGCAACGGTTGTGCTGACGAACAGGAGAAGCATTTTTAGGTAATTTATCTAATGCAACATAATCACCGGCAGCTTTCAACTCAGCTCTTTTTTCAGCATATTTAGCAACAGCCTTTGCACGTTTAACGTCACGCGCCTTTACACCTTCTTTAGCCATTATTGTTGGTTATTTTGATTTTTAAACGGTAATCCAAATGATTTCAAAAGTTCTAATGCCTCTACATCATTTTTTGCAGAAGTAACGAAAGTTATATCCATACCCATGATCTTATTGATCTTATCAATATTGATTTCCGGAAAAATAATTTGCTCGGTAATACCTAAAGTATAATTACCTTTTCCATCAAAACCTTTATCATTGATACCTTTGAAATCGCGGATACGTGGCAAAGCTACGGAAATTAAACGATCCAAAAATTCATACATATAGTTATCACGTAATGTTACACGTACGCCAACCGGCATACCTTTACGTAATTTGAAATTGGAAATATCTTTTTTTGATTTGGACGATACTGCTTGTTGGCCAGTAATGGTACTCAGTTCTGCTATAGCTGTTTCAATTAATTTCTTATCAGTGGTAGCAGCACCAACACCCTGGTTGATGGCAATTTTTTCCAGTTTTGGAACCTGCATCACACTTTTGTACTGAAATTTATCCTTAAGTGCAGTGCGGATATCGTCTTTATATTGTGCTTTTAATCTTGGTACGTAAGCCATTATTTAATTTCCTCCCCAGATTTTTTAGCTACCCTGACCATTTTACCATTTTCATCCCTCTTTTTTCCTACACGCGTACTGTTACCTGTTTTAGGGTCGATCAAAGCAAGATTAGATATATGGATAGGTGCTTCTTTTTTAATTATTCCTCCGTTAGGGTTTGCAGCATTAGGTTTAGTATGTTTGGTAACCATATTGGCACCTTCTACCAAAGCCCTGCTCTCACTCAATAAAACCTCAGTAATTTTACCCTGAGATCCTTTTGAATCACCTGCTATTACTTTTACCAGATCACCTTTACGGAGTTTAAATTTGATCTGGGAATTACTTTTCTTTTCCATCTTATAATACTTCTGGTGCTAATGATACAATCTTCATGAATTGTTTTTCCCGAAGTTCTCTGGCAACAGGGCCAAAAATACGGGTTCCCCTCGGCTCATCCTGATTATTCAGAAGAACAGCAGCATTATCATCGAAACGAATATAAGAACCGTCTTTTCTTCTAACTTCTTTACTGGTCCTAACTACAACTGCTTTAGAAACTGTACCTTTTTTTACGTTACCTGATGGCAAAGCGCTTTTTACAGTTACAACAATTTTATCGCCTAAAGAAGCATATCTTTTACCAGTGCCACCTAATACCCGAATTACAAGTACTTCTTTGGCTCCGCTGTTATCAGCTACATTTAATCTTGATTCCTGCTGTACCATTACTTAGCTTTTTCTACAATTTGAACTAATCTCCAATTTTTGTTCTTGCTAAGAGGGCGGGTTTCCATAATGGTAACCGTGTCTCCTATACCGCAAGTATTTGCTTCGTCATGAGCCATGAACTTAGTCGTTTTCTTTACGAACTTACCATAAATAGGGTGTTTCACCTTACGCTCAACGGAAACAACGATAGATTTATCCATCTTGTTGGATACAACCAATCCTGTTCTTGTTTTTCTTAAATTTCTTTCCATTTTAATTCTACTAATTAAATTGTTTCAGAAGCCGGTACCGTCTTGCGTTTAGTAATTTCAGTATTTAAACGAGCTATATCTTTCTTGATTTTTGCAATACGGGAAGGATTTTCAATAGCAGAAACTGTGTGCGCAAATTTTAATTTAGTCAGGCTAGCTTTCTCTTCTGCTAATCTTGCAGAAAGTTCTTCTGTTGACAGTTCTAAAATTTCTGAATTCTTCATCTTGTTTTTATTTCGCTTGAAGAGCCTGTGCTTTCAGGATTCAATTTGTTAATTAATTATTCTGCTTCTACGTAGTCTCTTCTTACCACAAACTTTGTTTGTACTGGTAATTTCTGAGCTGCCAAGCGCATTGCCTCTTTTGCAGTTTCCAGGGATACACCTTCTGCTTCAAAAATGATCCTCCCCGGATTAACCACGGCTACCCAATATTCGGGAGCACCTTTACCTTTACCCATACGTACTTCTGCAGGTTTTTTGGTTACAGGTTTATCTGGAAAAATCCGGATCCATACTTGTCCTTCACGTTTCATAAAACGGGTGACAGCAATACGGGCAGATTCGATCTGGCGGCTTGTTATCCAGGCAGGCTCCAAAGACTTGATGCCGAATGAACCGAATGAAAGTTCTGCACCGCGTGTTGCGAGGCCTTTCATTCTGCCTTTTTGCATTTTTCTAAATTTCGTTCTTTTGGGCTGTAGCATTACTTTAAACTTTTACTGTGATACAAAACTTTTGTGTCGTTTTGAATTTGATTATCTTCTTTTTGCGCCAGGTGAACCGCCGCCTCTCTGGTTAGAGTTATTACCACCACCTCTTGGGTTGCTGTTATTTCCTCCGCCAGATCTTCTGTCATTGTTATTTCTGCGATCGCCACCGCCACCTGCATTTCTTCTGTCGCCACCACGGTCGCCATAAGCAGGAGCACCTTCCGGCCTTGCACCTTTATTATTAACACCGGTGTTAGCACCAATATTTGGAGAAAGGTCACGCTTTCCGTAAACTTCGCCCTTGCAAATCCATACTTTAACACCTATTTTTCCGTAAGTAGTTAAAGCTTCAGCCAAAGCATAATCAATGTCAGCACGGAAAGTATGCAAAGGAACTCTTCCTTCTTTATATTGCTCGGTACGCGCCATTTCAGCACCACCTAAACGGCCCGAACACATGATCTTGATACCTTCTGCTCCCATTCTCATGGTCGAAGCGATAGTAGTTTTCATTGCCCTACGGAAAGAGATACGTGCTTCTAACTGTTTGGCTACACCTTCTGCTACTAACTGGGCATCAAGTTCAGGACGCTTAATCTCAAAAATATTGATTTGAATATCCTTTTTAGTCAGTTTTTTAAGCTCTTCTTTGATCTTGTCAACTTCTTGTCCGCCTTTACCAATTACGATACCTGGACGAGCAGTGTGAATCGTTACCGTAATACGCTTTAAAGTACGCTCAATTACTACTTTGGCTACGCCGCCTTTAGCAATACGTACAGAAAGATATTTACGTATTTTTTCATCTTCCACTAATTTGTCGGAGTAATTATTGCCACCGAACCAGTTAGAATCCCATCCTCTGATGATCCCTAACCTGTTACCTATTGGATGTGCTTTTTGTCCCATTACAAATTATATGTTATCATTTTTAGAATCTACTATTAAAGTTACATGGTTAGAACGTTTTCTGATCCGGTAACCTCTGCCCTGAGGGGCAGGGCGCAATCTTTTTAATTGACGGCCACCACCCACAGATATTTCCTTTACAAAAAGAGCACTGTCTTCTACACGTTTACCTTCGTTTTTTAACTCCCAGTTTTTGATAGCAGATAACAATAGTTTCTCAACCCTGATCGCTGCTTCTTTATTGGTATATTTTAAAATGTACAAAGCTTTTTCTACATTTTCTCCTCTGATCAGATCAATTACCAAACGCATTTTACGTGGTGAGGTTGGACAATTTTGTAACTTAGCAGCAGAAGCTCCGCCTTGCTGAGCTTTATCTTGCTCTTTGCGCTGCCTGATTAATACAGACTTTTTAATTTTTATTGTTGCTTCCATTACCGGTTATTTTTTCTTTTCAGAGTGACCTCTGAATGTACGTGTCGGAGAAAATTCCCCTAACTTATGTCCAACCATGTTTTCTGTAACATAAACCGGAATAAATTTATTTCCGTTATGTACCGCAAATGTATGACCAACGAAATCCGGAGAAATCATGGAGCGGCGTGACCAGGTTTTTACTACTGATTTTTTGTTTGAATCATTCAGGGACAGAACTTTTCTTTCCAGGTTATGATCAATATATGGTCCTTTTTTAATTGAACGTGCCATTATTTTTTCTTTCTTTCGATGATGTAACGATCAGACGATTTCTTTTTATCACGGGTTTTAAAGCCTTTAGCTAATAAACCTTTTCTTGAACGGGGGTGGCCTCCGGAAGCCCTGCCTTCACCACCACCCATAGGGTGATCAACCGGGTTCATGGCTACACCACGAACTCTTGGGCGACGGCCTAACCAACGTTTACGGCCAGCTTTTCCTAAAACCTCATTTGCTTTCTCAGAGTTAGAAACTGTGCCAATAGTAGCTAAACAAGTAGCTAAGATCATTCTGGTTTCTCCTGAAGGCAATTTGATAATTGCATATTTGCCGTCGCGTGCAGATAGTTGTGCATATGTTCCTGCTGATCTTGCAATTATACCACCCTGACCAGGATTCATTTCAATATTATGAATGATAGAACCAAGAGGGATACTTTTTAAAGGTAAGGTATTGCCAACTTCTGGTGGAACTGCATCTCCTGAAAGAACTGTTTGTCCAACCTGAATGCCTTCCGGCGCAAGCATATATCTTTTTTCACCGTCAACATAATTCAGCAATATAATACGCGCTGATCTGTTTGGATCATATTCGATAGTAGCTACAGTAGCCGGAATATCAAATTTATTACGTTTGAAATCAATTAACCTATAAGACTTTTTGTGTCCGCCACCAACGTTTCTGATAGTCATTTTACCAGAATGGTTTCTACCACCTGATTTTTTATGAGAAACAACCAGTGATTTTTCAGGAACATTAGTAGTAATATCCGAATAATCGCCTCCAACTCTGAAACGGGTACCAGGTGTAACCGGTTTAAATCTTTTAACTGCCATTTTCTTAATTAGATATTATTACTGTAAAAATCAATCGTTTCACCATCTTTCAAAGTAATAATAGCTTTTTTGTATTTAGAAGGCCTGCCAGAAACAGAACCTGCTTTAGTATTACGACTTTTCAATTTACCTGCATACCGCATAGTATTTACAGATATAACATTAACGCCATACATAGCCTCAATTGCTCCTTTTATCTGTATTTTATTTGCTTTAGGGTCTACGATGAAACCATAACGGTTTAATTTTTCTGTTAACAGAGTTACTTTTTCTGTAAGTAAGGGTTTTTTTAGAATTTCCATATTACTTAGCTAATGCTTCCTCCAAAGTTTTAACAGAACTAGCAGTTAACAAAAGTCTTCCGGCATTAAGTATGTCATACGTACTCAATTGATCGGCAGTAATTACTTTTGCTTTTTTGATATTTCTGCTTGATAAATAAATGTTATTGTTTGCTGCAGGAAGAACCAATAAAGTTTTCTCATCAGCAAAATTTAAACCGGAAACTAAATTAATATAGTTTTTGGTTTTGATAGAATCAAAATTGAAATCCTCCAGCACCACAATATGGTTATCAATTGCCTTGTAAGACAAAGCAGACCTGCGCGCTAATGACTTTAATTTTTTATTCAGCTTAAAACTGTAATCGCGTGGTTGCGGGCCAAATACACGTCCACCACCATTAAACAAAGGAGATTTTACACTACCGGCACGGGCACCGCCTGTTCCTTTTTGTTTATGCAACTTGCGGGTAGAGCCAGCAATTTCGTTACGCTGTTTTGATTTATGTGTTCCCTGACGTTGGTTAGCCAGGTATTGTTTTACATCTAAATAGATGGCATGATCATTAGGTTCAACGCCAAATACCGAATCAGGAAGCTGCACCCGGGCACCAGTTTCTTGTCCTGAAACATTTAATACAACTACTTCCATTACTTGTCGATAATTACAAATGAACCTTTAGCACCAGGTATAGAACCTTTTACCACCAATAAATTTTGTTCATTATAAACCCTTAAAACTTCCAGGTTTTGAACTTTCACACGGCTGTTGCCAGTTTGCCCCGCCATACGCATACCCTTAAATACACGGGAAGGCCATGAAGAAGCGCCCAAAGAACCAGGAGCCCTTAACCGATTGTGCTGGCCGTGCGTTTGCATACCAACGCCACCAAAACCATGACGTTTTACAACCCCTTGAAAACCTTTACCTTTTGATGTTCCTACAACATCTACAAAGTCTCCGGCTGCAAAAAGCTCAACAGTAACCGTGTCACCCAATGATTTTTGATCTTCGAAAGTTGTGAATTCAACCAGCTTTTTCTTTGGGGTAGTCCCCGCTTTAGAAAAATGGCCTTTTAAAGGACCGGAAGTGTTTTTTTCTTTCTTTTCGTCGTATGCCAGCTGAACAGCAGCATATCCGTCTGTTTCTACAGACTTAACCTGTGTAACCACACAGGGGCCAGCTTCGATTACGGTACAAGGAATGTTTTTCCCTGTTTCATCGAAAATGCTGGTCATTCCTACTTTTTTACCAATAATTCCTGACATTTTCTTAATTAAGTTATTTTAGTCCATCGAAGCAGTAGGGCTTCGTTCAAGACATACTTTCCCTTTTCGGGACGGCAAAGATAGGAATGTTTGATTAATTATCAAACAGTTATAGAAATATTTTTACAAGATTTTGCAACTATTTTTCAGGCGATAAAAACAGCATGTAAATCTACTCTGCCGTTAACCGCCGGATTAATTCTGCACTTAGTTGCCGGCCACGTTCCAATCGATCTTTAAAAAAACTTTGGGTATGATTAAAATGCAGTTTATATCCATCAATGTCACCATAATTTATAATTGTACACCAGTCTCTTACAGCAGAATGAAATTCCAGGTCATCACCACGAATCGATTTATCGTATAGAGCGGTTTCGATAGATTCTTCCAGTAAATCTTCATTTTTAAATAAATATTCTGCTATTCCTAATCGTAACCGAAATGGTGGAGTCTGGCAAATTAAATTATCATAAGGGTTTACCTGCAATTTATTCCAGGCATCTACCATGCTTAAAATGCTGAGGTGCGAATTAGGTTTGCGTAATTTGGAATTTGCCGATAATGAAAACTCCCTCATAACTTCATCATCCAGCAAAATTGGTGTCTGGCTTTCGTGAAACACAAAATCCCTTGCTTCATACAAACGTTTTCGGAGCTCCTTTTCATCTTCCTGGATCATTAGCTTAAATAATTCCGATTCAGAAACGGCATATTGTTTTACCTGCTGCTTTGCATAAGGATTTAGGATAGCCATACCAGCATAAACATGTGCTTTATAACTGAAAATACGAAGCATAATCAAAATTTTCACATTATCAATCCCCCCGATATAAGCTGCACTTTCCCAGGGATAAAAGCCAGCTGTAGCACATGCTGTTCCCATACTTTCAAAACCAACATGTGTTACTGCCTGGGTATCTGCAACAATCTTATCATGCTGATGGTAATCCTCCATTTCTACCAGATCTGTTTCCAGCAATTGCAAAACCTCCAGCATTTGCTGATACGTTTTTTGATTACAACGATGAGGAATAACTGCTAATTTTTGTCCTTTAGGCACAAAACCTGGTCCGTGCAAAGCATGAATGGTAATGATATTTACATCAGCAGGTAAAAACTCTTCAAAAGCAGCAATTTCCGGATGTTTAACTGATGTTTGCCCGGCTACAATAGCACCAGGTTTTGCATAAGGGCCAAAACGGGCTACAACATCTTTGATTTTATCGGTTTCTACAGAAAATATAAGCAGGTCGCTGTTCTGGGCAGTTTCTCTCCCATCTAAAAAAACTTTAATCTGGTATGGGTTTAATTCTTCGCAAAGCCTTTCATAATTCTGGGGCAAATCGCTTCCGTAAACTTCTAAACCTTTCTGTGCAAAAGCTTTTGCATAAAGTTTACCCATGTCGCCTAAACCAATAATTCCGATAATCATGCGGCTAAGTTAATTATGATTGTACTATTTCAAACACGATATGCTATATTCGCTTGCAATCAACCAAATATTTTTATTATACTGGCAGCAGCAAATCTAAATTTGATTATCAAACTAAAGCTTCTTTTATGCAACTAAAAACAGCATTCCGTTTATTGCAGGTAGTTCTGTTATCTACTTTTTTTTCAATTGGTTACGGGCAAGATACTGTAAAAACAGGGGCAAGGGCGCGGCAAACTACTAAGCCTAAACAAGCTACCGTTAATCCGGCAAAGGTTAACCCTGCGCAAACTAATTTGGCTTATCCTTTAAAACCATCTGCCACTACGCCTATTGCTGTTAGTACCGATAAAAGTTTGAACGGCCAGTACCAGTTTATATTAAGCAAAGTTTATCATTACCAGCAGCCCATGATTACTGCATTTTACAGAAGCATGCAGGATACTTTACGCACCCAGCGAATCGCTTTAGCTGCTATCCATAGTAAATTAGCTGCACAAACTAAAAGCATGGCTGCTATGCAAAGTGATGTGAACAGCAAAGAAGAAAGTTTAAATGCTACTACTGCACAGGTTAACAGCATTAACTTTTTGGGAATGCCTGTAGCAAAAACTACTTATAATACCATTATGTGGGGATTGGTTATTGTGTTAGGTGCTTTAGCTGCTACAGTTATTTTTTTATCGACAAGTGCACGGCGCGAAGCACATTACCGTACCAAACTTTATAATGATTTGGAGGAAGAATACAAAGGTTACAAAACCAAAGCCAACGATAAAGAGAAAAAGCTGTCGCGCGATTTACAAACGGTTCGAAATAAACTGGAAGAAATTACAGGGAACCCGGAATATTGATGATGCTTCTTTTACCGGGTAAAAATTGGTGCAGCATTTTTTTAAGTATTATAGCATTGGTTTTTGCCTGTTGTCCCAAAAAAATAAGATCTCAATTTGTGAATTTTTGACCTGGTAGAACACAGAACAATTTTTATGTATAAAGCCTTTACGTACTTCAGAACTTTGATCTACCAATTCAAAACCTGCTGGAAATTTTGATATCTGATTTAGCGTTTTAAGCACTCTTCTTTCAAATTTTTCGGCTTCATTTTGTCCAAACCTAAACACAATCTGTGCTTGTATAGCTTGGAAGGTAACAATTGATTCTTCAGAAAAAACAATCATTAATTCTGTCATTCAGAAACAGACAAGTTTTTCTTAAATTCTTCTAATGATACTATGCGGCCAGCTTTTATATCTTCCTGTCCTTTCTTAATCCCTTCTAAAACATGCTTTGGCAATATCGTTTCTTCTTTTTTTTCAAATGGGATATCTAAAGACTTAAAAAAATCTATTACAACTTTTTCCTGTTCTTTAGTGGGATAAACGATATAAGTTTCCATTAAAACAAATATATTAAAATCCATATAAAAAGTAAAAGGCCGTCTTAATATTAAGATGGCCTTTTACTTTTAAGTTTCTTTTGTTATCACTAAACTTTGATTTCTACTTCAACACCACTTGGTAATTCCAGTTTCATCAAAGCATCAACTGTTTTAGAGTTTGAACTGTAAATATCAAGTAAACGTTTGTAAGAGCATAATTGGAATTGCTCGCGTGCTTTTTTGTTTACATGCGGTGAACGTAAAACTGTAAAAATTCTTTTTTCAGTTGGTAAAGGAAGTGGTCCGCTAACTACAGCACCAGTCGGCTTTACAGTTTTTACGATTTTCTCGGCAGATTTATCTACTAAGTTGTAATCGTAAGATTTTAGTTTGATTCTGATTCTTTGGCTCATGTGTTTTGTTTAAGTATCACCGTAAGAGCTATTAGTTACAGTGATACGATAAATAATTATTTATATCGATGCTTCTTTTAGCACCTAAAATTATGCGTGTACTTTACCTTTTGATTTGGCAATTACTTCATCCTGAACGTTACGAGGAGCTGGTTCGTAGTGATCAAACTCCATGGTAGAAGTTGCACGGCCTGAAGTGATAGTACGCAATTGCGTTACGTAACCAAACATTTCTGACAATGGAACAGTAGCTTTGATTACTTGTGCACCTGCACGTGAATCCATACCTAACAACTGGCCACGACGACGGTTCATATCACCAATAACATCACCCATGTTTTCCTCAGGAGTGAGGATTTCAATCTTCATGATTGGCTCCATCAATACCGGTTTACATTTTGGCAATGCTTCGCGATAAGCAGAACGTGCACAGATTTCAAAAGATAAAGCATCTGAATCGACTGCGTGGAAGGATCCGTCAATTAAACGAACTTTCATATCCTGCAAAGGATAACCGGCCAATACACCGTTTGCCATTGCAGCAGCAAATCCTTTTTCTACGGATGGAATAAATTCGCGTGGAATAGAACCACCGGAAATTTCATTTACAAACTGTAAACCTGTTTTACCTTCATCATTTGGAGAAATAATGATTTGAATATCAGCAAATTTACCACGGCCACCAGTTTGTTTCTTGTATGTTTCGCGATGTTGAGTTGTACCAGTAATGGCTTCTTTGTAAGCAACTTGCGGCGCTCCCTGATTAACCTCTACTTTAAACTCACGTTTTAAACGGTCCATGATAATGTCCAGGTGAAGCTCGCCCATACCTGAAATTACGGTCTGGCCGGTTTCTTCATCTGTATTTACACGAAAAGTTGGATCTTCTTCAGCTAATTTACCTAAAGCCATACCTAATTTATCTACGTCTGCCTGTGTTTTAGGCTCGATAGCTAAACCGATAACTGGTTCAGGGAAATTCATTGATTCCAGAATAATCGGATGTTTCTCATCACAAAGCGTATCACCAGTTTTAATATCCTTAAAACCGACTACCGCAGCAATATCACCCGCTCCAACGTTTGGAATAGGATTTTGCTTGTTTGCGTGCATTTGGAAAATACGGGAAATACGTTCTTTATTATCAGAACGCATGTTATGCACATAAGAACCCGCTTCCAGATTACCAGAGTAAACGCGGATAAAGCACAAACGGCCAACAAAAGGATCTGTTGCAATTTTAAAAGCTAATGCTGCGAACGGTTCTTTTACATCTGGTTTACGCAATACTTCTTCGCCAGTTTCCGGGTTTGTACCAATAATACCTTCTACGTCCATTGGTGAAGGCAATAATTCCATCACGTAATCCAACATCGTTTGTACACCTTTATTTTTGAAAGATGAACCGCAAACCATCGGAACGATTTTAGCATCTAAAACAGCCTGACGTAAAGCATCTAAAACTTCGCGTTCTGTAATGGTATCAGGAGCATCGAAAAATTTCTCCATCAGGCTTTCATCGTATTCCGCTACCGATTCGAGCAATTTCTCTCTCCACTCAGTTGCTTCTTCGATCATATCTTCCGGAATAGGAACTTCAGTAAAGGTCATCCCTTTATCATGCTCATTCCAAACAATACCACGAAAGTTGATTAAATCGATAACACCTTTAAAGTTTTCTTCAGCACCAATAGGCAATTGCAATGGTACAGCGTTGCTGCCTAACATTGTTTTTACCTGCTTAACCACTTTCAAAAAGTCGGCACCGGAACGGTCCATTTTATTAACGAAACCGATACGGGCTACGTTATAGTTATTAGCCAATCTCCAGTTAGTTTCAGATTGCGGTTCAACACCATCAACAGCAGAAAACAAGAAAACCAAACCATCTAACACACGTAAAGAGCGATTTACCTCAACGGTAAAATCTACGTGCCCAGGTGTATCAATAATATTGATGTGATAGGTTTGTCCTCTGTACTTCCAGTCAACCGTAGTAGCAGCCGAAGTAATGGTGATACCACGCTCCTGCTCTTGTGCCATCCAGTCCATCGTTGCAGCACCTTCGTGCACTTCACCGATTTTGTGGCTAACACCAGAATAATACAGAATACGCTCTGTAGTAGTGGTTTTACCAGCATCAATGTGAGCGGCAATACCAATGTTTCTTGTATATTTTAGATCTCTTGACATTTTCTTTTTTGTTTGATTTCTCTGATTTTATAAATGATTACACCGATTATTCTAAAGCAAACAATCGGTGTATTCTTCTATCAATCTATGTAATCTAAATTAGAAACGGAAATGGGAGAACGCTTTGTTAGCTTCAGCCATTTTATGCGTATCTTCTTTCTTTTTCACTGCGGAGCCTTCGCCTTTTGCAGCAGAAATAATTTCGCCTGCCAGCTTCTCCATCATGGTTTTTTCACCACGTTTACGGGAATAGCTGATCAGCCATTTCATGCCCAAAGCAATTTTACGTTCAGGACGGACTTCTGTAGGTACCTGGAAATTAGCGCCACCCACACGGCGGGATTTAACTTCAACTGCTGGCATTACATTGTTCAATGCTTTTTTCCAGGTATCCAAACCGCTTTCGCTTGTTCTTTTTTCTACCAGTTCAACCGCATCATAAAAAATAGTATAAGCGGTAGATTTTTTACCGTCATACATCATGTTATTTACAAACCTGGTAACCAAAGTATCATTGAACTTTGGATCAGGAAGGATGATTCTCTTTTTTGGTTTTGACTTTCTCATTGCTAACTATCCTCCTTCAATTATTTCTTTTTACCTTTTGCCGGAGCGCCTTTTCCTGCCGGAGCAGCTGCTTGACCTGGTTTAGGGCGTTTCGTTCCGTATTTAGAACGACGCTGGTTACGGCCTGCAACACCTGAAGTATCCAATGCACCACGGATAATGTGGTAACGAACGCCTGGTAAATCTTTTACACGGCCACCACGGATCAAAACGATGGAGTGTTCCTGTAAATTGTGGCCTTCGCCGGGGATATACGCATTTACCTCTTTGCCGTTGGTTAAACGGACACGGGCAACTTTACGCATGGCTGAGTTTGGTTTTTTAGGGGTAGTGGTGTACACACGGGTGCACACGCCTCTTCGCTGTGGACAACTGTCCAACGCCGGGGATTTACTCTTATCCTCCAGAGCTACTCTACCTTTTCTAACTAATTGCTGAATAGTAGGCATTTTTGCTTTTAAATGTTTACAGTATTTTCCTTATATTAAAAGGACTGCAAAAGTAGTAAGTTTAATTTTGATTATCAAGTGGTTGGCAGAAAAGAATTTTGGGTGGTAAAAGAAGTATTGTATATCTTATCCTACTTCCTTTTATTTATTATTATTTCAACAAAATAAAAATAATGAATCTTAACAAATTGCAGGACAACCTGTAACTAAATGATAAATTTGTAGATAAGCCCGTCCATAATGCTTATACTTTATATGAAAG
This sequence comes from Mucilaginibacter arboris, assembly GCF_009754915.1. Lineage (GTDB taxonomy): Bacteria > Bacteroidota > Bacteroidia > Sphingobacteriales > Sphingobacteriaceae > Mucilaginibacter_A > Mucilaginibacter_A arboris. The sequence continues at coordinate 2,988 of NZ_WPIK01000007.1, read as the reverse complement.
ATCTTTCCAACTCATCCCTTGATCGTAAAAATATTCTAAATAATAATGTAGCCTTACAAGAGCTATATGAAGTGTTAGATTTTAGTGGAGTTTTATTTGAACGTAAATATCGTTACACAAAACAGCAAATAGCTTATTTTTTCCAAGTAGATATTCGAACTATAAACCGATTGTTGGAAACATATCGAGATGAACTTGACCAGAGCGGGCACGAATTATTTACAGGAACAAAATTAAAACAATTTAAAGATCCTCTATCTCAACTGAAGGACATTAATGTCCTTCAGTTGAGATAGAGGATGAAATAGTAGGAGCCCGTGCAACAAGTCTAAACGTTTTTACATTTAAAGCATTTTTAAACGTTGCTATGCTATTACAAGGTTCAGACAAAGCTAAAGACGTTAGAAGTGCTATTTTGGATATTGTAATTGACGTTTTAAATACAAAACTTGGAGGAACAACAAAATACATTAATCAAAGAGAGGAATCATATGTTCCGTCAGCTTTAAGAGAATTTAATTATAGGCAGGAGTTTACCAATGCTTTAGATAACTATATAAGCGAAAACGGTTTCAAATATTCCCAATTGACAGATAAAATCTATTTAAGTATATTTAGAGAAAAGGCGAAAGAATACAGGCAAATACTTAAATTAAGCAGTAAGGAAAGTGTTCGATCTACTATGTATTCAGAAGTCCTAGATTTAATTTCTGCTTATGAAAATGGGTTTTCTGACTTTTTAAAAAAAGCTTTTAATAAAAAAGGCGAAAAATTAAAATTATCTGAAGCAAACCAGTTATTTAAGGAGTTTGAAAACTTAACCGAAATGGCATTTAAACCTTTAAAAGAAAAAGCCAGAAGTTTAATGGCCAGTCGTGACATGGCTTTTAGAGATGCATTGCATGAGCAACTTAAGGATTACATTTCTGAAGTAAGCCAAGAGGACTTTGATAAATTCTTGGGCGAAAAAAGCAAATCTTTGGAGGAAAGGCTAAAAGAAAATATGGATGTCTTTATCAGACTAAAGGATAAATAATGCAACTCAAATTCCTCTACTTTAATTTACGATATGCAATTAAAGAGCATGATTTCATTATTGAAAATAGCGGTGGTAGGCATGGTACTAACAATGTTGGTTTACTTGAAAGTGTATTAGAACATATCAAAAACGATTGGTATTATCCAAATATTGAAGATAAGGCTACGTACTTATGCTACTCAATAAATAAAACCATGCTTTTACGGATGGTAATAAACGTTCTTCCATCGTTTTAACAAGTTATTTTCTTGAGTTAAATGGATTGTTATATTGCACAACTCGATTCTTACTGGAAATGGAAAACTTTGCTGTTTATGTAGCAGCAGACTTCATCAATTAAAATTTACTACATGAAATAATTACTTCAATTATATATGAAAAAGACTATAGTGAAGAGCTTAAACTAAAAATTGCACAGGCATTATCCAACCAATTAGAAAACTTTGACTCGGATGAAACAAACGAGAATTATTTATAGAACTTAGCATAATTTAGTAACTGTAAATGCTAAAAATATTTATTATTTTGTTTACTTTCAACATAAATTTTCTTCCTAAAACCAGCCAGTTCTTGTTTTAGATTGATAAAGGAAGCTTGAAAAAGTTGTTGAACAAATAGCTAACACATTAACTTTAATAACGTATCAAACTTTATACAGCTTGATTAGTTAAAAATCAGTCTAATATTTAAACCTAAATTATTAAGCCTATGAAATTTCAAAAACTAATGCCGGTACTGCTTTTAACCGCAGTAATGGCACAAAGCTGTGTCAGCACCAAAAAATACCAGGACCTGCAAAGCAGGTACAATCAATTAGACAGTAACACACGGAACCTCAACGGAAAGTACCTGTTAAGCGAGCGAAACGTGGCAGTACTAACCAATCGTGTTGCAAGTTTGGAAGAGCAGTTAGCTTCTGAAAGATCAAATTCAAAATCGTTACAAGATGCATTAACAAAAGCTTTGAATTCAAGCAGCCAGGGCAATGTTAATATTTCTAAATTGGTGGATGAGATTAACAGTTCGAACAGATACATTCAGCAACTGGTAAATGCCAAAAACAAAAGCGATTCTTTAAATATGGTTTTAACCAACAATTTAACCCGTTCCTTAAGTCAGCAGGAAATGAAAGATGTTGACGTACAGGTGCTGAAAGGCGTTGTTTATATTTCGCTTTCGGATAATATGTTATACAAATCCGGCAGTTATGAAATTTCGGATAAAGCGGGAGAAACGTTAAGCAAAGTTGCCAAGATTATTACAGATTATAGCAATTATGATGTATTGATTGAAGGCAACACCGATAACGTGCCTATTTCTCAGAAAAACATCCGCAACAATTGGGATTTAAGTGCTTTGCGGGCATCGTCTGTAGTTCAGGCTTTACAAAATAATTACCACGTAGATCCTAAACGTTTAACAGTAGGAGGACGAGGCGAGTATAATCCAATTGCCGATAACAGTACCGAAGCTGGTAAAATTAAAAACAGGCGCACGCAAATTATCATCACACCTAAACTCGATCAGTTTATGGATTTAATTGGAAAAGCACCTGAAAAGAAATCATAAAAAAGACCCCTTAAAAACAGTACGTAAAAGCAAGAGGCTGCCTTAATTAAGGCAGCCTCTTGCTTTTATATAAATTTAATGCGGTTTTTAAATTAGTTGAAACTTCTAAAACAACAGCTTATCCAACTTCAGTTATTCCAAAAACTTCATGTCTTCTTCTGTCAGTTTGATATCAGCAGCTTTTAAATTTTCTTCAAAATGTTTTAAGGATGAAGTTCCGGGAATTGGTAAAATCCAGGGCGAACGGTGCAGCAGCCAGGCTAAATTAATTTGTGCTTCAGTTGCCTGATATTTTTGAGCAATTTCAGCAATGCGGTTATCTTTTTTAGACATCGAATTCAGTAAAGAAAAATAAGGAACGAGCGGAATTTCATTTTTTT
>NZ_WPIK01000069.1 GCF_009754915.1 Mucilaginibacter arboris | reverse complement strand
GCACGCCATTTTGCCGACGACAGTGCTGAATGCGACAAACGGCCAATTTGCGACGATTTTTCTAATGCTGTTTTTATCGGTATAAAATTGGAATACAAACTTTAGCCTAGTAAAAACAGTATTTGCAAATGACTTTTTTGGTTTGTCAATTGGTTTGTAAGTTTCAAAAATGAACAACCGGACTTTTTAGCTTTTTCGCGGACAAAATAATTGCCGGACTTTTTCGCGACAATTTTAAATGCTTTTTTTATAACGCAAAGTTTGCAGACTAAATAAACGGGCATATATAATTCGCCGGTTTTGAAAGCTTAAATGTTTTGTTCGTTTGCCAGGCAAAGTTTAAAAGCTCAATTTTATATTTCTACTTTTAAAAAAACGTCGTGCAACATTGGTTTGGCAAAAAACTGGCGGAAGGAATAAACATTAACTTTTGTTTTGCTATTTTGCTTCAGTTCCGGCTGACAGATGAAAATTTAGCTTTTTAATTATTATTGAACTTTTTGTTAGAAATTTAGCTTTGGTTTCGGCAGACGGGTTTCAATTTCCAGTTCTTCGCCAAGCCTT
>NZ_WPIK01000068.1 GCF_009754915.1 Mucilaginibacter arboris | reverse complement strand
GAAACTGAAGCAAAATAGCAAAACAAATGTTGATGATTATTCCATCAGCCGGTTTTTTGCCAAACCAATGTTAGCGGTAGTTTTTTTCAGTTCTCAGGATATTTCGCATATGCCAATTTATTTATCTCTATTTCTGAATATCCTTGTTTTCTAAGTTTTCCGCAATAAGTCGCTCGAAGACTAGCCAAATCATCAAATGGATAATTTTTCAAAATATCCTGATGTTCTAGAATTTCTTTCTGTCGCCAGGTTTCGTTGAGAATGCCTAACAATTCCTCTTGTTTTTTAAAGATTAAACGTCTACCATCTTTATCTTCAATTCTGTTTTTAAGTTCGTAATTACAGGACATGGAAAAAGTTACACCAGCAAAAATCCAGTAAAGCAAGTCGTCAAGTTTGTCAGTCATCTTTCTTTCATACTCTTGCCCACGTTCAGAAATGATGAAAAACATAAATCCTAAATCATCAACTTCAATATAAGGATGCGCATCCCATTTTTGTTGTCCGTAGCTCGGTAATAAATTTGTTGATGCATTTATTTTCAAAGCTAACTCGTCAACTTTTTTCTTTATATCATCAAGTGAATATTTTACCATTTCGGCGGCACTTTATTTTGTCGACAGCTATTTGTTAAAATTACCGCTAACG
>NZ_WPIK01000067.1 GCF_009754915.1 Mucilaginibacter arboris | reverse complement strand
AAATTCTAAACTGTCCGCCAGTTTTTTGCCAAACCCATGTTAGCCGCTTTTGTGTTTTTGCTTTTTTGGGACAAAAAAATCTTTAGCAAACTTTACCGGGCGAAAACACAAATTGCGCCTAACGGAAAGGGCTTGGCGAAGAACTGGAAATAGAAACTCGTCGGCCGAAACCAAAGTTAAATTAATATTCAAATGCTGATGCTTCTTTTATCGGCTAAATTTTGTTCCTTTTGCTGAAACTAAAGTAAAATAGTAAAACAAATGTTGATGTTTAAACCGTCAACCAGTTTTTTGCCAAACCTATTGTTGCACGACGTTTATATTTAAAAGTTGAAAATACAGATTTAAGTTTTTAAACTTTGTCTTTGTCAGCAAAACAAGCAAAACATTTAAATTTAAAAGTCGGCGAATCAAAAGTCAGGCGAAAATTTAGTCTGCGAGAAAAATACGCAAAGTTTAACTTGTCGTTTTAGAAAATGCAAACCAATTTACAATATTGAAAAAGTCCGCCGGAAATACTGTTTTTACAGGCAAAAAATTTGACTGCAAGTTTTATACCGATAAAAACAGCATTTAGAAAAAGTCAGCGCAATTTGTCGGCGATTATTAAAAGTTGCAAATGCGTCGGCACTTTGGTCGGTAAATGGCGTGC
>NZ_WPIK01000066.1 GCF_009754915.1 Mucilaginibacter arboris | reverse complement strand
AAGGCTTGGCGAAGAACTGGTATTTAAAACCCGTCAGCCCGAACCAAAGTTAAATTAATGTTTAAAAGTTCAATGCTTCTTTTACCAGCTAAATTTCTGTTCCTTCAGCCGAAACTGAAGCAAAATAGCAAAATAAAAGCTGATGTTTAATTTATCAGCCAGTTTTTTGCCAAACCAATGTTGGGCGTTCGTTATTCTTTTTCAATATCTATATATCAAATAGTTCTAAAATATTGTCTGCAACTTTTGTAGTTTCACCGGTTTCATGTTGCCAAACATAGATTGCTTCTTGAAACTTTCTATTTTCGGCTTTGTCTGGCAATAAAATAAGTTGGTCGCCATATCCGTTTGTTCCAATTGCAATCGCTGTTTCTGGAAAAGTCGCCCATTCTTTTGCCTTTTGTGTTTCAAGTCCAATGTGGTTGCACGTCCGGCTAATTCTCTTATTGTCGGTCTTGTCAAGAATAGGATAAAGTGTCCAGTCATCGTCCTCAGTAGAAACTTCGCCACCATTTTCCTCCAACATTTTTTGTACAAACACTTTCGGAAAAATAACATTCAGTTCGTTTTGTGCTTCGTCAACAAATTTTACGTCAAGTGGAAATGGCATATAGTTTGGTTATTATGTTTGTTGTGTCGGTTAGTTGGTTGGCATAATGACGCCCAACG
>NZ_WPIK01000065.1 GCF_009754915.1 Mucilaginibacter arboris | reverse complement strand
GGAACCAAAGCTAAATAAAACTTCCAAAGTTCAATGCTTCTTTTATCAGCTAAATTTTTGTTCCTTCTGCCGAAACTGAAGCAAAATAGCAAAACAAAAGTTGAGGTTTAATTCGTCAGCCAGTTTTTTGCCAAACCAATGTTACGTGTAGCTTAATTTTTTAACAGGCAAAATCAGTTTTCTATTTTGGAAATTAGTTCGCCAAACCAAACTTTGCTGAACAATATTAAACTTAAAACTTCCAAACCGAACGTTTTGTTTACACAAAAGTTGCAAGCATATTTTTTGAAAACTTTGCTTTTTTGATTGTAAAAGAAGTCAGCAAACAATGCTGTTTTTACCAGATAAAAATTAGTGCGCCGAAAGTCCGCCAAAAAAGTTTGCTTAAAACAGCATAATAAAAAGTCGGTTAAAAATAAAAGTCAAACTTGCAATTGTTAAAAGTTCAGCTTACAAGTCGGTCGGCGTTTTGCAGGTCTTAAGTTACACGTAACGGAAAAGGCTTGGCGAAGAACTGGTATTTGAAAATCGTCAGCCAAAACCAAAGTTAAATTAATGTTCAAATGTTGATGCTTCTTTTATCAGCTAAATTATTGTTCCGTCGGCCGAAACTGAAGAAGAATAGCAAAACAAAAGCTAGATTGTAACCTGTCAGCCAGTTTTTTGCCAAACCCATGTTAGCCGCTTTTTGTGTTTTTGCTTT
>NZ_WPIK01000064.1 GCF_009754915.1 Mucilaginibacter arboris | reverse complement strand
AAGTTAAATTAATGTTCTAAAGTTCAATACTATTTTTACAAGTTAAATTTTGTTCCTTCAGCCGAAACTGAAGCAAAATAGCAAAACAAAAGTTGATATTTATTCCGTCCGCCAGTTTTTTGCCAAACCAATGTTAGTGGTAGCGTTTCTTTTTATTTGAATCAATTTCTGGCGGTGGGAATTTGACATGATCTATTGTTGACTTTGGTAATGGTTTTTCTGTCAAGGTTGGAAAAATGAAATTGTTAGTTGTGCGTTCAAATTTTAATTGCTTTATTGATGTTAACAACCACCTGTAAACTGTCATTATGCTATCTGGTAAACTTGCAGATTGTCCGCTAATATGTTTTACATTATTTCCATCAGAATAAACATAAAGTTCAGTAGAAAGGTCGTCTACAGAATGTTCATAAGAAGTGTCAAGCTGTCGATACTTTATACTCTCAAGTTTGAGATTTAATGTATCCCAAAATCCATTAGTTATTCTACCGGAGTAGAACCCAATATTGTTTGTATTTTCAACTCCATGATATTTAAAAGTCAGTGAACTATCAATATCAATAACTTGGATAGGGCAAGTTCCGAAGCAACCACCTGTCGCAAACACAATTCTATTTATTACATTCTGTCGATAATCTTTTTTGTTGGCTGAGCAGCCAAAAAGCGTAACTAAAATTATAATTGTCGTTGTAAGTTTGATTGTCTTCATAACGTTACCAC
>NZ_WPIK01000063.1 GCF_009754915.1 Mucilaginibacter arboris | reverse complement strand
AAAAGGCTTGGCGAAGAACTGGAAATTGAAATTCTTCGACCCAAAACCAAAGTTAAATTAATATTTAAATGTTGATGCTTCTTTTATCAGCTAAATTTATGTTCCTTCAGCCGGAACTGAAGCAAAATAGCAAAACAAAAGCTGATGTTTAATTTGTCAGCCAGTTTTTTGCCAAACCAGTGTTAGCGGCAGGCATTATTCTATCTTTTTTAAATAATATTTCTTCTTATAATAGTGTGAACCAAAAAGTAAATACTTTTTTCGTTTGTGATAAACTTTTACTTGTCTTATAATTTTTTCGTCTTGCCAACTCATAAACAATTTGTTTTTTCCTAAATAAAATACATGAGGATAGGAATTTTCATTTTTAAGTGAATCAGTAACATTAATTCCCAATTTTTTATAAGAACTTAATACGCTTGTGTCAACGGGAGTAAAATCATAAACCAAATATAACTTACGTTTGTTTACTCTATAATGCCCAGTTGCTTTATTGGAAATTAAGTCACCACGAAAGCTATATTCAAAACTGTTATCTGTTTTTAATTTTACTGTTGTTATATAGAAGCCTAAGTCAGCAAGATTTGAACGATAAGTTCCAGCAACGTTTCTTTTTGAACTACACGAAAAAAATCCGAAAACGATTAAAAGTACAAAAAGTCTTTTGGTGGTTTCCATTTGTAAGATAGGTTGTATTGTCGGTCGAGGCTTGCCGCTAACGGAG
>NZ_WPIK01000062.1 GCF_009754915.1 Mucilaginibacter arboris | reverse complement strand
TAACGGAAAAGGCTTGGCGAAGAACTGGAATTGGAAAAACGTCCGCCCAAACCAAAGTTAAATTTATAATCAAATGTTGATGCTTCTTTTATCAGCTAAATTTTTGATTCGTCAGCCAAAACTGAAGCAAAATAGCAAAACAAAAGCTGATTTTTTATTCGTCCGCCAGTTTTTTGCCAAACCAATGTTAGCGGTAGTGCTTTTAACACTTTTTAAATTTATTCTAATAAACCTTTTATTTCGTTGCCAAATATTTGTCCTCCATTTAGAAAAACGGTAATTGTAGCAGTCAATAGTAAAAGTGTTACAGGAGCAAATATTATAATCAAGTAAAGGATTAGTTTGTTAATTTTTCTCGTTTGATATCTATCTGTCAATTTATGTATTAAGCCTTTCTTAATGTATATGTAATAAACAACAAATGTTATTGCCAATAAAAGTCCAAATACAAAAATTATGATTGTGGACTGCTTGTAATGAATTTGATTGTTAAATATTATTTTTTCAATATAAGTCTTGATAGGTAACAAAATAACAATAGCCAAGAAAAAATAGAAAATGCTCATGTACAACGTAATTGTAAACCTGGGAGAGTCATTTTTTCTTACATATTCCTCAAAAAGTTTTGCGAAAAGAAAATTCATTTTTTACTTAGTGTTTGCCGGTCTGCCGCATTACCGCTAACGGAAAAGGCTTGGCGAAGAACTGGAAATAGAAATCCTTC
>NZ_WPIK01000061.1 GCF_009754915.1 Mucilaginibacter arboris | reverse complement strand
CGTTAGCTGCCATTGAATAACCGCCGAATGAATTGGAAAGACAACATAAATACTCTTAAAGAAATTTACGACGGACACTATCAAATCATTCTTGATTTTGCAACTAATGACTTTATTAAATTTGCATTATCGGACGAATACAAATATGTTTGGGTATATTCTCATGAAACCAAAAATTCATTGAACTGGAATACTTACGAGCTTCCGTTATCTAGTGATCAGCAAAACTACAAAATGTTGGCGCGAAATATCAGTTTTGATTTTATTATGCCGACTAATGACTTCAAAACTATTTTGCCAATAATTGGACCGGGAATTACATTAACACAACTAAATGTTCTTCCAAAGTATTATTTAAGACCAGTAACTATTAAAGGAAAAACAAGGTATGACTTGTTATTAAACGAGTGCGACTACCTATTTGAAATTGATATTCCTTCTGCAACTGACTATGGAACTATAAGAAGTAGTGATCGAGATTATTTACAATCGCTTTTAGAAAACGAACAGATTAACTGGGATGACCTTCCATAAAAGAAGTAACGGCAGCTAACATGGGTTTGGCAAAAAACTGGCTGACGAATTGAATATCAACTTTTGTTTTGCTATTTTGCTTTGGTTCCGGCAGACGGAACAATTTTTAGCTTTTAAAACAGTATTGAACTTTTTGTTATAAATTTAGCTTTGGTTTCGGCTGACGGATTTCAAATTCCAGTTCTTCGCCAAGCC
>NZ_WPIK01000060.1 GCF_009754915.1 Mucilaginibacter arboris | reverse complement strand
AATAAGGCTTGGCGAAGAACTGGCAATAGAATTCCTTCCGCCGAAACTGAAGTTAAATAAATAATCAAATGTTGATGCTTCTTTTATCAACTAAATTTCTGTTCCGTCCGCTGGAACAGAAGCAAAATAGCAAAACAAAAGTTGATGTTTATTCCGTCCGCCAGTTTTTTGCCAAACCAATGTTATATGCCGTTTCTTATTTTATCGTTTTTTGTGTCGTAAAAAGACTATTGCTGTTATGAGGACTGACAATTAAAAATTGTAATTCATGTATTCTTTTTCTATTGTCTATCTCAACTGTGTAAACATCATTAATAACAAAAAACCGTTTTGAGTATTCTTCCCAACCATTATCTTTTTTTGTCATACCGTTATATTTTGCCACCGACTCCAACTTGTTCAATTTCGTTATCTGTCCGAAAGTCATTTTTGAACCTTTATTTAACACCCAAGCTTTGTACCCTTGTCCCGAAAAAGTAAGACCGTTAATTTTAAGTAATATGTCAAATTGTTTACTTGTGTCTATAATAGGAAAATAAAAGGAATTTGTAATTCTTTTGCTTTTAATAGTGTCATTAGAAACGATAATTGATAATTCTACATTTCCCAATAATTGTTCTACATCGTTAACATAGAAACTAAAGTCGTGCTTTGATTGCGTTATATTTTGTCCATTTGCAAACTTAAAGTTGAGCAACATGAAAAGAAGTAGAAAGGTTGCGAGTTGGTTCTTCAATGGCATATAACG
>NZ_WPIK01000006.1 GCF_009754915.1 Mucilaginibacter arboris | reverse complement strand
AAACTGAGGACACTGAAAAAGTACCATGGAAAATGGGGATAAAAAGGAGCAGAGAAATTAAGTTTTCTGCTCCTTTTTTGTTATTTTTAAAGTATAATCAGCAGACCTTTCAGATGTTAGTTCAACAACAGCAAATTCAGTTCAGCGCTTTTTCGGGTTTATATGATTTGATCGTTCTCCAGGATAATCTTCTTCGCAAGATCAATGAACTGCTATGCTTTACTTTATCTACAAAGAATTGGTGGGCAAGTATTGTGCAAATAACGGGCGTATGGCAGAAAGCCCCGTACGGATGTTTAAATACCTGTTATTGAAAACGATCTATACCGTTTCGGATGTTGATATCGTTGAGCGTTCCAGGTACTATATGTCCTTCAAGTATTTCCTGGAGATGTTGCCTGGGCAGGAAATCATCGGCCATAGTTCGTTAACAAAGTTCCGGAAGCTGCGGTTGAAGGATACCGGCCTGTTAAACCGCTGATTGGTAAAAACCATCTCTATAGCTATTGAAAAGGGCATTATCCGCTCCAGGTCAATCATTGTAGGTGCTACGTATTCTTTTTCGCGATCCCATCCATATTCAGCATTGGAGGTATTGAGAGAGCGTTCAAAACTAATTCGAAAAGCGGTTTATGCTATAGATGAGGGTATGAAAGACCACATGCCAAAAAAGGATGATTCGGATGATCTGGAAAAGGAACTGGCTTGTTGCAGGGAACTTGAAAAGCATATCGAATCGGACCAAACGTTGAGTTTGGATCCTGCGGTCAAAGAAAAACTAAACCTGTTGAAGGAGACGGTAGAAGATACACTGGAAAACTACACGCCCTCCAAAGACAAGAATGCCAGGACTGGCCATACATCAGCCAACAGCTCATTTTTTGGTTACAAACCCATCGGGGGCCATGACACAGGAACGTATCATTACAGCTGCTGTGGTTACCTCCGGAGAAAAGGGGGACGGCCCCGAGCTTCCAAAACTTTTGGAGATTAGTCAAGGCAACGGGGCCAACGTAGGCGTAATTATCGGCGGCACAGCTTATTCAGAGAAGGAAAATCTTAAACTAACGGCCGAACAAGACATCAAGGTTGTGTCCAAGCTTGAAGCTGTAATAACATAGGACGTTAGAAAGGAAGAAGACGAGTTTGATTATAATAAGGATGCCGATATGTTTGTATGTCCGGCAAGCCATTTGGCCATCCGCAAAGCGAGGCAGGGGAAAAAAATGTTGAAAAAAACCAATCGTACACCTACTATTTCGACATTGAAAAATTTAAAACATGCCAGTTAATGAATGGGTGTTACAAGCCGGGGGCAAAGTCAAAAACGTATGCGGTAAAAATAAAGTCGACTGTACATCAGGAGCAACAGGCTTTCCAGGATACAAACTACTTTAAAGAAAAGGCCAAACATAGGTATAAAATCGAAGCAAAAAACAGCGAGTTGAAAAATGTCCATGGCTATGACGGGCAATAGCTTATGGGATTGAAAATATGGAGATGTAAGGGCACTGGCGATTTTAACACTTAACCTTAAAAGGATCATCAAACTAATATCTTAACTACAAAATAAAAAAAGACAGGCTGAAACCCTTAGCGCTTCAGTAAATCAGGCTGTTCCGCAATGCCTCACAAAATACATCGATAAAAAAAAAGCGATCAAGTAAAATCGTCTTTACTTGATCGCTTTTTTATATCCCCTCAACAGAGGTACTTTTTCAGTACCCTCTGCAAAACATGAAGGTTTTTTTTAAAGCGATTTTAATCCTTATAAAAAGCTTTTTCATAAGCCTGATTTGTTTGCACAATACAGTACCCATCACATGGTTAATTATAAGATTTAATTACATAAAAGACGGGCAAAGTCAGCAGTATTTACGCAGTAACTATCAGAATTACTTAACAATCGTAAAACCGCCACTATTAATTCCGGTATCGCCATGGGTGGCTGTATAAGCACAAGCTGTATATTCAGCTACATGACCCAGTGTTTGTCATTAAATATTGTATCGCGCAGCTTTAAATAAGCCTCTTTGGGTGTTTTGTTTGTCGTGTTAGAAAAAGTCAACTACCCCTCCGTTTCTAAATACTATCAGGATAGTTCCCCTACTTCATTTGTTGATGAGTAAAGTTTAATTAAAATTAACATTTTTTAAAAAATATTGGTTTAAAACTTCTGCAGGATATGCTTGTTTCGTTAAAAATTATAATCTTTAAAAAATATTCCCCTTAAACTTAAAAGGTTATCCATGTCATTAGCCGATGTTGCCCAGCCTGTTTCCAGTCAACAATTTCCAGTTGTTGGTGTTGGGGCTTCAGCCGGGGGACTGGAAGCATTCAAGCTTTTTATACAATCTATTCCTAAGAACTCGGCCATGGCTTATGTTTTCGTACAGCATTTAAGCTCAGGCCTTGAAAGCCAGTTAGCGGAAATCCTTCAGAAGCATACGCAAATGCCGGTACACCTGATAACAAATTACATACACCTGCAGCCAGACCATATCTATGTCATTCCGCCCGACCAGATGCTAACTGTTGTAGACGGATCGCTAAAACTTGAACCGATTGCAGACAGGAGAATAAAAATTATTGATCTTTTCTTTTCATCGTTAGGTGTCGTTCATCAAAGCTTTGCCGTTGGCGTAGTGCTTTCAGGGTCTTTAAACGACGGTACATTAGGGCTTCAGGTGATCAAGGCCAATGGCGGCCTCACCTTTGCCCAGGATGAATCTTCTGCAGCTTTTGACAGTATGCCCAAAAGCGCTGTAAAGGCAGGGGCGGTTGATTTCATTCTTCCCCCGGAACAAATTGTCCCCAGGCTAATAGCCATTAACCGGCCTTTTAAAGGGGGGCCTATAGGAGAAGCCTTACCTGTTCCAAGTAGTCCGGACCAACAGGATGAAGAGGTTTTCAAGGAGCTGTTGACTCTCCTTCGTGTACGCAAAGGCGTTAATTTTACTGATTATAAACAGAGCACGGTCAAAAGGCGTATTGCCCGCCGAATGGCTTTAAGTAAAATTGGGGAACCAAAGGATTATCTCCATTTTATCCGGGAAAATAAAAGTGAGCAGGATGCCCTTTACCAGGATATGCTCATCTCAGTTACCCATTTTTTTCGGGATACCAAAAGCTTTGATTCCTTGTGTAAAATTATCTTTCCCGGAATCCTGAAACAAAAGGCAGCCCGGGAACCGCTAAGAATTTGGGTTGCAGGTTGTGCAACAGGCGAAGAAGCTTACTCCATGGCGATATGTTTACATGAATTTTTAGGTGACAAGGCGGGCGGACAAAAAATACAGATTTTTGCGACAGATATTTCTGAAACCGCAATTAATAAGGCCCGTTCCGGCATTTACAATGAAGCAGAACTGGAAGGCATCTCCATACAGCGCAAACAACAGTTTTTCATTAAAATGGACGGCCATTACCAGGTGAAAAAATCCATCAGGGAACTTTGTATTTTTGCCCATCACAATATACTTGGTGACCCCCCGTTTTCCAAAGTAGCCCTGATTAGTTGTCGTAATGTGCTGATCTACCTGGAACCGGTACTTCAGAAACGGGCATTAAGTGCTTTTCATTATGCATTAAATGAAAATGGTTATTTAATGTTAGGGAAATCTGAAACTACCGGCAGTAGTAATGAGTTATTTACTCCTTTTAACAAGCAGGACAGGATATATCAGCCCAAAGGGCCTCATGGAAGATACCCAAATATAATTCCGGAAAGGCGGAAACCTGCGTTAGAAGGCCAGGGCCAAACCCTTCCAATCGATAAGTTCCTTATAAAGGATATCCATAAAACTGCCGATTCCATTTTGCTCTCTAAATATTCCCCTTCAGGAGTATTGGTTAACCAGAATTTTGACATTATTGAATTTCGCCGTAAAACGGACCCCTGGCTTTCGGTGCCTATGGGAAAGCCGAGCTTGAACGTGTTAAAAATGGCCAGGGAAGGACTCTCCTTTGAAATCCGCAGCCTGTTACAACAAGCAAAAACACAACAAGTGTCCGTTCGTAAAGAAGGTATATTCTTTAAGCTGAACGGGATTCAGCAATATGTGGATATAGAAGTAGTGCCTTTAGCTGATGCCTCTGAGGCATACTACTTAATACTGTTTCAAAACAGTGTCCCCTCACAAAACCGGGATGTAAGGTCGGGACCAAAAGATACACCGGAACAGGTTTCTGAAAGCACTAAACCGCTACTTATGCGCATAGAGCAGCTGGAAAACGAACTGGCACAGGCGCGCGAGGACATGCGGGCGGTAACCGAGATGCAGGATGCTGCTAATGAGGAACTGCAAAGCGCGAATGAAGAACTGCTTTCTGGAAGTGAAGAGCTGCAGAGCCTGAACGAAGAACTGGAAGCTTCCAAGGAGGAGCTGCAAAGCACGAATGAAGAAATTATTACCGTAAACAACGAATTGCTGGACCGCAATGAACAATTGGATAATTCCCGAAAATATACTGAAAAGATATTCAGCATCATTCATGATTCATTGGTTGTTCTAAATAAAGAGCTTATAGTATTAAGGGCTACGGACGGGTTTTATAAGTTATTTAAGACAAGGGAGCAGGAAACGGAAGGCCAGTTTCTATACAAATTGGATGCAGGGCATTGGAATACTCCAGCGCTCCGGCACTATTTTGAAAATATCTTGCCAGAACAAGGTTATTTTGAAGGATTGGAAGTGGGCATGGAGAGCAGCAGGACTGGCCCTATGGAGTTGCTTGTGAATGCCCAGCAGTTTGACACCCATACGGGAGAAAAACTGATTATGATAGCTGTAAGTGATATTACCACTAAAAAGAAGCTCGCCAAAACAGAAAAACTACTGCAGGAAAGCCGGGACAGGCTATCTTTTGCTATTGAATCAGCCGGTATGGGGACATGGGATCTTACCCCTTCTACCGGAGAACTTATATGGGACAAGCGCAGTAAAGAGCTTTTTGGTTATACCTCAGCAGGTTCCGCCCACTACAACATCTTTCTTGGCCAGGTACATCCCGATGACCGCAGTAATCTACATGAAATAATACAAAAGACTTTGAGGGGGGAAAACGGAGGAAATTTTAACGCACAGTATCGTATGGTACGGCCCCCAGATCAAAAGATTTGCTGGATGAAATCCAAAGGTAAAGCCTATTTTGATGAACAAAACCAGCCTGTCCGCTTCGTAGGTACTGTTTTAGACATATCAACTGAAAAACAGGCAGAGCAAAATATGGGTAAGTTGCTGCAGGAAAAAGATGAGTTCATGAGTATTGCCAGCCACGAATTAAAGACCCCTATTACCAGTATTAAAGCCGGCCTGCAAATACTGGAACGCTCGATGACTGGGAAAGAGGAGTTTAAAAATATTCTTTTACTGGCAAAAAGGGCAAACCAGCAAACGGGTAAATTAGCAGATCTTGTAAAAGACCTTCTGGATGTAACCAAAATCCAGTCAGGAAGTTTAGTGCTTGATAAATTCCGCTTTCCAATTGTAGGGTTTGTTCGGGAATGCTGCGAGCAAATATCCGACAAAAGTGGAGATTACGAGATCATAATTCACGGCAGCGAGGATTTAATGGTATATGCAGACAGAAACCGTACTGAACAGGTAATGACGAATTTAATTACCAATGCCATTAAATACGCTCCGGGAAGCAATATAATGAAAATAGCGATAACGAAGGAAATTGGTTCTGTTAAAATTACTGTAACTGATTTTGGAATAGGTGTTGCAAAGGAGAAAATCCCTTTTTTATTTGACAGGTTTTTCAGGGCAGAGGAAGTAACAAAAAATTATGCTGGTTTAGGATTGGGGCTTTATATCTCGGCAGAAATCGTTAAGCGCCACCATGGAGAAATCGGTGTGGAAAGTGAGCCGGGAAAAGGGTCCTCTTTCTGGTTTACCCTGCCTGATGAATAAGACAAGGAAGTGCGAGCCGCTAATTTAAAATACTAAATAGTTTTTTAGAATGAAAAGACCACAAGTTATAAAAAAGCCGGGGCAGATATCAAAAATTGTCGTCATCGGAACATCTGCCGGAGGCCTTCATGCACTGACAACACTAATTAGCCAGTTACAGCAGGACTTTCCCGCTCCGATATTGGTAGTTCAGCATATCTCTGCTGATGCAGTAGGAAATGTGCTTTTAGATGGGTTAAATAAGTCTGGCAAATTATTTTGCGTGCATGCTGAAAACGGAATGGAACTTGCGCCGGGGCATTTATACCTGGCCCCGTCTGACCACCACCTGATGATCGATCAGGAAGGGAAAATATTGGTAACAAAAGGGGCACATGAAAACCGCTCACGTCCTGCTATAGATCCTTTGTTCCGCTCTGCTGCCGTAGCTTTCGGCAGTAAGCTTATTGGAATATTACTGACCGGTTACCTGGATGATGGGACGGCCGGCCTAAAAGTCATCAAAAGGTGCGGAGGAATTTGTATTATTCAGGATCCGAAAGATGCTGAGTACCCAGATATGCCGAGAAATGCTTTAAACCAGTTAGAACCGGATTACGTTGTCCCTTTGTCTGAAATGGGCAGTCTGCTTGAACAGCTTGTTGCAATGGCACCGGAAGCAAGCGGGCCAGTTCCCGAAGATATTTTAATCGAAGCTAAAATTGCAGCGCGCGTACTGAGTGACCTAACTTCTGTCAACGCCTTAGGCAACCAGGTCCCTTTCAATTGTCCCGGTTGTGGTGGCGTACTATGGCAGGTGGACGAAGGCCCTGCGCTCAGGTTCCGTTGCCATGTTGGCCACGCCTATACATCTGCAACCCTGCTTGCCGAGCAGACCAAAAAGATGGAAGAAACGATGTGGACAGCACTCCGGATGTTTGAGGAAAGAAAAAACCTGCTCACCACAATGGCTAAAGGACAAAAAGGTGCAGCTTTACAGTCATCCCTGGAAAGGGCAAAACTATCCGAAGTCCATATCGGCCGCATCAAAGCGATTTTGTTAGCTAACGATAAAGGGACAGGTAGCGATATACCTACCTAAAGATAAAGGACATTAAAAGGAATCCGTGTTTTGCTTCTGTCGGCGGTAAGCTTTCGCACAACTCATTACTATTCGCATGTTTTATAAGTCTGATATACATTATACTTACAGCAGAAAGTTATTACAGTTTTGCGGATGACGATCTGATGTTCTAAGCTTTCGGGCTTTTTTATTTAAGGTTATCTGTTGTATCTCTAACAACTAATTAACAGGTTCCTTTTAACAATAGGCTGATAACAGTGAGGTTGTTTAAACTTTTTGGTACCAATTTCAATTTGATCCTTCGGCATGCCGAGGTTTGGTGCCCATGCTTCTTTTACCGGATAAAATTGGTGTTTACATTTAATCACTAAAGACCTATAAGGTTTTGAAAACCTTATAGGTCTTTAGTGAATGGTTACATTTTTAGGCGATAAAAGAAGCATCGGCCCCAAAAACAAAACCTAACGACCAACATTTTTAGGCGATAAAAGAAGCATCGGCCCAAAAAAAGAGGGCCAGAAAAAAAGTTTAAACAACTTCAGTATTGAAACTTAGATTGCCAGCATGCCTAAACATTTTTTTTGCTGCCAGATGTTTAAATGAGCGATGGTTTTTATAGCGATTTCCTGCAAGGCTTCCTGTGTTAGAAATCCCTGGTGTGGTGTAATCATTACGTTTGATAAAGTCATTAATTCTTCCAAAAGCGGGTTTCTGTTGCTATCAGCATGATGATCTTCAAAGAAGATTCCTTTTTCATCCTCAAAAACATCTATCCCTAAATAACCGATATAGCCGTTTTTTAAGGCCCCAAGAACATCGGTTGTATTGATTAGCGCGCCTCTTGCCGTATTAATCAGCATAACACCTTTTTTCATCAAAGCGATGGTTTCTTTATTGACCAAATATTTTGTTTGCGGAGTAAGCGGCAGGTGCAGGGAAATAACATCAGAATGTTTAAAGAGTGCTTCCAAGTTAACTTGCTCAATTCCAGTCAAGGCTTGATTTGCAACATCAAAGCCTAAAACAGTACACCCAAGGCCGTTATAAATTGCCGCTGTCGCCCGTCCTATTGTGCCTAAACCTATAATGCCGACTGTTTTCCCGTAAAAGTTAAAACCGATGTGCTGGTCAATCCTGAAATCGAAATTCCTGCTTTGGTTAACCGTTTCTACCAGCTTCCTGTTGAGCGCCATGGCTAACGCTACGCTTTGTTCTGCAATGGCAAAAGGCGAATAAGAAGGAATATTGGCTACTTTAATACCAAAACTTGCAGCAGCATTTAAATCGATCTGGTCTGTCCCGGTAGAACGTGTTACGATATATTTCACGCCAAAACCAGCCAGTTTTTCTATTACCGGTGCAGAAACATCATCATTGGTAAAAACCAGTACGGCATCTTTCCCTTCGGCATAAAAGGCTGTTTGCAGGTTTAGCGTGTTCGAAATTAAGGTGAGATCGTGCTTTTTTTGGTTGGCCAACGCCAAGGGTTCTTTCTCGAAAGAACGGATACTATATGCTACTGCTTTCATCTGCTCCGGATTAATTAATCCAAAGTTATCTGAAAGCATTCTGGCTTTACATAAGCGAAATCAAAAGCAGAAATGACCTTCGTCAGTTTTTCATGTTCTGAAGCTTGTTTAAGTTCAGGATCATAATCTGACTGCCTTTTTTATCGATCAAACCTTCGTCTTTAAAATCACTTAACGTGCGGCTTACTGTTTCTGATGCCATGCCTGCCATCGCAGCCAAATCTTCGCGGGATGCTTTTAAGTTGATAGCAGAAGAAAGATTTTTTGCCGATAAACGAAGCAATACTTCAGCCATTCTTTTTCGTACCGAGTGATAAGCCAGTTGGAGTAATTGTTCTTCTTTTTCGCGCAGGTTATTGGAAAGTATTTTGATGAACTGACGGCCGACATCGGGATATTTGTTCAACAATTCTTCTGCCAGATTTTTGGGCAGCAGGCAAAGTGTACTATCTTCCAAAGCTTCTGCAGTTTCGTAGTTTGTGCTATTTAACAGCAACGCATGGATACCAAAATATTCATCCGCGCAGTAAATTGCTGTTAATAATTCCCGGCCGTCTTCGCTTATTACAAATGTTTTTATTTTGCCAGATAGCACTAAGTAAATTCCGGAAACAGCATCGCCATTATAATAAATCACCTGTTTCTTTTTTACCTGGCGGATTTTACGTTCGGCTATCAGCTTTTTCAGTTCTGCTAAACCGTTAGAATGGTTAACTAAATTACTTAAATTTTCTAATGCTTTGCTGTAAAAAGCCTGTTGTTTTTCCTTCTTTTTCAAGCGGCTTTCAATGGCGTTCATCAGTTCTACATCGTCAAAAGGTTTGGTCAGGTAATCATCTGCGCCCATTTCCATACCTTTTCGCATATCCGGCCTTTCAGCTTTTGCCGTCAGAAAAATAAACGGAACAGCCGAAGTTTCCGGGTTCTTGTTTAGCATAAACAAAACGCCGTAACCATCCAGTTCCGGCATCATGATATCGCACAAAATCAAATCCGGCAGATGTTGTTGTGCAAGCTCTACGCCTGTTTTTCCGTTATCCGCTGTTAAAACTTCATAATCTGCCAGCTCTAAAATTTCGGCTGTGCTTTCCCTGATGTCTTCATTATCTTCAATTAACAGAATACTTATTTTTTTCATCAGCGTTGATTTATGTTTTAAGAAGATGGAGATATTGCGGGCATACTGTTTTTATCACCTAAAAATGAGAGCGTAAATTGTGTCCCTTTATTTTGCGTACTTTCAAAATCAATTTTTCCGTTCATTAACCCAACATAGCGCTGTACAATGTTCAAGCCCAAGCCAGTACCTGAAATATTTCCTGTATTATGCGCCCGGAAAAACGGCTGGAACAAATATTTCTGATCTGTTTCCGGAATGCCGATGCCATTATCTTTTATCGTAATATGGTACCCGCCATTACTAATTTCAGTGTTAAATTCAATCAGCGTATTTTCTCCTGAGTATTTAATGGCATTTGCAATTAAGTTGATGATACAGTTTTTAAGCAGGTTTTGGTCTGACGTAATTTCACTTTCTGCCCCGGTATGCTGGTAAATAATATTCTGGTTTTGCTTGGCTATCAGCTGCATTTCTTCTGTAATTTCTTCTGCAAACTTTACCATGTTAAAAGAAGTATTGTTGAGTTCCACTTTTCCGGCTTCCAGCCTTTCCAGCGATAAAAAATCATTCAAAATATTGGTTAAGTTGCCAACCGCATTTTTAATTTTATTAACATGCTTGGTAATATTGGCATTGCTTAATGGTTGTGCATATTTTTCGATGAGCGACGCGGAAAGCTGAACAGAACTTAACGGCGTGCGAAACTCGTGCGAAGCCATCGAAACAAACCTTGTTTTCAGTTGGTTCAGTTCTTTTTCTTTTTCTAAGGATAAGCTCAATCTATCTTTTGCCAGTTCCAGTTCGGTTACGGTTTTAACCAAATCCTGTGTACGTTCTTCGATTTTCCCTTCCAGGGACTCCGTATAAACCTTTAGTTTTTCTTCTGCTTCTTTTTGCTTGGATAGATCGTGAATAAAGCCTGTAAAAATTTTACGGTTTTCGTACTGCACTTCACTTACGGCTAACCAGAAAGGAAAAGTTGTGCCATCTTTCCGCAACCCAAGCACTTCCCGGCCAATACCAATAATGTGTTTCTGTTTAGTTTGATGATAACGTTCGAGGTAATTGTCGTGCTGGCCCTTATCCGGCTCGGGCATCAGCATGGAAATATTTTTACCTGTTACTTCCTCGTTTTTATATCCAAAAAGCCGAAGCGCCGCAGGATTAAGTGTTTCTATTTTGCCTCGATCATCTATCGTGATAATTCCGTCTATCGCGGTTTCAATAATGGCATTAAGCAGTCGGGCTTTTTCCATGTAAGGAATTTGAAACGCAAACTTAGAATTTTGGATTTAACAATCAGAAATTTGATTATAAAAGAAAAGCGGCCTGAAGTAAGAAGCCGCCTGATATCTACATTAATAAGGTTACTTAAAAAAGCATAATTGCAGCCATTGCAAAATGTATGACAGCACTAATTGCAAAGCAGAAAACAGTAGTGCGTATGCCAGAACCACCCATATTGGCAATAAGGCTGGTGAAGAAACAAATTAAACTGGTTGCCAAAAAGAATGGGGCAGCAGCGCCGTTATAAAAATAGGTCAATACACCGATCATGGGCACTAAGAAAACACCGTGGACCATCAGGGAAAGTAAAAAGAAAAAGGTATGGTTGCTTTTTTGACTATCGGCAAAAGTATTGTATTTGTTTACGATAAAAGAAGCATCAAATGGAATGTGTTCAGGAGCTGTTGTCCAGGTTGCAGGTGCTGTTGTTTTTAAAGTTGCCATGATCAAAATGTTTTTTATTTATAGAGTTATTTTATTTTCTGATACAAATTTGCAACAGATCCGTCGGTACAACCATGACCGCTATCAGTACAAAAAATGATTGAAATCATATTTTTAGGTTTGATTGGATCCGGTTTAAAAGCGTATCTGGCCGGTTTGAGAATGGACTATAAAAATTATAAAACCAATTAGTAGATAACAAACAGCAGGAGTGTACATTGCAGTTCCTGCATTTGTTGCTGGAACAATTGCACAAAATTAATCTCGCGGCCATCAGTCCGACTTATATCAAAAACGGATGATATCAAGCTATTTTCTGCCAGTTAAATACGCCATTAATCCTGATAGCAGGTCAGCTTAACCAGTCTAAGCAATTTTCAAGCGCCTTTAGGTTTCGGCCTTTTGTGGTTTAAAAGCAAAAAGATTGTTTTTAAAACAAATTTTCAAAATACTAAATTATGAATGTAGCATTTTTTGAAACCTCATTCATAGTTATGATGAAAAACACGTCAAGAAGAAAATTCGTACAGAATATATCTCTGGCGATTGCAGGTGCGGCAACGGTACCGGAGTTTTTAGCTGCAAAACTGGTTCAACCGTTAAATACCGGGCATATTGCTGATCAGGAAAATCTGATAGAGCCTTCATCCAGTGATAATACTTCGGATATTCTGATTGATAAACTGATTGCATGGAAGGTCGAAGTGATATTTGGAATGATTGGCGACGGGATTAATCCAATTATTGAATCCATACGTAAAAAGCAGGATAAAATAAGATTTATAACCGTTCGGCATGAAGAGGCTGCTGCTTTTATGGCCAGTGGTTATTTCAAGCACTCCGGTAAACTTGCTGCCTGTATCGCAACTTCCGGTCCGGGGGCAGTTCATCTGATGAATGGCATTTATGATGCTGCAAAAGAAAACGTACCGGTTATTGCCATCACCGGTTCTACTTACCATGATTTGCTGGGCACACATTTTACCCAGGAGGTAGATACTGTTTCCCTAATGAAAGATGCTACTGTTTTTAACCAGATGCTTACCGGCCCTCAGCATGCGCTGACAGCTGTTGACCTGGCTTGTCGCGCAGCATTAACCACACCCGGCGTTGCCCATTTAACAATCTCTACCGATGTGCAGCAAAAGGTTTTGTCGGAAGACAAAAAATCTAAAAAAGCTGCAAACCTGCATGGTTCTTCTACCTATATGCCCCGTGTAGAAACACCAGAAGAAGATGAATTAAATACAGCTGCAAATTTAATAAACTCCAGTTCAAAAGTAATGATTTTGGCAGGAAGAGGGGCTTTAAAAGCACGTGCTGAAGTAGGGCAATTGGCCGAAAAACTGGGTGCACCGGTTGCTAAAGCCTTGTTAGGAAAAGCTTTATTGCCTGATGATTCTCCTTTTACCACTGGTGGGACCGGGCATTTAGGTACTTATCCGTCCCAGCAAATGATGGCAGAATGTGACCTTTTACTCATTTTGGGCAGTACGATGCCCTGGATTGAATATTATCCAAAAAATGCAAAGGGAATTCAAATTGATCGTGACCCAAAACGGATTGGTTTACGTTTCCCGGTTGATATTGGCCTGAACGGCGATGTAAAAGCAACGCTTACAGCATTACTCCCAAAGCTCAAAAAAAACAGTAACCATAGCTTTTTACAATTAGCCCAACAGCGTATGGCCGACTGGAAAAAAACAATTGCCAGGTTGGAAGAAGATAAATCCCTGCCCATAAAACCACCTTTTCTGGTTGCCCAGGTTAACCGCTTGCTGACTGATGATGCGATGATTTCTATCGATACCGGTGCACATACTGTTTTTACTGCCCGTCATATCCAGATCAGGCCTCAGCAGCAAGTAGCAGTATGCGGTAACCTGGCCAGTATGGCTCCCGGTCTCCCGTATGCTATTGCTGCGCAAATCGCATATCCGGGAAGGCAATCCATTGCCATGGTAGGTGATGGTGGTTTTACTATGCTGATGGGAGAAATGGCAACTGCTGTGCGTTATAATTTACCAGTTAAGGTAGTAGTCTTCAAAAATAATACCCTTTCGATGGACCAGTACGAGCAACTGGATATCGGGAGTAAACCTTATGGCATCGATTTGCAGCCAATTGATTTCGTGAAAATAGCAGAAGCCTGCGGGGCAGAAGGCTATCGTTGTACTAAGCCTGATGAAATAGCCTCTACACTAAAAAAAGCTTTTGCTTCAACTCGTCCGGCTGTAATAGAGGTCTTGGTTGACCCGGAACAAAACCCGGCGCCGCCGGATAAACTGGTTTGAAGCCAAATATGATTAAAAGAAGGTTACGATCAAACCTATCCCTTGATAGTTAGTTATTTATCAAATTGTTACCGACAATGAAAGAAGAAAATAAAATCACCCGGCGGCAGGTAGTTGCCGGTTTAGGTACGGCCTTGGCAACTGTTGCTATTTCACCGGTACTTGCTTCATCAGTTACTGAAACGGCGCCAGCAGGACCTCCCAAGATAGATGACCCGAGAGGCAAATATCCCAAACCGCCTTTTAAGAGCCAGCCACAACCCTGGCCGGGCTTACAAAGCAAGATGGACCCTGTACCTGACTGCGGTGAGACAAGCTACAAGGGTTCCGGCCGGCTTACTGGTAGAAAAGCACTAATTACCGGTGGTGATTCGGGCATGGGACGGGCAGCTGCCATTGCCTATGCGCGAGAAGGCGCTGATGTAGCCATTAACTATTACCCGACGGAAGAGCCGGATGCCCGCGAAGTGATCGCGCTCATTAAAAAAGAAGGCCGCAAAGCGATAGCTATTCCCGGTGACTTGCGGAACGAGGCGTTCTGCAAACAATTGGTCCAAAAAGCGCTTGCCGAATTAGGAGGCCTTGATATTATTGTCAGCAATGCCGGCAGGCAACAGGCCTTCAGTTCTATCCTGGATATTACCAGCGAGGAATTCGATGCCACGATGAAGACCAATATTTATGCTCCATTCTGGATTATCCGGGAAGCCCTGCCACATCTGCCGCCGGGTTCTGCCATTATCGGCACCACGTCTGAGCAGGCCTATAACCCCGATCCCTGGTTGTATGCTTATGCACAAACGAAGGCGGCAACCATGAATTATGTTAAATCATTAGCTAAACAGCTTGGACCTAAAGGTATCCGGGTAAATGGTGTTGCGCCGGGCCCTATTTGGACGGCTTTGCAAGTAAGTGGTGGCACTACCCCCGAGAAGCAGCAATTGTTCGGCAGTTGGACACCTTTAGGCCGTCCGGGTACCCCTGCAGAACTGGCTTCCATCTATGTGCAATTAGCTGCAAGCGATGCGAGCTACGCTAATGGGCAGATTTATGGTTCTTCAGGTGGGGTCGGGCAACCATAATCAATAATATTAGGAAGTTGTTTAATTATATTGTAGAAAATCATCATGCTTCTTTTATCACTATAATTTTGTTTTTGTAATCCTTGCTTACATAAAAACATAATGGTTACTGTTTTTTAGGTGATAAAAGCAGTATCGAAAATATTACGGATAAAATTTAAACAGCTTATAAGTAAATCATGCATCTATTACCTATGAAAAAATAACCTTTCTTTTGGCCTTTGCCGGCTTAGCCTTATTTAATCCGGCCAAAGCACAAACCGAAGACCAGGATACAACAACCATTCATTTTATTGTGCAGGCGAGTATCAGCGGGCTGCAGGAAATTAGTGCAGGAGGCCTGGCCGCCCAGAAAGCGCTCAGGCCAGAAGTCAAAGCGTTTGGAAAACGCATGGTTGCAGACCATGGTAAAGCCCAGACAATGCTGATGCAACTGGCTAAATCCAAAGGGTACCAGGTTCCTTCGCAGGCAACTAGCCCTCCGGTACCCGAACCTATGCTAACCAAAGCATCAGGCAAAGACTTTGACAGGCTGTATGTCCACATGATGGTACCCGGCCACCGGCAAACTGTTTTACTGTTTCAAAATTATGCCATCAGAGGAAAAGATCCTGCCGTTAAAGCTTTTGCGCAGCAGACTTTATCTATGCTGAAGGAACATTTGGCTGCAATTACTGCTATTGATGACACAGTAAAAGAGGTTGCTCAATAATAGTACATCCGAGCCTGTTTTATGAGAAGTGACAGTACCCATACAAATAGTCATTCTGCAATTGCAGAATGACTATTTGTGTGGGTACTGATTGTACCTGTAATTAACAGTTTATGCTTTCTACAATAAATTTTAGAATAGTTGTGCAATCGATTGTATAATATAAAAATCCTTATTTAGCTTTATCACGCTGCTTGTTAAAAAACGTTGATCCGGCTATTACTATATCTAACCACTTATGAGAGATTCTTTTTTGGGCCTTTTACTTTTTGTCTGTTTTTTAGTCAGCCCAATACTGGGGATGGCTCAAAACCCTTTAATTATGAACCAATTTACGGCCGATCCCTCTGCCAGGGTTTTTGAGGGAAAGGTGTACGTTTACCCTTCACATGATATTATGGCAACGCCCGGACATGGACGTGTTGGTTGGTTTTGTATGAAAGACTACCATGTTTTTTCGTCTGAAAACCTCACTGATTGGACAGATCATGGTGTAATTGTGAGCCAAGATAAGGTAAAATGGACCGATTCAACTGCTTACAGCATGTGGGCACCTGATTGCCTGTTCAGAAATGGTAAATATTACTTCTATTTTCCGGCCCCTCCGAAAGATAAAAGATCGGGAAACGGTTTTGCTATTGGGGTTGCAATTGCTGACACGCCTTATGGTCCCTTTATTCCCAACCCAGAGCCAATTAAAGATGTTCATGGGATAGACCCGAACGTGTTTATGGACAAAAACGGGCAGGCTTACTTGTACTGGGCTCAGAGTAATATCTATGCAGCAAAACTAAAAGATAACATGCTTGAACTTGCGGGCGAACCGAAAGTGCTTGGCAATCTTCCTGATAAAGGGCTTAAAGAAGGCCCTTATCTATTTGAGCGAAAAGGCATTTACTACTTAACATATCCTCACGTAGAGAACAAAACCGAAAGATTGGAATATGCCACAAGCAATAATCCACTGGGGCCGTTCAAATTTACTGGTGTGATCATGGATGAATCAATTAGCGGATGCTGGACCAACCATCAGTCGATCGTTGAATACAAAGGGCAGTGGTATTTATTTTATCACAACGACGACCTTTCGCCCAATTTTGATAAAAACAGGTCCATTAGGGCAGATAGCCTGTTTTTTAATAGTGATGGTACCATACGGAAAGTCATACCTACGCTAAGAGGGGTAGGCGTAACACGAGCTACCAAAGAGATACAGGTTGACCGTTACAGCGATGCCAGTAAAGACGGTATATCGGTCAGTTATGTAGACACAGCTAACAGAATGCAAGGTTGGAAAGTGATCCTGGAACGGAAAGATTCCTGGGTACGATATAATGCCGTTGATTTTGGTAAGAAAAAGCTGAAAGTGGCAAACGGAAAAACGCTGTCAGCCCAAAGCAGCCTGCTCGAAATCAGGATCGATAAAGTGGACGGGACCCTGTTAGCCAGCATGAAAGTTGTTCCTGGAAGCAACTGGAACTTAAATAAAACCAGCTTAACAAATTTTCCTTCCGGAACACATGACCTGTTTGTTATTTTAAAAGATGCACATCCTGTACAGCTTGACTGGATACGGTTTGAATGATATTATTCGTACTTTCTATCCATTCCTATGTTTAACAGGAAAATATTAGAGCCTGTTTAGATTTTGCCCTGGTTATTTTCTATGCTTCTTTTATCACCTAAAAAACAGGACATTTTCATGCTTTTTGTATCGGTATAGAACAAAAACAAAATTTACAGGCATAAAAGAAGCATTATAAATTCTGCGGATATTAATTTAAACAGGCCCTGCAGTCTATCAAAATTAATATCCGGTTGGAATGCTGTATATGCAATCAACTGCGATAAAACCTTACTCATAATAAACTTTTTAGTTAATTCTTTATTGAATTTGGAGCTGATAGATTCACACATGGCCGAATTCGGTCTATCTTTAAGTAATCAGTATAGTATAATAAAGATTTTTACTAAACTATACTTTAAAACAAACATATCATTTCGTCACTAATAAGGCAGATAACATTTTTTCATGGCCTTGAAATAAGGGCAGTAATATTTGCTTCATCGATAAGGATTTGATTGTTGATAGCTTAAGTGGACAGTTCCGGCTTCTTTTATTATAAGCGACATTATTCTTTGCTTTTTTGAATGTAGCTTGGCGAAGATTTATTGATAAGTTAGCTTAAAGGTGCCATCAGTGATAACCTGGTTGCCTTGGGCATAAGCCGTAGCGGGCACTAAGATTGCTGTAAATGTACCGCTGATCGTTCTTGTTGCTGGATCAATGTCAGTAATTATTACTGTTGCGCTTCCGCCGTCATTAATGCTGCTCCAGCCTCTGCCGGGCCCTTGGCCGGCCTGCGGATTAATCTGATAAGTAATTGATGAAGCTGGTGTCTCTTTGCAAACATAAGTGCCAGGCCCGGTTACTGCATTCAGGTTGATGTTTAGGGGGCAAAATGCATCAGTATAATCAAAGCCTGAATTGTATGCTATTATACCATATACTGTTATACTCAGATTAGGTGAGGTATAATTTATCCTTGCACTATAGGTGTTTTGAACAGTACCATTTGCCTTATAGGAAGATATACTGTAAACAGGGGTTGGGGTAAAGGTAAGTGTGCCTAAGGCCGTAGTTTTGCCAGCCGTAATAGTGACGGTAGAATCAGCCGGCACCTTATATCCTGCGTTTACCGTAAAGTGTATAATGTAATTTCCCGCAGTCAGTCCGGAAACATTAATTGCTCCTGTGCCTGCATCCGGAATAATTATTTTCGAATTCGTTCCGGAGGTGCTAACCACAGATACAGCTTGTACCGCTACTGCTGGTGACACCACACCGCTAAGGTCACCATTCGTAACAGGTTTGGTTGTAGAGGATTGAGGTGTAACGGTATCATGGCCTTTATGGCAGGCGCTTATAGCAATGCTTACAAGGATAAGGCAAGCTATTGTTCTTTTCATTGTGCCTTTCGGTTTTTACACAAAAATACTAACTGTAACAAGGCCTGACAATCCCCCAATTTGGGGGATTTTTTGCTTAAAAAGGATAATTTTTTTCTAAATTATTTGTTCAGCAGTCTAACTAATTCATTTCTATCCCAGTGTTAATCCGGTTTTCATCTATGCTTCTATTTCAAATGCATAAAATGTTAAAGCCTACTTACAAAGTGCAACTGCCGCTAATGCATCTGGTGTTGCGGCATAGTTGCCATTACTGGTTAATGTAAGCGCAGGTACATAAACTGTTCTGTATACATCTGTTATAGTAGTAGGGGACCTATATGAATATGCAGGTGAAGTGCTTAATATACTGATTAGTGCCTTAAGCGGACAAAAATCATTAAGATTAGCGTTACCCGTAATACTGGCTATAGGCACAGATGTTAAGTTTTGCAGCCCCGCTAAAGAAGTAAGTTTTGCATTGCCGGTAATATTAATACCGTTAATTGAGGTCCCCCCCAGCAGTTGATAAATAGCTGGTAAAGTAAGCGTAGTTAATTGTTCTAATCCATGAAAGTTAGTTAAGGCAGGATTGCCGGAAATAGTAAGCGAACCCGCTGTTTGTAAAGCGCTGAACCCGCTTAGATCGGAAAGGGCGGTACCAGATATCAATAATGTACTCGTAGCTAATGATAAGGAGCTAAAATCCACATTAGACAGTTGCCCACAAGAAGATATCCGTAAACCACCAAGAATAGAATTACCGGTAATACTGGTAAGTGATTTAAAGCTGGCGTTATTCAGGTTTTTGCAGGAAGACAACAAAATATTGCCTGTTGTTCCTGTTAACTTATCCATAGTTATTGCAGTAACCACTAAGTTTTGAAAAGAAACGCTGCCTGCTGATGTAATGTTGTTTAAAAAAGAAACGTCAGAAAGCAAAGGGCAAGCTGATATGAAGAGGGTGCCCGAAACCGAAGTAATATTAGACAATCCGGCGACTGATGTAATATCGTTACCAGAAATACTTAGACCACCGTTAATCTGCAATTGTTTTCCTTTGTTAAGCGCAACAAAAGCATCAACTTCGGCCTGGGTAGTTAACCGTACATCACCGTTAACATAGGGCGAGGTAAGAGGTGAAATATAAGTAAATGCCGGTCCTGTAATACTTTGGCTGCCCACAGTAACGGTAACATTACCGCTGGTCGCTACAGGCGCGACTACTTTGATTTCTGTTGATGTAACCGACTGTACAGTGGCACCCACCCCGTTAAATAAAACCTTCACCCAGAGAGTAGAAGTCCCGAAGTTAGTGCCGGATATGGTAACTACCGCACCCGAAGAACCAGTGGCAGGCAATATCCCCGTTACCGTTGGGATTGCATAAGTAAACACCGGCCCTGTAATGGTAGTTAGCGCTTGTCCTGTAATACTTTGACTACCTACCGTTACCGTAACATTACCACTGGTCGCTACCGGCGCAACTACCTTTATTTCTGTTGCTGTAATTGATTGAACGGTACTGGCAACCCCGTTAAACAAAACAGTAGCAGAAGTTCCGAAGTTAGTGCCGGAAATGGTAACCACTGTACCTACACTCCCCGAGGAAGGCGATATGCTGCTTATGGTTACCTGTGCAGGCGCTTGTCCGGTAGTACCGGTTGTTGTAGTTGTGGTGGTAGTAAGATTTGGGATAGCTGGCTGCTCCTTTTTACAGCTTGAAAAGGCGAGCAATAACACCAATAAAGCAGGTAATAATTTGTTCATGGCCTGGAAAAATATAATGCAATTTACTACCACTTACTGCAATCATCAATCCCCCAATCTGGGGGATTTTGCAAATAGGTTTAGGTTCTGATAATGACTTGAACTACTTTTGATTATGGTGAAGTTCAAAACCC
The DNA here is from genome assembly GCF_009754915.1 of Mucilaginibacter arboris. Lineage (GTDB taxonomy): Bacteria > Bacteroidota > Bacteroidia > Sphingobacteriales > Sphingobacteriaceae > Mucilaginibacter_A > Mucilaginibacter_A arboris. The sequence goes on along the minus strand of NZ_WPIK01000006.1, from coordinate 253,952 downwards.
TGATAAATTGGTTCTTACCTGATAAGCTGAAGAACAATAGGCTGCATCCGGAATATGATCAGGTTTATACTTTGGTGTCTGCTAGCTTTTTTGCGACTATAGCGCTGCTTCTGTTATATGGAGTTTTGTTTTTTTTAGGTTATCAGATCAACGCCATTGCCTATAACGGACTAATGTGTTTCTGCCTGCTTTTTTTCGTCCGCAAAAGCATCATCAAAGTACCTATTTTTATTATGGGAATGGTAACTTATGTTATTTATTACCCTTATATAGCAAACTCTGGCGGCATTTATTCGCCTATGGTAGGTTTTCTTTATGTGTATCTTGTTGCAGCTTATTGGGGTAATCCTAAAACAGGCGCTTATGCAACCGGTTTAAATATTATTGTTCTTTACTTGCTGTACTTACATACGCCTTCAGAAATCGGATTACCAGTAACAGCAGGTGGCAGGTTAACTAGTTTTATTATACATGCTTTGGGTATGGGCTTTTTGGGGGCCCTGCTTTGGATGGTTCAAAAAAGGCAGGACGAGGCGCGGGAAGAAACCAAGCAGCTGCAAAACTACCGGATAGAGTTTTTGGACAAAGAAATTGCCAAACGTACCGAGCAGTTAAACAACATGCGGCAATCGCTGGCTACTGACTTTCATGACGAAACAGGCAACCTGCTTTCAGCTATTACCCGGCAAGCTGGTTTGCTTAAACTTCGGTTAAAACCAGATGACCCGGCTTTTCCAATGGCAGATAGTATCATCCGTAACAGCAATGAGCTTTACGCTTCCGGTAGGCATTTTTTATGGAACCTGAACCATGACAGCGATAACCCGCAAGTGCTTTTTGAGTACCTTACTTCTTTCGGGCAGTCTCTTTATAACCAGTTCGATATTTCCTTTTCAGCACAAAGCACCGATTGTTCATCTTCTAAAATTGACCCTTTTGCCTCCTTAACTATCATCTTCATTTTTAAAGAGGCCATGAACAATGTCATCAAGCATTCCGGCGCCAGCGAGGTAACATTTAAAATGACAAACTATAAGAACGACATTGAATTTTCATTGACCGATAACGGAAGCTGGAAACAGCCAGACGGGAAGGATGGGCATTACGGATTGCAAAATATGCAGATGCGAAGTGAAAAGCACCAGCTTAAATTTAAGGTGCACCCGGGCCCTACCGGAACGCGGATCGAAGTAGCCGTTCCAACAGTACCTTTAAAATAAACCGTTAACAAAAAACAATCATGCCAGAGAAAACAAGGATCGTTGTTATTGAAGATAATACCCAAATCAGGGAAGGCTTTGCAGCGGTGCTGGAAAGCACGGAAACCTTTATAATTACCGGGCAGTACAGCAACTGTGAAGAAGCGATTAAAAACTTACGGGACGACAGCCCAGAAATTGTACTGATGGACATTGACCTGCCCGGTATGAGTGGTATTGAAGGAACGGCTATTATTAAAAAGCTAATGCCTGCAACTATCGTGATCATCATTACGGTGCTGGAAGAAAGCGAAAAGGTTTTCCAATCGCTTTGTGCGGGTGCGGGCGGTTATATTGTCAAAAATTCTGCGTTGGAAGAAATTGTCAAAACCATTAACGAAGCTTTAGCTGGCGGCGCACCGATGAGCCTGTCTATTGCTAAAATGGTCGTTAGCTCTTTTAAGCAAAGCAATAGTTCTCCTTTATCGGAGCGCGAAACGGCAGTTTTGCGAGGAATAGCCGAAGGAAAAACTTATTCCAAAATCGCGCTGGATTTATTCGTTAGCAAAGAAACCATCCGCAGCCACATTAAAAATATTTATCATAAGCTGGCTGTCAACAGTAAAGCCCAGGCCCTGAAAATTGCTGGTGATAAAAAATGGATAACCGGCAGAAATTATTAAATTGAAAGGCTTTGCTGAATCGAAAAACCGTCTGCAATAATTAGAAGTAAAAACGCCATAATAATACCTATAATAAGGTTCGTTATCCTGCTATAGGTAAGCTGTAAAAAGAAAAACAATTTTTCTTAACTTTTTCGTTTGAAGGGCCGCTTTTGTAAGGGTGTGAACCTCAGTGTTGAGTTATCGTTTTTCTTCAGCATTGCTAAGCAGTTCTGCCAGTTTTGCGAAAGCTCAATTGGGTAACAGGCTGTTTCCCAATTTATGCCCGGTAAAAGAAGCATCTAATTTTCAGGCTTTGTTGTTTTTGCTTATGCTACACCTTTCCGGCTTTTTCAAATAAGCTTTCCTTCCCTCATCAAAATATTGTTTAAATCCATCAACCTGCCTGTTTGGCTGGCCTTCTTTGCAAACTGGTTTTTCTGTTTCAGAACCATTATCTGTTTTTTCTTTGATTAACATGATTGCAACTTACCTTGTTGGTTAAGCTATAGTAGATAAGATCGTACTTCCGTAGTTAACCCCAATTATTGGGCGCCAGGGTTTAATCGGTCTATTCTTATTATTAGGGCTTGTTTAAATTTTGCCCGGTTATTATCTATGCTTCTTTTATCAACTAAAAAACATAAAATTTTCATGCTTTTGTATCGGTATAACATGCAAAAACAAAATTTATAGGCATAAAAGAAGCATTATAAATTCTACAGATATAAATTCAAAGGCACTCTTAGTAATGGAATTTATTTCTTTTAAGAAAAAACAGTATTAAATACGCATTCTATTATTTAACCTTTAATTATAAAGCAATATAAATTTATATTTGATTGCTGATCGGCAAGTAATCATACCACTGCTAATGATGGAACCTTTACAAGAACCCCTGTTTCAAAACCTCTTTAATCATCTGGCCGAACCACATGTTGTAGTTAAAGCAGATAGCCCGCGTTTTACCGTAGTTGCCTGTAATAAGCAATATAAGGCAGTAAGCAATACGCTTAATAAAGATATTATAGGTATGGGGATTAAGGAAATATCTGATCTGAAAAATGCAAACTATGAGGGCGACAGCATTATTGAAAAAGCTTTAAATAAGGCCATAGAAACCAGGCAAGTAGTTAAACTTGCTGCAGTTAGGTATGATATACCTAGTGCAGACGGGCTTCAAATGCAGCAAAGCTGGTGGCAAACAGAATATATACCTGTTTTGGGGCAGAATGGTAAGGCCGAATATTTGTTATGTACTATTCATAACATCACCGAACAGGTAACCAGTAAGAAAAACAGGGAAAGGGCAGAACAACAGGAAAAAGCCTTACGCAAAGAACAGCTTTTAAATGAAGAACTGGCCGAAACAATTAAAAAGTTAGAAGAATCACAACAAAACCTGGCCAAGCTGAACAACGAGCTGGAGGACCGTGTTGCCAGCCGTACAAAAGCCTTGTCTGATAGTGAAGCCAGGTTTCGTAACATGATTGAACAGTCTCCTGTTGCCATGCTTGTAAATAAAGGGGACGACCTGATCTTTGAGATTGTAAACCAGCCCATGCTGAAGTTGATTGGCAAAGGCGATGCAATAAAAGGCAAGCCTTTGTACGAAGCTATACCGGAGCTAAAAGGACAGCCGGTAGTTGATAAGCTTTATCATACTTACCAAACCGGCGAGGAATGGACGGGGTATGAGCAACTGGTTTTGATGGACCGCGAGGGAAAATCTTACCAGGGTTATTATAATGTTACATATAAGCCGTTAATCGAAAACGGGCAGATTACCGGTGTGCTGGAAGTTGCTGTTGATGTAACCGAACAAGTACAGGCCCGGCAAAAAATCCTGGAAAGTGAAACCATGTTCAGGGCGATTTTTGAACAATCGCCGCTGGCATTTTGTGTACTGAAAGGGCGGGACCTGGTAACAGAATTAGCTAATGATAACATATTAAAACTATGGGGCAAAACCCGGCAGGAGGTAATTGGTAAACCACAAACGGTAGCAAGGCCCGAAGTGCAAGGGCTGCCCTGGTTAAAACTCATTAATCAGGTATATACTACAGGGGTAACGCACAAAAATCCGGAGTTTAAAATTTTAATGCAGCAAGATGGTAAGCCCGAAGAAGGTTACTTTAACGCTGTTTATCAGCCTTTAAAAGATGCTGAGGGGCAAACAAGTGCCATCCTGGTAATCCTGGAAGATGTAACCGACAAGGTGAAAGCACAGCAGCAAGTTGACCAGGCGCAGCAGCAGTTTCGCCAGGCAGTTGACTCTGCCAATATGGGGACCTGGAGCATTAACCCAGCATCTTATCAGTTAACCTTCTGTAACCGTTCCAAAGAGATATTTGGCTTTTCGCTAAAAGAAGATGTATCAAACAGGTGGGCAATGAATGCTGTCGATCCTGCTTACAGACAAATGGTAAGGAAAGCTATTGCTGCCGGAATTGAAAAACATGAAGCTTGCGACCTGGAATATCCAATCATTAATCATATTTCCCATGAACGAAAATGGGTCCGGGTAACCGGAAAAATGTTTTTCGATGAAAATAATAGGCCTGCCCTTTTTTCGGGCCTTTTAATGGATATAACCACACGCAAATTAGACGATATACGGAAGAACGATTTTATCGCCATTGTTAGCCATGAGCTTAAAACACCGCTTACTACACTTAAAGCTTATGCACAAATGTTAACTGTTAAATCTAAGAAAGCAGAAGATGTTTTTACGGTTGTTGCTTTAGAGAAGGTGAACTCCCAGGTAAAGAAAATGACGGGGTTAATTAATAGCTTTTTAAATGTATCCCGTTTAGAAGCCGGTAAAATACATTTGGATAAGGTAAATTTTTCTTTAGATGAACTGGTTAAAGAAAGGATAAATGAGTTTGCCTTAACCATCAAAAGCCATATTATTTCTTTATCGCCTTGCGGCCCGTTAACCGTTTTTGCTGATTATGAAAAGATAGGGCAGGTAATTAATAATTTATTAACAAACGCAATTAAGTATTCGCCCGCCGGAAAACGCATCGAAGTTAGTTGCCAGAGCGAAGAGGGCATGGCCAGGATAAGTGTAAAAGATGAAGGTATGGGCATTAAAGCTCATGACATCAGTAAATTATTTGAACGGTTTTACCGGGTAGAAGGCCGGCATACCCAAAACATATCCGGCTTTGGTATCGGCCTGTATTTGTGCGCAGAAATTATACAGCGGCACAATGGTAAAATAGGGGTTGAGAGCGAAATAGGTAAAGGCAGTAACTTCTGGTTTACGCTGCCGCTTTCTTAAAATTGGCCGGGTTGGCACTTTCAAATGATGCTTCTTTTATCGCCTAAAAAAGTATAAGCATTGCTTGCTGATTTTTAGGCGATAAAAGAAGCATGAGAAAACCATTCAAAAATATTAAGCCCAATTTGTGGCAAAGTTTCCGCAGGAAAAACCAAGATGGGTAATAATATTCCTGCTTTTTAGCTTGTTCAGATTGAAATTGCCTTGATTTAAGCATATACAATCTGTGGAACAAGGATTGTAAAAAGGTAAAGTATAACGAACACTTAAACTTATTGGAATCATGAAAAAATTAATTTTACTTGCAGCACTTGGCCTTAGTTTAACTGCATCACTTTCTTCTTGCTCACGAAACGTGCGTTACGCGCGTACTTCTAACATGCGTTTTACCAAATAAAAAAGAAGGTAGCAGCCCGGTTTCTGGTTATAAAAGTGCGATCAGCCCTGTCCATCCGGTTTGATGGCTGGCACCTAAGCCCTTGCCGGTATCGCCATGAAAATACTCGTGGAACAGGATGTAATCTTTAAAATGAGGATCGAGATTAAACTTTTTATAACCTCCGAAAACAGGCCGTTCTCCTTTTTCATTCCTTAAAAAAATACTTTTTAAGCGATTGCTTAAAGATGCAGCAATTTGAGCAAGGGAATGATAACTGCCTGAACCAGTTGGATATTCTACCTTAAAATCATCAGTATAATATTCCTGAAAGCTAAGCAATGCCTGGATAATTAAATAATTAATAGGCATCCAGATGGGGCCGCGCCAGTTACTGTTGCCGCCAAACATGCCGGTATCGCTTTCTGCCGGATTATATCTTACTTCATAATCATTTCCGTTTAATAGATAATGGTAAGGATGGTCCAGGTATTCTTTGGAGATAGAGCGGATGCCATAATCTGATAAAAATTCGTTCGGGTCGAGCATCCGGCGCAGTAAAAGTTTCATGCGATGGCCGCGAAGCAGCGAGAACAAGTGCTGTTCTGTACCTTTTGTATCTTTCCAGTAACTTACCAGTCTTACCAAGTCGGGCCGCTGCTCCATAAACCAGTCCAAACGCTCTTTTAAGTGGGGCAGTTTGTTCCATTTGTTTTCATCAAACACAATTGTGGCAAACATGGGTATTAAACCAACCAGTGTCCTTAGTCGTAAACGGTCACTTTCTCCATCTGGCTTACGAAATAAATCATAATAAAATCCGTCCTGGTCATCCCATAAACCCAAAGAATCTTCACCCATATAAGCGATAGAACCAGCAATGTATAAAAAGTGTTCGGCAAATTTGATAGACATGTTCTCGTAAACCGGGTTATACAAGGCCAGCTCGATACTAATCTGTAACATATTAAGCGCGTACATAGCCATCCAGCTCGAACCATCTGCCTGCTCTAAAAAACCTCCTCCCGGAATAGGTGCGCTGCGGTTAAAAACGCCAATGTTATCTAAACCTAAAAAACCACCTTCAAAAATATTATTGCCTTCACTGTCTTTCTGGTTTACCCACCAGGTAAAATTGAGCAGTAATTTCTGAAAAACACCTTCTAAAAAGAGTATGTCTTCTTTTTGGTTTACTTGCTTATCAAGCTGGTAAAGCTGCCATGCGGCAAGGGCATGAACAGGAGGGTTAACATCACTAAAATCCCACTCATAAGCTGGCAATTGTCCGTTTGGATGGATGTAGCGGGCACTAATAAGCAAATCGAGTTGTTTTTTTGCAAAATCAGGATCAATTTGCCCAAACGTAAGGCAATGAAAAGCAAGGTCCCAGGCGGCAAACCACGGATATTCCCATTTGTCTGGCATAGATAAAATATTATCTGCAATAAAATGTTTCCAGTTGTGGTTGCGGCCTTTAAAACGGCTTTGCGGCGGCACTGGCTGCCCTGCATCGCCATTGAGCCATGAATTTACATCATAAAAGAAGTATTGCTTGCTCCAGAGCATTCCTGCAAAAGCCTGCCGCTGTACTAAACGCTCATCTGCATGAGTTGTAGTTTGCTGCTTATCGGCATAAAACCCGTCTGCTTCTTTTATACGTAGATTTACGATGTTGTCGAAATCATCAAAAGGATCGGTCTGATGATTATTAGAAAGCCTAAGCTTAACTTGCATACTTTGCTTTGCAGGAACAGAAAGTTTAAACCATGCTGCTGCTTTTGTGCCTTTTTTTTGAGGGTTTACAGCCGAAAGATTATTATTTATAATACGATCATTAATTCCATCTTTTACAAAAGCCGAAGCATTTGCTGAATGATAAAGTCGCTCGTTATTCGTTTCGTTTTCAGTAAATAACAGTTCTGTATTGCCATCAATATGGCAATAATAATTGCCTAATTGTGATTGTAGTAATAAGGTACTTTTATCCTGATGTGTAATTTGAGGCTTTGTCGAGTTTGGGTTCCAGCTCCACGTATTTCTAAACCAAAGCTGTGGCAGCACATGCAAATCAGCATTTTGATCGCCACGATTATAAATAGTGTATTGTATTAAAATATCGTCTTCCGCATTTTTAATATATTCTATAAATACATCAAAATAACGGTCCTGATCAAATAAGCCCGTATCTATCAATTCAAACTCCGGTTCTAACTTTCCACGCCGTTGGTTTTCATTTATGAGCTGTTCATACGGATAAGCTTCCTGGGTATATTTATACAGCATTTTCATATAGCTGTGCGTAGGCGTGCTGTCTAAGTAATAATACAGCTCCTTCACGTCCTCGCCGTGGTTGCCCTCGCTATTGGTCAACCCAAAAAGGCGCTCTTTTAAAATCGGGTCTTTGCCATTCCACAAAGCAAGCCCTAAGCAAAGCAGTTGCTTATCATCACTAAAACCGCCAATTCCTTCTTCGCCCCAGCGGTAAGCTTTACTTCGTGCCATGTCATGGGTAATATAATTCCAGGCGTCGCCATTGGCGCTGTAATCTTCACGAACGGTCCCCCATTGCCTTTCCGATAAATAAGGCCCCCATTTTAACCAATTTTTAGTTCCGGAATAATTATCGTTTAAACGGCTTTGTTCAGCAGTAGTATTCATTTAAAGGAAATCATTGTCAGGAAGATAATGTTTTATAGCAGAAGCATATTTTATAACTTCTGCCTCAAGCAGAGGCTTCAGGAAATCTTGTTTTGGAATAAATATTATTCCTGTAGAATCTTTTTTTTAAATTTTTTATTTAATAACCTCAATTAATTCTGTTTTTTCTTGGAAATAATTCATTGTTTCGATCAATTTCATTCACAATTAAATTAATTACATCTAATTGTTCTATTAAAACAATAATTTTTGATGTTTTAAAATGAAATTTCTTTATAAATAATATAAAAACTATAATTTTTATTACTTTTTTAATAAAAATTATAGTTTTTATATTATTTATATCATAAATGCTTAACATTGTATAAATGATATGAAGATTTTTTTAAAAGAAAAAAAATAAATATAAATTTTATCACTTTTTTATAAGTATTAGGTATGAAAACTGAATTCGATCAAAAAACAGTTGTGGTTATTGGGAATGGGATGGTTGGTTATAAGTTTTGCGAAAAGCTTATCAAGAAAACTGGTCAGTTTAATTTGATTGTTTTTGGTGAAGAACCACGAAGAGCTTATGACCGTGTACATTTAAGCGAATACTTTAACGGAAAAACTGCCGATGATCTTTCTCTTTCAACTTCAACCTGGTACGAGGAAAACGGAATTACGCTTTATTTAAGTGATCCTGTTCAGGAAATCAATCTGACAGAAAAAAAGGTTCATGCTCGCAGCGGTATCTCTTTAAGTTATGATTATCTGGTATTGGCTACCGGTTCCGGTGCTTTTGTTCCGAATATTCCGGGTGTAGAAAAAGAAGGCGTATTTGTTTACCGTACCATCGAGGATTTGGAGATAATGAAGGATTATGCGTCGAAATGCAAAAACGGAGCGGTAATGGGCGGCGGACTTTTAGGTTTGGAAGCCGCAAAAGCTTTATTAGATCTGGGAATCAAAGAAACACATGTGATAGAATTTGCCCCGCGTTTAATGCCACGGCAAATTGATTCTGCAGGAAGTAACCTGCTTCAGGCTAAATTAAAAGAGCTTGGTTTGCATATTCATCTAAATAAAAACACTGCAGAAATAGCAGGAGATCATAAAATTGAATCGCTGAAATTTAATGATAACACGGAATTACCAATTGATATGCTAGTAATTTCTGCAGGTATCAGGCCAAGAGATGAACTGGCAAAATTAGCCGGATTGCAAACCGGAACGCGTGGCGGCATTGTAGTAAACGAAAAAATGCAAACCAGCAACGAGTTTGTTTACGCCATTGGCGAGTGCGCGCTTTACGATAACATGATTTACGGTTTAGTTGCGCCTGGATATGAAATGGCTGACGTAGTTGTTAATCAAATTACACAAGGTGAAAAAGCTTTTTACGGTTTTGATATGAGCACCAAATTAAAGTTGATTGGTGTTGATGTAGCCAGTTTTGGTGATAATTTTATTACCGAACCAGATTGTCGCACCATTATTTTTGAAGATACACATAAAGGTGTTTATAAAAGGATCAACATCAGCAATGATGGTAAATATTTGCTTGGTGGCATTTTAATTGGCGATGCGGAAGCTTACAATATGCTGCTTCAAACCGTAAATAATAAATTGGTTTTACCGCCAAACCCGGAAGATTTAATTCTGGGTTCTCGCGGTGGCGAAGAAAATGCTGGAGCAGGCGTACTTTCATTACCGGATGAAGCTTTGATTTGTTCCTGCGAAGCGGTAAATAAAATCGATATCTGCAACGCTGTAAATCTGGATGGTGTTACCAATGTTGATGGCATTAAAAAATGCACCAAAGCCGGAACAGGTTGCGGTGGTTGTGTTCCGCTGATTAAAGATCTGGTTAACGGCACCCTGAAAGAAAATGGTGTTTACATCAAGAATGTAATTTGTGAGCATTTTGATTATTCCCGCCAGGAACTGCTCGATCTGATCAAGCTGCATAAAATCAAAACGTACGATCATGCACTTGATCTTTTAGGCCGCGGTGATGGCTGCGAAGTTTGTAAACCTGCTGTTGCCAGTATTTTAGCAGGTGTTTGGAACGATTTAATTGTAAAACAGGATACTATTCAGGATAGTAATGACCGTTTTCTGGCTAACATCCAAAAAGGAGGAACTTATTCTGTTGTTCCCCGGATTGCAGGAGGCGAAATTTCCCCTGATGCCTTAATTGTTATCGGAAAAGTTGCCAAAAAGTATGGTTTGTACACCAAAATAACCGGTGGCCAGCGCATTGATATGTTTGGAGCGCATTTGAACGATCTGCCTGACATCTGGGAAGAATTGATGGATGCCGGAATGGAAAGTGGTCATGCTTACGGTAAATCTCTTCGAACAGTTAAAAGTTGTGTAGGAAGTACCTGGTGCCGTTTCGGATTGCATGACAGTGTTTCTTTTGCCATCCAAATTGAAAATCGGTACAAAGGAATCCGGTCTCCACATAAAATTAAAAGTGGCGTAAGCGGTTGTGTACGGGAATGTGCAGAAGCACAAGCCAAAGATTTCGGAATTATTGCTACAGAAAAGGGCTGGAACTTATATGTGTGCGGAAATGGCGGCTCCAAACCGCAGCACGCACAGTTATTGGCTAGCGATATTGATAGTGAAACCTGCATCAAATATCTCGACCGTTTCCTGATGTTCTATATCAAAACTGCTGATCCGCTTACCCGAACCGCAACCTGGCTAAACAAAATGGAAGGCGGCATGAGCTATCTTAAAAATGTAATTATTAACGACAGTTTGGGAATTGCAGAGCAGTTGGAAGAAGAAATTCAGCAGTTAATGAGCACTTATCATTGCGAGTGGAGCGAAGTGGTAAATGATCCGCAGCTGAGGAAAAAATTTACGCATTTTGTTAACGCACCGGAAGAAAAAGATCCGACGGTAGCATTTGAGCCTCTACGCGACCAGGTTCGGGCAAAAGAATGGTAGCAATGCTTCTTTTATCGCACAAAAATCATCAGCATAAAACACCGGTAAAAACAGTATCAAGCCATAAACCCGGAGAAATGGCCGAATGCTTCTTTTACCAGGTAAAAAACATCAACATAAAAAACATTGATAAAAACAGTATAAAGTATGGAAGCTGAAGTATCAACAACAATTACAAACTGGTTTCTGGCCTGCGCCGCTTCTGATGTTCCGGAAAACGGCGGCGCTTGCGTAAAGTACAAAGACGACCAGATTGCCATTTTTAATTTTAGCCGAAGAAAAGAATGGTACGCGACTCAAAATCTTTGTCCGCACAAGCAGCAAATGGTTTTATCGCGCGGAATGATTGGAAGCACAGGGGATGTTTTAGAGCCTAAAGTTGCTTGTCCTTTCCACAAAAAAACGTTTTCGCTAATTACCGGCGAATGTTTAAATGCGGAGGAATGCAGCATTAAAACCTATCCAATAAAAGTGCAGGACGGAAGGGTTTACATTGGTGTTGAATGATTATTTAAACGGAGGTATCTTGTATCAGCTGAAACACTTTCTGATCGTTTAAAATCTTGATCTGTTTGCCCGAAATGGCAATTGTTCCATCCAGGATCAATTCGTTGATCACCCGGAAAAGCGTTTCATAAGTTGCACCGATATACGAGGCTAAATCCTGACGGCTTAATTCAATATCGATATAACCATCAGCATTAAAACCAAATTGTGTACTTAGGTTGATAAGCGCTTGTCCGGTTCGTCCTTTAACAGGCATATGCGCCAGGTTTCGCATTTTTCTTTCGGATACCTGCAGCTCATCAGCATAAAACAGTAACAAGTTATAAGTTAAATCGTGGTTAACTTTTAAGGTAGAAGTAAAAAAATCAAGATCAAAAAAGCAAACAATTCCGGCTTCGAGCGCAGTAGCCGTTATTGGATATTCCAAATTACCGCCCAAGCCACGATGACCAAGGATTGAACCATTTTTAACAAAACGAATAATTAACTCTTTATCCTCGCCCCATTTTTTATGCACTTTAACATTGCCCGAATAAACAAAGTAAACGCCGCTAACCGGATCGCCTTCATTAAAAATAACATCGCCTTTTTTTACCACGAAGTTTTTCCTGGCAGAAGCAACAGCCGGAATCCATTCTTTTAAACAGAGTTTACACAAAAAACAGCTTTTAAGGTCGCATGCTATTTTACTTGTTTTCATTTCGATAGGCAATTCAAAGTGTAATCATACAATATTAGATAATAAAAACAGCACATATAACTCTTGCCGAAACAAAGGTTCAATTACAACTAAACAGTTACAAACAGTTATTCAACTTAAACCCAAACCATCACGATTATGAATAAAAATCTACTTCTTTTTGCTGTTTTTATCATGCTCATTTTAAATTGTTTACAATCATCGGCACAAATATCTTTGATCGGGCAACTGCGGCCGCGCGCCGAGTACAGAGATGGTTACGGAACTTTGGAGCCCGAAACTTCCAAACCTGCCGGTTTTGTTTCGCAAAGGGTAAGGCTGATTTTTAATTATAAATCAAGCAGGGTTATTTTTCAAACGAGTATCCAGGATGTTCGGATCTGGGGACAAGATGCTTCTTCCATCAGCAATGCAGATGGGAATAAGCTTTTTGTACATGAGGCCTGGGCCGAACTTGTTTTAGCCAATAAAAAAGATACTTCGTTTAAAAAACCTCCTGTTGATTATTTGGGATTGAAAATTGGCCGCCAGGAAATAGTGTATGATGATTCGCGGTTATTAGGCAATTTCGACTGGCAGCAGCAAGGCCGCCGCCACGATGCAGTTGTTTTAAAAATGCTGAACAAAGGCTGGCAGGTAGATTTAGGTGCCGCTTACAACCAAAACACTGATGCTGTTAATTATAATGGTACTTATTATACACCTGCCAATGTTCCGGCTACCATAAAAGATAGCAACGGGAACTTGGTAAATACGCCTGCTGGTATTATTCCGCTGGTAAACGCTGCCGGGATCAGTTCTAAAACCGGAACGCCTTCTTTCAGTAATCCTCCGGGCTCGAATGCTGCTACGCAGGATTATAAAACGTTTCAGTATTTGTATGCTGCAAAAACCTTCCATCAAACTAAAATATCAGGATTATTCTTTGCAGACCAATTTGGAAAATATGTATTGGATTCTGTCAGAAATGTTTCCGGAAGCAACATAGGTTACGTTTATGGCAGAAGATTTAACCAAACTGGCTTAAATACCCGTTATACAACTGGTTTAATGTTGGTTTCTCCGTTGGGAGATAAAAGTCCGCTTTCTTTTAGCGGTGCCTTTTATTACCAGGGCGGGCACGACCGCGACGGCCTTTCTTTAAGCGCTTATACTTCAACCTTAGCCTTAACTTTTCAGCAAAAACTGTTTGGTTTTACACCTGGCTGGGATTATTTATCTGGTAATGATGCTTTTTCAACTTCCACAACAAATCACCGCTTTGATCCGCTTTATGGCACACCACATAAATTCTGGGGCTTTATGGATTATTTCTATGCTGGTACAGGTTCTCCTGCGGGCGGTTTAAACGATGCCTACTTTAAAATTAAATACCTCAGCATTAATAAAAGATTTAATGCTGGTTTAGATTACCATTATTTCGCTTTAGCCCAAGAGCAAAAAGACGTTTCCGGCAACGCCATAAAAAAATTTTTGGGAAGCGAGTTCGACTTCATTGGTTCATACAATCTCAGCAAATATACTACGGTAGAAGCAGGCGTCGCGATGATGGCGGCTACAAGAAGTATGGAATATGCCAAAAATGTTACTCCCGGTTCTTCGCATCTGAATAACGCCTGGAGCTATCTGCAGATTAATATCCGTCCTGACTTTTTTAGCAAGTAAAAACAGTATCACCTATACCATTTATCAACATTAAAAATTAAAAAACCATGTTTACAAACGCGCAGCAACAGCTTACGAAACTAAACGTATTTTCTCTAAAAGGAATCCAGATGCGGACTTTCCACATCACCTGGCTCATGTTTTTTGTCTGTTTTTTCGGTTGGTTCGGTTTAGCGCCGCTGATGCCAACCATCAGGGCAGAGTTGGGATTGACCAAGGCACAAGTTGGCAACACCATTATTGCTTCTGTAGCTTCTACCATTTTTTTCAGGCTGATTGTTGGTAAACTTTGCGATACTTGGGGGCCGAGAAAAACAGCCGTTAGATTATTGCTGGTTGGTTCGTTACCTGTTTTTCTGGTTGGATTGGCACATGATTATACAACGTTTTTATTGTTCCGATTAGCTATTGGCATGATTGGGGCTTCATTTGTCATCACCCAATATCATACTTCCATGATGTTTGCACCTAACATAAAAGGTACGGCAAACGCAGTAACTGGTGGCTGGGGAAATTTAGGCGGAGGCGTAACCAATATGGTCATGCCTTTAATTTTTGCAGCAATTGTAGGTTTTGGTTATTCCAAACCAGAAGCCTGGCGTTATGCCATGATTGTCCCTGGCGTAATGATGCTGATTATTGCTTTCTTGTACTGGAATTATACTAAAGATACTCCAAAAGGAAACTTTGATGAAATTAACCGGATAAAAACAGCATCAAAAACAGACTGGTCTATTTTGTCCGATTGGCGGGTTTGGGCGTTAACTTTAGCTTACGCGATGTGTTTTGGTATGGAAATCACTTTTGATAATGTGGCTTCCCTGCATTTTGTAGATAACTTTCATTTGTCGCAAAGCAATGCCGGTTTTTGGGCTGGCGTTTTTGGAATGATGAACCTTTTTGCGCGTGCTTTAGGCGGCATTGTTTCTGATAAAGTAGGTTTTAAATTTGGCATGAAAGGCAAAGGTTTACTGCTTGCAGGCGTGTTGCTGCTGGAAGGATGCGGATTGCTGCTTTTTGCCCAGTCGGGAACCTTGGTTATCGCAATTGTAACGATGTTAACTTTTGCACTGTTCCTTAAAATGTCTAACGGGGCAACTTACGGCATTGTTCCTTTTATCAACACCAAAAACGTAGGTATGGTAAGCGGAATTGTGGGTGCCGGTGGAAATTTAGGTGGAATGCTGTTCGGTTTTCTGTTTAAATCAGAAACGATCACTTATGTACAAGCTTTTACTTATATCGGTTTTGGTGTTATCGTGGTATCAATGATTGTGCTGGTTACCCGTTTTTATAAACCAGAAATTTTGGAAGAAACTGATCTTGATTTTGCTGCTATAAAAGTAGCATAAGTGGGAAATGTAATGCTTCTTTTAAGGCATAAAAACTCAAGACTTCTAAAACTAAAACTGAATGTCCGCAAAGAATAAAGAAAATAATCAATTCACCTCAACCTGCTGCTATTGTGGTGTGGGTTGTGGTGTGGTGATTAATAAGGAAAAGAATGGCACGATCACTTTAGAAGGCGATCAAAACCATCCGGTGAACAGGGGAATGCTTTGCAGTAAAGGTTTAAACCTGCATTATACCGTTAACGATAAAAGCGACCGGCTGCTTTATCCGCAAATGCGTTACAACAAAAGCATGCCGCTGCAACGCGTAAGCTGGGACGAAGCCATGGAACGTACCGCCGCCGTTTTTAAAACTTTTATTGAGAAATACGGTCCGGATTCTGTTGCTTTTTATGCTTCCGGACAGTGTTTAACCGAAGAATATTATGTGCTTAACAAGTTGATGAAAGGCTTTATCGGCAGCAATAATATCGATACCAATTCCAGGTTGTGCATGAGCAGTGCGGTTGTTGGTTATAAAATGTCTTTGGGTGAAGACAGCGTGCCGATTTGTTATGATGATATTGAGCTGGCAGATTGTTTTTATGTAACCGGAGCAAACCCAGCCTGGTGCCATCCGATTTTATGGCGACGGGTAGAAGCACACAAAGCAGCAAATCCGGAAATTAAAATTATTGTAGTTGATCCTCGCATAACCGATTCTTGTTCATTAGCAGATCTGCACCTGCAAATTAATCCCGGAACAGATATTATTTTAAATCATGCCATCGGTCGTTTACTGATTGAAAATGGTTATACCGATGCCGATTTTATTGCTAAGCACACAGAAGGTTTCGAGGCTTATGCTGAAAGTGTTTTTGGTAAAACGATTAGCGAAGCCGCTGAAATTTGTGGCATAAAAGAAGTATCCATCCATTTAGCCGCAAAATATATCGGCGAAGCCAAAGGGTTTATTTCGATGTGGACGATGGGTTTAAACCAAAGTGCTATCGGGGTAAATAAAAATTTAAGTCTTATCAACCTAAACCTGATTACCGGCAAAATTGGTAAACCTGGTTCTGGTCCGTTTTCTTTAACTGGCCAGCCAAACGCAATGGGCGGCCGCGAAGTTGGCGGAATGGCTAATCTGCTTCCCGGCCATCGTGAACTTAGTAATCAGCAGCACCGGCAGGAAGTACAGAATTTTTGGGGAGGAACTGTTATCTCTCCAAATCCTGGTTTTACTGCAACAGAAATTTTTGAAGCTTTAAATGATGGCCGCTTAAAAGCTATCTGGATTATTTGCACCAATCCGTTAACCAGTATGCCAAATGTTCGTTTGGCCGAAGAAGCTTTGAAAAAAGCAAAATTTGTGGTAGTGCAGGAAATTAGCAATAAACCGGAAACATTAAAATTTGCGGATGTAGTTTTTCCGGCTGCCGGATGGACGGAAAAGGAAGGAACGATGACCAATTCAGAAAGGCGCATCAGTTATCTACCTAAAATTATAGAACCGCCGGGAGAAGCTTTGCCGGATGCAGAAATTATTTGTCGTTTTGCCCGTAAAATGAACTTTAAAGGTTTTGATTTTGCATCAGCATCAGAGATTTTTAAGGAACATACCAAGCTTACTGCAAAAACCAACATTGATATCAGTGCTTTAGATTACAGCATTTTAAAAGCACAAAAAACAGTTCAGTGGCCGTACCGCAAAAAAAGTTTGCAGCAGGGAACTGTCCGTTTATTTACCGATAACCGTTTTTATACGCCTTCAAAAAAAGCAGTGATAAAAACAGTATTAGATGGTTTTGCAAGCGAACAACCTGATGCCGATTTCCCATTTGTGTTAACCACTGGCCGCATTCGCGATCAATGGCATACCATGAGCAAAACCGGAAAAGTAAGTAAATTAAATAAGCATATTTCCGAACCTTACTTAGAAATTCATCCTCAAGATGCTGCGGAATTAAATTTAGCAGATCATGATTTGGTAACGATCAAATCGCGCCGCGGAGAAGTTCGCGTAAAAGCAAAGCTTACTTCCAACATAAAAAAAGACGTAGTTTTTTTGCCGATGCATTGGGGCAAAATCTTAAACAGCGACCTTAACAGGGCTAACAACGTTACTAATGATCTGGTTGATCCGGTTTCCAAAGAACCAGATTTTAAATTTTGCGCCGTTAGCGTTTCAAAATATAAAAAACCTGTTCAGCGCATTGTAATTATTGGTGCTGGAGCAGGTGCTTTTGGTTTTGTAAAATCTTACCGGGAACTGAACCAGGATGATGAAATTATCATTTTTAGTAAAGAAAACCATCCTTTTTATAACCGCGTAATGTTGCCGGATTATATCAGCGGAGAGCAAACCTGGCAGCAGCTCGTCAAGATGACGGACGAGGAAGAACCGGATTATAATATCCGCCTGCTTCGTGGCATAAGCGTTGAAAAAGTTGACCGTGCAAATAAGTTTGTAATTGATTCGCGCGGAATAAAAACTACTTATGATGTGCTGATTATGGCAACAGGAAGCAGCGCTTCTGTTCCAAAAAATGTGCCTTCTTTGCCTGGTATTTTTACCATGCGTAACCGAAATGATGCTGATAATTTCAAACAACATGCTCCTAAAAACGGCCATGTGGTAATTGTGGGTGGTGGATTACTGGGCTTGGAAATGGCTGCTTCGCTTCGGGAAATCGGTATCCGCATAACGATTGTACAACGTATCTCCCGTTTTTTAAGTCGGCAATTAGATACTTTAGGAAGCCAGTTGCTGCATGAAGAAATGGTGGACCAGGGTTGCGATATTTTTTACAATGATGAAATCCAGTTGTTTTATGGCCGATCCAAATTAACCGGAGTTGGTTTAAGAAGTGGTCGTAAAATTAATTGCGATGCCATGATCCTTGCTATAGGCACCACACCAAACTTAGAACTGGCACGCGATTGTGGCTTAACCTATAAACGCGGCGTAATTGTAAATGAACGGCTGCAAACCAACGATCCGGATGTATATGCAATCGGAGAAATTGCAGAATTTGATGGAATATTATATGGTGTAACTGCCGCTGCAGAGCAACAAGCACAGGTGGTTGCACGCTATTTAAGCGGCGATATTGCCAGTTATTATCAGGGAAGTTTACTCATGAACATTATTAAAATTCATGGATTTGATTTATGTAGTATTGGTACAACAGAATGCCCAGAAGGAAGCGATTATGAAGAAATCGTTTTTATTGATAAAGCCAAACGCTATTATAAAAAATGTGTCATCCATCAAGATAAATTGGTTGGTACAATTTTAATTGGCGATAAAAGTGAATTCCTGGAATTTAAAGAATTGATTGCAAACAAAACAGAGTTGAGCGATAAACGCCTGCAACTACTTCGGAGCGGTAAAAAAGCCGAGCCGGTTTTAGGAAAATTAGTTTGCAGCTGCAATAATGTAGGAGCAGAAAATATCTGTAATAAAATAAAATCCGGCTGTACAGAACTGAAAGAACTGAGTGAAACCACTGGTGCCGGAACAGGTTGCGGCTCGTGCAGGCCGGAAGTAAAACGGATTTTAGAAGAATATTTAGAAGCTGAATTATTAGAAAAAGCAGGTTGAAACGATGGAAAATGCTACCGAATTTACGATGAAGATTAATTTGTCAGGCGGAATTATTTCTCCCGGAGATTTGCAGGAAGCTTTAAATATTGCTGAAAAATCTGGTGCAACTGATATTGTTTTTGGTAACCGGCAGCAGCTTTTTTTTAAGGTAAAAGAAGCACAGCTGGACGATTTGAACCATGAATTGCTAATGGCCGATATTCATTATGAAATGGATTCAGATGAATATCCAAATATCATGAGTTCGTACGTTACTGATGATATTTTTGATAATCCAAATTGGTTGAGCGAAGGCGTTTTTAAAGATATTTTTGATTTATTTTATTTCCGCCCAAAACTTAAAATTAACCTGATTGGCAGCAACCAAACTTTTGTTCCGTTTTTTACCGGCAATTTAAATTTTGTTTCTTCGGAAGTTAGCAATTACTGGTTCTTGTATGTCCGTTTTCCCAAAACAAACCAGTTGTATTGCTGGCCTTCATTAATTTATTCGGAAGATATTTCCGAAATCAGTAAAAATATTGAAAGACAGATATTGGAGAACAAAAATTTGTTTTATGATCAGCAAAATATTAATGCCGAGTTGCTTTACGAAAAAACAGCTGCTAAAAACAGCATGGCCATCCAGCCGATTCAACAGCAATTAAAACTGCCAGACTTTCAATTACCTTATTACGAAGGGTTTAACCGTTATGGAAACAATAAACTTTGGCTGGGGATTTACCGCCGGAATGAATCTTTTAGCATCGATCTTTTAAAAGATATTTGTAAAATCTGTTTGAAAACCCGCATCGGCCAATTGCATATTACACCTTGGAAATCATTGGTTGTTAAAGGAATTGAACCGGCAGACCGTAAATATTGGGGAAAAATCCTGGATCAATACAGAATAAATGTTCGTCATGCTTCCAACGAATTAAACTGGCAACTGGAAAATTTGTGTGCCGAAGGTTTGCGTTTAAAACAGGAACTGGTCAGGCAGTTTGAAGAAGCCGATTTGCGCACTTACCGGCTTTGTTTCGCCATAAAAACACATCTTAAATCTGGCTTGTTCGGTTCTGTTATTATTCGAAAGCTACTAAGTACTTCTGACCAGGAACAGGCGCTTTTTGAAATTTTGCATACGCGGGACTTCAATCCAAACACTAAAGAATTTGTTGTTTATAAAATCAATTTGCAGGAAGAACAGCTTGGCCCTGAGTTGATCGCTTTATGCAACTATTATTATGAGTTGCAAAATGATCATAATTTATCAGCATTAAATGAAATTATTGCGGAGGAAATATCTGCGGATGCAGCAATATACTTCGTTTATCAATGCAAAAACTGCCTCACTATTTACGATCAATTTTGGGGAGATGAACTGAACAGCATATCTGCAGGAACTAATTTTACAGATCTGGTTACTTATCAATGCCCAACCTGCGATTCGCCCAAAGAAGATTTTATAGCGATAGAAAAGGTTGTACCGCATTTAGCTAGCGTTTAAAATCAATGCTGTTTTTATGCGATAAAAATCGACATAAAAATAGCGGGAATAATAAGACGAACCAATAACTTTGTATGGCGGAACAAAAAATAAACAATGAAACCAGGCGACAAAGTAATTTGCATTAATGCTACAATTGATCCGGAAAAGGCAGAAGAAATACGCAAGGATTTTGAAATCTGGGTCACTAAAGATAAAGAATATACCATCCGCGAAATTCTAGACAATAAAGGGATTGTAACCGGTGTTTTGCTGGAAGAAGTGCACAATTTCCCTAAATATTTTAAGCTGATTGGCCGTTACCAGGAACCTGCTTTTGCCATCTGGCGTTTCAGGAAATTAAATTATGCCACTAAAACAGAAACGGTAGAAGAGGAGCACGAACTGGTAGAAGTTGGCGTGCAAAAGCAACCTGAAAAAGAAAAGGGTTTTTTAAAATAAACCGTCCTTTTCTGATGCTTCTTTTAGCTGTCTTTTTTTGGCTCGATCAACCCTTCAACCAGGTTTTTCCACTGGTGGTTTGAAAAACCAAGTATTGCGCCCAAGGCAACAACTGTATGCCTGATGGTATCCCAAAACCTGTTTGCTTTCAGGTTCGGAACTTCATTGCGGCTATGTACTTCTGCGCTTACGGTATTTCCTTTTCGCTTCACTATAAACGTACTGGTGGCATCTTCATGAAAAAAATGTGCTACATTCTGATTAGGGTTTTGAGGATTGGAAGAAGGCCGTACGCGGATAGAAACAACCTGTACATCAGCCGCTTGATCTGTTTCATCCTGAATGGCTTCTATTTTCACCCAGTCATCTCCGTTGCCACTATCCGGCCCGGGTGCAGGGATATGGATTTTAAAACAATCGCCTTCCTGTGCCGGCCGGTCAACTTCCAAACCATTGCTATTGGTTAATTGAAACCCGGACGAAAAACCGCTGGCAATTTCTCCCCAATGGGAAATATTAAGCAGCCTTTTTTTTACTGTTTCAAAAAGTTTTTCAGCTTCTTCCCGGCTTTTTAAAGTTTCCTCGTGTATAACATCTACCTGGTTCCCTTTTTGCTGTTCGGGTATGTTTTTATCTTCTATCGACATAAAACTTCTTTTAAATTGAACACAAAAAAAGAAAGGTAGTTTTTGTGTTTGAGGAAGAAAAAGTGAATGGGCAATGCTGTTTTTATCGTCCTAAAAATTGAATTTGGATAAAAATTGAAACTTGGGTTTTGTACGATCAAACAGATCATTACTTTTAAAAAATGGATTCACCTACTACTTTGCCTGTATTATCTCCCGAAGAACTGCGCGTTCTGGGCGTTTTGATGGAAAAAAGCAAAACCACGCCCGATTATTATCCCATGACTTTAAACAGCTTAACTATTGCTTGCAACCAGAAATCATCGCGAAAACCTGTGGTAGATTATGATGAAGAAACGGTGGTTTTAGCTTTAAATTTATTAAAGAAAAAAGGCTTGGTTTCTACTGCAACCGGCGGTTCTATCCGTTCCGTAAAGTACAAACATAGCTTTGCCATCGTTTTTCCGGTTGTTCCTGCTGAAGTTGCAATTATCTGTTTATTAATTTTACGCGGTCCGCAAACGCCGGGCGAACTCAACACCAATTCGGGCAGGTTGTATGAATTTGGGTCGATAGAAGAAGTACAATCGGTTTTAGAAAAGCTTTCTCAGCCTGAAATACCTTTTGTAAAACAATTACCGCGCCGCAGCGGACAAAAAGAAGTCCGTTTTGCGCATCTTTTAGGCGGGGAAATTGAGTTTGAGGAAGAAGAAACGCCGCAGGAACCGGCACGCAGATCGGTAAGCGAACTGGAAGCACGTGTTACGCAATTAGAACAAAATTATATCGGGCTAAAAGAAGCATTTGATAAATTGATGAAGGAATTGATGGGATAAAAGAAGTATGTATTGTTTTAAGGTTAAAAAATCAATAACATAGTTTATCAATCCGGTACGTTTAAAACGTAATGCTGGGCAATAAATACCAAATCAAAAGGATGCTGACAACAACTAATGCAATTGTTAACACAAGCGAAAGCCAGAACGAAGGATAATACTTTTTACCGTTCAGCTGTTGTTCAATATTTCTATATCTGATATAAGCTAATAATGCTAAAATTGCACCTACGGCAACCAGGAGTATCCCGATAACAGAAGAGTAACCTTTGCCAGCAATGGCAGGATTTTTATCGCCTAAAGCATAAGATAATTGCCTGATAAAAAGCGTAAACTTTACTACAACAAAGCCAAATCCCATAATGGCAATGCTGGTCCTTATCCAAGCCAGAAAAGTTCTTTCATTTGCTAAATGATCACTGGCATTTGCTTGTTTTAGAGGTTGGTTCTCTGTTGATGTATCAGGTGGCGTTTTTAACATTTACTTGGATTGATAATTTAAACACTATAAATGTAGTTTTTTAAATGATGTTATAGGAAACTACGTTTTCCCCTCAAAAAACCTTTGCAACCATGATTTAAAATCACTTTAATTAAGAAGTTGTTTAAACTTTTTTTCTGGCCCTCTTTTTTGGGGCCGATGCTTCTTTTATCGCCTAAAAATCACTAAAGACCTATAAGGTTTTCAAAACCTTATAGGTCTTTAGTGATTAAATGTAAACACCAATTTTACCCGGTAAAAGAAGCATGGGCACTAAACCTGGGCATGCCGAAGAACCAAATTTAAATGGCCCCAAAAAGTTTAAACAACCTCTAAGTTTACAACATAACTTCGGTAAGAAATACGACAAGGAAAAGTACTCTAACTGCAAATCGAATTACATATATTTGTTACTATGGCAACCATAACAATACATACTGCTAATACTGATCAGGACACTGCTATCCGGCTTTTTTTAGATGCTTTGTACGTAGAGTATAAAAGCGATGAGGTAGATGACACGAAATACTTACTATCAACATCTGCCAATGCTGATCATTTAAAAAAGTCTATTGAACAAATGGAGGCCGGTGAAGTAACAAAGGTTAATTTGGATGATATATGGAAGCCGTAAATTTTACGGCAGAAGCAATTGTTGATCTTGCTTATTGGCAAAAAAGTGGAAATGCAATATTAAAACTTCGCTGAACATTGTTTTTAAACTACGAAGTTGTTTAAACTTTTTTCTGCCCCTGTTTTTTGAATTAATGCTTCTTTTACCACCTAAAAATCTTAATCATGGGGTTTTGGTTTTTTAGGTTGATGCTTCTTTTATCACCTGAAAATGTTAGGGCCTGTTCAAATTTTGTCTTTTTTTGATGCTTCTTTGATGCCATCATTTTTTGTGTTTTTGGTTTTTTGGCTAAAGCCGGTTGCCTGTTATCCTTTGTCCACGGCCTGAAGGCCGTGGCAACCGGAATTTGAACCTGACTATACGTCCTGTCCGCACAGGGCCAATTCAGCATTAGTAAACAAAGATCTGTTGTAAAAAACACGCTTTAAAATTGCCACTGCCTTCGGGCCGTGGTGGTAGAAACGCAGGGAACGGCTTTAGCCAAAAAAAGGGGCACACAAAAGTTACGGAATAAATTTTAAACAGGCCTTAATGCTCCGGTTTTGATTTTTTGGGCCGATGCTTCTTTTATCACCTAAAAATGTTAATCTTTAGGTTTTGGTTCTTGGTGTCGATGCTTCCTGTGCAGGTTTAAACGGAGCCCTAAAAGTTTAAACAACTTCTACTGCTTCTCCTCAAAGCACCTTCCCCAAAAACCCAACAATATAATCTACAGTTGGCGTAAACCAAGGTTCAAACATACAAAATCCATGTGGCGAATCTGGAAAGGAATGAACTTCAGAATAAATATGGTACTCGTCTAATATCTTCCGGAAATCATCACGTCCGGCATGCATCCGATCAACAGAACTGTTCAGAAATAAAAACGGCGGCGTGTTTTTACCAACGTGTGTTAAAGGCGATGCTTCTTTTAGCAGGTTAAAATTGTTCATTTTGGTATAACCAAACCAGTAAGTAGAAGCCGAAATAGATTTTGTATCGTTTCCTTCTCCGGATTCCGGGTGAACGAAAGAAAGTATCCCATCAATATCAACCACAGCATTTACATTACTGGAAGCTTGATTATTACAAGGATCAGAACCTTCAAAAGCTGGATTTTGTCGGGTTGTACCTAACAAGGCAGCCAGTTCTCCTCCGGCAGAAAAACCTAAAACAGCAATTTTAGTAGTATCAATATTAAATTTTGTTGCGTTAGCGTGCATCCAGCGCAAGGCTGATTTTAAATCATAAACGGCAGCCGGATAAAGTGCTTCGGTAGAAAGCCGGTAATCGGCAGTAAAACAAACATAACCTTTTGAGGCCAGCCGTTGGGCAAGCGGAATTTGTTGTGCGCGGTTTCCGGAACGCCAGCCGCCGCCAAAAATAATTAAAATAGCAGGAAGTTTTCTTTTTCCGGCTTTCGGATAAAAAGCATCGAGGTACAAGTTCCGGTTCTTTAAACTACAATAAACCAGGTTGCGTTTTTCCTGAACGCCTGGTAATGATGCTTCTTTTACCAGTATAATATTGGGATATTTTTTTCTTGTAGATTGAAACGCACTGTAATTGGTATAACTGGTATCGGGTTTCTGGGTAAGGCCGGAAGTAAGTTGTGCTTGGGAAGGAAGAAAATAGAGAAGGAGAAGAAATGAGAGTAGATATTTCATTAAAAAGGTCTATAATAGTTGTTACCTAAGGTAGCTACATTAAAGCTAATTATTCTTTTTAACAGAATCTATTTGGACCGTTTTATAAGCATTTGGATATTTTTCATCATCAAGTGTAATTTCTACTACGCCATATTTGCCTGCCTGGCCGTATTTTTCAGTATCTTTAGAATCCTTCGATACATGGATGGATTTAATAGCCTGCGGATCAAGGGAGTTTAACTGGTTACCCATTATTTCTTTACCATGCGATTTAATTACATATAAAGATTCCTGCCCGATCAAACCTGCCCTGCTTGGTGTGCAAATACGTATTTTTTTGTTTTTTGAAGCATCCGCAGCACTACCTGTAGGCGACGGAAATTGTGCTACGGTTACCAATTGTGCTACGGTTATCTCTCCTGATAGCGTAAATAATAGCAGGATAAAAAAGGTTTTCATGGTGATTATTTTCTTCAAAGAAGTTTTTAGTAGCTGGAATTAACCTGCAAATCTTTTTTTCGCATCATCTGCACTTGTACTTTTGAACGGTTTTGTTTAGCCTGCCATAAATCATAGCTTTGTTGCATATTTAGCCAAAGTTCTGGAGTAGTATTAAGTGCTTCTGATAAGCGTAAAGCCATTTCTGCACTTATTCCCATTCTTCCGTTTACCAGTAAGGATAAAGTGCGTCGTGATACGCCTAAATTTATAGAAGCTTGTGTAATCGTTACTTCTAACGGGTCAAGGTATAAACCTTTTAATACTTCTCCCGGATGGACGGGCGGCATTCCTTGTTTTAACATAATTTGTTTCTCCTCAATGATAATCTACGTAATCAATATCAAGAATATTTTCATCAACAAAACGAAAGATAATACGATAATTTCCTGAAACTTTTATTGCCCAAAAACCGGTAAGGCTCCCTTTTAAAGCATGCAGGGCAGAACCCGGAAAATTAACGTCTTCAACAAGCTTTGCATTGTGTAATAAGATTAAAATAAGCCTGATTTTTGTAATATGTGCAGCCGGTAGTTTAGAAGAATCGCCTTTTTCCCAAAAAAGTTTTAACCCTTTGTGCCGAATGCTTTCAATCATTACTCAAATGTAAAAGCTTATGTTACGGTTTACAAGTTTCGGATGAGTAAATAAAGTCGAATTAAAGGTTATTTATATCTCTTAGTGCTTTTAAAATAATAATATGGCTATATAAATTGATTTCAGTTGGAAAAAGAGGATAACAGCATTGCAACAACCGCAGCAACAACTGTATTCAAAAAATTAACGGCATTGTTGCCTAAATAATGTTTTCGCTCTAAAGTAGCGCCGAGAACAGAATCTGCAAAGTTACCAATTGTTCCGGCAATAACAATCCACCAAAAATTGATCGTCCAGCCAAAGCTAAAAGCGTAAATAGCAGCAATGATAATGCTTGCTGCCAGGCCAAACAATGTTCCTTTCAGGCTGATTACGCCGTCCAGTCCTTTTTGGTCTTTTTTTAACGTGATGATGTTATAAAACCGTTTTCCGTAAACTGTTCCCATCTCCGATGAAATGGTATCTGCAGCAGCAGAAGCTAAACTTGCAGCCATCATCAACCTGAATAAATTAATTTTTGTTGGATAAAAGAAGCATAGCAAACCAAACAATCCGGCTGCACCAACATTGGCTAAAACTTGTGCGGTTCTGCGCTGGCCTTTGTTTTTTTCGGCTGCGCCCAATGCTTCTTTTAGCGTCAATTTATTGGCAGTAGCCAGGGCGGATAACAGAAAAAGTACGGCGGCCATCAATATTCCGTAATAACCGGCACCCAGGTATAAGCAAACGCCAAGCAAGGCAGCGGTTAAAGCAGCAGACAAAGTAAGTTTTTTTGTTTTTACGCTGAGAATTACGCCTGCTAACAATAAAACCGGAAGGAAATAATCAGCTTTTTGCATTACTTCATCTTCATTAACGAAGGATAAATCCGCAGAAAAACTTCGCCTGCATAAGGATTTTTACCGTACAAATTATCTAAACGATTATTGGTATGATACCAGGAAAGCTGTCCGCCTGCTGCAACACGGATTTTACCGATATGAAACAAATCGTAATTCAATCCAAAAGTTAAAGCATTAACCGGAAAAAGTGTATCTTCTCCGTATAAATTCTCATCCAGGTTCAGTTCCTCACGCGATTTTTGTACCCACTCGTATCGGGTATATAAATCCAGTTTTTTTAAGCGATAATCTGCTTCCAGCAAAGCCGTGTTCTGGCCATCCTGGTTTTTGTATTTATTCAATCCCCATAATGCAGTAACGTTTAAAAATTGTTTTCCTGCAAAAGGCTTGCTGTAAATGGCAGAAGCAATAGTCCGGTTTACGTTTTCATCCGGATGAAGCAGCTCTGGACTTTTTATAAATCCATGAGAAACCTCCAAAGCCCAGTTTTTTGACGGGTTGTAAGATAAGCGGCCGCTCCAGGAATCAAATTTGGGTTTGTCAAAATCCAGCCGGTTCTCGTCCGGTTCCCTTCCCGTAAAGGAAGAACCTTCAATCTTAAATTTATACAAACGTAAACCTAAAGTTGCTACACCGAATGTAATATGTGTGCCATCGTTCCAGTGATGGCCAATCGGTGCGTCCGGGTTAGAAAGCGCAGAAGGCCGATGCATGAAAGCTGTTGAACCCAATGCAGGTTCGCCGGGATAACCGATATAAAAGCTCAAATCAGTTTTTTTGTTGAAGCTGTAGGAATAACTGGCAGCCAGCTCAGAAAACAGATCATGCGGATGCTGGCGATCAACCAAAGGCACATTTTTCCAACTTTCTCCGGTTTGAAATAACAGTGGATAACCATTTCCGCCTTCTGTAAAATAATCCGCAGAAAGCATTACGTTAAAATGGAACAAGCCTTTTTGTCCAACCTGCCGCTGTCCCATCGCCATAAACCAGTTCGGCGCATCCAGTTTATTTGCACCTCGTGAACCTTTATTAGTAAAATCCTGACTGGTAAAACGGGGTGCAATATTGCCATGCAGCATATACATCCATTTTCCGGAGTTCAGCATAATTCCATACATTGGTGCTGCATCAGGGAGCCAGGCAGTTCCGGAACCATCGCGGTTCATGGGCAGGTTTAAAGAATAACCGCTGTTCATCTGCATTTTCATGCTGCTGGTATCGTTCATTTCCATACCTTTCATGTCTGCCATATTGTGCTGCTGCGCTTTAACTTTTATTATTATCAGCAGCAGCAGAGGGATTAGTTTAAGGGAGAGTTTTGCTTTCTTCATATCAACACAAAATTATTCTGATTCGTACACACCATTTTATATAATCCTGTTTAAGATTTATAAAATTATTACGTTATAAGATGTCTATGAACAATAAAAACCAGCTATATATGTTCAAACAAAAGGATAATGCTTCTTTTATCATACAATAATTCGGCAAGCTGATTCCCTATTTTTAGTGCATAAAAACAGTATGATAAATCTGTAAGTTGCGTTAAATCAAATAATCCTTTATTTTGTTTAGCTTAAGAAAACTTGAAAACAGGGCGTCATTTGCAAATCAAATTCTGTTCGGTTATTTTTCGCGCCTTTGCTTTTAAATTTTGAATGTATCTTTGCTTTCTTCAAAAAATACGATGAATAAATCTGGAAATACTTCTGAAAATACGGATGTAATTTTAATTGGTGCCGGTATTATGAGTGCAACGCTTGGCGTAATGCTTAAAGAACTGGACCCAAACTTAACGATACAAATTTTTGAACGGCTTGACCGTGCTGCGGCAGAAAGTTCTGACGCCTGGAACAATGCCGGAACCGGCCACTCTGCTTTTTGTGAATTAAATTATACGCCCGAACTGAAAGATGGTTCGATCGAAACCTATAAAGCGGTTAAAATTGCCGAATCGTTTGAAGAGTCCAAACAGTTCTGGAGTTTTTTGGTTGAACAAAACTTTTTGCCTGACCCGCCAAGTTTTATCAGGAGCATTCCACACATGAGCTTTGTTTGGGGCGAAAAAAACGTGGAATATTTGCGCAAAAGGCATCAGGCGCTTACCAAAAACCATTTGTTTAAGGAGATGGTTTATTCGGAAGATAAAAAGCAACTGCAAGATTGGATGCCGCTGGTAATGGATGGCCGCAATCCGAACGAAAAAGTAGCTGCCACACGCATGGAAATTGGTACGGATGTAAACTTCGGTGCCTTAACCAAAGCGATGTTTAACAAGCTTAAAACGATGGATGGCGTTCAATTGCAATTTAGCCATAATGTTTTAACGCTCAGAAAAAATAAAAATGGAACGTGGGCAATTAGGGTAAAAAACCGTGCAACAGGCGAAAGCAAAAAAGTAAACGCAAAATTTGTATTTATTGGTGCCGGCGGCGGTTCCTTGCCTTTATTAGAAAGATCAGGAATTCCGGAAGGAAAAGGTTTTGGCGGATTTCCGGTTAGCGGGCAATGGCTGAGATGCGTTAACCCGGAAGTGATTAAAAAACACCAGGCAAAAGTTTACGGAAAAGCTTCTGTAGGCGCGCCGCCAATGTCTGTTCCGCATTTAGATACACGGATGATTGAGGGCAAAAGAGAATTGCTGTTTGGGCCTTATGCTGGTTTTTCGACCAAATTTTTAAAAACAGGCTCTTATTTAGATTTGATTTTATCTATCAAAACCAATAATATTTTACCGATGATGGCTGCGGGGATTAAGAATCTTCCGTTAACCAAGTATTTAATTGACCAGGTAAGGCAATCGCCGGAAGACCGTTTAAATGCTTTAAAAGAATATCTGCCAACAGCAAAAATGGAAGATTGGGAGCTGGAAGTTGCCGGACAGCGTGTGCAGGTAATCAAAAATGATCCGGTAAAAGGAGGCGTTTTAGAATTTGGAACCGAAGTGGTAAGCGCCGCCGATGGCAGTATTGCAGCTTTGTTAGGTGCTTCGCCCGGAGCATCAACGGCGGTTTCTATTATGCTTGATCTGTTAAAGCGTTGTTTCAAGGATAAAATCAATACGCCGGAATGGCAAAGCAAACTGAAAGAAATGATCCCATCTTACGGTAAAGCTTTAGGTAAAGATGCCGAACTCGCCGGAAAACTAAGAGAAGAAACCAGCAAAGTATTAGGATTGACTGTGCCTCAAACGGTTTAGTTTTACCGAAATTATAGGCATAAAAAAAGCATGACAGATTGCTCTGTTATGCTTCTTTTATGATTTAAACTTACATTAAGTAATCCAGTAAGGTTTACGGTACAATAAAAACCATTTGCCTTGTTTTTTCTCCACATGAATGATTTCTCCATTTGCCCAATGATTTTCTGGAAAACGTTGTGAAATGTAATAACATGCTTTAGTATGATTAGAGTTAAACACCACTCTCGATAAAATAACTTTTTGTAGTGAATTTCTATTTAAATGTTCGATAGAATCAGCAGACTTAAATAAATAGTTTCCGATAGTTAATCCTTTTAATCTGATAGCTTGTTTTGGATATTCTTCTGTAAAAAGCTTCTTTTCTAATTTTAGCAAAGATGGATCATCTTTAATTTTTGGATAATATCTTACTTTTAAACCCATTTCTTTTGGGTTGTACAAAGTATCGTTAACATAGTAAATTAGTTTTTCAGACAGTTGTTGGTATGTGCTATCTGCCCATTTTTTATATCTTTTGTTTGTCGCTTCTCTGCTTTCTTTGAAATTATACTTAAAAGTGGGATGTTCCTTCTCCATCAGATAACAACAAGTTGCATCAGGAAAAGTATATTTTATCACTTCCAATTCTTCAGGCTGAAGTTTTATTTGGATGATTTTCGGTTTAGAATTGCATCCGTAAAAAAAGAGGCATAAAAACAGTATCATCAACTTCCTCACATTTCTCTCCCCTTTAGTTAAACTATCCGGGTTCCAAATCTTTTCAATAAATCCCATAAGTTTTTTTGAGGGCCAAATTGTAATTAATTATATCGTTACGATGTCCAGTAAGGTTTAATATACAATAAAAACCATTTGCCTTGCTTTTTTTCAACATAAAGCATATCACCATTTCCTGCATAAACTTCTGGGTAAGAGTAAGAAACATAGTAACATGCTTTTGTATGATTTGAGTTAAATACAACCCTGGATATGGCAATGTAACGTTTCGGAACCTTTTTTAATTTTCTGATCGAATCAGCAGATGCGAAAACATAATTTCCAAACATTAGTCCGTCTAATTTTGCAGCTTGTTTTGGATATTTAATTGTAAATAACTTTTTTTCTAAGTTGAAGAAAGTTGTATCTAATTTGATTCTTGGATCATGATAATATTTGTTGCCTGAACTGAAATTTGTGGGGTTGAACAAAGTATCTTTAACAAACCAGATTAGTCTTTCAGATTTATTTCTCTTGATGCTATCTATTGCTTTTTTAAATCTTTCTCTTTGTCCCTTAGTTTGATGGAAACCTTTAGGTGGAAATTTAGGAGCTTCCAGAATCTTCCAAGGAATGGGGTCATTATTTGGAAAAGTATATTTAATCACTTCCAATTCTTCAGCCTGAAGTTTTACCGGAATAATTTCTGGCTGAGAATGGCAACAACAAAAAACAGGCATAAAAACAGTACGGGTAATTTTTTCATTCCTCTTTTGTTTTCAAACTATCCAAATTCCAGATCTTCTCAGCCTTTCTTCCAATCAGCCAAAACGATAATCCAAGAATGGCAAAGAATAATGTTTTGTTAATATTGTCCCACAAGTATTCGGTGTAACGCGTGTAAACGTTTATCAGGAGGAAAGTAATTCCAAACTCTCGGGCACCTTCATCTTTCTTTTTCAATCCATATAGAACAAAAGCTATGGAAACGGCAATGGCAATGAGCGCCCAATAAAATAAAGTAATTTGTTTTACCCGGAGCCAGTCGTTTATCGTACCAAAATTGCCAAAAATGGAAAGCAGCCAGAGCGAGCAAAAAAGGTAAGCCATACCAACAATGTAAGTAAACTCGCGAAAGTATTCCAGCCAGCGCTTTTTTCTCAGCACAAAGCAAAAAGCTACCAGTATAGCACCGAAAACAACGAAGCGTAACGGATAGTTCATACCGAGGAAATAATGCCGCCAATCTGTTTGGTAACCGGTTTCTGTACCAAACCAGCTTCCTAAGGAAATTAAAGCAAAAAGCCAGATCAAATGTGAGTTAAGTTTGTAAGCAATAAAACCATACACAAAAACCGACAGTAAAAACAGTAGTGAGTAATGTCCGGAACCATTATCAAAAGTTTTGCCTAAATAAGCAATGCAATTGGCGGTAAACAGAATGCCAAGAAAAATAACAGCTTCGTTGCTAAATACTTTTTGCGGAGAGGTTTTTTTAAGCCGATGTCCTCTTAAAAATAAAAATGCAGCTAATATTCCCGAAAATAAACTGATCAGAATATCAGGTGTATTGTACAACTGCTTTAACCAGCGGATTACTTTATCATCAATAATTAACGAAGCAATGGCAATCAATCCACAAAATAAAGCTACCCAAAAGGAGTATTGTGCCAGGCGTTTCCAGTCGAAACCTTTTACATCATAACTGTTGCGCAGGTTTGCAGCGGTTTGTTCATCAATTAAACCTTGTGTTTGCCAATGGCCAATGGTTTCGTCTAAAAATTCACTTTCTTGTTTATCGAGGTCCAGTTTTTCCAAAGCATTAATTTTGATTGGAAGTTACTTTTTTTATCGGTAAAAGTAGGCAAGCACGCTTTCTTTATCGCGGCCTAATTGTGCGGTCAGTTCTTCCAGCCCGGCAAATTTAATATCATGCCGGATAAAGGCATGAAAACTCATTTGTAAGGTTTGGTTGTAAATATCGCTGTTAAAATCAAAAATGTTCACTTCAATGTTTCGTGTCATGCCATTAATTGTTGGCCGGTGACCGATGTAAGCCATGCCTTTTAGGAGTGAAGAGTGAGGAGCGGGGATCGTGGAATCAGGAGCGGTAAGCGTGTTTTTTTCTTCGTGATTTTCCTCTCTTCGCTCACCGCTCACCGCTCTTACCTCGACCGCATAAATTCCATCCGCAGGAATCAGTTTATAACTTTCTTCTACAAACAAATTAGCGGTTGGATAACCTAAAGTCCGGCCAATCTGATCGCCGCGTATCACTTTTCCAGTGATAAAAAAAGCATAGCCCAGGAACTGATTGGCCAAACTGCTATTTCCTTGCAATAAAGCTTCTCTGATCCGGCTGGAACTTACCGCTACTTCGTTTACATCCTGTTCCGGAATTTCTTCTACCTCGTAATTATAAACCGGTGCAAATTTTTGCAGTTCTGCTAATCCGCCGGTTCGGTCTTTCCCAAAACGATGGTCATATCCAATTACAATTTTTTTGGTCCCTATCCGGTTTACCAGTATTTCCCGGATATATTCTTCGGCAGAAAGATTGGAAAAATCACGCGAAAAAGGCGTGATAATGAGATGATCGATGCCTAAACCAGCCAGCAATGCTGCTTTTTCCTGAATGGTAGAAATCAGTTTCAGGTTTTGGTCTTCCGGATGCAAAATCATCCGCGGGTGCGGAAAAAAAGTTAAAATAACTGTTTCGCCGCCGGTTTGCCTGGCTACTTCCTGTAAACGTGAAATTATTTTACGATGCCCGAGATGTACGCCATCAAAAGTACCGATGGTAACAACGGCGTTTTGCAGCGGCTTAAACTCCTGAATATCGTGGTAAATCTGCATGCTGTTTTTATGCACTAAAAATAGATAATGAGCCTGTCGAAATTATTATACTATAAAAGAAGTATCAACCAGCAGGTGCAATTTCCGTTTTTTGAGAACGGATATGATTTACCAGTTCCATTACTTCATAAGCATTTTCCAACTTAAAACCACCGCTTCTGGTGCGGGTTAATTTGGAAAGAAAAGCACCGTTGTTAAGCGCCGCGCCAAAATCGTGCACCAAAGAACGGATATAAGTGCCTTTGCTGCAAACTACACGGAAATCAATTTCAGGTAATGCTATTCTGGTAATTTCAAATTCGCTGATGGTTACTTTTCGACTTTGGCGTTCCACTTCTTCGCCACGGCGCGCTTTCTCATACAAACGTTCCCCATTTATTTTGATGGCCGAATGTGCTGGCGGAAACTGGTCAATTGCGCCCAAAAAAGCTTGGCAATTTGCTTTGATCTGGTTTTCGGTAATTCCGTCTAAAGAAAAAGTTTGGTCAACTATCGTTTCCAGATCGTAAGAAGGCGTTGTTGCACCTAAAACCATTGTTCCGGTATATTCTTTTTCTTCTGCCTGGAAAGTATCAATTTGTTTGGTGAGCTTTCCGGTACAAACAATCAGCAAGCCGGTTGCCAATGGATCTAACGTTCCGGCATGGCCAACTTTTAGTTTTAATGGTTTCATCGAGTTGCGGATTTTACCAACCACATCAAAACTCGTCCAGTTATAAGGTTTGTTGACGAGGAGCAGTTCTCCTTCGGGGAAGTTAAAGTTTTTGAAGATGCTGTTTTTATCGGGCAAAATGTAATAATGTTAAATCTTTCAAAGATATAATTAATTGCAAAAAGGTAATTTATAAGCATCAGTTTAAAAGGTCTTCTTTACTGATTCCTAAATGTGCACTTACCTGATTTAATATTTCTGAAAGTGTCCCTAATTTTAGTGGGGTTATGATCTGGGATTGTAACGTGATGAGAACCAGTTATTGTTACTCTGGTTAGCCGAATATGACTGCCTTTTTGCCTGCTGATTTTGTATCCGAATTTAGATAGAATTTTTATAAGTTCTTTGGAGGATAAATCTCTTCGCAGTTTCAATATTGTATTTTAAACAAGTAAAATTTCTTCTTTAACCATGTGTAAACGAATAATTTTGGGCATTTGATCTTCCTCAAAATGACAATGAACAGCTTCGCGGATTTCTGATTTTAGTTCATCCAATGTTTCTGCTTCTGTAAATATAGGTTCACCTAAAGCATGAGCTGTATAACCACCTTCTATTGCTTCTTCAACCAGAAAAAAAACTTCATTCATCATTTAAAGATACTTCTTTTACACAATATTTTTTAATCATGCAGTTAGATGACCAGTATAATACAAAGCAATCAGCACCAATCCGGCAAGGATCCGGTAGAAACCAAAAACTTTAAAACCTTTTTTTTCCAGGTAAGTAATGAAAGTTTTAATGGCGAGCATGGCTACCACAAAAGCAATAACATTACCAATCAGCAAATATTTAAGCTGATCGCCGTCGAACATTTGTGCATGATGTTTATGATAATCCCAAAGTTCTTTCACGGTTGCGCCAAACATAGTTGGTACAGCAAGAAAGAACGAAAATTCTGCTGCTGCCTTACGGGAAAGTTTTTGGCTCATGCCACCAACAATAGTAGCTGCAGAACGGGAAACACCCGGAATAACCGCCAGACATTGAAATATACCAACTTTAAATGCAGTTGGATAATCGATTTCCTTTTCTTTATCGATAGCAGGTTTGTTAAACCATTCATCTACAAAAAGCAAAATTATACCACCTAAAACAAGCATCACGGCTACAACTAACGGGCTTTCAAGCAGTACGTCAATCCTCTTTTTAAACAGAACGCCAACAATAACGGCCGGAATGACGCCGACAACAAGCTTTAAGTAAAAATCGATAGAACGAAAAAAACGTTTTAAGTAGAGAACAACAACAGAAAGTATAGCGCCTAACTGTATGCAAACCTCAAACAATTTAACAAAATCGTTTTTACCGATGCCCATAAAAGCACTGGCAATAACCATGTGGCCGGTAGAAGAAACGGGTAAAAATTCTGTAATACCTTCAATAATAGCCAGAATGATGGTTTGGATCAGGTTCATGCTTTATGGTCAGGCTTTTTTAAGATTGCGTAAAAACCAACCCCAAAGCCAGCTAACACCACAATAGGAGATAATACAATCTTACGGAAATCATAAATATCGGTATCGCCAATCATCAGCATAAAGCCAATTACAACAATGGCCATGCTGATTAGCAGCCAGCGGTAGTTGCTTTTACCAAATACAAATTGGACAGGTTTAGTGTCTGTCTGGGTGTGTTTTAATGCCATAATTATCTGTATAAATCGTATAATTTTAAACGTAAAAATTTGTTGACTGCCAAAAAGGTACTGAAGCCAGAAATAAACATGCCCAGGCCAATAATACCTAAAAAGATAATGCCGAACTCGTAATAATTTCTTAAAAGGATTAAATCGGGCACTTCGCGGTAGCCTAAATATAATAAACCTACCAAAAGGATAATGGCAATAAAGCCGCCAAGCAAACCATGCAACAATGCGAAACCAACATAAGGCCAGCGGATAAAACCTTTAGTTGCGCCAACTAATTGCATCGATTTAATTAAAAACCGCTGCGAGTAAATAGCGAGGCTAATGGTATTGTTGATTAAAGCTACCGAAACAATCAGGAAAATACCGGCAAAAGCAAGGATAACCATACTGATGGAATAGATTTTTTCGTTCATCAGATCAACCAAAGATTGCTGGTAGATTACTTCTTTTACCAGTGGATTTTTAACAAGTTCTGCTTTAAACTTCGTAATATTGGCGTTATTGGCAAAATCGGCCTTGAGGTAAACATCGATGGAAGAAAGCAGCGGATTGTAGCCCAAAAACTTGATAAAATCTTCGCCCATATCTTTTTGCAGGTTTCGGGCGGCAAGTTCTTTGGTGATGTATTGCGTTTGTTTTACCTGCGGGTTTATGTCCAGCTGTTTTTGCAGTTGTAAAATATCTGTTTCTTTTGCGGCATCATCTACAATTATATTCAGCACAATATTTTCTTTAACATAACGCGACAAGTTGTGGGCATGTACCAGGATCAACCCCAATAAACCCATCATCAGCAGTACCATAGCAATGCTGATTACCGTGGAAATGTAAATCGTTTTTGTTTTTTTAGTCGAAGCGCTTGCTTCAAATTCTTCCAACATAGCCCAAACCTTTTTGCGAAAATAGAAAAAGCCCGTTCAAAGGTAAAACAATATCTATTTTAATTTCATCATACTCAAAAACTTCCTTTAAAGTTTAACAAATATTAACAAGCTGTAGAAACTGTTTTCTGGCAGAACTATTTGCGGCGCTAACAGTTTTAGGTAGATAAAAACAGCATCATGGAAAAAGCAAATTCACATCAAAAACCTTCGCCTTCGGATGATAAAACTTTTCCCGGAGTAGATGAAGGCCACAAAAGCAAGCTGCGCAAAGAAGATAAAACCTACCACGAGGATGATGCAAAAGCCAAAACTGATAATCCGGCCGAGTATTATCAAAATGAGGAACAGCCGGTGCAACCGATTAAAGATGCGCCGAAAGAACCATAAATTGATGCTTCTTTTAGCAGGATAAATTATAGCAATTAATATTTTATGGATTGCAAATTCGAGCTATCGAATTTTTATTAATAGAACAAGTCTAAAAGGATTCTAATCATCTGTTTTGTATATTTAAAATCATTGTTTGCATAATATATTGTTTACATTGTCATCTGTAAAACAGTATGGTATGAGAATCTTTACCAAAGCAATCGGCACTTTTTTAGTTACCTACTTACTATTTGGTTGCGGTAAAACACCTGATAACGCGGCTAAAAAAACAATTGTGTGCGGCAAAGTAATTAACATGCAAGCAAGTCCTAACATTAAAAATTACACATTAGAACTTGTAGATTATAGTGGTAGGTCGGCCAATCACATCGGACATATCGATAGCAATGGCTCATTTAAAATAATTTTTGATCAGTTTATTGCGGAAGACGTTAAACTGGATAATATTGTAGGAACTTTTATAGCACATCCGGGAGACAGTATTCATATCGACATTGATTTGAATAATATGAGTTCAGTCAAGTTTTCTGGTGATGGCTCGAAGACAAATACTGATATTAATAAATACACAAACCAGTACTACTCCGACTACGACAAGTATCAGCTTCCATATACTGATGTTAATAATTACAAAGCATATTGTGAGAATCTCAAATCAGAAATGTACAAAAAACTGGATGAGTTTTCTGCTTCCGCAAATCCAAACCAGGAAACAACAGAATGGATAAAAAACTATATCAACATCCAGTATTATTCGGCTCTTTTAAATTTCCCGTACAGGTATTGTTATTATAAAGATATACAGCTTTCTGATTGGGTTGCTCCAAAAGGATATTATAACATGGCTGATTTAAATAATGTTACTAAATCTTCTGTATTAAATTCAGGATACTATGAATTACCTAATCGATATTTAGGTGAATATATTTTAAGAAAACAGAAGACGTTCACTTTAGACAAATTAATTAATGGTGTTAACCAACAGCTTATTGGAAATGATTTATTTAAACAAGTAGTTTTAGGTAGCATTTTAGATTCAAGGCTTAATATAAACGATTTAGATTTTTATAATAAGAATAGAAATTTAATTGAACCTAATTTACAAGCTTTTATAAAACAGCCATTACAAACACATTATGCTAATGTGCAAAATGATTTTAAAAATGTGCATTTAAATACAAATGCTACATTAAGAAATATTGCCGGGACAGCTGCCGAGGGAATTATTGACTCAATCCGTAAAGCAAATAAGGGAAAAGTAGTTTATGTTGATTTTTGGGCAACCTGGTGTGCTCCGTGTAAGAAAGAAATGCCAGCTTCTAACAAATTACAACAGAAACTTAGAAAAGAAAACATTGCTTTCATTTATATATGCCTAGATTCTGAACCTAATACCTGGAAATTTACCTTATCTAAGCTTAATTTAAGTGGCATTCAGTACTACAGCGATAAACGACAATCATTAGCATTGCAAAAAGCATTTCATATTAATGGCATACCGTTTCATATGCTACTAAATAAAAACGGTGATATTGTAGAATCCGGAAACTGTTTAGGAGCAAATGATCCGCTTACAGAAAAAAAGATAATGAAGCTTTTGAGTAAGAATAGTATCGATAAACAGGTATCCAGTAATCTTTAATGCTGTTTTTAACAAAAAAAAAATTGATATTTTTAAGAAAAAGGTTCCCACTGTTAACGTTCACTAAAATGAGTTACTGTAAGTCCGATAACTTCGCCGTTTTTATAGTAGGATTTCATCTTCCCATTCCACTATCCATCTGCAGGTATTGAGGGGACCGAAACATACAACACACATTACATCTGCTTCCTCATTATAGCAAATGTGCAAATCTTCATCATTGCTTTGGATAACAGCTTTAAGTGCCTGCAAAATGTCTGTAATACTTACTTCTGCAATAGTATTTTTCGTTTTAAAAGTCTCTCAAACCAAAAACAATACTTCTTTTAGCAGCATAAAAGTATAATGGCAAATAAAACAAAAAAGGGAGCCAGATTAACGCAGCTCCCTTTGGTTTGTAAAAATGGTAATTTTAATTGTGTGCGCTTTTTTTTGCAGGGATCAATGGTACTATAATAGCTGCAAACAAAACAACAACTTCCAGGGCAATTAGCATAATTTTAGTTTTTTTAAAAAGATTAACAGATTGAGAACATTCGTCAGGGTGGTTTCTAATTCCAGCATTTCTTTTTCAGATCAGGTTAAAATTTGAGGCCCCTTGCTGCCCATACCCCGGCTATAAACATGCCACATCTTACTTGTAAAAATAGCTCCTGTTTTTCTAAAAATTAAGCTTTTTGTAATTGTATAAAATGAGGAAAATTTATTTAAGAATTCTCCTTGTTTTTTAAATTTCATCTGTATTTGGTAGATTGCTGCAAAAAAAATTATCAATACTAATGTCTATATTGATTTTTTGCTTCTGCTAAATGAGAAAGAAAAATAAAAGTTGGGAGAAGGTAGATTGGAAGTATTTTTCGTCCAATAAAAATTATAAAATAATTCCCTAAGTTGATTATTATTCTAAACGGCCGAAAAAATTGGCCTTTATTTTTTTAAAATAGATGTTACACAGTTTCAAATTCATGTAAAAACAGCTGTAAAAAAATAATTGTCAATTTGTCAGGGCGGTGTCAGTAGGCGGACTAATTTTAGGTCGTAAGTAATTTGGGTTGTTAATTACTGACATTATTACTTCTTTTTGGCAGTCTTTTTCTGCAGGTTTCTCTCAAAAATCAAAATCTATTGATTTTTATACCTTGCCAATTACGTGTGGAAAAAGAACATGTTTTTGCCCGACCAAAAAGTTAAAGAAAGCATTCCATACTTCTTTTACCACTATAAAACTGATACTTAGGAATAATCAATTTTTAACCGATCGGTTTTTTGTGCAAAACCCTCCCTTAACTAAATAAAAAAGCGATATCATCCTTGGTCAGTTTTTTTACAAAGCCACTTTCTTCATTAATCAGCTCATCTGCCAGGTTTTTCTTTTTTTGCTGGAGTTGCAGGATTTTTTCTTCTACGGTGTCTTTGCAGATCATTTTATAGGCGAAAATTTTACGGGTTTGCCCGATGCGGTGCGTTCGGTCTATCGCCTGTTGCTCGGCAGCCGGGTTCCACCAGGGGTCAACCAGGTAAACGTAATCCGCAGCAGTCAGGTTCAGGCCAACACCGCCAGCTTTTAAAGAGATCAGGAACACCTTGATGTTTTCGTCTTCCTGGAAACGGGTTACTTCTGCCTTGCGGCTGGCAGCCGCTGTTTTCCCATCTAAATAACAAAAAGGTATATCGGCTTTTTTTAGTTCTTTGCTGATTAGTTGCAGCATTTCGGTGAACTGGGAAAATACCAGCAGCTTGTGCCCGCCGGAGTTTTCCTGGATTTCGCGCATCAGTTCTTCCGTTTTTACAGACTCGGCTGTTGCTTCGCCTGCCTCTTTTATCAATGCCGGGTGGTCGCAGATCTGGCGCAGCCGCAGCAATCCTTCCAGTACATAAATACCGGATTTTCCCATACCTTCCTCCTCGATTTTTTTGAGCAGCATGTTGCGGTAATAATTTTTATACTCATCATAAATGCTTCGCTGGCCTTTGTTCATGCTGCACCACAAGATCGTTTCGGTTTTGTCAGGCAAATCCGTTGCTACCTGCTCTTTAGTCCGCCGCAGCATAAAAGGATAAACCATACGCCGTAATTGTTCTGATTTTAGCTTGTCGCCAAACTTATCAATCGGGTTTGCAAATTCCTGCTTGAAAAATTCACGCTGACCTAAGAAACCGGGATTGATAAAATTAAACTGTGCAAAAAGGTCATAAGTATTGTTTTGAACAGGCGTACCGCTGAGGATGAGTTTATTTTCGGCTTTTAACAATTGCAGCGATTTAGTAACCTGGGCATCAGGATTTTTAATCGCCTGGCTTTCATCCAGAATAATATAATGCCAGCTAAACCTGGATAAGTGTTCTACATCCAGCCTTACCACACCATAAGTTGTTAAAATAACGTCGAATTT
This sequence comes from Mucilaginibacter arboris, assembly GCF_009754915.1. Taxonomy (GTDB): domain Bacteria; phylum Bacteroidota; class Bacteroidia; order Sphingobacteriales; family Sphingobacteriaceae; genus Mucilaginibacter_A; species Mucilaginibacter_A arboris. The sequence goes on along the minus strand of NZ_WPIK01000006.1, from coordinate 212,508 downwards.
TTCAAAATGATCGTCGTCAAAACTGCGCATGTTGCCGTAATACGTATGGTATTTTAAGTCCGGGCCAAATTTATCCAGCTCGTTTTCCCAGTTAAAAATAAGCGAAGTGGGGCAAACAACCAGTTGTGTACCGCCGGGTTTTTTCTCTTTCAGGAATTGCAGAAAGGTAATGGCCTGCAAGGTTTTCCCCAAGCCCATATCATCAGCGAGGCAGCCGCCCCAGCCCAGCTCGTCCAGCGCCTGCAACCACTGGAAACCGGCCAATTGGTATGGCCTTAACTGCGCGTTAATGGCAGCGGATGGCGGCTGATGCGTTTGCATTTCGCTAAAATTGACCAGTTTTCGTTTTTTTTCGGCTATTTCTAATTGCACATCCTGGTTGTTTAACTTATCGCCCAGTTCATCCAGCAAATTGTAATGCAACTTGCTCACGCGTACTTTGCCTTCTTTTTCATTACCAACTTTCAGCAATAAACCGTATTGCTCCAGCCATTCGGCCGGGATGATGCCCAGCGTGCCATCATCCAGCAAAACAGCTTCCTGTTTGTTTAAAATAGCTTTGCGTATAGCTGCAAGCGGAACCTGCTGCTCGCCCCAGTGGATTTCTATTTTCAGGTCAAACCAGTCGATCCCGCTGCCGGCCTCAATGTCAAAAGTTGGCGTATGGGTATTATAGCGGAAGGTTTTTAAATCCTGCAAGCCAAAAACAGGAAAACCAGCTTCCTGCACCTGCTGGATCATGTTTAAAAACCAGTTGCCTTTCATCACTTCTGCAAAAGGCAAAAAGTAATAAAGGTTGTTGCGCTGCGATGCAAATTTAGGGTGCAGGGTGCGCAGGTATTCATACAGCTTTTTTTCTTCGGGCTTATTTCTTTTTAAAATTTTGATTGCCCCTTCGCTTTGCTGGATATGCTCCTGGTTGTCATCATAGTCAATTAAAGTTTCCCCGTATAAAAAGCGGGGTTTCAGCATCAAAAATTTATCTTCAAACTCGCTTAAAAGCAACTGCGGCTGCGGTTCCGGTCCGGTTACATCAAAGTTGAGGGAATTGCTTACCATAACCGAATATTTTGCCTGTAAAGGAAGTATGATGTTTCGAATAATTTCGAGCTGGTCGGCAATTGGAAATTTAAGCAAACCGCCGGCAAAGTTTTGAGCAAGCAGCAGGTCTTCCGGGTTTTGCAACAGGTAAAGTGTGTTGTCTGCTTCTAAAATAAGCCCGCTTTTTAAAACTTTTGCCTGATTTGCTAACAAATCAACACCTTCTAAAATAAAATCGATTTTTATGGTGATAAAACGTTCATCTGCATCAACAGTAAAAAATAATTGGACTGGCGTTTTACTTAATTTTACAGGTTGAATATTGGCATTGCTAAAGCGTCCTTCGTTTAACTGGTAAACAAAAGGTTCCTCGCAAAGCACTGGCCATAAGTTTTGCAAAAGTTCCAGGTAATGTTTTTTTAACTGCTCTCTGTCGGGCTCACTGATCTGGTTCCAGGGATTTGCGTAACTATTTAAGTAGGAATTACCTTTTTGCGCCATCCATTCCACTAATTTCTGATCGCTGAATTCCAGGAGTTGATAGAAAATATCATCACTCAGAGATTGTAAAAAAGGAAGGTTGCTTTGATTGTGCAGCACCAATTTTTTCAGGTCCTGTTTGCCATTCTTTTCGCGTACAAAAACCGTTTCCAGTTCAAAACCAATATGCCTGGCAGAGGTGAAATTAAAAAGGAAGCCAATTTCAAAATCCAGCATTGTACTGGCAGGAAGCTGCAGCCTAAGCATATTATACCTGGTTGTGGCATTTCCTAAAATACTTTGTTTAATGCCTTGCAAAAACACAATATTGCCGGCCGAAATTAAATAAGCTGGCTTTTTTATCAGGGTTAGTTCTCCCCAGGGGGAAACCTGCCATTCAAAATCTTTTGCTTCCGGATCGTTCAGGCTGAGGCCGTAATTAGCCAGGATTTTATTTTTTTCGTCGGTAAAAAGCTTAAAACGATTAAAATAAAACCTGTTGTAATGATACTCCAGGTAAGCAAAGCCGCCAAACACATGTTTGCATAAAGGATAGGTTTTATCGCTGCAGGTACAGCGTGTTTTAAAGCCGTTATTTCTATCAAACACAATATCCACATCGCAAACCTTTTTCGATTTCTCATAATAACTAAAGCATTGGTGGGGCATATTTAAAGGCCCGGGCTTTAAATTATTCAGGATCTTATTTATAGCGCTTTGACTTGGATTGCCGGCCAGCCTTTGTAAAGTATAACCAGAAATACTATCCATTGTAAAATGAAAATAGCCGTCTTGGTCAAGCTTAATTTGTTTTCCTTCTTTTACTTCGGGTGTTGCTATTATCGGTATTTCTGTAACATCTGATGATAATCTTCTTCGGATAGTAATTGCGGCGGCAACGCAATGTTTGCAATCTTCATGGTCGAAAAACGCCGGGCATTCACACATAATTCCCAGATCAGGAGAACTTTCAATATCGTAAATATCAACAGTATAATTATATCTGCTGCTTTCGCTTGGAACTTGAAGTTCATAACTTTCTTTGTCGTCGCCTTCCTTTATTTTAACTGCTTTAAAAGAAGCAATCCGTCTGCCTTTATCCAATTGTGATTTGGATTGTTTATCGAGATAGAAGTTGATTTTATCAATAAATTGCATGCGCAAAGATATAAGAAGTGAAAAATACTTCTCCTGAAAAAGGCATGTACAATATTGACTTTACATGCTTCTTTTACCACTATAAAACTGATACTTCCGAATAATCAATTTTTAACCAACCGATTTTTTTAATTTCGCGGTTCAATTCCCGGAAAAGCGAAAATGGATTATCAATTCAGACAAATAGAAAGCGAATGGCAAAAGTTTTGGGCCGAAAACCAGACTTTTAAAGTAGAAAACCATTCTTCCAAACCTAAATATTACGTGATGGATATGTTTCCGTACCCTTCGGGCGCCGGTTTGCATGTTGGACATCCGCTGGGTTATATTGCTTCGGATATTTTTGCACGCTACAAACGTTTAAAAGGTTTTAACGTGCTGCACCCGATGGGTTACGATTCTTTCGGGCTTCCTGCAGAACAATACGCTATACAAACCGGTCAGCATCCTGCCATCACTACCGAACAAAATATTGCCACTTACCGCCGTCAGTTAGACCAGATTGGTTTTTCTTTTGATTGGAGCCGTGAAGTACGCACTAGTTCGCCCGATTATTATAAATGGACGCAGTGGATCTTTATGCAATTGTTCAATTCCTGGTACAACCTGGAAACAGACAAGGCAGAATCTATATCAACCTTAATTCAAAAGTTTGAAGCTGAAGGAAATCATGCGGTAAAAGCAGCATCCGATGAAGATGTTTTAAGTTTTTCTGCGGAGGAGTATGCTTCTTTTACCGACCAAAAAAAGCAGGAGGAACTGCTGAAATATCGCTTAACCTATCTCCGCGAAAGCACCGTAAACTGGTGCCCGGCGTTAGGGACGGTTTTGGCAAATGATGAAGTGAAAGACGGTTTTTCTGAACGCGGCGGTTATCCCGTCGAACAAAAAAAAATGATGCAATGGAGCATGCGCATTACGGCATATGCCGAGCGTTTGCTGCAAGGTTTGGATACGATCGACTGGCCGGAACCGCTGAAAGAAATGCAGCGTAACTGGATTGGGAAGAGTGTTGGCGCGATGGTGCGGTTTGGGATTGAGCGGGGAGCGAACCCAGAGCGGGGAGCGGGGAGTGAAAAGAGCGAATTTGCAAGTCCGCTCCCCGCTCCACAATCTTCGCTCTCGCTCGAAGTCTTTACCACCCGTGTAGATACCATTTTCGGTGTTACTTTCGTCGTATTGGCTCCGGAACATGAACTGGTAAAATCCCTAACAACACCAGGTCAGCAGGCGGATATTGATACCTACATCGATCAGGCGAAAAAGAAATCGGAACTGGACCGGATGGCCGATACTAAAACCGTTTCCGGCGCTTTTACAGGCAGTTATGTGATTAATCCTTTAGACGGAAAGAAAATTCCGGTTTGGATTGCCGATTACGTTTTGGCAGGATACGGGACCGGTGCGGTAATGGGCGTTCCTTCCGGAGATGCGCGCGATCATCGTTTTGCTACACATTTTAATTTGCCGATTGTTGCCATTTTAGATACACAAAAAGATGTGCTAAAAGAAGCAGATGCCACGAAAGAAGGCCATTATATCAATTCCGGTTTTATCAATGGAATGGAATATAAAGAAGCAACGGCTGCGGTAATTGTCAAACTGGAAGAACTGAACGCCGGAAAAGCAAAAATCAACTACCGCCAGCGCGATGCTATTTTCGGCCGGCAGCGTTACTGGGGAGAACCTGTTCCGGTATATTTCAAAGATGGTTTGCCACAATTAATCGATCAGGACAAACTGCCTTTGGTTTTACCGGAAGTGGATAAATATTTGCCAACAGAAAGCGGCGAACCGCCTTTGGCCCGTGCAGAAAACTGGAAATACCAAAATGAATTTGAATACGAATTAAGCACCATGCCAGGCTGGGCGGGAAGCAGCTGGTACTGGTACCGTTACATGGATCCGAAAAACGGGCAGGAATTTGCCTCAAAAGAAGCTATAGCTTACTGGAAAGATGTGGATTTGTACATCGGCGGCAGCGAACATGCAACCGGACATTTACTGTACAGCCGTTTCTGGAACAAGTTTTTAAAAGATTTGGGTTTGGTAGTAGAAGAGGAACCTTTTAAAAAGCTGATTAACCAGGGAATGATTCAGGGCGTATCTGAAAAAATTAATATTTCAGGTACATCTGGGTCAACTTTTTACATGATTCAAGGATTACAATTTAATTTTCCTAATACTGAAAGATTAATAATAAGTCAAAATGTTAGAGAACGTATTGATGAAACTTTAGTAAATACTGAATGGTCCAAAGCAGAGGTTCTCTACGCAACTTCTCAGCATCATGTAGATATAAAATGTGTTAATTCACTTACACATGAATTAGATATACATAAGTTCATTGAATGGCGCCCTGAGTTCAAAAATGCGATTTTCTGGTGTTCTGGTGGATGTTGGCAAAATGGTAGTTTTAAAAAATTTGAAGGCTCAAACGGCGATGATAAATTCTACACTAAGCCAGAAGTAGAAAAAATGTCCAAATCCAAGTTCAATGTAGTCAATCCGGATGAAATGATTGAACGTTATGGCGCGGATACTTTACGGATGTACGAAATGTTTTTAGGTCCGCTGGAACAATCTAAACCCTGGAACACCAACGGGATCGAAGGTGTTTTCAAATTCCTGCGGAAATTCTGGAAACTGTTCCATGACGACAACTTCAATTTTAGGGTGATAAACGAAGCACCAACAAAAGCAGAACTGAAAACTTTACATAAGATCATTAAAAAAGTGGAAGATGATGTAGAGCGTTTCTCGTTCAACACTTCCGTTTCCAGCTTTATGATCGCGGTAAATGAACTAACCGAATTAAAGTGTGCTAAAAGAAGCATCCTGCAGGATATGGTAATTATTCTATCGCCTTATGCACCGCACATTTGCGAAGAATTGTGGAAGTTGCTGGGCAATGAAGCCGGAACTTTATCTTACGCAACTTATCCAAAATTTAACCCGGAGTTTTTGGTGGAAGATGCTTTTTCGTACCCGATCTCCATCAACGGAAAAACAAAAACTAATTTGAATATTCCGCTTAGTTTAGACCCGAAAGAAGTAGAAACGCTTGTTTTAGCGGATGAAAATGTGCAGAAATATCTTGGCGGAAAAACCCCTAAAAAAGTAATTGTGGTAAAAGGCCGTATTGTAAATATGGTTGTTTGAGGAGGTTAAAGGTTAAGGGTTTTTAGGTAAAAGGAGAAAGGCCGATACGGTTCAGGCTTTCACCTTTGTCCTTTCACCTCTCAGTCTTCTTCCCAGGTAATGCTTCTTTTACAACTAAATTTCTTTTAACGCTGTAACAATTCCCACTTTTGCATCTCCAATTCCAAAAAATATATTAATGAAACGCTTATTTTTACTTTTTTCTTTATTTGCCTTCACCCTTTCTGCCCGGGCCCAGTTTCCTGGCGGCGGTTCCTCTGTTACCGGAAGGATTTCGGGATCGGTTATAGATTCGGTTACTAAAAAACCGATTGATTATGCAACCATTACTTTATATCGCAGTGGCGGAAAAGTACCTTTAAACGGAGTAGTTACCGATGAGAAAGGCGGTTTTAGGATTAATAATATCAATAACGGCAAATACAAAATTACGGTAAGTTTTATTGGTTATCCAACAAAAACTATCGATCCGGTTACCACTACGCCCGGCAAACCCGATGCTAATCTGGGCGCTATCCGTTTGTCTCCATCTGGACGTACGTTAAAAGGAGTAGATATTGTTGCTGATGCGCCGCTAATTGATAACAGGATTGATAAAATTGTGTATAATGCTGAGAAAGACGTTACTTCTGCCGGAGGTAATGCTACAGATATTTTAAGAAAAGTGCCTTTATTATCTGTAGATATTAACGGAAACGTAGCTTTACGCGGCGACCAAAACGTACGTGTATTAATTAACGGCAAGCCTTCCGGTGCCATGTCGAATAATTTAGCTGATGTTTTGCGCTCTTTACCTGCCGATCAGATTAAAAATGTGGAAGTGATCACTTCTCCATCCGCAAAATATGATGCAGAAGGATCAGGCGGTATCATCAACATCATCACCAAAAATAAAAATGTTGCCGGTGTAAGCGGTTCTGTAAGCGGCGGCGTGGGTACCAGGCAAAATAACGGAAACATTAATCTTAACATTAAGCAAAACCGTTTAACAGTTACAGCTAATATTGGCGGTAATTATACCTGGCCGCAAACTACGCCATCTACTTTTTACAGTTATAACGATACTTCCAGAACGCTAACTAACCAAACTACTTTAAGCAAGGTTAAGCGTTATGCAGGCACTGGTTCGGGTTCTGTAAATTATGATTTTAATAATTTTAACAGCATCACTTCAACCATTCGTTTTAACCAGGGCGGATTTAAAACGAATAGCGATATCAACAACGTTACCACAGACCCTAAGTATAATTCGGCTTATTATAACAACACCAACAGCAAATCTACTTTCGGCGGTTTCGACTGGAATGCTGCTTATACCCATAAATTTAAAAAAGAAGGGCATGAACTTTCTGTAGCCGGACAATGGAGCCACAGTATTTCTGAGGTAGATTATACTTCTTTATATACACCTGTCGGTTCATCAACCAATACCTTTCAGAACCAGCAGGCCAATAATGATGGGAAGAACAATGAATACACGCTTCAGGCAGATTATAGTTTACCGGTAAACAAAGTGCTTAAAATTGAAGCAGGCGGTAAGTCTATTTTTCGTCGTATCAACAGTAATTCTGATTTTTACAACCAGCTTAATGGTGGGGAATTTACCTATAACCCAACTACTTCCAACGATTATGATTACAATCAGGATGTGTATGCCGGTTACAGCGTTTTCAGTTTTACTTTACCTAAAAGTATTGGCTTACAAGTTGGTGCAAGGGTAGAAAATACACAGATTGAAGGAAAATCTGCTAATACAGTATTAGGTTTGGTGCCATTTGATAACAGCTATACTACTTTTATCCCAAGTTTTGCCATATCCAAAACGTTTAACAGCACCCAGACTTTTAAACTCAGCTATACTAAAAGGATACAACGGCCAAGCTTGCAGTTTTTAAATCCGTTTTTAAATACCAGCAACGTACAGAACCAATCTGTTGGAAACCCTTATTTATCGCCGGAGGTATCTCAAACGGTAGAGTTTAACTTCAATACGTTTATCAAGTCTTCTGTTATCAATGCTTCTGTTTATTACAAACACACTAATAATATTATTGAAAGTTTGGTAGGGCCGGTAACTTATACCACAACCAGTGCCAATGGAACTGATATTACCCGCAATGTTAACCGCACCACTTATGCTAACGTTGGCGAAAACAATTCTTTGGGCGTAAGTTTCTTCGGTTCTGTTAACCCGATAAAACCATTGACACTCAGGGGCAGTATTAATTCCTATACTTATGACCCCAATGCAAGCGGCGCTTTCCAGGCGCAGCAAAGCAGTACCGGAACCTACATTTTATACAATGTTTTTGCAAACGGAACGCTTGCTTTAAAAGGCGGTTTTACTGCCGAAGTTTTTGCTATCTTAAACTCGCCGCGCCGTACCATTCAGGGTACCAATCCGTCATTCGGTTTTGTTGGTTTAGGTGCGAGAAAAGAGATACTGAAGAAAAAAGCTACTATTGGTTTTAACACACTTTCGCCATATAAAAAAGCGATCGATTTTGACCAGAACATTACCGGAAACCATTTGGTACAAACTACCAAAACTGCATTTCCATTCCGCTCTTTTGGTTTAACGTTTAGTTATAATTTTGGTAAGATCAACTACAACGTTCAGCCTAAAAAAGGAATTAATAACGATGACCTGAAACAAGGCGATACAGGCGGCAGCGGTATCCCTTCAGGCAGCGGCACCGGAAGCGGCAGCAGGCAATAACAATTTTATACCGATAAAAGAAGCATTCGGAAAGTCGGGAAGACCGGAAGTTCAAAAAGTGGAAAAGACCGGAAGTCGGAAAGAAAAGTTTGTCTTTCTTCCCGGCTTCCGGTCTTTTTAGTATTCCGGTTTTTTCGGTCTTCCGGACTTTTCCGACTTTCCCCTCTCCTCAACTTCCTTTCTTTACCCTTTTCAAAACCAATAAATTCTGTCCGTTAGTGCTGATGCCGCTGATGTTGTTCTGGTACAAGTTCACTAACTTATAATAATACAAAATTACAACGGGCGATTCTTCCATCACCAGATTATCCATTTGCCGGTATAATTTAAATCTCGCAGAATCAGTTTTAGCCTGATAGCTGTCTTCAAATAATTTGTCGAAATCCGAATGGTAGAAACTGGTATAATTCGGCCCGAAAGGAACTTTGTTATGCGAGTAAAAAACGGATAAGTAATTTTCTGCATCCGGATAATCCGCAATCCAGTTTCCTCTGAAAAAGTTGATGCTGTTTTTAGCGATCATTTCTCTTAAACTCGCACCCTGACTAACTTCTACACGTGTTTTTATGCCTACCGAATTAAGTTGTCCTTGCACAAACTCAACTAAATCTCGATAAGTTGTAGTTGTATTTAGTAAAATTTCCGGAAGGGGATGGGCATTGTTGAAGCCGGCTTCTGCCAATAAAGCTCGTGATTTGTCAGGGTTGTAGTGATAACCTTCAACTACTTGCTGCTCAAAACCAGGCATTCCAACCGGAACAAAACCTGCATGGCCAGGTGTGCCAACACTGTTTCGTAAATATTTAACCATTTTATCGCGGTCGATAGCATAATTAATAGCTTGCCGTACTTTTTTAATCCGTAGAGGTGAAGTTTTAACGATAGCTAAATTGGTATCAACCAAAATTCCTAAATACTCTGTATTAAGATACGGACGAGTAATAAGCTTAAATTTTCCTTGGTATTTTTTACTGATCTTGCCAGATTTAGTTAAGATATCATCGCGGTAACTGCCATCAATATCATTAAAAAAATCGAGGTTGTGCTTTACAAACTCCATAAAAGCTGTTTGTTTATTGGTGATAAAAGAAGCACGTACAGCATCCAGATAAGGCAGTCGATGGCCATTTTCTATCTCCCAATATTTTTCGTTTTTGAGGAGAACGAACACTTCGCCCTCTTTCCAGTATTTAAACTTAAACGGACCAGTGCCGATTGGATGGCCGCGGAAATCTTTTCCATAAAAATCAACCACTTCATGCGGAACAACGGAACAATATTGAGCAGTAAGTAAACTTAACATTGGCGGAAAAGGACGGCGCAGGTTGATGATGAAAGTAGTATCGTTAGGCGCTTCAAATGCTTCTTTTAGCGCTACTTTATCGCTAAAAATCCAGGAACCAGAAGAACCGATTTTCGGATCAGTAAGCCGTTTAAAACTATAAACAAAATCTGCCGCAACCGCTTTCCGGCCTTTCCCATTTTTAAACTGTGTTGCATCATGAAAAAAAACATCGTTGCGCAGATGAAAAGTATAGCGCAAACCATCCGCAGAAACTTCCCATGTTTTGGCAATACAAGGCTTGGTTTTTAAGCTGTCATCAATTTGTACCAAGCCGTTATAAATCTGGTTGTCGCACCAAATGGCATTCTGGTTTCGTGCAAAAGCCGGATCAAGCGAAGTAAGCAGATCGTCCATGTTAAAATTAAAAACCGTTTTATTGGATTGATCTTTTGATGTGCATCCGCTTAAAAAAAGTAGTGCTAAAAGAAGTATCAGTATAATTTCTGCCCGTGTAGAATTATTGCGAAGATTGCGGGCTAATCCTTTATTTTGTTTGTTGTGATGGTTGTTCAAGGTTGGGAAATTAATTATGAAACACTCTATTTTAGTAAACTGAATCATATAATCTGCAATTTCAGTATAAATACTTGTTTTTTATAATTCGAAGATTACGTATGTTTGTACTAACAAGCTCACCCCGCTTCTCGTTAGATCAGCGCGCTCAGGGTGGGCATTTTTTTTGACTTATGCCGAGAGTTCCTTATACAAAACCGGCTCTATCATTTCAAGACCAATTACAGCAATTAAAAGAACGAGGACTTGTTATCGAAGACGACCAAAAAGCTATTTTTTTATTAGAAAACATTAGTTATTACAGATTAAGCGGTTATTGGTATCCGTTATTACAAGAACCTAAATCTTCCCACGTTTTTAAGCCAGATGCTTCTTTTAACCAATCTTTTCAATTATATTGTTTTGATAAAGAATTAAGAAAATTAGTTAGTTCTGAATTAGAGAAAATTGAAGTTGCGATCAGAGCTAAGATGATATATATATTAGCACATCAGTATGGTGCATTTTGGATAGATGATAGTAACTTATTTTCTAACCCTAAAAAGTTTAATAGTACAATTGATAAACTTAGGGAAGAATACAGGAGAAGCAGAGAAGATTTTATATTAGCATTTAAAGTTAATTACAATAATCCATTGCCTCCATCATGGATGATATTGGAGATTTCTTCGTTCGGTTCTTTATCAAGTTTATACGAAAATCTTAAACCTGGAAGATCGAAAAGAGCAATTGCTAAGCACTTTGGGTTAGATAATTCAACATTTTCTTCATGGTTGCATAGCATTGTTTATATAAGAAATATTTGTGCACATCATTCCAGATTATGGAATAAAACTTTAAGCATTTCACCTGCTTTGCCAGCAAAACCATATCTTCAATGGTTAACTGTTACAACTACAACTGATACTCGTAATGGTAAGGTTTCAACTATCAATAATAAAACATACTACATTCTATCAATGATAATTTATTTGTTGCAAACTGTAAATCCTGCAAATAATTTCAAAAAGAAATTGTTTATACTGTTATCAAAATACTGTACTGTAGATCCTGCTGCAATGGGTTTTCCAGTCGATTGGAAAGATCAATCTATTTGGCAATCATAAAATAGTAATTCTATTTATAATTTATCATAAGTGGATCAAAAAAGAATTATTTCCCTGCTGGCTGCCGGAACTGAAATAGTGTGTGAACTGGGTTTAGAAGACCAATTAGTTGGCCGCTCGCATGAATGTGATTATCCTGAAACCATTTTAAATTTACCGGTTTGTTCTTCTGCGATGCTTGATCCTCATGCGAGTAGTTTGGAAATTGATAAACAAGTAAAAGGTATTTTAACGGACGCACTTTCTTTTTATCAAATAGATCGAGAACTGATTAAAAGTTTAAAACCGGACGTCATCATCACTCAAACACAATGCGAGGTATGCGCTGTAAGTTTAAGCGAGGTAGAAAAAGCCCTGGAAAATTTACTGGATGGGCCGGTAACGATTATTTCTTTGGAGCCGGATAACGTGAATGCTGTTTTTAACGATATAAAAACAGTATCCGAAATTTTAGGCGTGCCGGATCGAGGAGCAGATTTAACTGGCCGTATGCACGAACGGATGAATTTGGTTAAACACAAACTCAAATTCATCACCCAAAAACCAAAGGTTGCATGTGTAGAATGGATAGAACCATTAATGATGGCCGGAAACTGGACACCGGAAATGGTGGAAATTGCAGGCGGACAATCAGTTTTAGCGGTAAGCGGAAAACGTTCGCCTGCCATTGATTGGCTTGAACTGCTTCACACTGATCCAGAGATCGTAGTGATCATGCCTTGCGGTTTTTCGATCGAAAGGACTTTAAAAGAAATGGGCACGTTATTAGAATTACCTCATTTTAATGATTTGCAGGCGATAAAGAACGATAAGCTGTTTATTGCAGATCGCAACCAGTATTTTAACCGTTCCGGCCCGCGGATTGTAGATTCGGTGGAAATATTAGCAGAAATAATCAATCCAAAACAGTTTATTTTTGGTTATGAAGGAGAAGGCTGGATCAAATTCAGCCTGTAAAAAAAGCATCATGAGCAAAAAAATAAAACTGGCAGATATTTCTACTTCTCCCAAAGAAAAAATAACCAAAGAAGAAGCGTTAGAGGCAAGTAAAAAGCTAAGCAGAGAACTGGCAGAAATACAGAATAAATTATATGCACAAAAAAAGTATGATGTGCTGATTATTTTACAGGGGATGGATGCTTCCGGGAAAGACAGTGCGGTAAAACATGTTTTTTCGGGTGTTAATCCTGCTGGTTGTCGGGTAAAATCATTTAAAGCACCAACAGAAGAAGAACTTGCCCATCATTTTTTGTGGCGGATCAGCAAAGAATGTCCCGAAAAAGGCATGATCCAGATTTTTAACCGTTCGCAATATGAAGATATACTGGTCCCAACGGTTGAAAAGCTGGCCGACGATAAACTAATTAAAGCTCGTTGCGAAGAGATTAACTGTTTTGAAGCAGGTTTGGTAAGAAACAATACGATACTAATGAAATTTTACCTGCATATTTCCCATGATAAACAGGTTGAAAAATTGCAGGAACGTAAAACCAACGAATACAAACGCTGGAAATACCAAAAGGAAGACATCGCAGCAATTAGCAAACATGATGAATTTGCCAAGGTTTATGAAGATATTTTCGACCGTTGTTCTGAGGCTGCACCCTGGAAAATTATTCCTGCAGATAAAAAGTGGTATAAAAACTATGCTATTTTAAATGAAATTGTACAGGAGCTGGAGAAATATGAGATACATTTTCCGAAGGTGGATTTGTAGGATGTTTACAGATCGTTGACTGAAACTATCATGATCTTTGGCAGGTTACCGCTTTTTAAAAGCAACCTTACTTTTTCTATCAAACAAAATTTTCACTAAATGGCCTGTTTAAATTTTGTCCTTTTGTTTGATGCTTCTTTTATACCATATTTTTTAAATGTTTTGTTTTTTTGGCTAAAGCCTGTTATCGGTTATCCTTTATCCACGGCCTGAAGGCCGCGGCAACCGCATTTGAACATGAATGCAACGTTCTGTTTGCATAGGGCCAATTCAGCATTAGTAAACAAAGTTCTGTCGTAAAACCAAGCTTTAAAATTGCCACGGCCTTCAGGCCGTGGGTTGTATAAACACCGGTAGCGGCTTTAGCCAAAAAAAGAAGCATATAAAAAATTACGGAATAAATTTTAAACACGCTCTTAATAATTTTTCAGATGTTAACGTTTTACTGGCCATTTTAAGCACTTGAAGAGCAAGCTCTTTTTTAACTGACGGAAAGTTTTCCAGGAACTCATCTAAAGTTTCTCCTGTTTCAATATAATCGAACAGTGCCTGGATGGGTACTCTTGTTCCGGTAAAAACGGGTGTTCCGCCCATCGTTTCCGTGTCAATATTAATTGCACCGTAATTCATCGTTTTGTTTGGTTGGTATCAAAATTACAAAAAATATAAGGACTCTGATAAGAAGCTTTTAAAGCTTTTGTGGTTTTATTGATAGTAAAATCAATTATTTCTGTTACGAGGTACTATCGTTACAAACCCGTAAGCAGCAGATGCGTTGTTTGTATAAATAATTTACCGATAAAAGAAGTATCATGGCCGAACTGTTTAAACCGTTAAAAATAAAAAGTATAGAACTTAAAAACCGAATTGCTATTTCGCCCATGTGCGAATATTCCAGCGAAGACGGTTTTGCCAACGACTGGCATTTGGTACACCTGGGCAGCCGTGCTGTTGGCGGCGCTGGTTTGATTATTACCGAAGCTACTGCAGTTTCTCCTGAAGCCAGGATTACACCGGATGATTTGGGTTTGTGGAAAGATGAACATATTACCGAGCTAAAAAAGATTGTGGATTTTATCCATGAACATGGTTCGATTACAGGTGTTCAATTAGCACATGCCGGCAGAAAAGCCAGTCACCAATCTCCCTGGAAAGGCAGCGCATTGATACCAAGCAGCGAATCAGAAGGCTGGCAAACAGTAGCACCAAGTGCAATTCCATATAAAGAAGGTACGGAAGCACCGATTGCTTTAGACGAAACTGGCATTGCCAAAGTAATTAACGATTTTAAAGAAGCAACCAGAAGATCAATCGAAGTTGGTTTTAAAGTGATTGAATTGCACGCCGCACATGGTTATTTGCTGCATCAGTTTTTGTCGCCTTTGTCTAATCAGCGAACAGATCAGTACGGCGGCCCTTTTGAAAACCGGATCCGTTTTTTGTTAGAAGTTACGGCTGCGGTGCAGGAAATCTGGCCTGCTGATCTGCCTTTATTTGTACGTATTTCTGCTACAGACTGGGCAGAAGGCGGCTGGACAGCAGAAGAATCGGTAAAACTTTCAGCTATTTTAAAAGAAAAAGGTGTTGACCTGATCGATTGTTCCTCCGGCGGATTGGTTTCCTGGCAAAAAATTAATATTGGCCCGGGGTACCAGGTTCCTTTTGCAGAGCAGATCAAAAAAGAAACCGGCATTTTAACCGGGGCTGTTGGTTTAATTACCGAAGCCGCACAAATGGAAGAAATTGTAGCAAAAGGACAGGCTGATCTGATCTTGATTGCCCGCGAATCTTTGCGCGATCCTTATTTCCCGCTGCATGCCGCACAACAGTTAGGCGTGGATGTTTCCTGGCCGGTGCAGTATGATCGTGCGAAGCATCAGCATAAGTAAAAATTTAGGGGATAAAAGAAGTATGTTTCAATTGCCGCTCCTTCAATTTGGTAAAGGAAAAAGTGGGAAGCATCGGGATAAAAGAAGTATGTTTCAATTGCCACGGCCTTTAGGCCGTGGATTGAAGGAATAGTTATAGGCTTTAGCCAAAAACAAACTGACATGCCATACACTAAAGTATTGATACATTTCATCTGGGCAACCAAAAACCGTGAACCTTTAATTACGAAACCGTTGAAGCCTTTATTATTGCAACATATTAAAGCAAATAGTATCAAAAAAGAAATTTTTATTGATACCCTAAATTGTGTTTCCGATCATGTCCATTTGCTTGTTTCCCTCGGTAAAGAACAAACAATTGCCAAAGCAGCGATGCTGATCAAAGGAGAATCTTCTTTTTGGGCAAACAAACAAAACCTGGTTAAAAGTAAATTTGAATGGCAGGACAAATACATTGCCTTATCTGTAAGTTATTCTGCCATAGATAAAGTAAGGGCTTACATTGCAAACCAGGAAACGCATCACCAAAAGAAAACGTTTGCTCAAGAATATGAGGAGTTTCTTGAAGCGCATCATTTTCAAAAAGGTTTTGCCTAAAGCCAGCTGTATTAACTTCAAAAACCAAGGACTAAAGGCCATGGCAATTGTAGCTGTTTAATTTAGAGTAGTTTATGTTTATACAAAAAACGGCAATGCTTCTTTTACCCTATAAAAGTTGTTGTTTGCATAATTTAGACAAAATCAAAAATTAAATGCTTACGGTTTTTTAGAGAGATAAAAGAAGCATCAGAAACATAAATATGATTAGTTTCAATTGCCGCGGCCTTTAGGCCGTGGATTGGAATAGAAAGGATCGGCTTTAGCCAAAACGAATTTGTAAAATATAGTTTTTAATTGTATTTCGTTTTTAAAAGCGGTTTGGCTAAAGCCAATTTTGAAACTACATACAACCACGGCCTAAAGGCCATGGCAATTGTAGCTTCGTATTCGATCCTGAACTCAGCTGCTGGTCCGGGTTTGCAACCCGGTCCAGCAGCTGTGGATTTCTAATCCCACTAAAAAATTTATTCACTTAACAATGCTTCTTTTACAGGCAAAAAATTAGTGTGGTATAAAAGTTATAGGCCTTAAAGGGCAGCATTCTTCCAAAATCCCAACTTCATCTTAAACCCGGGTTATTTATTTCCAACTTCCAGTACAATTACCTGGTCAGGGTCTTCTGCTGTGGGCTGCTGTACCGTTAGCAGTAATTTTTTATTTTTGAGCTCAGCTTTTACAGGCTGCTTTGTTTTAAGCAGATAAGCCTTTTTGATTTGTTTATAAGGAAAGCTTTCCAGGGTAAGGCTGTTCCCTTCGGGATTTAAAGGGTGCACATATACTTTTCCGGATGCCTGCGTTAAACAGCCCCATTTTTGCGGCCTGAGGAAACCGCCTTTGGTTTGATAAATGCTTTCGCCATATGTTTTTAACCAGGCGCCCATCCAATTAATGCGGTCCTGAAATTCCTGCTGGATCTCGCCGTTAGGCATAGGGCCAATATTAAGTAAAAGATTGCCCCCGTTACCTGCCGATCTTACCAAAAGGTTAACGAGCTGTGCCGGTGTTTTATAGGTAGTGTCTGTAAGGTTAAACCCCCAACTGTTATTAATGGTGGCGCAGGTTTCCAGCGGAAGGCCGGAGATTTTTTGAAAACTTAACCCGCTTGTATTTTCGCCGGGCACATCCTGTTCAAACATTTGAAAATCCTCGCCAGGTAAAGGCGACATGTGGTGGTTATTGCCAATTAGGCATTGCGGTTGCAGCCGGTGGATCAGGTCGTAAATTTCACGGATATGCCAGTCAACGCGCGTGTCATTATCTTTCCGGTCTTTACCTTCCTCGTCCATCTGGTCCCAGTAACCATCAAACCAAATCCCGCCGATGGTACCATAATTTGTTAAAAGTTCTGTTAACTGGTTTTTCATAAAGGTAATATAATCGTTCCAGTTGCCTCTTTCTGTCCGTCCGGTGCCTTTGCCGGTCCTGCCCGTCCAATATTGGTAATCGTCCCTTCTCCAATCCAGCAGCGAGTAATATAAAAAAAGTTTAACACCTTGTTTATGGCACTCATCGGCCATTTGCTTTACAATATCCTTTTTGTAAGGCGTTTGCATGATATTAAAATCAGAATACCTGGTATCCCACATACTAAACCCGTCGTGGTGACGGGTAATTAAAGTAATGTATTTCATGCCGCCCTGCCTGGCCAGGCTTACCCAGTTGGCTGCGTTAAAATCAACTGGGTTAAAAAAACGCTCCAGCCGGGTATAATTTTTTACGGTGATGTTCCTGTTGTTCATCACCCATTCGCCCGAACCCGGAATGCTAAACGGGCCCCAATGGATAAACAGGCCATATTTTGCATCGGTAAACCATTTTCTGGCTGCTGTATTTTGGGGCGAGGGTTGATAGCTGTTTGTTTGTGCATGTGTGCCGGTCATTAAAAACAAGAACGCCAGCGCAAGTAAGCTTTTTTTCATCCGTTTAAATTTGTTTTGTTTAGCTTTTAATGGCCCTGCTTCTTTTATCCCATAAAAAACAGCAGGATTGCTGTAAAGCTATTTAAAAATATAGGACAAAAAATCCTTATGCTTCTTTTAGCATTAAGAATTTTTGTTTTTTTTCATCCGGTGCTTCATAAAAGTATAACATGCCCCTTGTTTTTTAGGTGATAAAAGAAGCATCTCAAACAGCACGGATAAATTAAACAACTGCCGGTCCTGGTTTGCCAATTGCTAATTCTTGAAACTGGGATTCTAATCCCCATTAGAATAATAGTTATCCACTTAACAATGCTTCTTTTACAGGCAAAAAAATAGTGCAGCAAAGAAAGCCGTCAAACCCGCGTTAAAAGAAGTGTTAGTTACAGATCATTGCTGATATGCCGGTATTGAGCAAAATGATATAACTTGGCCACATCAGATCTGAGGTGTTTTAGCCAGCCAATATTAAAAACTAAAACAGCAAGCAGCATGCCGGTTACCGGTGCAGCCCAGTAAAGCCAGTAACCCGACCAAACGCTGCTTATAAGCGCCGGGCCAAAACTCCGTGCCGGATTGGTACTTGTTCCGGAAATGGGCGCTTCTGCAAAAACCATCATACCATAGATAACCGGCATCATAAAAGGGGTAATATTTTTCAATTTTTCGTGGCCTGTAAAAAACAGGATTACGGCAATTAGAACGAAAGTTGTCCATATTTCACCAATAAAAGCAGCATTTAATCCGTTCGGTATGGTCGCGCCATAATCCATACTATTACCTTGTTCTCCCCATAAAAGTAAAGGCAAGCAGCCAATTGCGGCGCCAGCCATTTGTGCTGCAATAAAACCAAGCATGTTTTTAAATTGCATGGTTTTGCGAAGCCAAAAAGCAATACTTACAACCGGGTTAATATGCGCGCCGCTGATTTTTCCGACCGGAGAAATGGTGATCAAACAACCGGTTGTACCGAATAAAAAACCGGAAACAGCCCTTCTGGTTCCCGCATCCGGGATAATTTGCAGTATGGGCGAACCTTTTCCATTAATAAAAATCACGACAGATAACCCCACTAAAACGAGCAAGGCAGTCCCGATAAATTCAGAAAAGTAAGCTTTTAAAAATTTACTTTCCATCTTACTATTTAAAAGGTTTCCACCATTTATTCACGTAAGGTTTGCCGTTATAAGTATAAGTTTCCCCTGGTTGAGGCACCAGTAAGGGAATGTTTTTTTGCTTTGCAATTTCCAACAACCTTTCAACCGGTTGTGTCCAGGCATGAAAAGCCAGGTTAAAAGTTCCCCAATGTATCGGCATCATTAAGTTAGCGTTAACAGCCGCAAAAGCATCTGCAGCGTTATCCGAGCCCATGTGGATGTCTTTCCAAAGATCGTTATAAGCACCAATTTCCAGCATGGCTATATCAAACGGGCCGTACTTTTCGCCAATGGTTTTAAAAAGCGGGTGGATGCCAGAATCAGCGCCAAAATAAACCTTATGTTTTGAACCTTTAATAATGTACGAAGCCCAGAGTGTGGTATTTCTGTTGATGATCCCTCTGCCTGAAAAGTGACGGGCAGGGGCAGCAGCCAATTTAAAACCCGGCCAGATCTCTTTTTCCTGCCACCAGTCGAACTCTGTGATCTGGTTTTTGTTGATGCCCCAGCCTGCCAAAATCTTTCCCACTCCTAAAGAACAGAAAAACGGAATGCTTCTTTTACCCAATGTTTTTACGGTTGCTTCATCCAAGTGGTCGTAATGATCATGAGAGATCAGGATAGCATCAATCGGAGGCAGATCATCTAAAGCAATCGGGGCCGGAAAAAACCGTTCCGGGCCGAAAAACTGAAAAGGCGAAGCCCGTTTTACCCAAACCGGATCCGTTAAGATCCGTTTTCCATCCATTTCGATCAACAAAGAAGAATGTCCCATCCAGGTAACCCGCAGCTCATCTCCCTTTAACTTATTTAAAAGAGGCAAATCAGCAGCAAAAGGGCCTGGCTGAATGCGTGGCGTACGGTTTGGATGATCTTTGGTATATTCTGCCAAAACTTTAAAAATGCTGGAAGATAAACCGGTTTTAGTGGGGATTGGGTTAACAAAAACTTTACCGTTAAAATTAGGCGAGTTATACATGCAAGCAGGAACAGGAAGGAGTTGTTTTGGTTTGTTAACTGTTATGCGCTACCAACATTTTTACGCTTTCCAAAAAATCTTCTTTACAGTCAACATGCAAAGTAATTTGTGAAACATATTTTCTGATACCAAAAGCTGCTGAAAAGGCAACTGGTTCATTCAATTTCAAAAATAAGTTTGGCTGATCAAATATTGGTTTTGCCAAGTTAAGCACTGCTTTTTCGGGTATAAAAGAAGCATTGACCGGGCTAATATTTTCTATTTGTGCTGCTTTAATTTGAGCGGTGTACAATAAGCCAATCCTGATTTTAATTTCGTTATTAGCAATTACAATGCGGCGTTGTTTAACAGAAGTTATATAAGCGATGATGAAAAGTACAGTATATATTTCTGAAATAAGCAATCCTAAAGCTATATTTTCATGCCCAAAATGCAGTAATAATAAGTGTACCAACCCCGTTTCGAGTATCAGCATAAATAGCAAAACACCAGTAAAAGCAGCAAACGAAGTGTTTTTGTAGATAGAAAATTCATTTGGCTGGTACGGTTCTTTTTTGCGTTTATACCAAAAGAACAAACCGTAACGTATCATTACAAATTCGGCAGCTAAAATGTCGGCTATTTTATTTTGTCCTAAAACGCTTTCTAAGCTTTGCTGCAATTTCTCAGGGAAATCAAAATCTGAGGAAGATAACCTTCTATAAAAGCGTCTGATTTTTTTAATTTTAATAAATAACCAGACAACTGAAATTAATTCAGTTGCTGCTAATAAATACTTTACCGATTGTAGCAACAAGTTTTGCTGTTGTGGAAGCAGACGGATAACAGTAAAATAGCAGATGGAAACTATAGTTAAGAAAAGTGGAAAATTGATAATTTTCTTTCTGACCAAAAGCATCCAAGCACAAAAAGGTAAAGTAACTATAAAATCAACTGAAAGTGCATTGGATAGGATTGAGATGTTATGTTGAAAAACGGAAGAGCGAATAATAAAATGTGCTGCAATTACTGCTGATAAAAAAAACAGGCTAAATAAAGCCACCATTTTGAAACGATTATCATAAAGTAAATTCATATCAATTTTTAGCTATAAATCTATACTTTTTATAACAATACACTTCCATTGCTGTAACTTATTTGTGCTTATTACAACGCTAAAAAAAACAACGGTAAATTTGCCTAATGAAACGTTTTTTTGCTATTCTCATTTTCTGTTTCCTTTCAACTTTTGCTTTTGCCCAGGCTGATACAACGCAGCACGTAATTTCCGGTCGTAAAAACAGCATCCAACAACAAAAAAAAACTTACGTGATCATGATTTCTGTTGATGGTTTGCGGTACGATTTTGTTGATAAATATCAGGCCAAAAACCTGATGGCCTTCCGCACTGCAGGTGTGCAGGCAGAACGGATGGTGCCTTCCTATCCTTCGTTAACTTTCCCTAATCATTATACTTTGGTTACCGGTTTATATCCTGCACATCATGGTTTGGTTAACAACGATTTTTACGATCCGAAACGAAAAGAATTTTATAAAAGCAGCAACAAAGCCAAAGCCGAAGATGGCAAATGGTATGGCGGAACGCCGCTTTGGGTTCTGGCCGAACAGCAGAAAATACTGACCGCAAGTTTTTACTGGGTCGGATCGGAAGCGCCGATAAAAGGCATTTATCCAACCTATTATTATGATTATAGTGAGAAAATTGGCATCCATCAGCGGATAGAAACAGTTGTAAACTGGTTAAAGTTACCGGCAGAAAAGCGCCCGCATTTAATTACTTTTTATTTTCCGGAAGTAGATCATGCGGCACATAATTTTGGCCCGGACGCAGCCGAAACGCAACGTGCCGTTTTATTTATTGATTCTGCGGTAAACGAATTGAACAAAGCCGTAAAAGCAACGGGTTTGCCGGTTAGTTTTATTTTAGTATCCGATCATGGCATGGTAAAGGTTGATACACAAAACCCAATTCCTTTGCCGCAGGCTGTTGATACTACTAAATTCATCATTCCGCCCGGTGGGGAAATTTTGGAGCTGTACGCCAAAAATAAAAAGCATATACCGGCTACTTATCAATCATTAAAACAATCGGAACATGATTATAAGGTGTACACAAAAGCAAATTTGCCGGCTTATTTGCATTATGGTGAAAAGGATGACCGTTACAACCGTATTGGTGATATTTTGCTGATACCTGATTTGCCTAAAGTGTTTAGATTAGGTCCTGGGAAAATAAAGCCGGGCCAGCATGGTTACGATCCGACAAAAGTTAAAGAAATGAACGCTACTTTTTACGCCTGGGGACCCGCTTTTAAACAGCATTTAAAAATTCCGGCGTTTCAAAATATTAATGTTTATCCCGTTGTTACTACCGTTTTAGGTTTAAAACAGACTGAAAAAATTGATGGGAACACAACGCTGGCCAAGCAAATCATCAGGAAATAAAACATTAAAACAACAGAAAGCTTTTTGTTAGGAATGACAGAAGCTTTAAACCAGATCAGGCAATTTTACAAGCCGCAAACAGTACAAATTATTTTTATAACCGAAGCGGTACAACCAGGAAAGCGCTTTTTTTACCTTAAAAATTCTAACGTTTTTAGGGCGGTAAAAGAAGCATTCAGCCAGGTTTTTGGTGAGTTTAAAAATGACGAAGAGTTTCTTGCTTTTTTTAAAGAAAACGGCTGTTATGTAGATTAACTGTGTGATCAAATGATCAATGGTTTACCTCCAAGTCCGGCAATCGGTTAGGGAAAACGGTATTAAACCATTAAGCGAAAGGTTAGCCAGCATGAGGCCGAAAGTGGTAATAACGATGATGAAAGTGCTGGAGCCTGAAGTAAACAAAGCGATTGAGCTATCAGCTATTGCTTCCGTTCAATATACCAAAGCCGTTCCTTTTCCGGCACATAGCCAAATCAATGTAGATAAATGTATTGCTGCCTTGGTTGAGGTTTTGGAAGCGTTGATGGAAAGAAATATGCTGTCTGACTGAACTCGGATTGTGCCGTGCTTTTGTTCTTAGCTTCGACCTGTTTAAATTTTACCTTATATCTTTTTGTATGCTTCTTTTATCAGGCAAAAACCTTAAAGTTTTCTACAATCTACCTTAAGGTTAGCCTGCAGTTTTGCTTTCTGCAAGGTTTAGAAGCCGTTTAAATTGAACTGGGGAAAAATCGTGATGCTTCTTTTAGCACCATAAAATGGATGTTTACACTTGCTTCCGTTTCCAAAAGCAAATGGCTTTGATGATTTTTAGGTGATAAAAGAAGTATGGACAAATAAATGGAACAAAAATTAAACTGCTTCTTAATAGTTTCTAAGTTTTCCATCCTTAAAATCAGAACTTAAAACAAAAAAGCGCGGAATTTTTAATGGCCCGCGCTTCTGCTTTTTTAAATAAACGGTTAAATAATAACCCTGATGTGTTTATTATTATTTATCCCACCAAACCCTTCTTAACATACTGGTGTTCTTAGGTGCGTTAGAATTATATCTCTCTTCGCCGGATGGATATAGCAACGAGCGCGGCAAAGAACCATTTAATGCGCTGCTTGGGGGTGCAGTAAGAACAGGTAAACCTGTTCTTCTCCAATCCGTCCAAACTTCCGGGTTCAAAAAGTTGGCTATGTATTTTTGGGTCATAATATCATTTAACGTGATATTGGCAGCAGTTTTAGCAACAGTAGTGGCATAAGCGGCGCTGTTTACTGTCCTCAATAAATTTGCAGTCACGGCAGCATTATAGGAAGCAGCAGCAGAAACTTTATCCCCTTTTTGAAACTGTGCCTCAGCTTTAATAAACAATAATTCATCGTAGCTCAGTAAATAAACGGTTGAATTAGGGCTGCCGTACAAGGTTCCTAAACCCCCGCTGCCATCGCTGTAAACACTTAAGCGAGGGTCTTTATTAGCAGTTAATAAATCATAAATATAGCCTGTAAAAGCAATATCGCCTCTTTGTGTATTAAACTGGTACCAGGGGTTCTGTGAGGTTACGCTCGATCCGGCAAATGGAACACCAGCATTATCAGCAGCAGAAGTAAAGCCTAAAGCAGCTTCGGTTAATGCCTTATCGTAATAAGTAGCATCAACCTTAACCAAATGCAGGTACATTTTAGCGCGTAAAGTATGTGCAAACCTTAACCATTTTTGCAAATCACCGTTGTAAAGTACATCATCGCTTCCGGGCTGGCTGGTGTTTTCTGAAGTAGTCAAAGCAGTTATAGCTGTACTTAGCAGGTTGTCTATGGTAGTATAAATACTTTGCTGCGTATCATAATGAGGCTGCAGGTTTGCTGTTCCCTGGAAAGCTTCTGTATAAGGTATATCTCCCCACAAATCTGTAGTTAAACCTAAAGCATTGGCCATTAATATACGTGCAACAGCAGCATAATGCGTTTGGCCTGCAGCATCGGCTATTTTAATCAGGAAGTAATCGTTGTTCATAATACCTCCTCCGTATAAGCCGCCGGTCCACATATTGTCCACATCATCTGCAGATACATTATAGTTACTGGCAAGTGCAGATTGGTTGGCTACACCCGTTGTTTGCTGCATAAATTCTGAAGTAAACCGTGAAGCATCTCCGCCCCATTCATAGCCTGTACTTTCAATAATTCCAGGAAGCAGGTTAGAAGATACAGGTTTTTGCAGCTGTGTCGGATCATCATTAATTCCCGGGTAGAAATAACCTTTCTTACACGAGGTAGTTACAGTTGCTATAGCAAATAGTACAGCAGCTTTTGTAAATATATTTTTGATATGAAGTTTCATGATAATAGTATTTATTGTTAAAACCGGGCTTTTAAATTAATACCATAGCTTGAAGTTCCCGGGTTATTAAAGTAATCAATCCCTTGTGCACTTGTTGCACCCGTTAAGCTGGTTTCGGGGTCAATTCCTTTATAAGGTGTCCAGATAATAATATTTCTTGCAAAGGCACCTATTGTAAAGCCTTTTATAAAATTACTTGATTTACCAAAGAATAAACTTTTAAAATCGTAGGATAAAGAAACTTCCCGAAGTTTTACAAAAGAGCCATCTTCAATAAACTGTTCGTTGATATTTCCAAAGCCGCCGCCATCGCCCTGGAACCATCCCTGGTCTAATGGAACACTTGAAGTATTGGCTGCCCCGCCGCCTGCAACTTCCTGGCCTGAGCTGTTGTAATGTACCAGGTTGCCATTGGCATCCAGGTGACCGTAAACGCCGCCAAAAACAGTATTGGTATTTCTGTTACTGGTAGCATCCGAGGTGCCGATAGCAGCTAAAGACCCTCTGGTGCCATCCCAGATATCTCCTTTAAACTTCCAGTCAACAAGGGTATATAACGAGATTTTTTTATAGGTAAAAGTATTGCCAAAACCCATCAGGAACCTGGGATTGGTATTTCCAATGATCTTTTGAACATTGGTGTTGCTGATGGGATAGCCAGTAATATCGCTTATGTTGCTTCCATTGGTATTCTTCACATCACTTACAACAATGTTGCCATTGTTGTCCCTAACATATCCGTAGCCATAAATGGAAGCAGCAGGGGCACCAGGGATCTGTGCAATAACAGTTCCGGTAAAACCATTTAGGGTAATCTGGTTTACACCTTCGGCCAGGGCCAAAACTTTATTTCTGTTCAGGCTAAAATTGACAAATGAATTCCAGGTAAAATTATTGTTCTTAACAGGGGAACCATTTACCTGAAGTTCAAAGCCATTATTCCTGATCGAACCGGAATTTAGGGTAAGATATTGATAACCTGTAGAACCTGAGATAGGGGCTGTAACCAATAAATCAGTTCCTTTACTGTGGTAAATGGTTGCATCTATGCCCAGCCTGCTCCGAAAAAAAGCTAATTGTGTACCAATCTCAAATGAGTTTGTTCTCTCTGGTTTTAAATTAGCATTACCTAACACATTAATTAAACCGTAGCTGGCTTGCCCGTTGCTTGGATAAGATATGCCGGTAGTGTATCCATCTGTATAGGTAGTTGGTGTATAAAAGCTGGATGTTCTGTAAGGATCCGGCACTTTACCAACTTGTGTTGCTGATAAACGGATTTTACCAAAACTTAAAACATCGCTGTTTTTAAGGTCGCCTAATTCTGAAAACACAAAACTTAAGTTAGCAGAAGGATAAAAGAATGAATCTTTACCTTTTGGCAGGGTCGATCCCCAGTCATTCCTTCCGGTGGTTTCCAGGTATAATAATGATTTATACCCTAAGTTTAAATCATAATATACGGCTGCCGTCCTGAAGTTTGTAATCGGATTGGTAGATATAATGCTGCTTGCGTTGGCAATATTGTTAAAACCTGGCGCTACCAATCCATCTCCCTGGGTGTATAGTTCATCCAGTTTATAACCATAAAAGTTATTTCCTATTTTAGCATCGAACTGGAAATCCTGGGCGAATTTTTTAGTATAACTTAATATTAAATCAGAGTTTAAGCTTCTGTAAGTATAGCGGTCATCAAATATTCTTCCACCCGGATAGGCGCCAGAATTAATCTCATACAATTGATGCCGGTTGTCATTATAAGTATCAGTACCTAACCTATAAAGCGCACTAAAACCATTGCCAATGTTATAATCCAACTGAACATTGCCAAACAGACGGCCTATGTTGGTAGTGTATGGATTTTGATTAATTGTCCAGTACGGATTGTCGTAGGTTCCGTTTCTGTATGACCTTTGACTGCCATCCGGGTATAGATAGGCAGCCGGATCTGTTGGGTCTTTTCTGCCAAAAGAATTATCAAAGGATATCGGGGTCCGGGTTAAACCTAACATAATACCAGAAAGGTTACTGCCTTGCTGGGCAATATTGCCATCACTGGAAGTATAAGTCAGGCTGGTTGAAGCTTTTATTTTTGATGAAATTTTTAACTGGCCGGAAAATGCAACTGAAGTTCTCTGATAATATTGAGTAGGGATTATTGAAGTTTGATAAACATTAGTAACTGATGTTCTGTAAGTAGCTGCATCATTTCCTCCGCTTAAACTAACAGAGTTATTATAAGTAACGCCAGTTTTAAAAAAGTTATTTAAATTATCATAAGGTGTAAAAGGGATCTTAGCTAATGGGCTTGATTTTCCAACCAGGTCTCCATGAACATCATATTGGTTCGGAACACCTGTCCAATATAAAGTATCTGCTTTTGCCCCCCAAGAGTAACGGTTGGTTGAACTGTAGGGATAAATCTGGCCATTAAGCCCTTTTACATATTGGTTTTGCAGTTTAGGTAACTTATTTACTACATCAAAAGATACACCTGTATTAAAATCGACCTGAGGTTTACCCATTGCACCTTTTTTAGTGGTAATGATAATAGCACCATTGGCAGCACGAAAACCATATAAAGCGGCCGCAGACGGCCCTTTTAATACGGATATGCTTTCTATATCATTTGGGTTAATATCAGCAGCCCGGTTAGTATTGGCAGCGCCTTGCAATAAATTGTTCTTCCCCTGGGAAGGGTCGCCGGAATAGTTTTGGGAATTATCTACTGGAACGCCGTCAACAATAAATAAAGGCTGGTTATCGCCTGTTAAAGAGTTTTGGCCTCTTAACTGGATATAAGCACCAGCGCCGGGTGTGCCTCCGGATGCCGTAATTTGTACGCCTGCAACCTTACCGCTTAATGCTTTTAAAGGATCAGATTGATCGGCGGCAATTAAGTCATCACCTTTAACATCCTGTACAGCATAGCCTAATGCCTTTTTCTCTCTCCGGATGCCTAAAGCTGTTACAATAACCTCAGTTAGTTGTGTATTACCGCTCTGCAGCGTAATATTAATAACAGATTTGCCGGCAACATTTGTTTGTTGCACATCATAGCCGATAAAAGTAAATACAAGTACATTATTGTCAGATGCGGAAATGGAATATTTACCGTCTGGCCCGGTTACTGTACCAACTGTTGTTCCTGCCACACGTACACTTACACCAGGCAAGGGTAATCCGTCCTCTTTGGCAATAACTGTTCCAGTAATTGTATGATTTTGCGCATAAACTTGCGAAGCAAATAAAAACAGGAAAATCATGCATAAATGTATATTTTTTTTCATTTTTTAATTAGTTAAACGAGTTAGCGTGTTAAATTATGTTAAACTTATGTAGTAAACTGAAAATTTTAAGTTTTATTGCCAAAAGTTTAACAAAATGTTATATTTATATCGTTTTTCGTATAAATATTAAAATTGTAACTACGTTTTTTTATATCTATACTTCTTTTAAGGATAAAATTTAAGTAATAATTCCATCCGGCAGGAAATAAGTTTAATTAATTGCTGGTTATGGGGTTGTAAGAGAATATTTAAGCTAAAAAGCTATTTATCCTGCAGGTAAACTGACTTTTTGTAAAGCATCGATTTTAGTTAAATCCAATACATTTACACCCATTTCATCCAGGGAAATGGCAGATATAAACTGTGCGCCCCAAACCAATTCTTCATCCTTATAAGAAGTTCTGGAATGTACCGTTTGCGAAAAGCTGTCATCAAAAGCTTTCAGCATCACAATAAATTCTGCTTTGCTGGTTTTTAAAAAATCTGGCCCCATGGTTTTCAGCGGACTGTCTTCGGTAATCGGATGCACAACTGTCCAGCTTAAGGTAAGCAGGCTAATCCTGTTCCTTTCCAGTTCTAAGGGCACAAATTGCCGTATAACTTTTCCGTCAACCGTTGCATTATAAGTTAGCATTATGCTCACTTCCAGCTCGATTAACTGGTTGCTGCGGTAATTAGCTAATCTAAACATCAAACCGGTTATATCCCAATAAGGCGCAACAATTATATTTTTACTGTAACGGATTTTTGCAGAAGGCCGCGAAAACCGCCCATAAAGTAAGCCTGTAGCCAAAGCAAAACTGAGCAGGCCGATTAAACATTCTAAAGCAGCAACAAAACTGGTTGTTATGCCAGCCGGGCTGATGTGACCGTAACCAACTGTAGAAATAGTTTGTGCCGAAAAGAAAAAAGCATCCATAAAGTGCATAAAAGCAGAATGCCCTGGTCTGATTCCGTCTAAATTTTCAATCCCTAATGCAAGATAAACAAGCGCAAAAAGTACATTGATAAGCAGGTAAGCAGAGAAAACCAGCAGGTTAAAGGCACTCCACGACATCGTAATCAAAGCATTATAAGTATCTGCCGTGCGAAAAAAAGGCGTTCCGGTACGGCGGATATTAGAAGAGCCATCGCGGTTTATTACCCGCTGGTTTTTTACCACAGGCTGTAAACCTAAGCCCAGGTCGTCCTGAATTTTATATTTTTTTGAAGACATAGTTGCATCTCTATGCTTTTTTTACCGGTTAAAAAAGCAATGGTGTCAAAATTATAAGGCTGTAAAAACAGAGCCTGTTAAAATTTTTATCATAAGAAATACAATGCTTCTTTTATCGATAAAAAGTTAATGCCTGAATAATCTTTAAATTAAAAATTACAGGGACATCACAGATTTTACCGGATAAAAGAAGTATCGGCAATACGTTGAATAAAATTTAAACAGGCTCACAGTAAAATCTGTTTTATGCAGTTACAATTGGTTTGATGGTGTTAGCGTTTTAAATCCTTTTCATCCGGTCCTTCATCATAATTGTTTGGCCTGTAACCGGTGTTCGTCTTTGTAATCCTTATATTTTTTTTGATATTTGCTATCTTGGTTCAGATTAAAGAATCATACTAATAATTAAAACTTGCAATAAAAATAGGATTTTGTAAGACAAGGTTGCCAGCAGCAACCTTTTTTATTTGCCAGAAGAAAACGAAATCCAATAATTGTACGATTAGAGCTGCCAATGGCAGGTTAAGCAGATATGAAAGCCATCTTAAATCATTTATTTGAAAACAGGAGCTTCGGTAAAGAAGAGTCTAAAAATATCCTGATCAACATCGCCAGGGGCAAATACAACCCATCTCAAATGGCTGCTTTTATCACCGCCTATTGTATGCGCAGCAGCACGGTTGATGAAATGGAAGGTTTTCGCGATGCGATGCTGGAATTATGCGTGCCGGTAGATTTAGAAACAGAAAACCTGATCGATCTATGCGGTACAGGCGGCGATGGTAAAGATACTTTCAATATTTCTACACTGGCTTCTTTTGTAGTTGCCGGCGCTGGTTATAAAGTAGCCAAACATGGTAATTATGGCGTTTCTTCCGGGTCTGGTTCTTCTAATGTGATGGAATATCTCGGTTATCAGTTTACCAACGAAATTGACCGGCTTAAAAGAAGCATTGATACCGCCGGCATTTGCTTTTTGCATGCGCCATTGTTTAACCCGGCCATGAAAATTATTGCACCCATCCGTAAAGAACTGGCTGTAAAAACCTTTTTTAATATGCTTGGGCCAATGGTTAACCCGGCAAAGCCAAAAAACCAGATGGTTGGCGTTTTTAGTTTAGAGCTTGCCCGCGTTTATGCTTATCTCTATCAAAAAACTGATAAAAATTATACTATTGTTCATGCTTTGGATGGATATGATGAGATTTCTTTAACCTGCGATTTCAAAGCTTTTTCTAATGCAGGCGAACGGATTTATAAATTGAATGAGCTTGATCTTCAAAAACTTCATCCTGCACAAATTAGCAGCGGCCATACGGTCCCCGAAGCAGCAGCAGTTTTTACAGCAGTTTTAAATAACGAAGCAACCGAAGCACAAACCAGCGTAGTGCTTTGTAATGCTGCTATGGCCATCAAAACAATTCATCCCGAAAAAACATTTGCAGACAGTTATAACGAAGCAAGTGTATCTTTGCAAAGTAAGAAGGCGTTAAACAGTTTTAAAACATTGTTGGAACAATAACAAAACGTTATGAAAATTAAAGTTTGCGGTATGAAGTTTCCGGAAAACGTCCGGGCAGTTGCAGCTTTGCAACCAGATTATCTGGGCTTTATTTTTTATCCGCATTCGCCGCGTTTTGTGGGTTATGAGCCAAACAAAGAGTTGACCGAACTTCGTTTACCGGCAAAAAAAGTAGGTGTTTTTGTGGATAAAGACTTTAGTACAATCAAAAGTATCATCCAGAAATATCAGCTTGATGCTGTGCAGCTTCATGGAAACGAAGTGCCGGAAATGTGTGGGGCTTTAAAAACTCAAACAGAAGTAATTAAAGCTTTTGGTGTTGATGATACTTTTGATTTTAGCAGATTAGAACCTTATGCTAATTGTGTTGATTTCTTTTTGTTCGATACCAAAACTACTGCTCATGGCGGATCAGGCGAGGTTTTTAACTGGCAAATCCTTCAGAATTATCATTTAAAAGTGCCCTTTTTTATTAGCGGCGGTTTAAGTGAAGAAAATATAGAAAGTGTTTTGAAACTGAAACATCCGGCATTTTACGGTGTAGATTTAAACAGCCGGTTTGAAATATCACCGGGATTAAAAGATTTAGAAAAATTAAGCAGGACTTTTGAACTGATAAAGTTGCAAAACAGCAAGCTTCCTTCATAATAAAACCTCAAGAAGATGAAATACGGAGTTGATGAACAAGGTTATTACGGCGATTTCGGTGGCGCTTATATTCCCGAAATGCTTTACCCGAATATTGAGGAATTAAGGCAGCAATATCTGGCTATTACTACGGATGCTTCTTTTATCAATGAATTTAATCAATTAATGCGCGATTATGTTGGCCGTCCTTCTCCTTTATATTTCGCAAAACGTACTTCGGAATTGTATGGCGCAAACATTTATTTTAAACGGGAAGATTTAAACCATACCGGTTCACATAAAATTAACAATGCAATCGGGCAAATTTTATTAGCACAACGTTTAGGTAAAACAAGGATTATTGCCGAAACAGGAGCAGGGCAACACGGCGTAGCAACCGCAACTGTTTGTGCGCTAAAAAATATTGAATGTGTTGTTTATATGGGCGAAGTGGATATTGAACGCCAGGCACCAAACGTTGCCCGGATGAAAATGTTAGGCGCAACGGTAATTCCGGCAACTTCAGGAAGCAAAACGTTAAAAGATGCAACCAATGAAGCGATGCGCGATTGGATCAACAATCCGGAAGATACGCATTATATTATCGGTTCTGTAGTTGGACCGTTTCCTTATCCGGAAATGGTTGCCCGTTTTCAATCCATCATCTCCGAAGAAACCCGCAAACAGTTATTAGAACAAACCGGGAGCGAACTGCCGGATTATGCGGTTGCCTGTGTTGGCGGAGGAAGTAATGCAATGGGTATGTTTTATCACTTTTTGGATGATGAAAGCGTAAAATTAGTTGCGGTGGAAGCTGCCGGAAAAGGGATTGATTCCGGTTTATCTGCAGCGACTTCTGTTTTAGGTAAAGAAGGTGTTTTGCATGGCAGCCGAACGATTTTAATGCAAACCGATGACGGACAAGTGGTAGAACCTTATTCTATTTCTGCCGGTTTAGATTATCCCGGGATCGGTCCGCAACATGCACACCTTCATAAAATTAAACGGGCAGAATACGTAAGCATTACAGATGATGAAGCCATGGAAGCAGGTTTGGAATGTTCCCGTTTGGAAGGGATTATTCCGGCGATAGAAACTGCCCATGCATTGGCCCAGCTTAAAAAAATGAAATTTAAAGGAGATGAAACTGTAGTAGTTTGTCTTTCTGGCCGAGGTGATAAAGATTTGACGACTTACATTAACCATTTCGGATTTTAAACCATACTGTTTTTACTGGCATAAAAACAGTATGCCAAGCAATTTTCTACTTTTAACATCAACACAAAGCATGAACAGGCTGAACCAGCTTTTTTCCACCAGGAAAGAAAACCTCTTATCTATCTATTATACGGCTGGGTTTCCAGAGTTAAATGCTACGGTTAATATTGCCGAAGCATTAGAAAAAGCAGGTGCAGATTTTCTGGAAATCGGTTTTCCGTATTCAGATCCTCTGGCTGACGGGCCGACGATTCAGCATAGTTCTCAGACTGCTCTGGAAAACGGGATGAACCTGAATGTTTTGTTTGAACAATTAAAAGATCTGCGTAAACGTGTTTCGATTCCTGTTTTGTTAATGGGTTATTTTAACCCGGTAGTACAATATGGCGTAGAAAAATTTTGTAAAAAAGCAGTTGAAGTTGGTGCTGATGGTGTAATAATTCCGGATTTGCCGATGTACGAATATGAAAGTTTGTACAAGCAGTATTTTTTGGAGAATAACCTAAGCAACATTTTCCTGGTCACGCCGCAAACATCGGAAGAACGGATCCGAAAGATTGATAATTTAAGCCAGAGCTTTATTTACCTGCTTTCTTCTTCTTCCATTACTGGTAAAAACCTGGAAGTTTCCGAAAACGTCGAACGCTATTTTGAACGCATCCAAAACCTGAAATTGAAAAATCCGACCGTTATTGGTTTTGGTATTTCCAGTCACGCTGCGTTTTCAAAAGCCTGTATATATGCCAACGCAGCTATTGTAGGCAGTGCTTTTGTAAAGATGTTAGCTTCGGAAAAGGATTACCTGAATAAAATCCCTGCTTTTATTGATCGGATTAAGAATGAAGGGGTTATTGTTTAAATTGTCATTTTTAAACAATAAATAACTACTTAGTGTACTTTGTACACAATTATTTTTATCTTTGCCCCGAACAAAAAAGATAAAAGTGCTTTGCTGTTTTTTGTCTTGTAAAAACAGCATCCCTCAAAACCGGTTGAGGGTTTTTTAAAATCAAAATAATTTTCCTCTATCATTTTCCGGTAAATCCAAGTATGGTTTAATACTTGCAATTTAAAGTTCTATAACTTTTAAAATCAATCCCATGAATTCAAAAATTTCTGATAAAATTATTAATCAAACAACACAAAACCTGCCTGATGGAACTGTTGTTCCCTTAACTTTTCATTATCCTGCTAACTTTAAAATTGATGATGTAATTAGTGTAACTGCCCCGCGCGAAAGTATGCAACTATTTGTACCTCAGCATCAAGAAGGCTGTTATGCCTTTGATATAGAGGTATGGGACGACCGCATCCGTTTGCTTTGCGATTCTATAAAAGAGCGTGAAACCCAGCCGGACGGAAGTACGGTTTTTTCTTTTAAGATCAGGGAAATTAATCTTTTTGCAAACAGCTTTCCGGCTGTTCAAAAAGTAGCAGTATATCAATAATTCCACAAACTGGCGTTGTTTTTCCCCGTTTCTTAAAATTTAAGAAAAACACGGGCATGCTTTTTTTATCCGGCTAAAACAATCAGGTAAAATATCCGTGTTAGAAGTATAACAGCTAAAATAAAATAACATGGAAATAGTTCCCGAAAATCAGGATCAGGAAACAAGACCGGATTCAACCCAAGAACAAGACAAGGATAATGAAGAACTTGCCAAAGAAATTCCTACGGTTACACCCGATACAGAGAATTTAGAACCTGGGCCAGAAGAAGGAGATGATGAGTAATGCCACAGTATTAAAATGATCGGGTAATATGTTGCCTGATCATTTTAATACTGTTTAATATTATCCTTTTGTAGGTTCAAAAGCTTCAATACTGGTAAAATCTGTTTTACGGCCAAGTAGTTTAAAATTTTCTGCCACTATTTCTGTGGTAAATTTTTTTACTCCTTCCCTTGATTCAAAAGACCTGGTTTTTAGTTTTCCTTCTATGTAAACTAATTTTCCTTTGGTTAACATTTGCTGTGCAATATCAGCAAGCCCTCTCCATAAAACAATATTGTGCCATTCGGTCAATTCTGTTCTTTTACCGTCTTTTAATACAATTTCCGACGTAGCCAAAGGAAAACTAGCTACTGCCACTCCATCTTCCAGGTGCCTGTATTCAGGATCTTTACCTAAATGCCCTACTAAAATCACTTTGTTAATTCCAGACATAGCTTTTTAATTTAATTTGTTAGCGTTCGCTTCGTTAGGTTTAAATACGGCTAATATTATTTCAAGGAATTGCAAGTAGGTTTGCTAAACTGATTGCTTATATTTAATATAAGTAAAATTAACTTTTAAAGTTTTTTTAATTATGAATTTTACTGCTTAAGCTCCTGTAAACGCTAAGAAAAATAATTTTGCCCTGGCCTAACCGTCTTAATCATGCTTATTTTTATCCTGGACCTGAAGTTTTAGCTTTTATAATAACTAATGTTTATAAATTTAGTATTATCAATATAATAAATTTAATTAACTTTTATTGCTATTTGATTAAAATAATTGGTTTTAAATTTTAAATTTTAATAAATGTATAAAAAGTAATATAGATGCTGATAATTTCTTTCAGTACGCTTATATTCGTCTAATAAGCAATATTTTACTTGTTCCTATTTTACTGATGAAGCAAACTGAAACTGACCAGCAGGGATTGTACGACCCTCAATTTGAGCACGATGCTTGCGGTACCGGATTTATAACACATATTAATGGGCATAAATCGCATCATATTATAGCTGATGCGCTTACCATGCTTGAAAACATGGAGCATCGGGGCGCGTGTGGCTGCGACCCTGATTCGGGAGATGGTGCGGGGATATTAATGCAGATTCCGCATGAGTTTTTACTCGAAGAATGTACAACAGATGAAATTTCTTTAAAAGAACCGGGTGAGTATGGTGTAGGGATGCTTTTTTTACCTAAAGATTCTGGTGTAAAAAAAGTATGCCATAATATTATTCAGCAATGCTGCGGTAAATTAGGGTTAACCATTTTAGGTTACCGTAAAGTTCCTGTCGATTCTTCCTGCATTGGCGAAACAGCCCGGGCAGCCGAACCAACAGTTGAACAGCTTTTTGTGGCACGGCCAGCACATATACACCATGCAGATGATTTTGAACGTAAATTATACGTATTGCGCCGGTTTATTACCAAAACAGTTAACGAAACTATTAAAACAGGCGCAGAGCATTTTTACTTTACTTCGTTTTCCTGTAAAGTTATTGTTTATAAAGGCCAGTTAACCACCTATCAGGTGCGCCAGTATTTTACTGATTTACGTGATGAACGCGTTTCATCCGGATTTGGGATGATCCATTCCCGGTTTTCTACCAATACCTTTCCTTCCTGGAAACTTGCCCAGCCATTTCGTTTTTTAGCCCATAATGGCGAGATCAATACTTTAACCGGTAATTTAAACTGGTTTTATTCGGGCATTCAATCTTATGTTTCTCCGTTTTTTACTAAAGAGGAGATGGAGATTTTGTTTCCGGTAATTGACAATAACCAGTCGGATTCAGCCTGTTTAGATAACGTAGTTGAAATCTTAATGCACTCTGGCCGTTCGTTGCCCCATGTAATGATGATGCTGGTTCCGGAAGCCTGGGACGGAAACGAACAAATGGACCCGTTAAAAAGGGCATTTTACGAATATCATGCCACTTTAATGGAACCTTGGGACGGGCCTGCTGCTTTAAATTTCACCGATGGTAAAATTATAGGCGCGTTATTAGACCGGAACGGTTTGCGTCCATTACGTTACGCAGTTACCAATGACGGGCGGGTGATCGTGGCTTCAGAAGCAGGAGTTTTGCCTTTGGATGAATCGACCATAATTAAAAAAGGCCGTTTGCAGCCGGGTAAAATGTTCCTGGTAGATACTACTCAGGGAAAAATCATTACAGATGATGAAATAAAAAAACAAATTACCTCCCGCCAGCCCTATGGCCGGTGGTTGGAGAATTATAAAATTAAGCTGGATGAACTTGCAGAACCACGTGTTTCCTTCACTAATTTATCAAAAGCTTCTGTTTTTAAGTATCAGCAGGTTTTCGGGTACTCGCGTGAGGATATTGAAACGATTATTAAACCGATGGCAACCGATGGTAAAGAACCAATTGGCTCTATGGGAACTGATGTACCGTTAGCGGTATTATCAGATCGTCCTCAGCATATTTCCAGCTACTTTAAACAGTTTTTTGCGCAGGTAACTAACCCGCCAATTGATCCAATCCGTGAAAGATTGGTGATGAGCCTGGCTACTTTTATTGGTAACAATGGTAATTTACTGGACGAAGATAAAATGCACTGCCATTGTGTGGAGCATAATCAGCCTATTTTGCATGATTATGAACTGGAGAAGTTAAGAAGTATTGATACAGGTTTGTTTCATGCTAAAACGCTTCAAACTTACTTTAAAGCTGATGGTTTGCCAGGATCATTGGCAAACGGGTTAAACCGTTTATGCCGTTATGCAGAAGATGCTGTTCAGGATGGGTTTGAAGTGTTAATCTTATCAGACCGTGCAGTAGATTCTGAACATGCACCAATACCTTCTCTGTTAGCTGTTTCTGCTATTCATCACCATCTCATTAAAAAAGGTTTACGCGGAGCGGTAGGTTTGGTTATAGAAGCTGGAGATGTTTGGGAGGTTCACCATTTTGCTTGTTTGCTGGCTTTTGGGGCAACTGCAATCAACCCTTATCTGGCGCTGGCTACGATCAATACTTTATCTCAGGAAGGAAAGATGGAAAGTTCACTGGATGTACCATCTCTTTCTAAAAACTATATCAAAGCAATTTGCGAAGGCTTGCTCAAGATTTTCTCTAAAATGGGGATTTCAACGCTGCAGTCATATCATGGTTCTCAGGTTTTTGAAATCCTGGGAATTAATAAAGAAGTTGTAGATCAGTATTTTACTGGTGGAATTACCCGTATTGGTGGTTTAGGCCTGGATGAAATTGCCCGCGAAACATTGTGTAAACATGTTAACGGTTTCAGAAGCTCTAAAAAGGAAGATCAGTTATTGCCTGAAGGCGGTATCTATCAATGGAAACGCAGGGGCGAGGCACATCTATTCAATCCGCAAACGGTGCATTTGCTGCAACATGCTACCCGTACTAACGATTACGAGGTTTATAAGAATTATGCAAAACTGATTAATGAGCAAACAGACCGGATGTACACCATTCGT
This sequence comes from Mucilaginibacter arboris, assembly GCF_009754915.1. Classification (GTDB taxonomy): domain Bacteria; phylum Bacteroidota; class Bacteroidia; order Sphingobacteriales; family Sphingobacteriaceae; genus Mucilaginibacter_A; species Mucilaginibacter_A arboris. Next base: position 174,889 of record NZ_WPIK01000006.1, on the reverse strand, counting down.
GGTTTGCTGGATTTTGCCCATCACCGTGAAGCAATTTCTATTGATGAAGTAGAACCTGCAGAAAACATTATGAAGCGTTTTGCAACCGGAGCGATGTCTTTCGGTTCTATTTCTCACGAAGCACATAGTACAATTGCTATTGCAATGAACCGTATTGGCGGGAAAAGCAATACAGGGGAAGGCGGAGAAGATGAAATAAGATATGTGCCATTAGAGAATGGAGATTCTATGCGTTCATCCATCAAACAAATTGCCTCTGCCCGTTTTGGCGTAACTTCAAATTATTTAACCAATGCGGATGAGTTGCAGATTAAAATGGCGCAAGGTGCAAAACCTGGGGAAGGCGGACAATTGCCTGGCCATAAAGTAGATAACTGGATTGCAAAAGTACGCCATGCTACGCCTGGGGTAGGCTTGATTTCTCCGCCGCCGCATCATGATATTTATTCTATTGAAGATTTGGCGCAATTGATTTTCGACTTGAAAAATGCTAATCGTGCAGCAAGAATCAACGTAAAATTAGTTTCTAAAGCTGGTGTCGGAACGATTGCCGCCGGTGTTGCAAAAGCCCATGCTGATGTAATTTTAATTGCCGGAAGCGATGGCGGAACTGGTGCTTCACCAATCAGTTCTGTAAAACATGCTGGCTTACCTTGGGAATTAGGTTTATCCGAAGCACATCAGACTTTAGTACGTAATAAATTAAGGAGCCGTGTAGTGCTGCAAACAGACGGACAGTTAAAAACAGGTAAAGATTTAGCAATTGCTGCTTTGCTTGGCGCAGAAGAATGGGGCGTTGCAACTGCAGCATTGGTTGCAGGCGGTTGTATCATGATGCGGAAATGTCATTTAAATACTTGTCCGGTTGGTGTTGCTACCCAGGATCCTGATCTGCGAAAATTGTTTAGCGGCAAGCCAGAACATATAGTAAACCTGTTCCAGTTTCTGGCAGAAGAACTACGGGAAATTATGGCCGAGTTAGGTTTCAGGACCATAAATGAAATGGTTGGCAGGGTTCAATTTTTGAAAGTACGTGAAAACGTTACGCATTGGAAAGCTAAAACTGTTGATTTTTCTGCCTTGTTACATCCTGTTAGCAATACGCGCGGCATGACTTTGTACAACAGCGAAAAGCAGGACCATGGCATGGAAGATATTCTGGACTGGAAACTGTTGGAGCAGGCTAAACCAGCCCTGGAAAATCAGATGCCGGTATATGCTTCTTTTACCGTTAAAAATACTGACCGTACTGTTGGGACATTATTATCCAACGAAATCTCTAAACTTTATGGTTCTGCCGGCTTACCTTCAGGCTTAATCAATTATAAATTTACGGGTTCTGCCGGACAAAGTTTTGGCGCATTTTCAACAAAAGGACTATCTTTTGAACTGGAAGGAGAAGCTAATGATTACGTTGGAAAAGGACTATGCGGTGCACAAATCGCAATTTATCCCTCTAAAGAAAGCAAGTTTATAGCAGAAGAAAATATTATTGTAGGCAATGTGGTGCTTTACGGAGCTACTTCGGGAGAAATGTTTATCCGCGGACAAGCAGGAGAACGCTTTGCCGTACGTAATTCTGGCGCTACTGCCGTGGTTGAAGGTGTAGGCGATCATGGTTGCGAATATATGACTGGCGGACGTGCTTTAATCCTCGGAAAAACCGGGCGTAATTTTGCTGCCGGCATGAGCGGCGGTATTGCCTGGGTTTATGATGCAGATCATTCTTTCCGCGAGAACTGCAATAAGGAAATGGTTGATTTAGACACTTTATCTGCTCAGGATGAAGAAGAAATCATCACGTTACTACGCAAACACGTTCAGTTAACCCAAAGCGAAGTTGCTAAACAACTGTTAAGCGAATGGCCAGTAGCTTCTTATCAGTTTATTAAAGTATTCCCGAAAGAGTACAAAAAAGTTTTACAACAAAAAGAACCCTTAACCATCTGATTAAAAAATGGGAAAAGATACCGGATTTAAAGAGTTTGGAAGAGAACTTCCGCCAAAAATAGCGCCCCAGGAACGGGTAAAAAATTATCACGAGTTTGTTGGTACTTATTCCGACGAAAAACTGAACCAGCAATCGGCCAGATGTATGAATTGCGGCATTCCGTTTTGTCATTCAGGTTGTCCGCTGGGCAACATTATTCCTGAGTTTAACGATGCGGTTTACAAAAAGAAATGGGAAGAAGCGTATCAAATCTTATCTTCTACCAATAACTTTCCGGAGTTTACCGGCCGTATTTGCCCGGCTCCATGCGAGTCGGCATGTGTTTTAGGAATCAATAAACCGGCTGTAGTAATTGAGGAAATAGAAAAGCACATCATCGAAATAGCTTATGCCAAAGGTTATGTAAAACCAACAGCTCCGTTAATACGGTCGGGCAAAACAGTTGCCGTAGTTGGTTCCGGACCGGCTGGACTTGCTACCGCGGCACAATTGAATAAAGCAGGCCATTTAGTTACCGTTTTTGAACGTGACGATCAACCAGGCGGTTTACTTCGTTACGGTATTCCTGATTTTAAATTAGAAAAAACAATAATTGATCGTCGGCTCGAAGTAATGAAGGACGACGGCATTACTTTTAAATGCAATACAGAAGTAGGAAAAGACATTCAGGCTGATGAACTGTTGCGCAATTTTGATGCCGTTGTTCTTTCGGGCGGTTCTACCATTCCGCGCGATCTGCCTATTCCAGGCAGAGAGCTAAAGGGAATATATTTTGCTATGCAATTTTTAAAGCAGCAAAACAAACGCGTAAGCAATGCTTCTTTTACCGGTGAAAATATTACGGCTACCGGTCAGGATGTAATTGTTATTGGCGGTGGCGATACCGGGTCGGATTGTGTGGGCACTTCCAACCGTCAGAGCGCACGTTCCATCAAACAGTTTGAAGTAATGTTCCAACCAGCTAAAGAACGTACGTTGGCTATGCCATGGCCAAGTTTCCCCATGGTTTTAAAAACGACCAGTTCGCATGAAGAAGGCTGCGAACGTTTCTGGGGCATTAACACTAAACGTTTTATTGGTGATGAAAATGGCAATTTAAAAGGATTAGTTGTTACCGATGTTGAATGGGAAAAAGATTTTTTAGGCCGGCCGGTAAAGTTCAAAGAAATTGAAGGCTCTGAACGGGAAATTCTTTGTCAGCGTGTGTTTTTAGCGATGGGTTTTGTTCATCCGCAGCATTCGGGTTTGCTTGAACAGTTAGGTGTTGAGCTGGACGAACGAAAAAACGTGAAAGCCAAAGAAGGCGTTTTTCGTACCAATGTAAATAAAGTTTTTACTGCCGGCGATATGCGCCGCGGCCAATCATTAGTGGTTTGGGCAATTTCCGAAGGACGTGAAGCGGCCCGCAAAGTCGATGAATTTTTAATGGGGTATTCTGAACTGGAAAGCAAAGATGCCATTAACGAGTACCAGATGGATTTGTAGCGAAGGTAAAAGGTAGAAAGGTAAAAGGTTAACGGTAGAAAGATAGCGAACTTTGACTCCCTCTCTTTTGGAGAGGGCAGAGTGAGGCTTCCAACGCCAACTTTTACCCGGTAAAAGAAGCATCTAAACTTGCTTCGTTTCCAGTAACTTCTCAATCATTTTTTGAACCCGGCTTGTCCGGGTTTTTTCTTGTTTAGCTGTAAGTATCCACACCAGGTACTCCTTTTTGTGGCTGTAAGCCAGTTTTTCATAAGCAGAAAAAGCATCGGGTTCTTTTTCCAGAGCTTGTTTTACATCTTCCGGCAAATAAACAATACGGTTTTTAGTATCAATAAATTGATTAAGCTCGTTGTTTTGGATGGCATCATTTGATATTTTAGATTCTTTAACCTGTTCTTTTGGCCGCAAACGCAAAGCTGTCCAGGTTTTATCAATAGAAGCAGCAGAAACAACCTGTAAACCATACTTTTCGGTTTCCTGCCAGTTGCCTGTCATTTCCAGATCAGAAATAATGCCCGAACTTTTTTTCGGATAAGCAATCCAGGCAACAGTTTCGGGTTTTAAAGCAGAAATTATTTTTGGTAAACCCTGCTTCAATTCTGTACTATTCTTCAAAAAAAGCAAGACGCCATCAAATTTCTCTTCCGGTGAAACAATGGTTTTTGCTTTGACATTAAGCTGAGCAAAACTATCTGCAAAACCTTCTGGCGGATTAATAAACAACCAGTGTTGTGCTGTTTTTATCAGTAGTTTTTTTGCTAAGCTGTTTATTTCTGCTGTATCCATTTTGTCTTGTTGTTTGTAATATGGAAATTTCAAATTATAAATAACATTATCATTTCTTCGCCAGGGTATATTCTCCCGAAAGATCGGTTGAAGATGAATATGACATATATTCGGGTGATGAGGGGATAGCATATGCAGCATCATTGCCCCTGGTTACTATTATATATTTCCCGTTATTGGTCAGTTTCATGCGGGCACCATTCGCTGTAGCACCATTAAGCTTAATATTATATTTGAACATAATAGGTTTATCTATTGATAAACCCAAATATTTTATAGGGATAGCTAATTCAGATGTGTAATTTATTTGCTTGTCAAAAAGAGCGATTGCTTTAAATCCTTCCGCATTATATATAGAAATAACACTATCCGGTATTGATTTTACCCCTTCAATTTCGATCTCCTTTGATTTGTCAGTAAGCTCTTTGTTAACTACACGCATAAAAGAATCAGCCTGCATTTTGTTCATCATTGTATCTTTAGTAAGTTCAGGCCTGTTCTTTAGATTTATGTAAGGACGCTTGTTTTTATAGAATGTAGGGAAGGTAACAGCTACACCTTCTTTATCGTTTTTTTTACCTGAACTACTAACCGTAAAGGTGATTCCGCCCAATAGTATTTTATTGATGATATCAGGTTTTATTGCTTTTACTACCAGATAAATATTACCATCATCATTTGCTATCGTATAAAAAATCTCTGTAGCATGGTTATAAGCCTGGAATTTGTTGCCCCATTCGGTTGCTTTGCCATCAATTCTTATACCAGCCGGTGCCCGTAAACTCACTTCCTGTTTATTGGGTAGCTTTTGTGCATTTGCAAAAAAGCAAACAGTTAATAATAGGGCGATTAAGGTTATTTTGCTGTGATACTTATAAAATAGCTTTATTGGATTTAACATAACTAATTTATTTTAACATGAGTAGATAAAATCATGAAATCTATATTAATTAATTATCATTATCGGTTTCATAACAAAACCGGTTAATAGCAAAGGCACCAGACTAAGTATTCTCTCTATTCCATCGTAAAATCAGTCTTGATTTATTTCAGATTCAATTTCGCAAAAAAATCCCACAAAACAATACCGGCAGAAACCACGATATTAAAAGAGTGTTTGGTGCCAAACTGCGGGATTTCGATGCAGGCATCAATCATTTGCATGGCTTCATCGCTTACGCCGTTCACCTCGTTCCCAAAAATCAACGCGTACTTTTTGTCGTTTTCGGGTTGATATTCGTTTAAGCTGATGCTGTTTTCGGCCTGTTCAACAGCGATGATCTGGTAACCTTTTTCGCGCAGTTGCTGCAATGCTTCTTTTACCGTACTAAAATAAGACCAGCTGACAGATTGCGTGGCACCCAAAGCCGTTTTCTCAATTTCTCGGTGAGGCGGTTGTGCCGTAATGCCGCAAAGGATGATTTGTTCAACCGCAAAACCATCAGCAGTGCGAAAAACAGAACCTACATTGTGCATGCTCCGTACGCTATCTAAAACAACGGTTACCGGTAATTTTTCCTGCTGTTTAAAAGCGGCTACATCAACCCTTCCTAATTCTTCGAGTTTAAGTTTGCGCATGGTGGGTGAGAGGTGAGAGGTACGAGGTTTGAGGACCAGGGAATAAGAGCGGGAGCGAAGTGTGAAGATTGAAACGGAGCGAAAAGCTTTAGCGAAACGGAAAAGCGGGTTTGAATTGCGTTGTGCAGCTCCCCGCACCTCCGACCTCTCACTCCTCCTTCACCCCATCGCCAATTAAAGAATGGTAAACGGCAGGTTCGTAACCCACTTTTTCTGTGTAATAGCGGGTAAGTTTTTTAGCGAAATCATCATAAGCATCGTGTTTAACCAGGGCAATGGCACAGCCGCCAAATCCTGCGCCCGTCATGCGGGCGCCGGCAACGGTTTCCTGCGTTTTGCAAAACTCCACAATGGTATCCAGTTCTTTGCCGGTAACTTCGTACAAATCTTTCAGCGAAGCATGGGAAGCGTATAACAATTCGCCAAACCTTTTTAAATTTCCATCAGCTAAAACATGCGTTGCTTCTTTTACCCTATCATTTTCTTCAATTACGTGCCGGGCTCGTTTTTTAACCGTTTCATTTTCGATCAACCCTTCGTTTTTGTTAAAAGTGGCCGTATCGATATCGCACAAATTATCTATCTGCAGTTCTTTTTGCAGGTCTTTTAAAGCCGTCTGGCATTCTTCCACACGCTCGTTGTATTTAGATTCAGAAAGTTTTCGCGGTTTATTGGTGTTGATGATCGCCAGCACATAATCCTGCAACTTGCAATCCACAATTTTATAATCCAGCGTATCGCAATTCAGTTCGATGGCTTTGTCCTTCTCCCCAAAAGCAACCGCAAACTGGTCCATAATGCCGCTGTTTACGCCGATAAAATCATTTTCCACCTTTTTGCACATCTGCACCAGCTCCAGTTTAGAAAAGCCGGACTGATAGGTTTCGTTCAAAGCAAAAGCAGTAACAATTTCTATCGAAGCCGATGAAGAAAGGCCGGAACCAATCGGCACATCGCCTTTAAACAACATATCCAAACCTTTAAGCTGCTTGTTGTGCAGTAAAAACTGCTGCATTACCCCAAGGGGATAATTAAACCATTCTTTGCCTTTTTTGGTGTAAGCGCCCTGCATCGGAATATCCAACTGATCTTCAAAATCCAGGCTTCTGAAACGGAAAATACCTTCCTTGTTTTCTGCAACCAGCAAATTGGTACCGAAGGTAATGGAACATGGCAAAACCAGGCCGCCGTTATAATCAATATGTTCGCCAATAAGGTTTACACGGCCGGGGGCAAAAAAACTGCGGGTTGCGGGTTGATTAAAAAGCGCTGTGAATTTTTGTTGAAGATCAGGTTTCATAAACCAAAGATGGTAATAAAATCAGATTGAATGATTTTTAAATAATGATTTTCTTGTTTGCTTGATCAAATTTTAGAGAAAGCCGATGCTTCTTTTACCAGGTAAAAATCGGTAACAACAGGTGTGGTTGCTAAGATGCTTCTTTTATCAACCATTTCTTTTTGTATTTTAGGGCATCGTTCCAATAAACCTATTCAATGAAAGCCAGATTAATCATCCTGTCAAGCTTGGTGCTCCTGTTTATAAGCGGTTTGTTTTTAAGTTTTTCTCTTCCAGAACCACCTCAAAAAAAGCCAAACATCATTATTATCCTGGCAGATGATATGGGTTATTCGGATATTGGTTGTTTTGGTTCGGATGTGCAAACACCAAACCTGGACGAAATGGCCAAAGGCGGATTGAAAATGACGCAATTTTACAACGCTTCCCGCTGCTGCCCAACGCGCGCTTCCTTACTTACCGGTTTGTACCAGCATCAGGCAGGCGTTGGCGATATGATGAACACAAGGCCGCAACCTGCTTACCAGGGTTATTTAAACCAGAATTGCGTAACCATTGCCGAAGCCATAAAAGCAGGCGGTTATAATACATTAATGGCTGGCAAATGGCATGTTGGCCAGGCGCCGGAACATTGGCCGGTTAAAAGGGGTTTCGATCATTATTTCGGTTTGATCGATGGCGCCAGCAGTTATTTTTCTGATTATCCTTATCGCCCCAATCAAAAATTAACCATTGCTTTAGAAGATCAGCCTTTTACTCCGGGCAAGGGTTATTATTCTACCAACGCTTATACCGATTACGCCATTAAATTTATCCGGCAAAACAAGCAAACGGACAAACCCTTTTTTCTGTACCTGGCTTATCAATGCCCGCACTGGCCGTTGCAGGCTTTACCGGAAGATATTGCCAAATACAAAGGCAAATTTATGGAAGGCTGGGACAAGCTACGCGAGAAACGCTACCAGAAATTGCTGGAATACGGCATCATCAATAAAAACACCAAACTTTCTCCGCGTGATGAACATGTACCGGCCTGGGAAACTTTAACGGAGAAAGAAAAAGTTCGCTGGGATGATAAAATGGCGGTTTATAGCGCGATGATCGATCGGATGGACCAGAACATCGGCCGGTTGCGCCAAACCTTAAAGGATTTAGGTGAAGATAAAAACACGGTCATTATGTTCCTGTCTGATAACGGCGCCAGCAGCGAAAGCATTAAAGGCCCGGGCTTTTTGCCTTCTATCATAGAAGCCAGCAGGAAACCTTCCAGCGATCCAACTTCGTTTACCTCTTACGAATTTGCCGGCGCTAACCTGAGCGATGCACCTTTCCGTTTATTTAAACATTGGGAATACGAAGGCGGCACAGCTACTCCTTTTATTGCTTACGGTCCGGGAATTGTAAAACCGGGAAACCAGGTAAACGCGCCTGCCCATATTATTGATCTGATGTCAACCTGTTTAGATCTGGCAGGAGTTGCTTATCCAAAAACTTATCACCAAAATAAAATTGCTGCTACTGAAGGTATCAGTTTAGTCCCGCTTTTTAAAGGACAAGCGTGGAAAGGCCACCAGGCCTTATTTTTTGAGCATGAAGGAAACCGCGCAGTTCGGCAGGGCGAGTGGAAGCTGGTTTCCAATTATCCCGAAAAAAACTGGCATTTATACAATATGGAAAATGACCGGTCTGAACTGAACGACTTAAGCGCATCAAATCCCGAAAAAGTAAAAGAGCTGGATATTTTATATACTGCCTGGACTAAGCGGGCAGGTGTTTTGCCTTTTGAAACATTAGGAAAAGGAAAAGGAGAGTAATTTGGTAATGCTTCTTTTACCGGGTAAAAGTTGGTGTTGGTTAGCAGCTATTTAAGTTGATGCTGTTTTTACCCACTATTTTTTCACATCTGCTGTAAAAAACTTTTGATCGGTTAACTTTACTGCTTAATTGGTTTAAAATTTGGGAAAGAAGACTTCGGCAGAAACACCTTTAATGCAGCAGCACAGCCAGATCAAGGCTAAATATCCCGGCGCTTTGTTGTTATTTCGGGTAGGCGATTTTTATGAAACTTTTGGTGAAGATGCTGTTACCACTTCCCGTATTCTGGGGATCATCCTCACCAAAAGGGCAAATGGATCGGGTACTTCTATTGAATTAGCTGGTTTTCCGCACCATTCGCTGGATACTTATCTGCCTAAATTGGTCCGTGCCGGTCAGCGTGTTGCCATCTGCGATCAATTGGAAGATCCGAAAGCAACAAAAACCATCGTTAAAAGAGGCGTTACAGAACTGGTTACGCCAGGCGTTTCTTACAATGATAATATCCTCAGCCAAAAATCAAACAATTATGTAGCAACGCTGCATTTTGAAAAGAACCAGATTGGTTTGGCTTTGCTGGATATTTCTACCGGAGAATTTTTGGCGGCGCAAGGCGATCAGGAATATATCGATCAGCTGCTGCAAAGTTTCCGGCCCAACGAGATCATCTTCTCCAAACAAAAACAAAAAGAATTTACAGAAGCTTTTGGCGAAGGTTTTTATACTTATACCTTAGATGATTGGGCTTTTACCTTCGATTTTGCTTCAGAAACGCTGCTAAAGCATTTTGAAGTGAAGAATTTAAAAGGGTTTGGCATTGACCGTTTGCCATCAGCCATAGTTGCCGCAGGTGTAACCTTGTATTACATCAACGAAACGGAGCACCGGAATTTGCAGCATATTTCCGGCATCAGCAGGATAGAACATCAAAAATACATGTGGCTGGACCGTTTTACCGTTCGTAACCTTGAGCTATTGGATTCTGGTAACGAAAACGCCATCACGCTTTTTCAGGTGCTCGATCAAACGGCTTCGCCAATGGGCGCAAGGCTGCTTCGGAAATGGATATTGATGCCCTTAAAAGAACTGAAACCAATTGAGGAACGGCTGGAAGTTGTTGATTTTTTGCAGGTAAAAGAAGCATTGGCAGAAAGCCTGCTGCACCAGATTAAACAAATAGGCGACCTGGAAAGGCTGATCTCTAAGATCGGTTTGCAAAAAGCTAATCCCCGCGAAATCATACAGCTAAAAAGGGCATTGCTGGCCACGGCAGAAGTAAAAGACTTATGCGGGCAGACGGATAATTTATTTTTGCAGCAGTTGGCGGAGCAGTTAAATCCTTGCCAGTTGATCCGGGAAAAAATAGAAAAAGAAATCTTTCCGGAACCGCCTGTTCAAATTGCAAAAGGTGCAGTAATTGCCGATGGCGTGGATGAAGAACTGGATCACCTGCGTAAAATTGCTTTTGGCGGAAAAGATTTCCTGCTTGAAATACAACGCCGCGAAGCAGAAGAAACCGGGATCCCATCGTTAAAAGTTGCTTTTAACAGCGTTTTTGGTTATTATCTGGAGGTAACGCATACGCACAAAGATAAAGTGCCTTCAGGATGGATCAGGAAACAAACACTGGTTAATGCAGAACGTTACATCACGCCGGAACTAAAAGAATACGAAGAGCAAATTTTGGGTGCAGAAGAAAAGATATTTGCCATAGAAACACGCTTGTACCAGCATTTGCTTCACAGCATTAGTTCTTATATAAAACCTATTCAGTTAAATGCACGGATTCTGGCCAAGTTGGATGTGTTGCTTTGTTTTGCCCAACTTGCAAAGAAAAACCGGTATCAAAAGCCGGTAGTTGATGCAGGTGACCGGATTGATATTAAAGGCGGCCGGCACCCGGTAATCGAAAAAAATCTGCCCTTGGGCGAAGAATATATCACCAACGATGTTTTTCTGGATTCGGAAACGCAGCAGATTATCATTATAACCGGCCCGAACATGGCTGGTAAATCTGCCATTCTCCGTCAAACCGGACTGATTGTGCTGATGGCACAAATTGGCTGTTTTGTGCCGGTAAAAGAAGCACGCATTGGTTTGGTTGATAAAATATTTACGCGCGTTGGTGCATCCGATAATTTGTCTTCCGGCGAATCTACTTTTATGGTGGAGATGAACGAAACGGCCAGCATCCTCAACAATATCTCCAGCAGAAGCCTGGTTTTGCTGGATGAGATCGGCCGCGGCACCTCTACCTACGATGGCATTTCTATTGCCTGGTCTATTGCAGAATTCTTGCACAATCATCCTTCGGAAAAAGCTAAAACGCTTTTCGCCACACATTATCATGAATTGAATGAACTGGCAAGCTCTTTTTACCGCATCAAAAACTTTAATGTTGCTGTAAAAGAAACCGGGCAAAAAATTATTTTTCTGCGGAAGTTAGTTCCGGGAGGAAGTGAACACAGTTTTGGTATCCACGTAGCCAAGTTGGCCGGTATGCCGCCAAAAGTTTTATCGCGTGCCGGAGAAATTTTAAAGAAGCTGGAAGCAGAACGGACCGGCGGGGAAAACATTAAAGAAAGTATTAAGAAAGTACAGAAACAAGCTGTGCAATTGCAAATGTTTTCTATTGATGACCCGGTGCTTATTAAAATTCGGGATGTATTAAATGCGTTGGATGTAAATACACTTACACCGGTAGAAGCTTTGATGAAATTAGATGAAATACAACGTTTAATTAAAGGAAATTAACGTTGTATTATTTTCAGGATTAAATTTTAAAAAGCAAACAAACCCAACAAGTTTGTTTATAGAATCCAAATTAAATTTCTATAATAAATTTTAGCGGCACAGTTTTTTATCTTTTAAAACAAACGCTTGCCTGATCTTATTATTATTACAATAGTTGTATATACATAAAAACAACCTTGCATATCTTTTTTCGTGGCAAAAGCATACATAATTAAAAAATAATTTGTATATTGTAAACCAAATTAATCTTTGCAGTTGATACTGAGATAAATTATTGCTTTACAGCATCTTACCATCTCACTTATAATTTCACTTGTACATTCCTTTTGTATAGTAAATAGTGAAAGTTATTTAATCATTATTAAACTGTAAAAAAATACCGCTGGTATCGAACAAAATTATTTTTAATATGTTAACCCTATAATTATCATCCAATACAATATGAAAAAATTACCCGCCAAACTGCTTTGCCTTTCACATTTAAGATGGGATTTTGTTTATCAGCGTCCGCAACATTTGTTAACAAGATTTTCAGAAATGTTCAGTACTTATTTTTTAGAGGAACCAATGCACGATGCAGAGGACGAGGCGTATTTACATTTATCTAAACGCTTGCCTAACTTGTGGGTAGTTGTTCCTCATATTCCCGCCGGATTATCAAAAGCAGAAGAAAAGTTGGTAATGAAACAGTTGATGGATAAATTTATGGAAAAGGAAGATGGTGAAGATTTCCTTTTCTGGTATTATACACCAATGGCATTGTCGTTTACAGAGCAGCTTAACCCGGCGTTAATTGTTTATGATTGTATGGATGAACTATCTTTATTTAAAAATGCACCTGCTGAATTAAAAGATTTGGAAAAAAGATTGATGGCAAAATCTGATGTGGTATTTACAGGAGGCCATTCTTTATACGAAGCTAAAAAACATCAACATTCAAATATTCATGCTTTTCCAAGCAGTATAGATAAAATTCATTTTGTAAAAGCTAGAACAAACAAAGTTCAACCAGAAGACCAGGCTAATATTTCAAATCCTAAACTTGGGTTTTATGGTGTAATTGATGAACGTTTTGATATTGAATTAATCCGTACAATTGCTGATGCAAGGCCAAATTGGAGTTTCATGTTAATTGGCCCGGTGTTAAAAATTAACCGTGCACTTTTACCTCAAAATACAAACATTCATTATTTAGGACAAAAAAGTTATGAGCAACTTCCTGCCTATTTATCTGGGTGGGATGTAGCTTTGATCCCGTTTATGCTGAATGATTCTACCAAATTTATCAGCCCGACAAAAACACCCGAATATTTAGCTGCCGGCAAACCTGTTGTTTCTACTGCTATCCGTGATGTAATTAATCCTTATGGTAAAAATAAGTTAGTACATATTGGTTATACAGCTGAAGATTTTATTGATGCCATTGAATTGGAATTAAATAATAAAAACAATAAAGAATGGCTATCTAAAGTTGATACTTTTTTAAGTAAAAACTCATGGGACAATACTTGTGCAAGTATGATTACTTGTATCCAAAATTGTATCAAAGACAAACAAAAAATTTCAATTGCAAGCTAACAATTATAAATAAGGTTTATACTTGCAAAAGTGCTGATAGAATTTTATCAGTACTTTTTTTATGGATATAAATTAGCTGCTAAAAGAAGTATTTCCAATTTTAGAATTTAATTTTATCGTATCTAAATCAGTTTAAAAATTAAAAGCTGCACAATTGCAAACCAAATTTATTGTTTATAGTTAAAACTGATAATAGTAAGAATAACTAACCGTATCAAAAATAGTATTATGAGTTTAAATGAAAATTTAATTAACCATTTACAACATTTAGTGGTAATTGGAGTGGATGGGGAAGAAGGTTATACCAAAGCTGCCGAAATGGTTAGCAGCAAAGGTTTGTTAGCACAATTTGAGCAGGCTGCAACAAGCCGTAACATACAAGCGGAAGCAATCAGAAATTATTTGAGCGGTCAGGGTATAGAAAAACCAGCACACGAAGGTGGTTTTGCCGGTACTTTACATCGTGCCTGGCTGGATATCAAAGGAACGCTATCTAACCGAAGCGATAGTGTAGCCATAAACAGTTGCATTAACGGAGATAAAGCCGCGATTAATGCTTACCAGGATATTTTAGATGATAAAGAAGTACCGGCAGACCTCCGTTCTTTATTAACAGAACATTTGGAAACTATACAAACAGACGTTAAAAACCTGGAATTACTTTTACAGAAAAGCTAAAGTTCAGGTGTCAGGATTTACTTTTTTACCCAATAAAAAGCATCTTCTGCAACGTGGTTCATAACTTTCTTTTTCTCCCAACAAAATTTTTGTATCGTTTTCAATAATTCTGTATGAATATAAAGCCGGCTGGCCGCAAATTACACAAACTGCATGTACTTTGGTAACAGATTCGGCCATTGCCATAATTGCAGGCATTGGCCCAAAAGGTTTTCCCGTATAATCCATGTCGAGGCCAGCAACAATTACACGGATACCTTTATTGGCCAGTTTATTGCAAACTTCTGGCAGCTCGTCATCAAAAAATTGTGCTTCATCTATGCCTACAATTTGTGCCATACTGCCTAAAAGCAATATGGTAGAGGCGTTTTCTACCGGTGTGGAAGGTATGCTTGTTGCATTGTGCGATACAATAGCAGTTTCATCATAACGTGTATCTGTTTTAGGCTTAAAAATTTCTACAGACAGCCTTGCTATTTGTCCGCGTTTTAACCGCCTGATCAGCTCTTCTGTTTTTCCTGAAAACATCGATCCACAAATAACTTCTATACTCCCGCCATACTCATTTCTCCTTTTAAAAACGTCTTCGTTAAACAACATTTGCAGCTATGGTTGAAGGCCGAATATCAGAATTAAATACTATTTTTGAGAGTGGATTTATCAACATCTTCTTTATACTAAGTTTATGAATCAGCAGGAAATATTAAAAAAAATAGGCGGGATTATTGCAGAATTGAAAGAACAATACAGTTACCTGGAAGCTTCTGCCGATAGTTTTAATGTGCTTGAACTGGAGCTTTTTATGGCTAATGCCCATTTTTTGACAGACCATATTGAGATACTGAAAAAGATACAAGGACAAGCAAAACCTGTTGCTTTACCGCCAGCCCCGCTTGTATTGCCGGTAGAAAAAGTGTATGGGCAAAGGCCGGAAATACCAGATTATTTTAGTGAAGAAGAGCATTTGGTTTCTGCTGAAGATACTGTTCCGTTTAAAATAAAAGATGCTGTTCCTGCAGAAAAAACCGAAGCGGAATTGCAGGAAATACCAATGGCAGCAACAATAAAGCACGAAACATTTGTATTGCCGGAAACGATGCCACAACAGCAAGCAGAAGAGCTTCCTGTTGCAGCAGAGGATGCTTATTTTACCAGGCAAAAATTTACAACACCTGAAATACCGGTTGTGGAGGATGTGGTTATTAGTGAGCCGGAAGTTAAACCCGCAGCAGCTCAGCCGCAAGTTGAAGTACCTGCGTTGCCCCAACTTCAGCCTGAAAAATTTATGATTGAACCAGGACCGGTAAAACCGGAACCACAGCCTGAAACGATAAAACCAGAACCGGTAAAGCCGGAAAGTGAACAGGTTTTAACGCTTAACCAGCGCATTGCTGCACAAAAAGGTTTGGACCAAACCCAAGTTGCAGAAACCCAAATGGCAACAAAACCAGGCCAGGACCTTCCATCATTAATTACCCTAAACGATAAACTGCTTTTTGTAAGGGAATTATTTAATGGCTATAACCTGGCTTATTCTGAAGCTATTAATATTTTAAACCGTTATACCAATTTTGAGCAGGCAGAAAATTTTCTTAAAATCAATTATGCTGCTAAAAATAATTGGAAAGACAAACCAGCTACAACCGAAAAATTTTACGGTCTATTGCGCAAAAGGTTTTCTTAAATGAGTTGTTATTCATGGATCACCTGCTAAAACCCATGCTTCTTTTACCGGCAAAAAATAAGGATTAAACAAGCCCCATCCGGTTGGAATCCAGTTTAAGCAGGATAAAGATCAGAATGGTAAAACTCCATAAAGACGAGCCACCATAACTAATTAATGGCAGCGGTATGCCAATAACTGGAACCAAACCGATGGTCATGCCTACGTTGATAAAAACGTGAAAAAAGATAACTGATGCAACGCCATAACCGTAAATCCTGGAAAAATTGGAACGTTGCCGTTCTGCAATAAATACAATCCGGAACAGCAGGATCAGGTAAATGATGAGCACGCTCAGCGTTCCGGCAAAACCCCATTCCTCGCCAATGGTACAAAAAATAAAGTCGGTACTTTGCTCGGGCACAAAAGAGAATTTAGTTTGTGTGCCTTTTAAATAGCCTTTTCCCCAGAGTTTACCCGAACCAATTGCAATTTTAGACTGATTAACATTGTACCCAATTCCGCGCGGATCGGTAGTAATACCCAACCATTCATCAATCCTAACGGTTTGATGCTGTTTCAGTACATGATGGTAGAGAAAACTTACGCTGAAGATCATGGCAACGCAAATAACAAAACCAACGGAAACCGTAACAATTAAAGCCTGGTTGCGGCGGAAAAAATAAATTAAAGCACCGGCTATAACTACAAGCACAGCAACCAGGTAGAACTGGTTTACTAATAAAGTAAGGATAAACAAAGTAATAATCAAACCGGTAATAACCAGGAAAAGCGGTGAAATCCCCTCCCGGTACAGCACAAAAATAAGCGAACAAAATACCAGGGTTGAACCGGCGTCAGGCTGTAAAATAATCAGCACCATCGGGAAAGCAATAATGGCTGCCGCAATAAAAAAAGATTTTGTGTCAGTTACTTTAATGTTTGTTCCGCTTAAATAGCGGGCAAGCATTAAGCAGGTAGCAAATTTTGCAAATTCTGATGGCTGTAACCGGAAACCGCCGCCTAAAGGAATCCATGCCTGGTTTCCGCCTACGTTTCGCCCAATTACCAAAACAAGGACCAGTAAAATAACAACCATGACATAAACAGCAGGTGCTAAAGCACTGAAAAAACGGCTTTCCATCAGCAGGATAACCGTTGCCAGCACCACTCCGGAAACAATATAAAGAAACTGTTTGCCGTAATTGGTACTTAGGTCGATAATACTTGGATGGTCTTCATCATAAATAGCCGAATGAATATTGAACCAACCAATGATGCAAAGGATAAGATAAAGAACAACTGTAAACCAATCAACATTATAAAAAAAGCTACGCTGATTATTCATCTTCCTTTCTTTTTGAATTAACTATGTTTAAAGCAAGCTTTGGTATGGTTTTTTTGCCGCTGTCGCTTTTGATGTTTCTTTTATTGCTGTCGGCCTGGTTCTTTTTCAATGAATCTTTAGGCAGATACTTATAAGAGGGTTTAGGTTTACTGCCGGGAAGCGGCGGCAGCAAGTTAGCTTCCATATATTTTTTAGGGTTGATACCTGACGGACGGCGGCTGATAGTATCCTTTAAGTATTTTTCTATGATAAAAGAAGCAATCGGGGCAGCCCAGGAAGCACCTTGTCCAGCATTTTCTACCACAACTGCAATAGCAATTTTAGGATTGTCCCGCGGGGCGAAAGCAACAAAAACAGAGTGGTTTTCGCCATGAGGGTTTTGCGCCGTTCCGGTTTTGCCACACATCACAATTCCGGGTATTCGTGAAGCTGCTGCTGTTCCGCGTTCTACTACAGCTTGCATACCATTAATTACCGGCTCGTAATAATTGGAATCAATGCCTACATTTATTTTTTCTTTAAACTCCGGTTTTATAACATCTTTATCACCGATAGACTTAATTAGATGTGGCCGGTAATAAAAGCCACGGTTAGCAATAGTACACTCAATATTGGCCATTTGCAATGGCGTGGCCAGTAACTCGCCCTGGCCAATAGCCAGCGAAATAATTGTATTGGCACGCCAATGGTTTTTACCATACCTGTTGTTATACCAGGCCGGGGCAGGTACAAAACCTCTTTTCTCATTTGGAAGGTCAACATCCAGTTTTATACCAAATCCAAACTTGTTGACCTTATTTTTCCAATTAAGATAACTGGCTGTAATATTCGGGTAGCCCGGCTGGCTTATTACTTTATTAAAAACATTGCAAAAATAAGTATTACACGAACCTTCAATCCCATAACTTAAATTTGTTACGCCATGATGGTGCGTACAGCCTACCCAATGCGAACCCGCCTGGTAACCGCCCGCGCAAAAGAAAGTGGTTTGCGGCGTAATGATGCCTTCCTGTAAAGCAATGAGCGCAGCAAGTGGCTTAAAAGACGAACCTGGCGGATAATAAGCTTGTATCGGGCGGATAAATAAAGGATTGTACGGGTTTTTGTACATGGCCGAAATGTTGTTGCCCCGCTCGCGCCCAACTAATTCATTCGGGTCATAAGTAGGGCTACTTACAAATGCCAGAATTTCGCCTGTTGACGGTTCAATCGCTACAATACTGCCTACCTTGTTTTGCATCAACTTTTCCCCAAGTTTTTGAATGCGGAGGTCTAAAGAAGAAATCAGCCTTTCTCCGGCTACTGCTGCTGTATCATACCTGCCGTTCAAATATTTTCCTTTCGGTACATTTCGCGAATCAACCAGTAGGTTTTCTACACCACGTTGTCCGCGTAAAACACTTTCATAAGCTTTTTCAGCTCCGCTAAAACCAATATAATCCCCTGGATGATAATAACCATTAGATTTTTCTATAATCTTATCGTTTACTTCACTTATATAGCCTAAAAATTGTGCAGCAACAGAATCAGGATAAGTTCTTACCGAACGTGGCTGTACAAAAAAGCCCGGGAACTCAAACAAGTGTTCCTGGAAAGAATTGTAAAGCCGTGCTGATAACTGTTTTTCAAAAATGGATGGCCGGAAATTAGAGTAGATTTTAGCTTTTTGCAAACGCTGGTCGAACCCTTTTTTATCGATCTGTAATAATCTGCAAAACTCAAGCGTATCAAATTCATGCACCTGTTTCGGGATCACCAATATATCATAAACATGCTCGTTTTGCACTAATATTTTTCCGTGCCGGTCAAGTATAGCACCGCGGTCAGGATATTTGATAAACCTGCGTATCACATTGTTTTGAGCAAAAGCCAGATATTTGTCATCCACTATTTGAATGTAGAACAAGCGGCCGATCAGCATGAGTATGATCACAATGAAAATGCCCAGGATGACATATCGCCTTTCAAAAAAACTATTCATTAACGTACTTTTTTCTTAAAGAACATTAAACCGGAGATTAACATTAACATAACCGTAAACAGGGTGCTGAAGATGACCCTGGTGGTGGTAAACAGGATTTCTGATAAATGGAAAGATTCCAGGTTTAGCAGAAAGAAATGATGCAAAAATGTTAAAATCAAAGCATATAAAAAAAACCATCTGAAACCCATTAACCCTAAAGTTGGTTCGGGTTCGTTATCAAAACCTTCCTTTTGTACGGTTATACTAATAAAGATGATCCGGACATAAGCTAAAAAAACACAGGATGCAGCATGTAATCCCGGAGTATCATAAAAAGCATCAATAGTAATGCCCATTACAAACGCCAGCAGGTACAATAAAAAATTAGGAATATTAAACGGTAAAAGAAGTATGAACAGGATATAAAAATAAGGCGTAACTACGTGGTACAACGAAATATTTTTTAACAAAAACACTTGTATAAATACCAGCACGATAAAACGCAATATGTTGAATGGAATGCTTCTGCTCACTGCTTTTCCTGAGCCTCCAAACTCTGCTGTTCCTGCGCCAGTTTATTGGTAACCACATAAACATATTGCAGGTTACTGAAATTGACCGATAGGTTCACTTCAATGCCGGTTCCGTTGTTGCTGTCTTTAGCATCCAGTTTACTAATATGCCCTAACATGGTCCCTGCCGGAAAAAGCGAATAACCGGAAGTAACAACCGGCGTACCAACTTTAATTTTAGCCTGCTTCATAAAATTAATGAGCATGGCTTTGGTTGGGTCGAGGTTATTGTCCCAAATTAACGAACCTACATTGTTAGAATCTGTGAGCATAGCACTGATACGGGTGTTTTCATGCAGCAAAGATTGCACGGTTGCCAGGTTAGGCCCGGTAAAAGTAACAATACCCACTACGCCCGAACTGCAAATTACGCCCATTCCTTTGGTAATGCCCGCATTACTGCCACGGTTAATAGTAAGGTAATTATTACGCCGGGTAAAAGAATTATTGATTACCCTGGCCGAAATGTAGGTGTATTGTTGTTTATAAACAGTGTCGGTTACTGTTTTTAACGAGGAAGAATCTACATAAAAAGAAGATTTAAGCTGATTGCGCAAACGGGCATTTTCCCTGGCCAGGCTATCGTTTATGATACCTAATTTTAAATAATCCGTAAGCTGATCTACTTTAAGGTAAACGTTACCAACCAATTCGTTGGATGAACTGATAAAAGTAGCTTTTTGAAAATTATTGTATTTGATAAAAGTAATTAGGGAAATAACTTCAAAAATGATAAACAAAAAAAATGCGTTGTACTTCGAAATAAAAATCAGGAGGTTACGCATGGAAATTAAGAGTTGCGAGTTGCAGGTTGCCTGTTACCGGTAACTCACAACTGGCAACTGGAAACCCAATACTTCTTTTACTGCATTAAAAATTTAAAACTTCCGATATTTTTTAAAGCTGTACCTGTGCCACGAACTACGGCACGAAGTGGATCTTCCGCTACGTGTACGGGTAATTTTGTTTTTGCTGCAACACGTTTATCTAATCCGCGAAGCAAAGCCCCGCCGCCGGTTAAATAAATTCCCGTTTGATAAATATCTGCAGAAAGCTCCGGAGGTGTAATTTCCAAAGCTTTTAAGATAGCCTCTTCAATTTTAGAAATGGATTTATCCAGGCAATGTGCAATTTCTGTGTAGGAAACCGTGATTTGTTTTGGAACACCAGTCATTAAATCACGTCCTTGTACGGCAAAGTCTGCCGGAGGATCAGCTAATTCCGGCAAAGCTGCACCAACTTCAATCTTAATTTTTTCAGCCGTACGATCGCCAATCATAATGTTATGCTGACGGCGGATATATTGCACAATATCAGAATCAAAATTATCTCCGGCTACACGAATCGACTGATCGCAAACAATACCAGAAAGCGCAATAACAGCAATTTCAGTCGTTCCGCCGCCGATATCAATAATCATGTTGCCCATAGGTTCTTCCACATCAATGCCGATCCCTACGGCCGCAGCCATTGGTTCGTAAATCAGATATACTTCTTTTGCACCTGCAATTTCTGCGGAATCACGTACGGCACG
This sequence comes from Mucilaginibacter arboris, assembly GCF_009754915.1. GTDB lineage: Bacteria > Bacteroidota > Bacteroidia > Sphingobacteriales > Sphingobacteriaceae > Mucilaginibacter_A > Mucilaginibacter_A arboris. The sequence goes on along the minus strand of NZ_WPIK01000006.1, from coordinate 153,884 downwards.
TTTTTCAACTTCAGTGATGCCGGAAGGAATGCAAATTACCATCCGAAGTGAGGGAAAAAACCAGCCTTTGCCTTTGTTGATCATTTTGATCATGCCGCGGATCATGTGTTCCGAGGCATTAAAATCAGCTATTACACCATCTTTTAATGGCCTAACAGTACGAATATTATCATGGGTTTTGCCTTCCATTTGCATGGCCTGGCGCCCTATAGCAATTATTTTATTAGTCGTTCGATCAAACGCTACGATGGAGGGTTCATCCACCACCACTTTATCATTATGTATAATCAGGGTATTTGCAGTGCCAAGATCAATGGCAATTTCCTGCGTAAAAAAATTAAATAGACCCATTTGGTTTTATTTCAGTATTAGCTGCAAAGTTTACGAAAAAAAAGCGCTTAAAAGAATTACTTAAACAGTTTTACCTGTTTACTACTAATGTTTAAAATGACGAACGCCGGTTGTTACCATCACGATGTTCTTTTGGTTTGCAATTTGGATCGAATCCTGGTCTTTTATAGAACCTCCGGGTTGTAAAACAGCCGAAATTCCTGCATCTGCGGCAATTTCTACACAATCCGGAAAAGGGAAAAACGCATCAGAAGCCATGACCGAACCTTTCAAATCAAAACCAAAACTTTCTGCTTTAACAATTGCCTGTTTTAAAGCATCCACACGCGAAGTCTGGCCAACGCCGCTTGTAATTAATGTGCTGTTTTTAGCTAACACAATTGTGTTTGATTTGGTATGTTTTACTATTTTATTGGCGAAAAACAAATCTTTTAATTCTTGTTCTGTTGGTTGTTTGGTTGTAACCGTTTGCATTTGTTCCGGCCCTTCTATCGAAAGATCTTTATCTTGCTCAATTACACCATTTAAAAGCGTTTTGAACAATTTTTTAGGAAGCTCGACAGGTTTACGCACCAAGATAATACGGTTCTTTTTAGCTGTTAAGATTTTTACAGCTTCTTCACTATATGCCGGGGCAATCAATACTTCGAAGAATAATCTGCTTATTTCTGTTGCTGTAGCTGCATCCAGTTCTTTGTTGGTGATAATGACGCCGCCAAAAGCAGAAACGGGATCGCAGGCCAAAGCAGTAGTCCACGCTTGTAAAATTGTTGCCTTACTGGCAATTCCGCATGCATTGGTATGTTTTAAAATTGCTACGGTTGGTTCTTCAAATTCATCGATTAAAGCAACGGCAGCATCAACATCTACTAAGTTATTGTAAGATAATTCTTTTCCGCCCAACTTATCAAAAAGCTGATTTAAGTTGCCGTAAAAAACGCCTTGCTGATGCGGGTTTTCCCCGTAACGTAAAATTTGTGCAGGCTCAATGCTTTGTTTAAAAATTTGTAAAGGTTCTTCGCGGTTGAAGTAATTGAAGATAGCCGAATCATAATGCGAAGAAATATGAAAACCTTTGCGGGCAAAAGCTTTGCGCTGCTCAAAAGTAGTTTCGCCGTTTTGTGTTTTCAGGATATTTTCCAGCTCAATGTAATCATTTTTAGAGGCTAAAAGAAGCACGTCTTTAAAATTTTTAGCTGCTGCGCGGATCAGGGAAATGCCGCCGATGTCAATCTTTTCGATAATATCTTCTTCCGAAGCACCGGAAGCAACGGTTTCTTCAAAAGGATATAAATCAACAATCACTAAATCAATCTCCGGAATTTCGTATTCTTCGATTTGCTGCTGGTCGCCTTCGTGCCCGCGACGGTTTAAAATGCCGCCAAATATTTTAGGGTGAAGTGTTTTAACGCGGCCACCTAAAATAGAAGGATAAGAGGTTAAATCTTCCACTGGAATAACATCAACACCCAAATTTCGTATAAAAGTTTCTGTGCCGCCGGTAGAGTATATTTTTACGTTTAAGCGGTTTAATTCATGAATAATTGGTTCTAAATTATCCTTGTAATAAACAGAAATTAAAGCATTTTTTATTTTAACAGGCTGACTCATGAACAGTAAAATGAGCCGCAAAGGTAAAAATTTTAATGCTTTGTTAAAGGTTTTAGATTGATAAAAGAAGTATCGTAATAAAAGCTATTTGATTTTTTACTATGAAATATTGAGGTTGTTTAAACTTTTTGGTACCGATTTAAATTTGATTCTTGGGCATGCCCAGGTTTGGTGCCTATGCTTCTTTTACCGGGTAAAACTGGTGTTTGTATTTAATCACTAAAGACCTATAAGGTTTTCAAAACCTTATAGGTCTTTAGTGATTTACCGGGTAAAAATTGGTGTTTACATTTAATCGATCAAAAAAACAATGGTCAACATTTTTTAGGTGATAAAAGAAGCATCTACCCCCCAAAAAAAGAGGGCCAGAAAAAAAGTTTAAACAACTCCATTATTAAAAAATGCTAAGTTCAAAAGATGGAACTACAATGTTATCCAACTAAAAATGATTAATTGAAATTTGACAAATGAAAAAAGTAATTTTTTTAGGATTGGTGTTAAGTGTTTTAAATTGTGAAGCACAGCAAAAGCCGTCTTTTTTTAACAACAAAGAGCCAATAAAAATGGCAAAGCTGGGCAACAAAAGCTTTGATGAAATACAAATTAATGGTGAGGCTAATTTTACTTTGCCAAATGGAAATAGTGTAAGGCAAATTAGAATGAGAGATACTTCCGTTGAAGATATAAAACTAAAAGGCACTCCTTTTAAAAACAAAAAATATTTACGATAGATCTAATGGAGCCATACAAAGTTCAGTAGAAGTATTTTACGGAATTCCAATAGGGGCTAAAAAGGTTTATGATGGTAACGGCAATGTAATTAAGGAGATTGATCTCGGTCAGCCCACATTTGAATTTTCTATTTATGATTTAGCTGCTAAAATTAATAATGAGTTTAATATCGATATTATGAAGGAGAATATAACTGTTTATGTATCCAGAACTTTGGTAATACGTGATTCAGTTCCAATAGAATATCAAGTTTGGATTCCCGCAAATCCAAATTTATTAAATTTATACAGTGCTGGCAGAAGAATGCTGGTAATTGATGGTCATACTGGAAAAATTCGTTCAAATACCATTGTACGGTATAATGAATAATATCAATACTGTTTTTACTATCCTAAAAACAGCATCAACAGGAAAACACTTCACCTTTTTAGCCAAACTTTCAATTATTTTAATTAAGTAAGCAAAGAAAAATAAATTTGTTATCTGCAACGCTATGCGTTACATTTGTGCATGATCATAAGCTTTAACCACAAAGGACTAAAGCAATTTTATGAAAATGGAAATGCTTCTAAATTAATACCAGAACAGGTTGCTAAAATTCGCCGGATTTTAACTCGTTTGGATAATGCAGCTTCGCCTATAGAAATGAATGTTCCAGGTTACAATTTGCATAAGCTTTCGGGAAATTTGAAAGACTTTTGGAGCGTTAAGGTCGACAAAAACTTCCGCATTATTTTTCGTTTTAAGGGTGAAGATGTTACGGATGTGGATTATATAGATTATCATTAATTTAATTAGGAGGAGTATTATGGCAATGTTTGATCCTGCGCATCCGGGAGAATTAATTTTAGAAACGATAGAAGGTTTGCGCGAACAAACCGGACAGGTTTTAACCATTACAGAAGTCGCTGAAGGCTTACAAACAACCCGTAAAACCCTTTCGGCAATTATAAACGGCAAACAGGGCATCAGTTCTGAAATGGCTTTGAAGTTAGCCGCCGGTTTTAAAAATACAACGCCCGAATTTTGGTTACGTGTTCAAGAAAGTTATGATTTAGCACAGGCACGAAAAAGGGTTGATGTGAAAGAAGTGAAAGTATTTTGGGAGCCGCAGCTTATTTAGTAAAATAAATCAATACTGTTTTTATCACCATAAAAACAGCATCACAAAAATCACTTCATCTTCTTAATCAAATTCTCAATCACTTTCGGAAAATGCTGATGTTCCAACTGCTTAATTTTAAAGCGTACTTTTTCCAATTGGTCATTTGGCTCGATCTTAAAACGAAATTGCTTGATAATTACGCTTTTATCAAAACACTCGTTTATAAAATGAATGGTAATGCCCCGATTCTTTTATACATCCAGTTCAAGGCTTCCAACCATTTCTTTAAGTTCATTGGGTTTCAAGTCAGCTTTTTCGCCTTTATCATAAATAGTGAGCAAATAAACTGTTTCCGTTGCGATGTATAGGTAAGTAATTACCCTTGTGCCGCCGCTTTTGCCTTTTCCTTTACTGTTAATAGCTAATCTGATTTTATAGCAATTATTACCCAAGAAAATACCTAATTCTGGGTTTTGCGAAGTCTGGCCAATCAATTCAGCATATTCATTTTTTAAAGAAGGAAATTTTTTGACTAACCGTTTAAGTTCTTTTTCAAAACCATTAGTTGGGATAATACTATAACTCATCTAAAAGCTCCTGGGCAGTTTTTAGCTTGATTTTTCCTTGTTTATGCAAACGTACTTCTTCGGCAGCGTCTTTTAAATCCTCCCAAAGTGTAACACTATCAACAGAAATTGGCTTGGCTTTTTTAACGAAAGAAAGGCTTTTTAAAACTTTCATCCCAAAAGAGGCTTTATCGTCCGGGATTTCTATTAAAACTTTCATTTTGATTTTATTAATAAGGTTACAATTCCTGTATATTCAAATCTACTTAAAATTTTAAATACTGTTTTTATATCGGTAAAAACAGTATCATAAATCACTTCAGCTTCTTAACCAAATTCTCAATCACTTTCGGAAAATGCAAATGCTCCAACTGCTGAATTTTAAAACGCACATTTTCTAACTGATCATTTGGCTCTATCTTAAAACGAAATTGCTGGATAATTTCGCCTTCATCAAAATGCTTGTTTACAAAATGAATGGTAATGCCGGATTCCTTTTCGCCGGCTGCTAAAACGGCTTGGTGTACATAATCGCCATACATGCCTTTTCCACCATAATTTGGTAAAAGCGCAGGATGGATGTTGATGATGCGGTTTGGAAAAGCTTCTAATAAATTCGATGGGATGAGCCACAGAAAACCGGCCAGCACAATCAGGTCGATCTTTAAACTTTCGAGCAGTTTAAGCACTTCATCACTTTGGTAAAAAGCTTTCCGGTTAAAAATATGGGTTGGGATTTCAAAATTATCAGCGCGCTGTAAAACGTAAGCTTCCGGGTTATTGGTTAAAATAAGCGTTACTTCTGCAAAGTCGTTCTTTTTAAAATGCTCCATTATTTTTTGAGCGTTAGAACCAGAGCCGGAAGCGAAAATGGCAATCCGTTTTTTTACTGTTGTTAAAGGAACGGTTGGTGCAACCATATTTATTTGAGGTAAGGCAATTGCGGTTAACTACTTGCTGTGGATGAAACCATACCGGTATATTACAACGGTATCGGTTGGTTTATGAACGATGTTTACATCTCCGGCATCAAAAGATAAAGAATACTGGCCGAGGTTAATAATCCGGGCAACGTTTTGCTTGCTACTAAATGTAGGAGAAGTTTGGCTGATAACTGAATTTAAATTCAAATACAACATATCAGGAGTAAAAGACCAGGTTGAACTTAATAAGCCTGTTTTACAGCTATAGTTATTGAAATTATAAGTATTATCAGCATTAAATAAAAGCGTCTGGTTTAAAGTACAGCCTGCTTGTATAGTATCGGTTTTTACCAATGCTTCGTTTACATACTTAAAACGTTGCAGTAAAGCTAAGTTCCAGGTACTACGGGTTAAAAAATCGCTGATAGAGCTTTGCTCGTCTTTTTTGCAGGAATTAACAGCAAAAACAGCTATCAGCAAAATTAACAGCAACAGAAGCTTTGAATTTCTCGTCATAAACAACATCAAAAGTAACAAATCCTGTTAAAATAGATAACGCTTGTTCCTGGGCTTTTGATGTAAGGAACTTACCTCAGCCTAAAATTTCCAGCAGTTTCTCTTTAAAAACAGGTTTGGTAATAAATTCTTTAATCAGTTTATTTTTTTTGGCGCGTTTGAGGTCTTCCTCCCAAATAGAAGAACTAACCAAATAAATGTTGATTTTTTTTTGCAGTTGTGGCAAAACTGGTTCGAGGTTTTCTAAAAATTTCCAGCCATTCATTAGCGGCATGTTCAGGTCCAGCAGCAAAACGTCCGGCAGTGCCAATGCTTCTTTTACCAGTAAAAAATCCAGGGCTTCTTTTCCGCTCGTAAAAAATAAAAATGGATTGGCAACCTGCCAGGAACTTAACAGGTTTTTTAATGCGTTGATATAAATTGGGTCATCATCTACAACTGCAATAGTTTTTAATAAAGGCATAAATTTTAGGTTGATAAAAGAAGTATATTATATTTTGATGAGCGTGTTGAGGTAACCCACCGTTTGATTAAGGTTGCTGCTGATGGTTTTGATGTTCCCGATCATATCTCGCATCTGTTTAGAAGAAGTTTTCTGGTTGATGGATTCAAGTACCATTTGTAAATTGCTGGTATGCGAACGCAGGTTGTGCGAAACAATCCGCGAAAAGTTTTCTAACATTATATGCTGTTCTTCAATACTTTCCAAAATATAAACACTTGATTTTGAATCTTTTTCCTGTTGCAAACTGGTAAGCAGAATACCTTTTACGGCAATGCACTTTCCGTAATCGTCATAAACCGGGCTGCCCAAAGTATAAACGGAAATTACTTTATCATAAGCAGTAAGCACGGGCAGTTCCAGTTCAAAAGGTATGCCCTGGTGAATAGCGCGGTTAAAAGCCGGGCGGATGTTTTTTTCAGGCTGATAATACTCAATTAACTTTTCAAGTGTTGGTGTATAAGGTTGGGAAAGTCCTAATAACTGGCAAAGCCCGTCGGACCAGTGCAATTTGCCGGTGTATAAATCAAGCCGCCAGAAACAACTTTCGTTTAAGGTATCTTTTTCGGGCAACTCATTAACTTTTGTTTTCAATGCGATAGCGGTTTCCGGCTGTTTAGCCATAATCAAGCCATCCAGCTTTTACAGTTATTGGAACTCCTGTAAAGCAAAAAGGCCAGGATAAACGGGAAAAACATTCCCCATTTATCCTGGCCTTTTCCCCGGTACTTCTTTTACCGGATAAAAATTGATGCTTACTTTATCGGAACAAATTTTAAATAAACCGGATGGCTAAGTTCTAATTTAGAACCTGTCCGGGTTAATTTGCCGGTAGTTTTATTGATGCTAAAGGTGTAAATATCATTCGAGTTTTGATTGGCAACCAGCAAAAAGTTGCCGCTTGGGTCAATTGCAAAGTTTCGCGGCCCATTTCCTAAGCACGATTGCCTTTCTACAAAGCTTAATTGTCCGCTTGTTTTGTTTACTTTATACACTATCAAATCATTTGCCTGGCCGCGGTTGGAAGCGTACAAAAAGTTACCATCCGAGGAAAGGTGTAAATCTGCCGCACCGTTTTGGCCTTTAAAATCACTGCTTTCCATCGCAATAGTTTGTATAGGGTTTAATTTTTCATCAGCATAATTAAAAGCAGTAACCAAAGCGCCCATTTCCTGGGTAAGATAAGCATGTTTGGCATCGGCACTAAAAACCAAATGGCGTGGGCCGCTGCCAGGCCTAACCGCAACAGTTGGCTGTGCAGCAGGCGTTAAAGGTTGTTTATTATTAGGTTGATAAACGTACTGGTAAACTTTATCGGTCCCCAAATCATCTGCAAACAAATATTTTTGATCGGGAGATAAAACCACTGCATGAACATGCGCCGTTTTCTGCCGGGTGGTATCCACACTTCCGCCAGAGTGATGAATAGTTTGCAATGTATCAGCAATACTGCCATCCCGGTTTAAAGAATAGGCAATCAAACTTCCGCTGGAATAATTGGCAACAAACAAGTTTCTGTTGTTTTTATCAACGCTAACGTAACAAGGGTCGGTTCCGTAAGTAGAAAGTTTATTGATATAAGTAAGCTTTCCGGAGCGGCTATCAAATTTAAAAGCGCTTACGCTATCGCCGACCGGATTATGGCTTTCATTTACAGCATAAACAAAACGGTTATCAGCAGAAACAGTCAGGTAAGAAGGATCTTTTACGCCTGCTGCTACTTGTTCGTAAGTCACTGTACCTGTTTTAGTATCAAATTGATATACATAAATGCCTTTGCTTGTTGCGTTGGTATAAGTACCAATGAGCAAATGATAAAAGCGGGGCGATTCGTTTTGCGCCAATAAAAATCCCGGCATCAGCCAGGCAAGCAGCAGTGCATACAATATTTTTTTAGTTGTCATGATAGAATGAATGGTTTATAAATCAAACTTACATAAAAAAGCCGCTTTGGTTTTAGCAAAGCGGCCGTGTTTTTTATTTCATTAAGTGTTTTAGCTGGATAACTTCTTTTTCGTCAAGGTAACGCCAGCGGCCACGGGTTAAATCTTTTTTGGTAAGGTTTGCATAGATCACACGGTCCAACTTTACCACTTCGTAACCTAAATGTTCAAAAATACGGCGTACAATCCGGTTTTTACCACTGTGTATCTGGATGCCAACTTCGCGTTTACTTCCGCCTGTAACATAAGAAACTGCATCCGGTTTAATCAAACCATCTTCCAGTTCTAAACCGTAAGTAATTTTATTTAAATCGCCCTGAGTCAGGCTTTTGTCCAGCTCAACATTGTAAATTTTGGTAATGTTACTGCGCGGATGCGAAAGCTTTTCGGCCAGTTCACCATCGTTCGTCATCAGTAAAAGTCCGGTCGTATTACGGTCTAAGCGTCCAACTGGATAAATCCGTTCGCGGCTTGCTTTTTCTACCAGTTGCATTACCGTGCGGCGTTCCTGCGGGTCATCCGTAGTTGTAATATAATCTTTTGGTTTGTTCAGCAGCACGTAAACCATTTTTTCGCGCTTCAAAGTTTCACCGTTATAGCGGATTACATCTTTTATCGGGTCAATTTTCGCACCCAGTTCAGAAACTACTTCGCCGTTTACAGAAACTACGCCTGCTTCAATCAGTTCATCCGCTTTTCTGCGCGAACAAATCCCGGCATTGGCAATGTACCGGTTTAAGCGGATCAAGCCTTTGTCTTTGCTGCTGCTACTGCCGCTTTCTGCCGTTTTATTGCGCGAACGCATAACCGGTTTTTTATCGGCGCCTGCTTCTTCGCCGTTTTTAACGTAGCGTTTGTCGCTTCCGCTAAAATCTTTTTGGTAAGGCCTGCCTTCAGAATTGCTGCTTTTGTATGATTTTTCCCTTGAACGCCCTTCCTGAAAACCCTCTGAATTTCTTTTTCTGAAAGGCCTTTCGCTGCCGCTGCCGGAAGCTGGTTTGACAGAGAAACTACGTTCTTTAAACGGCTTGCCTTCGGTGCTGCTTTTACGGAAAGGTTTGGTATCGTCTGCCAATTTTTTGCCGGTAAAAGAAGCATTGCTGTTGTTACGGCTTTTAAAGCGGTTGTTTTCTGCGGAGGGCTTGCCAAACCTTTTTTCTACGGATGCTTCTTTTGCACCACCAAAAGATTTTTTCGGTGCGCCGAAAGCGGAAGGTTTTCTTTTGAAGCTGCCTTCTCCTCCAATGTTTTCATTTTTTGAAGATGAAGAAAAGCTTCTGCCGGTGGAAGGTTTACCAGTTCTTCTGGTTGGTCCGGCGGATTTGTCGTCACGACTGTTCCCTTGTTTTTTGTAAGCCATTTTTTAACAATTGCCCGTTTTTTATCGGGGGATGTAAAGGTAGCCTTTTAAGCCTTCTCTGGCAAATTAATCCTTTTTAAAACAAGGATTTAGAGGATGTGGAAAAGTATTTTTTAGCTGTATTTGAAGCTGTTTTTACAGGGTATTTTTCCCGATGTTTTTGTAAGTATTTGATATTCTGATTTATAAATCTATCTTTGCGGCAGTTAATCAATATTTAATAACTAAAACCAAAGGGACTATGTACAAAAAACACTTAATTACGTGCTCCGTAATAGTGGTGCTGTTTGTAATGTCAAAGTTGTTTATCTACAGTACAACGCTAAAAAAAACAGTAGAAAAAGCGCAGCCTAAAGGAGATAATGATGTTGTTGTTTCCGAGGCTCCTGATGCATCGAATGAACTGAATTTTGCCAATGAGCCCGTACCGGTACATGATCCGAAAGTGGCCGTAAAATTAGAGCATTCACTAAAGCAGCACAGCTTTAAGAGGCTGCAAACTAACAAGCTGCATTATCGCGCTGCAAAATTATTTACTGTAATCGAGCCAATTCTTAAACATTATGGTATCCCTGATGATTTTAAGTACATTCCGATTGTAGAATCAAACCTCGAAGCAGGCGTTTCGCCAAAAGGTGCAAAAGGTTTGTGGCAGTTTTTGCCCGGAACGGCCCGTACTTATGGCTTAAAAGTTAATTCTGCCCATGATGAGCGCCTTAACCTCAAAAAGTCTACTGTTGCAGCTTGCCGTTACCTTCGGGAACTGTACGGAGAGTTTCATAATTGGACATTGGTTGCAGCCGCCTACAACAACGGTTCTATTAAGTTAGCCCGGCAAATGAAAAAGCAGAAAAAGCACAACTACTTTCGTTTGCATTTAAACCATGAAACAGGAAGGTATATTTATGATCTGGTTGCTGTTAAGCAAATGATTACCCGGCCTGGAGAATTGGGTTATCAATCCATCGAGCCAGACTCGGTGGCATTTAATTAAACATTACATAAGGAGCACAAAGCAAAAAAGGCCGTCCCTAAACAGGGATGGCCTTTTTTGCTTATTTTTGCGCGAGTTAAACAAAAACAATTTATTAGGATTAGTAGATAATCTTCTGAACTAAAGTATGGCTGAAAAAGCGATTGATCTGGGCGAGCAAAGTGAGGTAGAAGTATTTGGTGCCCGGGTACATAATCTTAAAAATATTGATATTTCTTTTCCGCGTAACCAATTAGTAGTTATTACAGGTTTAAGCGGAAGCGGAAAATCTTCCCTGGCTTTTGATACGATTTATGCCGAAGGACAACGCCGTTACATGGAAACCTTTTCGGCTTATTCGCGCCAGTTTATGGGCGGAATGGAACGGCCGGATGTAGATAAAGTTTCCGGATTAAGTCCTGTTATCGCCATCGAACAAAAAACTACCAGTAAAAACCCGCGCTCTACAGTTGGAACGATTACGGAGATTTACGATTTTATGCGTCTGCTTTTTGCCCGTACTGGCGATGCTTATTCGTATGTTACCGGAGAGAAGATGGAGCGATTTTCAGAAGACCAGATTTTTCGTACCATTTTAGAGAAGTTTAACGGACAACCGATAAATATTTTAGCACCGGTAATTAAAGGCCGGAAAGGGCATTACCGCGAATTGTTTGAGCAGATACGCAAGCAAGGTTATCTAAAAGTTTGGATCGATGGCGCGATACAAGATGTAGAGCCAAAAATGCAACTCGACCGTTATAAAATCCATGATATTGATATTGTGGTTGATCGCTTGGTTATCACCGAAAAAGATGAAAAACGGCTGCAAACTTCCATTCAAACCGCTTTAAAAGTAGCTAAAGGAATTATCCGCGTTGCAGATCAGCAAAACAACGTTTCCTATTACAGCAAATTTTTAATGGACCCGGTTTCCGGTATTTCTTACGACGAACCTCAGCCTAATACATTCTCTTTTAATTCGCCTTATGGCGCTTGTCCGCGTTGCGGCGGTTTGGGTTATATCTCGGAGGTAGAAGAAGATTCTGTTATACCGGACCGTAAACTAAGTATTTTAAACGGTGGTTTGGCACCGCTTGGCGAATACCGCGAAACCTGGATGTTTCAGGTTTTAAAAGCGCTGGGTAAAAAGTATGAATTTTCGCTTGCTACGCCAATCGAAAAGCTGTCGCCGGATATTGTAAAAATTATCTTAAACGGTTCTCCTGATATGATTACCGTTCCGGTGGAATACAATAAATACAATGTCCAGAATTACCAGATCAGTTTTGATGGTATTATTAAAATGCTGGAAGAGCAGCAGGAACGCAGAACTGACGATGACAGCGGCGACCTGGACAATTATCGCGTAGTAAAAGTTTGCCCCGAATGTAACGGCGCACGCCTTAAAAAAGAATCTTTGAATTTTAAGGTTGATGGCAAAAGCATTTTCGATTTGGCTACAATGGATATTGTTACACTTAATTCCTGGTTTCAGGGTTTGGAAGAACGGATCAGCGAACGCCAGAACATCATTTCCAAAGAAATTTTAAAAGAAATACGTGCCCGCATCGGTTTTTTGCTAGATGTAGGTTTAAGTTATTTAACGCTTGATCGTACGGCAAGAACGCTTTCTGGCGGAGAAGCGCAGCGTATTCGCTTGGCAACGCAAATTGGTTCACAGTTAATGAATGTGATGTACATTCTGGATGAGCCAAGCATCGGTTTACATCAGCGTGATAACGACCGATTGATTCATGCTCTAAAAAACCTGCGCGATCTCGGCAATACAGTTTTAGTTGTTGAACATGATAAAGACATGATCCTGGAAGCAGATTATGTAATTGATATGGGGCCGGCAGCCGGCGTACACGGCGGAACAGTAGTTGCACAAGGTACACCGCAGCAATTGATGCACCAGCAAACGCTTACTACTTCTTATTTGAACGGAAGCAAGGAAATTGCCATCCCAGAGAAAAGAAGAGCAGGCAATGGCAAATTTTTATCGATAAAAAAAGCATCCGGGCATAATTTAAAAAATGTAAATGTTGATTTCCCGTTAGGAAAGTTAATTGGAATTACCGGGGTTTCCGGCAGTGGAAAATCGAGCTTGATTACAGAAACTTTGTATCCGGTTCTAAATCATCATTTCTTTCGTGCAAAAAAGCAGCCTTTACCTTATGGCAAAATTGAAGGGTTGGAAAATATTGATAAAGTAATTGAAATTGACCAGACACCAATTGGACGTACGCCGCGTTCTAATCCGGCTACTTATACAGGCGTTTTTTCTGATATTCGCGCTCTTTTTGTTGGTTTGCCTGAAGCACGGATTCGTGGTTATAAACCCGGCCGTTTTTCCTTCAACGTGAAAGGCGGACGTTGCGAAACTTGTCAGGGTGCAGGTGTAAAACTGATCGAAATGAACTTTTTGCCCGATGTACAAGTCCCATGCGAGGTTTGCGGTGGAAGAAGATACAACCGTGAAACCTTAGAAGTTCGTTATCGCGGTAAATCCATCAGTGATGTTTTGGATATGAGCATTGAAGATGCCTGTGCTTTTTTTGAGCCGATTCCTTCTATCTACCGAAAAATTAAAACTTTACAGGATGTTGGTTTAGGTTATATTACCCTGGGTCAATCTTCTACAACGCTTTCCGGAGGAGAAGCACAACGTGTAAAATTAGCAACAGAACTTTCTAAAAAAGATACTGGCAATACATTTTACATTTTGGATGAACCAACAACAGGTTTGCATTTTGAAGACATCAACGTATTACTTGGCGTTTTAAATTTACTGGTTGATAAAGGCAACACGGTTTTGGTAATCGAACATAATTTAGATGTGATAAAAGTAGCAGATCATGTAATTGATCTTGGACCTGAAGGTGGATCTGGTGGTGGCAAAATTTTATTTTCTGGAACCCCTGAAGATTTATGCAAAGTGAAAGAAAGTTTTACGGGAAAGTTTTTGCAGAAGGAAATGAACGTGGTTGTTTAATTCATCCCTTTTAAAACTAATAATACAAGCGAATGCTTCTTTTATCGGCATAAAAGAAGCATTCGCTTTTTATAAACATTGCTGCAAAATCAGTTGTTAGGAATTTATGTTAAAACTAATAACCTCTGCACAAATGCACGAAGTCGATGCGCATACTATCAGCACAGAACCCATTGCTTCAGTTGATTTGATGGAACGTGCTTCCAAAGCCTTTGTATGCTTCTTTTGCAATCATTTTCCTGATAAAAATATTTCGATAGCTGTTTATTGCGGAACGGGAAATAATGGCGGAGATGGTTTAGCAATTGCCCGTTTGTTAAAAGCGAATCAGTATGAAAATATCGATGTAAAAATAGCACGCTTTTCAGATCATGCAACTGCTGATTTTGATACCAATTTTACCCGGTTAAAAGAAGCATCTGTTCCTTTTATAGAGTTAAAAGCAGGAGATTTCCCAGAAGAAAACGCTGACGTTATCATTGATGCTTTATTGGGAAGCGGTTTGAATAAACCTCTAAGTGGTGCTTATGCTGATTTGGTGAAACATTTAAATAATATTGAAAAAAAGGTTATTGCAGTAGATGTTCCAACCGGACTTTTAACGGAAGGCGTGATTGATAAAGATGCGATAGTTTTAAAAGCAGATTTGGTAATCACTTTTCAGCGACCAAAACTCAATTTCTTATTGCCCGAATCAGCTTCTTTTATGGATGATTTTGTGGTGGTTGATATTGGTTTGGATGAAAACTTCATTCAAAACTTAGATAGCAATTTTGAGTTGATTGAAGAAAAAGATGTGGTAAAAACAGTACGGCCACGCAAAAAATTTGAGCATAAAGGAACATTTGGGCATGCTTTGTTAATTGCAGGCCAGGCAAAAACAATGGGAGCCGCTTTGCTTTGCTCTTCTGCAGCAGCTTATGCAGGTGTAGGTTTAACAACGGTTTGTATTCCGGCTCCGGGTTTAACTGCGTTAAATTCATTAATTCCGGAAGTGATGGCAATTGTAAGGGAAGAAAAGCAAATGCCCGAAATTGAATGGGATAAATTTACGGTAATTGGTGCAGGTCCGGGATTGGGAAAAGATTCTACTGCATTAATGGAAGCGCTGTTTGCTAATTTTAAAAAGTCGGTTGTGCTGGATGCAGATGCTTTAAATATGCTTTCTGAAAATTCGGATTGGTGGCAATCGATTCCTGAAAATTCTATCATCACACCTCATGTAAAAGAATTTGATCGTTTGTTTGGCGCTCATACATCCTGGTGGGAAAGGCTGGAAACTGCCAAAAAACAAGCGGCAGAGAAAAAAATAATTATCGTTCTTAAAAATCAATATACCATTATTACTACTCCGGAAGGAAGTCAATATTTTAATCCAACCGGCAATTCGGCAATGGCATCTGGCGGAATGGGAGATGTGCTGACAGGTATTATTACTTCTTTTATAGCACAAAAATATGCGCCTGCTGAAGCTGCTTTGCTTGGTGTGTACCTCCATGGAAAAGCAGGGGATGAACTGGCCTTAAACAACCGTTCATCTGTAGTTTTAGCAGCTCAGGTTGCTGCACAGGTTCCGGTAACATTAGCCAAAATAATTGCACAAAAAAACGGCTGAGAAAGCTCATCGTTTTTAAGTATTATTCTTTCGGGAAACTGCTATTTATGTGCAAATCCCATCACCATCATTTGCTTCATAGTTGGTTTTTCGCTTCCTCCGCGTGGTTCTAAAGTTACAGCAAAAGCAGATGCCTTATCAATAGATGCCATTTTTTCCATAATCGAATCAGTTTTACGAACATCAAATACACCTAAGCTAATCGGTTTAAGTTTACGTATTGCCCATAACTGATACTGATGCTGCTGGTCGTTCGCAGGTAAAGTGGATGCTTTTTTATTGATCCATAATTGTTTTTTCTCCGGGTTCCAGGCAAGCAGCATAGAAGAAGAATCTTTTACGCCTTTTAGTTTTATAAATCTGGTATCAGGATCAGAAAAGGCATTCAATTCCTTTTCGTGGTCTTTATTTTGCAGTTCTAAAGCCAGTATCCTTTTTTTAGATTGCTTTAACTCCGATTGCATAGCAATTAACCCCGGAGTATTGGTTTTTCCTTTTACGGTAACACTATCCACAAAAACAGGCTTTTGTAAAGCTGTTCCGCCTGATTGCTGTTTGTATTGATTAAGCTGACTTTCCTGAAAATTGACCTGATTGGCAAATTTTTGGTTCTGTAACTGAAGGGTAACCAGTTGCTGACGCGATTCCTGCAAACGGTTATACATATTAAACAAGGCAGCTAAACTAACCAGCAGCAAAGCAATACTGGCAGCAAAAGCATATTTATAAAAATAAGTTTGTTTGGCAGCTTGTAACGGAATTACTTTTTTATTTTCTGAAATGTTTTTTTGTGGGACCGAAACAGGTTCTTGCGTAGTACCAATTAACTGGTTTAAAACGGTTTCTCTTAAATTTTCAGATGGTTCAACTGCATTTTGTTCTGCATAAAGCTCCATTGCTTGGCTAATTTCGTCCAGCTCTTTTTGAATAGCAGGATACTTAGCAGCCATGCTTTCTACTTCGAGCTTTTCTTCCGGATTTAACGTATCCAGAATATAAAGTTCTAGTATGCCTGATTCAATATATTGCTTTATATCTTCCACTCTAATTAAAATATTTCCTAAGCTGGATTATGGCCATTCTTAAACGGGTTTTAATAGTTCCCAGAGGAATACTTAACTCGTCAGCTGCCTCCAAATGTGTATATCCTTTAAAATATACCAGGTCCAGGATTACTTTTTGCTCAGGCCTTAACTTATCTAATAAATCTTTAACACCCAAAAGTTCAGGCCTGTAAGTAGTGTTCCTGCTTGCATCAATAGAAGTTACGTTTATTTCGAGTTCATGGTTTTTGGTTTGGTTCTTATAATCTTTAGACCTGATTTTATCTATAGAAAGATTACGTGCAATATTCACCATCCATGTAAAAAGGCGCCCTTTATCAGAACTGTAGGAAGGAAACGAGTTCCAGATTTTTACAAATGTTTCTTGTAATATGTCTTCTGCCAGTTCATTATTTTGGACTATCCTGATAATAACGCCAAATAGCGAAGATGAGTACATGTCATACAAAGCTTCTGCAGCTATTTTTTCATGTTGTTGCAGGGCTGTAATAAGTTCTTCCTCAGAAAGTGATATTTTACGTTTCTTGATCAAGGAATTAGCAGGTTACGGAAATGTTAAAAATCAAATAAGTGTTTCTCAGCATGATAAGAAGAACGGACTAACGGCCCGCTTTCTACATACTTGAAACCCTTCTCTAATCCTATTGTTTTATAAAATTGAAACTGGTCCGGGTGTATCCAGTCTAAAACCGGATGATGGTTTTTGGATGGCTGTAAATATTGCCCTAAGGTAAGAATGTGAACGCCTGCTTGCAATAAATCGTCCATCGCTTGCAAAACTTGGTGTTCCTTTTCGCCTAAACCTAACATGATGCCCGATTTGGTACGCACACCAGCAGCAGAAATCCGGCTTAAACATTCCAGGCTGCGGTCATATTTTGCCTGGATCCTTACTTCTTTGGTTAGTTCCCTTACGGTTTCTAAATTATGGGAAACTACTTCCGGCTGTACCGCCAGTACACGGTCTAAGTTCGTCCAAATCCCTCTGAAATCAGGAATCAAGGTTTCTAAAGTAGTTTCAGGGCTTTCCCTGCGGATGGCATTAATGGTTTCTGCCCAAATGATGGAACCGCCATCTTTTAAATCATCCCGATCAACAGAAGTAATTACGCAATGCTTTACCTGCATCAGTTTTACAGAGTTTGCTACACGTTCCGGTTCATCCAGGTCAACAGCTAAAGGCCGGCCTGTTGCTACAGCACAAAAAGAACAGGAACGGGTACAGATTTTTCCCAAAATCATGAAAGTAGCTGTACCAGCGCCCCAACATTCACCCATGTTCGGGCAATTGCCGCTTTCGCAAATGGTATGTAATTTATGTGTATCTACAAGCCCTCTAACATGTGCATATTCTTTGCCAACAGGTAATTTTACTCTTAACCAATCTGGTTTACGCTGAGGTTGAACAGCAGGAACTACTGGTAAATCTATCATACTACAAAACTAAGTAATTCCGTTTTATTTACAGAAAATAGTGCTTTAACAAAAGGTTAATGACGGTCAACTGACTACAATTTATTTAATTTGCCAATAGAAATTATATGAACGATGGCAACAATAGAAACCGTATATCAGGGAACATTAAGAACAGAGGCAACACACGTACAATCCGGTACAGCAATTTTAACGGATGCGCCTGTTGATAACAAGGGAAAAGGCGAAGCTTTTTCGCCTACGGATTTATTAGCTGCTGCCTTAGGAAGCTGTATGTTAACCATTATGGGCATTGCTGCCCGGGAGCATCAGATCAATATTGATCATACAACTTGCAGCATTACTAAAATTATGGCTGCCAACCCGCGTAGGGTAGGAGAAATTGTTGTTAATTTAAAATTCCCGGAAACTTACACAGACAAACAGCAAAAGATATTAGAAAGGGCAGCTTTAACCTGCCCTGTATATTTGAGCCTGAACCCGGATATTAAAAAGACTGTAAGTTTCGGCTGGTAGTTGGATGAGGTAGGGGGTATGGGGTTTGAGGTAGAGGGTAGGAGCGATGAGGTATGAGCCATCAGCTATGCGCCATAAACCATAAGCTATGAACCCTCAACCATCAACCTATTGCATTACTTCCACTGCTTCTTCGGCAGAAATAGAAGAATGGGATTGGTTCAGAATACACTCGCCGTCTTTAATCAGGAGCAATTGAGGAGATTCATGGTGAACGTTAAAAGTTTCAGCTACTTTGGCTGATAATTCGCGGTATTTAATCAGGTCTAAAAAGTAAAGCGGCGTGTTTTCATCAAACAAGTTTCCGTCTAACTCAAACCTTCTTTTGGCCATCATACTGATGGAGCACCGTGTGCTGTGTTTAAAAATGATGCTGTAACCTTTTGCGGCTTTAATAGCCTTTATTTGTTCTTCGGAGGTAAGATTAATCCAATTCATACTTGCAAAAGTACAAGGATGCTTCTTTTATCACCCTAAAAATTTAGCAAATTGACAGTACGCCGATTATCTGTGGTGGCTGTTGCCGTAAGCCGGGCAAAGCTTGGAAGAGCAAGAAGATAAAGAACCTGTTAATGTAGCAGCCAGGGCAGCAAGTAAAATAAGTTTTCTCATTTTGGTAAATTTTATAATCTCTTTAAAATTAAATAATACCTGTTTTATCCGTTTAAGGTTACAGTCAATTCTGCCATTTTTATAGCTGTTATCGCTGCCTCATCTCCTTTGTTGCCGTGTTTGCCGCCTGATCGGTCCAAAGCCTGTTGCTGGTTATCGGTAGTTAATACACCAAATATTACCGGTTTTGAGTATTTTATAGCAACATTGCTTACGCCATTGGCTACTGCATCGCAAATAAAATCAAAGTGTCGGGTTTCTCCCTGTATTACACATCCTAAACAAATTACGGCATCAAGGTTTCCTTGTTTCAGCAATAAATCAGCTCCGGAAGTTAACTCAAAACTTCCCGGAACCGGGTAAGTTTGTATGTTTTCTTCTTTTGCACCATGCTTAATTAAAGTTTGATAAGCTCCTTCCAATAAAGCACGTGTTACATCTGCATTCCATTCTGCAACAACAATACCGAAACGATAAGGAGCAGCAGATGGTATAACCGTATGCGAGAAATCAGATAAATTTTTAAGTTGAGAGGCCATTAAAGGAGATTTGTTGTGGAAGAATTTACCTGATGCTTCTTTTACCGGGCAAAAATTTGCCTGCTATTGTTTTTGTGCTTCTGCCCTTGCTATATATTTATCGATGCTGCCGGCTTCATTGCTTTCGGGATAATCAGTTTTAATTTTTTTGTATGCATCCAAAGCATCGTTATAGTTTTTTTGCGCTTCGTAAACCAGAGCCAGTTTTTTAAGATACATAGGAGAAACAAAACTGTTGTTGCCTTTATCGGCAGCTTTTTTATAATAAGTAGCAGCTTTATCGTAGTCTTTCATTTCCACATAAGCATCCCCGGTGTTTCCTAAAGCCTGTGCGGCAATAATTAAATCATCACCACGGTAATTAGTTAAATTATCAACTGCTTTTTTGTAGTCGCCTTTATTTAAATAAGCAACACCTAAATAGTAATAAGCTAAGTTAGCTGCTTTGGTATTGCTGTATTCATCCACAATTTTTGCAAAACCCGGATAACCCGCGTCACCATTAATGGCTTTGTCCCATTGCTTTTTGTCCCAGAAATCCTGTGCAACATACATTTGGTTGGCCGCCTCAACCTCACGCGGAGCGAGATAAAATTTTTGATAAGCAAAATAAATCACGATCAAAGCCAGAACAGCACTGATAATAAAAGTCAGGCTTTTTTGGTTTTCTCTTACAAAATTTCCGGTTTGCGCTAATGGTTTTGCTTCTGCCGGAGTTTTTATCTCGGTGGCAACTTTAGTATTTGGTTGATTAATTGACATTTGTATCCAAAATTTTAGTGTGCAAAAATACAGTTTTAACCATGTTTAGCAACACCTATTTTGCGCGAATTTTAAAGGCTGTTTTCTATTGCCGTTATATTGCATAAAGCACAGGATTGTTACCTTTGAAGCCCGACATGTATTTAGCACAGCTTTCCCTGCTTAATTTTAAGAATTATATGCAGGCTGACCTTAACTTTCAGTCTGGCGTTACTGTTTTTGCCGGTGATAACGGCGCCGGAAAAACTAATTTGTTAGATGCTATCCATTATCTTTCCTTGTGCAAAAGCTACTTCAATCCAATTGATAGTCAGCAAATTTTGCAAGGCGCAGATTTTTTTATGGTAAACGGCGTATTTATCAAAGAAGAACAAAAAGATACAGTTGCCTGCGCCATCAAACGCAATCAAAAAAAGCAATTTAAACGCAATAAAAAAGAATACCAGCGATTGGCAGACCATATTGGTTTGTTTCCGCTGGTGATGCTTTCGCCGTATGATATTACGCTAATTATGGAAGGGAGCGAGGAGCGCCGGAAGTTTGTGGATAATGTGATTTCGCAAACCGATCATCAGTATTTAGATGGGTTGATTTTGTACAACAAAACCCTGCTTAACAGGAATATCCTGTTAAAAACCATTGCCGAAACCGGAAAGTACGATCCGCAATTGTTAGAGGTTTTTGATGAGCAATTGGTTGCTTCGGGCAACATCATCTTCCAAAAAAGGAAAGCTTTTATGGAAACCTTTACGGAGATTTTTAACCAGCATTATCAGTATTTGAGTGAAGATGCCGAGCGCGTAGAGCTGGTTTACGATTCGCAGTTGTTGCAGGATGATTTTGCTTTTTTACTTAAAAAATCAACAGAACGAGATCGGGTTTTAGAGCGAACAAGTGTTGGCATCCATAAAGATGATTTGCAATTTTCCATCCACCAAATGCCGATGAAAAAGTTTGGTTCACAAGGTCAGCAAAAATCTTTCCTGGTGGCGCTAAAACTGGCGCAATACAGTTTTTTATATCAGCAAAAAGGCTTTAAACCATTGCTTCTTTTAGACGATATTTTTGATAAATTAGACGAAAAGCGCGTTCATAAACTAATGCAGATGGTTTCTGATAATAACTTCGGCCAGGTTTTTATTACCGATACAAGTGCAGCAAGAATGCAGGATATTTTTGATAAAATTGGTGTAGAAGTAACTATTTTTAACGTACATAAAGGACAGGTAGATGGGCCGCACAAACGATAAAACGTTAAAAGAAGCTTTAGGCCTGATGCTTAAAGTTTACAAAATCAAGCGAAAGTTTGATGAAACGGCCGTAATAGCCAACTGGGCAGATCTGGTTGGAAAACCTGCTGCAAACAGAACTAAAGAACTTTTTATTTTAAATCGGAAGTTGTTTATCCGAATGGATTCTTCTGTTATAAAAAACGAATTGCTGCGGATGCGCGAAGAAATTATTGCTAAAATAAACGAACAGGCAGAAACGGAATTGATAACAGAGATTATTTTGTTATAAGTTTTTTCTGTCATTTTGACCGAAGGGGGAAATCTTCATTGAACCAACAATTACTTGAATTAGTTAATGATGTTTCTAAATAAAAAAAGAAGCATCTTACCTGAACACGATGCTTCTTTTATCACCTAAAACTTGTTATTTGAAGAATTTCTCTCATTCATCGAAATGACAGCAGGAAAGCAATGCTTCTTTTATCACCTAAAATCTTTCAAAAGCAGAGAAAAAGAAGTTGCCTTCAATTTGAGCATTTTCATCAGAATCAGAACCGTGAACAGCATTTTTCTCGATAGATTCTGCAAATTCTTTACGGATTGTACCTTCTTCTGCTTGTGCGGGGTTGGTTGCACCAATCAGTTTACGGAAAGAAGCAACTGCATCGTCTTTTTCTAAAATAGCAGCTACAATTGGTCCGGAAGACATAAAGCTGCATAAATCTTTATAAAAAGGACGTTCGGCGTGAACAGCGTAAAATTTTCCGGCCAGTTCAGGAGATAAAGAAGTATATTTTAAGGCAACGATTTTAAAACCGGCCTGGGTAATCTTATTTAAAATAGCACCAATGTGTTGATTTGCAACAGCATCCGGCTTAATCATCGTGAAAGTTTTGTTGGTTTCCATAAAATTTATTTATCAATTGAGCGCAAAAGTAGGTTTTTTGACAGGAAACCAAAACCAAGTTTGAATAAAAGGACCTGAAATTCATTTATTTATTTAGCTTTGCATTCCGTTTTAAAAGAGTAGATGTTAAACCTTGCCGAGCTGAAGGAATTACTGGCCCAGCCTCAAAAAATTGTTATTACCACGCATCATAAACCTGATGGCGATGCCTTGGGTTCTTCCTTGGGTTTATTTCATTACCTTAGGCAAAAGCAGCACAACGTGCAGGTAATTACACCAACAGATTATCCTTATTTTTTACAATGGATGCCTGGCAATGCGGATGTGATCATCTACACAGAAAAAAAAGAACAGTCAGCGGCATGGGTACAACAGGCGGATTTGATTTTTTGCCTTGATTTCAATTCGCTTTCCCGTATTAATGAATTAGGCGAATTGGTGAAAGCATCATCAGCAAAAAAAATCATGATCGACCATCATCTCGATCCTGAAAATTTTGATGATTTTCGCCACTGGAATACCAAAGCGTGTTCTGCAGCACAGTTGGTTTATGAATTTATTGCCGAACTTTTAGGTGATAAAAGAAGTATTAATGCCGATGTGGCAACTTGTTTATATACAGGTATTATGACGGATTCTGGTTCGTTCCGTTTCCCGACTACTACTGCTAATGTCCATCGCATTACTGCTGATTTAATTGATCTGGGCGCTGATAATGCAGCTATCCACCAATTGGTTTATGATCATTCTACCGAAAACCGATTGCGTTTTCTGGGTTATTGCCTGAGCGAAAAACTCGAAATCCTACCAGAATTTAATACCGCAATGATTGCAATTACACGCGATGAACTGAACCGTTTTAACATTATTACCGGTGATACAGAAGGTATTGTAAATTATGCTTTATCTATTACCGGCATCCGTTTAGCTGCAATTATTATCGAACGTACAGATAAAGTAAAGCTTTCGCTGCGTTCTTCCGGAACTTTTCCGGCTAATGAAATCTGTAAAAATTACTTTCATGGCGGCGGCCATCGCAATGCGGCCGGCGGACAATCAGAAAGTACATTAGAACAAGTAATCCATCAGTTTAAAACACTTTTACCCGAATATAAAAATCTTTTAACACAATAACAATGAAGAAAAACTTAGTTTTTTTAACAGTTGCAGCGCTTGCTTTTGCAGGCTGTAACGGCTTTAAAAAAGGCGATAATGGCCTTGAATACAAAATTTATACAGACGCACCTGGTGCAACTATTAAAACCGGCGATTTTGTAAGCGTAAATGTAATTGCCAAAACAGATAAAGATTCTGTGCTTTTCAATTCTTATGATATGGGCCGTCCGTCTCAGTTACTGGTAGCTAAACCCATGTACAAAGGTGATTTATACACTGGTTTAATGATGCTGAGCGAGGGCGATAGTGCAACTTTAAAAATTGATGCAGATACTTTGGTAAAAAGAAGCGGACAGCCTAAACCTCCAGGTTTTAAAGGTAAATACTTCGTTTATACCCTTAAAATTGAAAAGGTATTAGCGAAGGGCAATATGCCAGACAAAGCTTTCCAGGAAAAAATATCACAGTTTTTTAAAGCTGAAGCTGATAAATCCAGAGCTGCTGAGCCAATTAAAATTAAAAAATATATTACAGACAAAAATTTGAAGGTTATAACTACGCCTTCAGGCTTAAATTATGTAATTACACAACCTGGCACTGGTGAAAAAATTGCTGTTGGCGATACAGCGGTAGTAGATTACACCGGCAAATTGATGAACAGCAAAGAAAAAGTATTTGATACCAGCGTGAAAGAAGTAGCACAAAAAGCCGGCGCGCCGCTTTATGATAAAATGCGCCCTTACCAGCCCATTAAAATTGAAGTTGGTAAAAAAGCAGTGATACCGGGCTGGGACGAAGGTTTGCAATTGTTAAGCAAAGGCGAGAAAGCTACGTTTATCATCCCTTCTTCTTTAGCTTATGGCGAGCAGGGTTATGGCCCAATCGCACCTTTTTCGCCATTGGTTTTTGATGTGGAACTAAAAAATATCATCCACCCGGATCCTAATGCACCTAAAAAAGTGCTGCCACAAATGCCGCAAATGCCACAACAGGCGCCAGCAAACCCGGCAGCAAGAAAGTAAAAAAATCAAAATACAGCCTTCGCCTAAACAGCGGAGGCTTTTTTAAATCACATGAAATTACGTTTTCTCATTTCCGGTTTACTGCTTTTTGCCGTTTACGGATGGGCACAGGCTCAAAATGCTGTTGTAAAAACTACAGCAAAAGGGGCACGCTATCAAATTATCAATGCGCATCCTGGAGATCGCATCAAACTAAACGATGTCATTACGTTTAACCTTGCTATTAAAACAGAGCGGGATTCTTTGTTAATGAGCAGCTATCAGCGAGGGAAACCTTTTACTGCACAAGTTCAGCCTCCGCAAACAATTGATGATTTGATGGATATTTTTCCTCAGCTTGCCTTAAACGACAGCGTACGGGTTATTATTCCTTCCGACTCTTTGTTCAAAAACCGCGAACAGGACAGGCCGCCTTTTTTAGCTAAAAATGCTTCCGTTATTTATACATTGAAGATTGAAAGGATACAATCGCTGGATGAAGCCATTGCAGAGAAGAAAGCAGCAGAAGCAAAAATCAAAGCATCTCTTGATGAATTAAAAGCGCAGGAGCCTGCCCGCATTGCTAAATATGTTGCCAGTTTGCATCCTGCCGTTAAAGCTGTCCCTTCTGGTTTGTATTATCAAATTATTACGCCATCGGCAAAACCAAAACCTTTACCTGGCGATACTTTGCTGGTTAATTACATTGGCCGTACTTTGGATGGAAAAGTTTTTGATGCGAATTTACAGGAAGAAGCGCAGAAAGCCGGCGTTTTGCAACCAGGCCGTCCGTATGAACCTTTTCAGTTTGTAGTTAAAAATGGTGATGTAATTCCGGGTTGGGACGAAGGTTTTTTATTGCTGAACCAAGGGTCTAAAGCACGATTAATTATTCCTTCAAAATTAGCTTACGGCCCTAACCAGTCCGGGCCGGATATTGCGCCCTACAGCCCTTTGGTTTTTGATGTAGAATTGTTAAGCATCAAAGCCGGAAAACATCCTTCGGTTATCAAAAAAACACCGGTAAAAAAAGCATCGGGTAAAAAACCGGTAAAAAAGCCGGTTTCTGCAAAGAAAAAATAAACAAAACGTGCCTTCTGTAACCAACAGGAGGCATTTTTTTTTAGTTTTACAACAATGGTTTTAACAGACACGCACACCCATTTATATTATGAGGCAGATGAGGCAGCAAGAAATGCCATGATGCAGCGTTGTTTAGATAACCAAATAACGCGTTTGTTTTTGCCAAATGTAGATGCAGCTTCTGTCCCGATGATTGCTGATTTGGTTAAAACTTATCCTCAATATTGTTTTCCGATGTTGGGCTTGCATCCATGCAGTGTTACTAAAAACTGGGAAACAGAACTGCAAGCTGTTAAAGAAAGCTGGGATAATAACCAGAAGATTTATGCCGTTGGTGAGATTGGGATTGATTTATACTGGGAGCAAAACCTGCTGAAAGAACAGCAAAAAGCTTTTAGCACACAAATTAATTGGGCAAAAGAAGCAAACCTGCCCATCGTTATTCATTGCCGTGCTGCTTTTAACGAGGTTTATTCGATATTAAAGGAAGAAAGCAGCAGCAATTTAAGAGGGATTTTTCATTGTTTTTCCGGCGATTTAGAACAAGCCAATCAAATTATCGAACTTGGGCTTTATCTTGGGATTGGTGGCGTAGTTACTTATAAAAATGCTGGTTTAGATAAGGTTGTGCAGCAAATTGGTTTAGAACATTTAGTGCTCGAAACCGATTCTCCTTATTTGCCGCCGGTCCCTTTTCGGGGGAAACCAAACGAAAGCGCTTATTTAACTTATATTGCACAAAAAGTAGCCGACTTGCATCAGCAACCGGTTAAAAAAATAGCCGAAATTACCACTCTGAATTCAGAAAAAGTTTTCGGGATTTAGGGTGAAAGAGTTTAAATTTAAAATGTATATCGAGTCAACGCTTATTTTATGACGAATATCCTCATCATCTATACAGGCGGAACCATTGGAATGGTTGACGACCCGGCAACACACATGTTGCGGCCGTTTGATTTTAACCAGATCCTGCTGAATGTACCCGAACTTGCACGCCTTAATTACCGGTTAACGGTTCATTCTTTTAATCCGATCATTGATTCTTCTAACATGAAGCCTGCCATTTGGGTAGAAATTGCTTCATTAATAGAAAAAAATTATAACGATTATGAAGGCTTCGTCATCCTGCATGGTTCTGATACCATGGCTTTTACCGCTTCGGCATTAAGTTTTATGCTGGAAGGTTTGGGCAAACCAGTTGTGCTAACCGGTTCGCAATTGCCCATTAGTCAAATCAGAACGGATGCCAAAGAAAACCTGATTACTTCGCTGGAAATTGCTGCTTCCCAAAAAGATGGTAAAGCTTTAGTTCCGGAAGTTTGTATTTATTTTGATTCGCAGTTATTTCGCGGAAACCGTTCCTTCAAATACAATTCATCCAAATTCGAAGCTTTCCGTTCGCCTAATTATCCTGTTTTGGCCGAAGCTGGCGTTCATCTCAGCTTTAACGAAGCTTTTATTTTAAATTCTGTAGAAAAACCTTTTCAAGTCCATAAAAACATGTACACGGATATTGCCGTGTTGAAGCTGTATCCCGGCATCAGTCAGAAAACAGTAGAAAGTATTTTAAAAGCCGATGCAAAAGCTTTTGTAATGGAAACTTTTGGCGCAGGCAATACCACAACGGATGATTGGTTTATCAAATCCTTAAAAAAAGCTATTAAAAAAGGTAAAATTATCCTGGATATTTCGCAGTGTAAAGTTGGAACGGTAGAACTGGGCCGTTACGAAACCAGCAAGCAATTAAAAGATATGGGCGTTTTAAGTGGTTATGACATGACGTTTGAATCTGCAGTAACCAAACTGATGTACCTTTTAGGACGGTACGATGATCCGGCAGAAATTGCCCGTTTGGTAGAAAGCAGTTTATGCGGGGAAATCACGATTAGTTAATTGATGCTTCTTTTATCGCCTCAATTTTATATTGATAAAAGAAGCATGTACTATAAAACCTGTAAGGTTTAAGGTTGTTATCGAATTTCAAAACATTTAAAATTAAGATTATGCGTTGGTTAGGACGAGACGAAAGTGACAATGTTGAAGATGGCGGATCTGGCGGTGGCGGCAGCGGCTTGGGCATTGGGGGCGGCATCATTGGGATTGTTGGTTTTGTTATTTACCTGTTTACGGGTTATAATCCTACACAACTGCTAAATCAGGCAGGAGTAGGAAGCCAGCAGCAAACCACGCAAAGCGTACAGCAACCGCTTAGTTCAAGTGATAGCGTTAACCTTCATTTTTCGCGGGTAATTTTGCACGATAGCGAAACGATTTGGACAAAGATTTTTAGTGATATGGGCAAAACTTATGAAAAACCCAAATTAGTACATTTTCAAAATGAAGTAGATGCCTCTGGCTGCGGTATGGCAAGTTCTGCAACTGGCCCGTTTTATTGTCCTGCTGATCGTAAAGTATATCTTGATTTTTCTTTTTTTGATGAATTGTCAAACCGCTTTCATGCCGGCGGCGATTTTGCAAAAGCTTATGTAATTACACACGAAGTTGGGCATCATGTACAAAACCTGCTGGGCATTTCTGCAAAAATGGATCAAATGCGGGAGCAAATGAGCGAAACAGATTACAACAAAATGTCTGTGAAGCTGGAGTTACAGGCAGATTTTTATGCAGGTGTTTGGGCGCATTATGAAGCACAAATGAAAAACAGCGATAACCAAAGTGTAATTGAGCCAGGTGATATCGAATCGGCATTAACAGCAGCCAATGCTATTGGAGATGACCGTTTGCAGCAGGAAGCTACCGGCCATGTTTCACCGGATTCTTTTACACATGGTACTTCTGCCCAACGCATGTACTGGTTTAAAAAAGGTTACGAAACCGGCGATATCAAGCAAGGAAATACTTTTGCAGAAGGTGCTTTATAAATCCTGAAAACTAAAATCATGGGCATAAAAAAAGTCATTTCCAATTGGAAATGACTTTTTTTATGCCCATGATTACTTTTACAATTGGGGAACTGTTGTAGATGGATAAGCATGAACAATCGGAGAGTTTGTTGCATCTGTTTCATCCAAATCATCAATTATTTTTTTGATAGAACAAGTTCCGGTAATGCCACGGTGCAATAAGGCTGCGCCAATACCGGCTTCAGTTAAAGCTAAAATCGGATGGGAGAATAAATTGGTAATACCTTTGAAAAAAATATAAGCACCTGTACCAATAGAAATAATCCGGTCCGTTTTGCCAACATTGGCATTCGGGTTTTCAGGTAACAAGGTATCTTTTAATGTGTCCGTTGCTTTTTTAATTTCATCGGTATAAGGTGATACAGTATCTTTTACGGTATCTGTTACTTTTTTAATTTCGTCGCTAATCATAATACTGTTTTTTTTAATGATGATGTTCAGAAAAGATAACACCAGGAAACAGAGGGGGTTTTAGAAAAACGAAAAATAGTGAAGAAGGGTGCCAGGTTTAAGGTATCAGTTTATTTGAAGGCTGATACCTAAATCATGATACTCAAACCTATTCCAACACAAATAAAGTCATGCTACGTGGCCCATGGGCGCCAAGCACCAGAGATTGCTCAATATCAGCAGTTTTAGACGGGCCAGCAATAAAAGTAGCAAAACCATAATCAGCAGAACCAATACGTTCATACGCTTCGTGCATGGTTGGTACAATATCTGCAGCATTTAAAACAACTGCCAAATGCTGACAAATAAAAGGGGCGGCACGTTGCTGCATCAAATCTTCTGTTACCCAAACCGCACTATTCTCTGCAACGCCAAAAAGTGCCCGCATAATTAGTAATTCAATGTTTTCTAAAGTATGTGGATCAGGAATAGTTTTTAAATCAGTTTCAGCAATATCAGCTAATTCAGGAATAGTGGTAACGATGCGGCCTTCGCGAAACTGTTCAGAAACCATCGCTTTAATTTCTTCGAAATCCTTCACCATAAAAATCTTACTACCGATGGTGGTAGCTGTAGCGTGAAATTTTTGTAGGATAAAAGAAGCATCCTCTGTTTCAGGACTAAATACCGGAATTTCCGGCAAGGGCAGTAAATCCGGTTTATTTGCAGCTACTGCAGCTAAAATCCTGTCGCGGCTATTTTGCATGATTTCTGTTCTTCTGATACCATTCGCCAAAAGATTCTTTGGGCGGCGCAGGCATTTCGCGCTGTTTATACCATGGGTTTAAAGGATTACTTACTGCAAAAGGAGCATATTTCATCACAAAACGGCCCACTTTTCCTGCGGTTTTAAAAAATCCGGGCGAAGATAAAGTTAAAGTCATGGCCTGCATGCCCAGTTTTTTCGTTGTCCCTACATAACCTTCTTTCACCAAAACCTGCCGCCATTTATACAATTGCTCGTGGATATTGATCTTTACCGGACAAACGTTTGAGCAAGAACCGCAAAGCGTAGAAGCAAAAGGCAGATCGGCAAATTTGCGCATATCCAGGTTTGGGGCGAGGATGGAACCAATCGGGCCAGCAATTGCCGTATGATAACTGTGGCCGCCACTGCGGCGATAAACCGGACAAGTATTCATACAGGCAGCACAACGGATACATTTTAAAGAATTACGGAAATCTTTCCGTCCCAATTGCACCGTACGCTGGTTATCTACCAGGATTAGATGCATTTCCTGTCCAGAACGAGGTTTTTTGAAATGACTGGAATAAGTGGTAATGGGCTGGCCGGTTGCACTTCGCGTAAGCAAACGCAGAAAAACGCTGAGATGCTTCCTTTGCGGGATAATTTTCTCGATGCCCATACTGGCAATATGAATATCAGCAAGATGTGCGCCCATATCCGCATTGCCTTCATTCGTGCAAACTACAAATTCCCCCGTTTCTGCAATTGCAAAATTAACGCCGGTTAGAGCTGCTTTTCGGGTGAGGAAAGTTTCACGCAGATGTTGCCTTGCTGTTTCTGTTAAAAACTGCGGATCAGCATTTCCTTTTGGCGTTCCTAAATGCTTGTGGAAAAGCTCTCCGATTTCTTCTTTCTTTTTGTGGATGCAAGGCAAAACAATATGGCTGGGTGGTTCATCGGCCAACTGTACAATTCGTTCGCCCAGGTCAGAATCTATAACTTCAATGCCATGCTGACTTAAATATTCATTCAAATGGCATTCTTCCGTTAACATTGATTTGCTTTTAACCATGCGGTCAATTCCGTGTTTGGTAAGCAGTGAATGTACAATCTGGTTATGTTCTTCCGCATTTGCAGCCCAATGTACGGTAACGCCATTGGCTTTGGCTTGCGCTTCAAACTGAACTAAATAATTATTTAAGTTGCTTAGAACATTATTTTTAATTTGGGATGCAGTTTCGCGCAGCAATTCCCATTCCGGGATTTGATGTGCGGCTTTATCACGTTTTTGCCGTACCCACCACAAGGTTTCGTCATGCCAGTTTACACGAGCTTCATCTTTGTTAAAAATTTCAGCTAATTCAGCGTGATCTTTAGTTTGAGTGCTCATACCTTTTCAGCATTTAAAATTTCTGCAATATGCACTACTTTCGTTTTACTGCCTTGCCGACGAAGGATTCCTTCCATGTGCATCAGGCAGCTCATATCTGCCCCGGTAATATATTCGGCACCATGACTTACATGATCTGCGATCCGGTCTTTTCCCATTTTTACCGAAACTGCTTCTTCTGCCACACAAAAAGTTCCGCCAAAACCGCAGCACTCATCTTTCCGGTCAAGCGGAATAATTTCCAGCTCTTTCACCATGTTCAGCAGTTGAAGTGGTTTGGAGAAATCAGGTTCCACCAGTTCTGTCATCTGCGAAAGTTTTAACCCGCGTTGTCCGTGGCAGCTTTGATGTACGCCAACTTTATAAGGAAAGTGGGCGTTTAAATTTTCAACCTTTAAAACATCCGTTAAAAACTCTACCAGCTCGTAAATTTTATGGCTGACAGATGCTGCTTTTACCGGCTCTTTTTCGGAATGGATATGTTCTTTAATATGCAAAACGCAGCTTCCGGAAGGGCAAACAATATAATCGTATTTGGCAAAATCTTTAATAATTAAATCATTACAGCCCTGCGTTAAATGCTCAAAGCCAGAGTTTGCCATTGGCTGGCCGCAACAGGTTTGGTTAGGCGGAAAAGCTACGTTTACGCCCAGTTTTTCCAGCAATTGTAAGGTTGCAATTGCTGCACCGGGATAAAACTGGTTAACGTAGCAAGGTATAAAAAGTCCTACAGTCATCTTATTATTTGCTTAACAGGCGAAGCTAAAAGTTTTAGTCCGGTTAGCTGTCCTGTACTGTAAAGGTAAGGGTTTTGACGGAAGAGGTTAAGGTGTGAAAGCGTAAAGGTTAAGGGTTACAATGCACTGATTTTATGTTGATAAAAGAAGTATGCTATGCTAATTGTATTTAACGTTATTTTTCCTTGATGAAAAGAACCAACGAAATCAAGACAAACCCGATCCCTCCGGGCGTTTTGTCGGGGCCTTTCGGCACCAGGGCGACTACCTATCGCTTCGAAATGTAGCGCTGTCACTTTGCTTGTTGAACAATATTCTTAAATACTTCTTTTATTGATATAGATGATGTGGTTGAAAAAGAAGATTTTGTTTTTCTTAAAGTGGCAGAGCCGTCTGCAAGATATGCACCAAGGCGCGCAGGGTTGAATACCGCCCGGAGGCGATCCGGCATTCTTGATTTTTGGTTCTTTTGATCAAGCTAAAGAACGTACAAGAAAAATAAATTTTGAAGAAGATCTTTCCGCTGCGCCCAGCATGACAAAGCGACATCAATTGCAAAGTAATGCTGTTTTTAGCACCTAAAAATTAGTATTTCAGGTTGAATGATGCACTAAAAGATCAGCTAATTTCCGTGCAGTAATACCTACGCCATCTGCAATAATTTGTGCTTTTAGATAAATGGGTTCACGCTCAGCCAGTCTTTCAGTAATAAATTGCAAGAGTTCATTACCGGTTTTATGTTGCAATAAAGGGCGTTCGTTTTTGGCATTGGATAAACGCGCTGCAATTACGCCTGGCGGGACCTGTAAATAAATAACAGTTCCGTGCTGCTTCATCCAATTTAGATTATCAAAAAAAACAGGCAAACCGCCTCCGGTAGAAACGATGGCGTTTTCAGGATAAACTGTATTCTTCAATAAATCTGATTCTGTTTGTCTGAATTTTTCTTCTCCAAAAACAGTAAAATAATTACTGATCGTACCGTTTTGTTGTTCAAAAACCTCATCCAGGTCAATAAAATCAACATCTAAAAAATTAGCCAGTTTACGGCCATGCGTTGTTTTGCCGGAACCCATAAAACCGATCAGGAAAGTAAGGCTCATGGTTGTTTTCTTCTTTTAAAAATTACAATTGTAATGATGAGGATAATTAGTTCGCCACTTACCGCAGGCAGAAAAAAGATGCTCCACATCGGTTTAGCCGGATGTGGCCATATAAACCAGAACAGTAAAGCCAGCAGGTAAGAAAGCACCAATGAAATGATTAGGATGAAAAATATTTTTCTGCGTGGATGTGTTTTCCGGAGCAATAACCATTGCAGCATACGCCCGAGCCAAAAAGTGCAAACGCCCATCAGCAGCAAAAGCATCAGCATCTGGAAATAATACATGTTGCCTGGAGCATCCATATTAATTTAGTTTAACGCGTGGATCAATCCAAACATAAAGCAAATCAACTAACAAGCTGATCACCACAAAAATAAAAGCAATAAACAGGATAGCGCCCATTACTACCGGAAAATCTGAAGTTTCCAGTGCATCTACCGTTGCTTTTCCCAATCCGTTAAAACCAAAAATATACTCCACAAAGAAAGAACCGGCCAGTAGCGAAGCAAACCAGGTTGCAATAGCGGTAACCACCGGGTTTAAAGCATTTTTTAAAGCATGTTTATAGATGATGCTGTTTTTATCTAATCCTTTTGCTTTTGCTGTCCGAATATAATCCTGGCGCAAAACATCCAGCATGGCATTTCGGGTAAGCTGTACAATTAGTGCAAGCGGGCGTAAACCCAAAGTTACCATCGGCAAGATCAGGTTTTTCCAGATGATCACTTCGCCTTTAAACGGATCGTAACCGGTTAAACTGCCCGACATATTTAATCCGGTATATTTGCTCAGCACAAAACCAAAAACCCAGGCAATGATAATTCCGGCGAAAAAAGACGGCGCAGAAATGCCAATGATCGAAAAGCTGATGGCTAATTTATCAATCCAGGTATTTTGATGGACCGCAGCCATCACCCCTAAAAATATACCGATAAAAGAAGCAAAAATCATGGCGGTTGCCGCAAGGATCAGCGTGTTTGGAATAACAGCTAATAATGTAGCAGCAACATCTTTTCGGGTTTGATAAGAGCGGCGCAGATAAGGCCATTTGAGCGCAAGTACATGGTTTTTGCTGATACTGAACAATTTTACATAACCATATTTTTGCTGCTCTGAAGCTGTATTTTCATGGAAGCCGATAGGAGAAAGATCATTGAGATAATAAGCAAACTGAACGGGAATGGGTTTATCCAAACCAAATTCTTTACGTACAGCTTCCAGCGATTGTACATCTGCGCGTTGGCCTTGTGTCATCCGGGCAGGATCAGCAGGTAAAATGTTGAAGAGAAAAAATACCACAATTACCACGCCCAGCATGACGGCAAAGCCGTAGAATAATTTGCGGAGTACATAGCTGATCATTTACTGTTTCCCGATATATTTATCCACCAACTCATCATAACCTGGCAAAGTATGGAAATGCCATTTGCCTACAACTGTTCCGTTTTTCATTAGTAAAACGCCAGGATTGGCACGTACCATTGTTTTTAGCGGAACACCATCCGCATAAAAAATCTCCATAAATAATTTATGCGCTTTGCTGAAAGCTTCTGCATCCTGCGCAGAATTGGAAGTAAGCAAAACGGTACGCACATTAAAATTTTGTGTCAGGTTTAAAGATAAAGCATTGATTTTGTTGATGGCACCGCTGTTGGTTTCACCTAAATTATAGGCAACTACAATTAGGTTATAAAACGGGTTTCCAAGCAATTCTTTTGTGTAATCGTTTCCTTGCGCGTCAGAAATATTTAAGTCGGCAATCTTCGGCGAAAATCCTTTTTTGATTAAAACGCTAGTTGGCTCGCCTATAATTTCCCAATTATTATCTTTCCAGATTCCTGATTTTAAATATTCTTTATTGGTGATGCTTCTTTTATCGCCTGTTTTTTTGTTGTGGAGATTGTAGGTAATTTCAAATTCATCCGGAACTGCGTTTTCGGGGATCTTCATTTCTTCCGGTAAGTTTGCGCCAACTTTATAAGGCAAAAAATCAATCACCGGTAAAAAATCATACGTGTAAATACCAATGCCAAAAGAAAAAATGGCTGCTAAAAGAAGCATGACATTTTCTGTTTTTAACTTAAATAAAGGCTGGATAAGGTTTCTGTTCAGGAAGATAAAAACGATCAGCAACAGTAAAACCAGATCTTTGCTAAACGATTGCCAAGGCGTTAACGGAATCGCATCGCCAAAACAACCACAGCTTTGCACCACTTTAAAAGCAGCCGAATAAAAGGTAAGGAACGTAAAAAAAATAATGAGTAAAAGCAGTCCCCAGGCAACCTGTTTTCCGCGAGCGCCAATCAGCAAAGCAAAGCCGAAAAGCATTTCCAGCGCGCATAAAAAGATGGCTAAAGCAAGTGCCAGTCCGTTTAAAAATGTGATATGAAAGACTTCAAAATATTCAACTAATTTATAGGAAAACCCCAGCGGGTCATTGGCTTTGATCAACCCGGAAAAAATAAACAGCAAGCCGACAGCAATACGGCAAAACCACACTAAATTCTTTCTCATTTTACATCCAATTTTATCAAGGCAAAAACAGCATAATTGAGCATATCCTGATAGTTTGCTTTTACGCCTTCGGAAGCTAAAGTTTTTCCGGAATTATCTTCAATTTGTTTCACGCGAAGCAGTTTCATCAAAATTAAATCTGTTAATGAGCTGATCCGCATGTCGCGCCAAGCTTCGCCGTAATCGTGGTTTTTGTCCATCATCAGTTCATAAGTTTCCTTAATTTTCTGGTCGTAAAAAGAACTTACTTCTTCTACATTCATTTCCAGCGGCGTTTCCAAACTGCTTTCTAATTGCATCATGGCAATCACACAATAATTTACAATGCCAATGTATTCGCCAATAATCCCGTCGCCCACTTTGTTAATCCCGGTTTCTTCTAGGGTACGGATGCGTTGTGCTTTGATAAAGATCTGATCGGTAATAGAAGATGGGCGAAGGATGCGCCATGCCGTGCCGTAATCTTTCGTTTTTTTGATAAACAATTCTTTGCAAACGTTAATTACGGCGTTGTATTCGGCTTCAGTACGGTTCAAAACAGGGAGGTTCAATTTTAATTCGATATTTGTTTAACGGAACGGCTTGTTAAAAAATGCCGTTTTTAAGATGGCTAAAGATACATTTTTTCAGAAAAAGACGACGCTGAATACGGGCGGCAAACTCATCGACCTAAATATACCAAAGGTGATGGGTATTATTAACGTTACGCCCGATTCTTTTTTTGCCGGTAGCAGAAAGCCCAATACCAGCGATGCTGTTTTTATGGCAGAAAAAATGTTAAACGAAGGTGCTGCTTTTCTGGATATCGGCGCATATTCTTCCCGTCCCGGCGCTGCTGATATTTCTCCGCAGGAAGAAACAGACCGCTTGTTGCCTGTAATTGAAGCTGTTGTAAAGCAATTTCCGGAAGCAGTTTTATCGGTTGATACTTTTAGGGCAACAGTTGCAGAAACTGCGATTAAAGCTGGCGCACGAATTATCAACGATATTTCTGGCGGGGGATTAGATGCGGAAATGTTTGAAACTGTTGCCCGTTTACAAGTTCCTTACATTTTGATGCACATGAAAGGAACGCCGCAAAACATGGCAGAAAAGGCGCATTATGAAGATGTTTTTACTGAAGTGTTCGATTATTTTGCCGAGAAGGTTTACCGTTTGAAGGAGTTGCATGTGCACGATATAATCCTCGATCCGGGTTTCGGTTTTGCCAAAACGCCTGCACAAAGTTTTGAATTGTTGCAGCAATTAAAAGGATTTGAATTGCTGAAATTGCCCGTTTTGGCCGGCATCTCCCGTAAAGGAATGATCTATAAAACTTTAGGCGGAACGGCAGAAACGGCGCTAAACGGAACGACGGTTTTGAATACGATGGCGCTAATGAATGGTGCAAATATGTTAAGAGTTCATGATGTAAAAGAAGCGGTTGAAGCAGTGAAGCTATTTAATGCATATAATTCAACAGCTAAATACTGATACATTTCCTTTTTATAAAGTGAATTGAAATAAATTAAATTTGAAGCATTATTTAGTAAATACTCTCACAATTAGTCGATTTCCATATAATCAAACTTAAAAATGAAAACCAAAATTTTATTTATGCTTTCCTTTTTTGTAACGCTTTCTGCTTTCTCTCAAAACCGAATGAGTTTGGTTGATAAAGAGAATTTTAAAACAATAGCACTTTCCAAAGATCAGGCTGGCATACCAATTATTAAAAAATGGGTGGTGCCGATACATTATAAAGTTTATAGTGCAAAAGGAGCTTACTCTATTGTCGAAATTGATTCCATATTTACTCAAATTAAAACGCTCACTAATCTTGATATTGAGCGTGCAAAAAATGATGATGAAGTAAATTTTTCAGTTTTTCTTGGCGGAAAGGATGATTTTGGTACGCAAGTTCCTTCGGTTACTGCCCAATCGTTCAGCAAATATGGCGGCACTTATTACAAGTTTAATAACAAAGGCGAAATTTATCAGGCAATAGATTTAATTACTGTTGCGAGTTTTACTGATCAACGTGATGTTCGTAATGCATTACGCAGAAGTATTATTAAGCTTTTTGGATTTTTTAATCCGCTGGAAAATACCCCAACCAGCATTTTTTATTCTCAAAGCAACAATGTTGTAAATTTTGACGCTTACGATTCTTTCTTGGTCCGCTTGTTGTATGGCCCTCGATTTACAGCAGGAATGAATTCTGCGCAAGTTGATGAAGCACTAAATAAAATGTAAGAATTTAGGTGATAAAAGAAGCATTGTAACCTTTGCAGTTATTATATCAAAACAAAAATACCGGTAAAATTGACTGGCATTTTTGTTGAAGATTTTTAGTTGATAAAAACAGTATCTGTATCTCAGTTGCTTGTTTTTGGAGTTGCCGCGGTGGCTGCTTCTGTTTTTTCTTTTTTCTTAAAAAATCCGCGAAGCAAAAAATTATGCTGTACAGCTTCGAGGTCTTCATTTAGTTTTACAGAGCTTTCCTGTAAATTACCCATGGTTGTTTTAACCTGATCTGCCGTTTTTTGATCATTCAGCAATAATCCCATGGCGTTATCGGTACTGTTTAATTTGTTGCTGGCCTTGCTTAAATTATCTGTAATTACTGTTGCTTTTGTAGCAGTTTCTTTTAGCTGTTCTGCTGTGGCCGATAGTTTATTAAAAACACTGGTATCTGTCATCAGTTTATCTGCCAAACCACCTTTGGTATTTAGCTTTGCAGTAAAAACGCCTAACTGTCCGGCTAAAGCAGCAGAAGTGCGTGTGGTTTTTTGCAGGTTCATTACAATAGCGCGAAAGCTGTTTGCAAGGGTAGAATCTGCCAGCAGTGCGCCAGCCGTCCCTTTTCCTTTTACAATATCTCCACTTAATTTTTTAAAGTTGGAAGTAATACCAATTAGGTTTTCATTGTTTTCCTGAAAAGTTTTCATAATGTCATCTGTCGAAAGGTCTTTTTGTACCTGCAAAATGTCACCGTCTTCAATTTCGGCTGTTTTAGGGTTTCCACCAAAAAGTACAATGATTTTATTTCCGATTAATCCATCCGAACTTAATTTTGCGCTGGCGTCTTTACGTATATATCCTTGTGCAGATTCTTCAATACTCATAGAAACTTCTACCTGTGAACTTCCAAAAAATTTGATGGTTTTAACGGTGCCGATTTTTACACCCGAAAACCAAACATTGTTTCCTGGTTTTAACCCGCCGATATCATTAAAGATTGCATTTACACGAAGTGTTTTTACAAAAGATTTCTGTTGTCCGCCCAACACAAAAATGCCTACAATAAAAATTAAAAGGCCAAAAAATATAAATAGACCGACTAATACGTTTCGTTTAGTTTCTGTTGTCTGCATGGTTTATTGAATAAAATTGTAAGTATAAAATGTTTTTACACGTTCATCATCTGTATCAAACACTTCTTTAAAAGTTCCTGTCCGCATAAATTTTCCATCTAAAAGCATTGCAACACGATCACCAGTCATTTTTGCACAGGTTAAATCATGAGTGATGATGATGGAAGAAGTGTGATAACGCTGCTGTACTTCGTTTATCAGGTGATTTATTTCCAAACAGGTAATTGGATCAAGGCCTGCAGTTGGTTCATCGTACATCATAATTTCCGGCTTTAAAATTAAAGTGCGGGCAATACCGATACGTTTGCGCTGGCCACCAGAAAGTTCCGAAGGCATTTGATTGATGGTTTGCAGTAAACCAACAGCATCAAGTACTGATTCTACCTGTTCATTCACTTCTGCTTTGGTTAAATTTCGCTGGTTGCGTACTAATGGAAACTCTAAATTTCCGCGCACCGTCATACTATCGTATAAAGCACTGTTTTGAAAAGAAAAGCCAATCCGCAGGCGTAGTTTCTCTAATTCTTTCGGGTTTAAACTGTTTACATCTTGTCCGAGTACATTTACTGTTCCGGTATCAGGCTTTAACAAACCAGAAATTATTTTAATTAAAACAGACTTTCCAGTTCCAGACCGGCCCAAGACAACTACGTTTTCTCCCTGGTAAACTTCAAGATCAATCCCACGGAGCACCTCATAATCTCCAAAAGATTTTTCGAGGTTTTTGATATCGATAACTGATTTACTTCGATCAATAAAGGATACTTTTTCTTTTTCCATCAGTTATAAATTATGTCCGGAAAAAGCCGGAAATCTGTACAATTACAACCTCTTCCACAAAAACCAGAAACATGCCTAACACTACAGCAGAGTTAGCTGCTTTACCAACTCCTTCTGTTCCTTTATCAGAATTAAAGCCCTGATAGCAGCCTACCATTCCGATGGTAAAACCAAATACGATAGATTTAACTAATGAAGTATTGATATCAAGAAATGAAAGCGGCTCGAAAGCGTCCTGAAAAAAAGCCTTAAAGCTGGTGCCTTCATTGGTAGTAACATTAACAAAAGCACCAAGCATCGAAACCAGTGCGGTGTACATCACCAAAATCGGGATGCTGACAGTTGTTGCCAGCACACGCATACAAACCAAAAACTTAAAAGGCTTCGTTGCAGATACTTCCATCGCATCAATTTGTTCGGTCACTTTCATGGAAGCTAATTCTGCACCAATGCTTGAACCTACTTTTCCGGCAGCAATTAGTGCGGTAACTAAGGGTGCCAATGCTCTAAAAATAGCGATAGAAACTAAGGAAGGTATCCAGGAGGTTGCACCAAATTCGGCCAGCGAAGGGCGCGATTGTTTGGTAAATACAAGCCCGGTAATAAAACCAGTTAAGGTAATTAGCGGGAATGACCTGTAGCCAACTTCATAGCATTGCCTTACAAATTCTTTAAATTCGTAAGGAGGTAAAAAAGCTTCTTTAAAAAAACGGAGGATAAAACGATAAACGAGGTATATATCTTCAAAAAAAACAGAAAAACGCGATGGTAATTTTGGCTTTGCTGTTTCCTCTGTCAGTACGTTGTTGTAATCAGGCTTCATTAAGATTGTTCAAAGTATTTTTATCCTTTTTGTTTGCAGTTTTCTTAATTAAATAATTGATGATCTAACATAGAAATACAAACAAGCTTTGTGTTTTTTATAAAATGTGCAGGCAAATATAGAAAGATGGAAGAAGTTAATCGTTTGATTAAATAAATTATACGCTTGTATGATAAACGTTTATAACAGTTAAACTTCTTAATGCTTCTTTTACTGCCTTAAAAACAGCATTTCTATCGAAACATAAATAAAAGCTTTATGTTGCTGCATTGTTCGGTTTTTGGTTTTAAAATTGTTAATTCAATAGATGTAAGATCAGAAACCGGTCAAAAATTTACTTAACCCTTAAAATAATAACAATGAAAAGCGAATCAAAATTAATTGCCGGTATATTAATCGGCGTTGCAGCAGGCGTTTTAGCGGGTATTTTATTAGCACCGCAAAGCGGAGACGATACACAGGAAGCAGTTGCTGATGCAGCTTCTGATTTTGGTGATAAAGTAAAAGACAAATTTTCCGGACTGATGGATGAAGCAAGCGAGTTAAAAGAAACGCTTGGCGATAAAATTTCATCTAAATTAGATGATCTTGCCAGCCTGATCTCTTCTAAATTAGGTGATGCCAAAGATTGGAAAGACGAAAAAGTAAGCGAAGCTGCTGATAAAGCCGCAGATTTGAAAAGTAAGGTTTCTTAGTCTGTTATCAGTTTTAAGTTGTGGGTTGCCGGTTTTAACCCCTTATTTACAGGTATCAATTTTAGGTTGATAAAAGAAGTATAAAAGTTTTAAGCTAAACTTAGAACCGGAAACTTAGAACAGGCAACCCGCAACTTAACTTCATCCAAACAGATCGCTGCTTAAATAACGGTCGCCGCGGTCGCAAGCAATAAATACAATTACACCGCTTTCTAATTCCTGCGCAACTTTAACTGCTGCTGATAACGCGCCCCCGCTGCTCATTCCTGCAAAAACGCCTTCTGTACGAGCTAATTTTCGTGTCATTGCTGTTGCTTCAGCCTGAGAAACATCCATAATGCGGTCAACTCGTTTCGGATCAAAAATTTGTGGGAGATAAGCAGCAGGCCAGCGGCGTATTCCCGGGATGGAAGATTCTTCTGTTGGCTGGCAACCAATAATTTGAATATTCGGGTTTTTCTCCTTCAAAAACATAGAATTGCCCATAATAGAACCTGTTGTGCCCATAGCACTAACAAAATGAGTGATGCTGCCATTGGTATCGCGCCAGATTTCCGGTCCGGTAGTTTTATAATGAGCTAAATAATTATCCTTGTTGGCAAACTGGTTCAACAAAAAGTAATCTCCTTTTGCTGCTTTTTCTACTGCATAATCACGGCAAGCTTCAATCCCTTCCAGTAAAGTAACTTTTGCCCCGAAGGCTTCCATCGTTAACACCCTTTCTTTAGTAGAATTGGATGGCATTACCAGTTCAATTTCCAGATCAAATAATCTTGCAATCATGGCTAAAGCAATTCCAGTGTTGCCGCTCGTTGCTTCGATTAATTTGGTACCGGCTTTAATTTCTCCACGATCTAATGCACTTCTGATCATGTTTAAAGCAGCCCTGTCTTTTACACTGCCGCCCGGATTATTGCCTTCCAGTTTTGCATAAATTTTAACGTTTGGGTTTGGGTTTAACTTCGTAATTTCTACTAAAGGTGTATTTCCTATCAGATCAATAATTCCTGCCATAATGCTTCTTTTAACTGTTAATTTTTCCTTCAATTACTTCGATATTGGGTTTATGGTAAACCACAGAACCCGGAGGGACGCTTTTTGTCAACCAAACATTTCCGCCGATAATGCTGTTTGCGCCAATAACCGTATCTCCGCCTAAAATAGTTGCGCCCGAATAAATAACCACACCGTCTTCTACCGTTGGGTGCCGTTTAATATTAGCCATTGTTTTGTCTACGCTCATGGCGCCCAACGTTACGCCCTGGTATAATTTTACATGATTGCCAATGGTACAGGTTTCTCCAATTACGGTACCTGTTCCATGGTCAATGTGCAAATGCTCACCAATGTTAGCTGCAGGATGAATATCAATGCCAGTTTTAGAATGGGCATATTCTGTTAAAATGCGGGGCAAAAGCGGGACATTGGTTTTGAGCAAAGCGTGTGCAATACGATAAAAAGAAATGGCATAAAAACCGGGATAAGTCCGCACTACTTCAAACTCACTTTTTGCAGCCGGGTCACCATTAAAAATAGCCTTTACGTCTGTATTCAGCACCCGGTAAAGTTCTGGTAGTTGCGCAAAAAAGGTTTCTGATAGCTGGTTATTATCACAATTGTGGCAGGCACCTGTTGCTTCCATAATTGTATAGAGCTCATTTTTTAAAAATGCAAATGCTTCTTTTAGCTCACTAATTGTTGTAAACGATAATTTTGCCCTTTCCGGATAAAGCAAACCAATTACTTTCAAAGCCCATAAAGCAATTTCTTCGTTAGATGGAACAGTTTCCATCTGCTGCTTTTTATCCAATAAATGCTGGTAAAATTCCTGATCCATAAGTAGTATCCCAATGGTTTTAGCCAGTAGGATTTAAATATGCAATTGTAGGAATTAGTATTTGAACTGATTGTAAAAGAAACGTCGTTATTTAACAGGAGGCTGAATTAAATGCCTGAAACTTATATCCCTGTGACAGTAGCAATTATTGATGAAGATAAATTATTTGGAGAAAATAACCCTTTTTTAATATTTGAAGCCATTTGAACAGGTAAATTTATCCTTTCTGTTCAGCAGTATTGCCCAGTATTTCGGGAGCAATTACCTGAATTGCCTGAAGCAGGACTTCGTAAGGGCGGTAACCTGTTATCATAATTCCGGATTGGCCAGGTTTATGAAGGGTTAAGGTAGGAAAGCGGCCAATACGGTTATAACGGACTTTTTGCAGATCATTTCTGAACAGTTCCAGGCTTTTTTCACTGCTGATATCTTCTAAAAACTGATTGTAGTCTAAAAGGCCAGGGTTTTCTTTAGAAAATTTTTGGGCTATTGCTGCTAATACTTCCGGCTGTGCAATATTTTGTTTGTGTACCATTACGGCTTCACGAAGCTTAAACAAATATTTTTCGCCAGCTTCTTTAGATTGCATTTCTGCACTTTTTACAGCAATACAAGCCGGATAGGAAGAAGTTGGAGGATCTTCTACCCATATCTGCGGATCAATTACGGCATCTGTAATTTGTGCGGCTTCCATCCATAGTGGCCCTAATTGTGCCGGCCGGCTAATATCATTCATGGGGTCCTGGTAATTTTTCCAATCAGGAATCAATCCGCCCATACAATAAGCATAAGTAATAACAGCAGAAAATTCTTTTAACAACCTTTGCCAATGCTGCTCGAATGCCCAGCTCCAGCAACAAAGCGGATCGGTATAGTATTCTATAACTAACCGGTCCGCTTCTTTTACGGGTAAAAAATTGATGTTTTGTTCTAATTGCAAAGACATCAACAAAACTACTTAGAATCAGGATAAGTGCTCCATTGGTTTTCACCTGTTGGAACA
Source organism: Mucilaginibacter arboris (assembly GCF_009754915.1). Taxonomy (GTDB): domain Bacteria; phylum Bacteroidota; class Bacteroidia; order Sphingobacteriales; family Sphingobacteriaceae; genus Mucilaginibacter_A; species Mucilaginibacter_A arboris. Next base: position 110,120 of record NZ_WPIK01000006.1, on the reverse strand, counting down.
GCACTTTTAACTTCATCGCTTCGTTCTTCGCTTAACGCTTTGTTCATTTTCTCTACTGATTTTTCTGTACGGTCTGTTCCTTTTGGTTTTAACCCTTGCAATCCGCTTGTTTCCTGTACAAATGCTAACGGATCAGCAATGTATTGCCAGGTTTCTCCTAATTGAGAGCTTTTACCTTCATTCCACGGGCCAGTTGCATCTGCACCGTTAGACATGTTATAATAGGTATTGCTATGTCTTGGATCGCCTTGCAAAATACCCGGAGGGAAATTAGGCTGGATGGTATTTAATGCAGCTTCAAATTGCTGGTAATGGGTTACTTCCCGTGTCATTAAAAAACGTAACGTTTCTTTAACGTAAGGATCGTCAGTAAATTTCATCAGATACTCATACACAATTTTTGCACGGGATTCTGATGCAATATTAGAACGTAAATCAACAGTCAGGTCGCCGTTGGCAGTTACGTAAGCAGCTGTCCAGGGATTGCCGTTGCTATCCGTTAAAGTTGGGCCGCCGCCGCTTAAAACTGTAAATTGCGGGTTAAACATAGCTTCGTGCATAAAATCTTCTTTTGCAGCTTTGCCATCCATCAATTTCATGATTTCTGATTCTTCTACCGCATTTTTTAACTCGCCGTTTACACCGCCTAATAACATTTGGATAGTTGCACCAACAATTTCAAGGTGACTAAATTCTTCTGTGGCAATATCCATCAACAGATCATACTTGTCCGGGTAAGGTTGTTTACAGGTAAAAGCCTGTGTGAAATATTGCATGGCAGCTTTTAATTCGCCATTGCTGCCGCCAAATTGTTCTAACAGCAAGCGTGCGAAACGTGGATCAGGTTTTGATACCCTGGCATTAAACTGAAGTTCTTTTACATGATAAAACATACGTTTTTAATTTAGTAGGACGTGAATGATAATTTAGTAGGAAGTGAATGATTAATTCTGACACTTACTACTTCAACAATAATTACAGCAATACGTTTTAATTATTAGGAAATGAATTTCAAAGGTTTTAATTATAAACAAATTGAAAACATAACTTCCTTTTTGTTGGTCACTATCAATTTTGTAGGCAAAAAGAGTAAACATATCTGTTAAACAGTAGTTATATTTCCAGATTAAATTTTATATTTGGTCACCAACCTAAATTATTATGAAAACCGAATTATTAAAAGAATTATCTGTATTGCATACCAAAGTTGCTGCATTAAAAGTATATGATAGCGAAAGTGCCGCACTGCTTAAACAATATAACCAGGAGTTTGAAGCAATATTAACCCGGTTGCTTGCTTTTAATGCTGATAGATTTAAAGCCCTTGCCGCTTCCCATCATAAAAAAACAATACCTGAAACACACGATGTGGATGTGCACGATGATACGGCCAGCAGTCATGGTTTTTACGATAGCGTTGCTGATTTAAACAACTGCATTAACGATTCGATTGGAACGATGAACAGTATTTAGTTTATTGGCTGTCTGCAGAATACTTTTTCAGTACGTTTTCCAGATCTGCCGGCGTATCAACTGCTAATGTTTCCAGTTCGGTTTCGGCAACTTTAATTCGATAGCCGTTCTCTATCCAACGCAGTTGCTCTAAACTTTCTGCTTTTTCTAAGGTTGAAACAGGCAGTTTGGTAATTTCCTGCAAAATATCAGCACGGTAACCATAAATACCGATATGCTTATAAAAGGTATGATGCTGCAACCAGTTTTGCAACTGCTGTCCGCGGATGTACGGAATAACCGAACGCGAAAAATATATAGCTTCAGAACGGTTGTTTAAAACAACTTTTGGTGTATTGGGATTATGAAGTTCCTCGTCCTGCTCAATTTTTTTTACTAAAGTAGCCAGCTCTGTTTTTTTATCGATAAAACAAGCAGCAACTTTGGTAATTTGTTCCGGGTTGATAAAAGGTTCATCGCCCTGAATATTAATTACCACATCAAACTCAGGAAAAGCAGCAGAAACTTCGGCACAACGATCTGTACCGCTCTGATGATACAGCGAAGTCATTACAGCTTTGCCGCCAAATTGCTGTACATGTTCTAAAATCTGCTGCTCATCGGTAGCAATAATCACTTCATTTAAAATAGTACATTTTTTAGCTTGTTCGTAAACTCTTTGAACCATGCTTTTTCCGGCAATATCAACTATTGCTTTAGCAGGAAAGCGGGTAGAAGCGTAGCGGGCCGGAATGATGCCGAGAATTTTCATTGGTTCAGTTCTGGAGTTTTCAGTTGTAAGTTCTGTATTTGCCATCCCGAGCTTGTTGAAGGATTATTGCCGGTAAAAGAAGCATCGTATAAATTTAGTTGAAACCAGTAATGCTGATTAACAACTAAAACAGCCCATTTATTTCAACTTCAATTTTTTCAATTACAGAACCTAAGTCTTCCGTATTGTTGGCAAAATCTAATTTGTCTTTATCCAGTATTAACAACTTGCCGCTTTTATAGCCTTGGATCCATTTGGTATATTTTTCGTTCAACTTAGAAAGATAATCCAGGCGGATGCCAATTTCGTATTCCCGGCCACGGCGCTGAATATTGTTTACCAAAGTTGGAACCGAAGCTTTCAGGTAAATCAACAAATCAGGAGGTTTGATAAAAGAGGTAATGTTATCAAAAATCTTGCGGTAGTTTTCGTAATCCCTTTCCGTCATTAAATCCATATCACGCAGGTTGGCCGCAAAAATGAAAGCATCTTCATAAATTGTCCGGTCCTGGATAATATTGACGTTACTTTTCTGGATTTCCATAATTTGCTGAAAGCGGCTGTTTAAAAAGAAAATCTGCAAGTTAAAACTCCAGCGTTTCATGTCGCTGTAAAAATCTTCCAAATACGGATTGTTTTCTACAGATTCGTACTGCGGCAGCCAGCCATAATTCTTTGCTAATAATTCGGTTAATGTGGTTTTTCCGGCTCCAATATTTCCAACAACGGCAATGTGCATTTGGGTTGATAGTTTTTAGTTAATAGTTCATGGTAAAGCAATTGCGATTGGGTTTTGGTTGAGAGCTATGAACGATGAACTATCTTCCATGAACCTTTCTAAATCAAAATTTCTTAAAACCAATAATTTCCCTTACTTCTTTAATGGTTTTTTGCGCGCTTTCGCGTGCTTTTACGGCACCATAACGGCTTACTTGCCGCAAGTAAGCCTCATCTTTAGCAATATCTTCAATCCGTTCGCGAATTGGCGCAGTTGCAACGATCATATCTTCTGCCAACTGCTTTTTAAAATCGCCGTACCGGATCTGGCATTTGTTGTACAAATTATTAAAATGTGCTACAGTATCCGCAGAAGAAACTACTTGCATCAAATCAAACAGGTTTTGTATTTCGGTTGGTTTAGGTTGATTTTCTTCAGTCGGGCCACTATCTGTAACCGCACGCATTACTTTTTTACGGATTGCTTCCGGCGGATCTGATAAAAACACGGCATTTCCTTCGCCTTCAGATTTTCCCATTTTCCCTTTTCCATCCAACCCCGGAATTTTAACTAAATTTTCGCTAAAGTTGAACGCGTAAGGTTCCGGAAAATATTCGTGCTGGTACAAACGGTTAAAACGGTTGCCAAAAGTGCGCGCCATTTCCAGGTGCTGCTCCTGGTCTTTCCCAACCGGAACTTTAGTTGCCCGATGAATTAAAATATCCGCAGCCATTAAAACCGGGTAAGTTAATAAACCAGCATTTACATTTTCGGGCTGCGCACGAATTTTATCCTTAAAAGAAGCACCGCGCTCCAGTTCGCCCAAATACGCATTCATGTTGAGGTACAGATACAGTTCTGCAACTTCCGGCACTTCAGATTGTACATAAATTGTTGCTTTTTCCGGGTCAATCCCTGCTGCCAGGTATTCTACCAAAACCTGTTTTACATTGCTATGTAAATTGGCAGGTGTTGGATGCGTAGTTAACGAATGCAGATCGGCAATAAAGAAAAAACAGTTGTATTCGTGCTGCATCTTCACGAAATTTTGTACGGCTCCGTAATAATTGCCCAGGTGCAATTTTCCGGTAGAGCGTATGCCGCTAAGAACAGTTTCCATAGGTGGCGAAAGTAAGGAATTTTTATATTTTTGATGCTGATGAAATTATCGATCAGGAAGCTGCACACTTATTTTTATATGTTTTGCGTGCTTCTTTTATACCTCTTTTTTTATCCTTTTTTTTATTATTTCTCCCGTAAGGAAAGCCGCTATCCAACCTTAAACAAGTTACGCAGGCTTTGGGCAAAATTGAGTTCGGGAATTAGCGGTATTTTTTACAGCTTTGAGTATGAGGTGCCGGTTGACTGGAAAAAAACCTATATCATTTGCCCGAACCATACTTCTAACCTGGATGTTTCCTGGGTAACTATCCTCACCAAAAATAATTTTAGTTTTATGGGGAAGGAGGAGTTGCTGCAAAACCCAACTACCAGATTATTTTTTAAAACGATTGATATCCCGGTTAAACGCGATAGTAATATGGCGGCTTTCCGGGCTTTTAAAAGGGTTTCTAAATATCTGAAAAACGGAATTACGATGATTATCTTTCCTGAAGGTAAAATTGCAGATATTTATCCGCCGCAATTACAGGAATTTAAGAACGGGCCATTTCGGCTGGCTATTGAACAACAAACGGCCATTATTCCGGTTACTTCTTTTAACACCTGGAAAATATTGTGGGACGATGGTTTAAAGTATGGCAGCCGGACAGGAATTTGCAATATTTACATTCACAAACCAATAGAAACTGTAGGTTTGAAACTTACAGATGCAGATGCTTTACGCGATAAGGTTTTCCGCATTATCAACCAAAAACTGAAGGAATATGAAGATAGACACGAATACAGTAGATAAAATTGCGAAACTGGCACGGTTGGAAATTGCACCGGAAGAGAAAGAAAACGTTATCAAAGACCTTAGCAAGATCCTTTCTTTTATGGAGAAGCTGAATGAGCTGGACACAACCGGCGTTGAACCTTTAGTTTACATGAGTGCCGGCGTAAACATTACCAGAAATGATGTGGTAAAAGAAGTAATTACGCACGAAGAAGCCTTACAAAATGCACCAGACCATGATGCAGATTATTTTAAAATACCAAAAGTGATTGAGAAGTGAAACAGGTATCAGGTGTGAGGTATCAACAATCAGTTGCAACCTCATACCTCAAAGCTTTCTCTCACGGATACGGCTGCATTTTCCCACAGGAACAAGCACAGTTAGTATCAGCAACTTGTAACTTTTTTAAAAAAAGCTGGTAAAAACCAATGCGGTCGTTCATATCGAAGTTTTTATCTCCTTTGTTGCATTCAATGCCACCGTTGATGATGTTGGTTGTCATGCCAAAACCTGCAACACGTCCTGCTGCTTTATCAGCTTCTGTTGGCTGCCAGTTTCCGGCCATAACATCATGCGCAGCAGGTTTTGCATTTTGCGGCATCATCCAGAAATAGATAGCTGTTTTAAAAGCCGTCACCGCATCGGCTGTTACCAGGTCCGGGTTTTGCAACAGCTTGTTTTTATCCCCAAAAATACAATCGCTGGCAAAACCATAGTTGCCGTTGTAGCTTAGTTGCAAGGGGCCGCGGCCATAATATTTCTTTCCTGGAACAGCAGGATAAACATTATTCGGACTGGTATAAGTTAGTTTGGTATTCAGTTCATGCAAAAACATCAGGCCGTCATTGTATTTGCCATCTTCGCCGCCGCGCGTTTCGTGTGCGCACTGGGCTAAAAAAGCAGCCAGCTCTTTTTTATTGGTTTCCGGGCTTTTTTCTGAACAGAAAGCGCTAAAATTAACGGTAAAAGAAGTGTATTTTTTTTGCTGTGCCCAGGCTTCGTTCCAGTCGGCATCCTGCCTCACTACAGTTGATTTACCGGTTGTTAAATCTGTACGCGTAATTTTATACATCCATACATCTCTTTTTTCTACCTTGATTTTTACTGCGGATAACTCTTTTACAGCTTTTAAAAATGATGGATAAGTATAAAACTTGTTACGCATCGGAAAAAAATCATTAAAAATCTTCTCCGCAAAAAAAATATTTAAAGGCGTATTGGCAGCAAATGATATTTTTGCAGGAACAACAACCGGGTTTTTAAAACCGGTAAATAAGGTATTAGTCAGGACAAAAGCACTTAAAATGAGCAATCTTTTCATTATTTTATAGGGATAAAAGAAGCATCCAAGATATTTATAAAACTTAATTATTGTAATGCTTCTTTTACCGGCAATTTTTCTACCTAAACAAACTAAAGCAAAATTAATTGTATCAGCATGAAACTTTATACCAAAACGGGCGATGATGGTTATACTTCCTTAATTGGCGGAACGCGTGTCCCAAAGTATCACCTGCGGATTGAAAGTTACGGTACGGTTGATGAACTGAACAGTTATATCGGCTTGATCCGCGGTCAGGAATTGGATGAAAAGGAGCAGTTGATGCTTAAAGAAATACAAGACAGATTGTTTACGATTGGTTCTTCCTTAGCTGCTGACCCTGAAAAATCCAAAATGAAAATCCCTGATCTTAAACTTGATGACATTGAATTGCTGGAAACAGAAATAGACAGAATGGAAGCAACTTTGCCCGGATTGAAACATTTTATCCTGCCTGGCGGTAATAATGCCATTTCGTTTTGTCATTTGGCCAGATGCGTTTGCCGGCGTGCAGAAAGAATTACCATACAGTTGTCAGAAAGTAGTTTTGTAGAAGAAAAAGTGAAAGTTTACCTGAACAGATTGAGTGATTACTTGTTCGTGCTGGCAAGAAAGATTGGTTATGATCAAAATATAGCAGAAAGCCTGTGGAACCCGAGGAATTAATCTGCTAAAAAATTTTAATAATCATTTTAAAATATTATACTTTTGCGAACTTTTTAAATAATAGAATTATTATGTATTGGACATTAGAATTAGCATCACATTTAGAAGATGCACCATGGCCGGCAACTAAAGATGAGCTGATTGATTATGCAATACGATCAGGAGCGCCGGTTGAGGTAATTGAGAATTTACAGGCTTTGGAAGATGATGGCGAGCCTTATGAAAATATAGAAGAAATCTGGCCTGATTACCCGACAAAAGACGATTTCTTTTTTAACGAAGACGAGTATTAGAATTATTAGTGAAAATGGTTACGGGTTATAGTTTCTAGTTAGGATAGATGGCATATAACTTCTCTTTTTAACTATTATTGCCTGAAGTTGATTTCTGGAACAATTTTAGCTTTTAGATGTTTAAAATCTACTAAAACACTAAACTAAAACTTAAAAACAATGGGAAATCTACTGTACCTTATCGCCGTAATTTTAATTATTTTATGGGTAATCGGCTTCTTGTTCCACGGGTTGGGGACTTTTGGAGACGGAGGAATAATTCACGTATTACTTGTTATTGCTGTTATTATAATCCTTTTAAAGGTAATAAGAAGGGCATAATATTTTTTAAATAAAATGAAAAGAGCCGTATTTAGCGGCTCTTTTCATTTAAAATCAATTCTGCCATCAGTAAATCGGCAGGGAAAGTTATTTTAAAATTATCAGGGTCTCCCGGTAACAAGTTAATCCTTATACCAAAACTTTCTGCCACACTTGCATCATCTGTAAATTCCTCTTTGTATTCCTGCTGATAGGCCTTTTTTATCATTTCAGATTGAAAGGTTTGCGGTGTTTGTACCAAAAATACTTCGTTTCTGTTTAAATTTTGCGAAACACCATTTGCTTTTTGCCAGCGTACAGAATCTTTACTGGGAACGGCAACCACTGAATTTCCTTCAGTTAATGCCTGCTGATATGCTTTTGAGATAATTGCTGTACTGATTAATGGGCGCACAGCATCATGAATGGCAATAACAGACGTTTCGTTAATTGTATCGATAGCATTTTTTACACTCTGAAACCTGGTATTTCCGCCTGCAATTAAAGTATGCGGAACAGTAAACTGGTGCTCTGCACACAGTTGTTCCCAGAAACTAAATTGCTGTTTATTCAACACAACCATAATCTCCGGTTTTTCCGCAGAAGCAGAAAAAGCTGTTATGGTGTGCATAATAACAGGCTTCCCGGCCAGCAACATAAATTGTTTAGGAAGCTGTGCATTCATCCTCGTTCCGGAACCTCCTGCTACTATTACTGCAAAAAATTTCATAGAACTAATAACGGCCTGCAATTTTTAGGTGCTAAAAGAAGCATTTAGATAATCAGCATGGCATCACCATAACTGTAAAAACGATATTTTTCTTTTACGGCCACTTCGTAAGCATTCATTACGTTTTCGTAACCGCCAAAGGCAGAAACCATCATTAGCAAAGTAGATTCTGGCGTATGAAAATTAGTGATCATGCAATTGGCAATGCTAAAATCATACGGCGGAAAAATGAATTTGCTGGTCCAGTCGTTGGCTGCTTTTAAAGTATGATTGGCCGAAACGGCTGATTCAATGGCACGCATAGAAGTTGTGCCAACCGCACAAATGCGTTTTTTTGCTTCGATGCCGCGGTTTACAATATCAGCTTGTTTTTGCTCTATAATAAACTGCTCCGAATCCATTTTATGTTTGGTCAAATCTTCTACCTCAACCGGGCGGAAAGTACCCAGGCCAACATGCAAAGTTACTTCTGCAAATTCTACACCTTTTAGTTCCAGGCGTTTCATCAATTCACGGCTGAAATGTAAACCGGCAGTCGGCGCAGCAACAGCGCCTTCATTTTTAGCAAAAATAGTTTGGTAACGCTCTTTATCTTCTGCAGTTGCTTTACGTTTGATGTATTTTGGAAGCGGCGTTTCGCCTAAAATTTCTACATTTTTTCTGAATTCTTCATCCGTTCCGTCAAATAAAAACCGAATGGTACGGCCGCGGGAAGTAGTATTATCAACAACTTCGGCAATTAAAAGGTCATCATCACCAAAATACAATTTGTTTCCTACGCGGATTTTACGGGCCGGATCAACCAAAACATCCCATAAACGAAGCTCTTTGTTTAGCTCACGCAGTAAAAAAACTTCGATAGTAGCACCGGTTTTTTCTTTATTGCCATATAAACGGGCTGGGAAAACTTTGGTGTTGTTCAGGATCATTACGTCTTTATCATCAAAATAATCCAAAATATCCTTAAAAATTTTATGTTCTATTTTGCCCGAATCGCGGTGCAATACCATTAACCTGGCTTCATCCCGCTTTTCTGATGGTGTATGTGCAATTAATGATTCTGGTAAATTGAACTTAAACTGAGATAATTTCATGATTTAACGTAATAAATTTAAGGGCGCAAATGTACAAATAACAATTCTTTTTATACATAATTGTTTTTGGTTTGCAAAACCCTGCTTTTTTCATAACTAAAAAAATCACGGATTGATGTATAAGGTTTTACAAGCTATCTTTATTATATTAACGGTACTGTTTTTATTGCGGTAAAAGAAGCATTACCTAAACTCCAATTTTATTTTTATGTCTATAGTGCCTTTTTTGATTGCTGTCCTGCTTGTTCGGAGTATCCGAAATACTTTGAAAACTTTTAATCATCCTAAAAAGTGGGACCAGTGGGCTAATGGAAGTAATTCTGCTATTGTTTTTATATTCATCATCCAGATCATTTTTCGTCACGAACATATTTTTGATTGGATTTGGGATTTTATACTCTTGGCCATTGTTGGTATTATTTATCAGGAAGAGCAATTGCACCCGGTTAAGGCTTTTGGTCTTTCCATCGTGCCTTATGTAGTGGTATCGCTGATAAAAAATGGTTTAACACTCTTTAGTTCCGAATTTGATAATAAGTGGAGTGGCTATGTGGGAACGGCCCAAGCATTTGCTATTGTATGGATTTTTGCTTCCTGGTTCACTTCTAACCGCCAGCAGAAAGCGATGGAGAAGGAACGGGAAAAAAGACGGCAGGAAGAGGAACTGAACCGGGCAATAGCAGCGCGAAAGGTGGAACTGGAAGCAATGGTAAAGGAGCGTACGGCAGCTTTGCAGCAGCAAAAAGAAGAATTACAACATGCGCTGGCAGAACTGCGGACAACACAAGACCAACTCATCCAATCCGAAAAATTGGCTTCTTTAGGCGAACTGACAGCAGGAATTGCGCATGAAATCCAAAACCCATTAAACTTCGTCAACAACTTCTCGGAAGTAAGCGCAGAACTGGTGGATGAAATGGAAGAAGAACTGGAAAAAGGTGATGTAAAAGAAGCATCAGCCATAGCTGCTGATATCAAACAAAACCTGGAAAAGATACGGCACCACGGAAAACGTGCAGACGGCATTGTAAAAGGCATGCTGCAACACTCGCGCAATAACAGCGGCGAGCGGCAGCTAACAGATATTAATAATTTAGCAGATGAATATCTGCGGTTAAGCTACCATGGTTTGCGGGCTAAAGACAAAACCTTTAACGCTACAATGACTACACATTTCGCGGAAAATCTTCCTAAAATAAACATTGTTCCGCAAGATATTGGAAGGGTTTTGCTTAACCTTTTTAACAATGCTTTTTATGCTACCCAGCAGAAGCAAAAAACAGCAGGGGCAGCTTACAAACCGGAGGTTACGGTGAGTACTTCTTTTACCGATACTTTTTTAGAGATCAAAGTAAAAGACAATGGGATGGGCATTCCGGAAGAAATTCAAGATAAGATATTACAACCTTTTTTCACTACAAAACCAACAGGTGAAGGAACAGGACTGGGCTTAAGTTTAAGTTATGATATTGTGGTAAAAGGACATAGTGGAAGTATAAATATTAACAGCAAAGAAGGTGTAGGTTCTGAATTTATTATTAATTTGCCTTTGCGCACTTAACTATTAATTATATTTAAACAGTTATATGAAAGTATTAGTAGTGGATGACGAGCCGGATGTACAACCGCTTTTTATGCAGCGTTTCCGTAAAGAAATTAAAAACAGAGAAGTCGAATTCAGCTTTGCCCTTTCCGGCGAAGAAGCTTTGAATTACCTACACCGGGATGGTTCTGAAATTGTACTGATTTTATCTGACATCAATATGCCTGGAATGAGTGGCCTGGATTTGCTGAAAGAGATCAGGCATGAACATCTTTCAGCCCCTCCTTATGTCATGATGATTACGGCTTATGGCGATCAGGAAAACTATCAGCAGGCTATGCAAAATGGTGCTAACGATTTTTTAACCAAACCAGTAGATTTTAATAGTCTAAAAGAAAAACTAAAAACCTTTGTTTCATAATGGCTAAAATTTTAGTAGTGGATGATGAAGCCGATCTGGAACTCTTGGTTAAGCAAAAGTTCCGGCGAAAAATCAGAGAAAATGTTTATGAATTTGTATTTGCACAAAATGGTGCCGAAGCATTAGAAAAATTGCAGCAGCACCCGGATTTAGATATAATTTTAAGTGATATTAACATGCCGGTAATGGATGGTTTAACCTTATTGAGTAAGCTTACAGAAATAAACCCTGTTATAAAAGCAGTAATGGTTTCGGCTTATGGAGATATGGCAAACATCAGGACGGCAATGAACAGGGGTGCTTTTGATTTTGTTTGTAAGCCGGTTGATTTTGAGGATCTGGACCTCACGATGGAAAAAACGATCCGACATGTTAAACAATTACAGCAAACATTAAGGGCAATTAAGGAAAACGATATTTTAAAAATGTATGTTGATGAGAACGTACTAAACTTTATGACACATAAGGAGTTTGAAAACGACCTTATGAGAAATGAAGCGCTGGAAGCCACCATCATTTTTATTGATGTTTGCAGTTTTACAGCTATAACAGAACAATTTCCGGCAAATACAGTAGTGAATTTGTTAAACAGCCTGTTTGATAAAATTGTAAAAGAAATTATTGCGCAGGGAGGCCACATCGATAAATTTATTGGTGACGCAGTAATGGCCGTTTTTAGAGGTAACAACCATCTGGAACGCGCTATTCATGCTGCTTTATGGGTAAAAAAGGAAATTGGTACAATTGAAGAAATAAAAGCAGGAAACAAAATATTTAAGCTCGAAATTTCCATTGGTATTAATTCGGGTGAAGTTGTTTCCGGTAATATCGGTTCTGTTTCCTTGAAGCGGCTTGATTATACCGTTATTGGCGATGCTGTAAATACTGCCCAACGGCTGCAGTCTGTTGGAAAACCAAGCCAGGTCCTGGTGAACGAACAAGTTTATGAACAGGTTCAAGGATCATTTAAATTTCAAAAGATTGGTTCAGTAAACTTAAAAAACAAAGCAATGCCGGTTGTAGTTTATGAAGTATTAGGGTGAAAATTTGAAAGTGTTTGAAACTCAAATTTTACAATAATATCATAACGCAAACATCAAAAGTAGCCGGATTTATTTACTTTTGAGCTTTAACCTATATCTCCATGCCAGAAACAGCACAAATAAAGCTTTCAGATAAAACCTACGATTTGCCTGTAATTACAGGGACAGAAAATGAAAAAGCAGTTGATATTGCTAAACTTCGTGATTTAACCGGTTATATTACTTTAGATACTGGCTACAAAAATACAGGTGCAACAAAAAGTGCCATTACTTTTTTGGATGGAGAACAAGGCATTTTAAGGTACCGGGGTTATTCAATTGAGCAATTGGCAGAAAAATCAACTTTTATGGAAGTTGCTTTTTTATTGATTTATGGAGAACTGCCAACCGAAAAACAAATTGCTGATTTTGAGCATGAAATTAGTCATCATACACTTGTTCATGAAGATATGAAGAAGTTTTTTGATGGTTTTCCCAGTCATTCCCATCCCATGGGGCAATTAGGGTCATTGGTTTGTTCCCTTTCTGCTTTCTATCCAGAATCATTAAAAAATAACCAAACCGAGGAGGAGATCAATTTAACCATCATTAAAATGCTGGCTAAAATGAGTACGATTGTTTCCTGGATATACAAGAAATCATTTGGCCATCCGGTTATTTATCCGCAGAATAAATATGATTATGTAAGCAACTTTTTGCACATGACTTTTGGCCAGCGTACAGAAGAAGTAGCTGTTGACCCGGTTTTGGTTGATGTAATGAACAAACTGCTTATTTTACATGCAGACCATGAGCAAAACTGTTCTACTTCAACCGTTCGTATCGTTGGTTCTTCGGATTGTAATTTATATGCTTCTATTTCTGCCGGAATTTCTGCTTTGTGGGGCCCGCTTCATGGCGGCGCAAACCAGGCGGTGATTGAAATGCTGGAGCAAATCAAAAATGATGGCGGCGATACACAAAAATGGATTGCCAAAGCAAAAGATAAAAATGACTCTTTCCGTTTAATGGGTTTTGGCCATCGCGTTTATAAAAACTTTGATCCCCGTGCCAAAATCATAAAAAAAGCATGCGATGATGTGTTGGAAAAATTAGGCGTGAACGACCCGGTCCTGGCAATAGCCAAACAACTGGAAGAAGTAGCTTTAAAAGACGAGTATTTTGTACAGCGCAAGTTGTATCCGAATGTTGATTTTTACTCCGGTATTATTTATCGCGCTTTAGGTTTCCCGACAGAAATGTTTACCGTATTATTTGCTTTAGGCCGTTTACCGGGATGGATAGCCCAATGGAAAGAAATGAAGGTGAACAAAGAACCAATTGGCCGTCCGCGTCAGGTTTATACAGGTTCTACCTTCCGGGAATATGTAGAAATGAAAGGCAGGTAAATTATAATATAAATTTTTAGGCGATAAAAGAAGCTTCCCGAAACGGAAGCTTTTTTTATGATCTGTCATTTTCGTTTTGTCATCCCGACGATAGGAGGGATCTTCATCAAAGCGAAAGATGTGCTACTTTAAAAGAAGATTTCTCACTTTGTTCAAAATAACAGCAATGCTTCTTTTATCAACCTAAATCTTACATTAAAATACCGGCAATCGTGGCGGATAAATAAGAAGCCAGCGTTCCACAGATCAAAGCCTTCATTCCTAATTTAGCCAGATCGTGGCGGCGTGCAGGGGCTAACTCGCCTATACCACCAACTTGTATGGCTATAGAACTGAAGTTTGCAAATCCGCAAAGCGCAAAACTCGCTATTAACAAGGCTTTAGGTGTTAAGCTGGCTTTAATTTTAATCAGGTCAAGGTAAGCAACAAACTCGTTCAGCACCATTTTGGTTCCCATTAACGAGCCTACTGTTCTGACATCTTTTCCGGGAACACCCATTGCCCAGGCAAAAATAGAAAACAAAGCGCCTAAAATCTGTTTCAGGCTTAATGTTTTTAAATCGATGCCTATAAAATCAAGGCTTGCATGTAAATTATTGCCCATGAAAAAGCCTATTTTTCCTAATAAATAATCCACTAAAGCAATAATCGCAATAAAGCCAATCAGCATTGCAATTACGTTTAATCCAACTTTTAAGCCATCACTTGCACCGTGCGAAATGGCATCAACCAGATTGGCATCCACTTTTTTAATCTCCAGGGAAACTTTTCCTTTTGTTTCTGATACTTCTGTTTCCGGCCAAACAATCTTAGAAATTACCAAAGCACCAGGCGCTGCCATAATACTTGCGGCAAGTAGATATTCTGCAGGTACACCAAAAGAAATATAAACCGCCATAACGCCGCCGGCAATACAAGCCATACTGCCAGCCATAGAAGCCAGCAGTTCAGACATGGTCATGCCTTTTAAAAACGGTTTGATCATGATTTGTGCTTCAACCTGGCCCACAAATGTACTGGCTACGTTAGATAATGCTTCGGCGCCCGAAACGCCCATCACTTTGTAAACTACAACGGCAACTGCTTTTACAATGCGTTGCATAATGCCTAAATGATAAGCTACACTTACCAAAACAGCAACAAAAATGATGGTTGGAATAATGCTGAAAAAGAAAATCGTATTTACATCTGTGCCGAAAGCTTTATTCAAAAACAAGCGATCGGTAAGCGGGCCGAAAACAAAGGTGGCGCCAACATGAGAAAAATCGAGGAGTTTAGAAACCTTTTCGCCAAGCCAGGCAAAAGTAGCTTTACCAACAGGCGTTTTTAAAATAAACAGGGCTAATAGTAACTGAATGGCCAACCCTGATAAGACTACCCGGTAGTTAATTGCTTTTCTGTTGTTAGATAATAAAAAAGCAAGTGCAAAAATCAGTACAATGCCTATCAGTCCGGTAAATCTTTCCATGTATGCGTATTCAGCTTAAAATAAAGCGGAAATTAAAAATTTAGATCGGGAATTACGGAATATTTCAATAAAAATCAGGAGGATTTGCGTTTGGTCAATTCATCCCTGATTTTTGCAGCTTTTTCATAAGCTTCTTCTGATAAGGCCTCTTTCAGTTTAACCTCCAATTCTTCGGTGCTAAAAGAAGTATAGCCTTTGGCAACAGCGGCAATATTTTTTTCTTCCTGCGGGTCGGCGTTGATATTTTCCAGGTAAACAAAATCATTTCCTTCAATTACAATTCCGGCAGAAGATAAAATAAATTCGTAAGTATAAATCGGGCAGTTAAAACGGACAGCCATAGCGATGCCATCGGATGTGCGGGCATCAATTTCCATTGTTTTTTTTCCGTCGGAGCAAATTAGTTTAGAGTAAAAAATACCATCAATCAGGTTGTAAATAATTACTTCCTGTATAGTAATATGAAACGACTGTGCAAAGGTTTTAAAAAGATCATGTGTAAGTGGACGGCTTGGCGTCATCTTTTCAATTTCAATTGCGATAGCCTGTGCTTCAAAACTGCCAATTACAATTGGTAAACGCCTTCGGCCACTTATTTCTCCTAAAACCAAAGCATAAGCGCCAGATTGGGTCTGACTGTAGGACAAGCCTACAATGTCTAATTTTATTTTTTGCATGTTATTGCCCATCACAACTTATCTAATTAGCTAAAGCTAATGTTTTATAATTTTTTAAAGCCTCTGTTACAGCATTAATCCTAACCGCATCATTTGCTCCGGCAGCCAGTGCTTTTCGGATCATCGGTTCTGCACTTGCCGTTCTTACATGGATTACTGTAACCGTTCGTTTATCCTTTTCTTCCAGATCAATAGCGCGCGAAAAGGCAATTTTATCATACGGGCTCAGGATAAACTGCATGCTGCTTGTATTAAATTGCGTGTTGTTATCAGTAAAAGTTATTTTTGCTGTAGTATCTGGCACATTGCTGATACAAACCAAAATGTTCATATAAAGCTTTTTTGCAAAATTAAAAAAAATACACCGTTTAAAATGCAGCAAACCCGACTGGATAAGCTTTTAGCCTTTTTTAATGACGAGCCTGGAGATGAATTTCTTAAATACGCCCTCGCAACAGAGTATTTGCGGTTGAATGATACTGCTAAAGCACTGGAATTTTATGAAGACCTGATTAACAATCATCCGGCTTATGTAGGCACCTATTATCATTTAGGGAAATTGTACGAAGCGCTTGGCCGCAAGCCTGATGCTGTTTTTACCTATGAAAAAGGTATGGAAGTTGCACGGAAAGCAAACGACATGCATGCTTTTGCCGAATTGCAAGGCGTTCACCGAGAATTAACCGGTTGGGTGGACGAATACGAAGATGATTAATTGCTGCTGTTTTGAATAAGCGCCATATTTTGTTTTTACGGGATGTATTGTTTTATACGCTTACGGCTTTTGGTGGCCCGCAAGCGCATCTGGCGTATTTATTAAGGGAGTTTGTAGAAAAACGGCGTTATATTTCTGAGGAAGAACTGATGGAGCTTAACGCACTTTCTCAAGTATTGCCTGGCCCGTCGTCCACACAAACTTTAGTAGGGATTGCCTGGAAGACCGGAGGGTTGATTTTGGCCATCATTACTTTTTTTATCTGGGTAATTCCTTCGGCTACACTAATGTGTATCGCTGCAATTTTTTACAAAATGTTTGTAGAAAAGGGAATGTTTACGCATGCTTTCCGTTATGTACAGCCGGTTACAGTTGGTGTGGTAGCTTATGCTGCTTATAGTTTCGGGCGCAAGTTTTTAAAATCAGAACTAAGCATTTTGCTTTCTATTTCGGCAATGGCTGCAACTTTAATCTTGAGAAGTGCTTATGCTTTCCCAATCCTGATTATGATGGGCGGCATTATTTCTTCAGCATTTGAAGCAAAACCGGAAGAAGATGCACTTCGGGTAAAACTATTTGCCAATATTAACCAGCGGAAAGTAACTTATTTTATCGGGATCTTGCTGTTTTTTGCTGCTTTAGGCGCTTTGATTAACCAAACTTCTCCCTTTAGTTTGCCTATCCGTTTGTTTGAAAACTTTTACCGCAATGGTATTTTAATTTTTGGCGGAGGACAGGTGCTGGTTCCGCTAATGTTTACAGAGTTTGTAGAGATGAAACATTACCTCAGTAACTCTGAGTTTTTATCCGGATTTGCTTTACAGCAAATATTACCCGGGCCAACTTTTGCCTTTACTTCTTTTATCGGTGGGTTAACGTTAGGTAACCGTGGCTATGGTATTAGCGGACAAATTGCCGGAAGTTTTATTTCCATGCTGGGCATTAATTTGCCGGGATTGATCCTGATCTTATTTATTGTCCCTTTCTGGGACGATTTGAAAAAGATCAGCAATATCCGTAATTCTTTAAGCGGCATCAATGCCGTTGCCGTTGGTTTTATGGTGGCTGCCTTTTTGTTTCTGGCACAACCATTTGTTACCGATTTTAAAGGAATTAGTTTGATGGTTGCCACTTTTTTACTGCTGCAATTTACACCGGTAAAAACGCCAGTTGTTATTTTGCTTGGCGTTTTGCTCAGCGTATTTTTTTAATTAAAAAGGCGGTTCGTCTTCCAGGTCATCCATTCTGGATGGACGGATGATAAAATTATTTGGTTTCTCAAACTCAGCAGATGATTTTAAACCGGCGGAAGCATTGGCTGGAGAAAAATCACTGGAATTATCATCCAGATCGGTAAATTTCACATATTTACCCACAAATTTCAATCGGACCCTTCCGGTTTCGCCATTTCGGTGTTTCGCAATGATGATCTCGCCAACACCTTGCGTTGGGTTATTGTCCTCATCAAACTCCAGTCCGTAGTATTCCGGGCGATATAAAAACAAAACCATATCTGCATCCTGCTCAATCGAACCAGATTCCCGTAAATCGGAAAGCATTGGCCGTTTTGATCCTCCGGGACGGTTTTCAACTGCACGGCTTAACTGTGAAAGTGCAATAACCGGTACGTTAAGCTCTTTGGCAACCGATTTTAATGCCCTCGAAATACTACCGATTTCCTGTTCCCGGTTTCCGCCGCCTTTGCCTTCGCCTTTTCCCTGCATCAACTGCAAATAATCAATGATAATCATTTGGATATCATGCTGTGATTTTAATCTTCTGCATTTTGCACGGAATTCAAAAATATTTAAAGCCGGTGTATCATCAATAATTAAAGGGGCTTGTTCTAAACGGCCAATTTTGGAGTGGATTTGCTGCCATTCCCATTCTTCCAAATTACCTTTCCTGATTTTTTCCTGTTCGATATGCGTCTCGCCGGAAACCAAACGGTTTACCAATTGAATGGACGACATCTCCAAAGAAAAAACAACAACCGGCTTGTTAAAATCAACGGCAGCATTTCGGGCGCAACTCAATACAAAAGCCGTTTTACCCATTGCCGGGCGTGCCGCAATAATTACCAGATCAGATTTTTGCCAGCCGGAAGTCATTCGGTCTAAATCCGTAAAACCGGAAGCAACACCGGTTAAGCCGTCTTTTTTATTTTTTAACGCTTCCATTTCCTTCAGCGTTTCGTGCATCAGGTCGTCCATTTTTCGGGAATCTCTACGAAGGTTATTTTGGGCGATGTCGAAAAGGTTTTTCTCAGCTTTGTCTAACAAATCCAAAACGTCGGTCGTGTCTTCGTATGCCTGGCTAATTACTTCTGTAGAAATCCTGATCAGTTCCCGCTGTAAAAACTTTTGGATGATAATCCGGGAGTGAAACTCAATATTGGCTGCCGAAGCAACACGATTGGTTAGTTCGGTAATATAATAAGCACCGCCAATCATTTCCAGATCGCCTTGCTGACGCAATTGTGCGGTTACGGTTAAAATATCAACGGGAGATGTTTTTTCGAATAGTGTTTTTATCGCTAAAAAAATCTTTTGATGGCTGTCGCGATAAAAAACTTCTGGTTTTAAAATATCAATGACAGAAGATAAAGCATCTTTTTCCAGCATTAAAGCGCCTAACACAGCTTCTTCCAGATCTGTTGCCTGCGGTTGCAGTTTACCTAAATTACTGCTCGGTGTTGGATTGGTAAACTTTGAACGCCTTTCGGAATTAAACGTACCCGGCCTGCTTGAAATATTATCACCTTCTAAACTCATAGCATCAAAAATAAACAAAATTGAGCGGTTAATAATTTCATCAATCAACACACTTTTTACAAGTATATACCGTGCGTTGATATAGAGTTAGTTATACTTTATTATTATTTTTTTGTCGATAGCTTTTTTACATCTAATTGTTAAAAAAGGGTTAGTAAAAATATATTGAGGTTGATTATAAGCATATTGTAACAATGTGGATAACTGTTAACGTTGTTAACAATTTTAGGCGGATAAAAGAAGCATCTGTATTTACCGGTATCAGTTCGCTGTTTTTATAATTACTTTCGCATAAAATTAACAAAGAAGATGATGCAGCGCCCGCAGTTTAAAAAGGAAAGCAACCAGATGGTTTTTGGCATTCGTGCTGTAATGGAAGCGGTCCGTTCGGGGAAAGAAATTGAAGCATTATACATGCAGCGGGGTTTGGGCGGAGAGTTATTTCATGAATTAAAAGCAGTACTGAACGAATACCAGATTACAGCACAACAAGTTCCGATAGAAAAACTAAACCGGATTACCGCAAAAAACCATCAGGGCATTATTGCAGTCATTTCAGAAATTACGTATCAAAAAATAGAAGATATTGTTCCGCAGGTTTATGAAAGCGGAGAAGTGCCGCTAATTTTGGTTTTGGATAGCATTACAGATGTGCGTAATATGGGCGCAATTGCGCGCACGGCAGAATGTGCAGGTGTGCAGGCAATTGTTGTCCCGGCAAAAGGTTCGGCGCAAATTAATGCAGATGCGATAAAAACTTCGGCTGGTGCATTGTATCAAATTCCAGTTTGCCGGCATCAGAATTTACTGCAAACCGTTCAGTTTTTACAAGCTTCGGGTTTGCAGTTGGTTTGTTGCACCGAGAAAACAACCGCTGATATTTATCAGCCGGATTATACTGTTCCAACAGCCATTATTATGGGTTCGGAAGAAGACGGAATTGGAAATGAACTAATCCGTATAGCCGATTATCTGGCCAAAATACCAATGTTTGGCAAAATTGAATCGCTTAATGTTTCTGTTTCTACCGGTGTAATTTTGTATGAAGCAATCCGGCAGCGGATTGCGGTTATCAGTTAGTTTTCCTGCGATACTTCTTTTGTACGGGTTAAAAACAGTATTGGTAAAATGCCCCTTTTAGCGTTAAACTTTCCTGTTTCTACAAAAAACAAATGATTTTGCTAACTTTTAGGTGATAAAAGAAGCATATCTGATATCTTGAACAAAATTTAAGCAGGTGCTAAATTGTTACTTAAAAATATGTTCAGTTTATTCCATTATAGGGCCTGTTTAAATTTTGTTTAATAATAATTTTATGGCAGAAAGTTTGACGATTTCTTCTGATGTTTCCAATAGTAGTTCATAATTTCTGTACAGCCGCCTGTCGTTATCGAACCAGGAAAAGGTCCGTTCGATTACCCATCTTTTATGGATAGGTTTAAACCCTGTTTTTTTATCATCGGAACGCACCACGATCTGTAAAATATATCCAAAACGTTTTTTTACCTGCAACTTGGATAAAAGCAGGTCATAACACTATAGAGAAGGCCATTTCTTATGATAATAATAAACCAGTTGCCTTTTGCAAAATTTGCAGGCAACATCCGCCACAGGCACCCGGATTTTACCAAATAACTGATCGCGTCCTAGGTCGGACGCAAACTATACTTCCGCTTTCTTTCATCAAATTGAAAAGTCTTTTTTATAAATTGCCACAGGGTTTCTGTTAAATCGGCAGGGTAGATCTGATTGTCGTTTTGTCACCACAAAAAGGACGCTTTCTATTGGTTTAACTTAAAATCCCTTAATTAATTCAAACAAGCCCTGAAGGATGCATGAATTCTTATTAATGAAATAAAAGCCTGTCTATTAAAATAAAAACATACCTAAACTTACTATATGGAATAACAAAATATTACTCAAAAATAAAAAGTGTTAGCGCCTGTTTAAATTTTATTTAACGTATTGTCTATGCTTCTTTTATCACCTAAAAAATATAAAGCTTTCATTTTTTTTGTATAAATTAAAACACCAAATTGATATGCTTAAAAGAAGCACCATAAATTTAAACAGCATTTTGTAAGACATAAGGGTTTTTTACTGAAAAGAATACCACCTTTGTTAAATATGATGCTTGTATCCGTTCGGATAACTGCACCTCCCTGCTTAATATAAATCTATGCATGTTAAGACTGCGATGTTCTCTATCACAAATACCTAAAAGTTATTAAACTTAGATGCTCGTGCATACATTACCGCTAAAAAAGTAAACGGGTTTTTAAATTTAGTTCAAGAACACTATTATAATGTTGAAAAGTAAAAAAAGGTATCTTCTACTGAGCATAGCATTATTGTCGGCCGGTTTACTTTTTGCACAACAAAACTGGCAAAAAGTAACGCTGCCCAAATATGCAGAAATGGCGACTACATTTAAAAATTCTCCTTCGCAATATGCCGAAACGTTAACTTATGGTTTGGAAGGGCCTTTAAGTTTAGAATCCATTTCTGCGGATTTAAATGCTATCAAAAAACAAGGCATAAAAGTAGTAACCATCGAAGGCGGCTACCACATGAAAGAACCTTACCTGTCTGCCGGTTGGTTTGAAAATGTAAAGATGATTGTACAGGAACTGAAAAAGCGGGGAATGCATTTGTGGATTATTGATGAAGGTAAATATCCGAGCGGTTTTGCGGGCGGAAAATTTAGTCAGGAACGACCTGATTTGCGGATGCAGGGATTAGTGATTGCTAAACGAATCAACCTAAAAGAAGAAGAAACGGTTAACGAAAAATTAGATGCTTCCATCATCAGCGCCGTTGCTGTTAATGCTGAAAACAAGGCGAATGAAATTATCAGCCTTAACAATCATCAGTTAAACTGGAAAGCGCCTCAAGGCAATTGGCAGATTTTATTGGCACAGCATCGCTTTAAAACTTCGGTAACACGTGCTGCTAATAACCCAACAGGTGGAAAGGATACTGTTAATTCTTTATGCGATTACCTAAATCCGGCTGCTACCCGACAGTTTCTGGAGTTTACTCATGTGCAATACAAAAAATACATTGGCGATGAATTTGGTAAAACCGTTTTAGGGTTTAGAGGAGACGAACCTGAATATAACTTTACACCCTGGACACCTGAACTGCTTAATATTTTCAAGCAAAAGAAAGGTTATGATATCACGCCTTATCTGGCTTCGTTTTTTACTCCTTTTATGACAGAAAAACAGAAGTTGGCCAAAGCAGATTTCTGGGATGTATGGTCAGATTTATTTCGGGATAACTTTTTTAAAGTACAAGCCAACTGGTGCGCGCAGAACGGCTTGGAATACATGGTGCACATCAATCACGAAGATAAACTGATGGATTTAGCCCGAAGTGAAGGTGATTATTTTAAAGATATGCGTTATGTACAGGTTCCAGGCGTTGATGCAATCTGGCACCAGATCTGGTACGATAATGTTGCTGATTTCCCCAAACTTGCTTCTTCTGCTGCACACATGTATGGCAAACCTCGTGCTTTAAGCGAAAGCTTTGCAGCTTATACACCTAAGCCTACTGTTGCTGATGCCAGATGGGTTGTGAATGAACAATTAGTTCGGGGCATCAATCTGTTTGAGTATATGTTTTGGCCTTCTTCAGCAAATGGCAAAGCTAAAGGAGAAAGTTACTTAACCGATCCTGCTTTTCCGGCTTTGGCCGAATATTCTAACCGTGCTTCTTTTTTGCTGTCAAACGGCATTCCGGCTGCGCAGGTTGGTTTGTATTGTCCTACAGAAAGCATGTGGCTGGGAGATGAAGAAGCCAATACCAGTTTGCTAAATATTGCAAAACAACTATTGGAACATCAGATTGATTTTGATTTTGTAGATAACCAAGCGCTTACATCTGTTTTTAAATTAAATAAAGGAAGCTTTACTAATTTAAGCGGACAAAGTTATCGTACGATTATCATTCCTGAAACTGAAATTATGTCGGATCAGGCATTAAAACGATTACAGGATTTTGCAAAACAAGGCGGAAAAGTAATTTTTCTTGGACATCAGCCTGAAAAAAAGTTCGACAAAACGTTTTTGCAAGCTAAACCGGTTGAATTAATAAATTGGGCGGTAAAAGAAGCATCCGGAAATTTGACTGATAACATTATTCAAAAAATAAGTTCTCCTGATGTACAATTGGAACATTCAGTTCCTGCTATTAAATACTTGCATCGCAATTGGAAGGATGCCGAAATGTATTTCTTTTTTAACGAAGGCGAACAGGATCAAAACCTGAAAGTAACTTTAAACGGAACCGGAAAAGCAGAAATTTGGGATGTAAACAGCGGTACAATTAAACCAATAACTTCATCTGCAGTAAATGGTAAAACACAGCTTCAATTGGTTTTGCCAGGGCACGAAAGCCAGTTTATTATCATTCGTTCTAATCGCACTTCTAAATGAACTGCATGAAAAAAGTATTTATCCTGTCTGCCATAATTACTATGCTGTTTTTATCGGCATTTATTCTTCCTCAACCTAAAACTGCAAAACGGTATCTTATTACTGATTTTGGTGCTAAAGGTGATAGCCTTACTTTAAATACCAAAGCAATACAAGCCGCAATTGAGCAATGTGCAGCAAAAGGCGGAGGTGTTGTTGTAGTTCCAAAAGGTATATTTATCAGTGGTGCACTCTTTTTAAAAAAAGGAGTTAACCTGGAAATTGAAAAAGGCGGCGTTTTAAAAGGTTCTATTAATCCTGAAGATTATCCGCAGATACCAACGCGTTGGGAAGGCGAGGAAAAAACCTGGACATCTGCCTTTATTAACGCTAATGATTTAAACGGCGTTACCATTAGCGGCGAAGGTACGATTGACGGTTCAGGAGATATCTGGACTGCCCGTGCCTTGAAAGCACGAGCCGAAGGAAATGTTAATCCAATACGTGTCGGACGTCCGCGTTTAATTTGTTTTCAAAACTGTAAGAATGCAACTATTGCTAACTTAAATTTACACAATCAGGCGGTTTGGTGCCTGCACGTTTTGTATAGCGATCATGTTTTGGTTCAAAATCTTAAAATTTCGGCTGATCATAACATTCCAAGTTCTGATGGAATTGATATTGATTCGAGTACTGATGTTCATATTACCGGCTGTGATATTGATGTAAATGATGACTGCATCTCCATTAAATCAGGAAAAGATGAAGACGGATTGCGGGTAAACCGTCCAAGCAAAAATATTTTGATTGATAAATCTCGTTTTGGTTACGGCCATGGTGGCGTAGCTATGGGAAGTGAAACTTCCGGTGGAATTAGTGAGGTTACCGTTGATAATTGTGTGATGGAAGCAGGAAATTGGGCGCCAATTCGTTTTAAATCGCAGCCAAGCAGAAGTGGCGTTGTGGAGAATATCACTTATAAAAACATCAAACTCAATCAAACCGGGAAAGCTTTTGAGTTTAATATGGCATGGAGAATGGTTCCGCCGATAAAACCTCCGGCTAAAGTTTTGCCGGTTGTAAAAAATATCAAGCTGATCAATATTTCTGGAACAGTTAAAAATGTGGGCGATATGAGCGGGTTAAGCGGAAGTCCAATTCAGAATGTTTCCTTTGTTAACTGCAATATAACCGCAGAAAAAGGTTTTATTTTGAAAGATGTTAAAGATGTGGATCTTTCCGGATTAAAGCTAACCGTAAAACAAGGTCAACCAATTATCAATCAGGATGAAGTTAAATAAGAGGATAGGATCAAATCCTGTAAAGTGTGAAATTATAGGGATAAAAGAAGCATTTAGTAAACTTCTTTTGATGCTGATTTTGATTTCCATGCTTCCAATAAATCTGTGTGCGCAGAATAGCTTCTTTTATAGCATTAAAAATTACGGCGCCAAAGGCGATGGAAAAACATTAGAAACCGAAGCCATAAATAAAGCTATTGAAGCTGCAGCAACAGCAGGAGGCGGAACAGTTTACTTTCCGGCAGGAAAATTTCTGAGTTATTCTATCCATCTGAAAAGTCATGTTGCTTTATATTTAGATCAAGGTTGTATTTTGCAGGCCTCTGATTATCAGGAAGGAAAGCAGAATTATGACGAGGCGGAGGCTTCTGTTTCTACAAAATATCAGGATTTTGGGCATAGTCACTGGCATAACAGTTTGATTTGGGGCGAAAACCTGGAAGATATTTCTATCCTCGGCCCCGGAACTATTTATGGAAAAGGACTTACTCGCGAAATACCAAAAAGAAAAGGCGAAGGAAATAAAGCCATCAGCCTTAAACTTTGCCGCAATGTTATTTTAAAAGATTTTTCTATTCTTTTTGGTGGACACATGGCTATCCTGGCAACTGGCGTTGATAATTTTACGGTTGATAATTTAAAAATGGATACCAATCGCGATGGCATTGATGTGGATTGTTGCCGCAACGTTCGCATTTCAAATTGTACCGTAAATTCTCCCTGGGATGATGCGATTTGTTTAAAAAGTTCTTTTGGTTTAGGTTATGCCCGTGCTACAGAAAATGTTACGATTACCAATTGTCAGGTTAGCGGTTATGATCGAGGAACGTTATTAAACGGAACTTATCAGCGCAAAGAAGCAAAAATGGTACCGGACCATGAAGGGCCAACGGGACGGATTAAAATGGGAACAGAATCTAACGGAGGATTTAAAAATATTACCATTTCTAACTGTGTTTTTGATTTTTGCAGAGGTTTAGCGCTGGAAACAGTGGATGGCGGTTTACTGGAAGATGTAACGATAACCAATATTACCATGCGGGATGTTGTTAATTCTCCAATTTTCCTTCGTCTTGGTGGCCGACTTCGGGCACCAGAAGGAACGCCAATTGGCGCTCTACGCAGAATATTAATCAGTAATGTTATGGTTTATAATGCAGATTCTCATTTTGCATCTTTAATTGCCGGCTTGCCCGGACATCCGATTGAAGATGTGAAACTCAACAACATCCGTATTTATTATCGGCCAATAGATTCAGCAGAAAGCAAAATTCAAAAAGTTGTTCCTGAGTTTGAAAAAACATATCCTGAGCCGGAAAAATTTGGTGTACTTCCTTCATACGGTTTCTTCATCCGCCACGCTAAAAACATCGAAATGAATAATGTGGAAGTTAGCTTTTTGGGAAGAGAAACGCGCCCGGCTATTATTTTGGATGATGTAAAAAGCATCAGTTTAAATAATGTAAAAGCAGAGACACCAGCAAACATGCCTCTTTTACAGCTAAAAAATGTGGAAGGATTGGAAATTCAACCTCAAAATTCTATTGATAAAAGAAGTATTAAGGTGGAGAAGTAATAAGGTGATGAGATTGTTAAACAGACCCGCCCTCGAGAGGGTAACTAAATACGAGATGGGACAAGTGCAATTTTCATTTTTTTTGATGAAATTTATGTTTTTTTAAATTTCCAGGAATATCTAAGAGTGAAGCCTTTTCCATTTTTATTTTGTTCAATAATTATATCGTAGTTTTTATTTTTGTTGTGCCAACCAAAAACATTATCTATTTTAACAAAAATGGGACTTTCATTTATATTGTTAACTATTGGTTCTAAGTCGTTGTTGTCACTGTAAAAATAGTAACAATTGACACATGTATTTTCAATTTGAAGAGGGAATAGGGCTGCATATATACTATTATTAGATTTGTTTTTGCCTGTTGAAAAATCGAAGTCAAATTGATACCCTAAAATTGGATCTCCAGTTTCTGAAAAAGATTTTTCAAAAGAAACAACTGAAAAAGAACTCATTGCATCTTTAATTTCTTTTTCGGTTTTAGCTAATAGATTTATTGGAGTTTGACCAATAGCATTAATAGAAATAACTATTAAAAGGATGGTAAACAACTTTTTCATTTTTGTATCGTGTTTTAATTTATATGATTAATAACCTTTGTATCAGTAATTACTTGCAAATTGAGAATAAAAACCCCATTAAGTGCCTTTTTATGTTTTATATCGACGACAGGTTTTTGATATGGAAAAATTATTTAGCTCCAGGAATCTCTAGCTCCTTTGTTAAGGATTCTAAAAAATAATCAATCGGATAGTTAAAAGCGTGAACTTCTTCACCTAATGGTGATACGAAACTTTTATCGTTAAAATCTAAATATAACCAAGTGGATTTATTATCGTGAAAGTGAAGCTAAAAAGAAGCGAAGTAATTATTTTCCGTAATTAAGTCTATAACATCAACAGTTCCATAACCATCGCCTTTAAAGGTAAATGTGTAAATATATTTTCCGTCTAAAGTTATTCGAGGTTTACTAAGTTTATTTCTTTCAGACATAAAAGTAAAATTATTTATCTTTCCAAACAATCACATCAGCTGGTTTAAGCGTTTTTGTTCCAATTAAAATTTTAGCTTGAGCAGGAACAGGAACTTGATAAGGTTTTCCGGAATAATTAACGCCAACCCAAAAACCGTCGCGCCAGTCAATTACTACGCCTTCCGGCAAATCTTCACTAACAATCCCTGCTTGTTGATATACTCTTTTTAGCACTGCTTTTTCTAAAGAACCGTCATCTGTATCCGCACCGACATAAGTGACAGTTCCTTTGCCCAATTTGCAAGAGATAACAGCTGCTTTTCCTGCATAAAACTGACTGCTATAAGTTGCGATAACTTCTGTTCCTGCAAAAGGTTCCAGTATATCAGCCCAATTATTCCACTTAAAGCTCTTTGTTCCCATTTTTATCGTTCCCTGAACAGAATCGGGCAGGAGATCATAAAAAGAAACTTTAGCACCGATTAAATTATAAATAGGTTCTGCCCATTTCATTTCCCAAAGTTTACCATTGCGGTCTTTTTGTCCGGTACGGGATGATAGAACTAAATGTCCGCCGTTTTCGACGTATTGTTTCCATCTGGCCACCAACTTTGCATCCAGCAGTTGATACGCCGGAGCAACCATAACCGGATATTTGGAGAAATCTTTATCCTCTGTAATAACATCAACAGGAGCGCCAAACTGTTTTAAAGCGCCATAATAACGCATTAAATGCTGCATAAAATCCCATTGATTAGTTTGAGGTTGATTGTCCATTTCCCAACGGTTATCCGGATTGTACAAAACGGCAGTTAATTTGGATTGATAAGACTTTGGCATTTTTTCATTCGGATCGTAAGATTTCCTTAAATCTTTCATCTCCTTGATCACTTTGATATATTCCAATCCGCTTGTACTTGGCGTTACGCCATCTGTACTGATAATGCCGTAATGATATTGCTCGCCACCGGTTAGTGGTTGTTTAAAGCGATAGTTGCACACAAATTTATTTCCACCGGCAAAGGCGTGCCATATCCACATGCGTACTACTCCAGGCATTGGCTGCGGATTGAACTTGCCCCAGTTTACCTGACCGGGTTGTAGTTCCATTACACCTGTTGTTCCATTAATAGACCGAAAAAAATCATTGGCAAAAGCAATACTTGTAGGAGAACCCATTCTGAAACCTTGCGGCCCTAAACCTTTATCATAACCGGCAACCAAATATTTGGTATAAGTTACAAAATCAAGATTAGTCATCCGTTCCGGATCAACAGGAGCATGATCGGGCATTAAGTTCGTTGTAATCCATTGTTCGGGTAAAATATGCTGACGTAATATTTTGTATTGCATTCCTAAAAAATCAGTTATTTCATCCGAAGAAAAGCGTTTAAAATCAAGCACAGCATGCGGATTTGGTTGCGCAATCAGTTCTTTTGCGTTAGGAATACGGACCTGATTAAAATCTGAATAACGTATGCTCCAGAAAGCTGTTCCCCAGGTTTTATTAAGTGTATCAATATTTTTGTATTTTGCTTTTAACCATTTCTGAAAACTTTCCTGTGCTGCGGGACTATAATCATACTGTCCGTAATGCGAAGGTTCGTTATCCAGTTGCCAACCCCAGATGCGTTTATCATTGGCATAATGCTTGGCCAAAGCTTCTACCATTTTGGACACATACTGCCGGTAAACCGAACTTGACCAGGAAGCTTGCTGCCGGGATCCATGCTGCATCGTTGTTCCTGTTTCGTTTACCATTAAAATTTCGGGATGTTTCTGACTTAACCATACTGGAGGTGTTGGAGAAGATGTACACAAAATCACTTTAATATGATTTTTAGAAGCCAGTTCAACAGCTTCATCCAGCCATTTAAAATCAAACTTGCCTTCTTCCGGCTCAATAAAAGCCCATGCGAATTCGCCAAAATGTGTAAACTCAAACCCAACTTCTGCCATTTTTTTAATATCGCGCTCCCAATATTCGTGCGGCCATTGTTCTGGATAATAGTAGGAGCCGATGGTCATCAAATCCTTTTTTGCAAAAAAGCGGTCTGCATTTTGAGCAGAAACATTTTTTTTCATTAGGAGGAATAGCAGCAGGAACGATAATTTAAAGTAGTGCTTCATCATAAAGCTTTTGTAATAAGTGGATACATAAATAACAAAGGTTAGCAAAAACTAAAATAGGATTTATCTAAATGCCTCTTTAAATTTATATCACAAAAAACCACAATGCTTCTTTTACCATTAAAAAATTGGCGTTTAAATTACCTTTTGATAAAGGGCCGCAAATTTTTGCCGGATAAAAGAAGTATCAAAAATAGGTTGAACAAAATTTAAACATGCTCTAATTATATTACCAGTATGGGCTTTTCTGCATTTTGCCATCAAACTACGGTTGGCACATTTAGTCTGGCCCGCACATACTACCTAAAGCTAATGCACTTTATAAATCAGTGTTCCGGGTTTTAAGTTATCTGCCGTTGCCGTTATCTCAACTGTGCCTGGTTTATCTCCTGCCTGAAGTAAAAATGATGCAATTCCGGCTTCTGCATCTACCATTGCATTACCCATAATTTGCGCATTTCCTTTAACAGAAATTTTAACTTTATTTGAACTGGTTGGAACCAATGTTCCGTTTTCATCAGTTAAATAAGCGTAGAAAAACAAGGCGTCTTTACTGCCTGCTGTCCAGCTTTTACCGCTTTCATCAGCCTTAATTACAATTTTAGAAGGCGTGCCGACAGGAGTTGCTTGTGTAGCCGTAGCTGCTTGTTTACCATTTAAATAACCAACTGCTGTTAATTTTCCGGTGGTAAAAGAAGCAGGATGAAACGTAAAAGGCGGATGCTTCAAATTATTAGAAAACATTCCGGTATCAGGTTTTTGTTTGCCTAAAGATTTACCGTTTAAAAACAGTTCTACCTGATCGCAGTTGCTGAAAATTTTTACTGTTTTTTGTGCAGGATCGTTCCAGTAATTAGCAATAAAAAGCATGGGCTTTCCAAAACCATGAACATCAGCAACAGGCCCGTTCTGACTTTGATAAAAATAAAAGCTGAATTTAGGAACCCTAAAAATATCACTGATGCCTGATGTTTCCAAATCAGCAGCATAACCGCGCTTATAATCAAACATTAACCAGTTCACATCGCCAAAGCCCGGGCCGTACAGGTTATCGTTATGCGCTTCCTGAAAATTAAGCGCCTGCTGCAATAAGCGCTGCTGGCCATCCGCTCTGGTTTGCCTTGAATTTCGCTCTTCGCTCTTTAAACCTGCGTACTCTTTCTGGTTGAAACCTGCGTTTTGTGCATAATATTCCCAGTCGCCGTATTCTGCTATTAACAATGGCTTGGGTTTGTTGTATTTTTTCCAATAATCCGGCGCTTTTAAATGCTGGCGGGCCGGGTTAAACACATCATACGCATAATCCATCCAACCAGTAGTATAAACACCTGTAAATGGCAACTCCTCATGGGCAATTTTATTTGCGGTATCCATATAAGCTTTGCTCATATTGGTTTCATTTAGGGATGCTTCCCATAAAACAATTGCCGGATGGTTGCGGTCGCGGCGGATCATATCCCGGATATTCTGAAAACTGTTTTCCTGGAATTCCTTCCCGCCAAAAAACTGCCAGCCGGGCGTAGCGTCCATCACCAAAATCCCTAACTGGTCGCAAGCATCCAGAAAAGCAGGAGAGGGCGGGTAATGCGAACATCTTACAAAATTAAAACCCGCATCTTTTATCTTCCAGGCATCGCGAAACTGGGCATTGTCAGACAAAGCATAACCGATATACGGATATTCCTGGTGCCGGTTAGTGCCAACGATTGTTAGTTTTTCGCCGTTAAGGTAAAATTCCCCTTTTTCAAATTTAACCGTCCTGATCCCGGTTTGAAATGCCGTTGCATCAATTTCCTTTCCGTTTTGCAGCACTTGTATTTTAAGTTGATATAAGTACGGATGCGAAGGCGACCACAGCTTTGGATTTTCTACCGTAAGATGCTGCTCAAAAACGGCGTGTCCTGCTGCCGGAATTGCCTGCGCTTTAGAAGAGATTGCTGCTACAGTTTTCCCTGCATCATCAATCAAACTCAATTTTACCGATGCTTCTTTTACCGCCTTAAAATCGTTATTCAAATCTGTTTTGATGATTAGTTTCGCACTTTTATCGCTTACAGCTTCTTCATGGACAAGTACGCCTCCACCAGCTTCGCGTTGCGCCTGGACGGAATTGCTGATATACAATTTATTTTTTTTGATGAGCCAGGCGTTCCGGTACAAGCCTCCGTAGTAATTAAAATCCAAATCTTTGATTGGTTTTCCGGGAGGAATAGCAGCATTGTCCTGATTATTTAACTTAACCAAAATGCAGTTTTGCCGACCGTATTTAACCACATCAGAAACATCCATATAAAAAGGAAGATAGCCGCCGATGTGTTTAAAAACATGTTTTCCGTTTACATAAATATCTGCTTCGTGCATGGCGGCATCAAACTGAATGGCAATATGCCGGCCTTTATCGGCTGCGGGAACAGTAAAAAATTTGCGGTAAAAGCAGGTTCCCTGCCATTGTTCTTTTACTTTTTTTACCGGTTCCAGTTGTGGCGTATGCGGCAAGCTAACGTTTTCCCAGACAACAGATGCTGTTTTTATCGTACTTAATTTTGTGCCGGAGTTAGTAGTGTCGATATCTTTTACGAATTGCCAGCCTTGGTTAAAATTAGTGGCCGATGGTGTTTTTTGTGCTTCAGCTTTAAAAATTGCAGTTACGGATAAGAGCAGGCAAATCAGTGTTTTTTTCATTATAAGATAGAAGTATTAATGAACGTTGTATTTTTTGGCTATCGCCGGATAAACCTGCAAAAAGGAATTAGCTTTTCCGTTCCTGTCGAAAAAGGATTCCCAGGTATTTAGAGGTTCCCAGATAAAACTGCCTAAAGCTTTATCGCCGGCAGCAGTAAAGGCAATATCGTTTACGGCTTCTTTCAGCTGCGAATATTCTGCAACCATTACATATTTATGGTAACGTTTGGCCAGATCGGCCATATTCATTTTCAGATCGCTTAAAGTTCCGTGCCATTTTGGATAGTAAGAAAGGCCGATCACATCAAAAGGAACTTTACGCTTTAACATATTATCTATAAAAAAGCGCGCTTCCAAATTTTGTCCGCCTAAAGCAATATGCAGCATTATGGGTGTTGAAGGACTAACAGCCTTTACTGCTTTTATACCAGAAAAAATGAATTGGGCTAAACTATCCAGGTTGTTTATTTCGCCGTCTGGCCAAAGCATACCGTGGTTAATCTCGTTTCCGACTTGTACCAAATCCGGCTCTGTTCCCTGATCCTTCAAAGTTTGCATTACGCTTTTGGTATAAGTAAAAACAGAATCTTTCAGGGTTGTAAAATTTAGGTTTTGCCAGGCGATGGGCTTGTCTTGCCGTTGCGGATCGGCCCAGGTATCAGAATAATGGAAGTCGAGCAAAAACTTCATTCCTGCCGCTTTTATACGTTTTGCCATTGCCAGCGTATGCGGCAAATCGCAGAAACCTTTGTTTGGCGAATAACCTTTTGCATTTTCAGGATGATCAAAAAGCCGTAGCCGAATGTAGTTAAAGCCATGATCTTTCAAAATTTTCAAAACATCTTCCTGCTTGCCGTTCTCGTTGTAAAACTTCATTCCGCGCGCTTCCAATTGTGGTAGAAAAGAAATATCAGCGCCTAATATTTTTTGCCCGAATTTGGCATTACCTGCAATTGGCGCTACTGTTGTTACCGGATGCGGTATTCCGGGTTGTACCGTACGGATTTCTGTTGATCCGGTAATCAGCTTTTCGCCTTTTGCCTGAAATTTGATCAGGCTGGTATCCCTTCCCGATTGTACATAAACGTTTAATTTCCCTTGTGATAATTTCCCGGTCAGAGTTTTTGCAGGAGTAGAATTTCGACTGGATTTTTGATCAGCAAAAAGCAGTGCTGCATCTCCCGAAACACTTAATTCGATGGTATTGGAAGCATTGGTAACTGCATTTCCTTGTTTATCAATTACGCTAATTACAATTAACGCTTTAGCTTTGCCATCTGCAATTATGGTAGTTTGATAAGGCATTACCACAATTTCTGTTGCTGCAGAAGTATCGATTTTATTTTGAGCCGAAGCCAAAAAAAAGGTCGATAAAAACAGTATTCCTATTAAAACTAATTTTTTCATGATCATAATTTGATTCTTAACACATCTGTTTCGGCCAATCTTATTGCTGCAACCAAACCTTTTCTACTTCGATAGTTAAGGGTTCGTTGTTTTTCTGCGGAAGTGTTCCAGTATTGATTGTGATTTCCAGCTTATCCGTATTGCTGATATTTAAGCTGTTAAAAGAGCTTGCCTTAAACCAAAGCGGCATAAACCCGGGATAAGGCCGTGGCAAGAGCAGGCTGGAATCGGGCTTAAAAGCAGTTAAAGGAATCTCTATATTTTTGAAATCACTGCTTAAATCAACATAAGCAGCATAAGATTGCGCATTTTTGTTGATGAGCGCTATTCTTAACGGAACTGCCAAACCTGCTGTTTTTCTCGCCCGGACAATTATCCTGGTAAAAGAAGCAAGCTCTGTTTTTCGGCCTTGTAATTTATCGCCCACAAATAACTGCATGCCCATTGCCTGGTTAACTTGCGGTTTTGGCATCGACATGTTCAATGTTAGTTGCCCGGTTTCTTCCCCGGCAATAAACCTGATCCCTCCGTTCCGGCCAAAACCAGGGAAATAAGGATTAGCATTTGTCCGGTCGGTAGTGGTGTTAAACAAAGTTAAATTTCCCTCGGGGGCAGCAACAAAAGTTTGCCAATAATCCGTATTCAAATAATCCCAGGAAAAAGGATCGCCGGAATGATTTCCAGGAAAAGCAAGATACTTTTTATCAGGAGTTTGGACGAGCAAGCGATAAGTTAATATGCCCGGAGCTACGCTCGCTTCCGGAATTACAGCCTTAAAATCGTATGGCGTTGTTCTTTCCATGGCAAGCGTTAAAGGCGCACCAAAAGCTCGGTTTACTACTAAAATAACTTTATCGCTGTCGTTTAAATTGATTGCTTTTCCGGTAATTGTTAAAGCTTTTCCTGCGCTTACTTCTGTAAATGGCTGATGTTCTAAATAAGGTTTATCATCATGTGATTTTGCTGCAACAAACTCATTTAGTCCAATCGTTCCGAATACTGTTTTTACCGGCAAATTATTGGTGTTTTTGCCTTTTTTAGTTAGTAAGTAAGTTCCGGGTTTTATGTTGAAAGAACCGTCTTTTGCAGTTGTTTGATAACTGTTGCCATCATTAACAGCTTTAATATTGAAATCGTTGCCGATATCGTTTAAGCTGATCTGCATGGGCTGCGCCGACCATTGCAAATGAACAACTTCGCGAGATGGCGAAGGCCTTTCAAACGGATCTCTTATCGTAATTGCATCCGGCATCACTTCCAATCGCCAAACGCCGTTTTCCAATTTATCTAAAAAATAAGCGCCGTAACCAGGATATTTAATCAGAGCAGAACTTCCAACGCCAGCCACGTGTTCCAGTTTTTTGGCATCAAACGGAGCAGTAGAAGTGCTGCCGGAATAGTAAAATTCCTTCGTTGTGTTCATCTCACTTAAAGAATTCTGGTAACTTACGCGATAAACATCAAAAGTGCTGTCTGCCGGATAAGTTCCGTAATTTTTATTTCGCGGAAGCAAATGAAAAACGCGGTTGGCAATTAAAAAACTGATTGCTTTTGCCGGTGTATAAGCCAGGTTAAGAAAATGCGTTTGATACTCTGTATTAGCATAAGCCGTAGCCAAAGGATCGTAAGCGAATTGTGTTACCCATTGAAAACCAGCAAGCTTAAAACTTTTGGCAACAGCAGGATACATATTTGATTGCAATAAATCTGCTGCATCAAATTCGTAAACCATCTTCGCCTTGTTCTTAAATTCCGGGATAGTATCGTAAGGGATCGTATAGCGGTCAACATTAGGAAGAAAATTCCCTTTTTGTTCGTGGCCGGCAACTAATCCTGTTGGATACCATTGGAAACTAAAACCATTTACAGTTGATTTGGCAACCGCATCAGCATAATAAGGCGACTGGCTGATGTTATAAAACAAAGGCTTTTGCCAGCCAATGCTTCGGGCAGCAGCAGCTAAACGGTTAATGTAAGCAGTAACGCCACTTTTCGGTCCACTGTGGCTTGGCTCGTTATTTAATTCGGCAGCAATAATATCCGGTTCGTCCCGGTAGTTCAGCTTTGTATAAGGGTTTACGTGCTGCAATAATTGTTTCAGGTAATTTTCCTGCGCCTTGATTGCATTTTCATTTACCGTTGCCTGTCCTTTATTATATTTTGATGAAAATCCAGCCGTATGTTCATCCCGCTCCGGATAACCATTTCCCCAGAAAGCAATTGGTGTAATGATGATCTTAATATTTCGCTCTTTTAATTTTGAGATTAAATAATCAAATAACTTTAAGTGTTCGTTTTGCAGCAGGTTTCCGGCGGTATCTGTTATCTCCGTATCCCAGATATGTACGCGGAAAGCATCTGCTCCCATTCTTGCCAAATGATAAACATCCTGATCAATTTCTTTTTCAAGATCGATGTTCAAAGCTTTAACAGAACGATAACCATAAGCAAACGGAACCGTGTAGTTTACCCCGAAAAGATAAATTTCTTCGTTTCCTTTCGTCCATCTCCAGCGGCCGTTTTTATCAATATAAGTTAAAGGTTTATTTTTGCTTTGCTGCGCGATACTTGCCTGATTAATGCTGAACAGACAAAAAAATGCACCTATAATAATCCTGTTGATCGTGGTCTTCGTTATGCTCATTCCCTTTTTTAAATTTTAGGCGGTATTGGTTATTTTAAACCAATGCTTCTTTTACCGGCTAAAAATCATTGTTCCGGTTTCACCTGGATTATGAAGATTTTTAGCCGATAAAAGAAGCATCGTATTAATTAGCAAAAGCATCTAACGCAACAGTCGGTTTTCCTGATTGATCAAAAGCGCCTAATCCGTAATTCATCCAATTGTATGCTTCTGGTTCCCAATAAAATACGCCTAAACCATTTCCGTTGCTGATTGATTTTGTTTTGCTGATCAAATCTGTTAAAAACGCTTTGGCTGTTGTAGCATCGGAAGCAGCAAATCCCACTTCGCAAATCATTACCGGCGTACTATAACGGGAAACCATATCATTCATATTCGTAAGGCATTGCGTATTATAAGTTTGCCAGTTACTTGCAGTAGGATAGAGCGACATGCCGATAATATCCCATTTTGCGCCGTTGCTTTTTAATCCGTCAAACATCCATCTGAATAAACTATTATCATAACCATTTGAAATGTGAACGATTACCTGAGTTGTGCTGCTTACTTCTTTTACAGCCTGATATCCTGCAGAAACTAATTTGGCAAAGTTTGCCATATTGGTTGATGCTCTTCCGTTTTCCCAAAGCATACCATCGTTGGTTTCATTACCAACTTGAACCCAATCAGGAGTAATATTATTAGCTTTTAAAGTATTCATAACTGATTGCGTATAATCATGAACGGTAGTAATCAAAGTATTAAAATCGAGATTTACCCAGGCAGCAGGTTTTGTTTGTTTGCTTGGATCAGCCCAGGAATCGCTGTAATGAAAGTCGATCATGATTTTCATTCCTAAGGCTGAAGCCCTTTTTGCTTTTACGACCAGATCGGCCGTATTGCACCAGCCATCTGTTGGATTAACCCAAACCCTTAGCCTGATCGCGTTCATGCCTTTATCTTTCAATAGCTGCATACAATCCTGCTGGGTTCCGCTGCTATTGTAAAATTTATAGTTGGACGCTTCCATTTGTGTCAGCCAGCTTACATCAGCCCCTTTGGCAAAAAAAGTGGAAGTGGTTGTGCCTGTGCTGCCAGTCGTGGTGGTGGTTGTAGCCGTTGTGGTAGTGGCAGGTGTATCTTTTTTACATCCCCAAAAACAGCACACCAAAATAGAAAGCAAACTGATTGTATTTTTCATGAGCAGTAATTATCTAAAGATCGGGAAGGATTTTCCTTCCCAATTTTTAGGTGATAAAAACAGTATAATCAGTATCCTGGGGTTTGTGTAAGCTTGCCTTTACTTGCGGTAATCTCATAAGTTGGAACCGGAAATAAATAAGGGCCGGCCGTTTTACCAACTGTAGCTAAAGCAGATTGCCACTGCCCGTGACGAACGAGATCCATTTTTCGTTCGCCTTCAAAATAGGTTTCCCATCCTTCTTCCTTCAAAATCCAATTGTCAAAAGAAGCTTTATCTGCTGTGGCTGAGGCAGGCATATTACCTAAAGTAGTTCCGCCATGCGCTAAACGCACCTGGTTGACTAATCCGATCGCTTCAGCAGTTGGCCCGCTGTTTTGGTTGATCGCTTCGGCCAACAGTAACATCACATCGCCCAAACGCGCTTTAGGAATATCATTGCCTTGATAAGCATTTATGGTTGAGCCACCTAAATCGGGATATTTAGCAATTACAGGGCCTGCTAATCCGTTTGCCTGCGTTTTAACTATACCGCTTTTGTTGGTATAGCTGGCAATTAACAAACTTCTTCTTTTATCATTGGCATCAAAAGAGTTGTAAAAACTCCAGGTAGCAGAAAATGGCGCATCTCCGCCTGCAAACGAACTTTGTACTTTGTTTCCGGGATAATCTTTAGGATAAGTATAAAAATCCCAGGGGTTAAAGCTGGCATGGTTCTCACTGCCGTCCTGATCCGGAACGCAGGATATTGCCCACATGGTTTCGTTATTTCTTTCGGTTGCTTCCTTGTACAAACTTGCATAGTCATTAACAAGCGAGTAGCCCATGGTCATGATCTGGCGGCCTGTTTTTTCAGCGTTCACAAAATCCTTTTCATTCATGTAAGTCCTCATTAAAACAGTTAAAGCAATTGCCTGGTTAAACCTGCCATAATCGGCAGGAGCTTTGGGCAGATTTGCTGCTGCATAAGTAAGGTCGCTTACGATGGAAGCTAAAAATGCCGCTCTTGTGGGCCTGGTCAGGTCAGTTTCGGCATCAGTACCAATTTTGGCGGGATCCAAAATTACCGGAACAGGGCCATAAAGTTGCAATAAAAAATACATGCACCAGCCACGTGCCATTCTGGCTTCGGCAGTATAAGTAGCTTTTGAAGCAGCACTTATGCTTGATTTATTGATGTCATCAATAATTTGTGTGATACGGGTAACAAAGCGTATTTTCTCAAAATGATTGCTTCCGGTTCCCTGATTTTGTAAGAAGGTAAACTGTGCAGTGCTAAACTGTGTAAAAAAACCGCCATAACCGGTAAAGATATTGCAGACATCTGTAGGATAATCAAACATCATAATATCGCCGTATTCCGGGCTAAACCAGTCATTTTCGTAACCAGCCGGGTCGTTGTAGCCCCATTTCGACTGAAATGGTTTGTAAACCTCGGCTACATAAGTAGCAAAGTCTGCTTCCGTTTTAGGATAAGTTGTGGTTGACAAGGAACCATAAAGCTGGGGGTCAAGTCCTTTTTTGCAAGAACCTAAAGTAATGGCTGCAATTGCAAATAAGATATATATTTTTTTCATGTTATTAGCTCTTAGTTTTAAAATCCTGCTTTTAAGCCGAATGAGAATGTCCTGAACATTGGATAAGGTGCATAACCGCCTTTAACGTTAGCATAAGAAACTTCAGGATCGACACCTTTGTAGTTAGTAATAATAAATAGGTTTTGTGCATCAGCAAAAACCCTTACTGATTTAGTAAACTTATTCAGGAACCTTGAATTGAAAGTATAACCCAGGGTAAGGTTGCGGCAACGGACAAAATTGGTGCTTACAATATTAATGTCTGAACCCTGAGGAAGGCCGGTAGCACTTTCTACATAGTTTACGCCAGGGCGGGTACCGGAAGTATTAGCCGAAGTGTAAACATCTAAAGCCTGGATAGTGCCGCTTTGTGTGCTGGAAATAATATTTGTTGGATCTGCCCAGGCGTAATTATAATTAGTTGCCTTGCCGCCAAACTGACTGTAAAAGAAAATGCTCAGGTCAAATTGTTTATAATGGAAATTGTTGCCAAAACCTACATTTAGTTTTGGATCAGGGTTTAATTTAAATATGTCATTACCATCCAGCTTTCCATCGCCATTAGCATCAACAAATATCGGGGCGCCAGGAAGCCTTGCGCCACCGGCGGAAGGTTGAGAGGCAGGAACAGCCTGTCCAACTTGTAGGATACCGTTTGTTTTAAAATAGTATCTTTCATTTACCGGATCAGTAGCTGATTGATATTGAACGCCTCCGTAAGAACCTAAGATATCATATACAAAACGTTCTTTCCATTTATACACATAATGGGAAACATTAATGATGGAACTCCAGCTGAAATTTTTAATCTGTACATTTTGGGTATTGATACCAATATCAAAACCCTGCCGTACCTGATGGCCTCCGTTTACCGGTGCTGATGATAAGAAAGATAAAGGCGCTGTAGGTCCATTGTTGCGGAGCAGGTTAGTTACATCATCCTTAAATATATCTGCTGATCCGGTGATCCTATCCTTAAAAAAGCCGAAATCTAAACCTAAATCTTTATTAATCGTTTTTTGCCAGGTAAGATTTGGCTGGTCAATGGCTGTACGGGCAATCGTGGCAGCAGTGCTTCCGCCGTTGTTAAAATAGAGGATATTTCCATCAGAAGCATACAAACCATAAGCGGCCGTTCCAATATTATTAGAGCCTGTTGTTCCGTAACTTGCCCTTAACTTTAACTGACTGATTACGGTTGAATTTTTCAGAAAAGCTTCCTCGTTAATTTTCCAGCCTAAAGAAACGGTAGGGAATGCAGCATATTTGTTCTGCGGAAAGAAGTAGCTAAAGCCGTCGTAACGAAATGATGCCGTTAGCAAATACCTGTTTAAAAAGGTAGCAGAAGCCCGGCCAAAATAAGAACGTGTTTTGCTGGCGGTTTTACCGGAGCTAATACCAACGTTAGCCGTTTCAGAAATTAAACTGGAGGTACCAAAAGCATCCGGCGCACCGGCACCCTGGCTCCCGAATGCGCCATAAGTATTTCTGTACTGGCCCATTCCGGCAACAGCATCCAGGTTTAGTGCACTTCCAATATCCTTTTTAAAGGTTATGGTAGCTTCCATCGTCTGGTTCTCGCGGTTACTGAAGTTTTGCGAAGCTCTTGACTGATAAGTCTGGTAATAATAAACCGTGCTTGGAACAAAGAAATCGCGGTTTGCATTTTCGTACAGATCGCCAAACAGGCCATGTACTGCTAATACGCCCGGTATGATTTTTATATCTGCAGAGATATTTGCATTTAAGCTATGAGAGTAGGTGTTATCCTGAATATCACCTAAGGATACGGGATTGGAAATTACGCCAAACCTGCTGTAATTGCCATTCGCATCCCTTACCGGTACATAAGCAGGATAACCTAAAGCAGCCTGGATCATACCAAATCCCTGGCTTCCGGAACCGCCGGTTTGCCCGCCCGAAGAAGAGTTAAGATAGCTGTTATTGCTTCCGGTAAAATTAGTGTTTAGCGTTAAAAACTTGGCAAGGTTAAATGATAAGTTGGCCCGGCCCGTGTATTTGGTTAACCCGGCATGAATTAAGGTTCCGGTCTCATTATAATATCCTCCCGAAAAATAGTAAGTAACTTTATCACTGCCGCCATTAACGGTAAGCTGATGATTGTTGATAGCGCCCGTTCTGAAGATTTGATCTAACCAGTTTGTTCCTGCTCCTGCAGCAGCAATTTGAGCGGGTGTAAATGGTGTTGGCTTGGTTCCAGTTGTGTAGTCCGAAATTAATTGATTGTACAAGGTTTCGTATTGCGTAGCATTAAGTGGTTGCAGGTAAGGGTAGTTTTTTTCGAAAGAGTAGCTACCGTTGTAACTGATGTTTAAACGACCTGCTTTGCCTTTTTTTGTGGTAATTAAAACTACACCATTACCAGCATTTACGCCATAAATCGCAGCACTGGCATCTTTCAATACTTCTATAGATTCGATATCTTCCGGGTTCAGTCCGGCCAAACCGGACCGGTTTACACCATTAGTTTCGGAAGCAATTGTACCGTTTCCGGGTTCTAAAGCATCTCCCGGATATAGGATCCCATCTACTACATAAAGCGGATTGCCCCGTCCCCTGATCGATAAATTGATCCCTCCGCCTGGTTGCGCACTTGCCTGCGATACCTGCAATCCTGCCGCTCTTCCAAAAAGCAATTGCTGGATGTTGCTGTTAGCGGCCTGCGGTACGTCTTTAGGGTCAACTTTGGTAACGGCCGTAGTTATATTCTGCCTGGTAGTTGTACCGTAGCCAATAACTACAACTTCGTTTAATCCATGCTGGTGCGTTTCCAGGATTACATTGACCACTGGCCCTGTTACCGAAACTTCCCTGGTTTCGTATCCAATTCCCTTAAAAACAAGCGTACTGCCTGCAGAAGCACTGATGTTGTACTTACCGGCAGCATCGGTAGCAGTGCCCCGCGTAGTACCTTTTACCGTAACTGTAATGCCAGGCAAGGTCGTAGCATCTTCTTTTGATGTTACGGTACCTGTTACAGAAATCCCTTGCTGGGCAAGAGCAGAAGAGAAGGATAAAGCCGAAAGCAAGAGTAGCAACACGCTGTACCTTCTCCAGAATTGGAGCGTAAAAATTTGCATAATATATTATTTAGTTAAATTGGTTTATTAACTGGAAAAGGCTTTGTATAAGAAACAAAAATCCTTCCTGGGTGAATCAGTTTTTAAACATTGATTTTCATCAACCTTAAACTGTTGCCCAATTCACACAGACAAATCAAGGGTAATTTTAAAATAATGATTAGTCTGTTTGTTCCTAATTTTGGTTCAAATGGTTATATATTCTCAAAAACTATGTTCAAAAATACTTTTTATCGTAAAACCCATCTGTTGCATTTGTAGATGGTATATGCCAATGCTTCTTTTACCGGCAAAAAAAGCAGCCAAATTATTTATGATGTTGTACATTTACATCAAAGAATTTGCCTGCTAAAAGAAGCATGGCATAATTCATTATAAACTAATAAAACAGTTCTAAACTTACTGTAATTTGTTTTTTACCAATTATTTTATAAACCGGCTTTTATCAAGCGATGTATTAAAGCATGTTAAATACTGTTCGTACAGCTCAACTCATTAATGCCTTGCAAAGGATTTTTATTTCTCTGATAACTTTTCTTGCACTTGCAATTTATCCTGCCCATGCCCAGAAACTAAACCTGAAATTCAAACACTTAACCAGTACCCAGGGACTCTCCAACAATACGGTTGAAACCATTTATCAGGATAAAAGAGGTTTTTTATGGTTTGGTACGAGGGACGGTTTAAACAAGTACGATGGCAATAAAATCCGGGTATTTAAAAATAATGTTAGAGATCCAACCAGCATCAGTGATAACTATATCAACTGTATTGCTGAAGATTTGCGTGGTAATTTATGGATCGGGACCATCAATGGGTTAAATAAATTTAATCCTTATACCAACACTTTTACCCGGTACAAGCATAGTCCTTTCAATAACAATACAGTTTCTGCAAACGATATTACTTGTATTTATAGTGATAAAAACAGCAATTTATGGATTGGTACAGAAAGCGGCGGATTAAACCTTTTTGATGCGAAGCATACCGTTTTCAAGCACTTTCATCATCAGAAAAACAGGATTGAAAGTTTACCCAGCCAACAAGTAAACTGTTTGTTTGAAGATAGTAAACAACGTTTTTGGATTGGGACTGATAAAGGGTTAAGCCTTTTTAACAGAAATACTGGTTCATTTTCTTCTACGTTTGATTTAAATGGAAACCCAAGCACACAAATTAATTATGCGATTTTAAAAATCCAGGAAGATAAAAATGGAAATATCTGGCTGGGTACTTTTAATGACGGATTGATTACGTTTAATTTAAATACACATAATTATCAGCAGTTCCGACATAGCAACAGCGATATTTTTAGCCTGAGCACTAACCAGATCAGAAGTTTATTGGCTGATCAAAAAGGAAATATCTGGGCTGGCGGCATTAACGGGAGCCTTGATTTATATAAACCGGAAAGTAACAATTTTGAACATTCACAGAATGAGTTAGGCAATCCGCTTAGTTTATCTCAAAAAACCCTTTCGGCTATTTTTAAAGATAACCAAAATAATTTATGGGTAGGAACGCATCGTGGCGGCATCAATTTTTATGCTCCTTTGGCCGATAAATTTCAATTGTATCAGCAGCAGCCCAATGCCAATAGTTTAAGCTATAATGATGTTAAAGCCTTTTATGAAGATGATAAAAACAGGATATGGATTGGTACAGACGGTGGTGGTTTAAATCTGTTTAATGCTTCAAACCATACTTTTCAGCATTTCAGGTACAACGTTTATGGCCCGGAAAGTATTAGTTCTGATGCGGTTTTAAGTATTAACGAAGACCGGTATAAAAACTTTTGGATTGGGACCTGGGGCGGTGGTTTAAATTTAATGAACAGGGATAAATACACTTTTACCCATTACGTTAATAACCCGAATGATAAAAACTCGATCAGTTCTAATTTTGTACAATCTACTTTACAAGATAGCGAAGGAAATTTCTGGATTGCAACTTATTATGGCGGCTTAAATCTTTTCAACTACAAAACACATCAATTTAAACGCATCAGCAGTGATTTTGAGCAGAAAACCAGTCTTTACGGAAACAACATCATTACTTTAAATGAAGATAAAGACAAAAATTTATGGATAGGAACGGATGATGGCGGATTGAACTGCTATAACCTGATCAAGAAAAAATTTAGCCATTATTTTTTAAACAGTGAAAGGACACCAGATATCAGGGTAATTTTTACGGATAGCAAAGGAAGGGTTTGGGTTGGGCAGACAGGCTTATTTTTGTTCGATAAAAGAAGCAACAGGTTCAATTTATTTACAGAAGAAGCTGGACTTTCCAGTGAGTTTATCAAAGGGATTACGGAAGATGAAACAGGAAATTTATGGATATCAAGTTCTAACGGACTAACGAAACTAAACCCTGAAAACAAGTCTTTCAAAAAATACAATGTGGCAGACGGCTTGCAGGAATTAGAATTTGAAGCAGGCGCTTATATGAAAACCGGGAACGGGGAAATGTATTTTGGCGGCATTAATGGCTTTAATAAATTTTATCCGAAAGATATTAAGCGGAACCAACAAG
Organism: Mucilaginibacter arboris; assembly: GCF_009754915.1. GTDB lineage: Bacteria > Bacteroidota > Bacteroidia > Sphingobacteriales > Sphingobacteriaceae > Mucilaginibacter_A > Mucilaginibacter_A arboris. Next base: position 65,320 of record NZ_WPIK01000006.1, on the reverse strand, counting down.
TTGCAACAGTTTACCTTACTAACTTTCAGCTGTTTAATCAAACTGTTATTCCCGGACAAAAAGATGCTCCTTTACAGCAGGATATTAGTCTTACGCATCAAATTTCTCTTAATTATAAGCAAAACACCCTTTCTTTTGAATTTGCCACCTTAAATTATACAGCTCCCGAAAACAATAATTATACCTATAAGTTAGAAGGGTTCGATCAATCCTGGCATAATCCTACTACAGAAACCAAAGCCAGTTATACCAACCTCAATCCAGGGCATTACAAATTCTATGTAAAAGCAGCAAACAATGATGGTGTCTGGAACCCTGATATCGCTTATATTAATATTGATATTTTGCCTCCTTTTTGGGCTACCTGGTGGTTCCGGTCTTTAATTATATTATCCGGTTTGACAGTGGTTTATTTTTCGCTTCGCTTTAAAAAGAACCTTGACCTGCAAAAGATCGAAGAAAACAAAAGGGACGAAATCCATCAGATGCAATTACTGTTTTTTACTAATATTTCTCATGAATTCCGCACACCGCTCAGTTTGATTTTAGGCCCTTTAGAAAAAATTAGGGAAGAAGATACCAAACAAATCTTCAAACAACATTATGAAACCATACACCGAAATGCCAACAGGCTGCTTTTGCTGATTAATGAACTGATGGATTTTAGAAAAGCAGAATCAGGCGCACTCAAACTCGGTGTAGTGCAAGGCAACCTTGATTTATTTATTTCTGAAATTACTTATGATTTTAAGGATCTTAGTTTGCAGAAACAAATTGATTTTCAAATTATCATCCGGCACAATTTTGCGGAAGCCTGGTTTGACCGGCAAATTCTGGAAAAAATAATCCTGAACCTGATTGATAATGCTTTTAAATACACGCCTGTTGGTGGAAAAATAACAGTTGAACTGTATGCAGATGCAGTAAATTTCAATTCAAGCCATCCTAATAAAATTATTATTAATAACAATTACAGGCCGCAAAAGGCTGCTTTTATCCGGGTTTCCGATAATGGTATAGGGATATCAAAAGATTCTGTCAACCATTTATTTGAGCGGTATTATCGCATCACAGATGCTCATTTAGGTTCTGGTGTTGGCCTGGCTTTTGTAAAAAGCCTGACTTTAATCCATAAAGGAAGCCTTTCTGTTTTTAGTGAAAGGGAAAAAGGTTCTGATTTTATTATTTGTGTACCGGTTGATCAAAGTGATTATCTGGCACAGGAACGATGGGTTCCAAATTCCGCCATCATCAGTACCCGACTGGAAAGTATTACAGCGCCTTATCACCAGAGTGATTACCATGATTTACCTGAACAGGAAAATTTGTTCACGGGAATTTCCAATCATTCCGTTAAACAAAAAATCCTGATTGTGGAAGATAATCATGAACTCAGGGCCTTTTTAAAAAACACTTTAAGGGAATTTTATGAAGTGATTGAAGCTGCCGACGGATTGAAAGGATTAAGTAAAGCAAAAGAATATTTACCAGACTTAATTATTAGCGATGTAATGATGCCCGGAATAAATGGCATCGATTTATGTAAAAAAATCAAAAGCGAATTTTATACCAGTCATATCCCGTTTATTATTTTATCGGCAAAAGATGCAATCGAATCTAAAATTGAAGGCGCCAGTTCGGGCGCTGATCTTTTTTTCCCTAAACCTGTAAGTATAAACCTGCTCCTAATATCCATTAACAATATTTTAGAACAACGAAAAGTATTGCAGGAAAGCTACCTTAAAAAATATTTTAACCAAACTGCAGAAGCAGCAGATGTAAATAAGGACAAAATATTTTTAGAACAATTTAATCAATTAATTGAGCAGGAACTGAGTAATGCAGATTTAGATGTGGAACATATTTGCCGGGAAATGGGAATGAGCAAAACCAAATTATACCATATTGTTAAAAAGGTTTCCGGACAGTCTATCGGTGAATACGTCAGAACATTTCGACTTAAAAAAGCAGCTTACATCATTGCCCACGAAGATGTTTTGCTAAACGATGTAATGTACCGTGTAGGCATTCAAACACAATCCTATTTTACCAAAGCCTTTAAAAAAGAATTTGGTAAAACACCTTCACAGTTTTTAAATGATCTGCAAGCAGATAAATCATAATTATGGCCCAAAGTATATCTATGCATAGTGTAGTTACAAAGCCATTTTAAGCAAGGAAAAAATGTAATTATTTTGAGGCCTTTATAGCTAAATAACCCTACTTCTTTTATCCTGAAATTTAGTATTTCTATCTTGTTTTTTTATTAAGGAGAAGCGTAAATGCCCTCTTTAATGATAAAAGGGCACAAAAAATAATTTTAATATGATTTAAAACAGCTTTAAATCTGCCTTGTTCATAATTTCGTATTTTCCTAAAAAGAAATTCAGTTTTTCTATATTTAAATTAAATTTGAATATAGTTCTCCCTAACCAGTTATTTATGAAAACCAAAGCATTTATTACAGTAATTGCAGCCTGTTTGCTGTTTTTAGGCGGGATTAAAGCAATTAATGTTTTTACATCAAAAAAAGCCCGCAATACCGATAAGAGTGTACTGATAGCAGAAATTACCCGTAATTTAGGATACAATTTTTCAAAAGCTTCTATTCTGCCTGCTTATTATAGTAACTTAAACAAACTGGCCAATTTGCCTATCGCTGTCAGCAAAACAGTCGTAGGCCTCCAAAAAAACCGTAGGGCCGAGATCAAGCTGAAAGAATTGAGCAAATAGTTTTTTTGATATGGGCAGCATTATTGGTAATGCTTCTTTTACGCCTGTATTTTTTGCTGCTATACAAAAACACAGGGGCTTCCTGTTTTTTAGGTGATAAAAGAAGTATACAAAATAGCATATACAGAATAAAATTAACAGGCTCTAACTGATTAATTATTTATTAATGAACTTATTAGTTGTAAATAGAAAAGTCTATAAAGATGGTGGCTGGAGTTTCGGCAACAGTCTGGTATTTAGGTATTTGGCTTACTGGCCTTTGTTTTTGTGTTTAACTTTTCTGGCGTTAGCAGGCTCGTGGGCTTATCTTAATTTTACGGATCCGGTTTGTAATATCCGTACAAAAATTTTAATAAAAGGTGGAGGAAATGGGCTTGAAGATGGTAATGCCTTAAATTCACTTGGATCGGCAATGCTAAAGGAAAATATTGCTAATGAGATACAGGCATCCCAAACCCAAAAATTATTGAACACTGTAGTAAAAAACCTTAATTTATATGCCCCTGTTTTCCTGGAAGAAGGGTTTAAAGGTGTATCCGCTTATCAAAATTCCCCAATAATAATTGTTGCTGATAACAACAACATCAAAGAAACGGGTAAGGTCTATTTTACAGTTGATAAAAACAGTATTCATCTGGATAAATTTACTTATCCGTTAAATAAATTGGTCAGCACACCGTACGGCAAACTGGAGTTTAAAAAAAACGTACATTTTGAAAGGCAAACGGATAATAAGTTTTACTTTAAATTGCTTGCACCAGAAAAAGTAGCGTCTTCTATAGCTTCAAAACTGATGGTTACAGCTGATAAGCAAATACCTGGCTTTGTTGCTGTTAACTATACAGATGAAGTTTCTTTACGTGGCGAAGACATTGTAAATGAATTTATAAAAGCATTTAACCAGGTAATTATTGATAAACAAAACAAGCTTACAAGCAACACTGCAAAAGTAATTGATGAGCATATTGCATCTGTAGAAAACGACCTGCTTTCTATTGAAAACAAACTCCTTTATGCCAGGTTACCCGAAGGAACAACTCCTGTTGGCGGTAAGGAAAAAAAGGTTTTGGAAAACGTTAATACCAATAATGGTAAGGCCAATCAGATCAACGCAAAAATTAATGTTCTAAACCGGGTCCGGAGTGATGCAGAAACCAAAGATTTATCAGGATTAACCATCCCCTTAACTGTTAAATTGGCTATGCCGGATTTAACGCAAATGGCAGTCAAAATAAAACATTTGCAAACAGAAGCAGAACGCGTAAAAAAAACGGGTGGAGAAAGTAGCCCCATTTACGTTGCCTGCCAAAGCAACATAGAAAAAATCAGGTTCCAGCTATTGAAAAGGCTTCATGGACAAATAAGTGTTTTACAGGCAGACAGAAATAACCTGCTGCAAAAAAATAACTCGTACTTGTCGGCGTTAGTTACAGGGCTGGAAAAACCGCAGCAATTACTTTCTATCCAAAAGGAGCAGGCAGTAAAAAAACAGGAGTATGTTTTTCTTCTAAAACAAAAAGAAGAGATAGCGGTGGCTTCTGTTGCTAATGCAACCGACAGTAAAATTATTGAAAGTGTGAAATCTTATCCGGTTAACCATAATCAGCAACTTATTTATCTAAGTGCTGTTTTTACCGCATTAATTACCGGATTTGGCGTAGTTACAAAAAAAGAGACTTTAAGAAGCAGGGTTATGTTTCAAAAAGATATTGAACAGGTAACAAAGCTGCCTGTTATTGGCGGGATTGCAGCTGAAAAAACTATAAAAGGTTTATGGTTAAGAAACAACAAAAAAGCGCTGATAACGGGCCAGTTTAGAAAGTTGAGGGCTTCACTTAATTACCTGATCATGGACACGAGGCAAAAGCGCATATTGGTTACTTCGGCAGTTGCAGGTGAAGGTAAAAGCTTTGTAGCACAACACCTTGCTTTAAGTCAGGCACAAACCGGAAAAAAAGTAGCTTTGTTAAGCATAGCTTTTAAACAGCCGGTTGCAGCAAGTACAATGCCGGATGGTTTAGACAGATTTGAAGTTATGGCATATTTACCAGGAACTACAGGTAATGAAAAGATAATTTGGCCGGTTACCATAGAGAAAAGCAATTTTTTAATAGCTGACGGAGAGCTTCCGGAAAATTCTTCGGGATTATTAAAGGATATAAAAATAGCTGAATTATTAAATTACCTGGACGAACAATTTGATTGTACCATTATTGATACGGCAACATCTGATACTATTGCCGATGCTTATGCCTTATCGGCCCTGTGTGATGCAACACTTTACATTATACGGCAAGGCCACACGCCAAAGGCGTTGATTAAAGGCTTGGATAAAGAAAAATTATACAACGCGGCAATTGTATTTAACGGCCTCAATGGTATAAATATCAGCAGTAATTAAGGATTACGCATGCTTCTTTTATCAACCCAAAAACAGAAGTACTGCCTTTGTTTTTTCCTGTTATTAAAAAAGCAAAACTGAAAAATACAGGCATAAAAGAAGCATTGTAAATAAGCTTCAATAACTTCTTTTATATTGATCAACGGGTATTTATAATATTCCTATTTAGTTTACTCCTGATAATGACAATTTGTGCTGATTTTAATAAAATAGAGTAGTAAGTGAACTTTTACGTTGGTTTGCTCTATATTGCTTGTCAATTTGTTTATTATATCAACAATGCACAAACTTCTGTTAACAGCCATTCCTTTTGCATTCGCATTAACCCTGCATGCCCAGCAACCTAACGTTTTAACTGCAAAAGATTACGAACATGCCGAAAGTTTTCTGGCCTACAATACCGAACAATACATTGATTACGGTAATGTTCGCCCTAATTGGTTGCAGGCCGACCGTTTTTGGTACCGTGTTTTAACTCCTCAGGGAAGTGAATTTATATTAGTTGATCCCGCCAAAAAAACACGTAATGCTGCTTTTAACCAACAAAAATTAGCAACGGCACTTTCTGCGGCAACTGGTAAAACCTATCAGGCTTCGATGTTGCCTTTTCAAACTTTTAGTTTTTCTGCTGATGACAAGTTTATCATTTTTCAGGCTGATGGCAAGCAGTGGAAATCTGATTTGCAGACTTATCAAATTACTCCGGATACATCCAGGATTGTAACAACCGTTGCAGGGACAGGCAGGCGTCAGGGAAGAAGTAGTAACGAAGTTTTATCTCCTGATGGTAAACGTGCAGCTTTTATTAAGGATTATAATTTATGGGTTCGTGATGTTAAAACCAATCAACAAACCCAATTGACTACTGATGGTATTAAAAATTTTGGTTACGCCACTGATAATGCCGGCTGGACACATAGCGATAGCCCGATTTTACTTTGGTCGCCGGATTCTAAAAAGATTGCTACCAATAAGCAGGACGAGCGCAATGTAAGCGATATGTATTTGGTTACTACCAATGTGGGCAAGCCAACTTTAAAAGCATGGAAGTATCCGTTACCGGGCGACACGGAAATTGCTACCATTCAGCGTGTTATTATTAATGTTGATGTTCCTAAAGTAATTATGTTGCAGGTTCCGCCCGACCCGCACCGATCTACTTTTCAGGATGATATTTCTATGGAGGACCTGAACTGGAGCGAAGATGCTTCTCATCTGGCTTTTATTTCTACTTCCCGCGATCATAAACAGGAAAAAGTCAGGATTGCTGATGCAGCAACAGGAGCTGTGCGCGAAGTTTTTGAAGAAACAGTTCCTACACAATACGAATCGGGCTGGGGAAGCGCCAACTGGAAATATCTTCCAAAAAGTAACGAGATCATCTGGTTTTCAGAACGGGATAATTGGGGCCATCTTTATTTATATAATGCCTCAACCGGAAAACTAAAAAACCAGATTACCAAAGGCAATTGGGTAGTAACAAAACTACTTAAAGTAGATGAAAAAAACCGGGAACTATATTTTATGACTGATGGAAGAGAAAGCAAAAATCCTTATTTCAGTCAGTTATGTAAAATTGATTTTGATGGAAAACATTTAACTGTGCTCACGCCGGAAGAAGGAAACCATCAAATTTCTTTATCTCCTTCAAACAATTATTTTATTGATAGTTATTCTCAGCCTGATGTTCCGCCGGTTACACTTTTACGTGATTTGAAAGGAAAACTCATTGTTAATTTAGAAAAAACTGGTGTTTCCAGGCTTGTTGCAACTGGCTGGAAAGCACCAACCCTAATCACGGTTAAAGCCAATGATGGCAAAACAGATTTGTATGGACTGATGTTTACGCCATCAAAATTAGATGCACAAAAGAAGTATCCGGTTATCGATTATATCTATCCCGGTCCGCAAGGTGGCAGTGTAGGTAGTTGGTCTTTCGCAGCTTCCCGAGGAGATAACCAAGCACTTGCCGAATTAGGGTTTGTTGTGGTAGAAATTGAAGGAACAAGCAATCCGTTGCGTTCCAAAAGCTTTCACGATATGAGTTATGGCAACATGTCGGAAAACACACTTCCAGATCAAATTACCGGCATCCAGCAATTGGCGCAAAAGTATGCTTATATTGATCTAAACCGTGTTGGGATCTGGGGACATTCGGGCGGAGGTTTTGCAACTGCAGCCGCTATGTTCCGTTATCCTGATTTTTTTAAAGTTGGTATTTCGGAATCTGGCAACCATGACAACCGAAATTACGAGGATGACTGGGGCGAACGTTACGACGGATTAGTTGCTAATTCTGATTATGCAGCGCATGCAAACGAGGACATCGCCAAAAACCTAAAAGGAAAGCTGATGCTTGCCCATGGTTTAATGGATGATAACGTTCCTCCGCAAAACACTTTATTGGTTGTAGAAGCATTGGAAAAAGCTAACAAAGATTATGATTTAGTGGTTTTTCCAAATAGCCCTCATGGTTACGGCAATTTTTCTCCTTACATGATGCGCCGCCGTTGGGATTATTTTGTGAGGAATTTATTAGGTGCAGAACCACCCAAAGAATACCAGTTAAAAATGAAACCAGATCCGCGGAATGCTATACAGTAAGTGCAGTGTTTTTTCTTCTGAGAAAAAGTGAGTTAAATTTTTTCTCAGAGGAAGCTTCATTGATGCATGCTTCTTTTATGCCGATAAAATTTGCACAATTATTATAAACAGTAGCAGAAATAGAAAAAGTATAGGTTGTTCAATTTGCAGAATCCCTTTTAAAAGGGAACCGTAAGAGCGCGAAGAGATAAATTTTAAAATTTCGATGCAAAATCCTTACTTCTCGTTATTAGCTACTGCATGGCGTTAAAGGATAAACTGATTTATCAGTATCTTGGTCAGCCTAAACTTGTCTGCAAAAACTATATGCTTCTTTTATCGGGTAAAAATGATTGTCGCTGTTCTTAACAATAAGCCGAGATTTTTATGCGATAAAAGAAGCATGTAAAATATTGTTATGTAGATTTACAATTCCTTTTTACCTAAATCATTTTAATCCGGATAATGAAAAACAGCGTTGCATATACCTGCAAAAATTTTCGATTTTGTAGTTTACTTTTGTTGTTGCTGCAGTTTCCAGCGGCAAAAGCCCAAACCGTAAAAAATCCTGCCAAATTAAACGATGGTTCCGGCGCTTATGCAACCGGGAAATACCGAAACTTGTTTAAAGAACAGGGGCACAGCGAACAGGAAATCTCTGCAAAAATTGATGCTGCTTTTAACCAGCTTTTTCATGGCGATACCGCTACCCAGGCCGTGTATTTTGCAGCAGGAAAAAACGAAAACGGGCCATTAGCTTATGTAAGCGATGTGCCGCATCATGATATCAGAACGGAAGGAATGTCGTACGGGATGATGATTGCGGTACAACTCAACAAAAAAGCAGAGTTTGATGCCATCTGGAATTATGCGCTCAGCAAAATGTATATCAGTTCGCCGGCCCATCCTTCAGAAGGTTATTTTTCCTGGTCGTTGAAACGTAATGGCGAGGCTAATGAAGAAACGCCGGCACCAGACGGAGAAGAATATTTTGTGATGTCGCTTTACTTTGCATCTGGCAAATGGGGAAACGGCAAGGGCATTTATAATTACCATGCCTGGGCTGATAAAATTTTAACTGCTATTCGTCATCATCCTTATAAATCCGGGATGACTAAATTTGGCGTCCGCAATATTTCTGCAATGGTAAACGAAGAGCATAAAATGATCCGTTTTGTACCGGGAATTGACCGCGGCGATTTTACCGATCCATCTTATCATCTTCCTGCTTTTTATGAACTTTGGGCAAGATTTGGGCCGGAAGCCGACAGAAGTTTCTGGGCAGCAGCAGCAGATACCAGCCGTAATTTCTTCCAGAAAGCTGCTAACCCTACAACTGGTTTATCTTCTGATTATGCCAACTTTGACGGAACGCCACGCGAACGCTCATTCAATAAAAATTCTGTTAATTTCTCTTTTGATTCCTGGCGCACGGCAAGTAATTGGTCTGTTGACTGGAACTGGTGGCATAAAGACCCGCGCGAACAAACTTTAAGCAACAAGGTGCAGGCTTTTTTTGCTTCCAAAGGCTTAGGGCAGTACGGCGATCAGTTTACTTTAAATGGCGAAACGCTGGAAACACGCCATGCCAATGGCTTAATTGCAACAAATGCTGTAGCCAGTCTTGCTGCAACCAAGCCGCTTGCAAAAGATTTTGTAAATGAATTATGGAAAGCACCCATTCCGCAGGAGTTGGTAGAACGCTATTACGATGGCTTACTCTATATTATGAGTTTTTTGCATTGCAGCGGCCGCTACCATATTTATCCGCCAAAATAATAATGCCTTTTAAAAGAAAGATTGTACTGTTAATCTGTTTAAAATACTTACCTTTAAGCAAAGCTCAGGTGGTTTCCTATTTATCATTTTTAAATTAAACGTTTCGGCCTTTAAAACCTGTTTAAGATTTATTTATATTCATCATTTTTTAAATAATTTTATTCGATAATATCTGTTTCTTATAAAAGAACAACAATCATTACAACAATAAAATACTACAAAAAAACAAAGCTTATTAATTAACAAATTGTAAAACCAATAAAAATTAAAGCAATGAGTAAAGATAAAGGCAGTAAAGACACCAAGAAAGCGCCAAGTACAGAGTCTAAAAAAGCGCCTTCAGATTATCAATCGGGTAAAAAATCGGTATCCAAGGCTGATAATGCACCTGTTAAAAAAAGTAAATAAATGATGATCAACCAAACAGTAGAAGTACAAGCTAAAGTTTATGTGTACGATTTAAATAATTGTGCAAAAGAATTTGGCTTTAAGCCTGATGAATCCTGGGAATTAAATTTAGCAACCAACGAAGAAAAGCTGGCCATCGAAAAGGATTATTACCCAACCATTTCGGCTAAAGTATTACCAGAAATTTTATCAGAATTGTTTGGTCTTGTAAAAGCAAAGTTAAGCCTGGCAAAAACCCACACCGAAAACAAATCAGACGTAAAAGCAGTATCAGAAAGCCCGTTAAATTATTTAATTGCTTTTAACCCTAAAAGGTTGCGTTAATTAATTCCGGCTGCTCCGGGTATTGTTTAAGTTTTATTTGGTATGCTTCTTTTAGCACACAAATTATTGTGTGCTAAAAGAAGCATTTTCTTTTTAAAGAAATTACTAAAAGCCATTATTGCCCTTAGCTTCTTATTTTAAATGGGCGGTGCGGGGCAGAATAGGTTCATTCTTGCTGATAAATTTACTTCTTCCTGAAGAACGGTTGTACATTTGCAGGTATGGTTATAGAACAGTTTGAAGATAAAAGCCTTTCGCACTACGCTTACGCTATTGTTAGCAAACAGGAAATGGTATTGATTGACCCGGCAAGGAACATCAAACCTTACCTCGATTTTGCAGCAAAGCATCAGGCAAAAATTATAGCGGTTATTGAAACCCATCCGCATGCAGATTTTGTAAGCGGGCATCTCGAACTGCATCAAAAACTCGGCACAACTATTTATTGTTCTGCTTTAACCGGCGCAACTTATCCGCATCAAAGTTTTGATGAGGATGATGTTTTAACATTTGGAAATATCAAATTAAAAGCAATTAACACGCCGGGGCATTCTCCGGATTCCATTAGTATTTTGCTGGAACAGAACGGAAAACAACATGCTGTTTTTACCGGCGATGCTTTGTTTATTGGCGATTGCGGCCGTCCGGACCTCCGCGAAACTGTTGGCAATTTAACTGCTCAACGGGAAGAATTAGCTTTGCAGATGTATCATTCGTTAAGGCAAAAGTTAATGGTTTTGGATGATAAAACGCTGGTTTATCCTGCGCATGGCGCAGGTACACTTTGCGGAAAAGCATTGAGTGAAGCCAATAGCAGTACAATCGGTCAGGAAAAAATCAGTAACTGGGCTTTGCAGGAAATGCCGGAAGCTGAATTTGTAAAAGAGTTAATTGCCGGCCAGCCTTTTGTGCCGAAATATTTTGCTGCTGCGGTAGAACTGAACAAAAAAGGTGCAGAAAACCTGGAAACAGCTTTAGCAAAAATTAAGCCCGGCACAGAAATTTTATCGGTAAAAGAAGCATCAAGGTTAGATCAATCTATCGTTTTGGTTGATACACGGCCGGATACAAAATTTAAAGCCGGACATCTGCCTAATTCAATCAACTTAATGGCAAGCGGTAAGTTTGAAACCTGGCTGGGAAGTATTGTTGCACCGGGAGAAGCATTTTATCTGGCTGCGGAAGACGAACAAGCCTTAAAACAAATGATTAACGCAACAGCAAAAATTGGATACGAAAGCAACATCAAAGAAGCATTTGTTTTGAAAGCCGGAAACATACAGTTGGAAAAGCTGAATGAGGACGCGTTTACAAATAACAAATCAGCTTATACTATTATTGATGTCCGCAATCCGGGCGAAGTAGAAGAGAATCCTGTTTTTGAAACTGCTATCCAAATTCCGCTGCACGAATTAAGGGAAAGGGCAGGCGAAATCTCCGCAGAAAAACCAATTGTAGTACATTGTGCTGCCGGTTATCGAAGTGCCGCCGGAAGCAGTATTTTAGAAAGCGCATTTGCTGGCCGTGCCAAAGTATTTGATTTTGGTGATGGGATTGCAGCGCTTTTATAAATTAGGTTTGATGCTTCTTTTATGGCATAAAAAATGGAGGCGCCAAAACGCTTTGCTTTTCATCCTAAACAAATTATTTGCGTGTTGAAACTTTTGTTTCTGCCAAACTGTTCCCTGCTTATCATTAATCATTAAAACCAAATATTTTTATGAAAGCAGCAGTTTTTCACAAACCGGGCGACATTAGTTATGATACCGTTGAAGACCCGCGCCTTGAAAATCCGGGTGATGTTATTTTAAAAGTTACTTCTACCGCTATTTGTGGTTCCGATTTGCATATTCTGGATGGCGGGATTCCGCAGGCAGAAGATATGATTATGGGTCATGAGTTTATGGGAATTGTAGAAGAAGTTGGCGTGAACGTAAAGAATTTGAAGAAGGGGGATCGTGTTGTCGTGCCTTTTCCAATTGCTTGCGGCCATTGTTTCTTCTGTCAGCATGGCGCTTCTCCGCATTGCGAAAACTCTAATTATGAGCATTACGGCCCGGACGGCGATTTGTTAGACCAAAAAGGTGCTGCCTTGTTTGGTTATACAGATTTGTATGGCGGTTATTCTGGCGGGCAGGCAGAATATGTACGTGTTCCTTATGCTGATATTAGTCCGCGTAAAGTTCCGGATAACATGACGGACGAGCAAGTGCTGTTTTTAACAGATATTTTTCCAACAGGCTGGTCTGCAATAGACTGGGCACAGTTAAAAGGCGGAGAAGTTGTAGCTATTTTTGGTTCTGGCCCTGTTGGTTTGATGGCACAAAAAGCAGCCTGGATTATGGGCGCAAGCCGGGTAATAGCAATCGATCCGTTAGAATATCGTTTAAAAAGGGCAAGAGATGTGAACAAGGTAGAAACCTTAAACCCGCACGAAGTAGATGTAGTCGAAGCGATCCGGCAGATGACAGGCGGCCGCGGCGCGGATGTTTGTGTTGATGCCGTAGGTTTTGAAGCCGAACGTTCTTTTATGGAAAAAGTAAAAGCAACCGTTAATTTTGAAAAAGGGACCGTAAAAGTAATGGAGCTATGTTTCCGTGCTGTACGCCGCAGCGGAACAGTTACCGTGGTTGGTGTTTATGGTACGCCATACGATAATTTTCCGGTTCATCGGATGTTTGATAAAGGCATCACTATTAAACAAGGGCAAGCGCCGGTTTTAAATTATATCGATCATTTAATAGAACTGGTTACAACAGAAAAAGTAGTTTTAAACGATATAATTTCGCATACTTTACCTTTAAGCGATGTTTCCCATGCTTATGATATTTTTAAAAATAAAGAAGATGATTGTGTGAAAGTGGTTTTGAAGCCATAAACTTAAATTATCATACTTTTTCAATAAAAAACCCTGGGCTTAATCCAAGCTCAGGGTTTTTTGTTTGATAAAAGAAGTATGCAGGAAGTTAGGTTTGATATTAATGTTGAACAGAAATTGTAATTTCAGCTTTAAAATTAGGATAAAAAGCATTAATGAACCTCCAGACGCAGGATTTTTTATTTACCATACTGCATTTAGTTATTATCGGCTTTAATCTTTTCGGTTGGATCTGGAAACCAACGCGGAAGCTGCATTTTATTTTCATCCTGTTAACAGCAGCATCCTGGTTTGTTTTAGGTATTTGGTTTGGAATAGGTTATTGCCCGATAACCGACTGGCAATGGCAGGTCAAGGAAAAGTTAGGCGAACACAATCTTCCCAATTCTTTTATTAAGTATTATGCCGATCAGATCAGCGGTAAAGCTATCGATGCTTCTTTTATCGATACTTTAACTGCATTGTGTTTTTTTCTGGCAGCTATGCTTTCTGTTTACGTCAACTTCTTCAAAAAAAAGGATTATAAGGTTGCGAAAGAGTTATAGTTAGCTAAATAATCAGCCTTAATTTATTGCACCAAAGATGAAGGGTGGTTTTTTAGTTCTCACTAAAAAAACAAATATTTCCTTGATAAACGAAGTATTTGCTTTGGCAACAAATAATATTGATCTGGAAGTTATCCAAACAGGATTAGCACTTATCCATCAAATGGTACAGAATATAAAAAAGCAATAAACCCTCTGCAATAATTCAACAAAAAACCCTGAGCTTTTTAAGTTCAGGGTTTTTTGTTGATAAAAGAAGCATTTATTTTTCTGATTTATCAACCGGTTCCTGCTGTTTTTTCATCATATCAGCAACCAAATGATCCGGGGTGACACTGGTCATACCAACCATTGCTTTGTTTTTAAAACCAGATATAACCATATCATCGCCAGACATTAAAGCTTCATAACCATCTTTAGCTACATCTGCAGCGTTAGACATTCCTCCTTCTTGTACAATTTTAGAATCCTGCATTTCTGCTTTGTTAAAGAAATCTGTTTCTGTTGCGCCGGGAAGCAAGGCAGTAATCGTAACGCCTGAACCTTTGTTTTCGGAACGGATTGCTTCTGTAAATGATTGTATAAAAGCTTTTGTTCCGTGATAAACAGATTGGTAAGGCCCGGGCGTTTTGCCGGCGATAGAAGAAAGGTTCAATATTTTTCCATCTTTACGGGCCAGCATTTCTGGCAAATAGCATTTTATCAAGGAAATAGTAGCACCGATATTTAGTTGGATAATATCAAGTTCGCGGTTAATATCGGTTTCAGAAAATAAACCATACTGGCCTTGTCCCGCATCGTTTACCAAAACATCAATCTGGATACCTTTTGCTTTTACTTCATCATAAACTTCGGCAGGTGCTTCGCGTTTAAACAAATCTTTTGCAATGGTAATTACTTCTACACCTTGTTGTTTAAGTTCGGTTGCTGTTTTGCTTAATTCAGCTTCGTTACGGGCAACAATAACTAAATTGTACTGGTCTTTTGCAAATAACTTAGCCAGTTCGTACCCTATGCCGCTGGTTCCGCCTGTTATCAGCGCATATTTTTGATTAGTTGACATAATGATTTAGTTTTAATAGGTGTTAAAAAATCAGGATTTATAAACTAAAATTTCTTTAGGTTCGGTAAGCAAACCGGCAACTATGCCGGCTGCGCCCATTGCTAAAAACGTATTGCATGCTTTAGTGTTTTTAGAAAATCCAAAAAGCCAGGGCGCAGCTAAAGAAAACGCGCCCATAGCAACATCAATTGCTAAATGGGTTTTAAAGGGAATAATTTTAAATAAGCCCCATTCTGCTTTGGTTAATAAATCAGATACTAAAGCGCTTCCTGCTTGTATCCGGCATAAAAGTTTAGCTGTTTGTTCTTCCTCAAAGCCAAATAATTCTGGCGCAAGTGCCGTTACCGGAATGTAGCCCGCCTCTATAAAACCATGTCCTTTTCTTGAAATAAATCTTTCCATTGTTTAACTAATTGCTTAAAATATTAACTTCCGCTAAAGGAGATAGTTTTGTTAAAATTCTATTTTCTCTGTAAGGCTAAACTTTAGGTTGATAAAAGAAGCATGGTTTAATGCTTCTTTTATCAACCTTTTGATCTGCCTTGTATCCGGTTTTTCTTCCGGGCTTGCTGGCTAAAGTTAGTGCAACTATTTAGGTTTTATTTGGCAAGATGCAATTGCCATCAGGTTTTCTGTTTCTTTTTTCTCGCTGCCGGAAAAAGTACATTATTCAGGATTAAACGGTAACCGGGCGAGTTTGGGTGCAAAGCCAAATCAGTAGGAGGTTCGTTAGGGCTGTGCTGATAATCTTCCGGATCATGGCCGCCATAAAACGTCCATTGTCCTTTTCCATATTCTCCGTGAATGTAACGGGCTTCGTTAGCCGATTTCATTTCGCCCATAATCAAAACATTGGGTTTAAGTTTACTTTTGTCGAATGCAGTAGCCAGTCCTTTAAACCCTTTAATTACCCGGTCGTGGTCTTGGGTAAGCATGCTGGGCACGACATCCCATTTTGCCGAAAAATCAAACAAAGTAAAAAAATCGTTTGACTGTTCTACACGGCGTGTATTGGAAACATCAATATCGCTAAACGAGCGCGAACGGGGGTTTGTATTTACTGTAAAATTCTGAAAAGCAAAAGTCTGGCTAAAATCAAGTTTCGACTGCGCATTAGGATCAGCAGGGTCTCCGTCATAAATGGTTTCACAAATATCTGTTTTAGCTGCAGCAAGCGCAATATCAAAACTATCCGCACCAGAACACATGGCAAATAGAAATCCGCCATTGGCACAAAAATCACGGATATGCTGGGCAACTGCCAGTTTCATTTTTGATACTTTTTCAAACCCCAGCTTATGCGCCATTGCTTCCTGCACGCTTTTGCTTTCCGCGTTTAGTTCCTGGTTTTCGCTGCTAAAACGGCTAGTTCCGTACATACCGCCACGGCCCATTCCACCCATCATTCTACTGTATTGACCGGTAAAATCTTCATGGTGCAGGTGCAGCCAATCGTATTTATACAAATCGCCTTTTAATACTTCTTCATCGTATAAATAATCAAAAGGGATTTCGGCGTATTTTAATACCAATGCAACCGCATCTTCCAGCGGGCCTTTATCTTTTGGCGAGTAAATAGCTATTTTAGGCGCTTTTTCCAGTTTTACCACATCCATATTTACAGAAGGATCATTAATTTCGGTAATGATTTTGCTTACTTGTGCGTCTGCTATAACTTCAAAACTAACCCCTCTTACATGGCATTCGTTTTCAAGCTTTTTATCGTACTTGCTCATAAAGCTGCCGCCGCGATAATTGAGCAGCCAGTCAACTTCTTCGCCGTTTTTCAATACCCAAAAAGCAATGCCGTACGATTTTAAATGATTTTTTTGCGTTTCGTCCATCGGAATAAGGATCGAAGCCGCTTTGCCAAACAACGGCAAAAGCATAAAAGTGAAGGCAAAAAGGCATTTTAGATGCTTCATTGATCAAATATAATAAACAATACAGGAAGCCTTTTTGCTTAAAACGGAAATAATTTTTATTGAGAAGTATTTAATTCTTGATGCTTTTAATTGTACGATAAAAGAAGCATGCTTCTTTTATCGACTATTTTTTGAGTTCCTGCCACATCATTTTATTTTAAAGTAAATTCAACTGTTATCCGTCATGCTAAAAAAGGGAAATCGGGCAGCAATTAAATGGCAAACTCTTCAGGGAAAAATATTGTAAAAACGGTTAAAGACTACGGGAAAGGCTTGTTTAGCTTTATTCGTGGCAAAGTTAAAACAGAAGAGGATGCCGAAGATATTTTGCAGGATGTTTGGTATCAGTTAAGCAATGCGGTTGATGTTGATGAAATCGGCCAGATGAGCGGCTGGCTGTTTAAAGTTGCTAAGAATAAAATTATCGACCTTTATCGTAAAAAAACACCCGAATCTCTTGACGATTTAAGTTTTGAAAATGATGAAGGCGAATTAATTTTTAACGAGATTTTATTAGCAGATGATAACGACCCGTAAACCGTATATTTAAAAGAACTTGTTTGGATTTGCAAAGGGTTTTAAGATTTTAAGCCGATAAAAGAAGCATTACAATTTATACTTCTTTTACCACCTAAATTTCACTTTGTTCTTCGTCGTGTTTCCCTTTTTCTTCGGCAGGCAAAACCACTCTTTTTAAAATTTCAGACATAATCAAACTATAAATCACAAAAGATAAAAAGATAACAAAGCCAGGCTGTAACGAGGTGTTGTTAGTGGTAACGGTAGATAGATAACTGTTTTTGATGTTCAATTCAGCAAGCTGACTGTCTAAAATACCATTGAAAGCCAGATAAGTCATCATAATGGCTACAACCATTACATCGGCCATGCTCCATTTGCCAGAATCAAAAGCGAAATAATGGATAAAACTACCGCGCATCCATTTTTTATGGCCAAGCGAATAAATTAAGGCCGAACTTAGTTTACTAACCGGGAAAAGAATACTGAAACAAAAAATAAGTGCGCCAACGGCAATAGATTCTAAGTGCGTTGTTTTAAGCAACACCATTACGACTTCCAAAATACCTTTGCTTTGGAAAAATAAAATCTGGTTTTTAAACACCATGTTTTGGCCAAGCAAACTAAAGTCGAGCGTTTGTATTCGTGCTTCCACGTTAATCATCGTGGTGCTTACGCCAACCACAAGCAACAGTATCGCTGCAAAAATGGAAAGCACAAACAAGGTTTTATGCAGTGCAACCTGTTTCTTTAAAAACAGCCAGATAATCAGGAAAAGCAAGGCGCCACCGAGCATTGCATAAGCGTAAATGCCGGTTTGGTGATTAATATCGGTTAACATCGCAGTTGTTTTCTTATCAAAACTATCATCATCTTTAACGTGGTATTTGCTAAACATTTTTACCCGAACCATCCGTTCGGCAGTGATGGAACTATCAAAAGTGGTTTGTTCCAGTTGCTTGACTTTGCTGTTAACCACTCTTTTTAACCTTCTTTTGCTCGATGGTTTATTTACTTGTTTGATGATTTCGCGGGCAAAGCCGGGTACCTGCGCCCGAAGTTCTTTTTCATTTACAAAAATCTTAACGGCCGCCTTTTTCAGCTTGCCCATTAACGTTTTTTGCGGACGGTTTATAATGGCGATGGCTTTGGTAATCAAACCATTCATAATCTGCTCTACTTCTTTTTGCAGGTCTTTTTGCTGACTCGGTGTGAAGTTGAAGCCTTGTATTTGTTTATTAATAATTACGGCAACCTTATCTTTCCACTGATTTACCGAAAGCAAGCCAAAAGTGATGCTGTTAATGGTAGCAAAATCCTCTTTAATCTGTTTTTGCTGGTTAGATAAGGTGTAAACCTGGTTGCCGCAATAAGCCATTGCACCAAGAATAGCCAGTAACGGAATAATTAATAGGATTTTGTATTTGTTGAGCATCACTCTAAACGTTTAAACGGTTATACTTGGCTTTGAACGAAAAATGATGCTGGAATGTTTTTAGGGTTTAGTTTAATTACTGGGTATCATCTTAGCTTTTAACTAGTTGTCAGAGCTTTAATATTTGGTGGTGGCTGTTAGTAGCAGTATCTATGTTTAAAAACTAAATTGCATTCATAAATAAGCAAGGCTGTTATCCAAAGCTTTAGAATTACATTACAAACACGGTTGTTTTATTTCTGTAAAACAAAACCCGCAACATAAGTTAAACAAAATAAACCCAATAAATACATTAAAAAAATATAGAATATTCCCCAAAACTTAACAGATCTTATATTTTCAAACTTTAGAAGTAACGGAAAAAAAATAAAGCAAGTGTAAAGAAAGCTATACCATAGCCTTTTTACCAAATATTTCATTATATATTCAAATCCTCTATCTTTAATATTTCGAAATGGAGGTAGTAGCGGAATTACTTTAATTTCGTATACATTTTTTTTAAAATTATATAAACAAAAGCTTGTAATTAAAGTAAACATTGAAAGAAATATAAAAGTCCACCAAAAAACCCACTCTTTATGGTATCCATAGCAATTCCAAATATGAGGAAGTATATTCCATGTGTATTTGAAATCTCTATATTCTATATCTAACTTTTCTTCACTGGTTTTTTGTCCTTGAGTATCTAATGCTTTGATTTCCTTTTCGTATATAGAGCTTATTTCTTCATCAGATAAAGCGTTGGGGACAATATGATCTTTATTATTATGGCACAACTGTATATATTCCTCTATTGCCGTGTCATTTAAATCAGGTTTGAAACAAAACAAACGTTTAAAACAATTTATAACGTCATAACAAAAATCTTCATCTGAGTAGTATTTACAATATGGGAAAATTTTATAAATATAATTTCTAAAATCTGGATCATTTTTTAGCTTACAAATATCAGACGTAGAAATAGAACGAGCTAAGCTTGTATTTTTAATCGAGTCGAAAGAGTTATAGAAGCAAAGCCTAAAATGTAAATAGTCGATTTTTATTTTTGTAACATCTGAATTATATAAGTTAATATAATGCCATCCTTTTCTGTTATTTGTATACATCGAATCTTTCTCAAAATTACCTCCGCTCAGACTAATATCGTTATACAGTTGTTGATTAAAGGAGAAATCTAGTAAAGAAGGAAAGCAGGTTCGATAAAAAAGAAGCCTCGCGTTATTAGTGGGTTTTAAATAGGAAAATGTAATACTTTTATTGAAAGTATCCCTTGTAAAATTAGTTGTACTGTCAAATTCTACATTTAAGAAACTTAGTTTATTAGAAAAATTAGCTTCAGTAAAACTCACAATTGAACTAAATTTACTTGATGAAAAATCACATGTATCTTTAAATTTCGCTCCATCAAAATTAGTCTTGCTCTTAAATGTATCTTTTACTAAATATATGATAGAATTAAAAGTAGGATAAAAAGAGAATTTATTCGAGGGGTTGTACGGGTTAATGTTAATAACTTGAAGGTCATGGAGGCTATCTTTTTTAATTCGATCATTAAAAATTTTATTTCTGCTATCAACTACTATGCTATCAATTTTCGGATGTTTATTACGCCTTTTATTGTCACCTATTTTTTGCGCATTGCTTTCTAAAAAACTCGATAAAAACAGGGCAATTATAAAAAGGAGAGATAGTAATTGCTGCTTCATAGAAATTATACTGAATTTGTAGGTATTAGTATAACCGTTAATATTTCACGTTAAAATCAAGTATGTATTTTGTTATACCTGCTTCTATAAAATTTGATCATATTATTAATGCAAGTTAAAAAAATCCAATAGTTAAACATATTGCTTTTAGATAATTAATTTAACAAGGCATCAATTTTATACAACCTGCTTCAACAGGAACATTTTATACTCGGTCTTGCCTTAAAACTAAAAAATCCCGCTTGTAAAAGCAGGATTTCCAATTTAAAAACGCTAATTATTCTTACTCCATTTTAAACACCAAAACCTTAAAAGTTCCCGGAACAGCATTTCTCGTTCCCGCCACCATATCGGCAACGCTTAAATAAATTTTATGCGTTTTGGTATCTAAAGCCAAAGTTTTAGCGCGCACTTGTGTTTTTAAAGTTTGTACAACTACATAGTCATCCGCCGTTTTTTGTTTGATGATGGTTGTTGTTCCGTCGCCGTTGGAGGCAAAGATGAGTTTGGTTGCAGGATCATAAGCTACGGCATCTACACCTGCACCAATTGGAACAGTGGCAATTACTTTTCCGCTGGTTTCATCTACTACGCTTAAACCTTTGTTTTCGCGGCAAACCGTAAAAAGCCTTTTGTTTTGGGCATCTAAAGCTAAACCGGTTGGGCCGCCGCAAGGGTTTAACGAGAAGTTTTTCAGCACTTTCATTGTTTTGGCATCAATTACATCCATGCTGTTTTTATCCTCTAAATTATTGTAAATCCTGCCTTTGCCATCGCTTACGGCAAATTCTGGTCCACCGGCTAAAGCAACGGTTCCAACTTGTTTCATCGTTTTCGGATCAATTACTGCTGCATTGTTGCTTTCTCCGCAGAAAGTGAAAACGCGGTCAGAAAAAGGATCGTACATAATGGCATCCGGGCCGTTGACAGCAGTCAGCGCAATAGTTTCAATAATTTTCAGGGTTTTCAAATCAAAAGCAACGGCTGCATTTGCCCTGCCATCACTTATAAAACCTCTGTTTAATTTATTGTCGATAGCAATGCCGTGTACACCTTTCATATCGCCAATCATGCCGATACTTTTTTCGGTAGCGAGATCAATAACATTTACGGCTGTTCCGTGCGAAACATATAAACGGTTGTTAGCTTCATCAATGGCTAAATAATCATAACCGCCATCACCGGGAAGCGGAATGACTTTGTCAGGAACATAAATTTGTGCTTTTAACAAGGCGGGTGCAAGGCATAACATAAATGCGGTTGCCAGTTTTAAAATGTTTTTCATGCTTCTTTTATCGGTTAAAAATTT
This sequence comes from Mucilaginibacter arboris, assembly GCF_009754915.1. Lineage (GTDB taxonomy): Bacteria > Bacteroidota > Bacteroidia > Sphingobacteriales > Sphingobacteriaceae > Mucilaginibacter_A > Mucilaginibacter_A arboris. Next base: position 43,712 of record NZ_WPIK01000006.1, on the reverse strand, counting down.
GTGTTTAAGGATTGATATCATCCATTTTGGTTTCAGAAGGATGATGGATAGAATGGGCGGTTTCGTTCCGGTATAAAATGCGGATCATGCTTGGCAAAACAATCAAAAGTAATGGCATTGCAACCACAAAACCACCAATTACAGCAATGGCTAATGGCTGATGCAATTGTGCACCGGCACCAATACCTAAAGCCAAAGGCAAAAGGGCAATGATAGCACCTAAAGCAGTCATCAGTTTTGGGCGAAGGCGGGTAGAAATGGAATATACAACAGATTCATCCACCGATCTATCCAGCGTACTTTGTTTAAACTGTAAAAAAGTAAAAATGGCGTTTTCGCCGATGATACCTACAATCATAATTAAGCCGGTGTAACTGCCCACGTTTAAAGGCGTGTTGGTGAGGAGCAAGGCCAGGAAGCTGCCGGCTATTCCCAAAACGCCGATAATGAGGATGAGCAGCGCAATGCGAAATTGCCTGAATAAAAACAGTATCACCGCAAAAACCAACAAACTGGAAGTGATCAAAATAATCAGCAATTCTTTAAACGATTGCTGCTGCTCGGCATAAGCGCCGCCGTATTCAATGTGGTAGCCTTGAGGCAGGTTTACTTTTTCGGCGAGGTTTTTCTTGATGGCTGCCATTACCGTTCCTAAATCGCTGTTTTCTAAACGTGCGCTCACCACGCCCATGGATTGCAGGTTTTCGCGGTTAATTTCTGCATCACCTGCACGCATTTCTACATGCGCCAGTCCGGTAATCGGTATTTGTTGTCCGTTTGCCAGAAACAGGTTCATGTTCTTGATATCCGAAACACTCAAACTTCGGTTGCCCGGATAAACCATCCGGATTGGTGAAAGCTGCTGCGTTTCGTACAGGTTACCAATTACATTTCCTTGTAACGCTGTTTGCACCTGAAATTGCAAACTTGCAGGTGTTAGTCCAAATTGTGCCAATTTGCTATAATCAGGTACGATGCTAACAGCAGGGCCGGCAATTACAATTCCGTTAAAAACATCTGCTGTTCCTTTTACTTCGGTTACGGCTTCGGTAACTTGTTTGGATAAAACTTGCAGCCTTTGTTGGTTATCACCAAAAACCTTGATTTCTATGGGTTGTGCCGAAGTCATTAAATCGCCCAGCATGTCGGTTATTACCTGACCAAAATCAACCCGTAAAGCTGGCTGCGTTGTTTCAATCTGCTTCCTTAGTTCGCTGCTTACTTCTTCCGTGGTTTTGTCGCGCTGTTTTTTAAGTTGAATGAGGTAATCGCCGGTATTTGGTTCTGTAATAAAAAAGCCCATTTGCGTTCCGGTTCGCCGGGAATAAGCGGCAACTTCCGGTTGTTTTACAATGATTTTTTCTACTTCCCGCAGCATCCGGTCGGTTTCTTCCAGCGAAGTTCCGGGCGGCGAACTGTAATCTAAAACAATACTGCCTTCGTCCATATCCGGCAGAAATCCTGTTGCCAGCCTTCCCGGAACAAACACAATTATTGCCGCTAAAAGAAGCATGATCACAATGCTGATATAAGGCCGCAAAATAAAAAAGGAAACCCAACGCTGCTGTTTTACATTATGAGCCGATACTTCTTTTACCGTACTTTTTTTCTTGTGGTTGGTAAGCAGGAGATAGATAACCGGCAAACCAATCCAGGTTACAAAAAACGAGCAAACCAACGTAATGATCATCGTATTGGTCATCACTTTAAAATAAGCGCCGGCAACGCCAGTCATTAAAATAAACGGAATAAAAATAACAATGGTGCTGATGGAAGAACCAACCATTGCCGGAAACAAATAATCGATTGCTTTTTGCAAAAGGTTTCTGGTTGGTTCTTCGGGATGTTCTTCGTGCGTGCGGTGGATTTGCTCGACAACTACAATCGCATCATCAATAATTAAACCGATGGCAGCAGCAATAGCACCCAGCGTCATGATGTTAAACGTGTAGCCAATTACATAGAGAACAATCAGGCTTAAACCTAAAGTAATTGGAATGGTGATGAGGATAACCGCGCTTGCTTTTAAAGAACGTAAAAAGATAATGGCGACAACGATTGCCAGTGCCAAACCAATCCACAAACTATCGCCAACGCTTTTAACAGAATCATTTACAAAATCTGCCTGAACATAATAAGGCTTAATGGTAACATCTTTTGGCAGGATTTTCTGTAACCTTTTCACCTGCTTTTCCATATTTGCAGAAAGCGAAACGAGGTTTGCATTTGGCTGTTTGATGACGGCGATTAAAACACCTTCGTGCCCGTTTGCATTAATTTTGGTGTACTCAATTTCCGGATTAATTTGAACATCTGCAAAGTCTTTCATCCGGATGATCCGTTTGCTGTTGTTGCTTACAACTACATTTTCTAACTGATCTTTCGCATTTAAAGTTGCATCGGTAACGGTAAGATAAAGCATTTTATAATCCGACAAATAACCTTCGGATTTTACGAAATCAGTCTGATTTAAAGTATTGCTGATGATATCCGGCGTTAAAGAAAGCGCCGTCATTTTCTGCTTGTTGAGCACCAACCAGTATTCTTTTACTTTTCCGCCAATTACCCGGATTTCTGAAACGCCACTTATTTGTGATAAAAAAGGTTTGATAGTAAAAGTAGCCAACTGCCGAAGTTCGATCGGAGAGCGGTTATGGCTTTCTATCGTGTAACCGCTGACCGGAAGGATAGAAGGGTTCATCTTTTCTACCGAGATATTTACATCTGCCGGCAAATCGTTCCTGATCTTTTCGATTTGGGATTCTATGCGCTGCTGACTTAAATCGATATTCGCGCTCCAGTTCATAAAAGCAGAGATTTCGCAACTGCCTCTGCTGGTTGTGCTGCGCACGTAATTGAGTTCTGGTATCTGTTTAACGGCGTTTTCTAACGGTTTGGTAACCGTTATCATCATTTTATTTACCGGCTGCAAACCTTCATCTGCAATGATTTTTATCTTCGGAAATGTGATTTCAGGGAACAGTGAAGTTTGCATTTTAGTGTACGCAAACAAACCGCCCATTAAAATAAGCGCCAATACTAAACTGATTGGTTTTTTATAGGAAATGAAAAAATCTCTTCCTGGCGCACTCATGGCTGTACAATTTTAACTTTAGCCGTATCAGGCAAACTGTAATTTCCGGTAACTATAATTTTATCTGTAGGAGAAAATTTAGGCGAAAGTATTTCAATCCGGTCGTTCGTTTCAATGCCTTTTTTAACAGGTATTTTTACGGCTGTTGTCGAGTTGATCAGTTTCATGACATAAAATTCTGTCTGTGTTTCGTTGGAAAGCACAGCAGATTTTGGAAGCGAGCTGGCATGAGCACTTGAAGTTTTAACCAATCGTGCTTTAGCAACCAGATTTTCAGGAATATTGTGTGTTGCTTTTACCTTAACAACAATTCCCTGCGTTTGCGAAAGTGTATCAACGGTAGGCATAGAAAGCGTAACTTCTCCCCGCAGTTTCTCGCCGTCGGGTAAAGTTAAATCTACGCCTTGATGTTCTTTTACATCTGCCCTTAATTCATAAGGCAACTGCATTAAAAATACAAAGCTGTTTTTATCGGTAATTATGGCTAATTGCTCGCCATCCTGCACGTAATCTCCCTGCTGGTGGTTTACTTCAGAAATAAAACCGGATTGTGCTGCTTTAATCTGCCCTAAACCTGAAAAATGAAAAGTAGAATCCAGCACATTAATGCTGTTGCCAATGCTTTGTGCTTCTTTTGTCTGCAAAGAAAACAGCAATTGTCCGCGCTTTACATACTTTCCCGGCTGCACATTTACTTTGCGTAGGTAACCATTAATATTAGCTTTAACATAATTTTTAAGGAGATAAACAGACTTGGCATTTAAATCCATATAATCTGTTAACGCATCTTGCCCGATTGTAGTTACTGTTACCGGCGTTTGAGTATTTGCAGTTGGAACATCTTCTTCTTCCGGTTCTTTAGATTTACTTTGACATGAAAATAAAGACACTAAAATTAATGCCATAAAAGAAGCATGTACTACGGAAAGCTTTATGCGGAGAAGAACGTTTGTTTTCATGAGATTACCGGTTCCAGTAATTAAACTGATTAATTAATTGCAGCCTGCTGATGTTGGTTTGTGTAAGCAGATATTTTGCGCTGAGGTAATTGTTGATAGCCAGAACCAGATCAGCAACACGCAGATCACCGGTTTGCATCAACTCAAAATCTACCGTAATTAAACGCTCTGAGTATTTTAGCTGATCTGTAATTTGTTTGATCAGACTTTCATTTCCAGTGATCTGCTGCTGCAATTGTGCAATCTGCTGATTATATTGCCTTATAAAAAAAGCACGGTAGTTTCGGCGCGTTTCTTCTTCCAGGTTTAGTTTTTTGTATTGCAGTTTTCGCTGGCCGCCATCGTAAATAGGAAGCGTTAAGGTAAAACCGGCGCTTGTACCAAAGTTATGCAGCCAGGGCGCAATAAAACCGGTATTGTAACCGCCATCGGCAAAAACATTAGCGCGCGGACGATAAGTAAAATCAATAATTTTTCTACTGTTGACTAATCTTAAACTATCCAAACCATATTGCTTAAAGAAAATGCTGTTGCTGATTTGCGGAACATAATCAACTTGGATTTGCGGATTTTGAAGTTTAACTGAAGTAGTATCTTCAATTCCGGAAAGATAATTTAAGGTTGCAAAATCATTTTGAAACTGAATCCTGGATTGCGACAATTGCAGGTTTTGCTGTTGCAGCGTAACTAAAAAAGTAAGGTAATCGCTTTGCCGGTAAACGTTTTGCTGCGTTAATTTTTTCAGGATTTTTTCTTCTTTGGATAACAAAGTATTAACCTGCTGATTGAATTCTAATTGCTGCAAACTTCCGTAAGCGGTAATGTATTGGCCGATGACGGACTTTTTTAAATCCTGCTCAGAAATTTTTCGGGTGTTATCAATAGAATCAGCCGCAATTCTAAGCGTTTTTAACTGCGCTTTGATGTAACGTTTACTGTCCAAAGATTGATTTACGCCAACTACGCCGCTAAAAGTCTGGATATTGGTAATGGAACCTTCGTAACCGTAACCACGGATAACCGGCGCAAAAACACCGGAACTGTTTAAGCCAAACTGTGGTTTGTAACGGGCTTTAATGCCCAAACTATCCAGTTTTGTTGCTGCAACCTGGTTTTGATAATCTTTTAAAAGCGGACTGTTTTTAAGCGCCTGATCCTGATAATACTCCAGCGTGTTGTTTTGTGCAAAAGCCGAAAAACAACTTGTAAAAACAGTAAGCAGGAAAACTATTTTGATCAGCTTGGAAAGCATTTTTCAGAAAAATCAATTAAAATGATGGACCAGACTAAAACCCGGGCTTCCATGTATGTAAGCCGGAATGGCAACTGTTTTAAAGCTATCATTTTTAAACAAATGTTTAGCAACAAAAGGATAAATGGTATAAGCTATTTTGGTCGATAAAATACCTAAACCAGCGCCAGCAACCACATCGCCAAAATAATGATGGTTGTTGTACAGCCTCAAAACGCCAACTGAAACGGCTACTGCATATCCGCCATAACCAATCCACGGCGAAACATCTTTGTATTCCTGGTACAAATATTCTGCGGCGGTAAAAGCAGAAGCGGTATGGCCGGAAGGAAAAGATTCGTAATCGCCGCCGTCTGGCCGCAGTTCGCGTACAGATTTTTTAGTGATCTGGCTTCCAACTTCCATAATTCCGTTAGCAATTAAAACGATTAAAGTACGGTCGCGAAAATTATGTTTCCCTTGAATGCCAACTGCGTTTAAACCGTAAAGTGCAGCGGTAGGAACCATCCACAGATAATCATCAGCATGGGTAGAAAAATTGGGATTGTTGGTTACAATTTGATGCTGGATAGAATGGTTCAGGTTTTTAAGCGGCGGAACAATTAACGCCAAACTTCCGTAACCAATTAAAACAGTGGGAGTAATAAAAGGCTTAAAACCTTTATCAATAGTTGACAAAGATTTTTTAGTGCTAAAAGAAGTATCTGTGTTAAAATTTGTGTTCGTTTGTGCAAATATAAAATTTGTAACATTTAACAACAGGAATATAAAATAGTATTTCCATTTCCAAATGCTGTTTTTAGGATAACTTTTTGTTGTTCTCAACCTGAAAAGCAATTAATTGCGGTGCAATAGTATGGATGAATGTTGTAGGATTTTTGTAGAAACGATAAAATCAGGAAAGATTATAAATCAATTTTAAAGTTGTGAAAAGGCGGATAAAAGGCGTATGAAAACTGATAATGATAGTTTTCGCAGATTTGCTTTGCAATAGTTAAACCTAATCCGCTGCCTTCAGATTCTGTAGATTTGTTAAACCTCCTAAAAATCTCTTTATTATTTAAAGCCAGGTTTGTGCCTGTATTTTGTATAACCAGGCTTTTCTGATTTAAAATCACTTTGATTTTTCCGCCAAAGTTATTGTGCCTGATGGCATTACTTAAAATGTTATTTAACAGTATTTCGATTAAGTAATTGTTCGCCCTGATTGCTTTGCTTTCCAGCTCAAGGCTTACCGCTAATTCTTTATCTAAAAAAAGCTCCTGAAAAGAAGCAAGCCGTTCTGTAATCATTTCTTTTAAATTGATAACGTGTTCTTCTTCCACTAACCCATTTTCAATTTTTACCAGCAACAGCATGGCTTTGTTCAGCCTTTTTAACCTCGAAACCGTTCCGTATAAATCACTTAGCAGTTCGCTTTGCCTTTTGCTAAAATTATCAGTCTGAATTAAGGTATCAAGTTTAGAATTGATGATAGCAATTGGCGTAAGTAATTCGTGTGCTGCATGTTCGGTAAATTTTTTTAGTTCCAGATATTCTTTTCTCACCCGTGCAGACATTGCTTCAACAGCTTCGTTTAGCTGATTAAACTCATCAATAGTTGTTTCCGGGATTTGTTCTTCTTTAAAATTAGTAACATTAAACAGGCTTAATCTGGATAAGATAGCATAAAAAGCTTGCCATAAACGATTAAGGATAAAACGGTTAATAAAAAACAGGATCGTGATCAGAAGTAAAATAATACCAATGGTAATGGTGAAAATGATTTTGATAAGGTCTTCTGTTTCTACCGTAGATTCTGAAATTGTGGCTTGATACCATTTTCCGTTTACATTAACTGGCATGATTAAACCTCGGCCAGGCTCTTTTTCTTTTTTATTATAATAATACGTGCTGATGAAGCTTCTTTTAACAGGTGTTTTTTGTGGTTTGCTAAAAGTTATCTGCTGGTCATTTGAATCAAAAACCTGTGGTAATTGATGGTTCAGTTTTACAAAATCTAATATTTCCTGCTCTTCTACTTCCAGGTCTTTGTTTAATTGATTGGTGAGGATGAGGCTGATTACCTGATAATAAATAAGGCCAGTAATCAGGATTACAATAACAGTTGTAAGCAGGTTTACCCTGTTGTAAGTAGCAAAAAGCTTCATCAGGCAGTAAATTTATAACCCATTCCGTATACTGCTTTAATATAATCTGAACCTCCGGCTTCCATTAGTTTTTTCCGAAGGTTTTTTATATGCGAATAGATAAAATCAAAATTATCTGCAACATCAATCCCGTCTCCCCATAAATGCTCTGCAATAGCATTTTTAGAAACGACCTTGCCTTTATTGGCGAGAAAATATAGCAATAAAGCGTATTCCTTTTTAGTAAGTTTGATATTGTTGTTTTCAATTTTTACTGATTTTGCCAAAAGGTCAATCTTGATTTCGTTAAAAGCAAGCAGGTTATTTCCGTTAAAAGATTTTCTGCGGATAACAGCACTTACCCTTGCACGCAATTCTGAAAGATGAAACGGTTTTACCAAATAATCATCTGCACCTAAATCTAAACCTTGCAAACGATCATCAAGCGAATTTTTTGCAGAAATAATTAATACACCATCCGAATAATTATTCTCTTTTAAACTTTTCAGGATTTCTAATCCATTGCCATAAGGCAAAGTAATATCAAGTACAATACAATCGTACCGGTACAGGTTGATTTTGTTAAGAGCCGAATGAAAATCATTTGCTGTTTCGCATATATTTCCTGTTTCGGTAAAATATTCCTCAATACTTTCACGCAATCCTGCTTCGTCTTCAATAATCAATATTTTCACAGAAATGCCAATTAGTCATTCTTTAAATTGAATAATCATACTTCTTTTTGCACTATTATATTTGTTTGTATTTTTTGCTGATAAAAGAAGCATATAAACTATATTAAACAAAATTTAGAAAAGTTCTTAATTTTTACTACGGCCATATAATTTATTAAATTAGCTTAAAATTAAAAGACAATTCTGTAGGAATTGTGTAGGAATTGGTAGGTTGGCTTTTTAATAGTCGGATAATTGGCCTCTTAACTTATAAATTATTGTTCCCACAAATAGTGAATAGGAAAATTTGGATCCGTTAAAGTAAAATCAGGAAGTAATTTTTAATAAAGCATACTTCTTTTATCGGCATAAAATGAGAGCTGGCCCGGGCTTCTGTTTTTGCAGGAAAAAGTACAGCTAAAAAAGGAAAATACGTTTAGGCTTTCAATCTAAAGTTATATCATTAATACTTCTGATTACCATATCCAGTTCCTGGGTACAGCTTTCCAGATGTTCCAGAATTTCGAGGTTATCTTTTCCGGTTACAGCCTTTTTATCAAAAATATCGATCAGCCCTAAAATACTGGCCACTGGCCGCCTGATTACGTGTGAATTTATTTGTGCAATTTCACGCAGTTGTTTATTCTGCTTTAAAATACACAGTTCTTTTTCTTTCAGTTCGGTAATATCGTGCATGGCACCCACCATTCTGATTGCTTTTTTATAGGCATTTCTAATGATATAACCCTGATCGGTGATAAAGCCGACAGATCCGTCGGCCTTTAAAAAACGGTATTCTTCCCGCCAGAACTTTTCGTCCGGATTGTTAATCGTATTATGGATACTTTTTAAAATCCGTTCTTTATCATCCGGATGGATATATGCTTCCCATGTTGAGTTTCCAAATGTTGTTTTCAATTCAGTGGGATAACCAAAATGCTTTTCAAAGCCTTTTTCGCGGCTTAGTTGGTTGGTTTCCAGGTTCCAGTCCCAGATTACGTCTTTGGTAACCTCTGTTACTAATTGGTAACGTTCATTGCTTAACCGTAAATTTTCTGCTGCAAACCGCTTTTCTTCTTCGTCTTTAATTTTAATGCTGATGTCGCGGGAGTTAACAACGATGCCTTGGATAGCCGGATCATTCAGCATATTGGTTGCATAAGTTTCTATCCAGCACCAGTGCCCATCGCCGTTTTGAATGCGGAACGGAGAAACATGAACAGGCTCTTCCGTAGTTAAAATATATGCTAAAGCACTTTTAATCCGTTCAACATCATCAGGATGGATAAAATCAAAAGGCGTTTTACCAATGAAATTGTCTGGGCCCAGGTTAAAGAATTTTTTAACTGAAGGGCTTATATACTGATAAATACCATCTGCATTCAGTATCCCGATCCGGTCATTTCCGCTTTCAAGCAATGCTGCCAGCCGGCGTTCATTAAAATAGAGCTTTTCTTTCTGCTTCTCTCTTTCGGTGGCATCCCTGGCCGTAGCAAACGCGTTATTTTCTAAGGGAAGCCATTGTGCCGACCAGATTAGCGGTACAACAGAACCGTTTTTATGAATGTACCTGTTTTCGAAATTGGTTTTTTTGTTCCCTGATTTAATGTCCCTGCCAATAGCAATGGTTGAAGCTAAATCATCAGGATGAACAAAATCAAGGAAATTTTTTCCTAATAGCTCTTGTTCGTTATAGCCCAAAATAGTTTTTGCAGCTTTGCTCACCCTGATAAAACGTCCTTCAACATCAAAAACACAAAATACATCGAGCGAATTATCATATAGTTTCTGATTTTCTGTAATCGCTTTGGCTAACTGGTTCTGGATGTTTAGAGATTGGGTAATATCACGGGCAGAAGCATAAAAAGTTTTATCCGGTAGCTGGACAGCATTCCAGGAAAACGATTTATACAAGCCACTGGCGCTGCGATAGCGGTTTTTAAATTGAGATACAACCTCATTTCTGGCCAAGGCTTCCAGTTGTTTGATAGAATTCTCCCGGTCCTCCGGGTGAATAAAATCCAAAAAATTGCGGTTATGCATTTCATTTTCGCTGTAACCTAAAGCTTGCCTTAAATATTTATTCGTCTTTAAAAAGCAACCGTTTTGGTTTAACAAACACAACAGATCAGGAGAAAGGTCAAATAGAATATCCAGGCCTAATAGATGTTTATATTCTTTCAAAATACCGGTACTTTTCAATGATTAGTTATTTTGGTTCAGGTACAGATTAAATTCCTAATCTAAGCACAAAAATTATTTTTTATGCAAACATGTTTAGATTTAAAGAAAATATTATCCTTTCTTTAGCTTGATTTGTTTATATATTTATCAAAATCTATTTTGTTATTAATATCCAGTAATAACATTTTGGATTTTAATATAGGGAGAAGATATGCCTTAAAAGCAGAAAAATTTATCAATACCGATAACAAATATTTGGAAATGTTTCTCCCGGTTTAAACTTTTATAATATCATCAGCAAAAAATTAAACATGTACCTTTTGAAACAATACCTATTTAAACCTCTTGGTTTCTTGCTGATCGTTGTTGCTTTTTATGGTTGCCAGCAGGATGACGGACCAGCCGGTACCTGGAAAAATGAAGCAATTAAAGCTGATAAAAGGGAAGAATTTCATAAGCTGAACGATCAGTTATTTGATGCCCTGAAAGCTAACAAGCCGGAAGATGTGAAAAACATGATGTCTAAGGAATTGCTGGAAGGCGATCCGATTGAGCGGACAGTAGAACTAATCAGCTTGCGTAGTAAGTTGGGCAGTTACAGTATGTTGGATGAATATTACATTAACGATAAAAGTGAGCCCGGCCCACTTGTGATTAATGCAGATGCTGAAGGAAACAATGCTTATACGTTAAAATACAACCAGTCTACCACAAAACAAAATTATGTAGCCTTCCTGCTCTTAAAAAACGGAGCTGATAAATGGCTGGCTACGGCTATTTACGGCAAATACGATTATGGCTGGAAACTAAATAAATTGGATATTGGGCAGTACACCATCAATGGTAAGAACGCGCCGGAACTTTATCAGCAGGCAAAAGAAAAATATGCTAAAGCTTACTGGATCGATGCCGTAAACGATATGGCAGCAGCAGAAAAATGTTTCCGGCCAAGCGGGCAATGGCAGTATGCCGATGAAAGCGAAATGAGCAGGTTTTTTTATAAAGTGGTGCAGCAGGTAAACGGAAAATATACTTTTCCTTATACCATTGGCCAGGTTCCAAGTAAACCTAAAATTTTCAGGATATTGACCCAAACCATGCCAGAAGGAACTTTCCCGATGATCTATTATTTATCATCCATCAAACTAAAAGACACACTTGGATTAAAGCGGGAAAACGAACAAGTTAAAAAAGTGATCGGCAAAGCATTGCCGGGAATTGACCAAGACAAGAAATATGTTTTATACTCCGTTTTTAATGGCTTGCCCGATGGTAAAAAAACATTAGAGCATTTTGATATAACGGATAAACTTTAATAACAAGGATAAAAGTTTGATGCTTCTTTTACCGACCTTTTTTTGGATTATGAAGTTGTGTAATATCAGCCTTAAACTTTAGATTTCTAATTCAAGTTTAAAATCAAAATTAATCCTTCCCAACCACTTCCCGATACAAATCAATCAGTTCCTGCCTGATCTTTTCCTGGTCAAACTGTTTGATCAATTGTTCCGAAATCTGTAAACCTTGCCTGTAAAATTCCGGCTCGTGCAACAGTTTTTTAGTTAGCGCAATGTAGGCTTCGGTTGTTGCTGCTTTTAAGTAAGGAAATTTATACAGCAACGAATATTCGCGGATGTCGCGGTAAACAACCGGCATACCACAAGCAGCAGCTTCAAGCGGCGCTAAAGGGCAGTTTTCCTGGTAGGAAGGAAACAACAGAACATCCGCAGCAGCATAAATAGCTGGCATAGCAGCCAGGTCAAACATCCCGGCAAAATAAATATGCTGCGATGCTTTTTTTATGCGGTTATTTATGCGTTCTATGCCTTCGGTTAGTTTTCCAAATGGCCGGCCGCCAACCCAAACAAAAGTGGCTTCGGGTATTGCTTCTGCTATGTCTAAAAAATCTTCCAGTCCTTTTCGGCTTTGCAGTTGGCCAACGCCCAATATTACTTTTTTATCTCCGCTCAGTTTTAATAATTCCCTTCCTTTTTGCCTGTTTTCATTGGTGCGTTTCCATTTGCTGATTAAGACCGGATTGTAAATTTTAACAATCCTGCTTTTTACGCCCAATGCCAAAATTGCTTCTTCTACCATCGGCGATAAAGCAATAACCACATCAGCATAAGAAAAAACCTTTTTAAAAAACCAGTTTACAAACGGAAAAAGGTATTTCCACATCGGCAGCGACCCTTTTATCGAATCCGGGATCACATGCGCCGTATGGATGCGCCGGCCTTTATATTTGCGCCCTTTCCAAAAATAATACGGGCCGTAAGTGTGGCAGTGCATCACATCGCCCCAGCCTTCTTCGTTCACAACTACCTGTACATCGTTTTTTTCTTTCAGCAATGCCACTTGTTCCACAAAAGCAGTATGCACGCCCTGTCCTTTCATCACAAAGGGCGTTTCTGATACTACATGGATTTTCAGCATAAAATCATGGCAGGGTTAATTATTGAAAGGTCGGGTTTCTTCCGTAACATTTGCAGCTCTTTTTGCTTTTTTTCGATAAAAATACCGGATGGCTAAAATGCAGGCAATCAGGACAACCATAAAAAATACAGTATATTTTATGGTGGTTAATTTTGCTGCAACCTGCTCCCAGTAAGGGCCAAGCAAATGCCCGAGCAGTACATAAGTACAGGTTACCAAACAAGCGGTAATAAGCGTAATGGGCACATAACTTTTAGGTTTGATGTGCAGCAGCCCAACAATTACAGAAATATAACCGCGGATAAAAGGTGTAATACGGCCTAAAAAAACCGACCATAATCCTCCATTGGCTATTTTTGCCGAAACTTTGTTGATTTTTTCAGTAGATAAAGGGAACCATTTGGGTTTATGGCTGAGGATGGTCGGCCCGAAAAAGTAAAAAGTGCTGTATAAAATATTGGCGCCCAGAAAATCGGCAGAAATAATGATAAGTAACACAAAATAAAGTTTTAAGGCGCCTGTGTAAGCCAAATAGCCCGAAAACAGCATCAGCAGTTCGTTTGGTATTGGTGTTGGAATGCCAATTTCCTGTATCAATATCAGCACAAATATGGCCAGGTAACCGTATTGATTGATATAGTTTATAAATTCATGTGGCATAAAACAGTAGCAATGTTGCGTTAAAATCTGTTACAATAATACAACCACAAATGCTTCTTTTACCAGGTAAATTTTAGGGTGATAAAAGAAGCATCAGAAAAAGCAGTTTGTAAATCAGCAACAGAATATGTAAGATTGAAAACCAGAACCTTGTTTAACCAATTGCCTTTACACAATTCCCCCAAAAAAACATGTTAAAAAGAGCATTATACCTTTTTATTTTATGCTTTGCCAGCAGTTGTGCGGTAAAGCATCAACCCAAAAACAACGAATACGCTTTTGCTTATTTTAAAGATAACGGACAAGATGGGTTACACCTGGCTTTTAGCGAAGATGGTTACAATTGGAAAGCTTTAAAAAACGATCAGTCTTTTTTAAAACCAACCGTAAGTAAAGATAAACTGATGCGCGATCCTTGTATCATCCGCGGCGCAGACAATCAATTCCACATGGTTTGGACGGTAAGCTGGCAGGATAAAGGAATTGGTTATGCAAGTTCTCCAGATTTAATCCATTGGTCGGAACAAGAGTTTTTACCGGTGATGGCAAAAGAAGAAGGAGCCAGAAATTGCTGGGCGCCGGAAATTACTTATGATGATAAAACTAAAACTTACATGATTTACTGGTCGACAACTATTACCGGCAAGTTTACAAATACGGCAACTTCGGCAGAAAGCGGTTACAACCACCGTTTATATTATATCAGTACAAAAGATTTTAAAACTTATACCGATACCAAATTACTTTACGATCCTGGTTTTAATGTAATTGATGCAACCATTGTACCTGATGGAAACCGTTTTGTACTATTTATGAAAGATGAAACCCGCGAACCAGCCCAAAAAAACCTGAAGATTGCTTTTAGTAAAAACCTCACTGGTTCGTTTACTAAAGCTAGCGCAAAAATCACCGGAAAATATTGGGCAGAAGGACCGACAACTTTAAAAATTGGCAAGCAATGGGTGGTTTATTTTGATAAATATAACGAACACAAATATGGCGCAATCACTTCTACAGATTTGGTTAATTGGACAGATATTTCAGATAAAATCAGTTTGCCAAAAGGCATTCGGCACGGTACTGTTTTTACCGTATCAAAATTGGAATTGGATAAGTTGAAAGGAGTGAAGTAGGTTTTAAACCCCTGTAGGGGTGATTCAAGAATCGCCTTTTAAGACAATTCATGAATTGTCCCTACATAATAAACAATTCGTTCAAATCTTAACTTATCATCACATAAAACTTCAAAAACCATGAGATCAATCTGGAACGGTACAATTTCTTTCGGGCTGGTAAGTATTCCTATCAAATTGTATTCTGCTATCGAGGATAGCTCGCTGGACTTGGATATGCTGGACAGCCGCGATCATTCAAGAATTCATTTTAAACGGGTAAACGAAAAAACCGACCAGGAAGTGCCTTACGAGAAAATTGTAAAAGGTTACAAACTGAATGATGAGTACGTGATCTTGGAAGAACAGGATTTTGAAGATGCAAGTCCGGAGAAAAGCAAAACTATCGACATTGAAAACTTTGTAAAAGTATCAGAAATCAACCCGATGCTTTTTGAAACTTCTTATTATGCAGAAGCAACCAAGCAAGGGCAAAAAGCATATATGTTACTTTTAGATGCTTTAAAAAGGTCTAAAATGGCTGGTTTAGGCCAATTTGTATTGCGCCAGAAAGAGCATTTGTGCGTTATTTATGTTCAAAACGATGTTATTGTTATTTCAAGGATCAGGTTTGCGCAGGAGATCAGGGACAGTTCTGAAATCAAGACCAATCCGGATATCGACATCAGCAAAAAAGAAATTGATGTGGCAATGGCGCTCATCAAACAATACACAACCGATTTCGACATTGATCAGTATAAAGATACTTATACCGAAGACCTGTTGAAAATTATCAAAGCCAAAGCAAAAGGCAAACGGCCAACCATTAAAAAGTTAACGCCGCATAAACCTAAAAGTGATGATTTATACGAACAGTTGATGGAAAGTTTGAATAAAAAAGGTGCATAAAAACAGCATCAACCATGACGTTAGAAAAATATAACAGCAAACGTAAATTTGATAAAACGCCGGAGCCGACAGCAGGGAAAAATCCGGGCAAAGAACTACGCTTTGTAGTGCAGCGGCATCATGCTTCGCATTTGCATTATGATTTCCGGCTGGAACTGGATGGCGTTTTAAAAAGCTGGGCAGTGCCGAAAGGGCCATCGTTAAACCCAAAAGACAGGCGGCTGGCCATGATGGTAGAAGACCATCCTTACGATTATAGAACGTTTGAAGGCGAAATCCCAAAAGGAAATTACGGCGCAGGCGTAGTTACTATTTTTGATGAAGGCACTTACCAATCTTTAGCTGCTGATAGAAAAGATGATGTAAAAGAACTGCATAAAGGTTTGTATTCGGGCAACTTAAAGTTTAGGCTGAACGGAAAAAAGTTGCAGGGTGAGTTTGCATTGGTCAAGATTAAAGAAGATGAACAAAACTCGTGGTTGCTGATAAAGCACCGCGACGAATTTGCAACGGACGAGAAATTTGATGCCGAGCAACTGGTATCCGAAGAAGTAAAAACAGCCGGAAAAAAGTTTAAAAAAGGCAGCGCAGTTGTTAAAGCAGAACCAGAAAAAAACCCAGAACCAGAAACCAAATTTCCTTACAGCCCCATGCTGGCAGAACCCGCCAATACTGTTTTTAACGATAAAAATTGGGTGTTTGAACGCAAGCTGGACGGTTACCGCATTATTGCAACAACCGGAAAACAGGTAAAACTGATTACGCGGAAAGGGCAGGATTATACCACAACCTATCCCGCTATTGCAGAAGCTTTGGAAGCGGTTAAAGATAACGCCGTTTTAGACGGAGAAATAACTGTGGAGGACCCATTGGGAAAAGAAGATTTCCAGTCGCTACAGCATTTTGAAAAGGATGACAAGCAGCACATTTTAAAATATTACGTTTTCGACCTGCTTTATTTAAACGGACATGGTTTGCAGGAAATGCCGTTAATCCAGCGGAAAGAATTGCTGAAAAAACTGCTTCAAAAACAGCAGTCCAACAAAGTTACCTACCACGAACATGTGGCAGAAAAAGGAAAAGAATTTTTTGAACAAGCCCTGAAAAACAATTGGGAAGGCATTATCGCTAAAAAAGCCGATAGCACGTATTTGATCGGTAAAAGAAGCGATGCCTGGCTGAAGTTTAAGCAGGCAAACAGTCAGGAAGCAATTATTTGCGGTTTTACCAATCCTGCCGGTGCACGCAAATATTTCGGTGCATTGGTTTTAGGTTTGTATGATGAGGACGGAACTTTGCAATACATGGGTAACTGCGGCTCCGGTTTTAACAACCAGGTTTTAAAAGAGCTTTACGAACAGATGGAAGCACTCGAAATCTCCCAAAAACCATTTTCTAAAGAAACAATTGTTGCCCAGGAAAAAAGCGTAACCTGGATAAAACCGGAACTGGTTTGCGAAGTAAATTTTACAGAATGGACCGAAGGCGTGCATTTGCGGCACCCGGTTTACAAAGGTTTAAGAATTGATAAAGAAGCCCGTGATGTGAAGCGCGAATTTGCCAATGCGGTTCAAGAAGAAAAAGTTGAAGAAGAAAACATAGAACAGATGCTTCTTTTAGCACATAAAAATCTCAAACTGACACATCTCGACAAGCTGTTCTGGAAAAACGAAAAAATAACCAAAGGCGAGCTGTTGTATTATTATGAGCAAATTTCAGGTTATATTTTGCCTTATTTAAAAGATAAGCCGCTTTCGTTAAACCGTCATCCAAACGGCATTGATGCACCAGGTTTTTTTCAGAAAGATGTGAACGTTGAGCAAATGCCCGGCTGGATAAAAACTGTTCCGGTTTATTCGGAAAGTAACCAGAAAGAGATCGATTATTTGATTTGTAACGATGTGGATTCTTTGATTTTTACGGCTAACTTAGGTTGTATCGAAATAAATCCATGGTTAAGCAGCTATAAAAAACCGGAAAACCCGGAGTTTATGGTGATTGACCTGGACCCCGACGGAAATGATTTTAGCGAGGTAAAACAAGTAGCTTTAACGGTAAAAGCTGTTTACGATCAGATGGAAATCCCGTCTTTTGTAAAAACTTCCGGTTCTACCGGCATTCATATTTACATTTATTTGGCCGCTCAATACGATTACGATTTTGTAAAAAAGTTTGCCAATTACGTGGCGCAACTGGTACACGAACAAGAGCAGGACATTACAAGTTTGGAACGAAGTTTAGATAAAAGAAAAGGTTTAATTTACATCGATTTCTTGCAAAACCGCCGCGGCCAAACCGTTGCCGCACCTTATTCTGCGCGTCCAAAACCTGGGGCAACGGTTTCTATGCCTTTGTTTTGGGAAGAAGTAAATGATGATTTGCAGATTAAAAACTTCAACATTAAAAATGTTCCGCGTTTGTTAAAAAACAGGCATGATCCCTGGAAAGAGATCAGAACTAAAAAAGTGGATTTATTAAAAGTTTTAAAACAAAGCAAAGCAGCTACCTGAATTTTTGCCTGGTAAAAGAAGCATTGCCCATCAGAAAAAAGATAGTTCAGGACGGTTTATCCTATCTTTAAAATTATAATTGCGTCCTCCGCTGATAAACCTTTTTTGATCATGAAATCTGTTCGTTTTATAACTTTCATAACCTTATTTATTTCTTTTTTTTCTGGCTTAGCACAAAAAATTGACCGAAAAGCGGTAGTTGGCCGGCATAATGTTATCGTTCATCAGGCAGATACTTTATCTTCTTTAACGGTTGGCAACGGCAAATTTGCTTTTACGGTTGATGCAACGGGCTTGCAAACTTTCCCGGAAGTTTATGCCAAAGGAGTTCCGCTCGGAACAGAATCTGAATGGGGCTGGCATAGTTTCCCGAACAAAGAAAATTACCGGTTTGAAAATTCCTTGAAAGAATATGATCTGGATGGAAAAAAGATCAAATACTCGGTGCAATGGCACGGGCCGGAAATCAACAAAGAATCGGCCGATTATTTTCGCATTAACCAGCACCGTTTGCAATTAGGTAATATTGGGTTGGATATTTATAAAAAAGATGGTTCGTTAATTTCGTTGGAAGATGTAAAAAACATCCATCAGGAACTTGATTTATGGAAAGGCGAGATCAGTAGCAAATTCACCATTGAAGGTGTTCCGGTAGAAGTAATTACCTGCGCCCATCAAACCAAAGACGAAATTGCGGCAAAAGTTACTTCGCCTTTAATTCAGGAAGGAAGGTTAGAATTGCGTATCCGTTTTCCTTATCCAACCGGCGCTTTTGCTGATTTTGGATCGAATTATAAAAACAATGAAAAGCACCAGTCGGCAATCATCCAAAACCAAAAAAACGGTGCTGTTTTTAAACATGTTTTAGATACAACAACTTACTATTTAACTGGTAAATGGAGTGATGCCATCGCCAAAAAAAAGCCCAGCCATTATTATACAATTTTACCTGATAAAAGAAGCAACACGTTTCAGTTCAGCTTTCTGTTTTCCCCAAAAATAAAAAATGTTCAGGCAGATGGTTTTGCGAAAACGGAAGCAAACAGTCAAAAACTATGGAACACTTTCTGGCAATCTGGCGCAGCAGTCGACTTTGCCGGAAGCACGGATAAAAGGGCTTTTGAACTGGAACGAAGAGTAGTTTTATCACAATATCTCGAAAAGGTACAATGCGCAGGAAACTTTCCGCCGCAGGAAACCGGTTTAACTTACAACAGTTGGTACGGCAAACCGCACATGGAAATGTTTTGGTGGCACGCCGCACATTATGCTTTCTGGAACCGGACGGATTTGCTGGAGAAAAGCATGAACTGGTATTTCACAGCTTACAAGGGCGCCAAAGACATTGCAAAACGGCAAGGTTTTAAAGGCGTACGCTGGCAGAAAATGACGGATAACGAAGGCCGGGAATCGCCTTCTTCTGTTGGTGCTTTATTGATCTGGCAGCAACCGCATTTAATTTATCTGGCAGAACTAATTTATCGTGATAAAAAGAGCATGGATGTTTTGAATAAATACAAAGAGCTGGTTTTTGCCACGGCAGATTTTATGGCTTCTTTTCCAACTTTCGATGCTCAAAATAATCGTTATAATCTGGGAAAAGGCATGATTCCAGCACAGGAATGTTTTAACGCGGTTGATACTTTCAACCCAACTTACGAATTAGCTTATTGGGACTGGGCACTGAACATAGCGCAACAATGGCGATTGCGATTAGGTTTACCGCGAAAAAAGGAATGGGATTTGGTGTTGAACAAACTGGCCAGGCTTCCGCAGAAAAATGGTGTTTATTTAGCTGCGGAAAGCGTGCCTGATTGTTATTCGCCGGATAGTAAATATCTCACTGATCATCCTGCCGTGCTGGCCGCTTTAAGTACCATTCCGCCAAGCCATCAGTTAGATACGGCAGTTATGCATACTACTTTTAACCTGGTAAAAAAAGCATGGCATTGGGAGCACACCTGGGGCTGGGACTTTCCGATGGTAGCCATGACGGCAACGCGCTTAAACGTACCGGAAGAAGCAATTGATGCGTTGTTTAAAAACGTAGAAACCAACACTTATTTGCAAAACGGACATAATTATCAGGACAAGCGTTTAACTATTTACCTGCCCGGAAACGGTGGTTTATTAGCTGCAGTTGCCATGATGTGTGCCGGCTGGGACGGCAAAAAAACCGAAAATCCCGGTTTTCCAAAAAACGGTGAATGGAAAGTTAGGTGGGAAGGTTTTAAGCCGATGCCGTAATGCTTCTTTTATCACACCAAAATACGAAGCTTTAGGAGCAGTGCGATGCTGTTTTTACCGGCAAAAATTAATGTTTGTATTTCTGTTAAATGCTAAAATCAGTAAAGGTTTAAGCGGCAAGGTTATTAAAAAGCAGGTGCTAAAAGAAGCATTGGTTTTAAAAGCAATAACCTTCTTTGTTGCTGCCTGTAATAAAAAACCAGTATTCTCTAACTATTAAAAAGAATTACGTGCAGCCAACAACATATTTATAAATCATTAGCACTTTTGCGTTTTTAATTGATATGCTTACAAATACAGATAAATTTCTGCAAGGCGGTGGTAAAATGGGAGAACTGATCCGTTCTACAAACTGGTCTCGAACTTCCTTAGGCGGACCTGCTGCCTGGCCAGACAGTTTAAAATCTGCGTTAAGTATTTGCCTTAATTCCGGTTTTCCAATTGCTATTTACTGGGGAGAAGACTTTACCTTGATTTATAATGATGCCTGGAGCGTTATTCCAGGCAACAAACATCCCTGGGCATTAGGTAAACCGGGGGCAGTAGTGTGGCCGGAAATTTGGGACGGTTTGGATGCCGAATTTAAAAACGTACTGGCAAACGGCGAGTCTATCCGTTCAGAAGATGCTTTACTTCCCATGAAACGCTACGGTTACACGGAAGAATGCTATTTTGATTACACTTTATCTCCCATTATAGCTGCTGATGGTAGCGTTGGCGGCGTATTTAATGCCGTGGTAGAAACTACTTACCGTGTAATTAATGAAAGGCGAAACCAAATATTACACCAGCTCTTGCAGTTAAATGCTGTACATACTTTTACGGAAGGGATTGAAACCGGAACGAAAATTCTGGAAACAGCTAAAAAAGACCTGCCGTTTTGCCTGCTTTTTACCGCCCCTGTTGATAGTAAGGATGAGGTTACTTTATCTGCTGCGGTAGGCATAGAATTAAAAGATGTGCAGGATATAACCTGGCCGCTGGAAAAAACAATCCGATCCGGAAAATCTGTACATATAAAAGATTTAACTGCTTATCTGCAAGCTCCTGTGGCTTCCTGCTGGCCGGAAAACTGTTTGGAAGCACTAATTGTACCCTTAAGCATCGGCGAAACAAAAATTACCGGTTGTTTGGTTGCAGGTATTTCTTCCCGGCGAAAATTAGACCACGAGTACCAGCATTTTATAGAATCTGTAGGTATTTATATCGGCACAGCCATTAGCAAAGGGTATAATTACATGCAGGAGCAGAAAAACCAGCACCGCATTTTAGAGAGCGAGAACCGTTTCCGAAGCATGATGGACCAGTCGCCAGTTGCAATGGTTGTTTTTCGGGGAGAAGAAATGAAGGTTTCTAAAGCCAATAAAACCATGTTGAATATGCTGGGTAAAACCGAAGCTGTTATCGGGAAAAAACTACTCGAAGTTATGCCCGAACTTGAAGGCCAGCCGCTCCTGGATATTTTATACAACGTTTACCATACTGGCCAGCCTTATTTCGGTTATGATATGCAAGTACAGTTAAACCGCAACGGTAATTTTGAAGAAGCTTATTTTGATTTTTCTTATTCGCCGCTATTGGAAGGAGGCAAAATTACGGGCGTATTAGAAGTAGCTACCGAGGTTACCGAAAGTGTTAAAGCAAGGCAAAAGCTATTCGAAAGTGAAGCCCTTTTCCGTGGCATTACTGCAGCATCGCCAACTGCTTTATGGATCACGGACGAATTTGGCAATATTTCTTACGTAAACGAAACCTGGATCAGGTGGACGGGCAAACCTTTGGAAAACCATTTGGGTGCAGGATGGCTGGATACCGTGCATGAGGAAGATGTAAAACATGCTTATGCGGCCTTTGCGGATGATTTTAAAAAACGCCGGTATCATGAAAATCAGTTCAGGGTTTTGCATACGAACGGCCAGGAGCGTTGGGTAGTTTGTACAGGTAACCCGCAGTACGACGAGGCACAGCGCTTTAAAGGTTTTATTGGCGCCTGCGTAGATACTACCGAGCAAAAGCAGTTGCAGCAGCAAAAAGATAATTTTTTAGGGATTGCCAGCCACGAACTTAAAACACCGGTAACCAGTATTAAAGCTTATGCACAGGTGCTTGAAATGATGTTTAGGCGGGATGGCGATACGAAAAAAGCAGATATGCTCGGGAAACTGGATAAACAGGTAAACCGATTGAACAATTTAATTGCAGACTTACTGGATGTAACCAAAATACATACCGGAAAAATGCAGTTTAATGTAACCGGTTTTGATTTTAACCAACTGGTAGAAGAGGTAATTGAAGATGTACAGCGTACTTCTTTCCGGCATAAAATTAAGAAGCAGCTTTACTTTCAGGGAATGGTTTTTGGTGATACAGACCGCATTAGCCAGGTAATAACCAATCTGCTTACCAATGCCATCAAGTATTCTCCTGATGCAAATGAAGTGATTGTTTGTACAGAACAAAAAGGTGCATTTGTAGAACTTTGCGTGCAGGATTTCGGGATCGGGATCAGTCAAGATAAAAAAGACAAAGTATTCGAGCAGTTTTATCGGGTAAGCGGAGCCAAAGAACATACTTTTCCGGGTTTGGGTTTAGGTTTATATATCTCTTGCGAGATTGTAAAACGTTTAAACGGAAAAATATGGGTAAATTCTATTGAAGGGAAAGGCTCTACTTTCTGTTTTTCGTTACCGTTGCCCCGTTAGTTTTAAAACATCCGGTTTATGTATTACTGGTAGAAAACAAAATAAAGGTTGTAGCACTTGTTACTTGATAATGCTACTTGTTAAATGAAAACCGCTTCTAAAAAAATTTTGATTGCCGATGATGACGCAGGTATTGTAGATTCTATTACCATGATGCTTGAAATGATGGATTATGACGTAGCCTACACATATGATGGCGCAACCGTAACCGAAGCTGTAAAAAATCATACGGATTTGATACTGCTGGATATTTGGATGTCTGGCCACGACGGCCGGGAAATTTGCAAACAGTTAAAAAGTAATGCAGTTACAAAAGATATTCCTGTACTTATGATCTCTGCCAGTCGTGATATTAAACAATCTGCCCTGGATGCCGGTGCGGATGACTTTTTAGAAAAGCCTTTTGAAATGGACGTGCTGCTTAACAAAGTTGACCGGTTGATACATTAACACCTTACCTTACCCCGCACGCAGTATAACATTATTGATTTTTATCCGGTAAAAGAAGCATTGGCCAATCTTCTGCTTTTTTAGCAGTTGCTGCTGCAATTTAACTTGAAGAAACCGTTTTATAGTAAAGCAGTTTTTTTCTTGTTGTCATATTTTCAATTTTAATATAGCTTAATTTGTTTTTGGTTAAAATATATCTGATGCGAAAGCTTATTTTTTCAATTTTGTTAACGGTAGTATCCTTTTCCGGGTTTGCAACTACTTCGGCACAAACAGATTTTGAAGAACTAAAACTGGAATTTAGTAAAAAGAAAGTTTACGATAGCCGGAAAGAAGCAACTATTCAAAAGCTGAGGCAAGAGCTTAAAAGCCCAAAGCTGGCCGGTCCTGAAAATCAGTTTAATCTTTGTGTGCAGCTATATAACCAGTACAAATCCTATCAGTATGATTCTGCTTATGTTTATGCCGGGAAGCTTCAAAGTTTAAGCGGGTTACTGCACGATCGAAACAAAGAATCATACAGCAAAGTAAAATTAGGTTTCATTTTGCTTTCGGCAGGAATGTTCAGGGAAACATTCGAAGTATTGAATGCCGTAAATGCCCGTACTTTAAGCGATAGTACCCGGGTTGAATTTTATGCTTTATTATCCCGTGCCAATTATGATATTGCTGCTTTTGACCGTGATCGGCATTATACACCTTATTATAATCAGTTAGCAAGCAAGTACCTGGATTCTGCAATTGCAATTAGCACACCTGGCTCTTATGAATGTAATTACTACGAAAGTTACCGACAATTTAAAAAGGGTAATTATAAGGCTGCAGAAGCCGGTTTTGTAAATCTTTTAAACCAGCATCGTTTAACACAGCACCAAATTGCTATTGTTGCTTCTACTTTAAGCAATGTTTATTTTGCTACCGACCAGCAGCAGCAGGGAATAAATATGTTGGTTAAAGCAGTAATTAATGATATTCAAACTTCCACCAAAGAAACGATAGCATTATTCTGGCTTTCGGAAAAGCTGTATCAAAACGGAGATGTTAAAAATGCTTACCAGTACATTCAACAAGCAATGGACGACGCCCAGTTTTACGGCGCACGACAACGCCAGGTACAAATCAGCAGCGTTTTGTCTATTATTGCCGCTCAGGACCTCAGTTTAACAGAAAAAGAAAAAATGCGTTTTCTGGTCTATTTGCTTTCTACCACGTTTTTAACTTTGTTAATTATCCTGGTATCTGTTAAATTGTTTAAGCAGCTTAAAGACCTTCGCATAAAAGAGAAAATTATAGCGGATAAAAACGCAGAACTGGAAATTATCAACCATAAATTAGTGGAAGATACGCATATTAAAGAAGAATACATCGGTTATTTTTTTGATTTGATATCCGGTTACATCCTTAAATTAGAAAAACTGAAACGTACAGTTGATATGAAGTTGTCGGTTAAAAAATACGATGATATTCCAGCCATTATCAATACTATCCAGATCAAAAAAGAACGGGAAATGCTTTTTCATACTTTCGATCAGGTTTTTCTTAAGATATTTCCCAACTTCATTACTTCTTTTAATGCCCTTTTTAAGAAGGAAGACCAGATATGGCCGAAAGAACATGAAGTGCTAACCACCGATCTTCGGATTTTTGCCTTGATCCGTTTAGGTATTTCTGATAACGAAACGATTGCAAAAATCCTGGAATATTCGGAAAAAACCATCTACGTATATAAAATGCGGATGAAAGCAAAATCATTGGTCCATGGCGAACAGTTTGAGCAGCGCATTATGGCCATTAAAGCAGTTGATGCCGATTAAGCTTCTGCAATATTTTAAGCTTCTGTTGCCTTAATATTTCCTCTGGTAAAAAATGCTTCCCTTTTTAGTGGTTTAACTGCAAATAGTTGTGGTTATGCTTCTTTTATCAACTAAAAATCCGGGAAAAGCTTTAAATTCTTTGATGGTTATTTTTATATAACTTATTGAAGATAAATCCTTTATTTTAAAAAAGCCTGATATTTTTTTTAATTGCTTTTTAAATCTTAGGTATTGGTTTTCAGACTGCTTTTCTTTGTTAAACGTTAAAAACACAAGCAAGTTTAGTTGCAGGTTGAGCAACATAAAGCAGTGTTTTTATCCGCAAACCAATTATAAAATTTAGCCAAAGTAGGGCTAAGCATATTATTTAACCAGTTGCTGTTTTTACAGGATATTTTTGTTTTTAATCCTGGTTAAGATAAAATTGGTATTGATAGCAGATACGATAACCGTGTTTTAAAAAAGTACATCTAAATGAAATTTAAATTAATCGTTACGTTTTTTTTTGTTTTTCTGGGAAGTAGCCTTTTTGCTCAAATACCCGGTTTAGAACGTGTAGAACCAGCTTTTTGGTGGGTAGGAATGAAGGACCCGAAACTGCAATTGCTAATACATGGAAACAACATAGCCGCAAGCAGTGTAAAACTGAACTATCCGGGTGTAAAACTTACAGAAGTGCATAAAGTTGAAAACCCAAACTATTTGTTTCTTGATCTGGAGATTGCACCCTCAGCTAAACCAGGTAGTTTTCCAATCGTGTTTTCGGCTTCCGGACAACAAAACCTACAGTTTAAATATGAGCTGAAAGCCCGCAACCTTGCAGCTAACCGTGCACAAGGCGTTACCAGTAAAGATTTGATTTATCTTTTGATGCCCGACAGGTTTTCGAACGGAGATAAAAGCAACGATGTAGTGAAAGGCATGGAGGAAACTACGTTAAACCGCGATTCTATTTACCAGCGGCACGGTGGCGATATTCAGGGCTTAATGAACCATTTGGGTTATCTGAAAGATTTAGGCGTAACCGCTGTTTGGATGACACCGGAAATAGAAAACAATCAGCCGCATGCTTCTTATCACGGTTATGCCGTTACCGATTATTATAAGATCGATCCCCGTTTCGGCACCAACGAATTGTATAAAGCTTATGTAGAAAAATGCCATGCGATGGGATTAAAAGTGATTAAAGATTTAGTCCATAATCATATCGGAACAGAATCATGGCTGATTAAAGACATGCCAATGAAAGATTGGGTACATCAATGGCCAAAATATACCAATTCCAATTTTCGTGATGCTGCCGTAATGGACCCGCATGCTTCTTTTATCGATAAAAAAATTATGCTGGATGGCTGGTTTGATCATAGTATGGCCGATATGAACGAGAGTAATCCGTACGTTCAAAATTACCTCACCCAAAACCACATCTGGTGGGTAGAATATACTGGTTTGGATGGGTTTCGTTTAGATACTTATCCTTATAATGATGCCGCTTACATGGCAGATTGGGCAAAAAAAGTTAAAGCTGAGTTTCCGCATTTCTCTATTTATGGCGAAACGCTGGTTTGGTCGGTAGCAAACCAAGCTTATTTTACACAGGGAAATACGGTAAACCGTGGTTTTGATACACAACTGCCGGGTGTTACAGACGGACAAATAAAAGATGCCATAAACGAAGCATTAAACGGAAAAAATGGTTGGACGGACGGCGTCAACCGTTTGTACTCCATTGTAGCACAGGATTTTTTATACCAGGATGCAACCCGGAATGTGATTTTTCTGGATAATCATGATATGAGCCGGTTTTACTCGGTTGTAGGAGAAGATTTTAACAAGTACAAAGCCGGAATGGCGCTTCTGCTAACCATGCGCGGCATTCCGCAGATGTATTATGGTGATGAGATTTTAATGAAGAATTTTTCCAACCCTGACGGTTTGGTCCGTTTGGATTTTCCGGGAGGATGGCCGGGCGATCAGGTAAACAAGTTTACGGCTGCCGACCGTACAGAAAAAGAAAACGAAGCATTTAATTATGTACAAAAACTGGCCAATTACCGAAAAAACTCAACAGCCTTGCAAACCGGAAAGCTGATGCAGTACATCCCGCAAAACAGTGTTTACGTGTACTTTCGCTACGACCGGCAAAAAACGGTTATGGTTGTTTACAATAGTAACGAAACACCATCTGCAATTACTACTGACCGTTTTACAGAACGGACTGCAGGATTTACAAAAGCTTTAAATGTAATGACAGGTGAGCAGCTTAACTCCATCAGTAATTTAGGTTTGCCTGCAAAATCAGTTACCATACTCGAGCTGAAGTGAGAGGCAGCCCGATGTTTAAACTAAACCTACCAATTATATAACCGGTTTATGAAAGAAGTTTTAGAACGGCCACGGCTAAGCTTTTGGCAGATTTTTAACATGAATTTTGGTTTTTTGGGGATCCAGTTTGGTTTTGCCCTGCAAAACGGAAATGCTTCCCGCATCTTACAAACCTTTGGTGCCGATGTAGAGCATTTATCGCTTTTCTGGCTGGCAGCGCCGCTAACCGGAATGATTGTACAGCCAATTATCGGGCATTACAGCGACCGGACCTGGACAAAGTTAGGCCGGCGGAAACCTTATTTTTTAACTGGAGGGTTGCTTGCTGCATCAGCTTCGGTTTTTTTGCCCAATGCTTCTTTTATGGCCTATTTTTTACCACCGATATTGGTAGGGGCCGGCATGCTGATGATTATGGATGCCTCAATCAATGTGGCCATGGAACCTTTCCGTGCTTTAATTGCAGATAAACTGCCGGATAGCCAGCGCGGAATGGGCTTTTCGGTGCAAACCTTTTTAATTGGTATTGGCGCGGTAGCAGGTTCCTGGCTGCCCTATATTTTCTCTGAATACTTAGGCATTTCTAAAACTGCTGATCAAAATCATATTCCAGATAATGTTCTTTTTTCCTTTTATACAGGTGCAGTAGTTTTAATGGTCTGCCTTTTATGGACTATTGTTACCACCACAGAATATCCGCCGGAAGAACATACTGCTTTTCACGGAGAAGAATCCAAAGCAGAAACAGGTGGTATTTTAACCATTTTCCAGGATTTCCTGAGTATGCCCCAAACCATGCGCCAGTTAGGTTTAGTGCAGTTTTTTTCCTGGTTCGCCTTATTTTCCATGTGGGTTTTTGCCGCGCCAGCTATTGCACAACAAATTTACCATGTTGCGCCAACTGATACTTCATCAGAAGCGTTTGCAAATTCCGGTAATTGGGTTGGTATATTGTTCGGGATTTACAATGGTATTTCTGCTATTTATGCCTTGTTTCTTCCGGCTATTGCACGTGCAACTAACCGGAAGGTTACCCATGCTTTTTCTTTAATGGCAGGCGGAGCAGGTTTAATCTCCATCTTTTTTATTCAGGACCCTAAGGTGCTCATTATTTCTATGATTGGCATTGGCCTTGCCTGGGGAAGTATCCTGGCTATGCCCTATGCTATTTTATCCGGCTCCATTCCTTCTCAAAAAATGGGGGTATATATGGGGATTTTCAATTTCTTCATCACTTTACCGCAAATTATTAATGGCTTGTTTGGCGGATTAATTGTAAAAGACATTTTTGGAGGGCATGCTATTTATGCTATTGTGCTTGCCGGTGTTTTTATGTTATGCGCAGCAGTTTCTGTACTGTTTATTCATGATGAAAGAGACATCAATTTTGCCCCGGAACAGTAATATAGAAGAAGGGCCAGCTTTATTTATGATAAAATATTATAGAATAATAATAAATATTCTAAAACCTTTTTATTGCTTTTTATATGGATGCCGCTTATTTCGTTTAAAGCAGTATTACATGGCCATCATTTTTCAGGATTTTTCCTGTTGATAACGGGAAAGATTTAGGCGTGAATTATAACAAAAACTTTTATAGGAAGATACCGATAACAGCAAATTAACTAATCAGGCAATACATATTTTAAATGCTCTTTTTACCCTTAAAAATCGGCATTAAACCTTAAATTTTTAAGGGGCTTTAAATTAATAACTATTTGTTTTTTAGGGATTTAAGATTAAAATAGTTTATATTTTTTTTAATGCTTCTTTAAAACTTAGCTAATGATTTTAATACTGCTTTTCTTTGTTGAGATTAAAAACAAAGGTTTTGTTTGTTATAGGTCGTTTAGCAGAACATTAGCGTTTTTTTGATCCATTAAACCAATTATAAAAAGCCGGTAAACAATTCAGGCTAATAGAATATAGATAACCAATTGCTGTTTTTATAGACTAAGTTTTTTGTAATAAAAAGAAGCTATCAGAGCTTATTGAAAATTTCGGGTTTAAATAAATTTAATTACAGTATGTACACTGATAAAAAGGTGATGATATAAGAGTGTAATTATTAATATAAGTTTTTGAATTTATTGTATTATAAAAATAAAAAAGATGATACTACATCCAACTTAAATGTTCTAAAATACTGCCGTGCTTCTTTTATGCACTAAAAATAGATGTTATTAAGCCAAAAGGAAACCTATTAATTTAATCAGAATTATAAACCAATTATAAACGGATCAAACAAGTTCATATTTAATAACAGTGCTTCTTTTACCAGTAAAAATTATATAAATCAATGAGAAAACTATATTTAAAAAAGTATGTGCTTTTAAGTACATTTCTAATGCTTTCCGTCTGGTCGTTTGCACAAACCGGAAGTATTTCGGGAAAGGTACTGGACGAGAAAAACCTATCATTACCAGGTGCAAGTGTAACCGTTGATGGTACCACTTTAGGTGCTACAACGGATATTGATGGTAATTTTAGGATTACCGGTGTAAAACCCGGGACTTATGGAGTAACGGCCAATTTTGTTGGTTATAACGCCATTAAAAAAACAATAACCGTTAGTAGTGGAAATGTTCAGGTTAATTTCCAGATGCAGCCTACGGCACAATCGCTCAACGAAGTGGTTGTTATTGGTTACGGTACACAAACCCGTAAAGAAGTTACCGGCGCAATTTCTACTGTTTCTGCGAGAGATTTCCAGCAGGGCGCCACCACTTCTCCCGGCGAATTGATCCAGGGAAAAGTTTCCGGTGTTTCTGTTACTACCAATAGTGGCCAGCCTGGTGCCGGTACAACTATCCGTATCCGCCAGGGCGCATCTTTAAATGCCAGCAATGATCCTTTAATTGTGATCGATGGCGTGCCACTTGCCCCAAACCGAAACCCGGATGGTACATCCACTATTTCTGGTGTTGCCGATCCTTTAAGTCTGATCAATCCAAATGATATTGAAACGTTTACGGTGTTAAAAGATGCTGCATCCACAGCAATTTATGGTTCAAGGGCATCCAATGGCGTTATTTTAATTACCACTAAAAAAGGTACTGCAGGCAAGCCGGTAATCAATTTTTCTACTAAAAACTCTTTATCCACCAAAGAAGGTGAACTAAGTGTTTTATCTGCTGATGAGATTCGTACTTATGTAAAAGCTTATGATGCTGCTAATGGTACCAACAGAACAGCCATGCTTGGCACTGCAAATACCAACTGGCAAAACGCAATTTATCAAACTGCCCTTACTTCTGATAATAATTTAAGCATCTCCGGAACAACCAAAAATATTCCATACCGGGTTTCTGTAGGTTACCTGGACGAAACGGGTATATTAAAAACTGATCATTTACAACGCCCTACTGTTGCAATAAGGTTAAGTCCTAAATTATTGCATGATGATTTAAAGCTTGATTTTAACGTTAACGGCACTTATGCTAAAAGTCGTTTTGCTAACCAAGGCGCTATCGGGGCTTCTGCAAGCTTTGACCCTACACAACCCATATATGTTGCAGGTTCTCCCTGGAACGGTTATTATGAGTGGTATAATACGCCTGGTGTAGCTTCAACCGGCATTAACCCAAATGCTTCCCGTAACCCTGTTGGTGTTTTAGAAGATTACCACAGCAATGGCGATACTTACAGAAGTTTTGGCAATTTTACTGCAGATTACCGCTTTCCGTTTTTAAAAGCTTTGCGTGCTAATTTAAATTTAGGTTATGATGCTTCAAAAGGCGGCGGCAGTACTTTTATACCTGCAAACGCAGCGCAGTCTTATAGTACTTTAGGTTCCAGCTCTGAGTATCACCAAAATATTATCAATACTACAGGCGAATTTTACCTGAACTATAACAGTGATA
This sequence comes from Mucilaginibacter arboris, assembly GCF_009754915.1. Taxonomy (GTDB): domain Bacteria; phylum Bacteroidota; class Bacteroidia; order Sphingobacteriales; family Sphingobacteriaceae; genus Mucilaginibacter_A; species Mucilaginibacter_A arboris. The sequence goes on along the minus strand of NZ_WPIK01000006.1, from coordinate 12,392 downwards.
TTAAAGCTTTAAACAGTAACATCAATGCAACAGCAGGTTATGGTTATTATGATTTCCTAACCACAACCTTCAATTATCCTACTTATAGTGCAAACGGAACACTCATTGCAGGTTCAACACCAACTTATCCTTTCGATAAGCCACGGTCTACGTTAATATCTTACTACAGCCGTTTAATCTATACGTTTAATACCAAGTATATTTTTGCAGGATCATTGCGTACAGACGGTTCTTCTAAATTTTCCCCTGATAACCGCTGGGGCGTTTTCCCGTCTGCTGCTTTTACCTGGAGAATGAGTGATGAGAACTTTCTGAAAGATGCAAAGGCCTTATCAGACCTGAAATTACGTTTAAGCTATGGTGTTACTGGCCAGCAGGCCGGTATTGGTAATTACGGGTATCTGCCAACTTATTATAACAGTGTAACAGCATCACAATATCAGTTCGGCAACACGTTCTATAATATGTATGCGCCATCGGCATATAATTCAACCTTAAAATGGGAAACTACTGAAGCTTATAATGCCGGTTTTGACTTTGGTTTCTTTAATCAACGGATTAGTGGTGCAATCGATGCTTATTACAAAAAAACAAGAGATCTGCTGTCCAGTATCCCTGTTCCTGCCGGTACTAATTTTTCTAATATTTTAACCTATAACGTAGGGAATATGAAAAATTCGGGCGTCGAATTTAGTATCAGGGCAATAGCTGCAAAAACGAAAGATATTACCTGGAATATTAATTATAACATTGCTTATAATTATAACGAGATAACCAATTTATCGGCAACAAAAGGTACCAGTGTAGGAAACGTAGCTAATACAACTTATCCTATTTCCGGGGCTACCGGAACTTATATTGAATACAATACTGTTGGTTATTCGCCAAATGCCTTTTTAGTTTACAAACAGGTATATGATGCAAATGGTAAACCTTTACAAGGTGTTTTCCAGGACCTGAACGGTGATGGCGTAATTAACTCAGCAGACCTTTATCATTATAAAAACCCTTATCCTAAAGTATTAATGGGCTTTAGTACAGATGTGTCTTATAAAAAATGGACTGTAAGCACTGTTTTGCGCGCGAGCTTAGGTAATTATATTTATAACAATACTGCGGCAAATTTAGGTACGCAAAATACTATTATCAGTACAGCAGGTTTAATTAATAATGGCAGTTCAGATATTTACAACACTGGTTTTACAAACAGTCAGTACTTATCCGATTACTATGTTCAAAACGCATCTTTCCTTAGAATGGACAATGCAGGGCTTGCCTATAATTTCGGAAACATATTCCACAATAACCGCTTAAACCTGCGTTTAAATGCTAACGTTCAAAATGTATTTGTAATTACTAAGTATCAGGGCCTTGACCCTGAGGTTTATAACGGTATTGATAACAATTTTTATCAGCGCCCAAGAACATATACTTTAGGCTTAAACCTTGGTTTTTAAGATTGCGTAAGTAAATAAGATATGAAAAAGAACTTATTAAAATATACAACCATAATAGCTTTAATAGCTGTTAGTTTGGTTTCCTGTCAAAAGGACCTGAACCGGGTTCCGACCAATACCACCACCGCCGATGTTCTTTACAGTACACCTGCAGGTTATAAAGAATCGCTGGCAAAAGTATATGGTGCTTTTGCTTTAACCGGCAGCAATGGCAATGCCAGCTCTGATTTAGGCGGGATAGATGCCGGAACTTCTGATTTTCTGCGTTTATGGTGGAGCGCCCAGGAGTGGCCAACAGAAGAAGCCGTTTGTGCCTGGAATGATGTTGGCGTTCCAGATTTTCATAACATGACCTGGGCCGCAAGTAATACTTTGTTAAATGGTTTGTACAACCGGTCAATCTATCAGATTACCGTTGCCAATGCTTTTATCCGCGAATCAACAGATGATAAATTAGCAAGCCGTGGTATTACTGGTACAGATGCAACTAATGTTCGTTATTATAGGGCAGAAGCCCGTTTTTTAAGGGCTTTCCAGTATTGGGTTTTGATGGATTTATTTGGTAACCCTCCTTACGTGGATGAAACCACGCCAATTGGAAAATACTATCCGGCACAAATCTCTCGTGCAAAGCTGTTTGCTTACATAGAATCTGAACTGAAAGCGATTGACCCGTTACTGGTTGCACCAAAACAAAATGAATATGGCCGTGCAGATGAGGCAGCAGACTGGGCATTGTTAGCACGGATGTACCTCAATTCAGAAGTTTACCTGGGAACAGGAAACGGAAGATATACGGATGCCATTACTTATGCTTCTAAAGTAATCAGTGCCGGTTATTCTTTATCATCCAGTTATGCAAACCTGTTTTTAGCTGATAATAACACTAATTCTGCTACATCAGAAAATATCTTAACCATCAATTATGATGGTGTTAACACACAAAATTACGGTGGTACTACTTATATTATCAATGCTTCTATAAACGGGGCAATGGGGCCGTCAAATTATGGTGTTCCTAATGGAGGCTGGGGCGGTAACCGTAGTACAGCAAATTTACCTGCCTTATTCTCCGATCCTTCAGGAAAAACAGATAAACGTGCTATGTTTTATGGAACAAACACAGTAATGAACGATGAAACTGATTTTACACAAGGTTTAGCTGTAGTAAAATTTAAAAACCTAACATCTACCGGTACAACTGCAGCTTCATCCAACGGTACTTTCTGTTCAACTGATTTTCCTTTGTTTCGTTTAGGAGAAATGTATTTAGTTTATGCAGAAGCAGTTTTACGCGGCGGTACCGGCGGCAGTACAGGTACTGCTTTACAATACGTAAACCTATTACGCACCCGTGCGTATAGCAACGCAACTGGTAATTTAACCAGTTTGGCTTTAAGTGATATTTTACCTGAAAGAGGGCGGGAATTGTACTGGGAAGGTTTTCGGCGGACAGATTTAATCCGTTTTGGAATGTTTACCTCAAGTACTTACTTATGGCCATGGAAAGGCGGAATTAAAGACGGGAAAGGTGTTGAGTCTTTCCGCACTTTGTATCCGATCCCTACAAGTGATATTACCAATAATCCTAATCTAACTCAAAATACAGGTTATTAAAATTGTACCCCCGGCTTGTAAATTCAAGTCGGAGGTTACTCAGCATACACTCGTTATGAAAAAAATATTAATCTCCTTTCTTGCTTTAAGCAGTGTTCTATTAATGCTGTTTTCATCCTGCAAAAAAGATGAAACAAAGATAGTTGCAGCTATTGGTACTGCCGGTACGCTTACAGCATCAACAACAACCCCGGCATTGTCTCTGGCCACCTCATCCAATACGGCAGTTACTTTCAGCTTCGCTGCTACGCCGGTTACTGGTTATCAGGCAGGTATTACCTATACACTACAAATGGATAAAGCAGGTAATAATTTTGCTTCTGCACGCGAAATATCAGCAACAACACCTTCAACAGCAGTAACGGTTGGCGCATTAAATACGGTTCTGTTAAATTTAGGTTTACCTACGGGCACTTCCTCACAGATACAGGTACGTACTAAATCTGTTATTGCAGCTAACGAAACACCGGTTTATTCTAATGCGGTTACCTTAACCGTTACGCCTTATTCTTTAACTTCTTATGTTTACGTGCCAGGCGGTTATCAGGGATGGGACCCAACCTCGGCCACTGTACCAAGTCTCGCTTCGCCATCAAGCAATGGCATTTATGACGGTACTGTTGTTGTTCCGGCTACTACAACAGATTTTGGCTTTAAAATTACACCCGCTAAATCATGGAATGTTAGCTACGGTAGTGGTAGCGGCAGCGGTACTTTAAGCACTACTGGTGGTAATTTAACTTTCCCGAGTGCCGGCACTTTTAAGCTCCATGTAGATATGAATGCCTTAACCTACACTTTAACAAAGCAATAAGCTTATCAATAAATGCAATCAGCGAAAGTCACTTTCTTTAGTGATCTTTCTCTGATTGCTCTCGTATTTTATCTCTTTAATAAGCATTGCATGAAATTTGTACCAAAAGCTTTTCTTGTTCTATTATCAGCGGCATTTTCTAATTTTTCCGTTTTTGCCCAGAATCCTACGGTAAAAGCAGCAGGCAACGTTACCAATGTTAACATCAGCGGGCAGCAAATCAAAATAACAACCCAGTATGCGCAGGCAGAAATAACGGTTTATTCGCCTTCAATTATTCGTGTAAGATTAGACAAAGCAGCCCTGCAGCCAGATTTTTCTTATGCTGTTATTGCGCAGCCTCAAACAACAAAAGTTAACATCACGCAGAACGCGGCGCAGGTTACCATCATAACAGATTCTGTTAAAGCCATTATCGGCAAAGCCCCTTTTAGCGTATCTTTTTTTACCCTGGATGGCAAATCCATCAACGAAGAAGAAAAAGGATTGAACACTTCCTGGGTAAACGAATCGGTTACGGCTTACCGGAAAATGCAGAAAGACGAGCGTTTTATAGGTTTGGGTGAGAAAACCGGCCCGCTGGACAGGGCAGGAAACGGTTACACTAATTGGAATACAGATAACTTTGGTTATGCTGTAGGCCAGGACCCGCTTTATTCCACTATCCCTTTTTACATCGGCATCCACGATAACCTCACCTACGGAATCTTCTTGGATAACACTTACCAGAGCGACTTCAACTTCGGCGCCAGTAACAACCGTTTTTCGTCTTTTGGGGCGAGGGGCGGAGAGATGAACTACTATTTCATTTACCACAAAAATGTTGCTGACCTAATTTCTTCCTATACAATGTTAACCGGCCGGATGAAAATGCCGCCGCTGTGGAGCCTGGGCTATCAGCAAAACCGCTACAGTTATTACCCGGAAACAGAAGTTTACCGTATTGCACAAACACTTCGCGAAAAGAAAATCCCTGCCGATGGTATTACTTTAGATATCCATTACATGGACAAGTACAAGGTTTTTACCTGGGACAAACAGCGTTTCCCTGACCCGAAAGGCATGACAGACAAACTCAAGCAAATGGGCTTTAAGATCACCGTTATTGTTGACCCGGGCGTAAAAGAGGAAAAAGGCTACGGCGTTTACGAGCGCGGCCTGGCAGAAAATATCTTTGTTAAATATCCCGACAGCACGAACTACACCGGGCAGGTTTGGCCGGGCTGGTGCAACTTCCCTGATTTTACCAACCCGAAGGGAAGGGCATGGTGGGGAAAGGAAATTAACCAGTATGCACAGGACGGCGTGAGCGGCATCTGGAACGATATGAACGAGATTGCCACCTGGGGACAGAAGATGCCCGATAACATCCTGTTTAATTACGATGGCCGGATTGCTTCCCACCTTAAAACCCGCGATGTTTATGCGCTGCAAATGGCAAGGGCAAGTTATGAAGGCGCGCGCAATACCATGAACAAAAGGCCGTTTGTTCTGACCCGTTCTGGCTATGCAGGTTTGCAAAGATATACTGCGATCTGGACGGGTGATAACCGGTCTGAAGATGACCACATGATCGCCGGCGTTCGGCTGTTAAACAGTTTAGGTTTAAGCGGCGTTGCTTTTACCGGGATGGATATCGGCGGTTTTACCGGAAACCCAACTTCTGCTTTATATGCGCGATGGATCCAAATTGGTGCTTTTTGTCCTTATTTCCGAAACCATACGGCGGTTAATACCAAATCTTCCGAGCCATGGACTTTCGGTGAAGAAGTGATGGAAATTTCCCGGAACTACATCAACCTTCGTTATAAACTGTTGCCTTATTTGTATTCCACTTTTTACGAAGCCACCCAAAACGGACATCCGGTAAACCGTTCACTGTCCATTGATTATACTTTCGACCCTAAAATTTACGATACACAATTTCAAAACCAGTATTTATTCGGCAGCGCTTTTTTAGTTGCGCCTTTCGAGAGTACAAAAGAGTTTGGCAAAGTATATTTTCCCAAAGGCAAATGGTACGATCTGTATTCTGATAACGTACAAAACGGAAATCAGGAAAAGATCATCCAGCTTTCCCTGCAAAAGTTGCCGGTTTATGTAAAAGAAAGCAGCATTGTCCCGATGCAGTCCTTGGTACAAACAACCGCGCAAAAACCAACTGATACTTTGGTAGTCCATATTTACAAAGGCGACATCAATAACCATTTTGTTTATTATGAAGATGACGGTGAAAGCTTTGGCAACGAAAGCGGCAACTTCTACAAAAGAAACATCGAATTTTTACCTGGTAAAAGAAGCATCGTGTTTGAAAAAGCAGAAGGACAATTCCAATCCAAATTCAATACCATAAAAGTAATATTGCATGGTTTTGATGCTACATCAACTTTAAAAGTTAACGGTTCATTATCTAAACTAAAAAGTGAATATGTTTCTTTTTTAACACCGGTTTCTACTTTTGATCCGCAAGGGTTTGCAAATGTTGCCGAAGGGCACGACAGCAAAAGTATCACCTTTAAAAACGACAACAGCAGGATTACAATTGGTTTTTAAGCAAAAGAAGCAACCTGGTAAACCTTCTAAAGCAGATGCTTCTTTTACCACTAAAAAAATGGTAAGCACAAGTATAGCAAACAAATAACCGGTTTTTAAACATTAAACTACATGGTATCATGAACAAAAACTTTAGCCTGACGCTAATCAGTTTTTTGCTTTTCCTGAATGTGGCCTGTAAGAAAAATTCGGCTGCAAGAGAAGTTTCCGCTCCAGCTACAACCATTTCCACCGGAATCCCTTCTGCAGCAGGCGATGGCGTTACTTTTATCAACTCAGGTAAATCAGCTATTTTTAATTTATATGCACCTGGTAAAACTTCGGTAAGTGTTATTGGCGAGTTTAATAACTGGCAGCCAACGGCCATGGTTAAAACCACGGATGGCAACCGCTGGTGGGTCCAGATTAATAACCTGGACCCGGCAAAAGAATATGCTTACCAGTATTTTATTGATAATTCTATAAAAGTTGCCGATCCTTATACCGAAAAAGTTTTGGACCCAGACAACGATAAATACATCACAGCAGATACTTATCCTAACTTAAAAGCTTATCCAGCAGGTGCAACAACCGGAATAGTAAGTACCATGTTTTATGCACAGCCTTCATACACCTGGCAAAATACTTCTTTTACCCGTCCGGATCCTAAAAACCTGGTAGTTTATGAGTTGCATGTTCGTGATTTTGTTGCTGCGCATAACTATCAAACCGTAAAAGATTCGCTTACTTACCTGGCAAACCTGGGTGTGAATGCCATAGAACTGATGCCGGTAAACGAGTTTGAAGGCAATTCTTCCTGGGGCTACAATACCAATTTTGGTTTTGCCTTGGATAAATATTATGGCACTAAAAACGCATACAAAGCTTTTGTTGATGCCTGCCATGCAAAAGGCATTGCTGTAATACAGGATATTGTTTTGGAAGATCAGTTTGGTTCATCGCCAATGGTGCAAATGTATGCTACATCTTCCGGTTCGCCTTCGGTAAGTAACCCCTGGTTTGATGCACAGAACATGCACCCTTATGCGGTTGGCTATCAGTTAAACCATCAGAGTGCGGCAACGCAGTATTATACTAAAAATGTGATGAAGTATTGGATACAGGAATATCATATTGATGGTTTCCGTTTTGATCAATCCAAAGGGTTTACCCAAACTAATTCTACAACCGATGCTGCCTGGTCTGCTTATGATGCAAGCCGGGTTGCCTTGTGGAAAACCTATAACAGTTATATGAAAAGCCTCGATCCCGGTGTTTATGTGGTCCTGGAACATTTTGCGGTTAACCAGGAAGAAGCAGAATTAGCTGCCCAGGGAATGATGCCCTGGGCCAATGCAAACTACAATGCCAACCAGGCCACAATGGGTTATAATACCGATTGGAATTTTCAATGGATATTTTACGATCAGCATGGTTTTGCTAACGACAACGCCATGGGTTATTTTGAAAGCCATGACGAGGAACGCTTGCAGTTTAAGAACGGATCTTACGGTAACAGTTCCGGAAGTTATAATGTTAAAACGTTGGCAACAGGTTTAGCACGGGAAGAGATGGCGGCAGCATTTTTATTTTCGGCCCCGAGGCCAAAAATGTTATGGCAGTTTGGTGAATTAGGATATGATATCAGCATTGATCAAAATGGCAGGACAGGGGAAAAACCAATTCACTGGGATTACCTGAACGATGCGAACAGAAAACATTTACATGATGTTTATGCCATGATGATTAAAATGAAAACTAAGAATGCTGTTTTTACCACCACAAATTTTAAGTACGATCTGGCCAATGCTATTAAAACAGTTCAGCTAAACGGTACGGATGGCGTTCATGTAGAAGTAGTTGGTAATTTTGATGTGGTTGCACAAACCGGCAACATTAGTTTTCCGGCTGTTGGCACCTGGTACGATAACATCAGCGGCAAGAGCATTAGTGTAACTTCGCTTCCATATTCCATGGTTTTGGCCCCGGGAGAATACCATGTTTACAGCAATAGTGCTTTAAAGCAGTAGGTTTAATCAAGGTATTTAAAAGGGTTTCAATCCTGATCACCTAAACACAGTTTAGCTTATTACAAGCTGATACCTCAAATGCTTCTTTTAGCACCTAAAAATTTGCTTGCTAAAAGAAGCATTTGAGGTATGGGTGCAGCAACGATTTTAAAATAAGAACTGTGGATTGCCGTTCCCCAAATTGTAGAAAGCCCTGCATCAAAATTTCCTCATCCGTTTAAAAAAAGAATTTTTTACGCGGGAAGCTTGTAAAACTAAAGTGTCAAAGAAGCATTTAGCGCCTAACAATTAGCTTTGATCTGCAAAAACCAAATTGTTAAAGGCAATAGCAAAGCTGGTATTAAATATGTACTGCTTGTTTTAAAAAAGCAAATGGAAGCATATTTTACCAGCCCTACACTTGGCCGCGTTTATGGTACTGTAATAACAGAAAACCATGAAATATACAATTTTATAGGACGAAATGTGCTGATTAATATAACACTTTGCAGGCAGCTAACAGGCTGGGTTTGCCAGAAAGACCAATGGCTGCACGACTTCCAGATTGCTGAAATTGGACTGCAAATTGATACGGTGGAAAAATGGCTTTCTGCGCAATAAGGATTCTATTTTACCTGCAATATTAATTTATAATCGATAAAAGAACCATTGTAGTTGCTGCAACACAAGCGGAACTAACCTATTCGGCATAATTGCTTTTCCACAAAATCCCGTTCTTGCTGTTGTACTTTTCCGGATAGCCTTTGTTGTACAAACCATGTTAGGGAAATGCGTAAACAAGTTTTAGGATCTGTATTGATTACTTCCTTTTTAGCTTCGGGCACATTAAATAAATAAGGCTGAGCAGCAAATTGCGATTTCTCATTTTTTGGGCACCGGGCTTAATTCCATTAAGTTATTAAAATAAGTATGTTGGTTGAAGATTGATTAGGTTCAACCCAATATAAACTCTTTATAATAAATTTTACGTAGCTGGTGTTTTAAAAGTTAGCCTTATAGAAAGTTACTTGATTGTTGGAGGGAAGATGGCTTTTGATACTTCGTTTTATGCCATTAAAAACAGTATCGTTTCTATAGGAAATTAATAACAATAAAATCTTAATCAAAAAACTTACTGATTTATTTGATGGTTATGCATTGCAAGAACTGCTGCTATCTTTACTATTTTACTACAACAATTTTCTTAGTAAAACTATTTTTACCACTTATTAAATTGATAATATAAACACCGTTCTTTAAAGTTTCTGCATTTAATATAAAACTCTTTTTAACGTTTGCTTCGGTTGGTCCGGTAAATAGTTTACTAATAAATTGGCCTTTTGTGTTAATTAATGCAATGTCCGTTTGCCCTGCTTCGGTTAATGTAAATTCTACATTTGTTTGGTTGGAAACAGGATTAGGATAAATGTACAACCCTGCTTTCACTGTTGCAGGATCATTTAATGTTATTGTACTTCCAATCATACTGGCAGCAAGAGAAGATGTGCTGAGTTGTTGAGAAATATAAGGCGCTAAATGGCTCCCTGCTATCGGCGTTTCCATCGTTCCATCCGGTAGTTGCCATTGTACGGAAAGGTTATCGCCGCCGCCGCCTTCTTTTTGTAAGGCCTCTACATAATATTTCTTTCCTGCCTGTAACGTAATTGAAATTGATTTTTGTGAAGGATATTTACCCCATTCCCGGTAATTTGTCCAGCCGTCAACATTGGCAATCCTGATTTTATTAACAGGCTGGTCATCGGTAGAAAGCCAAAGTTCGCCAGCATCATCGGTTGCAAGCCAGAAAGTATAACTTCCGGTTTGAAGAGGACAAATTTATCCCCGAACTCTTGAAGCATAATTATCTGCTATGTTTAATGACCCTTCAAAAGAAGTTAACTGACTGGTTGAAGAAGGTGTTGTTGTAAGCGGGATATCTGATATGCTTGTTCCGCCTACATTATCCCATTCTTCCCGTAAAATGGTACCAGTTGCCGAACAGGTAGCAGCACTTGAAACCGTAAAGCTTTGTATAACGCCTGTAGCAGCATTGTAAACAGAATTCCCCGCTTGTGAAGCTTCTACAATTACACTACCCTCACCGGTAAGCGTAACAGTACTGTCGGAAATGGTAGCCGGACCAGAAATAACACTAAAACTCACGGCAAGGCCGGATGAAGCAGTAGCGCTTAATGTAAAAGGCGTATCAGAGGTCGTTTTAGAAGGAAGCGCTGCAAAAGTAATCGTCTGATTTATTAAAGCAGTTGTATCTACATAAGGCGAAAGATGGCTTCCTGCAATCGGTGTTTCCATACTTGCGTCGGGTAGTTGCCATTGTACCGAAAGGTTATCGCCGCCGCCCCCTTCTTTTTGCAAGGCTTCTATGTAATATTTTTTTCCTGCCTGTAGGGTAATTGCAGCAGATTTTTGTGAAGAATATTTACCCCATTCCCGATAATTAGTCCAGCCATCAACATTTGCAATCCGAACTTTATTAGCTGTGGTACTATCAGTTGAAAGCCATAGCTCACCTGCATCATCTGTTGCAAGCCAGAAAGTATAGTTGCCGGGTTGAGGCGGGCAGATATAACCCTGAATTCGTGAACCGTAATTATCTGCTATGTTTAATGGTCCTTCAAAAGAAGTTAACTGACTGGTTGAAGAGGGTGTTATTGTAAGCGGAATGTCTGATATGCTTGTACCGCCTACGTTGTCCCACTGTTCTCTTTTTATAGAACCTGTAATATAAGGCTTAGTTAGCGTTCCGGGAAAAACATCACAGTAGGTAGCTTTTTCATTACCTATTCTGACTTCATCTATGTAAAGTAGTCTTTCTGTAGTAACAGAATTACTTGGACCCTCCCAATCCCATTTATAAATACCACATTTAAAGTAAGGATACAATTTATCATTATAACTATTTGGCTTATTTAACCTGCTATACACAAGTTTACCATTCTTCCATAATTCTAATATACCGGTGTTATTATAAGCCCATTTAATATGAAATATAAAATCAGTCCAGGTATTTTTTGTTACTAACCCTAAATCTATCCTTTCAAAAGCAAAATTACCTTGTACTGTAACGGCGTTACTATCCGTTCTCATATCAAGAATATAATGATCGTTAAGAATACCTAATAACAGTGGTGGACTTCTCCAATCTTCACCTAAATTAAAGTCAGGATAAGCTTGAAATTGCATAATGCCCTCTTCAGAGAAATCTTTTGCAAAAGCATTTGGTAAAAAAATTGAAAATCCTGCCCATTGTTCCGGTAAGGATTTTTTGGGGTCTGTACCAAATTCCGCCCTATAACCATCAAATTTTCTTAAATCAACTTGTAAGGATTTGCCTCCGGCTCTTTGTGTAAAGTTCGAAACAGTAGCTGAATAGGGTTGGATCATATTGTTTTCAAACCAGATACCTATATCATTATCAAATGTTTGTTCAAGAATTAAGTTGTGCCTTTGTGCTCTTAAATTTAAACATGAAAGCAACAGTATAAATATTATTAATTTTTTCATTTAATCTTATTGTCTTGTAAGTGTACGTAAGTCATCCTAAATTGCTTTTTTTATACGTTCTTCATTTACTACTGTTATATTATTAATATATTATTAAAAAAAATCATTACTGAGGAAAACTAGTAAGGAATATGAATACATTATCAACTTTTTTAAACTACTGTAAATAATGAAATATTGTTTTATCTAAGTATGTTGTCAAAAATATGTTTAATTAATTTTGCTGTTTTGAGAAGTTAATTTTCAGGTTTTTTCCTATTGCAGCCAGTAGGAGATTTGTAGAATAAAACAATTGCTGTTCATTCAGGTAATCTTCAGGCCTTAACCATCTTGCTTTTATTTCTTTCCATAGTCTTTCTATAATGTTTAAATGTGGGCTGTAGGGAGGCAAAAAGAAAATAAACAGCCCTCTTTCTGCCCACATTTTTTGCATCTGTT
>NZ_WPIK01000059.1 GCF_009754915.1 Mucilaginibacter arboris | reverse complement strand
CAGTTTCAGCTGATGGAACAGAAACTTAGCTGGTAAAAGAAGCATCAACTTTTGATTATAAATTTAACTTTGGTTTTCGGCGGAAGGAATTCTATTTCCAGTTCTTCGCCAAGCCTTTTCCGTTAGGCGTAATTCTGAAACAAAGCGCAGCTGACAATTAAATGGAGACTTTAACTACAATAACATCGTTATTTCTACTTGTCGGACTTGCTTTAAGTCCCATTTTTATTTTAAGGAGGCTGGATAAACTAAAAGTCAAATATAAGTTTATTGCTTACCTGACAACAGGAATAGTTACAACTGTATTTATAACTTTGGTTTTTGCATGGTTGACAGATGTCTCAGATAAAATGCTTTTGACTCATTATGGATATAATATAGATGGAATGAATGAAATTGAATTTTATCGACAAGTTTTTCCTGAAAATATGGAACGAGTAAAAAGTCTTGAAAAAAGTGTAATGGGAATTGGATGGCCAATAAAAGCTACTATGACTTATGTTATTTATTTCCCCTACTTTTTGACTGTATATTTAATTTCTTATATAATCCAGAAAAACAAAAAGAAGAACTACGCCTAACATTGGTTTGGCAAAAAACTGGCGGACGAATTAAACATCAACTTTTGTTCTTCCATTTTGCTTCAGTTTCAGCGGAAGGAACATTTTTCAATTGTAAAAACAGTATTGAACTTTGCTACTTTAATTGAACTTGGGTTTCGGCGGAAGGAATTTAAATTCCAGTTCTTCGCCAAGCCTTGAA
>NZ_WPIK01000058.1 GCF_009754915.1 Mucilaginibacter arboris | reverse complement strand
TTTACCACAACTAAAAAACTCTAATAGATGCTTACAAAGGATAAAATTATAGGAATATTTTGTTTTATAGATGATCTATTAAAAACAAGCAACCATTATGAAGACGGCCGCAGGCAGGTAAGCGATAGTGAGGTCATCACTACAGCGATAGTTTCCTCCTTATACTTCGGTGGCCATCAGGACAAAGCAAGGCAGTTTATGAAAATGACAGGAATGATACCGGGAATACTGGACAAGAGCCGTTTCAACCGCAGGTTACATCAGGTTGCGGAGCTTATATACAGTCTTTTCATGCAGATTGGTTATTACTTTAAGTATGTCAGCTGTGAGATGAGCTATGTGCTGGATTCGTTTCCGGTAGCAGTTTGCGATAACATTCGTATTGCGAATTCTAAAATATTGCAAGGCAAGCAGTGGCATGGCAAACAGAGCAGCATGCGCCGTTACTTTTATGGGGTAAAAGTACAGTTACTGGTTACCAAAGATGGTATTCCGGTTGAGTTTGGCTTCGTTCCGGGCAGCGAACATGATGCACAGGCTTTAAAGAAATTACCAATGGAACTGCCTGCTGAGAGCGAGGTGTTTGCAGATTCGGCTTATACCAATTATGAGATCGAAGATCAACTTATGGAAACTGATCTGATCGCTTTGAAAGTGCATAGAAAATCAAATGCAAAAAGAATAGACAGCGTAAGTGCAGCCTTTATCAAAGAATGTATGCGTAAAAGAATAGAAACGACAATTAGCGAAATCAAAGGCTTATTTCTTAGAAAGCTCCATGCGGTAACTTTTAAAGGATGGCTGCTGAAAAT
>NZ_WPIK01000057.1 GCF_009754915.1 Mucilaginibacter arboris | reverse complement strand
CTTTTGTGGTGCTAAATCAAAAAAGATCAGATTAAGATTGGAAACCATAGATAAAGGTACGATAGAAGAATTAATTGTGCCGCATTTAAGTAAAGGGAAACGTGGGTTTAAGTCCAAAATACCTTCTTGCCAGGTTGTGATGGCGATATTTTATAGGCTAAAGACAGGTTGTCAGTGGCGTGAACTTCCATTGAAGCAATTTACAGACACAGTAGAGATGAGTTGGGAGAGTGTTTATTATTATTTCAATAAATGGGGCAAAGATGGGTCTTGGAGATCCGCCTGGATAGCACTTTTACGTTCAAAACGTGCCCTTTTAGACTTGTCATCGATGCAATTGGACGGGAGCCATACTGCTGCAAAGCGCGGTGGGCAAGCGGTGGGCTACCAGGGCAGGAAGGCATCTAAGACCAGTAATGCGCTGTTTTTGTCAGATAATACCGGCCTGATGCTTGCCTTGTCGGAGCCACAAGCAGGCCAGCACCATGACCTGTACCAAATAAAAACCCTGTTCACGGAACTATGCAGCCTGTTAAAAGAAGCAGGTATAGATAGCAGGGGTATTTTCCTGAATGCAGACCCTGGTTTTGACAGTAAGGAACTGAGGTCTGCCTGCATCGAAAAAGAAATAGAGGCCAATATCAAACCAAATCCACGCAACAAAGAAAAAGACGAGGACGAAAACTGGTATTTTGATGAAGAACTATATAAGAGAAGAACAGTTATCGAACATGCAAATGCCTGGATGGACGGGTTTAAAGGATTGGTTATGAGGTATAAAGTCCTAACCAGGAATTGGATGGCAATGCATTGGATGGCCTTTTTAGTATTTTTCCTCCAAAGAATCAACAAGCAAACAAAAGTTTAAACAACTTC
>NZ_WPIK01000056.1 GCF_009754915.1 Mucilaginibacter arboris | reverse complement strand
TGAAGGAACAGAAATTTAGCTGGTAAAAGAAGCATCAGCTTTGGAACATTAATTTAACTTTGGTTTCGGCAGACGGAATTCTATTTCCAGTTCTTCGCCAAGCCTTTTCCGTTGTGCGTAATATTATGACACCTAAATTCTTGCTAACTTCTCTACTTGTTTTGATGACAACTATATGTTTTTCCCAGACAAACTTTGATGTACGCAGAAAGAAAATAAAACCTTTATTTATAGACACAGCAGTTGAGAAAACTTTTATTTACGATTTACCAAATGCTGTTCTATACTTTAAACAAAGTGATATTTCAGACTTCATTACCAACGTGAAAAACATTGAAGCTACACCAAACTATTCTTTTAAAAATTTTACTGATACACTCAAATCAAACACTAAAACTATAAGAGTTAAAGACATTTTTTATAGTTATGGAGAAGTTGAGCGTGATAGTATTTTAAGACACGAAAGAATTAGTGCCGACATGCAAGAACTAAATGAAGAATTTCATCTTATAGGTAATGACTTAATTTTTAGTGGACATGTTATGGTTTATTCAAAAGGCAATAAAAAATTTATATTCAAACCTTACATCGCAAAAAAACAAACAAGTTCATTAGGACAACAAGACTTAATTTTTTATCTTCCAAACGGTAAAATATTCTATCAGATTTTAATTGCATTTGGAGAATAAATACTACGCACAACATTGGTTTGGCAAAAAACTGGGGGACGGAAGTAATTGGACTTTTGTTTTACTATTTTGCTTCAGTTCCGGCAGAAGGAACAAAATTTAGCTGATAAAAGAAGTATCAGCATTTTAATATAAATTTAACTTCAGTTTTGGCTGACGAGTTTCAAATCCCAGTTCTTCGCCAAGCCTTTTCCGTT
>NZ_WPIK01000055.1 GCF_009754915.1 Mucilaginibacter arboris | reverse complement strand
TTTGGGACAAAAAAATCTTTAGCAAACTTTCTCGGGCGAAAACACAAATTGCGCCTAACGAACAAGGCTTGGCGAAGAACTGGTATTTGAAACTCGTCCGCTCAAACCAAAGTTAAATAAACGATTCAAATGCCAATGCTTCTTTTACTAGCTAAATTTTGTTCCTTCAGCTAAAACTGAAGCATAATAGTAAAACAATAGCTGATGTTTAATTCGTCAGCCAGTTTTTTGCCAAACCCATGTTAGCGGCTGTTTTTATATTACAATCCAACCACTTTTAAAGAAAGTTAACGCTGCACCGTTTATAAAACTTGTCAAGTCAGTTTTACTGGTTGCATTGTGGTTAGTCAACTCGATAAAACAAACTGTTGGGTTTGTAAAACCTTTTTTAAACAACCAAAATCGAAATCTTTTTTGCGTATAGTTTTTGGTCAAGAACTTAAGTTCTTCCAAGTTTGAAATAGTCAAACTATCGGCTCGTGTAAAGTAGTAAGAAAGTTTTTGTCCTGCTGATAATGTGTCTAACTCTTGTTTGCTTTTCACAACTGTTTTTATATCTCCTGTAATAACTGCTGGATAAAAAAGTCCTTTTGAAAATATACCGTTTAATTCTTTTGCTGTGTTTACAATTTGTAATGTTTGGTCGTCATAATTGAAATTATTACCGTTTACTAAAATGACACCTTTGAATTTGTCGAAATGTTTTACAGAATATTCCTTCTCGAACAATTGTTCTGCCGAATAGTCTTCCTGTTCGCCTTGATTTTTAAATTCTTTTTTACTTTGATTTTTATTGTCAGCACTCGCCGTTTTACTTTTGATAGTTTGTGCATGTACCGAAAACAAAGAGAGTGTCAGTACGATAATTGTAAAAAAGTTTCGTGTCATAACGGTGGTCGGTAAATAGCCGC
>NZ_WPIK01000054.1 GCF_009754915.1 Mucilaginibacter arboris | reverse complement strand
CAGTCTTGAGGATAAAAATACAACATTAAATTCAGTATTAGCGCAGCATTTTAAAGGAGAAATCAATCAGGCCAGGATCAAACTCATTTGTTTGTTCATAACAGCGCTATGCAAGGTTAAAACGATTAATTATGACCGCCTGGCATCGGCCTTTGATACCAAGGCGGCCAAGGGAAGCTCTTATAGGAGGGTCCAACGGTTCATGTCCGGGTTTGACCTGCCCATGAAAGCCATATCCAGCCTGATATTCATCCTGTTGCCTGAAAAAGAAAACCTGACCTTAGTGTTAGACCGTACAAACTGGAAATTTGGCACAAAGAACATCAATATTTTGATGCTGGGCGTAAGTTATAAAAACGTAGCCTTTCCTTTGATGTTTGCCATGTTGGACAAACGGGGCAATTCAGGCACACAGGAACGGATCGGCCTGGTCAATAAATACTTGGACTGGTTTGGTGCCCATACAATTGATTGCCTGCTGGCCGACAGGGAATTCATAGGCGGGGACTGGCTGGCCTTTTTAAATGATAATCAAATTAGGTACCATATCAGGATAAGGAACAATTTCAAAGTATATTCCTTTCAAAAACAAGCGGAGGTGCCGGTGTTTTGGTTGTTTAACCACCTGAAGATGAATGAACTTTACCATTGTCCCAAAATAGCCCGCTTACATGGGCAATTGTGCTACCTGTCAGGATGCAAGACAATAGACCGGGAGGGTAAAAAGGAATTCCTGGTCCTCGTATCGTTTAACAAACCTGAACAAGCTATGATGGCCTACAAACAACGCTGGCAGGTGGAAACCCTTTTTAAAGCACTCAAAAGCAGCGGGTTTAACATTGAAGCTACCCATGTTACCGATCAAAAAAGATTGGAGCGGTTGTTTTTATTAACGATGATAGCTTTCGTTTGGTGTTATAGGATAGGGGACCATTTGGATCAGCATGTCCGAAAGATTGAACTAAAAA
>NZ_WPIK01000053.1 GCF_009754915.1 Mucilaginibacter arboris | reverse complement strand
TTTGGGACAAAAAAATCTTTAGCAAACTTTCTCGGGCGAAAACACAAATTGCGCCTAACGTTTCGGGCTTGGCGAAGAACTGGAAATAGAATTCCTTCTGCCGAAACCCAAAGCTAAATAAAAGTTACAAAGTTTAATACTGTTTTTATGAGCTAAAAAATGTTCCTTCTGCCAAAATTGAAGCAAAATAGTAAAATAAAAGTTGATTAAATTCCGTCAGCCAGTTTTTTGCCAAACCCATGTTGCCTGTAGTTTTATTTTTCTCCAAGTTTTGTCAATAGCTTTTCGAAATTATCTGTCGGATGTAAATCGCTTGTCTTATATGATAAGTCATGTCGCATATTGTTTGATAATAATATTAAGTTTTCAGCAGGAAGACCTGATGTTGAAGCGAAGTAGGAGTAATATTGAGGTAATTCTGTCAAGTATTTCTTTCTATGTACTAACGCAAGTGTTGGTAAGAAAAGAAAGATGTCGTTATTTGTTAATTCAAATGTTGTGAAATATTTCTTAAGTTGATTTCTCGAGTTTTCGATCATAGAATCTGGATCGAATAAGGATTTACCATTAGTAAGTCTATTTTTGTCATGTTGATAGCGGTCAGATGAGAAGAAAGGTTGAATCCAACCTGCTTTTGCTTTCACTTCTATAATTGCAAAGGCTTTATTATCTTTTAAAAGTCGTATATCTGGAGCTGTCTTACTTTCTTGTCGCCGCAAGTAAATTTTCCATCTTTTGTTATTAATAGCAGAATAATGAAATAGGATTCTTGCAATTAAGAATTCTAACTCTCCTGTTATTGGTGAATGATAAGCAGTTTCAAAGCTCTCTCCCTTAAAACTTTGTTCAACTTTTGCTGATTCGTATAAATCTATTATTGTTTTAAGAATTTGCTCAGATATTTGTTTTCCAGATGTAAATTCTTCGGAAATGAATTTTGCGGTTTTATCTATTTCGCTAAGGTAAGCTAGTCGGGTTTGATATAGTAAGTTTAACATGGATTGGATTGGTCGATTGTCGTTAGAAAATTACAGGC
>NZ_WPIK01000052.1 GCF_009754915.1 Mucilaginibacter arboris | reverse complement strand
GAAACTCGTTCGCCAAAACCAAAGTTAAATTTATAAATAAATGCTGATGCTTCTTTTGTTAGTTAAATTTAATTCCTTCCGCCGAAACTGAAGCGAAATAGCAAAATAAAGTTGATGTTTAATCCGTCGGCCAGTTTTTTGCCAAACCAATGTTGTGCGCAGTTATCTTTTTTCAATTTCCGGTTCTACAGCCGAAACAATATGTACAACATGATTTGAACAGTAAAGTCCAAAATGTTTTAATTCTCCTGGAAACATTTCATTAGCATAGGTTTCTTTAAAAATAAAGTCAAGATAGTTTGATTTTGAAAACTTACAAAATTTTGAAAATTTGCCTCCTTCATATTCTTCATCGTCATTAAAGTTGATAAAGCTTTCATTCATTACATGATAAGCCACATAGCTTTTAAAATGAATTTTAAAGTGTACGCCATTCTGATTTATAGAAACTCTACGCAAACCAGATATAATTTATCTCTAACTAAAAGGTCTTCTTTTGTCTCGGAAGTCACCAAATCTTTAACTTCTAAAACCAAGGAATTGTCCCGAGGCTCGAACAAGTCGGTTAAGAAGATAGATCCGTAATTATTTATTTCGTGAAAGTTTGTCATTGGTGTAATTGCGCACAACGGAAAAGGCTTGGCGAAGAACTGGCATTTAAAACTCGTCAGCCAAAACCAAAGTTAAATTTATATTCAAATGTTGATGCTTCTTTTATCAGCTGAATTCTTGTCCTTCAGATGAAACTGAAGCAAAATAGTAAAATAAAAGCTGATGTTTATTCCTTCCGCCAGTTTTTTGCCAAACCAATGTTATGTGTAGCTTAATTTTTCCGATAGTAAAATTGAGATTTGCATTTTTAAGTTTGTTCGCTGAACCAAACTTTGCCGAACAATATTACACTTGAAACTTTTAGGTCGAACGTTTATTTGCGCAAAAGTTGTGAGCGTTTCTTTTACAAACTTTGCGTTTTCTGATTGAAAAAAGTCGGCAAACAATGCTGTTTTTATCAAGTAAAAATTAGTTCGCCGGAAATAGTCCGCTAAATAAGTCTGCTAAAAACAGCAAGGAAAACTTGCTAAAAGCAAAATCGAAACTTGCAATTGTTAAAAGTTCAGCTTACAAGTCAATTGACGTTTTGCAGGTCTTAAGTTACACATAACGGAAAAGGCTTGGCGAAGAACTG
>NZ_WPIK01000051.1 GCF_009754915.1 Mucilaginibacter arboris | reverse complement strand
CTTGCTATTTTGCTTCAGTTTCGGCTGAAGGAACAAAAATTTAGCTGGTAAAAGAAGCATCAGCTTTTGAACAATTATTTAACTTTGGTTCGGGCGGAAGGAATTCTATTTCCAGTTCTTCGCCAAGCCTTTTCCGTTGTAGGCAATTTAAACTAACATTGTACTAACCATTTTAAAAACTATGCCGTTATATAAATTGACTGAAGAAGATAAAAAAGGTTATGCAAAAAAGTATCTAGAAAATTTAGAATATTGGTTGAGAAGAATAATCGATCAAAAACTTACTGAAAAATTTGGCAATGATTACCTTAACATTGAAACTGGAGGACACTTTTTAATTAGAAAAGAGATTAGAGATAAAGTAGAAACTAGATTTCAAAATTATTCTGACAGATTTCAAAGAAAAATTGATGCTACATTATTGGAGCATCTGATTGAAATTATCTGTAAAGAAAATCTTTATAATGAAGTTTTTAAGCCTTTTTTTGAGCAAAACTTTAAATTAGGTAGAATTCAATTGAAGAACAGTTTGAATGAATTGAGCGATATTCGTAACCGTGTTAATCATACAAACCCTATTTCTGTAAGACAATTAGAAAAATCTATTTGCTATACTAATGATATTATTGATTCAATTAAAGGCCATTATAAAACATTGAATATGGATAAGAAGTTTAATGTTCCAATTTTTCTATCTTATTCAGATTCATTTGGACAACATTTTTTAAGAGAACATATTAACTGGGGGACAAATTGCTTAGTCCTTGATAATAGAAAATTTTACATTTATTGTTACGATAAAATAAGTTTAGAAGTTGAAATAGATCCGTCGTTTTCTAGTGCTGAATATGACATCTTTTGGAATTTTAGCGGAAAAGAAATTGTAAATGAAAAAAATATTGAAATTACATTTAATGAATCAGACGTAGCTGATTTCTACAGTGTAATCGTCAAAGTTGTTTCGAAAAAAACTTGGCATAAACTTAATAACTGCGATGATTGTTTAGCAATTCAATATACGATATTACCTCCTAAATAAACTGCCTACAACATTGGTTTGGCAAAAAACTGGCTGAAGGAATATACATCAACTTTTATTTTACTATTTTGCTTCAGTTTCGGCCGACGGAATAAAATTTAGCTGGTAAAAGAAGCATCAACATTTGATTATAAATTTAGCTTTGGTTTTGGCTGACGAAT
>NZ_WPIK01000050.1 GCF_009754915.1 Mucilaginibacter arboris | reverse complement strand
TGGAGTTGCTACCTTTGAATGGACAGAAGGTTAAGGGAAAAGACTTAACTTTAGAAATATGTCAATAATTAGAAAGCAGTACGACCGAGAGTTTAAGGTCATGGCTGTAGAATTGAGTAAGCGCCGCTCAGATCTGAGCGTGCTTGCAAAGGAACTGGAAATCAGGCCGGCTTTGTTATACCGCTGGCGCAGGGAACTGGAAACGAAGGCAGAAACGAGTTTTCCTGGTAAAGGTAAAGTGGTCTATACGCCTGAGCAGGCAGAGAGATTCACCGGCTAAAGAAAGAACTGCTGGATATGCAGCAGGAGCGCGATATACTAAAAAAGGCTGTAGGCATCTTCTCCAGGAGCGATGGCAAATATTCGGGTTCATAAAAAACAACAGAACTGGATTTACTATTGGGAAGATGTGTAAAATGTTTAAAGTAAGCAGAAGTGGTTATTATAGCTGGCTGTGTAGTAATTTATCTTTGAGGGATAATGATAACCAGAACCTTACTGGTCATATATTAAAAGTTCATGCAGATAGTAAAGGTACTTATGGTAGCCCCAGGATCGCGATGGAACTGAACAGGCAGGGAATCAAAGTATCCAGGCCGAGAGTGGCCAGGTTGATGCAGAAAGCAAAAATCCAGAGCATTATAAAAAACAAATTCATAGCTACTACCGATTCCACTCACAAGTTTGCTATTGTGGAAAACAAGCTGGAGCGGAATTTTAAGCCGGGCACGACTGGCGCGGTTTGGGTATCGGATATTACCTATATCAAAACCAGACAAGGCTGGCTGTATTTGACAACCGTGCTTGATATAGGTGATCGTAAAATAATTGGCTGGGCATTAAGTTCTACCATGAAGGCAACGGAAACAGTTATGCCGGCCTTCAAAATGGCACAAAAGAACAGGCCAATTATAAATGAACTAATTTTTCATTCTGACCGTGGTTGCAGTATTCCTGTAACGAATTCAGGGATTTATTGAACAAGAACCCACTAATTACCAGAAGCATGAGCAGAAAAGGAAACTGTTGGGACAATGCGGTAGCAGAAAGCTTTTTTAAAACCTTAAAAGCAGAATGTGTTTATCAAAATAAATTTGAAACCAGGCAGCAGGCTGCACTACTCATTTTTGAATATATCGAGATCTGGTACAACCGTAAAAGACTGCATTCTGCGCTGGGATACAAATCTCCACAGGACTTTGAAAAACAACTAAACAAACAAATTATCGCAGCTTAACTCTTTGTCCACTTTTTTGTTGCAAGTCCAGTTT
>NZ_WPIK01000005.1 GCF_009754915.1 Mucilaginibacter arboris | reverse complement strand
CCGAAAGATTTTTAAAAAACCCCAGCGAAAAGTCGTTTGCATTAGGAGGGCACAATAATAAAATTGTCATCAAATTCAATGTGGTTAGCAGTTGATCAATAAAATATTATAAACGGACAGAAAAACTAAATAAATTAGTGTTCTTTTAAATCTCTAAAACTAATCAGTTGAAATAATAAGCAAATAGCAATTTGAAGACATTTTCATCCATACGGGAACTGCTATTGGTTTTGAGCCGTGAACAAAAACTCATTACAGAAATATTTGAAAAGCGCAAAGTCTTGTCCTATAAATATGATGATGCCTTGGAAGTGCTGGATTATAATGAGGATAAACTTCGCCTGTTGCTTGAATTCACGGTACTCAGAGAAAATGGGGCTTATTTGGAGCTTGATGATCACTTCCTTCAATTTTTTGAACAGGTATTAGAAGTAAATGAAGAAATAAATGTTTCCTACATCACGGAGAATCTCCAAACCATAAATCAAAACATCATTTATTACCTGAAGGAAAATAGTGAAAGCAGGAAATATAATTATTTAAGGCAGGTTAAAAGCGCCTTAAGAAAAACAGGGATTATTGCTATAAGAAATGTCGTTGACCTGAAACGTAATATCGACAATACTTTTAAGAATGAACCGAATTATAAAATAAAGAAAGCTAAACTGGAGCACCTTGATATTAAGCGGAATGATATTGCAACCCTCGTCATGTTAACTGATAACCTGGTGGCTGGGGATGAAGAGCAAACTTTTTTCAAAACCGCTTCAGATGAAGAACTGCAAAGGATCATTAATGCGTTGCGAGGGAAGCTTAATTTTTGCCGCCATAATTTAATTTATATACAAAAGCAAATTATAGAGTTTTTGAACCGTTTAAAGTATCAAAGCGGGCTGCTTGAAAAAATCAGGCAATTAAAATATTTAAAAGACCAATTCGAATTAAAAAGCAAGACAAACATCGTCAAACTTTTGCTGGCAGACCACTCGCTGGTTTATGAGCCTAATCCTACCTACTCCCTAAAGCTTTCTTTAGACCAATTGCAGAGCGATGATGAGGCACTTGATGCCATTAAAAAAGTTGTAAGCAGAAACAGGTCAGGCGGTCGTTCTGTAATTCAGCTTTCTGATAATAATTTATCCGATTATTTACAACTTGATATAGAAGAGGTAGAACAAATAAATCTTAAGGCGGTTAAAAATAGCTTTCTCGCCGGTAGTAATAATCTGTTCGATTTTTTGCGGACCTACGATTTTGGCAAGCCTGTATCTTTCGAGGAGTGCCTTACCATTTATTGCCAGCTTATTTGCCAATACGATCTGCAATTCAAGTTGACCGCGGAGTACCAAACTAGGCAAAACACAGAATATTTATTGATTTACCCGTTATAACATGCAGGAAATACCCAAACAGTCAGCAGAGGTTTTTGAAATACTGAATAAGGGACAATTTATTTGTTCCAACAGCAGTAGAGAATCCGTGTGTAAGCTTTATTCTGTAATCAACCAAGATTTTGATTCCTATTGTGATTATTTCAAGGGTATTAATCTGATCCTGGAAGAAGGTGATGAATACTATTACTTTGCCCGATTAGAAAGCCGCGCGGAAATGGAACGTAAACTGGAAATTGCCATGAAATGGATTGACATTGTTGATTTTCTAAAAACGTTTGAAAATAGTTTCGGCCCAGGGTTTCGATTCAAACCCTCTGACTTGTTGATAAGATTGAGCGTTGACGCGGATTTGAAAAATAAGTTAGAAGGTCTAAAAAAATACGCACCTGGAAAGGAAAAGCATTCGGAAATCATCGACAAAGTGTTAGACATTTTGGAGAAGGATAACTTTATCGAGTTAGAAAATATAATCGTACATGAATATAAAACCCTGGCTTCATTTACATACCTGGAAAAGTTGATACTGAACATAGACATAACAGAGGATATACAGCATGAGATACCTGAATAAAATCGTTTTTATAAACAGTGCCGGTATGCCTTATGCCGATATAAGCATAGATGGCAATGTTCATTTTATTGGAACCCAGGGTGTAGGCAAGAGCACCACACTCCGTGCAATACTATTTTTCTATAATGTCGATAAACTTAAATTGGGAATTGAAAAAGGTAAGCGCACATTCGACGAGTATTACTTCCCCTACGGAAACTCCTTCATCGTTTATGAAGTCGCAAGAGAGTCCGGCCCCTTTTGTGTATTGGCATTTAAGTCCCAGGGCCGCGTTGCTTTTCGTTTTATAGAGGGTTCATACAATAAAGATAATTATATCAATCCCGAAAACAAAGCAATGTCCTGGGAGCAAATCAGGGGTACTTTTTCCGGGACAAATACATACACGCGGAAAATTGAGCGGTATGAAGAATACCGGGACATTTTGTATGGCAATAACAAAGGCCTTAGTGCGGAATTTCGTAAGTATGCTTTGATTGAAAGCAGGCAGTATCAAAACCTGCCTAGAACTATCCAGAATGTATTTTTGAATTCAAAACTGGAAGCAGAGTTTATTAAACAAACAATTATCATGTCTCTGAATGAAGAGGACATAAAAATTGACCTTGCGCAATATGAACTTCACCTTAAAGACTTTGAAGTTCAACTGGATGATATAAGCAAATGGAGCATTAAAAATCGCTCCGGTGAAGTCGTTGCCCGTCTGATCGCTGATGCTGCAAAAGATGAGAAGCAAGTGGCTGATGAGCAGATAAGGGTTTTAACAAATCAGGTTAAGAACCAGGTAGAAGTAAAAAAGAAAGAGCGGGATAACAAAATTTCCAGAGAGAATACTATCCTGCAAGAAACTTTGAATAAGCTGTCCGAAGATATAAAATCCGAAGCTGTACAGGTGCAAACCCGCATTAATGACATCCAGCAGCAGGCCAGTAGAGCCCTGGAACATGCCGGCGCAGACACCATGCGTCTTAATGCAATTGACCAAGAACTTGTTGCGATAGTCGAGGAGCTGCAGTTTATCGAAAATAACAGGCAAACGGTTTCTGAATATGGCAAGGATAAACGTGAATTATTTGATCTGGTTGACAAATTTAAGTCAGATAAAAAGATTTATGAGAACCAGTTGGCCATAGAAAAGCAGCGTCACGAACTCGCCAAAGGCAAGCTTCAGGAATTGGTGATCAAACGGAATCATATCATCGCAGGTTTGGATGCTTCTCAAAGAAGAATTGAAGAAGATATCCTTACATTTGACAATTTCAGCCTAACGGAAGTTTTTTCAAAACTTGACCCTTCTGCTCTTATTATATCCGAATCCGTTAGAACCACGAGGCGGGTTAAGGATTTGATCGATGAAATTAATGACAAGAGCTTTTCAGTAAGGGACAAACTTGACGACTTGCTCACATCCATACAAAAATTTTTGAGTCATTTTTCTTCAGCAAACATATTTGGATTTAAAACCAATCTCATTGAGACCAGCGACTTTTTCCTTTTTGCCGAAAACTTAAAGGAGTTTTTGGAGGAAGACAAAATAGCGGAGTTTGAAAAGCGTACTAATGAACGTTTTGCCAGTTTAATCTTCCAGATTGGCAAAGAGACCACGGACCTTGTTTCAAAAGAAGCTACCATACAAAAAGTTATTTCGGACATCAATAAGGATTTCGAGGAGCGTAATTTTACAGGTGTCATTAAAAGCATTAATCTGCGTTTATCACCAAGTGCAAATAAAATTGTGATGCTCTTGACCGAAATCAGAAAGTTCAATGATGAACATGCCCTGTCTTTAGGTAAATCAAACCTTTTCACCGGAAGCGAAACAGAGCAGATCAATAAAAAAGCAGTAGGGTACCTTAAAAACTTCGCAAATGAAATCACCTCATCCAAACTCGAAGTGATCAACTTATCCGATACGTTTGAATTGCAATTTAAAGTCGTAGAAAATGACAATGATAGCGGCTGGGTTGAAAAGCTGACAAACGTTGGATCTGAGGGGGACAGATATATTGGTCAAGGCAATGATCAATATCATGCTTTTAAATGTTTTCAAGGAAAGTGCATCAAAAAGATTTAAAGATTTTCGCCTGCATTGTATGATGGACGAAATCGGTAAACTTCATCCCAACAACGTGAAGGGCATATTAAAATTTGCCAATGACCGGAATATTTTGTTGATTAACAGTTCACCAACATCATATAATGCTGTCGATTACAAGCACACCTATTTGTTGGCAAAGGACAATAGAAATGTGACAACGGTGAAAAAGCTCATTACTAATAATTAAAGTATGGTTTTAAGCAGATCATTAGCCAGTATATTTTTACAATTGTCTAAAGGTGAAAAAATACCAGCGAGCAAATTGAAAGGCCCGCTGGTAGCTGAATTATTGATGGAGGGTATTCTTGCTGATATAAGGTCTGGTCGTACAAGAAGCCTGTTGTATGTTCCGAAAGTCGAATCGCTCAACGCATTTTTATCAAATCGATTTTCCATAACTGATCTGGAATACTATATCAATAAGCTAAGCCAGGACATTATTACAAGGGCAGATCTAATTGAAGCTGCTGCTAATTCAAAAGCAAAAAAGGTAAGGACTTTTACAGGCTTTCTTGTAAATTGTTATGAACCTGTCACAGCCATACTGAACGGAGAAACTATCAAGGTTAATCCTCCTACCCGAACATTTCAATTTATAAATGATACGAAGCATTTTATTCCACATTCCGGCTTAACCATAGTAGGCGTTGAAAATTCTGAAAGTTTTACCCGTATAGAAAAGCAAAAACATTTATTTAAAAATATCCATCCGTTATTTGTCTGCAGGTATCCCCTTAATCAAAGCAAAGACCTGTTAAAATGGCTAAAAGCTATCAACAACCCTTATTTGCACTTCGGTGATTTTGATTTTGCAGGAATTGGCATATATGTAAATGAATATAAGCGTTATTTGGGATCGCGATCAACATTCTTTGTGCCCGATAATATAGAATTATTGATCAAAACTTGGGGAAACCGAAAATTATACGATAATCAGAAGATTAATTTTGATCTTAAGGTTGTCGCGGAGCCAAAAATTACAGCGTTGATTGATCTAATACATACTCATAAAAAAGGCTTGGAGCAGGAAATCCTTATAAAATAAAACGCTTATAATCGCACCATCGATCATGTGCCTTTGGTTGAAACTTTCTTTTTAAGATTTTTCAGTTTCCGCGCGATACGAACTTTTCGGTTGATGGCAAAAGCCTTTTCCCAAAACTCAATCGTCTTGCCGATCTGGTTATTCGCCTCGTAATATTCTCCGATCTTACGGTAGATCCTATCGATGCCAAAGCTATAGGATACATCTTTGTAATTAGGGCTTGGTGAATGTTGAATATATTGTTGATTAACAACCTATTAAGTACCAGGGTAGACGCAGTAAAATAAATTTCTTTTTAGATGTTGAAATAAGGGGGCAAATAATTGATTTTCAGTTGACCGTGTATTGGTTATCCATGTTTTATTTTATATATTTATTTGACAATCAGGTATTTGTATGAATAAAAAGTAGTGGGTTTCCACTTATTTTAGCACAATGAAAGATCATCGTTTAAATCGAAAAAGAAATCATGACATGCTTGATATTATCGCCATCACCATTGCCGCTGTTGTATGTGGTGCCGAAGACTGGTATGAAATTGAAGAATTTGCCTTAGCCAATGAACCTATTTCAAAATGTTTTTAACGCTGGAAAATGGCATACCCTCGCATGATAACATTAACCAAATTTTTTAGAAGGGATCACACAGGACCAATTGATCAGCATTGATGGAAAAACAATCCGGGGGCTAAGGAAAATGGCAAAAAGTCGCCTGTTCATGTAGTTAGCGCCTGAGCCGATCAAAACGGGCTAGTATTGGGCCAGCTTCGGGTTTACGAGAAATCGAATGAAATTACGGCTATCCCTGATTTATTAAAGTCGTTATTTATAGAGGATTGCCTGGTATCCGTTGATGCGATGGGGTGTCAACATAGTATTGCAGATGCTATCGTAGATAAGCAATGTGATTATTTGTTAGCTGTAAAGGGGAACCAGGGCGGACTGCAGGAAAACGTGCTTGATTCTTTCCGGTTTGCGCTTGCCATGCATCAACTTCCCTTTTTATTTTATCCATTGAAGCGATATGTCTGTTGAGGCATTGTCCGTTCAACACATGTAATTCTATTCCATCTTTTTTAGAGCCTGTTTAAATTTTATTCAATTTATTTTTATGCTTCTTTTATCACATAAAAAACCACTAAATTCTCATGCTTTTAGTATCGGGTAATAATGCAAAAAATAAAATTTATAGGCATAAAAGAAGCATTATAATTTCCTCTGATATAAATTTAAACAGGCCCTTAAATTCTCCCTTTTATTTTTTACTTGCCTACAGCTGTTTTTATGCCAGTGAACGCTGTATGGTAGCTGATGGTTTTAAGGCGATAAACAAAGCATAGCCATGATTAATCAGAATTTAAACAGCTTCTGTAGCTGCAATAAAAGCCATTCGTATCTTTGAAATAATTGAAAAGGTACTTTAAATGATCCATCCCAAATTTTATTTCCTGATTTTAACTTGTATTTGCGTGTTATTTAATGTTAAAACTTACGCACAAACAGATACGGGTAAAATAAAAACACAAACCTATTTGCAGGTTTACTACTCCCTCACCAATACACCCGGAACTCTTGGAGGAAAATCTAATTTATCAATTGAAGTTGGCAAGCAATGGAATGTTTTTAGCTTAGGGGTTGATTTAGGCAAAACTACTTTAGAACATATTAAGGGCAGAGATACGTCCTTCTATTTTGAAGTTAGGCCAAACCTTAACATTTTTCAGCAAGGCAGGTTTACCAATACACTTACGGTTGGCGTAGGATATGTTTTTTTAGCACCAAATAATTTTTTAAGCGAATTAACTTCCGGTATTGAGTATACTGCTACGGATCGTTTACACCTTAACGTAAACTTCGGCCAATTCTATTATAGCGGCAGATATACGGCGTCATCAGTAACATTTTTTGGAGTTTCTGCTTCTTATTACTTTTTACCTTACAAAAACAGGTCTTCTATTATAAAACCTAAATGATAGTTGTAAAATAACATCTGTCGGCCAAGTACATAAATATTAGAAATACTGCTTTAAACCTCAGTAAGAATGGCATAAAGGAAGGCAAAACATCTATTAAAGGCCGTTCGCTAATTGTTTAAGGGCATTAATACCGGGCATAAAAAATAGGCCCCGCCTTTGGTCGTTACAAATTCTGGCAGGTCATGGATCCGTGTCCTTGCCGGGCAGCCCTGCATGCTAAACACGTTTTTGTCATTTCGCTGCCCAATCAGGGGGTCAGTCTCGTCATTCAGTGCTCCAAAGGACTAATTATTTACCAGTTCTGCTGGACAAATTCAAATTGCCTTTCAATATTGCTGTTTAGGCAAATAAAATGAAGGCCCCGCTCTTTTTTGTCGTCTATTTATACGTTCTCTGACCGGTGCCCATACGAGCGTCCGCGCCAGATAATGAGGTGCCGGTTAACTGTCCGTAGCGAGATAGCAGGGCCATTAAATAACGAATCCCGGGGATTGGTACGGCGGATATGCGCACCTACCGGGCAGCCAAAGCCATCCGGGTCTTTTTCTGCAAAGCTGAAATTATTTTCTATCCATTTATATAGCAAACCGTTGTTACAGTTTTAGTGAATCAGTTAAGGTGGCTAAACAAACAGCCAATACTCTAAAGGCAAACGGATCAAAATTAATCCTTTTATCTGGCTGGTATTATTGATTTAAATAATAAACTAAGCCTGTTTAACTATCATTCAATATATTTTGTATGCTTCTTTTATCAGCCCAAAACAGTTAGGCTTTCTATACTATTTATATATTTTAAAAGCAAAAAATTTAGGCATAAAAGAAGCATTGCAATTACTGCTGATATATAAATATATATTTATCTGGACTGATTAAATTTACCAATGGAAGTGATAAACCAAATGGATAGTAAACCTAACAGCACTCTTGGCCTACCGGATGTAATGCCAACCTACCGGCTCACCCGCTTTGTTATTCTTCGCCTGTTAGGTGCAATTTACGCGATAGCCTTTCTCATAGCAATCAATCAAATTGTTCCTTTAATTGGCGCTAATGGCCTTCTTCCGGCAAGTATCTACCTCAAACAAGCGAGTGCTGCACTGGGTTCTGCCGGAGCTGGCTTTGTTCGCCTGCCATCGGTTTTTTGGTTCGGGTGTTCTGATGCAACACTTTTAACTGTCGCCTGGGCAGGGTTCGTGCTTTCCTGTGTGATTGTTGCTGGCTATGCTAATGCTTTGCTGCTTGCCGTTCTCTGGTTTCTCTACATGTCTTTTGTCCACGTCGGGCAAGAGTGGTACGGGTACGGCTGGGAAATCCAGCTTACCGAAACCGGTTTTCTGGCTATCTTTCTTTGTCCGCTGCTCGATCTGCGCCCGTTTCCTAAGTATGCACCACCCTTTGCCATCATCGTTTTATTTCGATGGCTGATCTGCCGGATCATGCTGGGTGCGGGAATGATCAAGTACCGGGGAGATGAAATATGGCGAAACGGAACAGTCCTTTATTACCATTTCGAAACGCAGCCCATTCCTGGCCCTTTAAGCCGTTGGTTTCATTTTTTGCCACGATCTGTTTTAAGAACGGGTGTTTGGTTTAACTGGCTGGCCGAACTTGTAGCACCCTGGTTTGTATTCTGGCCACGCCTTGCCCGCCATATTGCAGGAGTAGTAATCATATTATTTCAGTTTAATATTATCCTGAGCGGCAACCTTTCTTTTTTAAACTGGCTGACTATTATCCCCGCTTTAGCTTGTTTTGATGATGGTTTCTGGTCTAAAGTTCTCCCAAAAAAGCTTGTTATTAAGGCAGCAGCCGCTGCCAGTAATGCCGAAGAATCTAAACAGATGCTTACTACTGCCTGGATTGTAACTGCCCTTGTTGCAATTCTGAGTATCCAGCCTGCCTTGAACATCCTTTCTCCGGGACAGATTATGAACACTTCATTTGATCCGCTCGATCTCGTAAATACTTATGGTGCATTTGGGACCGTGGGGCAGGAACGTTTAAATGTGGTGTTTGAAGGAACAATGGACAGGGATTCCAGCGATAAAGCCAACTGGAAACCTTATATCTACAAAGGCCTGCCTGTGCTTCTGGATAAGCAACCGCCGCAAATTGCCCCTTATCAGTTGCGGTTAGACTGGCAAATGTGGTTTGCCTCAATGGCTTCTCCCAATGAATATCCGTGGACGTTAAACCTGGTATGGAAACTTCTTCATAACGATCCTGGTGCTGTAAGTTTGTTTGCCAGCAGTCCTTTTCCTAAAAAACGGCCGCAATTTATCCGTGCAGTTCTGTATCGTTACACTTTTGTTAAGCCAAATAACCCTCAGGGTTTTTGGTGGGGCCGTAAGCGGATTGGTATCTGGCTTCCGCCTATGTCTGCAAAAGATACGCGCTTAATCAGATATTTGAAAAGTGCAGGATGGATCCGATAACTTAAAAAGGCTTCTTGTTTTAGTACCTGTTTTAAATTTTTATGCGAAGAAAAAGGCTCATGCTTCTTTTAGCACCTAAAAATTTGTACCTGCATCAATTTAAAATTCAAACACTAATTTGTACCTGATAAAAGAAGCATTCCTGATAAAAGAAGTATTTGGTTTAGCGGAGAAAAAAGTATCAAATAACATTAAGAATTGTTTATTTGGTTTGAAGCGTCCATTTTGGAACATAACCAGTGCTGTTATCAAAAAGTATTTTATAGTACATGCTGCCTTTTTCTAATACAAATACTTGCGAATTGGTAGGGATTACCTTAATAATAACAGAACTGTAGTTATCAGATTTCCTCATATTGATTACACCGGTTTCGTTCGATCTGATGTAAGTGGCATATAAAAAAGGTGCATCTGCGTTGGTGCTTTTATCGGTATTGATGCTGTTTTTATCATTATTGCTGTTGTCGTTATAACTATTCGCCTTGTCGTTATCGCTATTTGTGTTGCTGCTGCTGGCAGTGGTCTTGCTGGCAGTAACAGGCACTTGCCCAACTAATGGCGTTTTTACAGTATCGGAATTTATTTTTGGAGGATTGATAATTGTCCTGATTTTAGAAATATGCCTTTTTTTATGATGTTTGGTTTTGTGGAACGAAACGGTGGTAAAAACAGTCGCTTTTTTCGTCTTGATTGCTTTTGAGCTGCTTATCGATTTGATAACATAATTACCAAATATAAAAGTGAATAGGATTAAGATAAGGGTAAATGAAACATCAATCGTCCGGTTTATAAAAAAACGTTGTTGCTTTTGATGAATTTTACTTAACCGGGCAGCCTGGATTTCATTTAATTCTTTATCGTATTGCCTGCGCCTGTCCGGGTCCCCAAGCACTTCGTAAGCTTCGCATACTTCCTGGAACTGGCTGTCGTTTTGGTTCAGGTAAGGTTGAAGGTTTTTTAATAAATTTTCATAAGCTTCCTTTATTTCTATCGAAGTGGAATTTATATCCGTTGCTAAAATGGAATAGAAATCCTTCATGTTTAATTAAACAACTAAGTTTGATAAACGGTTGGATTGGTTTTTTGCTACATCGTTTAATTCAAAAATGATAATCAGCCTTTGCCAGTACTTGTTGGAGGGGTTCTTACAGAATCTTCAGCCTTTATAAAACTGCCCGCTCTGCCTCCATTTCTCATAAAATAAAACTTCATCGATTTTCTGGCAACATTTAGCACGCCTAATATTGAAGTTGTTTAAACTTTTTTTCTGGCCGATGCTTCTTTTATCAGCTAAAAAATGTTAACCATTCACTAAAGACCTATAAGGTTTTCAAAACCTTATAGGTCTTTAGTGATTAAATGTAAACACCAATTTTACCCGGTAAAAGAAGCATGCGCACCAAGCCCGGGCACATCAATCCTAAGCATATCCGAAGGGTCTGTACAAACTTAAACAGGCCTTGAAAGTTTAAACAACTTCATTATAGGTAGCTATTTTCATGATAAAAACTGATTGGTGTTTTTTTAGCGATAGTACTTTAAAAAGCTCATCTTTTTAAAAAGCTTAAGCATAATCAATTTAATGGCTGCTTCTTTTTTCAGTGCAGATTTTTAGGCGGTAAAAGAAGCATCAGGATTTTTTTCTAAGATAGGTTTAAGCTGCCCTTGCTGCTTTAAAAACCAGCTATCAGGATTTAGTACAGCTTGTGTTTAAATTTCATGCTTCTTTTATCACCTAAAAAAGGTTCAACGATTATTGTGGCCTGATAAAAAAACAGGCATAAAAGAAGCATCCTGATAACGCTGATATAAATTTAAACACGCCTGCTTAACGCGCCTTCCGGCTTTGTAACCTTTTTAAATGGTTTAAGTATAAGTTTCTTGTTATCAAACCATTAAACTGTTATTGTTAATCACCCCACTGCTTGTTTTTAAAATCCGAACCCTATAATAGTTACCCCTAAAATATGATAAAGAGGTTAGTAAACCCTTATTTAAGAAATTTTAAAGCCGGTATTGTTTTAAGCCTGGTTATATTAAGTAGTTTATATGGAAATGCCCAGCAAAAAGTAAAGTTTACGCACCTAACTACAGATAATGGCCTGTCGCAAAGTACCGTGCAGTGCATCCTTAAAGATAAGTATGGCTTTATGTGGTTTGGAACAGAAGATGGCCTGAACCGTTATGATGGCTATCGTTTCAATTTTTACCGCAATAGCCCCAACAATCCACACAGTTTATGTGCCAATAGGATAACGTCTTTATTTGAGGACAAGCAAGGTGTTTTGTGGGTAGCTACAAATGGAGGCTTAAGTAAATACGACAGAAGTAACGATTCTTTCACCAATTATCATCCTACGGGAAGCAACGGTTCTATAAGCAGCGATGCAATAACCAGTATTAACCAGGATTACCTGGGCAATTTGTGGATTGGTACTTATCAGGGCCTTAATTTATTTAATTCTAATAGAAATGAGTTTAAACAATACAAAGCTAACCCAGCAAACCCCGATAGTTTAAGCAGTAATGCAATCACTGCTATTTTTGAAGACCATCAGCATAACCTTTGGATAGGTACTAATAACGGCTTGAACCTGTACGACCGCAAAAAAAACCAGTTTATTAAATTTTTTCAGCAAAAGAACAACCAGGAATCCCTCACCGATAATCATATCAGGGCGATTGCGCAAGATGAAACGGGCAATTTGTGGATAGGTACCGACGAAGGTGGCTTAAATGAATATAATTATAACAAGCATACTTTTTTTGCTTATAAAACCAATCCTAAAAATTCAAACAGTATCAGCAGCAATACTATTTTTTCGCTCTCAGCAGGCAAGAATGGCTCGCTATGGATCGGGACGGAAGATGGGTTGGATTATTTTGATGTACGGAATAAGATGTTTACCGTTTTTCGTAATAATTCTGATAATGGAAACAGTTTGGCAGGTAAATCTATACGTGCTGTTTTATTAGATAATGAAGGTATTCTTTGGGTATCTACTTTTTCGGGAGGCGTAAACAAATACGACGAAAATATACCCTTGTTTGATGTTTACCGCAGCAAAGAAACTGATAACCTGGGATTAAGTGCACCGATTGTTACTTCGTTTGGAGAAAGTAGCAACGGCAATATTTGGATAGGTACAGATGGTGGCGGGCTTAACTTGTTTAATCCACAAACAGGTGTTTTTAAACACTACAAGCACAATGCTGCAAATGCCAACAGCCTTTCTAACAATACGGTACTTAGCATTTTGAAAAACAAAAGCAGCAACAGGTTTTGGTTAGGTACTTATGGTGGCGGGTTGGACTATTTCGACCCGGAAAAAAACACTTTTAAGCATTTTACAAAAGGAGAGGGTGAAGATCATTTAAGTGACGGCCATATTTATGCTTTAATGGAAGACCATACGGGCAATTTATGGATTGCTACCAATGAAGGAGGCGTAAACGTACTTGACCCCACCACTAATAAAATTATCCGTTATCAGGAAAATACCCGGCATCCTGATGATCCGTATGCTTTAACTGGCAATGTTATCCGTGCTTTTTATGAAGACAGGCAAAAGAATATCTGGGTAGGTACTTATGATCGCGGGATAAATGTTTTTAACCCGGCCACTAAAACTTTTACCCGCCTAAACAAAGCAAACAGTAATTTATCAAATAACATTGTTTATTGTATTGAGCCGGATAGTAAAGGCAATGTTTGGGTAGGTACAATGGGCGGAGGTTTAAACCTTTGGAATGCCAGGCAAAAAAAGTTTACCTCTTATACTATAAATAACGGATTAAGCAATAATGTAATTAACAGCATTGTAGAAGATGGGCAGGGCTTTATATGGGTAAGCACCAACAATGGTATCAACAGGTTTGACCCTAAAAAACATAGCTTTAAAAATTATAGTCAATATAACGGGTTGCAAAGTTCTGAATTTGTTTTACGGTCCGGCTTTCGCAGCAGCACAGGCAATATTTATTTTGGAGGAATAAAAGGCTTTAATGTAATTAACCCTGTAGGCATTAAGCAGAACTACAATATTCCAAAAGTGCTGATTACAGATTTCCAGTTGTTCAATAAATCTGTTTCGGTTGGTGCAAAAAATTCTCCGCTAACCCGGTCTATCACCGATACAAAAGAAATCAAGCTTAGTTACCTGCAAAGCGTTTTAACTTTTGAATTTGCTGCATTAGATTATACCTTTCCCGAAAAAAACCAATATGCCTACATGATGGAAGGCTTTGATAAAGGCTGGAACTACGTGGGCACCGAACATAAGGCTACTTATACCAACCTGGACCCAGGCACCTATATTTTTAGGGTAAAAGCTGCTAACAATGATGGTTTGTGGAATAAAAAGGGCACATCGTTAAAAATTATTGTTCTGCCGCCGTTTTGGGAAACTTGGTGGTTTAGAGTTTTGATACTGGGTTTTGTTGCTGCCATTATCTATATCGTTTATCAAAGCAGGATGCGCAGGGTTGAAGCTCAAAAAAGTGCGTTAGAAAAACAGGT
This sequence comes from Mucilaginibacter arboris, assembly GCF_009754915.1. Taxonomy (GTDB): domain Bacteria; phylum Bacteroidota; class Bacteroidia; order Sphingobacteriales; family Sphingobacteriaceae; genus Mucilaginibacter_A; species Mucilaginibacter_A arboris. The sequence continues at coordinate 274,583 of NZ_WPIK01000005.1, read as the reverse complement.
AATTGAACGTACGCAGGAAGTAAAAAAACAAGCAGAAGACCTCCTGGGGCTGAACAAAGAATTAGTCCAGCAGCGTGCTTACGAACAAAAGGCACGTACAGAAGCCGAACATGCACGAATGGAAGCTGAAAGGGCAAATCAGGCAAAAAGTATATTTTTAGCTACAATGAGCCACGAAATCCGGACACCAATGAACGGTGTTGTTGGTATGTCTTCCCTGCTTGCAGAAACGCCTTTAAACAGCCAGCAAAGGATGTACACGGAAACGATTATTGCCTGTGGCGAAAGTTTGCTCAATGTTATTAACGATATTTTAGATTTCTCTAAAATTGAGTCGGGCAATATGGAACTGGAAACAGAAGATTTTAACCTGAGAAGCTGTGTTGAAGACGTACTGGATATATTTAGTACACGTGTGGCAGAAACCGGGATAGAAATTGTATATCAGATACAGGATAATGTTCCTTTGCAAATTGTGGGCGATAAACTGCGTTTACAACAAATTTTAACCAACCTGATTAATAATGCCATTAAATTTACCTCGAAAGGAGAAGTTTTTTTAGGTATAAAGTTGTTAAACCTGGATCCGGACGGTAATGTAAAATTACAGTTTGACATTAAGGATACAGGCATAGGGATACCAGAAGATAAACTGGAACGGTTGTTTAAAGCGTTTTCGCAAATAGATTCTTCCACTACCAGAAAATATGGCGGAACAGGTTTAGGGCTGGTGATTTCTGAAAAGCTGGTTAAACTGATGCATGGCAATATCCAGGTTGAAAGCCAGGTTGGAAAAGGTTCTACTTTTTCATTCACAATAAAGGCTGCTGTTGGCAACAAGGTGCTGGAAGCCTATAAACAGTATGACATGTCTGGCCAGGAAGGCAAAAAGGTATTGGTAATAGATGATAACCAAACCAACAGGCTTATACTGCAACTGCAGTTAGAAAACTGGAAGCTTCGCCCTGTTCTTGCCAGATCAGGAGAAGAAGCATTAGCCTTATTATCAAAAAATAATTTACCAGACCTGATTATAACGGATGCACAAATGCCAGAAATGGACGGTTTTCAATTATCAGAAACGATTAAACAAACTTATCCGGATATTCCAATCATCCTGCTTAGTTCTATGGGTGATGAAAATAACAAGAATAAAAAACAGCTTTTTACTTCGGTACTAACTAAACCCATTAAACAGCATGTGTTAAGCAGATATATCCTGGACGGACTGCTGCATAAAGGTAGTTTCCCTGTAGAAAAAACAATTATCCAGGAAAAGTTAAAATCCAATTTTTCTGATAAGTACCCTATGCAGATACTTGTTGCCGAAGATAACCTGATCAACCAGCATGTTATCAATCAGATGCTGAAAAAATTAGGTTACCAGGCCGGGGTGGTAAACAATGGAAAGGAAGCCGTTGAAACTTTAAGTAAAAAGTTTTTTGATTTGGTTTTAATGGATATGCAAATGCCGGAAATGGACGGACTGGAAGCTACGCGTATTATTCGGGCAACCATGGAAAAACAACCCATTATTATTGCCCTTACAGCTAATACCATGCAAGGCGACCGGGAAGAATGTTTAAACGCCGGAATGAACGATTACATTGGAAAACCGGTTAAAACAGATGAGCTGGTTGAAAAACTGGAAAAATGGGCTTTTGTAAAATTAACAGAAAACCAGGTATCAGATAAACCGGTTTATTAAAAACCATTTAACTCCTGTTCAATATATTTTGGATGCTTCTTTTATCACCTAAAAATAGAGGGGCACTGCTTTTTCTGTCCTCTAAAAACAAAAGCGAAAAATACAGGCATAAAAGAAGTATTGCTGATATCTATAACACTTCTTTTACCAGGTAAAAAATTGCAACTATTTTGTTTTAGGTTGATCTGTTTTTACAATAATGCGGGGCAAAGGTGTATCAAAAAGATTTGAAACAGATATTCTTGTAGAAAATTCATCAATAGTTATCGCAACAGCAATTTAGTAAAAATTAAAGGACTGGCTATGATAACCAAATGGATTAAAGGACTTTAGGTTGAAAAAATTCAAATCAAAAACAAATTGAATGCGTTTAATTTTCGATACTTCTTTTATCGGCTAAAAAATCGTCAAATTATTTATTAGAGCGATCAGGCCGTAAAAAAGGCAGAAGCAAAAATTACAGGTGTAAAAGAAGCATCATAAAATCTGGTTGATAAGTTTAAACAACCTTTAAGCGCAATAAATAATTTATTTCAACCTTAATCCTGAGGTATCTTTAAGGTAAAGCAGGTTTCTTGTTCCGCAGAAATAACATTAAGCGTACCACCGTGGGCGCGCGAAATTTCAGCAGCTATGTACAGGCCAAGCCCTAAGCCCTGCTGGTTTGGTTTAACTTCTCCACGGGAGAAGGGTTGAAAGAGGCGCTCAATTACAGCGGCAGGAATTTTATTACAGGAGTTAATAACGCTTAAAGTAAACTCGTTATCATCGCTTTTTGCCTCAACCAGAACAGGTTTACCGGCTTTACCATAAGTTAGCGCATTGCCTAAAATATTAGAAAAAAGCTGTGCAATACGTTTGCTATCGCAAAATACAGGTGTTTTTAAATCAAAGTCTGTTTCAATAATATGGTCTGGCCAGATCACCTGCAACTCGGTAATTACCTGGTTCAGTGTTTTTTCTAACTGTTCATTTACCGATTGGCTTAAAACTAAGCCTCCCCCTAAACGGCCACGGGCAAAATCCATAATATTTTCAATCAGGCCGGCCATTCGGTAACCTGAATCCTGGATAATGTTGACCAGGCGAATCCCGCGTTCATTTAAAGGTATCGTCCGAAGCAACAGTTGGGCACTATTGGTTACCGCACCAACCGGGTTACGTAGGTCATGGCCTAATATCGCAATAAACTGCTCCCGTAATTCGGCCGTTTCACGTTCTTCTAAAAGCGTTGACTCTGCAAGGGCAAGTTGTTCGATTGATTGCAGGTGAAAAGCAATCAGATCGGCAAACAGCTTGAACATGCTGATTGTTGCTTGGTTTTTTAAATGGGCAGGTTTAGGGTCGATAGCGCAAAGCGTACCAAAAAAAACGCCATCCTTACGGATAATCGGTACCGAAATATAACTTTGAAAGCCATACAGCGCAGGTGTTGGATGAGAGGCAAAGGCGTCATCTTCGCTCACATGATTTATAACAACCATTTCTCCGCTTTGCCGTACATCGCGGCAGATAGTGGTTTCAATCTTTAACTCACCTCCCGGCTCCATTCCGAATTGTATTTCATCCCGTACCGCACACGCAATCCACCGTTCATCTGTTACCTTGGCTATGGCAGCAAAGCCCATGCCGGTGGTACGACAAATAACTTCAAGGATATTATCGATTATCGGAATACGGTTGATGGCGCTTACCTCTTCCTGGATCTTAGCTTGAAAATTGTCCACTTATTGTTTTTCTGAAAACGCTTAGGGTTTTTGATGCAATTTATAATATTTATTACAAACACAAAATGTTTATTTATTGCTGTAGCTGTAAAAAATTTGTGGCAGGTTAGATATATTTCTATAACTAATCTTGAATTATTTATCCAAATGTATGTAACTAAAGAAGCTCCTTGATCCAGTATAATCGAAGGGGGCCAAACTCCTATACTCTTTTTAGCAGGTTAATCCCTGGCCCTTTCAATATCGGTTTCGTTAGTTTTATATTAGTTGTAGTGGCTAAAATAAGCAGCTGTTTTTTAACCGCCTGGTCCTATCCTGAACTTTATCTCAAATAGTTAATGCTTCTTTTAGGCATATAATTTATGTGTTTGTAATTCACCTCAACACAAAAAGAAAAGTTATTGCTTTTTAGGTGATAAAAGAAGTAACGAAAAAGCGGGCCCAAACCATGGAATTAGGTATCAGTACATTTGGAGAAGTAACACCGGATGGTGTAGCAGGAAAAGCCGTACACGCACATCAGCGGGTACAGCAATTATTGGAAGAAGTAAAGCTGGCCGATGAAGTCGGACTTGATGTATTTGCTTTTGGCGAACACCACCGTCCGGATTTTGTGATCTCTGCTCCCGAAATTATGATGTCGGCTGCGGCTGCCATCACCAAAAATATCAAATTATCCAGTTCTGTAATCGTTTTGAGTTCTGCTGATCCGGTGCGTGTATTTCAAAACCTGGCAACCATTGATTTAATATCCAACGGACGTGCAGAAATGATGGCCGGCCGCGGTTCTTTTATCGAATCTTTTCCTTTGTTTGGTTATAACCTGAACGATTACGACGCACTTTTTTCTGAAAAACTCGACTTGCTCCTCCAAATAAACAAGCAGGAAGTAATTACCTGGAAAGGGAAATTCCGCGCGCCTTTAACTAACCAGGCTATTTATCCGCGGCCTATTCAGCCTGCTATTCCAATCTGGCTGGCGGTTGGCGGTACGCCGGCTTCTGCAGTTCGTGCCGGCCGGCTTAACCTTCCTTTGGCAATTGCTATTTTAGGAAGCGCGCCCGGGCAGTTTGTGCCTTTTGTAAATTTATACCGGGAATCAGCAGAAAAAGCCGGACATGAGGTAAGTAAACTGCCATTGGCCATTAGTTCTCAGTTTTATGTTGCGGAAGATGCCCGGCAGGCTGCTGATGAGTTCTACCCATCTTACGAAGCACTAATGAACCGGGTTGGAAAAGACAGAGGCTGGTCGCCGATGAACCGGGCGCAATTTGAATATTTGCGGAACGACGGCCCTTTAGTAGTTGGAAACGTACAATTAGCTATTGATAAAATAATGGCCCAATATGAGCTGTTTCACAATACCCGTTTTTTAGCGCAGCTGGTTACTGGTTTTACACCTCACGTTAAAGTTTTAAAAGCGATTGAATTGTTCGGAACGAAAGTAGCGCCGGTTATCAGAAAAGAAATTGGTGTGGAAAAAGTGGTTTAAGGTTTTCTGAGATTGGATTGATAAAGAAGGCATCGAGCTTTTTTTATATAAAGTCTAATATATTTTTTCAATTAAAATAGTTTTCCCTCAATAGGTTACAGTTAAAAATACTTAAGATTCCAAAAGTTAATTGTAAATTTCTAATGGACTTTATATAACAATTTTCAGCTATCCATTTAAAAAAATCTTGCTTGTCCACCTTCATTGTCGATAAGTTTGTTTTAATATGCGCAAAGGGGATTTCCTTTTTATCGCCCCAAAATATTATCGACTGAAAACAACCCGGGCACTTCCACTTATGATGGAAAGAGTTGATGCTTTTAGGTTTGCATCCTTTACTCTCTAAAAATTTAACCCAACAGGAAACTCTGACCGGACGATCATTTCCCATTTACACAGACATTAGTTGCTGTTCTATCTCAGTTTCTGCCGGAAGATTAAAATTTCTTAAAATACCTTCTCTATCGATGTGTGCATCTGCTGTAAAATCCTTGTTAAAAATCGGATCTCTTTTCCATCCTAACTTTTGTAACTCTGAAACAACTTGTGGTTCCGGAAGTGAAAACAGGCCATCTAAGTAATCATCTACCACCTCATCCAGCATTTGAATGGCCTCATGTTTATTATTTCCGTATGAAGTTAGATTAAGCGCAGGCAGATAAGCAATTTGGTGCCCGTGATCTTCAAAATAAGCGATGGAGAATACACCACGAGCCGTTCCTCGCTTAATATTAAGATGGATTTCCTGTTTTAACGGTTTGGCAGACCCAACCAATCGTTTTCTTATCATGAATGATAACGTTCTAAAAAGTAAGCTAATCTATAATTAATTAGTGTAAAAATGGTTTGAAAACCGTAAAAAAAATACGAATAAAACATTAATCGGCTGCGTTGTTATTCGGCTTTTTATCTTTGAAGTTATTTAAACTTTTTTTCTGGCCCTCTTTTTTTGGGGCCGATGCTTCTTTTATCAACTAAAAATGCTGGCCATTAAATTTTGATTTTTTAGGTTAATGCTTCTTTTATCACCTAAAAATGTTAACCATTGTTTTTTTGATCCATTAAATGTAAACACCAATTTTTACCCGGTAAATCACTAAAGACCTATAAGGTTTTTAAAACCTTATAGGTCTTTAGTGATTTAGTTGCTATTTAGCTTTTATTCAAAAAAGCTTTAATAGCATCTTTGAAGCTGTTTAAATTTTGTCCTTTTGTTTGATGCTCTTTTAATGCCCTCATTTTTTATTTTTTTTGGCTAAAGCCTGTTGCCGGTTATCCTTTATCCACGGCCTGAAGGCCGTGGCAACCACATTTGAAAATGAAGGAATGTTCTGTCCAACAGGTACAATTCAGCATAACAAACAAAAACCTGTCGTAAAACCAGGCTTTAAAATTGCCACGGCCTTCAGGCCGTGGGTGATATGAACGCAGGTAGCGGCTTTAGCCAAAAAAAAGAAGCATACAAAAAATATGGAATAAATTTTAAAACAGGCTCTTTAACTTATAAAACTTATTTACGCCAATGCTTCTTTTAACTGCTTAATTATTTCAGCTTCGCCCCAAAGCCTTTCCCCGCCAAGATGGTTCATGTAGGTAATGATCTCCGAACAAATTTCATCATTCACCTGGCTTTTGTAAACCCTGATTGCTTGCTCTTTGTCAATTTTACTGTTTGCTAAACCGCCGATAAAGCTTTCCAGCTTTACGTTTAATTTCCCCTCTAAATTTTTAATATGGTCATCTACTTCATCCTGTGTAACTCTCGATGTATAAGGCAGATCTTCATAAAAAATTACCTGTTTATTTGGATAAATTTTGGCAACAGCTTCTATACAAATGGTATGGTCGATATGGTTCCCTAAAGCAAGCGGACAAAAAATCAAGCCACCTGCGTTTGCTGCTAAAAAGCTTCTGATTTCTTCAATAATATCTAATTCCGTTGAGTTAAATTGATGGAACTGATGAATGTATTTATTCCTTAGCGGTGCATCTAACAGATCCAGGTTAATAATATTAATAGCAGAATTAAATATTTGGTTAAAAGACACATCTTCGTCTTTTCGCAAAATGCTTACCGCATCTTTACCTTTTACACCGCAATTAATGGTGGTAAAAGCAGAAACGGTAAAACAATTGATCAGCGTTACCGGAACATTGCTGGCAACAAACCTGGAAATATTTAGCGAAAGACAAAAGGCCGCATCATCAATATGAGGCGATAAAATGTAGATTTTCAAACGCAGTACCTTTTAAATTGATATTGGAAAAATGCGGATGCTTCTTTTACCGGTGTTTTCTTCAGATAAAGAAATTTAGATTTTTAGTCGATAAAAGAAGCATCCAAAATAAAATTGAAACTGGTTTATACTTTATAACTGGATAGTTGCAAAGGATTGGTAACCGGTGTTTTTTTGGAAATGATAAACGGCGGAACAACCAGATGATGGATTGGATGCTTTACAAAGCAATTAATAGCATCGGTTAAAGTTTCTACCATCGTCTCATTTTTGCCGTTAAAAGAAGTATTGGCAATAATACCAACGCCTGTTTTTTCTTTGAACTTAGTGATCAGATCGTAAATAAAAGCATTGTCTTCTTTGCTTACGGTTTGGATGCGGGCGCTGTAATCAATATGCTCGATAGTTGGAAATTTGTGCTTGTATTCATCCTGCAAAAACGCGGTGAAAAGCATAAACGGCGCCCTTCCTTTAAAATGGAAATACTTGCTTACATCTTCCTGCAATACAAATGGCGCAATCGGCCTAAACCATTCCCGGCCTTTTATAAAAGTATTGATCCAGAATTTGTTAACGGCATAACGCGTATCGGCTACAATACTTCGGTTACCTAAAGCCCGCGGCCCGAACTCGCTGTGGCTTTGGAAAACGCAAAGAATTTTCCCCCAATAAATATGGTTAGCGCATTCTTCAATTAAGTTTTCTGGTTTTTGGATCGTTAATTCCGGGTAATTTTCCATCAGTTTGGTTACTTCACTGATATTTACCTCCGGGCCTAAATAATCAAACCTCCAGTCAAATTCGTTCTTTAGCTTGAAGCATTCCATCGCACCATAAATGGCACAGCCAACAGAAGTTCCGCCATCATGCGGCGCTGGCGGGATGAACAGATCGTAACCCTGCTCTAAAACGCGGGTATTGGCAACGCAGTTTAAAGCGCAGCCGCCGGCATACGCAATGTTTTTTGTCCCGGTAATTTCGCTTAACCAGGCTGCAATTTCAATCAAGGCTTTTTCAAAAACTTCCTGGCCTTTTGCTGCAAAATCGGCTTTTTCCTGGAAAGTTTTTTCTTCGCTGCTGTAAAAGTATTCAGTTGATTTGAATGCTTCCCGCCATTCTTCCGGAATCATCACTTCGCCTTCTTTCACAATCAAATCAGGTAAATCCAATTTACTCGGATCGCCATATCCGGCCAATCCCATTACTTTTCCTTCGCTGCCTTCTCCCGCAAATAAACACTGGGTTAGTTTGTAATAAAAGTTGCCCAATCCGTTCGGCTTTTCAGGGTTCCGGTCGTGCAACTGTTTTTTGATGCACTTAATTTTGCCGTTATGGCAGTAATAATAAGACGCTACTTCAAACAGGTTTGCTTTGCCTTCTTTTCCCGGATAATCGTATTTAATATGTTCAACCGGACTGCCAACAGAATCAATAATCATTACCGCACAAGTATCAAAACCGGATGGCGGGAAAGCGCTGTATAAATGGGAAAGATGGTGCGAAATTTCGATAATGCGGGCATTATCTTTTAACTGAAATTCCCTTCGCAGCTCTTCGTGGTATTGTTCCTTTTTTTCGATCTCGTTATCTGCCGACCAGCATTCCACAATTAAATCATACTGTCGGTTAACTGTTGGAATGTGCTCTTTGTATAATTTCATATCGCCCAGCCTTCCCCAATGGTGCTTGCGTTTGGTCAGGCGTTCTTTGTGAATGGATAGGATGTGTTTTCCGCCTTCAAAAACCGAAATTGTTCCGTCTTGTGTTCTGTTGATACCTAAAATAGAAGGTGTTGCCATATATAAGAAATAGGTTTATTTAGATTAGTAATAGCGCAAAGGATACAAAATAGTTTGAGTCCAAAAAATTATTAATAATAAAGCCGGCGGCAAAGCTTTACCAACACAAATAACTGCAGAAGCAAAAAGGTTACGCTAACAAGGGCCATGCTTCTTTTATCACCTAAAAATTGGCAAGGCCGTTTGCCTTTTGCACCGGCAAGCAAGGGGCAAATACCAATTTATAGCGCTAAAAGAAGCATCAGGGCCAATACAGGGCATATTGAATGGCGCGGGATAATTTTAAAAATCTCTTATAAAATTGAAATATTGTTTTTCAATATTAAAGCCATGCTGATTTTTAGGTGATAAAAGAAGCATGATGATTGATATGCATAAATTGAACCTGGGGTTATAACAAGCAGCGCTACAATGAAGATGAAAATATTTATGCCTTCAATAACTTTTTCCTCCGGAGCAATAGCTTTAAACGCTGGCGTTTAAAAGAAATATGAGTGCTTGGCTGTTCATTTTCATCCTGATAAGAACTGTAATTATTTAAGATATCCCCGGAGGTAAGAACGCCGGTTACTTTATTGTCAGCAGAAGAAACCACCGGTAAAATCTCTAAGCCCGCTGCCGACATTATATTAACAGCCTTTCTTAAAGAATCCAGCGGCTGGATATAAGCATTACTGCTTTTTAAAATTGTTCTTACAGGGTTTTCAGGTTCCAGCGCTTGTTTATAAAGGTCTGTAAGCTGTAAAATGCCTGCGAAAGTATCCTCTCTTGTAACGGCAATAAAATAGTTTTGCTGCATAGAGGGATTGTTGCTTAACCAGTCTTTAATATGCTTAACCGTGTCTTCTTCACGAAGAATGCGCGTGTTTGCGCTCATTACCTGCGAAACCGTTAGCTTGCCTAAAGAATCGGGTTCAAAAGAATCAGGGGTAAAAACCCCGCGCCGGGCTATTTTTTCGGTCATGATGGTGTTTTCCATCAGGAAAAAAGAAACCAAATAAGAAGCTGTGCAAGCGCCTAACAAAGGAAGTAAAGCGTGCGACTGCATAGTAGCTTCGAGTGCAAAAGTGATACTGGTTAAATAAGCCCTAGATGCGCCTGCAAACATAGCCGCCATGCCTGTTAAAGCAGCCAGAGGTATGCTGATGCCGCAGTTAGGAAAGATGCTTAAAATTAAAGCACCTAAAACAGCGCCTGCAGCGCCGCCAAGCGTTAACAAAGGGGCAAGCGTACCGCCGGATGTACCGCTTCCTAACGCAATAGCCCAGGAAAGGAATTTAAAGAACAGCAAACTTAAAACGATGGTTAAAGGAAGTGAGCCGGATAAAAGGCTGGTGATATTATCATAACCTACACCCAAAGTATGAGGCGCGAAATAACCGATCAAGCCTACCACCAGACCGCCTATTGCCGGCCACCATTGCCAGTGTATGGGTAGTTTTTCAAAATTATCCTCAATAAAATAAACGATCTTAGTTACAGCTAATGATAAAAAGCCAACTATTATTCCTAAAGCGCTATAAATTCCTAAAGCTACGTTAGAGGGCGTGGTTAAATCGGGCATCGGAAAAACAGGCCCTGCTTCAAACAGCAAATGGTGGCCTGCAGCGCCTGTAATACAAGCCAGCGCCACAGGAAGGATGGCACGCGGAGAAAACTCAAACAATAACAGCTCGATAGCCAGAAAAACTGCGGCAATTGGTGTTCCGAATATGGCAGACATGCCCGCCGTTGCTCCTGCTGCCAGGATGATCTTTCGTTCTCCCGATGTGATCTTAAACAATTGTCCTAAAGTTGAGCCCAGTGCGCCTCCGGTTGCTATGATCGGCCCTTCTGCGCCAAAAGGCCCTCCTGTACCAATAGCTATTGCTGATGACAGGGGTTTTAAATAGATAAGGGAAGGCTTGATCTTGCTTTGATTTACTAAAATCTGTTCCATTGCTTCCGGAATCCCATGTCCGCGGATGGCTTTTGAGCCATAAAGCGCCATAAAACCTACTATTACCCCGCCAATTGCAGGAATCAGGATTGCCCAAAGCCCTAAATGGTTATTTGCAGGGCTATGATAGTTGATATCGAACTTCCCGTAAAAAGAAATATTGGTTACCAGGTTGATCAGGTAGATTAAAAATTTAGCAATAATGCTGATGGCAGCAGCCACCAGCACTGCCAGCACTGATATTTTAAGCAAACGCTTTTTTGCCACTATATTTTTTTGCGGGCCAGCTTTGCTATCCATTATTTTTTCTAAAATAGGCGAAACTGGTATTCCTGTTTCAGGCATGGCTTTATTCATAGTTAAGCTGTACTTATAGAGATAACTTTAAAAAGAGGTGTTGTTAAATTGTTGCAAAAGTAGGGTTTCTGCTGGTTTTAACAATAGCAGCAAATGTAATTAATATGTTTAAAACAATAATATACTTAAATTTTTACTTATTTAAGTAGTAAAAACATTGTAAAAACAATATTAGCAGGCGCAAACCTGATGATTGTAGGTGGTTTCGTTTTTAGGTCAATTAATGAGGTTAACGTTAGTTGACTCACATGTACGGGGGATTAATATAAACGGTATACGCTCGTTTCCGTGGCCTGTATTTACAGGATCTGTAATATGTATACTTGGGCAATCTTTAATATCGCTTCCTGGAACCAAAACGTTAATCAGTAAAGGCCACAATTGTTAAAAATTAGTGCACAGGTTTTTACGGTTCTGTTTTTTATCCGTAAAAATGGTGCTTCTTTTAGCCAGTTAAAAACCGGTGCTTATCTTTTTTATATCGATAAAAGAAGCATGGCCCAGTATCCTTGCCTGCAGGTAAAACAAGGTTATCCTGTAATAACCTTTCTTTTGCCAATTAATCCTTATTTTGCATGCTTTATTTTAACTTTTATTATTGGAAATTAAAACGATCAGCAAAGCGTGCGACCTTAAAAGCTGTTTCTTATGCAAGCTTTGCCTAAAGGATTGGCTGCCAGCCATCGAAGTGCATAAAAAGAATTTTTTTGTAAAAAAAGGCCAGCCTGTTTTTAAAGAAGGAGACCCGGTAAAAGGCATTTATTTTGTATATGAAGGTAGCGCCAAGGTTTATAAAAAATGGGGTGCCGAAAAAGACCTGATTATACGGTTTGCTAAAAAGGGCGATATTTTAGGGCACCTTGGCTTAGGGGAACAATCTTTTTACCCCGTATCTACCACTGCACTCGAGCCTAGTATCGTTTGTTATATCGACATGGGTTTTTTTGAATCTACCCTGATGATCAACACACAGTTAACCTACAAGTTGATGCGGTTTTTTGCCAATGAACTACAACAATCAGAAAAAAGGATGCGCGATTTGGTACACATGTCTGTTAAAGGACGAATTGCGCAGGCCTTATTGGCCTTAAAAAACCAGTTTGGTGTTAATGAAAACGGTTGTATCAATATCGAGCTTTCCCGTCAGGACCTGGCTTCTTATGCAGGCGTAGTATATGAAACCCTGTTCCGCATCATTAACGAGTTTATAAGTAATGGTTTTATCGCCCTGAAAGGTAAAAGCATTGTAATAACCAATGAGGAAATGCTGTTAAAGCTTACCAGCGAAAATGATTTATAAAACGAAGTCCCCCTCATTATACCTGATACTTCAGTTGCAGCACCTTTAAGCGCCTTTTTAAATTACTATCCAAAAGGCAATACTTCTTTTATCACCATAAATTGTGTTTGTTCACATCAATACCGAAAGTTGATTGATTTTTAGGTGATAAAAGAAGTATCAACCCCAAAAAGAGGCCAGAAAAAAGGGTTAAACAGTTTATATATAATAAAGCAAGGAACAGTAGCAATTGACAAAAAAAATGTAATGCTTCTTTTATCAGGTAAAAATCCGAGCGTTTTTTGGTGAAAGGATGGTAGGTCCTTTAAAATTTACAATTCAATTATTGCAACAATTACGTTACCAGCAGAAAGAGAACAGATTTATATTGAAATTTGAGTTCTGATAATGCAGTATTTTTTTAATTACTGATGCACGCTTTAAAATCCATAAAAATATTGATCTGTATGCTGGTGTTTTTGCTTTTGGCAAAACCGCTTGTTGCATTTAATATGTATAAAAGGGTTTTAAACACAGATCAACAGTCTAACCGTTTTTTATTATCTAAGCTGATCAGAAAAAGAAAAGAAGGGGAATATACGGAAGATGTTGTGGCAGAAATGAGTGCTGCCCAGCAAAAAGTTGCTGCCCCTGTTTTTAAGTTGTTGCTGCATTATGCTTCTTTTATCGCCCTTTTTTTAGGACTTGGCTTTCGGTCATCCTTAAAAAATATCCAGCATCATTTAAAAAGTACCTTTTTTCAAATAGTGCCCCAAAACCATTATTTCCTCCTGGTGGGCAAATTAAGCATTTGATTTTCTGAAAATTTCAGCCTTTGTTTTTACTGGGGCTGCTTTGAAATGTGAAGTTTTTATCACTGCACTAACCATCGTTATTTTCAGAAATTTAACAATAAATTATGCTTAGCCTTAAAAAAGTCTGGATACTATGCTTGCTCTTTTTAATTAAAAATCAGGTTTATGCCCAGCAGCAAACTGTGCCAATCAGTTTAAATACTTTGCTTAACCGCATTAACCAAACGGCGCCTTCGCTTTTAACAGATTCTGCTGCCATTCAAATCCGCAAAGCAGAAGCAAACGAAACCCGCTATAACTGGCTGCCAAACCTTAACTTAAATTACCAGGCGGATATCGGCACCAATAACAATACCGCCGGCGGCTATTTTGGGTTTGGTATCATTCCATCCAATTCGGGCGGCAGGCGCACTGCCAGTAATACAGATGCAGCTTTAACCAATTTAGGTATTGCTTCCCTCGATTGGGAGATCTACAATTTTGGTGCTTATGATGCCGAAAATAAAGTAGCTATTTCCGAAGTTAAAACAGAACAAAACCAGTTTGCACGGTCAAAATACCAGTTACAGGCTTATGCCATCAGCAATTATCTGGAACTGCTGCGCCTGCAAAACCTGCTTTTAATCCAGCAGAAAAATATCCGGCGGAACGAAGAAATCAGGCGTTCTATATTGTCGCTTGCCCGGAGCGGGGTAAGGGCCGGGGTTGATACTTCTATTGCAACTGCCGAACTTTCTAAAGCCCGTTTAAATTATATCGAGCTGGTTAATCAATCCAAACAGGTACAGTTACAGCTTTCTGCCATCAGCGGAATTCCTCCTGTTGAAATGGTTGCCGATACCAATGCTGTCCCTCAGTTAATTGCTTCCACACCGTTTGCGGCTTTAGGCGTTGATACGGTAAATCACCCCTTAATTAACTATTACAAATCACTTGTTGAAACCAATCGGCAAAGAGAATTATTAGTGAAAAAAAGCTATAATCCTAAAATATTGCTGGAAGGAGCGGCCTGGGGCCGGGGTTCGAGCGTAGATAACAGTGATAGTTTCAATGCGTTCTCAACCGGCTGGGGTTTTCAGCGGAGTAATTATTTGGTTGGTATAGGTATTAGCTATAATATTTTCGATCTGAAAAGAAGGCAGTTGCGGCTTGGCGTACAAAAAGCAGCAACTAATTATTCTTTAAAAGCCTTGCAGGAACAGCAAAACGCTTTGGCATTAAGTTCTGGCCAGGCAAATACAGAATTATTTACGGCACAAGAACGGCTTCGCGAAATACCCATACAGCTGGAGGCAGCAGAAGCAGCTTACCGGCGCAATTTTTCGCTTTATAAAAACGGCCTAACCAATATTGTAGAACTGGATGCTGCCTTAAATATTCTTTTCCGTGCAGAAACGGATTATACCAATGCCAAAAATGCTTACTGCCGCGCCTTGTTCCAGAAAGCCATCGCCCAAAATCAAGTTGCTTCATTACTTAACCTATTAAAATAACAAGTATATGTCAATGGTCACCTCAGCACTTAAAAGGCCAATTACCACCATGGTAATTACCATGAGCCTTTTACTATTTGCAGTGCTTAGCGCAATAAAAATCCCTATAGATATTTTCCCTCAGCTTAACCTGCCTACCATTTATGTTATTGAATCTTATGGCGGTATGTCGCCGCAGCAAATGGAAGGCTTCTTCTCCACCGGTTTACAGAACCAGTTTCTGTACATTAACGGGATAAAAAACATCACCAGTAAAAATATTCAGGGCTTAACATTGATTAAGCTGGAATTTTACGAAAGCACTAACATGGCCGAAGCTTCGGCACAGGTAGCTTTGCAGGTAAACCGGGCAACCAGTTTTTTCCCTCCGGGGGCATTGCCGCCGCAGGTGATCCGTTTTGATGCTTCTTCTTTGCCTGTTGGCCAATTGGTTTTTTCAAGCCCTTCACGTAGTTTAAAAGATATTTACGATCTGGCTGCTACCCGCATCAGGCCGATGTTCGCTACTATTCCCGGCCTTTCGGCACCTCCGCCGTTTGGCGCTAATGCGCGTTCTATCACCATCAATGTTGATCCGGATAAGCTGCGTAGTTATAATTTAACGCCGGATGAAGTAGTAGATGCCCTTTCCAAGTTCAATGTAATGTCGCCTTCGGGGAACCTTCGGTTAGATAATACCATTTATCTGACTACCATGAACACCCTGATCAAGAATTCGGAGAACTTTGGCAACATCCCGGTTAAAACACAGAACGGTGTCCCCATTTTTGTAAAAGATGTAGCGCGGGTAGCAGATGCGGCCGATGTTACGGTTGATTATGCCTTGATAAATGGTAAGCGTTCGGTATATATTCCGGTGGTAAAAACAGCAGATGCTTCTACCTGGACTGTGGTGCAAAACCTGAAAAGCAAGTTGCCGGAAATGCAGTCGCTGCTGCCAGATGATGTAAAACTTTCTTATGAGTTTGACCAGTCTGTTTTTGTGGTAAACGCAGTAAAAAGCTTAATGACCGAAGGCGGATTGGGCGCTTTGTTAACTGGTTTAATGGTATTGCTGTTTTTGCGGGATTGGAGAAGCAGTTTAATTGTGGTAATCACCATCCCGGTTTCTATTTTGATTGGGGTTTTATTGCTTAGCCTTTTCGGCCAGACCATTAATATCATGACGTTAAGCGGATTGGCACTTGCCATCGGTATTTTGGTCGACCAGGCAACAGTTACGATTGAAAATATACACCAGCATCTGGAAATGGGCAAATCAAAACGATTGGCTATTTATGATGCCTGCGAAGAAATTGCCTTTCCGTTACTGCTGATCCTGCTTTGTATCCTTGCTGTTTTTGCACCTTCTTTTATGATGAGCGGCGTGCCTAAAGCCATGTTCCTGCCGCTTTCGATGTCTATCGGTTTAACCATGATCGTGTCCTACGTATTGGCGCAAACGGTGGTCCCTATCCTGAGCAACTGGCTGATTAAAGCGGAACGTTATCAGCATGGGGAGCACGGGCACATTCATGCGCATGCAGGCGAAGGGCTCGATCATCAGCAGGAGGTCCAGATCAACAAACATGAGGCTATTGAACATGAGGAGCCTGAAAAGAACGACTTTTTTGAAAAGGTGAAAATGCGTTTTATCAATATCCTTAATCGTTGGATGCCCAACAAACGGCTGATCGTGCCTTTTTACCTTGTAAGTGTAATTGTGCTGGCGGGCTTATGCTTCTTTTACATAGGAAAAGATATGATGCCTAAAATAAATAACGGACAGTTCCAGATGCGGATCAAAGAGCCCGAAGGAACGCGCCTCGAACGCACGGAGGATAAGTTTAAGCAGGTACTGCAGATCATTAACAAAACGGTTAACAATCATGTAAAAATTACATCCGGCTATATCGGCCTGATCCCGAGCAGTTATGGCAGCAGTAACTTATATATTTTTAATACCGGTACCCATGAAGCCATTCTGCAGGTAAACCTGGATGAAAATTATAAGGTGAACATGGATGAGCTGAAAGACGCCTTACGTAAAAATATAGCCCATGAGCTGCCGGAACTGCAAATCACTTTTGAGCCTATTGACATGACTGAAAAGATCATGAGCCAGGGTGCATCAACACCTATAGAAGTGCAGGTTGCCGGAAAAGATATGGAGCAAATTGAAGGTTATGCTAATAAAGTGGTTGATAAGCTCAAAAAGATTAGTTACCTGCGGGATGTACAAATTGTGCAACCCTTAAAATTTCCGGTTATTGCGATTACGCTCGACCGGTTAAAAGCGGCACAGTTAGGGTTAAATATCAAAGAGATTGCCCGTTCTGTAACAGCCAGTACTTCCTCCAGCCGTTTTACCGAGAAAAATTTGTGGCTGGATGAAAAAGGTGCTTACACTTACCAGGTACAGGTGCAGGTGCCGGAATATGTGATGAACACGATGGACCAGCTTAAAGAAGTTCCCTTAGTTAAAGGGCAAAGCAGTCCGGTTTTGGGCGATATTGCTACTTTTAAAACTACTTATGTTCCCGGTGAGTACGACCGCAGCGGGCCCCGCCGTTTTCTCACGGTAAGTGCCAATATCTATAAAACGGACTTAGCCACAGCAACTTCAGATGTCAGAAAAGCGGTAGCATCATTAGGGACACCGCCAAAAGGACTATTGGCTACCATCGGTGGTATGTCTGGGCTTTTGGTTGATACTTTGTCCAGCTTACAAAATGGTTTACTATTTGCAATTCTGGTTATTTTCCTCCTGCTGGCAGCTAATTATCAATCATTTAAAGTTTCGTTAACGGTGCTTTCTACGGTTCCTGCTGTCGTTTTTGGTTCGCTGATTATGCTGCTGATCACTGGTTCTACACTAAATCTTCAATCTTATATGGGTATGATCATGTCCGTTGGCGTTTCAGTAGCTAACGCGATCCTGATTGTAACCAATGCAGAAAACCTCAGATTAGAATACCGTGATGCTACCAAAGCTGCTGTAACCAGTGCCTCAATCCGTTTGCGCCCAATTTTAATGACCAGCTTAGCCATGATTGCAGGAATGGTCCCGATGGCATCCGGCATGGGAGAAGCTGGCGAACAATCGGCACCATTAGGCCGCGCTGTAATCGGCGGTTTGTTTGCCTCGACACTGGCCGCCTTATTTATCCTGCCGCAAGTATTTGCCTGGGTACAGGATAAGACTACTTATGATTCGCCTGCCTTAATGCCTGAAAGTGAAACTGAACCAGAAACACAAGCTAAAACTAAACCCGAACCTGTTAACGCATAAACATCATGAAATTTAAAATAATTTTATTAGCTGCTACCAGCTTTTTATTATATGCCTGTTCAGGCAACCAAAAACCGGTTGATATAACTGTAAGCGAAAAAAGCAAAACAACAAGGGAGCATGAGCTTGGTACGGTTTCAGAAAAAGCATTATCATCATCCGCCCGTTTACCAGGGCAGTTAAAGCCTTTTAATGAAGTTAACCTGTTTCCAAAAATAAACGGGTTTGTTAAACAGGTTTATGTTGATCGTGGCTCCATAGTTAAAAAAGGCCAGTTGCTGGTTACTTTGGAAGCTCCCGAAATGCAATCGCAACTCCAATCCGCAAATTCACGTTATTTACAAGCGCAGGAAACCGCTTCGGCCAGCAAAGAAAAATATCAGCGGTTAAAAGAAGCAGCAACTGAGCCAGGTTCGGTTTCACCGCTTGATTTAGATAACGCTCTGTCAAGAATGAAAGCTGATGCGGCTATCGCTAATGCCGAGCGTTCAAACGTGGCATCTGTTCGTACTATGATAGGCTACCTTAATATTTATGCACCTTTTGATGGCATGATCATTCAGCGGAATATATCTCCCGGTGCTTTGGTTGCTCCCGGCAAATCTACAGATCAGCCCATGCTAATTTTGCAGGATACACGGAAATTGCGTTTACAAGTTGATATACCAGAAGATTATGTGGACAAGGTTGATTTAAAAAGCCCTGTCCGGTTTACATTTAATGCGATGCCCGGCCAGCAGCATACCGCTAAGATCAGCCGTTCTGCTAATGCTTTAGGAAGTATGCGTCAGGAAGCGATCGAAATAGATGTGATCAACACAAACGGGCAACTTAAACCAGGCATGTATGCCGAAGTGCATATACCCATGCAATCAGGGGCTAAATCCTTACTGGTTCCTAACAGTGCTATTGTACGTTCAACAGAACGCGAATACGTAGTAGCCGTTCGTGAAGGCAAAGCGGCCCTTATTGATGTAAAGGAAGGATTATCTACACATGATTCAACAGAAGTTTTTGGCAAACTTAAAGCTAACGACCGGATTGTATTGCAGGGAACAGATGAAATTAAAGAAGGCGATGAGGTGAAGTGATCATTTAAGCCTTGCCTAACTTCGTTCAACTATTTTTGATGCTTCTTTTACCGGGTAAAACTTGGTGTATGTATTGGCTAAAGACCTATAAGGTTTTCAAAACCTTATAGGTCTTTAGTGATTAACCGTAAAAATTGGTGTTACATTTAATCGATCAAAAAAACTAGGGTTAACATTTTTTAGGTGATAAAAGAAGCATCGGCTTAAAAAACCAAAACCAAAGATTAAGGGCCTGTTAAAATTTTGTCCTTTTGTTTGATATTCCTTTGATGCCCTGATTTTTGTTTTGTGTGTTTTGGCTAAAGCCTGCTTTCGGTTATCCTTCGTCCACGGCCTGAAGGCCGTGGCAACGGTAAGTTGAACATAAAAGGACGTTGTGCCGGCACAGGGCGGTCCAGCATTGGTAAACCAATATCTGTCGTAAAACCAGGCTTTAAAATTGCCATGGCCTTTAGGCCGTGGGTTGTATCAACACCGGTAGCGGCTTTAGCCAAAAAAAGAAGTTAATCACTATTGACCTATAATCACTAACTGACCTATAAGGTTTTCAAAACCTTATAGGTCAGTTAGTGAATCAAAAAAACTAGGGTTAACATTTTTTAGGCGATAAAAAAAGCATCGGCCCAGAAAAAAAGAGGACCGGAAAAAGAAGTTTAAACAACTTCAGGGCTTTAAAATGTAACCAGCACTAAGTTCAACCTACAGCATACTGGCTGGTGCTTTTTTTACCGGCCTTTTTTTAATCCGGTTTAGCCACATCATTACGCCGGTTACCGGGAAAATAAGGGATAACAAGCAAACAATAAAACTGATAATTTTAGTTGGTAAACCATAAACAGAACCGGTGTGGATCGGCTTTACAAAAGCACGTGCGCGCTGCCCGGCGCTTTTATCGGCAAACTTTTGCACGCTGATGGTTTTGCCAGAATATTGATCGATAAAATAAGTATCCGAAGCTGTTTCTACTGCTCCTTTTGGCAGCACGTTAAGGGCAAAAGTACCGGATGAATCACGTGGGGCACGAATGGTGTAAGATGCTGTATTTTCAATTTCCCGTGTGTTGCTTGCTGCTATCTGGTCTATTGTTAACGGTTTTAATCCGGCCTGGTAAACAGATGCGGGCTGTTTGGGCTGCTCCTGAGAAAATGTAGAACCGGTAAGCGTAAACAATAATTTGTTGGCCCAGGGAAAAGTCATGATCAACCCGCATGAAACGATCACCAGTAAAAAAACAGAAGTGTAAAAACCGGTAACAATATGCAGGTCGTGCGTTAAGCGTTTCCATCCGCCGGTCCATTTATATTGCAGGCGCTGCTTCATGATCTTTTTGTTTTTCGGCCACCATAAAATCACGCCTGTTATCAGGATAAATAAGAAAAACAATGTTGAAAAACTTACTATTTTATTGCCGATACTGTTTTTACCAGCTAATAAAAAGCGGTGGAACATCTCGACCGAAAAGAAAAAAGATTTGCGCCGGTTAAACTGATCGATCACTTCGCCGTTATAAGGATTAACAAAAACGGTAAGGTTTGGCCTGCCACCTTCTTCCGGTTTTTTACCTTTTAATCTAGCCTGCTTTCCTGTTTGCTGGCCATCATTTCTGCGCTCCCCAGCCCTTTGTCCGCGTTCTTTTCCATCTTTTCCGCCTTTTTTCTCCGGAACAATCAAGCCAATTTCTACCGTTCTGTCAGCTTCAGTATAAACTTTTACATTGGCCAGTTTGGCTTTTGGTACTTCTTTTATCGTGTTAAAAACCAGTTGAGATAAAGGTAAACGCGTGGCTTCGGGTTGTACATAATAGCGATTGTGGTGCAGCGCATGTTCTATTTCTTCTTCAAAAACCATTATTGTTCCGGTAAGGCAGGAGCAAAAAATGAAGATGCCTGCTGCTAAACTTAAATAAAGGTGAATGCTGCGGAAGAATTTTTTCATGATGCTGTTTTTATCTGCAAAAAACAAACACCGTTGCTGGTGTCTGTTTTTTAATAAGCCGTTTTTTAGATTTTAATTAGAATTTATAAGCCAGTGTGGTTAAAAATTGACGTGGTGGAATTGGCGTAATGCTGTAATTATCGTGGATCAGATAATTCAAAGTATTGCCAATATTGGAGATTTTACCTAACAGGGAAAATCTTTTGTAAGCATATCCGGCAGAAAGATCAACCGTTGTAAAACCGCTTAAAGGGATTAAACGGCTATATTTTTGCGTTTGATTAACCGTATTGTTATATCCGCCAAAACGGGAACCGGTATAAAATGCTGATGCGCCTAATTTTAATCCGCGTAAGGCTGGAAGATCAAAGGTATAAAACAAACTTCCGTTAAACGTATTTGCAGGACTGTTTACCAAACGTTCGCCTACAATGTAAGAACCCGTTGAGCCCGTTGTTTTAGTGTAGCGAATGTAGTTGTAGCCGTAGCCAGCAACAAAGTAGAAGTTTTTGGAAATATTTCCGTTAATATCTATATCAAAACCATCACTTTTTGTTTGTCCGCTAAACTCTCTAACGGTTGATACTGTATTTGGGTTTCCGTTACTGTCAAACTGTGCTTGTATAGCTAAGTCGCTGTTGGTAATCCGGTAAACACTTAAATTTGCAGTAAGCTTTCCGTTAAAAAGGTCATTCTTGATACCTGCTTCGTATTGATCAACAGTTGAAGGTTTTAAAGTTGCCCCGTAAATATCTGTATAGGTAGAATTGGTGTTGAAGTTGTTGCTATAAGTGGCGTAAACAGAAGTTGTTTTAACCGGCTGATAGATTAAAGCAACCTTTGGTGAAAAAGCTTTATCTATTTTAGTTGATGCCGTTCCTCTGCTATCCAAACCGGTTTTTAAATTCGAGATAGAAGTTTGTTCTGTTTTTACGATTGAATAACGCAAGCCAGCCAATACTTTAAATTTATCGGTGATACTGATCAGATCCTGTGCATAATAACCAAAACGGTAAGAAGGCGATTTGGTACGTAAAGTATCAGTAGAATTTGGCATATCCGTGCGTACCGGATATTCATTCAGATCAACAATATTGATCTTATCATAAACAGTATTGGTAGCTGTTATGCCGTTGATCGCAAAATTTCTGGTTACATTCAACACTTCTGCAAAATCTGTTCCTACCAATAATTGATGGCTTAAAAAACCTGTTTTAAATTTGCCGTTCAGGTTAACCTGGCCGGTATAATCACCTTCATAAGTTTTAGCGCGGGTTAAACCTCTGTTCCAGGTTCCGTCTGCGCCAACATTATTAGGCAAACTGGAGCCGAAAGAATTAACGCTTGTTCCTTGTACAGAACCAATTGCATTTAAATACCAGGAATCGTTGAACTTATGGTTTAAGGTAGCTGAGCCGGTTCCCTGTTCTAAATTACTATATGCCCAGTTGGTATTGATATATTGCGAACGGGGAACATCAGGAATAAACCGGCCGTTATTTAAAGTTCCTACGCCGTTATCAGGTGTTAGATCTGCTTTAAAGTAATTGCCTTCTACCAGTAATGTTGTTTTTGGGCCGAGATTGAACAGCAGCGAAGGACTAAAGTTAGTTATTTTGGTTTTAACCTGATCACGGTAGCTGCCGCTGTTTTCATAACTTCCGATAACACGAAAAGCTACATTTTTACTGATCGGGCCATAAACATCAACCATTGGTTTATAATCATTGTAGCTTCCGTAACGCATGGCAACTTCTCCGCCAAAATCAAACTTGGGCTTTTTGGTAACCAGGTTAATTACCAGCCCGCCGGAAGTGTTTCCATAAAGTAAGGCAGAGCTTCCTTTTAAAACTTCAATAGATTCTAATGTGCTGGCATCCGGGAAACCTGCTGTATTAGTTAATACACCGTTTCTAAAAATACTTCCGGATGCGCCAGCAATGCCAATGGTATATCCGCGTGCAGAGAAAGATTCGGAAACTCCGCCACGGGTTTGTGTTAAGGAAACCCCGCTTACATTTCTTAAAGCATCGCCTAAACGGTTAACCTGCTGGTCTTCAATGGTCCGGCTGGTTACTATACCTGTGCTTTGTGGCAGGTCTAAAGGGCTGATGGCTGCTTTGCCCAGTGTTACCGGTATGTTATTACTGTTTTTATTGGCATTAATATTTACTTCTTTTAAGTTGGAAGTGCTTTCGGCCAGATTAAAATCTGCTATTACTGTTTTTTCTGCAACTACCGTTAGGGTTGTTTCTTTATTGCTACAGCCCACGCAGGAAACGCGCAGCGTATAAGTGCCTGGTTTCACATTGTTAAACGTGTAACTGCCATCTTCTCTGCTAAAAGCAATTTTGTTTAATTCTTTAATTGTTATGGTTACGCGATGTTCGGGTTGGCCATCGCTCGTTTTTATTTTTCCTGATATTCTTCCGGTAAGCGTTTGTGCATCCGCATAAATCAATATAAAAAGTAGTGGTAAAAGAAGTAAAGCTTTTTTAATCATGAGTCAAAGATTAGGACTATTATTATTTAGATCAATTCTAATATGGCGGCAAAGATAAATTTCTAAGACAAAAACCCAAATATTATTTAGAATTATTTTAAATAAAAATAGAGGTTGTTTAAACTTTTTGGTACCAATTTAAATTTGGTCCTCCGGCATGCACAGGTTTGGTGCCCATGCTTCTTTTATCGGGTAAAATTGGTGTTAGTGAATGGTTAATATTTTTTAGCTGATAAAAGAAGCATCAGCCTAAAAAATCAAAATTTAACGACCAGCATTTTCAGGCGATAAAAGAAGCATCGGCCCAAAAAAGAGTGCCAGAAAAAAAGTTTAAATAACTTCATAATAAAAAAGCAATCCGATAAAGGAACAATAGTTTTAAATAAGGTTCAGCAAGGCTTTATCATCTGATACCTCCATTTTCTGAAAGAAAATTTTTGAAGAGTTTAAAATCTGTCGGTAAGCAGTAGTGAAAAATTATAATCAGAGCCGACGAAATATTGAGCCAAACAGACAGAATTTTAGCTTTATAAATAGAAAAGATATTGGGAGGAAAAAAATTAACCGGAAAGCAGTTTTTATAAAAAATCCGAAAGGTTAAATTCTAATGCTTCTTTTATCGGCATAAAACATTAGCTGGCCTGGGCGTAGTATTCTTCTACTTTATCGATCAGGTTTACAATATCAAAAGGTTTACTGATGAAATGATTGGCGCCTGCATTATCGGCCGTTTCTTTACCATCTATATTGGCAGAAATGACAATTACCGGTAAACGCTCTGTTTCAGGTGATTTTCTTAATTGTTTAACTACTTCGTCGCCCGTCATCAATGGCATCCATAAATCAATAATAACCAAACCCGGATGTTCTTTCTTGATCGCGTTAAACATATTCGGGCTGTTGCTTTCTGCTACTGCACGGTAGCCGTAAGTTTCCAATACAAATACAAGCATTTCAAGAATGTCCTGATCGTCATCACACACCAATATTGTTTTATTTACCATCTTATTTTTGGGAAGTAATTCGAATTATATTTGTTAACAACGCGAAAAAGCATTACATGGTTTTTAATAATTTGATTACGTGGATTTAAACACAGTTTTACCCAAAGTTTTAATTATTTTATCAGGATTACTGAACTGCTTCCAGCCATCTTTTCTGTAACTTTTCCGCAATCCGGCATTTGTTTGCCATAATACGGGTTTTGTATGGTAGCAGCATCATTTAACCAGTATTGCTTTTTCATGGGGCAATATTGGCGGTAAATGGTAGGGTGGGTTTTAAAATTTTTGAATAAGGAATACATGTCATCAGAAAGCGCAGCAAAGTGTTCCCGCTGATGGGCTATGCTTTTAGATTCACTGATATGCTGACTGTTGTAACGCAATTTTTCGTTGTATTTTGTCCAGTCGGCTTTTTGCCTGTCATCTAATTTTGACGCATTAACCTGTTCTATTGCGTTAACCAATACAGTTGCCTGTTTATTGGCCATTTCGCTATCATCATTAACCAAAGCTTTTTCTACTCCAAAATAAGCTTGTAAAACCTGGTTAATAGCTGTAGTGCTATTTTGGGCTTTAGTTTGATAATAGCTAAAAAAGAAAAGCACGGATATCAGGTAGCATATATTTTTCATGATCGCCTGGTTAATGTTAAAGGAGGTACAATTTAAGCCGGAACAGAAAAAGAAATACAGGGTTTGGATTTAATAAAATTGCCAGATAACAATTAATTGTTATCTGGCAGTATAGCTTAAGGTTGTAATAACTAAAAAAGCAGTTACGATGTAACAACAGCTTGGTAGAATTTTACTGTATAAAAACAGTATGGTTAATCCCAGCCTTCGCCTTTTTTAGCATGTCCGCTGTTAATGTGTTCTTCTGCTTTTCCTTTTCCTAAAATAGCGGCCATGTTATTTCCGTCGGCATCTTTTCCTACCGCAATATATCTCCCGGATTTAACATTGATAACAGGGTCCACCATTGGAACGTTTTTTGTTTTTGTTTTAACAGAATAAGCAGTTATACCACCGCCTGTTTCTTCTTTTTTAGCTTTTGCCATGATTTAGATTTTAAATAATTGTTTTACATTAACTCGTAAAAATACAATTTGTTTATATCAATTAACAGAGTTGCAAGTTAAACTGAACTATATTTTGATTTTTTCGCAGCGTTTCTGCTTGTTTTTGTGCTTAAACAATATATAGCTACGCCAGATGTGGTTTTTATACGATAAAAGAAGCATTAGGTTTATGCAGAAACGCAAAGGTATTAACCGGATTAATTGCTGTTACAAAAGGTCTGAGTAATGGTTTTCTGCTTTGATGCCCACTTCTTTATTTATCCGGATTTGTTTAGAATGTTGTTCAATCAGTAATAAATCTGGTGCCATGCTGTGGGAAGCAGCAATTGTTTTTGCTTCAAACAGATCTGCATTTGCCTGTTTAAAATCGCCCAAATTAGATTTAACATCTGCCAAAACCAATAACGAACCAATAATCCCTTCATAGTTTTTTTGTTGCCTTGCAATGGCGTTGCTTCGTAACACATACCATTTTGCTTCAGAAAAACGGTTTTGGCTGAAGTAAAAATTGGCGAGCTTATTAAACTGTACGCGCATACTATCGCTGCCATAACGCATACTTCTGCGCAAATTTTTCATAATAAAAGCTTCTTCGGCATTTATACGGTAACGGCTTCGGGCCAACTGGGTATTAAACCCGTTAAAAGAAGCATTTGATGAAAATGTTTCGGGAACCGTTTCAACTGGAAGTAAGGGCTTAATAAGTTGTGGTAAACGCTCATGATTTTTATGCCAGGGTAAATTAGCTGGCCATTGCGCAGAAACTTTTAACGAAAAAAGACTGATAAAAACAGCTAAAAATAGTTTCATAATGATGATTGGTATTACAAAGGTTAAATTTTATGGGCAGTGGATTATCAGGGTAATATCAAATCTCTTTTGTTTTAATCGAAAACTTCCAGCCCATCATCATAACAAGCCCAAACCATGTAGGGATGGGTATCGGCATGATAAATTTCTCCATTTGATTTTATGCTGATAACGCCTGCAAAACCATCAAAAGCGCTTAATTCTGATAAAGTTTTTTCACACGCATCACTCAGTTTAAAACCATCGGTTACCCGTGTTACAATTTTGGCAGCAACGGCGCCGCTCATAATATCTTCGCCTACACCTGTGCAGGAGACAGCAGCAAAACTATTGGCATAATTACCTGCAACCGTAGCCGAATCGCTAACACGGCAAGGGATTTCAAAGCCTTTGCCTCCGGTTGAGGTAGCTGCTGCCAGGTCACCATGCTGGTCCAAAGCGACACAGCCTACCGTACCTAAACGGACAGAGTTTTGTAGTTTTTGCTCATATTCCTGTTTACGTTGTGGTGTTTGCGGATTAAAGTAAGGAAAGCCATGCTCCATTGCAAAATCTTTTGCACCGCTTCCGCTTAGTACGCGGTCTTGCATAGGCAATAATTTTTCGGCTACCTGAATCGGATTTTTTACATCTTCCACGTTGATAACGCCTGAAAAATGTTCTGTGTTTCCATCCATTAAGGCAGCGCTTAGCCTGATTTTACCATCACTTTGGATTTGCGAACCGTAACCAGCATTAAATAATTCGCAATCTTCTAATAAAGATACTGCAAAAACAGTAGTTTGTACTGCTGTGTGCGTTTTTAAAAAAGTATAACTTGCTTCGGCTATGGTAGCTAAAGCTTCCTGTTTTGCTTTTTTAACTTCCTGGTTCGTGCCAGATTCGCTAAAAAATCCGCCGTGAATAATCAGTTTCATGTTATTGGTCGCTGTCTGGAATATTTAAAGATAGGGCATTTACAACTTTAACTGCCTGGTTAATGAATAATTTATGTAAGCGTAAATCAAATTTATCACAAATAGACATTACATGCACTTTCAAGTTTTCAACAGAAACGGCTGTACCCATTTCTACATCATAAATATTGGTTTCGATAATGTTCCTTCCATCCACCACAATAGTTAGACCAGAACCTATAGCTTCCATTACTTTACCTTCAGTAATCAGTAAACCGGCATCTTCGCCCAAGCCAATCCCTAAAATTCCGGGATTGCTGGCTACGGCATAAAACAAACGGCCAATGCGGCCGCGTTGCACAAAATGGGTATCAATAATAACCGAATCTATAAAACCTAACCCGGCTGTAATTTGTACTTCTCCCTTAATCATGGCATCATTGCTTTCGCCACGGTAAATCATATTGGCCGAAGCCGCCGCCGCACCGGCCGAAGTTCCGGCTATCAGTAAATGTTCATGAAAATAGCGCTCCTTCAGTATCGATAAAAATTCAGTCCCTCCAAAAATAGAGCTTAAACGAAGCTGGTCCCCACCGGTAAACATCACTACATCTGCCTTTCTTATACGTTCTAAATACGCTGCATTGGCTGCATCTTCCCGGCTTCTAATGTCCAGAACATTTACATTTTCAACATGAAGCTGGTTAAAAGCCCTGATATATTCTTCGCCAACCAGTTCCGGGATTCGTGATGCGGTGGTTATTACTTCTACCAGCGGATTATATGGATGGGCAGATTCTGTAATAATCCGTTTTAAAATTCCATGTTCAAAAAACCGAAGATGGTCTGGTTGTTTGATATTTTCTGACGCACTAATGTTCGTACCCAAGTCAACGGCACCGCCAATAATTATTAATTTTCCTTTTGGTATGATCATCAATCAAATATTTAAGGTATTTTTCCAAAGATAACCGCGTAAGGCCTAAATAAGTTAGGATTAATTACATTTTTATCCAAAAACTTATTTACTTGCAAGTGTTTTATTAAAAATACCTGTTTAAAAGAAGCTATAGAAGCATATATTTTATGAAGATAGAAAAAATTCAGGTACTGAAAGGGCCAAATATTTGGAGTACTTACCGGAAAAAGTTGATACAAATGCGCTTAGACCTGGAGGAGCTGGAAGAAAGGCCAACCAACATGATCGAAGGGTTTTATGAAAGGCTGGAAGCTTTAATTCCTTCCCTGTATAGCCATCGCTGTTCGCCGGGTGTTCCCGGAGGTTTTTTTGAAAGGGTAAAAAAAGGTACCTGGATGGGTCATGTAATTGAACACATTGCCTTGGAAATACAAACCTTAGCAGGAATGGAAACCGGTTACGGCCGTACCCGTGAAACCCATACCAAAGGTATTTACCATGTGGTTTTTAACTATGAAGAAGAAAAAGTAGGCGTTCATGCAGCAGAAGCTGCCGTAAAAATAGCGGAAGCCTTGATCGATAACTTACCATATGATCTGGAGGAAGATATCCGGGAACTAAAAAGAATAAGGGAGCAAACCCGTTTAGGGCCAAGTACCGGCTCTGTTGTGGGAGAAGCAATAGCGCGCGATATTCCATGGATCAGGCTGAACAACCAATCTTTGGTGCAATTGGGTTATGGTAAAAACCAAATGCGTATCCGGGCAACCATGACGGAGAAAACAAGCAGCATTGCCGTTGACCTTGCAGGCAACAAAGAAGAAACAAAACGGCTTTTAGAAGAGCAGGCTATTCCGGTTGCAAAAGGGATCGCCATCACATCAGTTGATGATGTTGACCTGGCTATACATAAAGTTGGTTTTCCGCTGGTGTTCAAACCGTTGGATGGTAATCATGGACGTGGAGCAACCATTAATGTTAAAACTAAAGAGGAAGCAGAGGCTGCCTTTGAACACGCAGCAAGGATTTCCCGAAAGGTAATTGTAGAAAAATTTATTTCCGGGTATGATTTCCGGGTCCTTGTGGTTGACCATAAAATGGTTGCTGCTGCTTTGCGTGTTCCGGCACATATTATTGGTGATGGTATTAAAACGATCCGGGAGTTGATCGATCTGGAAAACCAAGACCCGCGGCGCGGCTACGGCCACGAAAATGTGCTGACCGAAATTTCCATCGATCGCGATTCAGTGGATTTACTGAATAAAAAAGGTTATACAGTTGAAACTGTTCCGGCAAACGGAGAAATTGTTTACCTAAAATCAACAGCTAACCTTAGTACCGGCGGAACCTCCATCGATGTTACCGATATGGTCCACCCGGAAAATGTATTTATCAGCGAGCGGATTTCCAGGATTATTGGTTTGGATATCTGCGGCATTGACATCCAGGCACAAAATTTAACGGAACCACTTACCATAAATGGTGGCGTAGTATTAGAAGTAAATGCAGCGCCAGGCTTCCGGATGCACCTGGCACCAAGTGAAGGTTTGGCCCGTAACGTTGCAGCCCCCGTAATCGATATGTTGTATCCTTATGGAAAATCGGCACGTATCCCTATCATTTCCATTACCGGAACAAATGGTAAAACTACTACCACGCGTTTAATTGCGCATATTGTAAAAAATAATGGTTACCGTGTTGGTTTTACCACTTCAGACGGCATTTATGTGCAAAACACAAAAATGTTAAAAGGTGATACTACAGGCCCGGTTAGTGCAGAATTTATTTTGAAAGACCCAACGGTAGAATTTGCTGTGCTGGAAACGGCACGCGGCGGGATTTTACGTTCAGGTTTAGGTTTTAGCCAGTGTGATATTGGTGTACTTACTAACATCCAGGAAGATCATTTAGGGCTGAACGATATTTATACACTTGATGAACTTGCACGGGTAAAAGAAGTAGTGATCAATTCAGTAAAAAAAACAGGTTGGGCGGTAATTAATGCCGATAACGATTACTGCGTTAAGATCGGCAAGAAAGCCAGGTGCAATGTGGTTTATTTCAGTATGGATGAAAGCAACCCGGTAATTGTAAACCATTGCAGCCAGGGCAATATTGCTTGTATTTACGAGAATGCTTACATCACCATCAAAAAAGGAAACTGGAAAATACGGGTACAAAAAGCAGCACAGGTCCCGTTAACTTTTGGCGGTACGGTTGCTTTCATGATCCAGAATGTATTGGCTGCCACGCTTGCTGCTTTTGTTTGGGGTTTCCGTACAGAAGATATTAAAACTTCGCTCGAAACCTTTATTCCTTCGGTTGCGCAAACACCTGGACGCATGAATATTTTTGATTTCAGGGATTTTAAGATTATGGTCGATTTTGCCCATAATCCAGATGGTTTTAACGGCATCAAACAGTTTATGAAAACAATTGATTCACCTCAAAAAATAGGTTTAATTGCCGGTACAGGTGATCGCCGGGACGAAGATATCAGGGAACTTGGGAAAATTGCAGCAGAAATGTTCGATCACATTATCCTCCGCCAGGAAAATCATTTGCGCGGAAACAACAAAGAACATCTTTTAAGGCTGATGGAAGAAGGTATTTTGGAATCAGGCCTAAACAGAACTTATGAAATGGCCGACAAAGAAATGGATGTGATACAACATGCCATCCGAATAGCTAAACCGGGCGCTTTTATTGTTGCTTTAAGCGATGTTGTAGATAATGCGATAGATGTAGTGCACCGGTACCAGGAAAAAGAAAGGGCCGGAGAAGTTATTTAATTTTCCGTCTGCTTAAATATTCGTGCCACAAAAGCATGGTAGCTATAGTGCGAAAAGGTTTCCAGGCTTCTGCAATTTGCAGAAGCCTTTCTTTTGGCGTATTAGTCGGCAAGTTTTTTAATCTTTTTAAAGCATTTACAACAGCCAGGTCACCGATAGGGAAAATATCGGTTCGGTGCAAAACAAAAATCAGGTAAATATCAGTTGTCCAGTTGCCAATACCTTTTATGGCAGTTAGTTTGCTTCTCACTTCTTCATCTTTCAAGTGTTCTAACTGTTGCAGGTTTAAAACGCCGTATAAAAGGTTTTCTGCCAAATGTTTGGCATAAACTGTTTTTTGCCTGCTAAAATAACAGGCTTTTAGTTCTTCATCGCTTAAAGCCAAAAGTGTTTCTGGCGTAATTTGTCCGGTTCTGTTTTTTAGTTTTTGCAAAGCCGACCAAGCAGAAGCAAGAGAAACCTGCTGTTCTAAAATAATATGAACGAGTGATTCAAATGTATTTGGCCGGCCCCAGAACGGCGGATAGCCGAACGCAGAAATTATGCTGTTAAAAGAAGCATCGCGGCTGGCAAGATCATCACAAAGGGAATGAAAATTTTGTTGGTTAAAAGAAGCATTCATCTCATCAAAAAAATAAAAATGGATTAAGGAGAAAGCCGTTTTATAATGATTTAGTTTTGCAGATTACAGAAGAATAATTGAATGAAATCAAAATTTAAACTTCCCCGGCATCTTCAGGCAATGCTGTTTTTACCGGTGTTTTTTTTGCTTGCTTCGGCTTGTTCAACACTAAAAAAAACATCGGTAAAAGAAGTATCAACAACCATCAGCAAGTTGCAGTTTTTGGACGAATACGATCTGCCGTACAATCTTCAATATAAAAATACGACTGTTGGCGGTTTGTCTTCGATAGATTACGATGCGAAAAACGATCTGTATTACCTCATCAGCGACGACCGTTCTGAAATTAACCCGGCGCGTTTTTATACAGCTAAAATTAGTTTGGCAGGAAAAGAAATCAACAGCATCAAACTTATTAACGTAACAACTTTACTGCAACAAAATAACCAGCCTTACCCGGATATGAAAAAACATACCAAGCAAACGGTAGATCCGGAAGCGCTGCGTTATGATCCGATATCAAAGCAACTGGTTTGGAGCAGCGAAGGCGAACGCATTGTAAACCAAAAAGATACTTTGCTGATTGATCCGTTTGTTAATATGGTTTCTACTACCGGAAAATACATTAATACACTTCCTTTGCCTGCTAATTTACACATGCAAGCCGTGGAAAGCGGACCGCGAAAAAATGGCGTTTTGGAAGGATTGGCTTTTGCCGATAACTACAAAACCTTATTTGTAAGTTTGGAAGAACCGCTGTACCAGGATGGCTCGCGGGCTGATGTAACACCAAACGAAGCATTAAGCCGGATTTATAAGTACGATTGGAAAAGTAAAATAAATACAGCTCAATATGCTTATAAGCTGGAGCAGGTTGCTTATCCAACTATTCCGGAAAATGGTTTTAAAGTGAATGGTATTCCTGATATTCTTTCCGTTAACCAAAACCAGTTGCTGGTAACCGAGCGGTCTTATTCTGAAGGGCACCCAGGTTGTGTTATCCGTGTTTTTTTAGCTGATTTAAACGGCGCTGATAATGTAATTGCCAATCCTTCTTTAATTAAAAATCCACCCAAACATCTAATCAGCAAAAAACTGTTGTTAAATATGGATGACTTAAAGATTTACATTGATAACGTAGAAGGCGCCACTTTTGGCCCGACTTTACCAAACGGGCACCGATCGATTATTTTTGTGACGGATAATAATTTTAACAAGACCGGGAAAACGCAGTTTTTTTTGTTTGAAGTGGTCCCGTAAAACTCGGATTCTTAAGACAGAAACCTTATATTTGTTTATGAGATTAGTGATCGAAAACATCAAAAGCAAACATTATAAATGGCTGGCGGAAATGGCTAAAGCACTTGATTTTAAAGTGGTTGAGGTCGAGCTTTCTGAAGACGAAGAGGATGCCTATCTTTTAGCAGCAATGGAAGAAGTAAAAGATGAGCCTGTTGTTTCTAAAGCAGAAGCAGAGGAATTTGAACAATGGCTTAAATCTGTAAAATAATGCTTTATGAATATCTGCCTTCTTTTTTGCGGGATGTAAAAAAGGCTTCAAAAGAAGCGCAAATTGATTTAAACATTATTATATCCGAAGTCAAAATAGTTGATTCGATAAGTTCTATTTTAAATTTAAAAAATTAAAGGGAACTGTTCGGCAAGCATATCGAATAAGATGTAAAAATTATCTGGTTTGCTTTTATTATGAAAGCGGAACTATAACCTTTGCAAAATTTCTTCCACGAAAAAACGTTTATAAATATTTCCCATAAGGGCACATTTTAGGTAACTTGTACCTTATGAACAATTTACCTCCTTTAGCCGAGCGTATGCGGCCAAAAAGTTTGGATGATTACGCTGGTCAGCGGCATCTGGTTGGTCCGGGAGCGGTTTTGCGCCGGGCGATAGAATCAGGCAATATACCTTCTGTAATTTTATGGGGGCCGCCGGGCGTAGGTAAAACTACTTTGGCTGGTATTATTTCAGAATCTTTGCACCGTCCGTTTTTTGCTTTAAGCGCCATAAATTCAGGGGTAAAAGAAGTACGGGAAGTGATTGAAAAAGCTTCGCTTCTGAAAAAAGGCGGACAGCCGCAGCCGATTTTATTTATTGATGAAATCCACCGTTTCTCCAAATCGCAGCAAGATTCTTTATTAGGCGCCGTTGAAAAAGGAATTGTAACGCTGATTGGCGCTACCACCGAAAACCCTTCTTTTGAAGTTATTTCTGCTTTGCTTTCGCGATGCCAGGTTTACATCCTTAAAAATTTAACTGAACAGGAACTGACTGGTTTACTGCAAAAAGCTATTCAAACCGATGCTGTTTTTAGCACTAAAAAAATAGTGGTCGAAGAATATGAAGCTTTAATCAGGCTTTCGGGAGGAGATGCGCGCAAACTGCTTAATATTTTTGAACTGCTGGTAAATGCTTTAGATAGCGAAGAAATCACCATTACCAATAAATTAGTGCTCGATAACGTGCAGCAAAACATGGCATTGTACGATAAAGCCGGCGAGCAGCATTACGATATTATTTCGGCTTTTATTAAGTCCATCCGCGGCAGCGACCCAAATGCGGCTGTTTACTGGCTGGCGCGAATGACTGCCGGCGGCGAAGATGCTTTGTTCATCGCCCGGAGATTGCTGATCTTGGCTTCGGAAGATGTGGGAAATGCCAATCCAAATGCACTGCTTTTAGCTAACAATTGTTTTCAGGCAGTAAACGTAATTGGCTGGCCGGAATCGCAGATTATCCTTTCGCAAACCGTAGTTTATCTGGCAACTTCGCCCAAAAGCAACGCCAGTTATGAAGCCATTAGCAAAGCGCAGCAATTGGTTGCCCAAACCGGCGATCTGCCGGTGCCTTTGCATCTGCGCAACGCGCCAACAAAGTTCATGAAAAACATTGGCTACGGCAAAGAGTATCAGTATGCGCATGCTTTTGAAGGGAACTTTGCCGAGCAGGAATATTTGCCGGAAACCATCAGCGGAACAAAACTTTATGAGCCAGGTAACAACCCGGCAGAGGCCAAATCTAAAGAACGTTTAAAAGCTTTATGGAAGGAGAAGTATGGTTATTAGGTTCGGAGAATATTATTGGCCCGGCTATAATTGATGTTCAATTTTATACTACTTTTGTTTAGTAATCATTATTGGGAATGAGAGTTATATTAGAAAACTTCAATGAAAAGCATATCGGCCTTTTAAAAGAAATGGCTGATATTTTAAAGTTCAGATTTACAAAGCTTGATCATTCTTCGCCAGAGGTATTGCCTGCATATCCTGCTATTTCTGAATCTGAAGAAAAAGAAATGACTTTATTTGCTATGCAGGCATCAGAACAATCTATGGCAAATGTTTGGGATAAAGAGGAGGATGACTACTGGAATTCTTATCTGTAAAATTCGCGAATAATGGTTTATCAACAAGGCGATGTGGTGCTTTTGCCTTTTCCGTTCACCAATCAACACGGGGCCAAAGTAAGGCCTGGAATTGTAGTGTCCAATTCCATGGTTAACAACACATCGGCAGATGTTATTATTGTACAGTTGACCACTCAAAACCCTAATAATAATGTTTTAGCTGTTGAAATAAACAACAGCCATGTTGCTATCCCTTTTAAACCTCCCCATAACGCACAGTACGTTTACTGTAAAAAAGTACTTGTTATCGATAACGTTCTTATTATTAAAAAAATTTCACGCATTGCTGAGAAAGCTAAAATGGAACAGATATTAGAAAGGATAAAATCTGTTTTTGATATAGAAACATGAATTATAAGCAGGACAATAATCCTAATGCTTGTTTTTTCTAAGCCTGTGTTTAAATTATGCCAGAAGAAATACTCATGCTTCTTTTACCTTATAAAAATTGGTGCCTGCACTAACCGGAACAAATTAAAAACCAGTTGCCACACCAATTTTTAGGTGATAAAAGAAGCATGGCAACAACCTTAATCAATAAGTTTTAAACAGGTTTAATGATTTTTAGGTGATAAAAGAAGCATAGAAAATATTTAAACAATATTCAACAGGCACTAAGTCCTTTTAAAACACTTATTTTACACGCAAATTAAGCCTATGATCCGTATTTTTATCCATCACGAAATTAAAGCCTTTCTTCGTACCGTTGGCGCAGGCAAAAGCATCGCCGTAAAAATAGTATTGGCTATCCTGATTTTGTACCTGCTGCTGAACGTACTTGCGCTTGGCTTCTTTATGGATAAAATTTTAGAAGAAGTTGCCCCAAATGAAGATTTGATCGCTTCCTTCTCCAAAACCATTCTATATTATTTTTTGGTCGATTTACTTATGCGTTTCCAGTTACAGGAACTGCCAACTTTGCAAGTGCAGCCTTATCTGCATTTGCGTATTAAAAAAAATGTAATTGTTCGGTACCTCTCTTTCGTATCGCTGCTTTCGTTTTTTAATTTATGGCCGGTAATACTGTTTTTACCCTTTATTTTTAAAGTAATCTGGGTGGATGCCGGCCATGCTGCTGCATTGTTTTTTATCGTTGCAATTTTAGGTTTTACCATTTTTAACAATTATTTAAGCTTATACATCAAACGCAAATCAAACCTTAATGGCTGGGTTTACTTAGGTTATGCTGCCTTATTAATACTCTTAACAACTGCTGATTTTTCCTGGCACTTATATTCCATCCGTAACCTGTCTTCCTGGTTTTTCCATGGCATCATTCAGCATTACTGGTTTGCGCTGCTTCCGGTAATTTTGGCTGCGGTAATGTACTTTATCAATTTTCTCTACTTAAAAGATAATCTGTACCTCGAAGAGCTTGGTTCTAAAAAAGCAGCTTATAAAAACAGTACTGATATTCCGTTCTTTAATCGTTTTGGTAAGATTGGTGATCTGGTTTCTAATGAAATTAAACTCATTTTGCGTAATAAAAGAAGCCGTTCTTCTATCATAATGACTGGCGCTTTTCTGTTTTACGGAATACTGTTTTATACCAATAAAAGCTATAGTGACAGTATGAAACTATTTCCTGCAATTTTTATGACAGGCCTTTTCATTATTAATTACGGCCAGTTTATGTTTAGCTGGCAAGGTTCACATTTTGATGGTATTTTAATTAGTAAAATCAGTTTCTCCGATTTTCTAAAAGCTAAGTTTTTACTTTTTACCACGGTTTCTACGCTGGCTTTTCTGCTAACGCTGCCTTACGTTTACTTCGGCTGGCACGTTATATTTATACATTTAATGATGTATTTGTGGAACATCGGCGTAAATACAGTAATTGTGCTCTTTTTCGCTAATCGGAATTATAAACGGATTGATCTTTCTAAAGGCGCTTCTTTTAACTGGGAAGGTGTAGGCGCTACGCAATTGCTGCTTGGTTTGCCGTTAATTTTATGTCCTTATCTCATTTATTTGCCAGGCAAATGGCTGGGCAATCCGGATATTGGATTGATTTTGATCGGGCTGACCGGAGTCTTGTTTGTGCTTATGCGGAACTACTGGATCAGGCAATTAGAAGCCGATTTTGAGGAGAAAAAATATACCATTGCTGAAGGTTTCAGAAACAAATAACCATGATCGAAATTAAAAACTTAACAAAATCTTATGCCGGGGTAACGGTTGTAGATATTCCGCATTTAACTATCCGAAAAGGCGAAAGTGTTGGCCTGGTTGGAAATAACGGCGCCGGAAAAACAACTTTATTTCGCATGGTCCTCGATCTGATCCGGCCGGAAAGCGGCGAGGTTTTATCCAACGGAAAAAATGTAATGCACGATGAGCAATGGAAAGATTACACCGCTTCTTATTTAGATGAAGGCTTCTTGATTGATTACCTTACGCCGGAAGAATATTTCTATTTTATTGGCAGTTTGCATAACGAAAACAAGGTTTCTGTTGATGAAAAACTTAACGGGTTAACTGATTTTTTTAATGGGGAAATCCTGCAGAAAGGAAAATACATCCGTGATCTTTCCAAAGGAAACCAGTGCAAAGTTGGCGTTGCGGCTTGTCTTCTTCAAAACCCGCAAATTTTAATGCTGGACGAACCTTTTGCCAACATCGATCCTACAACACAAATCCGTTTAAAAAACCTGCTCAAAGATTTATCTCTTAAAAACAGCATGACTACAATTGTTTCCAGTCATGATTTAAACCACATTACCGATGTTTGCCAGCGTATTTTGTTAATGGAAAAAGGGAAAATTATCCAGGATATTCAAACCAATTCCAACACTTTGGAAGAACTGGAAAGCTACTTTTCTGTTTAATTTTGATGCATGGTTAAAATCAGACATGCTACGCTTGCAGATGTAACAGCAATACATTTATTGGCAGAAAAAATTTGGTGGCCTACTTATACAACTATTCTTGAGAAAGAACAGATTCGATTTATGCTGGATTTGTTTTATGCGAAAGAAAAGCTTCGAAAGCAAATCAGTAGCGGCGGGCAAAGTTTCCTGCTTTTATTGGAGAATGAATTACCGGTAGCTTTTGCCGCCTTTGCTGCAAATCAGGAAAATCAGGAGATCATGATTTTAGAAAAGATTTACTGTTTGCCACAAGCACAGGGAAAAGGTTATGGAAAAGAATTGCTTGAATTTGTAGTAACGCAGGCCCGTATAGCCGGAAAAAGCATTTTACAACTTTATGTTCACCGCGAAAACAAAGCCAGAAATTTTTATGAAAAGATGAATTTTAAGGTGGTAAAAGAAGTAGACCGGCCCTTGGGTAAATACTTGCTAACGGATTTTGTGATGCAGAAGGAGTTGTAAGTTCTTCCTTATTTAGTTTTTCTTCTAAGTGCTTCAATATCTCCTAAATCTTTTGCACGGCCTGATGCCTGTTTATTTGTTATAAAATGATTTATGTTGATATAGGAAATTTGTAGATTATCTACTTCTGCATCTATCTTGCCTTTATAAGCCTCTTCAAAATCAACTCCTGATATTGAATTTAAAATATCAATCCTTAAAGGTGGATAGCCTAACTGAGTAATATTATTTTCTTTTATAAAATCCTCTTTTGTAAGGCCTAAAGAGCCAAATCCAAAATCTTCTAAAACTTTTACCATCTTAGCTGCATTTTCCGCGCTTGGTTTAATCCAAATGTCTAAATCACCTGTATGTCTTGGTCGTCCATGAAAAGCTAAAGCATGGGCCCCAACTATTATATACTCAACCTGATGGGTATTTAGCAATTCAATAAAATCAATAAAATCTTTTTCAAAAATCATAAAGTTCTTTTGGCAACCACTTTTGCGATTTTTTTCGGATAAGAACCATTTAGCCAGGTATAGTAATTAATTCTTAATCGGGTAACTTCTGCAAGTCTTTCTGATGCAGGTTTCGATTGCCAAAATTGTACATCCAGTTGATCTTGCTCTTCCATTTTAACAAAGGTAACTACCATCGCCATTTTTCTTTCCATGTATAAATATACTTAATACAAATTAACCTTTAACATCTGCTTAAAAGAAAAGAACGAATAAAATGCATTACTCTTCCAGTTTCGGGATCCGTTTAGGCGTATCTTTCCCACTCACAATACTTCTCGAACTTAATTCAATAGCACGAATGGTAGCTGTAATATTGTTCACATCCAAAGAGCTCAATTCATCTTTTACCGTATGGTACAATTTATCGGTATCGATCTGATCGGTAGAAATGGTATGTGCCGGAACACCAACTTTAGCTAAGGAAGCATTATCACTGCGGTAAAATAAGTTTTGCTGCGGATAAGGGTCAGGATAAAATTTAAAGCTTGTTCCTTCCAGGTTTTTTTGGAGGATCGTTCCGAAATCAGACCGTTCAAAACCGGTGATAAAAGCAGTATTAGGCCCGAACTTAGAAGTTTTGCCAATCATTTCAATATTAAACATCGCGATCGTTTTCTCCGGATCGATCTGTGTAGCAAAATATGCCGAGCCAAATTCGCCTATTTCTTCTGCCGTAAAAGCAACAAAAATTAAGGTACGTTCATTATTATTTAGCTTTTTATAATATTTAGCAAGCTCAATTACGGCTGTTGTTCCGGAAGCATCATCATCGGCGCCGTTTGCAATTGAATCGCCTTCAACTGGCTTAATAATCCCTAAATGATCGTAATGGCCCGAAAAAACCACGTATTCTTCTTTTTTAGATTTTCCCGGAATCATGCCCGCAATATTAAAAAGCGGCAGTTTTTCTACTTTGCCGGTATATTTTACGGCGTAAGCTTTCACCTCGCTAAAATCACCTAAAACAAAAACAAGTTGCTGGTTTGGGTTGGCTTCTTTGCTGATACTGCCGCGTTGGTTTCGTGCTGCCAAACGTTTAAATAAAGCTTCAAAATGCGGATCAACCAGCACAAGTGTTTTTTTATTACTGCTGATTAACGTTCTATACTCGTTTATAAAATTCTTTTCAGCACCAATTTTTACAATTTCAACGTCAGGATCATTGCCCCAGTTAAAAGAAGCTGCACCGCTAATTGCCATCACATTTTCTGCTGGAAGAATGGTATTGTTAACAGAAACCAAAGTTACGGCAGGTGTAACGCGGAACATGCTGAAGTTTTGCCGGTAATCTGTATTTCCGCTTAACGGCAGCAGCTCAATGTTCTTGTATTCGTTTTCAATAAAACGCGCTGCTTTTTCTATACCTGGCGTAAAGGTGGCACGGCCTTGCATATCATCCGCAGAAAGCGTTTTAATTATTCTTTCTACATCATTTTTGCTGATTAACTGTTCTGGTTTTTGTGCGAATACTGTGCAGTTTAGGCCAATTAACAGCAGCAGAAAAAGTTTTAATTTCATAGATGTTGAATGAATAATAGTAACGAAAATGAGGGCTGATGAAAATGATTGCTTACAATAAAATGTGCGGTAAAAGAAGCATTACGTTTTCAAATCTTCCCGCATAAGTTTGCGTTCTGCACGTTTACTAATATTATTTTTGGTAAGGTTAATATTGGTGTTAATGCGATGGTCCTGCACAGCATCAGTAACCGTAATATCTTGTTCCATATCCTTTTCTGCAAAATGAATATTGGCTTCTTCGGTTTTACCCAAGGCAACATCGTACGGGCCTTTTGGCGACATCAGCTTAACCAAAACCGGCAAGCATTCAAACAAAATAAATAAATAACTGATGAACGATTGCGCGAGATAAGTATCCAGGTCACGCGTACCATTTTGATTGTAGGATAACTGGCCGAGCGCCCAGTTCCGATCAGCAAAACCGGCAACGTTGGATAAGCTGTCTAACTGCCGGTCGTTAAATAATTTAGTATCCGTTACGCCTTCCACATCTTTTCGGTTAGCAATGTATTGGTCCATTTTGATCTGGTCTTCGCGTACTGTTTTCAGCCGGTCTTCTTTTTCTTTCAGTACAGCATCTTTTTGCTTAGCATAAGTACCAAAGCCGGTTTTACCCGAAGTTTGGTTGGTTTTATCTCCAAAAATCTCCTGGTTTAACTGGTAGCGGGAACGGTTAATATCTTTTTCGAGCGAATCCCTTTCCGCTTTGATATCTGCAGCTTTGGCTAAATCCATGCCATACTTTTTATTAAAAGTAATGTTCATGGTATCAATTTTAGAACGCTGGCCTTTTAAATAAGATGTTTTTAATTTATTGCGGATCTCCTTGTCGAAAATTTTCAATTCCAGCGGACGGGAAATGACAATACCAATCATAATAGCCAATAAAATCCGTGGCGTTGCTTGTAAGATTTGGGAATTAATAGACCCTCTTTTGTTGATACTGCCAACAATATAACGGTCCATGTTGAAAATAGCCGTTCCCCAGATCAGCCCAAACAGCATGGCAAAAAACGGAGCGCCGGGATTTCCGCTAAACACAAAATACATGGCGTAACCGCCAGACAAAGCAGCGAATAATGCAGTAAAAAATATAGTTGCCCCAATACCTACATATTTATTCAGTTCAATCGGATACTTTTTTAACGTATCCACATGCACGCCGGAACAGAACCAAAAAAAACGGTTTATTTGTTTCATTTTTCAAAAGTACATAACAAATGCTCTACTTAGCTCATGTTTAAGCTAATGGCAGTATCTGCACCGCTTTTTTTACCTTGTAAAAACAGTATTTATGGCAGAACGGAGATTTGCAGGCATAAATTATTTCAAGCTATTAAAAGCTGCTTTTAAATCAATTAAACCATTAACTTTGAAGTATAATTTTATAAATATGAAAGAAATAACCGTACAGGAATTAAAAGAAAAAATGGATGCAGGCGAAGATTTTCAACTGATAGATGTGCGTGAAGATTTTGAGTATGAAATGTCTAACCTGGGCGGCGAACTGATACCGTTAAGCGGGATCATGATCGAATCCGGCAAAATCGATAAAAATAAACCTGTAATTGTACAATGCAGGAGCGGAAAACGCAGCGCAGCAGCAATTATGCAGTTAGAAGGGCAGGGCTTTACCAATTTATATAACTTAAAAGGCGGCATGCTGGCCTGGGCAGAAGAAATTGACCCTGAAATGCCGGTTTACTAAAATGGGCGCAAAACTTTTTCTAAATATTCTCTACAACCTGGGCATTATTTTATGTGCGGTCCTGATTTACTGGAGCTTTAACCACCATCGTTACGATTGGCTGGCAGCAGGTGTTTTTATCATTATCATCACCGTTGTTTTAAAAATACGGCTTGCAAAAGAAGTACGCGCCCTTCAAAAAAAGCAATCTCCTTAAATTAAAATACATGCTGTTAATTATTCTGGGTGTTCTGCTGCTGGTTATTAGCAGTTGGCTAAAACGCACACCTTCTGTTAACCCTGCTTACATTCCGGTTATCTTCATAGCTGGCATTGCCATGCTTCTTTTAGGCATAAGTTTTTCTATGTTTAAAGTGATTGAGCCAGGGAAGGTTGGCGTTAAAACGTTGTTTGGAAAGGTAGAAAGTGATGTACTGCCAAGTGGCCTGCATTTAATTAATCCGTTGGTTGAGGTAACAACATTTGATGTAAAAACCCAGAATTACACCATGAGCGGTGTTACTTCCGAAGGGCAGAAAGAAGGAGATGATGCTATCCGTATTTTATCTGCTGACGGGTTGGAAGTAACCATAGATTTATCAGTACTTTTTAGGGTAAAAGCAGACCAAACCCCTTTTATCCTGCAAAATATCGGCCCCGAATATTTAGATAAAATTGTACGTCCGGTGGCACGGACAGCTATTCGGGATAACGCAGTTTATTATGATGCAGTAGCGCTTTACTCTACCATACGACAGGAATTTCAGGATAAAATTTACCGTACCATCAGTGAAAGCTTTGCCAAACGCGGTATGGAACTGCAGCAACTTCTGATACGGAATATTACCTTGCCGCAATCTGTTAGGGCAACCATCGAATCCAAGATCAATGCCGAGCAGGACGCACAAAAAATGCAGTTTGTATTGCAGAAAGAGCGGCAGGAAGCAGAACAAAAAAGAATCCAGGCGCAAGGAATTGCAGATTATCAGCGCATCATTTCAACCAATTTAACCGACAAGCAGTTGCAGTACGAATCCATACAAGCGCAAAAAGCAATTGCCTTATCGCCAAATTCTAAAGTAATTATTATGGGCAACAGCAAAGGGGTGCCATTTATTTTGGGCGATAAGAACTGATGCTTCTTTTACCGGCTAAAAAACATCAGGCAAAGCAGGTTTCCTGGAAAGTACGGAAGAACTTCGGATAGAAAATTCTGTATCAAGCAGCTGGGTAGTAAATTCGGTAACCGGGTATTTGCTTTCGATAATGCTAATTAATTTTTCGGTAGCTAATTGCCCGATTTTAAATGCCGGCTGTCTGATAGTGGTTAACGGCGGATTAAACAATTCTGCCGTGTTAGAATTGGTAAAACCTGCAATAGCCAGATCATCCGGAACAGATAAACCTAAATGATTTAAAATGGTAAGGCAGCAAGTGCTTAAGCGGTCGCTGGTAATTAAAACGGCATCGGGTTTGTTTTTTAAGTGAAGCAGCTCTTTTACAGCTGTTTCTACTTCTTCAAAAACCATTCCGCCATGGCCACAATATTTAATTAAATCTTCTGTAAACGTAAGCTGATGTTTTTCCAATGCAGCTTTGTAACCGGCAAGGCGTTCTGTAGAAATGGATAAATGTGCTGCATTGGCTAAATGCGCAATGGTTTTAAAACCCGAATTAATTAAATGTTCTGTAGCTTTAAAAGCACCTTCAAAGTTATTAGAAGCCACTTTATGCGTATTGATTTCTTTTGGGATACGGTCAAAAAAAACGATAGGCAAACCTTTATCATGCAGCTTTTTAAAATGGTCTAAATTAATGGTACCCGATGATAAAGAAACCAGCAAACCATCAACCGAACGCGAAGCCAGGTGGTTTACGTTTACAATTTCCCGTTCAAAAGATTCATGGGTTTGCGATAAAATAACATGATAACCACGGCTATAAGCAATAGATTCGATCCCGCTAATTGCCTGGCTGAAAAAGTTGTTGGCTACTTCGCAAACTACTACACCAATAGAATGGCTTTTTCTTTCTTTTAAACTTAAAGCAATGGGGTTAGGCTGATAATTAATTTTTTCGGCATATTCCAACACGATCCTTTTTGTTTCTGCACTAATTTCATGGCTGTCCCTTAAAGCACGCGATACTGTAGAGGT
The DNA here is from genome assembly GCF_009754915.1 of Mucilaginibacter arboris. Taxonomy (GTDB): domain Bacteria; phylum Bacteroidota; class Bacteroidia; order Sphingobacteriales; family Sphingobacteriaceae; genus Mucilaginibacter_A; species Mucilaginibacter_A arboris. The sequence goes on along the minus strand of NZ_WPIK01000005.1, from coordinate 230,193 downwards.
AGAAAAGCCGAGTGCCTTTGCAATATCTTTTATGGTGATTGATTCGTGCATTTAATAGTATAACAAATAATGTTAAACGTTAAATTTAAGGAAAACGATTCATATTAACATGTTATTATGTTTTTGAATTGTTGCTATCAATTTCTTTAAACCTTTTCAAAACAGAACGTCGGGAACGATTGCATAAATTTATACAAGGTTTTTGTATGATATTAGCTAAATACTATGTAATCTTGACCAATAAACCTAATAATATTTTTCCTGATCTAAGTAAGCTTATTGATGAGCCAAAGCTAATTATTTCAGACAGATATTTTATTTATTCTTATTCAAACCTATTACGCAGTATGAGAAAAATTTTACTTTTATGGGGAATCTTGCTTGTTACCGGGCTTTCTGCATGGAGCCAAAGCCGACAAATTACAGGTACAATAACAGAGAAGAGCACTAAAGAACCGCTTATTGGAGTAAGTGTGGTTGTTAAAGGGACTACAGTTGGTACTCAAACGGATGTTAATGGTAGGTTTAAGTTATCTGTTCCTGCAAATGCTGTTTTAACCATACGTTATGTTGGTTATAAACCTCAGGAAATTTCTGTTGGGTCCCGAAATGAAATTAATGCTGCATTAGAAAACGATGCCGTACAGCTTAATGAAGTAGTTGCAGTGGGGTTTGCAACGGTAAGAAGGAGGGACCTTACCGGCTCTGTTTCTTCCGTTACGGCAAAAGATTTAAAAGATATTCCATTGAATTCTGCCGGTGCAGCTTTAGCGGGACGCTTAGCAGGCGTGCAGGTCAACCAGTCAGAAGGTTCACCGGACGCCCAAATACAAATTAGGGTGCGTGGTGGCGGATCAATAACACAGGATAACTCTCCGCTTTATATTATTGATGGTATACAGGTAGAAAATGGCTTGTCCAACATTTCCCCGCAGGATATTGAATCAATTGATGTTTTAAAAGATGCAGCTTCAACAGCAATTTATGGTGCACGTGGCGCAAATGGTGTAGTTATCATTACTACAAAAGGCGGACATGAAATGAAAACTACGGTAAGTTACAATGCTTTTGTAGGCATCAATAAATTAGCAAAAGAGCTTGCTGTGATGAGTCCTTATGATTTTGTTGTTTATCAGTATGAAAGAAATCGTTTCACAGCAGACAGTACAAATTTTATAAATGATTATGGTTCAACTTTTGCCGGGCTTTCAACTTACAAAAATACTCCTGCTATTGATTGGCAAAAGCTGGCTTTAGGTCGAACAGGTTTTCAGCAAACACATAACTTAAGTATCACAGGAGGAACAAAAGTTACACAATTCAATTTCAGTTTTACAGATAACCAGCAGAATGGTACAGTGTTAAATTCTGATTATAATCGTAAACTAATCAGTTTCCGGTTTGACCATACTGCTTCCGATCATTTAAAAGTAGGGTTTAACGTTCGTTATAATACACAAGTTGTTGATGGTGCGGGAACGTCAAATTCTACAATAAGCTCTTCTGGTACATCAAACTCTGCCTCCAGTTCATCTTACAGTAACTTGCGTAACAGTGTTAAATATCGCCCGTTTAGTATCCCTGGTGTTGATGATTCTGCAGTTGACCCAGCTTATCTGGCAGAAACCAATGCTGCAGGAAACAATTATGGTATTATAAACCCTGTTGTTAATGCCAGCGCACAATACCGGAAAACCTTAACCAATGTTACTAATTTTAACGGTTATGGTAACTACACTTTTAATAAGTATTTATCTTTCCGTTCTACCTTAGGTGTTGATTATAATAATCAAAAGCAAAATTCTTTTGATGATGCTATAACGGCTAATGCAAGGGTTAATGGTGCCGGTCAGCCGCTTGCCGGTGTCATTTCGGTTAATACTAATACGCTTGACCTTTCCAATGTGCTTACTTTTTCAAATGCGGCTGCTAATCCTAAGCATGGCGACCTTAATTTAATTTTAGGAAATGAATTTTATAATACTCATGCTGAAAGTTTAAATAATCAGTTTAAATTATTTCCTACCGGTGTAGCTGCAACAGATGCATTAAACCAGTTAAACTTAGGAACTATTGTAACAACCTATCCGCAGGTTACTAATATAACCAGTCATTTATTATCATTTTTTACCCGTGCAAATTATAATTACGATAAAAAATATCTGCTTCAGGCTACTCTTCGTGCAGACGGTTCTTCGAAATTTGATCCGGGCCATCAATGGGGTTATTTTCCTTCCGGTTCAGCTGCATGGAGAATATCGGATGAAAATTTCATGAAAAACATAAAAGCTTTATCCAATCTTAAGCTTCGTTTAAGCTACGGTACTTCAGGTAATAACCGTATAAGTGATTACCTAACACAAACTACATTTAATGCCAATGCTTTGTATTCATTAAATGAAAGCACTACCAGTATTGGTTTTAGTACCCCTTACCTGGCTAACCCTAATTTAAAATGGGAGACAACTGTATCAAAAAATATTGGTTTAGACTTTGGTTTTTTGAATGACAGGATACAGGTATCATTTGATGCTTACCGAAACGTAACAAAAGACTTATTGCTTCTTGTTAATATCCCTGCAAGCTCTGGATATACTACACAGTATCAAAACGTAGGTAAAACACAAAACCAAGGTATCGAAGCACAGGTAAACGCCACAATCATCCAGAAAAAGAATTTTAGCTGGTCGGCTAATTTCAATGCCTCGTACAATGAAAATAAGGTATTAGCACTTGCATCAGGCCAAAATTATTATCTGCAATCGTCTGGGTACGGGCCTTCAGGAACCCCCGAAGATTTTATTGTACAAGTAGGTAAGCCCGTTGGAAGTGCTTATGGTTATGTAAACGATGGCTTTTATCAGGTATCTGATTTCAATTATAATACTACAACTAAACAATACACTTTAAAAGCAGGCGTGGTTGATCCTTCTAAAGTAATTGGAGTAGCAGAACCAGGATTAGTAAAATATAAAGATATAAATGGTGATGGTGTAATCACTACTGCTGACAGAACAGTTCTGGGCAATACAATTCCTAAAGTTACCGGCGGCTTAAACCAGCAGTTCACTTTTAAACATTTTGATTTTAGTGCATTTGTTAATTTTCAGGCCGGAAGCAAAGTGTTGAATGCAAATAAAATTGAATTCTCTAACGGCTATACTTCTAACACGAATTTATTAGCTGCTGAAGCCAATAGGTGGAGAACAATTGATGGTAACGGTAATCAGGTAGAATATATATCAGGTGGTTATGCAGTAGGTATTGCACCGGATGCTTTAGCTGCATTAAACGCAAATGCCAAAACATCCATACCAGTAACAGGCAGTTCGGCTTTTTATTCAACATCTAACAATTTGGAAGATGCTTCTTTTATCAGGATAAATAACCTGACTTTAGGATATACCATTAATCCAGCCTTTTTAAGAAGGATTAAAGTAAGTAAACTAAGGGTTTATGCTACCGCAAATAACGTTGCTATTATAACCAGCTATTCTGGTTATGATCCGGATGTAAGTACACGCCGGGCCACAGGTGTAACGCCTGGTGTAGATTATTCTGCCTATCCACGCAGTCGTACTTACCTGTTAGGCGTAAACTTATCATTGTAAATTTAAAAGTAAAAAGAGATGAAAAAGCGATTTTTATATAGTTCTTTTAGCATGATTATACTAACTGTAGTTAGTATGTCTGTCAGCTCCTGTAAAAAATACCTGACTGAAAAGCCTGTGGCTTCATTTTCTACAGACGCAGCATTTCAGAATGTTACAACAGCTACCGATGTAGTTTTAGGTGTGTATCAAAAACTGGCAGGTGATGCTGGTTACGGAATCAGGTTGAGTTTCTATTTTTCTGTAGATAATGACGAATTTTTAGGGCCAACAAACAACACATCTGCAGATGGGGACCGGAGGGATATTGCCAGATATGGTGCTAATGCATCGAATGCACAAATAGAAGCGCCATTAAACAATTTATACGCAGGTATAGAAAGGGCAAATATCTGTATCAAATATATTCCGCTAATGCCGCAATATACCTCCGGAAGCACGTCAGATCAGGCTGCATTAAAAAGGTTGTATGGGGAAGCACTTACTTTACGTGCACAATTCTATTTTGATTTGATTAAAAATTGGGGCGATGTACCTGCCCAGTTTGTACCATCCGCAGATATGCCCTCACTGGTTATTCCTAAAACCGATCGTGATGTAATTTATGATCATATTTTAAATGACTTAAAAACAGCGGAAGATATAGTGCCATGGCGCACCGATGTTGCTACACGTGATGAGCGCATAACAAAAGGGGCAGTTAAGGGCCTGCGTGCACGCATTGCTTTGTTTAGAGGAGGATATTCTTTGCGTACTACTTCTGGCATGATGGAACGCAAATCAGATTATTTAACTTATTACCAAATTGCAAAAGATGAGTGCAGCGATTTAATGAATCATAGAGAACAGCATACTTTAAATACAAGTTTTCAAAATTTGTTTAAAAATTATGTAGATGCACACACGTTGGACCCTACCTATGAAATCATGTTTGAAGTAGCTATGGGCGGCGGAAGCAGTGCCAGCGATAGTAAAATTGGTTATTATGATGGGCCGCGGTTGGTTGTAGGCTCTACCTCTTATGGTTCATCAAGTATATTACTTGTGCCAACTTATTTTTATGCTTTTGATCCAAATGATACACGCAGGGATGTAACCATTGCACCTTACTATGCTAACTTGGATGGTACAAAAGCAATACAAAAGCTAGTAAGTGCCTGCTTGGGCAAATTCAGAAGAGACTGGATTGCCAACCCTTCTTATATGTCAGCTTCAACTACCGGTACCCAGTATTTCGGTGTAAACTGGCCATTACTTCGTTTCTCAGATGTTTTATTGATGTACGCCGAAGCTGATAACGAAATAAACGGCAAACCATCCACCACAGCAATTGCTGCATTTAATGAAGTAAGAACAAGAGGTTTTGGTGGTAGTACTGCACTTATCGGAACAACCCCAACTACACATGACGACTTTTTTAATGCTATTGTAAATGAACGCTCTTTTGAACTCGGGGGCGAAGCAATCCGCAAATACGATCTGATCCGTTGGAATTTGCTTAATACAAAAATTACTTCTACGCGTGCAGGTTTAACAGCAATGCTCAACAAAACTGCTCCTTATGCTAATTTGCCACAGTCTATGTATGCTTTAAATAATTCGCAAACAGTATCTTATAGCAATTCATTATATGCAGCTACACCATCTGCAACACCAACAGGCTATTCTAAAATTGCCTGGATAAGTTCGCTTTCTGCTACTTACATTGCAAATGTGGCACAATTGTTCACACCAAATCATGGAGAACTGTTACCGTTTCCACAGGCAACATTATCAGCAAATCCTTTGTTAACACAAAACCCTGGATATTAACCTATGATTGTTCAATTAAAAAGGCTGCCATTAATGGCAGCCTTTTTAATTTATGGTTCATCTTAAAAACGTCGTTTGCCCTTATTTCAATAAGTAAAAAATAATTTTATCATGCTTCTTTTACCAGCAAAAAAAATTGCTAATGCCATTTTATTAATAGCAGTATTTGCGTTTTCTTTCACCCAGCAAAATAACATCAAAGTTTACCTCATCGGCGATTCTACCATGGCTAACAAGCAAGTAAAAGCTTACCCGGAAACCGGTTGGGGAATGCCTTTTGCTTACTTTTTTGATCAGACAGTTACTGTTGATAACCGTGCCCAAAACGGGAGAAGTACAAAATCTTTCATTGCTGAAAACCGTTGGCAGCCAGTAGTTAATGATTTAAAAGAAGGCGATTATGTGCTGATCCAATTTGGCCATAATGATGAAGTGCCAACAAAGGCAACTTATACAACAGAAGCCAATTTTCGAACTAACTTGATTCGGTTTGTTAATGAAACCAGAAGTAAAAAAGCAAATCCTGTTTTAATTACACCGGTTGCCCGCCGCAAATTTGATGCTGCCGGAAAAGTGGAAGAGACACATGCGGTTTATGCAGCAATTGTGCGAAAAGTGGCACAGGAAAATAAAGTTCCTTTAATTGATCTCGACAAAGAAAGTCAGGACTTGTTGCAGAAATTCGGGCCAGAAACTTCAAAATATTTGTATAATCATTTGCAGGCAGGAGAAAACCCAAATTATCCTGAAGGAAAAGAAGACGATACACATTTCAGCGAATTAGGCGCGCGAAAAATGGCCGAAATTGTTTTGGCAGATATTAGAACATTAAAACTGGATCTGGCTAACCGCATTGTTCAGCCGAAAAGTAAATAATGATTTATGCAAAGTAAGATTTATAGGGGTAAAAGAAGTATCCTCGTTTTAGGCGTTTTCCTGCTCTTGTCATTTGCCTGGTATCAGCCTAAAAAAATAAAGGTTTATTTAATTGGTGATTCTACGATGTGTTTGTACGATGCCAACAGGTTTCCGATAACCGGCTGGGGAATGCCCTTTGCCAATTATTTCAACTCAAACGTAACGATAGATAACCGGGCAAAAGGCGGCAGGAGCACACGTACTTTTTTAAGTGAAAACCGCTGGCAGCCAATTGCAGACAGCTTGCAGGAAGGCGATTATGTGCTGATGCAGTTTGGGCATAATGATGAGGCTAAAGAACCGAAATATGCCGATCGTTACACGCCTGTTCCGGATTATAAAAAAAACCTGATCAGGTTTATTACCGAAACCAGAAATAAAAAAGGCATTCCCGTTTTAATTACGCCGGTTTCCAGGCGCAGTTTTGATCAGGCCGGAAACATCAAGGAAACACATGTAGAATATTCTAAAGCAGTTTATGAAATTGGAGAGCAGTTAAAAGTACCGGTTATTGATCTGGATAAAAAAAGCCGGGAATTACTGCAAACTTACGGGCCGGAAAATTCAAAGCTGCTGTTTATGGAACTGCAGCCAGGCGAAGAACCAAACTATCCCGATGGGCAACATGACAATACACACTTTACCAATTATGGCGCAAGAAAATTAGCAGAAATTGTTTTAGCGGAGATCAAACGGCTGCATTTAGGTTTGGCCGATGATATCGTATCTCCTCCTGTTGCAACTAAAAAATAACCGGTAAAAGAAGCATTCCAGATGAAGAAAATAATTTGTTTTATCCTGATTTTAATGGGTACACATGCTGTTTTTAGTCAGCAAAAAATAGTGGTAGCAAAAGATGGCAGCGGCAATTACAAAACAGTTCAGGAAGCTTTAAATTCTGTTCCGCATAACAACAAAAAAGAAATTACCATTTTTATTAAAAACGGATTGTATCAGGAAAAACTCCGCCTCGATTCTACCAAAAACCATGTTACTTTAATTGGTGAAGACCGCTTTCAAACCATTCTTACTTTTGATGATCATCCCGGAAAAACCACTTCCACAGGTAAAAATATTGATACCCGTTCGTCTTACAGTTTTTTGGTTTTGGCAGATGATTTTAAAGCTGAAAATATCACTTTCCGAAACGATGCCGGTTTTACAGCCGGGCAAGCTGTAGCTTTAGAAGCAGATGGCGACCGGGCAATTTTTAAGAATTGCCGCATTATTGGCAACCAGGATATACTGTTTTTAAACAGTGAAAAAAGCCGTCAGTATTATCAAAACTGTTATATTGAAGGAACAACAGATTTTATCTTCGGCTCAGCAACTGCCTGGTTTGAGCAATGCCATATCCACAGCAAAAAAAACTCGCATATAACAGCAGCATCTACGCCTCAAAACCATCCTTTTGGGTTTGTTTTTAATGATTGTATTTTAACTGGCGACAGTACCATTCACAGCGCTTCTTTAGGCAGGCCTTGGCGGCCTTATGCTGATGTAATTTATTTGCACTGTTACATCGGGCAGCAAATCCGTCCGGAAGGCTGGTCTCAATGGAACAAGTTGGAAAATTTTCAACTGGCCCGTTTTTCCGAATATCAAAATTACGGGCCGGGCGCAAACCCTGCTACAAGGGTTTCCTGGTCAAAACAGTTAACAGATGAAGAAGCTAAAAAAGTTATGATAAAAACAGTATTGGGCAATTGGAACCCAAAGTCAGATTAACAGCAAAATGAAAATTTATAAGATCATTCTGTTCTATGCATTTTTTTTACTGGTAAAAACAGTATCAGCGCAGCCGGTGCCGTATCCATATCCAAAATCGCTTACGGTTGCGCAGGATGGCAGCGGTAATTACAAAACCATTCAGGAAGCGGTAAATGCAGTTCGGGATTTGTCGCAGGAAGAGGTCACCATCCACATAAAAAAAGGCATTTATCACGAAAAGCTAATTATCCCATCCTGGAAAACCAATATTACTTTGGTTGGCGAAGACAAAGAAAATACCATCATCAGCAATAATAATTACTCCGGACAAAGCTTTCCGGCTGGTAAAGATGCTTTTGGCAGAAATCAATATAGCACTTATACTTCGTACACGGTTTTGGTTCAGGGAAGGGATTTCTCCGCAGAAAACCTGACAATAGAAAATACGGCCGGAAGGGTAGGGCAGGCTGTTGCTTTGCATGTAGAAGGCGACCGTTGCATCATTAAAAATTGTAGGTTGCTGGGCAATCAGGATACATTATATACGGCCACAGAAACCAGCAGGCAGTATTACCAGGATTGTTATATTGAAGGTACAACTGATTTTATTTTTGGCGAAGCTACCTGTGTTTTTCAAAGTTGTACCATTAAAAACCTCACAAATTCTTACATCACGGCTGCATCAACTACGCCCCGGCAAAAGTTTGGTTATGTTTTTTTTGATTGTAAATTGATTGCTGATACATCTGTAAAAAAAGTTTTTTTAGGAAGGCCTTGGCGACCAAATGCAAAAACAGTTTTTATCCGGACAGAAATGGGAAGCCAAATAACGCCGCAAGGTTGGGACCCCTGGAAAAACCCTGCTAATGTTGACAATACCAAAACTGCTTTTTATGCAGAATATAAAAGCACAGGGCCAGGAGGGAAAGTAAGTGAAAGAGTAAAATGGTCGCATCAGTTAACAGCTTCGGAGGCTAAAACTTATACGCTTGCCAATATTTTTGCTTCAAAAGAAGCATGGAATCCACTTAAGAAATAAAATAATCTGTTTTTGCCTGAGCCTTTTAATCTAATGAAATATCCTTTCCTGCTTGCATTGCTACTTATTTCAAATGCTTCTTTTGCACAACAAAAATCAGCAAGAAAAGAAAAATCAATACCGGCTTATATTTCAAAAGTTTGGGTTTCTGATCAAGGAAATGGAACCTATAAAAACCCGGTTTTAAATGCTGATTATTCTGATCCGGATGCCATTCGTGTCGGCGATGATTTTTACCTGGTTTCTTCGAGTTTTGAAAATGTTCCGGGCCTGCCAATTCTTCATTCAAAAGATTTAGTGAATTGGGAATTGATCGGACATGCCTTAAAACGGCAGCCACCATTTGAACATTTTGCCAAGCCACAACATGGCAATGGTGTTTGGGCGCCTGCCATCCGCTACCATAACAACGAATTTTATATCTATTACCCTGATCCTGATTTTGGTATTTATCTTATTAAAGCAAAAAATATAACCGGCGAATGGAGCGGACCGGAACTGATTTTGCCCGGAAAAGGATTAATCGACCCTTGTCCGTTTTGGGACGAAAATGGAAAAGCTTACCTAATTCATGGTTGGGCAGGAAGCCGCGCAGGCATTAAAAGCATTTTAACGGTTAATGAAATGAATGCAGCCGGAAACAAGGTTTTGGATGAAGGTGTAATTGTTTATGATGGGCACGAAGCTGATCCGACTGTAGAAGGTCCGAAGTTTTACAAACGAAACGGGTATTATTATATTTTCGCTCCGGCAGGAGGAGTATCAACAGGCTGGCAATTAGTTTTACGATCAAAAAATGTGTATGGCCCTTACGAACGAAAGGTAGTGATGGATCAGGGAAAATCAACAGTAAATGGTCCGCATCAAGGCGCTTGGGTAACTACACAAACTGGTGAAGACTGGTTTCTGCATTTTCAGGATAAAGAAGCTTACGGCCGAGTTGTACATCTTCAACCAATGAAATGGGTAAACAACTGGCCGGTAATTGGTTTGGATAATGATGGCGATGGAAAAGGCGAGCCTGTTTTATCCTACAAAAAACCTAATGTTGGAGGCAAAAATTACCCAATACAAACGCCTGTAGAAAGTGATGAATTTGACGGAAACACTTTAGGCCTGCAATGGCAATGGATGGCTAACCCAAAAGGAACATGGGCATTTTTACAGCCAGCTAAAGGAATTTTGAGTATATATTCAGATATCATTCCGGATAGTGCTAATTTATGGAATACACCGAATGTATTGTTGCAAAAGTTGCCTGCCGATGAATTTATGGCAACCACTAAACTTACTTTTCATCCTAATGCAAAGCTGGAAAATGAGAAAACAGGTTTAACTATTATGGGACTAAGTTATGCAGATCTGGCTGTCAAAAGTAAAAAAGATGGCTTGTACTTAGTTTATTCCGTTTGTAAAAATGCCGGAAAAGGAAACGCAGAACAGGAAAAAACAATAGAAAAACTGAGCGCCAATACTGTTTTTATCAGGGTAAAATTAGTAAAGGGGGGCAAGTGTACTTTTAGCTATAGTTTAGACGGGCAAAAATTTACAGAGATAAACGAAGTATTTCAGGCGGAAGCCGGGCAATGGACCGGTGCTAAAATAGGAATCTTTTGTACGCGGGATTCGCAAACAAATGATTCCGGTTATGCTGATTTTGACTGGTTTCGGATAGAAGCCGTTAAGTAAAATTAAGGCATAAAAACAGTATGGTTATTCTGTTTTTCTAACTATCGTATTAATCGCTTCATCTAACTGGTCTGCGCTATCTGTCAGCATTTCACAAATATTACTCATGTTCTGGTCCAAGTCCATTTTATTCAAAATATTTACCAATCCGATAATATTAGCTACTGGCCGACGAATTACATGGGATTGCTCCCAACCAATCTGTTCTAAAATAGTCTTTTTTTCTTCGATTTCAGATTTTGCAACTTGTAAATTCTCATTTGCCCTTACGTATTCAGTAATATCGTAACCCATGCAAAATACACCGTCTGGTTCGTTTTGATCGTTAAAAATAGCGCGGTACTCCCATTGCGTAATGATATAACCGCCCTTGCCATCGTGCTTACGAATAGTAGCCGGAAAAGATTTATCTGGGTTTTGAAAGCACTTTATGGATGTTTCCTCGCATACTTTCCTATCATCCGGGTGCATAGTAATGTAATAAGGCTTGCCAACCATATTCTCAGAAATATAACCAAAAGCAGAAGCATAGTGAGAATTTACGTAACTGTAATTGCTATCCATTCCTGCAATAATTACATAGTAAAAGTTAGAGTTTTCTAACAGGTTTTTGGTTTCATTAAAATTAGTCATGCTGTTTTTATGATGATAATTAATACTTTTTACAATACTTTTTACGAATACAATTGTACTATTGATTCAATTTTTTTCTTTTAATACGAGAAAAATCAAAAACAATGAAATTTAATTATGCCGTTAAAAAAAGTTCCGTTCTAACTTCTGGTATCTGGCCTAATGCCAACGCTTTAGCAAACAGTATTTTAACCGCTTTCCGGCCTTCTTCACCTAACTCAACAGAATACTTGTTTACGTAAAGGCCGATGTGCCTGTACATCACATCTTCGCTCATTTCCTGAGAATGGGAACGGATAAACCCCAGTCCGGATTTTGGGTTTTCAAAAGCAAATTCAACAGATCTTTTTAAAACACGGTTAAGTTTATGCTGAATTTCTATCGGTAAATTCCTGTTTGCTACAATTCCGCCCAGCGGGATGGCACACTCGGTTTGCTGTTCCCAAAAATCGCCCAGATCAATAATTTTGTGTAAACCTTTGTCTTGATAAGTAAACCGGTTTTCGTGGATAATCAGACCCAAATCTGTTTCTCCGTTAAGCAACTGGTTTTCAATCTCCGAAAAAAGTACTTCATTTTTATTTTTCCCCTCGGGAAAAGCCAGGCTAAGTAAAAAATTTGCAGTAGTATATTTTCCCGGAATGGCAATTTTAAGGTTTTGGATATGAGATTTTAGATATTGCCGGTCCAAAAACTTTTCATCCTTGCAAATCAGCAGCGGGCCAACGCCGAAACCCAACGCACTGCCGGCATCCAGCAAAACATATTGTTCTGTTACATAAGCAAAAGCGTGATAGCTCAGTTTGGTAACATCCAGTTCTCCGCGGAAAGCTTTCTGGTTCAACGTTTCCACATCATCAAAAAACACTTCAAAATCTAAACCTTCGGTATCAATTTTATGGTGAATTAAAGCATCAAAAATAAAAGTATCGTTTGGGCAAGGCGAAAAGCCGAGGGTAAGTTTCATGTTGTTCGGTTGTGTGTTTTGGGTTATCTGTTTTTATGCTTTGTTCGGCGTTTTTGTCACCTCCGCAGGGAGATATCTTCTTTGAATAATACAAGCTAAACTGCTTTGATGAAGATCTCTCCCTGCGGATGCTTATTTGTTCTGCTAATCTAAAGGAGATGACAAGCCGCACTCACAACTTCTTAATTAATTCAATTGCAAAATCATTTAGGTTCTTAACGGCCAATCCAATTTTCCAGTTTTCGCGGTTTCGTTTTTCAACGTAATTTGACACCGACCTGATTTGTATGGATGGGACCATGCTTCTTTTACAGGCATAAAAAAAGGCCGCGCCTTCCATACTTTCTAATTGTGGGTTTAACCGTTCTGTTATTTTTTGGATGGAAGTTTCTTCGCCGTGAACTGTATTTACAGTAATGCCACGCACTTTTTTTATCGATAAAAGAAGCATTGAGTTGATGGGATAAAATTTACTTTCTCCAAAACCCATTGCATCAATTGATAAAAAACGATCATCATCTTCTGCTCCTAATTCGGCTAAAGTATCATCTTCAACTTCAACCACTTCCCCTAAATTTAGATCACGATCAAAACTTCCGGCAATGCCTAAGTGAATAGCCAAATTGTATTTTTTTTGAGCGAAGCGTTCACCTAAAGCAAAAGCGGTAGCAACCATTCCAACGCCGGTAATTAACACATCAAAAGGTTTTTCTTTTTTAAAATGGTCTAATAAAGGTTGTATTTCGGGCTGTGTGGCAGCTACCAGCAGAATATTCATTTGTAATATTTACGGCAAAGTTAAAAACAGCAGGCTACTTTTGTTTTAATATATTTGCAGCAGTTTATTTTATGATGATTTATATTACACGGAAAGAACATTTTAACGCGGCGCACAGGATGTACCGCGAAGAATGGAGCGCCGAGCAAAACCAGGAAATGTTTGGTAAATGTGCCAACCCTAACTGGCACGGCCATAATTACAATTTATTTGTAACGATTAAAGGTGAAGTTACGCAGGAAACGGGTTATTTAATGGATTTAAAAGACCTGAAAGTAATTATCAATAATTATGTAATTGAAAAGCTGGACCATAAAAACATCAACCTGGATGTAGATTTTATGAAAGGGAAAATGGCATCGACAGAATTGTTGACAATTGAAATTTTCAATCAGCTTAAAAAGCCGATTGAATTGCATGCCGGCGTTTTCCTGCATTCGGTAAAGCTGTACGAAACAGAAAATAATTCGGCCGAATATTTTGGTGATTAAAAGAAGTATTAAAAATAAATGAACAACAAAAACTACATTCCTGATACTGAAGAAGAACAGGATGGTTATGTAAAAATAGATCGGTACAATCCGGATACGATTAGTAAAATTGCGGAACATTATCAGGATATTTTAAACCTGTTAGGCGAAAACCCGCAGCGCGAAGGCGTGTTAAAAACGCCGGAACGTGTTGCTAAAGCTTTAACTTTTTTAACACATGGTTACGATTTAAGCCCGGCAGATATTTTAAAATCGGCTATGTTTAAAGAAGAATACAGCCAGATGGTGGTGGTAAAAGATATTGAAGTTTATTCCATGTGCGAGCACCACATGCTGCCGTTTTTTGGTAAGGCACACATTGCTTACATTCCAAACGGGCATATTGTAGGTTTAAGTAAAATACCGCGTGTGGTTGATGCTTTTGCACGCCGCTTACAGGTACAAGAACGTTTAACAAACGAAATTAGGGACTGCATACAGGAAACTTTAAAACCAATTGGTGTTGGCGTAGTAATCGAATGCCGGCATTTATGTATGAGCATGCGCGGCATCCAGAAGCAAAACTCGGTTACTACCACTTCTGCTTTTACGGGCGCATTTCTCCACGAAAAAACACGAAGCGAATTTTTACAGTTAATATCATCCAAATTAATCTAATTATTACAGAAGTTTATTCATTATGAAAGCATATATATTTCCCGGACAAGGTGCACAGTTTTCTGGTATGGGAACTGGTTTATATGAAAAGCACGAAGATGCCCGGGAACTATTTGAAAATGCTAACCAGATTTTAGGGTTCCGTATTACCGATATTATGTTTAACGGTACAGAGGAAGACCTGAAACAAACACGTGTAACACAACCAGCCATTTTTTTACACTCTGTTATCCTGGCTAAAACTTTAGGCGATGCTTTTAAGCCCGAAATGGTTGCCGGCCATTCTTTAGGAGAGTTTTCTGCCCTGGTTGCAGCAGGTTCAATTACTTTTGAAGACGGGCTGCGTTTGGTAACTGCACGTGCAAATGCCATGCAGCATGCCTGCGAAATTCAGCCTTCTACCATGGCTGCTGTTTTAGGCCTGGATGATTTTACGGTAGAAGATATTTGCCATCAGGTAACCCGTGTTGTTGTGCCTGCTAATTATAATTGCCCGGGGCAGTTGGTTATTTCAGGAACGATAGAAGGTGTACAGGAGGCCAGCGAAAAATTAAAAGCGGCCGGCGCCAAGCGGGTTTTACCGTTAAATGTTGGCGGCGCTTTCCACTCCCCTTTAATGGAGTTGGCACGGGTTGAGCTGGAAACAGCTATTTTAAATACAACTATAAAAGTACCTGTTTGTCCGGTTTACCAAAATGTAAACGCGCAGCCCACTATCGATCCGGATACCATAAAAATTAACCTGAACAAGCAGTTAACCGGAGCAGTGCGATGGACACAAACCATGCAGCGCATGTTGCAGGACGGCGCTACCTCTTTTATAGAAACCGGCCCGGGCAATGTTTTACAGGGACTGGTTAAAAAGGTTGACCGTAATGTGCTAACAGAACATGCCTGGATAGCATAATATTTTAACTTCTGGATAGAAATTTGTACTGCTTTTATGCAGATTGAATCATTGCTTTGAATACATCTGTTAAAGTCCGGTTACTATTGGTTGTGCTGTGTGTAAGCCTTTTTTTAACGGCTTTAACAGTAAAAATGTCTTATAATCCGGGCAATATTCTGGCAGGCTCTGCACTTACTTTGCAAAAAAACCTGAACGACCGGGAAGCTTTTGTTGAAGGTTTTTTAAAAGACCCCGTTAAGTTTAACAGCCTGAAAAATATAGGGCAGGATGAAAAGGAAGCTCTACAACTGATCGACCAGATTTCAAAAAGTAAAAAAATATATTTCTGCACTTATAAAAACGATCAGCTCAATTTCTGGAGCAGTATCCGTATCGTTCCAAATAGTTCTTCAGCGTATAAAACAGGTACTTCTTTTATACACGAAAAAAATGGTTATTACCAGGTGGTTAAAAAAACAGAAGGTAACTTTTCCGTTCTGTTTTTTATACCGGTAAAAGCAGCATACCGTTTTCAGAACCAATACCTCAGCAATGGTTTTTCGCAACAGCTTTTAGAAAATAACTATATTACTTTTGCACAGCCACAGGAAAAGCAATCGTTTGTAATAAAAAGCCTGCACCAGTTGCCTTTATTCTCAGTTAAACTTCAGCCAGGCCGCCCTTCCAGCTATCTTGCAGCTACCGAAGTTGTTTTATGGGTTTTAAGTATTTCGATCCTGTTTGTTCTGGTATATAACCTATGCACTTATATTGCTGATAAAGGCTATAGTAAGCTTGCTGTACTGCTGGCCGCCTTGTTTGTGCTGATTTGCATCGGCATAAATTTCTTTTTTGTTTGGTTAAAAAACCCAATTGGCAAAAAGCTTTTTCACCCGCTGCAGCTTACTCATATTAATGCCTCGCTTTTTTCTATGTGGGATCTTGCCCTGATCATTTTTTTTATAACCTGGCTTGCTGTTTTCATTTTTAGTAACCGCAACCGGCTTGTAAAACCTGTAATAAGTACCGTTAAAAGTTATAGTTTATTGCTGTTGATGGTTTTGTTGCTGCTTGCCTTATCTGTTGGTTTTTCCAATTTGTTTTATGAATTAATTATCGATTCAAAAGTTCAGTTTGATATTGATAACCTGTTAAGCCTTACCACTTACAATCTTTTAGGGGCAATTATGTTATGCCTGGCCTATCTTATTTTTTATTTAATTGCCGAGACTTGTATCAGTATATCTGCGCAGCTTAATATTAGGGATAAGGCTAAATTAATTTGTTTTTTAAGCGTAATAGTGCTGATAACTGCCTGGCACATTTTTCATTATCATTATTTTACCTGGTTTTACCTTTTATTAGCAGCAATTATCATTTGGCGTGCCTACAATGTTTTTTATGAACATGCTGATATCCCTGCAACTGCTTTTATTGTCCTCCTGGGCTTATCTTCGCTAATCGCAACTATCAAGCTTTCGCATATTCAGCATACTCTTGAACATAATAACAGGTTGCAACTGGTACAAAAATTAGTAACAACCACTGATTCTAATGCTGAATATATTTTTCAACAGGTTGAAAATAACATCAGGCAGGACCCGGCCTTGGTCCGTTATTTTTCTAAATCGGATAAAAATGAGGTTTATTTAAAAAACCATTTGCGTAAATTATATTTTGCCGATTACTTATCTAAGTACGATTTCAAAATGTATGCTTATGATATGCATCAGCATAACATTTCCGGGCAGCAGGATTACGACCTGGATGTTTTTCAGAACCTGGTTTTACTCGGCTCGCTTAAAGTACAGGGCACGCAATTTTTTTACCGTAAAACAGATGCTTTTGGTACCAGGCAATATTTTGCACTTATTCCATTGGTATCAAATCATGAATTACAGGGAACGCTGGTGGTTGACCTGAAGTCAAAATCCCTCGAAAATGATAATTCTTTCCCGCCGTTATTGGCAGATCAGAATGTAAAGCAGCAGGATGACTTTAAAAATTATTCGTATGCTTTTTATAGCGATAACAGGTTGCTTAACCAAAACGGGAAATTTGAATACAACTTAGTTAATACAGAGTTTAAGGGCAAGCTGAAAAGTTATACAGAACTGGAAACAACCAATCCGGGTTTTAGCCATTTAATTTACCAGCCAAATGAGCGGAAGCTTGTTGTGGTTAGTATCGAGAATAAAGATTTTGCAGATACCTTATCTGTATTTATCTTTTTCTTTGTGATGTTTTTGATTTTCACCCTGTTGGTAATAGCTGTTTACTGGTTCTGGAGCAAAATAAAAAGCCTGAACTTTAATCATTTTTTGTGGAGTTTACGTGTTGCCGCTAATAGTTTGCTTTATAAAACCCGTATCCAGATATCCATGGTAGCCTCTGTTGTTTTTACGCTGTTAATTATTGGTATCGTTACTTTTCTCACATTCCAAAGCCAGGACAGAAAGCAGCAGGACGACCTGAACCATGATAAAATAAAACGTATTGCTGCAGATTACGAAGGCCAGATGATGGATAGCAACATCAAAAACCAGGAAGAACTGGAGCTGAAGTTCAATGCTTTTGCCGAAACCTACTCTGTTGACCTGATGCTTTATGATACTTCCGGCGTTCCTTTGTTATATACCCAGCCTAAATTATACGATTATGGCTTGGTGGGCAGGCGGATGAACGCAACAGCATTTATTAAAATGAAACGCCTGCAAAAATCAGAACTTTTAAATGATGAGGAAATTGGAAAATTTAAATTTAAATCTGCTTATATACCTATTTATAATGCCGAAAATGAAGTGGTAAACTTTTTACAGCTTCCTTATTTTTCTAACGAAGCAGAATACAAGGCACGCGTTGGTTATTTTGTTAACTCTATGCTTAATGCGTATGCACTGGTACTGGTGGCCATTGGTTTATTTGCTGTTTTTATCGCCCAAAAAATCACAAGCCCGCTTAACTTAATACAACAAGGCTTAACCAATACCATGTATGGGCGAAAAACAGAGCCAATTAATTGGAAAAGGAATGATGAAATAGGATCGCTGATTAAAGAATACAACAAAATGATTGCATCCTTAGAGTTAAGCGCCAATAAATTAGCTAAATCTGAACGCGAAAACGCTTGGCGTGAAATGGCAAAACAAATAGCGCACGAAATTAAAAACCCGCTTACACCATTAAAATTAGGCTTGCAATTACTTCAAAAATCATGGAAGGATAAAGACCCTAAGTTTGATCAGAAATTTCAGAAATTCAGTTATTCTTTTGTTGAACAGATAGAAAGCCTATCACGTATTGCAACGGAGTTTTCTGATTTTGCCAAACTGCCAGACATTAAACCTGAAGTGGTCAATATTTTTGATATTATTTCCAGGGCTGCAAATGTTTTTAATCAAAGCGATAACATGCGCATAGATTATACTCCTTCAAAAGAACTATACTTAATCCGTGTTGATAAAGACCAGCTGCTACGCTGCTTTAACAACCTGCTTAAAAATGCGATAGAAGCGATGCCGCCAGACCGTACAGGTATCATCACCATTACTTATCAACTTACAAAAGAGCATATTTTAGTAGATATAAAAGATAACGGAAACGGCATTCCCGAAAATATCCGTGAAAACATCTTTCAGCCAAACTTTACTACAAAAAGTTCGGGCACAGGGCTTGGTTTAGCTTTTATTAAAAATGCAATTGAAAATACCGGGGGCAAAATTTGGTTTGATACAGAGATAGGCATAGGTACAACGTTTCACCTGCTTTTCCCATCGGCTTTTATGCCAACTGTAGTTTAATTACTTTCTTTAAAATCATTGTAATGCTTCTTTTACCGCATAAAAAAAGGGACTGGTCAAAGTCCCTTTTTTAAAAAAGCTAATGTGGTTTTTATCTTAAGTTGAAAGATGATTTGCCCATTTGGTAACCATCAGCATATAATAAAACCGAATAGGTCCCTTTTTGAAATGCTGCCGGGCTAACCCAGTCAATAGTATAGCCGCTCCCGTCATTCTTAAAATCAATAGAGCTTTTATAAGTATATTGTAAATCCTGGCCGTTAATGGTAAAATTGCCGGAATCCCCGGAAGTTACCAGGTTCCCTGTCGGGTCAATTATTCTTAAATAAATGTCGTGCAGGCCTTTTGTTGCCAGTTCATTAGTAGTAACGGTAAAGTTAACTTTGATTTTTTTAGCGGTAGATGCACGCGTAACATCCACTTCTTTTCCGCTATTCTTAATTTTATAAGCAGTAATAGCTACGGATGATGTTTTAATAGCTGCAGCCGTTTGCACTTTAGTGTTCAGCTCCTGGTTTTGCTGTTGCAAGGTTGTTGCTTTTTGGTTAACCGTAGCCAAATTGGTTTTAAGCGTATCACGTTCGGTAGTTAAAGACGCGTTTTGTTGTTTGAGTTCCTCAATATCTGCTGTATATTTTGTAACAAAGTAACGCAGTTGCTTAATATCTTCCTGGGCAGAACGCAACTCGCTGGCGGTAAGGTTTCCGCTGGCAAGCGCTTTTCTTAACTGCGTAATTTTAGCTTTTAACTCTTGATCTTTTGCTTGTAACTCCTGCGAAACCCGGTGCTTTCCGCTATTGGCAGAATCAAGCTGATTTGTTAAACTATCTAATGATGCTTTTAAAGTAGTTTGCGTTTTTACCAATGTTTTATTATCATCATTAATCTGGTAAACCAGTTTTTCATCTGATTTATTTTTTTGAAAATACAAATAAGCGTTCGTGCCAAGCAGTGCCAGTACAACAACAATTAAAAAATAAATTAAATTGGATTTTTTGGCAGGCGTTTGCGGGTTTTGATTGTCCATGTTTTAGGTTTAAATGAATAAAGAGTTTTTCAAAATGTAAGTTTTACTGGGTAAACCTTCGGTTTAAATTACAAATGCTACTTATTTAATTGGTTAATATTTTTGATAAAACTATGATTATACATTGAATATTGTACCAAAAGCAAAAAAATACATAACCGAAGATAGTATATTTACGTTTTAATCAATGAGGTTGTTTAAACTTTTTGGCACCAATTTAAATTTGGTCCTTCGGCAGGCCCAGGTTTGGTGCCCATGCTTCTTTTACCGGGTAAAATTGGTGTTTACATTTAATCACTAAAGACCTATAAGGTTTTCAAAACCTTATAGGTCTTTAATGGATCAAAAAAGCAATAGTTAACATTTTTTAGGTGATAAAAGAAGCACCGGCCTAAAAAATCAAAATTTAATGACCAGCATTTTTAGGTGATAAAAGAAGCATCGACCTTAAAAAAAAAGAGGGCCAGAAAAAAAAGTTCAAACAACTTCAATAAAAAATTAGGAAATCTCAAACAAAAAAAACGGCTTTGGTATACCGGATGGCAAGGTAAAAGCAATTTATTTAAGTTTTATTTTTTGTTGATTTTGTAGGAATTAAATTTTTTGTTCCAATAAAATTCATTGCATTGAGTTTAAGTATCTTTGCCGTTTTTAATAAGTAGATTAATGAATAATTGTATAAGGGCTTTACTGTTGCTGTTTTTAGTTTGTGTGATTGGGTTAGTGCATGGGCAACAAATTATGCCTCAGCCAAAAAGAGAACTTAGAGGAGTTTGGATTGCAACAGTAACTAATATTGACTGGCCAAGCAGCAGTAAAAGCAGTACGCAGCAGCAACAGCAGGAACTTTTAGAAATCCTCAGCGCCCATCATCAAACCGGAATCAACGCAGTAATGTTCCAGGTACGGCCAGCAGCAGATGCTTTATACGCGAAAAGCCGCGAGCCATGGTCGCAATGGTTAACCGGTAAACAAGGCAAGGCGCCAAACCCTGCTTACGATCCCTTAGAGTTTGCTATTACCGAAGCCCATCAGCGGGGTATGGAATTGCATGCTTGGTTTAACCCTTATCGGGCCACATTTTCGGCTAATGAAAGAGGTTTAAGTGATAGCCATATCACTAAACAAAAACCAGATTGGTTTTTTACTTATGCCGGCAGAAAGCTTTTTAATCCTGGTTTGCCGGAAGTGCGCGAATACATTATCAAAGTAATTTTAGACGTAGTGGATAATTATGATATTGATGGCGTGCACCTGGATGACTATTTCTACCCTTACCCGGTAGATGGACAACATATTGATGATGCACAAACTTTTAAAGACCATCCGGATGGTTTTACTGATATTAAAGACTGGCGCCGGCACAATGTAGATACCCTGATCCATGCTTTAAGCGATAGTATACATCATCATAAAAACTATATCAAGTTTGGGATTAGCCCGTTTGGTATCTGGGCAAACAAGCGCCAAAATATAGAAGGTTCTGAAACAGGTGGCGGTTCTTCTTATTATGAGCAATTTGCCGATTCAAGAAAATGGATAAAAGAAGGCTGGCTGGATTACATCAACCCGCAAATTTACTGGCCGTTTAACAATCGGGCTGCCGCTTTTGAGAAGTTAGTAGATTGGTGGAGCAACAACACTTACGGCAAACATTTATACATTGGCATGGCTACCTATCGCATTAATGAACGAATGAGTGCAAGTTGGAAAGAAGCTGATCAAATGCCAAAACAAATTCGGTACGAAAGGCAAAACCCGCGCGTACAAGGAAGCGTTTACTTTAGCTCCAAGTCTTTGCAACGTAATTTATTAGGTTTTACGGATAGCCTGAAAACAGATTTTTACCGTTATCCGGCATTGCCTCCGGTAATGTTGTGGCGCGATGGTGTAACGCCTAATATTCCGCGTGAATTAACGGCAAAAGCAACAGGAAAATTGGTTAACTTACAGTGGCAACTACCTCTGCCTGCTACGGATGGAGATACCGCTTTTGGTTATGTTGTTTACCGGTTTGACCAGCACGAACCGATCAACCTTACCGATCCGAAGCACATTCTTAACGTTACTTATAGCCAGCAGCGCACTTTTGAAGACCAGACCGCCGAAGTTGGAAAAACCTACCAATACGTGGTAACGGCGTTAGACCGGATAAAGAACGAGAGTTACCCCTCTAACACGGCGGTGGTTAACCTTTCTGCCAATAGTTTATAGCGATAAAAACAGCATCAGCTATTCATTACAGCGCCGAAGTCACTAACTGACCTATAAGGTTTTCAAAACCTTATAGGTCAGTTAGTGACCTGCCTGCCAATAATTTAAAGGCAGTAAAAACAGCTAATGCTTCTTTTACCACCTAATAATTGGTTAAGGGTTAGATTAATGCTGTATAACGATCTGTTTTTGTATTTCCTGTTTGCCAATAAGTACATGTAAAAAATAATTATCAGAAAGCAGGTCACGCGTATCTACCATAACATCTTCTCCTTTTGCCGAAGAACCTTGCTTTAAAACTTTACCGGTTTTGTTATAGATTTTATAACTGAAAGGCCATTGTTTGGTATTGCTTGTACTGCTGGTTGATGAAGTTGGTGTAACATCGGCAGAAGGGGTGCTGGCAGATGAAGTAGTGATAGTCATACTATTGCCTGCCGGGTTGGGATAATAGCTAAAGCTATCAGAACCGCCACCAGTATTGCAGTTTTTCATGGGGTCGTTCCTTATCACAGCAAAAGAATATTCATCCCCTACTGTACCACAAGGCGTTGTAATGGTTACCGTCATGGAATAACCTCCGGGGGAGGTCCAATTTGAAACATCAACATAAGAGCCTCCATTACCATTAATTGAAAAATTTTGTGGGTTAGGATAAATCGCCCATTGATAATCTGTAGCACCAGCAACAGGCGATATGGAAAATACGGCACCGGCAGAATTGGTACACATATCATGGCCTTGAATGTACCCACTGAGTTTTGAACCTACGGTTACCAGTTTAGAAGGCAAGGGAACATTACCGCAGGCAGAACTTACAGTAGCGGTAAGGCTAATAGTCCCATTATTTAACCTGTTAAGCGTTGCTACATTATTTGTGGTGCTAATGCTTACAATGTTTGGGTTCGCACTCCATGCTACAGTTGTACCGGCAGGTAAACCGGGGATGGAGTAAGTACCTGAAGTGCAGAATTGATCGGAACCGGAAATGGTATATTTAACGCCTACCGGGGCTTGAGGCTGATTATCAATTTCCTTTGTAAGCCATTTAGCACTGCAATCTGTAAGAGATACGTGGTCTTCGTTAGTATTTGGCGTAAAGTAACTGTCAAAAGGTGTTTCTGTAGTAGTTACTAAATTCCTGTTACTAAAATCTTCACCAAAATTTGAACCGTTCGTTACAGCAAGTGAACTTTTTGCTGGTATAAAAGAATGTGTAGGTAAAAGAGTAAAAATTGTAGGTTTAAAAAATGGTTTTATGTAACTAGGAAAGCCTTCTTTAAATCCATCCGCTATTTGTTGTTGTGCATTGTAATAGCCTCCCATGGAATTATCAAGTCCAATTGAATTACTAAATGTTGAAGCATAACGGGTTCTTTTTACAAGCCATCCAAGCAATTCACCATGAAAAACCTGGTTTCTTCCATTATACCCTGCTGTGTACCATGCTTGTGTGTCAATAGTTTTTGTTAACTCTATGTTTACTCCTGCCGCTTGTGCTATACTTTTAACAACCTTCATAACCAATGATTTAAAACCAATAAAATAAATACCTCCTAAAAGCACCCTGGTAAGAATTGTTGGCTGAACACCTAAGTGAAGATCCATAGCTCCAAAATTCCCCAATTGGGTACCAATGCCAGAACCATTTATCAAAGCAATTTTTCTTAACTGTGTTGGAAAACCCAAATTGTTCAACTCCTGCATAAAACTATCACGTGTCCAGTATGGCGTAGGAGATTCCGTATTAGTTAAATAATGGTGTAGTAACATTTCTTTTGCAGCAGCTGTGTTGATATTTAAATTTAGTTTATCTTTTGCAGGTGTTAAATGTAACGCATTCCCCAAATAATCCAGCACCCACTAATCTCCTATAGGAATGTTTGCACCTAAATGTGGAGAATCAAAAGAAACATAAAGCCGAGTGTTGTGCGGCATACTGTGATGTTCCATATAAGCTAAAGCATAACGGCTAATCAAACCACCCATACTTGGGCCAACTACAACAAGTTGTTCTGTACTTCCGTTATCTTGTAGCTTTTGGTTAACCATTTGAATAAGCTTAATCAGTGTAAAAGCATTCCGCTGAATATAATCTGAGCCACCATCAATGTGTATACCATTAAAATAATAATCTGGATAGTCCATAAATATAATATCATATCCTTTGGCTAACATCTCTTCTCCAAAGTTTTGTGTTCCGTTATACACAAGATGGTCTTGTAAATATTTAAGCTTGTGCTGACTTCCAGGATCAAAACCATCTAAAATGATAATCGGCTTTCTCAAAACGCGATCACAGGTATTTGTATGGTAAATAATAGTTGCCTGTCCTTGACCAATTATAGGAGAAGACTCATTTTCATAACCTTGATAAGATATATTTGAAACAATTGTAGGCAGCACTTCTGGTGCATCAAACCCATTACAAGGTGAAGGTGTGCCATTTGGTATACCTTGTACTTTTTGGGAAGAAGCAATAGAAGAAATAATTATATAAATAGAACTATAAGTTTCAACCTGTTGCCCGTTTGTATAGTTGATATAATAATGAATTGTTTTAAAGCCTCCGGATGAATAATTTATACTTATACCCTGACCTAAACCAAGTTGATGTAAACCAGTACCGTCTGCAAAATCAACGTTAACATTTGCTACAGCATTCCCTGTATTGTTTAAATATAGAGATGGCGACAATTCAAAATATGGTGTACCAGTCGTAATGCTATCAGCTAAAACAGCACCTAAACTTAATAACCTTTCAATGTACGGCGAACTCGTTCTATTGGGCACGTCATACAACAACAAGCCGCTATTGTATATTAGATTATGCTCTACAGCCATAGTATCCAGATAATTAAACCTATAGTTGAGAATACCTATCGGGTAGATACCGTTATTTATTTTATCTAAAATTTGCTGATTGAAATTCTCAGGTGTAATCATTCCTCCATTCGAGTAAGCTGCATCATAAAGCTCGTTATATCCTTGTTTAAAATGGGTAAAGGAGGAAGTGTCTGCATAATTTTGGTTAAAAATTGCCAATCCTGCAAATGGAAAAACACGGTCATATAAAATACCGGTAGTAACACCAGATTTATCTAAATTAAATAAACAACTATCAGCGGTTTGTGTAAAGTTTTTAGGTGTTTGTGCTTTAACGGTTAAGCTGGCAAAAACAATTAGAAAAAGTAGTAATTTTTTCATATCCAGTAGTTTTTAGTTTTTCATATCAAACCGGCCATCGGTAATAGCTATCACATCGTTGGCATCTTTTGTATTTACAGCAGTAAAAGAAAAAGTCCCAGATATTATATGTTGTGCATAATCAATGTGGGTAAAATTTATAGTCGCATTATTTGGATTATATCTTATGTAGTAACCAGTATTAGGGTCAACATAACCAGAACTTATAGGGTAGACTCCTTCAGATATACCAGGACCGGAAGACAATCCTATAGTATAATTATCATTATTTCCACTGCTATAAACCACAGCTTCAACTTCAAATTCATATCTTCCTGGCGCACCACGAAGGCCACCAGTAAGGCCAGGAGAAAGAAGGCTTGTTTTTGCAACATAAACCTTACCATTTATTTTGCAAGAAAAAGTATTGGCACCAGTTTGGGTGGCTTTAGTTAGTTTCTCTTTTGCACAGGAAACCAAGAATGGTAAAAAAAACAGCAATAAGGATAAGGTTTTAAGTGTTTTCATAAACAGGCAGGTTAGTGTTTTCATAAGCATTTTTAATTAAAGAATTAGCAAAAAGAAAATACGTTTTTATACAGCAAGAGCAACAGGTGCTTTAGTTATAGTATTACGAAAGCTTATTAGGTAACAAATTGGATACAATAAACCTACGTGCTTATTTTGATAAAAGCAAATTTAGGTTAGGGAAATATAAAATAAGTAGTGTGTTTATATTGAACCTAGGGTTGAATCCTTGCTTTACAATTAAAAACCTGGCTAAAAGAAGCATTGCAAGTATCTAATATTTTAACTTTGGGTTTGCGTTCCCTTGTTTATTTTATTTATAAAACAAGCGGCAGCTATACTTAAAAAGTTTAATATTGGGATTAAAAATCCTTAGTTCAAAAAGACCGGATTGCAAATCCGGACCAGTAGATTAAAAGAAGCATTGCAAGTATCCAATATTGTAACTTTGGGTTGTGTTCACTTGTTCATTTTATTTAAAAAAACAAGCGGTAGGTATCCGTAAAAAGTTTAATATTGGGATTAAAAATCCTTAGTTCAAAAAGACCGGATTGCAAATCCGAACCAGTAGATCGTATGTTTATGATGAACCTCGGATTGAATACTTGCTTTACAATTAAAAAACCTGGTTAAAAGAAGCATTGAAAGTATCCAATTTTGTAACCTTGCATTTGCGTTCTCTTGTTTATTTTATTTGTGAAACAAGCGGCAGGTATCCGTAAAAAGTTTAATATTGGATTAGAAATTACTGGCGTTCGAAGAATGTATTTGTTATGCAAAACCCAGCTTGACATCCCAATTAGAAAGTTCAAAATTATTATAATATTATCTTTTTGATGGGATGCCGCAGTCACTAACTGACCTATAAGGTTTTCAAAACCTTATAGGTCAGTTAGTGACTTTTTGTCTGATTTAAAGATAGATAATATCTAATAAAAAAACACCGGTAAAAGAAGCATCATCTCAACCTTCATCACAGCAAACTTTTCAAACTTTCCAAAGTATCCGCTTCCTCCATTTTCTTATCGTGCCGCCAGCGTAAAATCCGAGGAAAACGCAAGGCAATTCCTGATTTGTGCCGGGATGATTTATTAATCCCTTCAAAACCAATTTCAAAAACCAGTTCTGGTTTTACCGTTCGTACCGGTCCGAATTTTTCCAGCGTATTCCGTTTTACAAAAGAATCAACCTTGCCAATTTCCTGGTCAGTTAAACCGGAATAAGCTTTGGCAAAAGGAACCAAACGATCACCATCCCAAACGGCAAAAGTGTAATCGGTATAAAGATCAGCTCGGCGGCCATGGCCTTTTTGTGCATAGATCATTACGGCATCTACAGAAAGCGGATCGATTTTCCACTTCCACCAATCGCCGCGTTTGCGCCCAACCTGGTAAGTTGCGTTTTTTCGTTTCAGCATAATCCCTTCAGAAACCATTTCCCTGGATTGTTTCCTGATCTCTGCCAGTTCTTCCCAACTATTAAAATTAATGATGGGCGATACACGAAATATAGTGCTAAAAGAAGTATCGCGCTGTAATTGCTCCAATATTACGCGGCGTTCTGTTTGTGTTTTACTTCGGATGTCTTCGCCTGCAAATTCCAAACAATCATAAGCAATAAAAGCAACCGGGTTTTCTTCTAATATTTTTTTGGTAAGGTTTTTTCTTCCGATACGCGTTTGCAACAGACTAAAAGGCAGCGGCAGTTCATCTTTAAAAGTAAGCAGTTCTCCATCTAAAACCGTTCCGTCTGGCAAGGCCTGAATGAAAGGATGGAGTTCCGGAAATTTATCGGTTGCCAAATCTTCGCCCCGGCTCCAGATAAATATTTCTCCTTTTCGATGGATGATTTGTGCCCGGATGCCATCCCATTTCCATTCTGCCTGCCACTCGTCAGCATTTCCTAAAGCCGTTTGCATTTCCTCTGGTGATTTTTGCCTTTCGGAAGTTTCCTGTATCGGATAAGCTAAAAAGAAAGGATAAGGCCGGGAAAGATCATCCAATGCGCCTTGTTCTTCCATTAACTGCTCGAAAGTATAAACTTCTGGATCCCAATTTCCCATAATCCGATGCGTAAGTGTAGCAGCATCCAGTTTAGATATTTCGGCCAATGCTTTTACAACTAAATTTTGAGAAACGCCAACGCGAAAACTACTGGTCAGCAATTTATTAAAAACAAAACATTCCTGGCGCGACAAAGAAGCCCAGGATTCGGTCAGCCAAATTTTGCGTTCGGTTTCGTCGAGTTTGTTTAAATGGTTTATTTCTGCAATCCATTCCGTTAAACTTTTATCAGAAGATTTAGTGTTGATTGGAAGCAGCAAAGAAATAGTTTCGGCCAGATCTCCAACCACCTGGTAGCTTTCTTCAAATAACCAAACCGGAATATTAGCTAATTCAATCGCCCAGTTTTTAACTAATGTGGAATTGATATGGCGGCGCGGTTTTCTGCCGGTAAACAAAGCAAGCATGTGCATTTTATCCGAATCGTTTACCGTTAAAAAGTAAGCTTTAATGGCATTTACCTTTTCGTTGGTTTTGTTGGTTTCATCTAAAGCGGCAAATAAGGCGGCAAAGTGTTTCATGTTGATTGTTTTTTAAGCCTCACCCAAATCCTCTCCAGGAGAGAGGGCTTGCCTTTCTGGCAATGATGCTTCTTTTACACCTGTTTTTTCGTTATGCGTCTCCGCTTTTTCTCCCTTCTCCTCTGGAGAAGGGTTGGGGATGAGGCTTTTTTCTCCTTCGGGGATGGAGCTATCCTCATCATCACCATATAAAGTATGAACCTCATGCGCATCAAACCCAATCTCTCTTAAATAACGAGAAAAAGTAGCTGTATAACCATGGGTTAAATAAACAGATTCGCAACCCGTAGCATCAATTGCTGAGATCAAGCCATCCCAATCGGCATGATCTGAAAGTACAAAGCCACGATCAGCAGCACGTCGTTTTTTGGCGCCGCGCACGTTCATCCATCCCGAACAAAAACCAAATTCAAAAGGTGCGAGCTTTCTCATCCAATTACTTCCAACTGCCGATGGCGGCAACAGCACAATGCCTTTTTTTATTTCTTCTTTCGGAATTTCCGGCGTGATTCTTACTGTTTTTGGCAGATCAATTCCGTTTCTGCGTAAAGCATCATTGGTATTTTCGATAACACCATGCGTAAAAACAGTACCAAGCGAAAGATCAAGATTGCAAAGAATCCGCTGTGCTTTTCCCAGCGAATAACCTGCAATAATGGTTGCTTTTCCTTCTTCTATGTTTTTCTCCCACCAGCGGTTTATCTCGTTAAAAATCAATTGCTGCGGTTTCCATTGATAAACCGGCATACCAAAAGTACATTCTGAAATAAAATGATGACAGCGTACAGGTTCAAAAGGCGTAGAAATACCGTCGTCTTCCACTTTATAATCTCCGGAAACTACCCAAACTTCTCCCTTATATTCTACCCGGATTTGTGCCGAACCAATAATATGCCCGGCAGGGAAAAGCGAAATCTGAACACCGTTTTTATAAACCGTTTCTCCGTAAGGAATGGTTTGAAGTGAAATATCAGCGCCTAAACGATATTTTAAAATTTCTCTGGAAAGATCATGAGCTAAATATCTTTTACTTCCGGTTCGCGCATGATCTGCATGGGCGTGGGTAAGCACAGCATCATCTACCGGTTTCCACGGATCAATGTAAAAGTTTCCTTCGGCACAAAAAATACCATTATCAGTAAACTGGAGAAGTTGTTTTGCCATCGGTATGATAACCGGAGAAGCGGCAATTTAGTTTGAAACAAAAAACCTCCGGGGTTTAGCCGGAGGTTTTGTATCAGGATTGCGGTTTTAAACCAATATAATCTGTCAGGATTTGTCCGGCTTCTATTTTCAGGAAATCGGCATCCTTGTCTTTAGTCCGTGGTTCGCCTTTAATCAGAGGTTTTAAACCAAGCGCTGCCCTCCGGGCGTTATCATGTGCTAATGTTTTGGCATCGTCTTCTTCGTGCTGTTTTTTAAGCTCTGCTTCATTTAAGGTAACGGTTTTTTCGGCATCCCTCTTTTTATAGTCTGCAATATCTTCCAGCAGGTTTTTGTAATTTACATTAGTTTGCATCCGAGTATCGTGTAGCGTTTTAAGCTGAGGGATAACCGCAGCAAAATTGCCTACAGGTGTATAACTGCTTCTGGCGATCATATCGAACGGCAGGGCAGAAGGCTCCGTATCTTCGCCATACTTATCTAAAGGAATAGCTGATGGAAACTTGATATCCGGAATTACACCTTTATGCTGGGTAGAACTGCCGCTGATCCGGTAAAACTTAGCAATAGTGAGGTTAATCTGGCCAAAACTGGTTGGTGTACCTGTACTGGCAGGAGCTGATTTACCTTTTACGCTTGCTAATAACCTTGAAAAAGAATTTCCAATTACCTTATCCAAATCAATTGCTGATTGTACAGTTCCTTTACCATAAGTTTGAGTGCCAACAATTAATCCGCGACCGTAATCCTGAATGGCACCTGCAAAAATTTCGGAAGCTGAAGCACTGAAACGGTCAACCAGAACAGCCAAAGGCCCATTCCAGGCAATAGATGGGTCATCGTCATCATCCTGCTCAATTCGGTTTTTAACATCCCGGACTTGAACCACTGGACCGGTTTTGATAAATAATCCGGTTAATTGTATCGCTTCCGGTAAAGAACCGCCACCGTTCTGGCGTAAATCCATTACAATACCATCTACTTTTTGTGCTTTCAGGCTGTCAATAATCAGCTTTACATCGCGGCTAATGCTGCGGTAGTTTTTATCTCCGGCCTGGTAGGCTTTATAATCCAAATAAAACCCGGGGACATTGATGATCCCTATTTTAACGGTTTTACCATTTGAATTATAAGTTCTGATCTCTTTGCTGGCCAACTGGTCTTCTAAAACTATCTTTTCGCGTACCAGCTCCACAATTTTGGGGTTGGTAGTTGTTTTTCCTTTGGGAAGGATTTTCAAGCGTACAGTTGTCCCTTTCGGGCCTCGGATTAAGGTGATCGCATTATCTAAACGCCAGCCAATAATATCCTGAAATTCGCCGTTTTTACCTTGTGCTACGCCAATAATACGATCGTCTACCGTTAACAATTTGCTTCGCTCTGCCGGTCCGCCTTTTACAATAGTTTTGATAGTTACATATTCATTTTCGGATGATAATGATGCACCAATACCTTCCAATGACTTAGACATATCAATATTAAATTGAGCTGCGTTACTTTGGTTGAAGTAATTAGTATGGGGATCGATCGACTCGGTAAAGGCATCCATAAAAAGCTGGAAAACATCCTGGTTATTTAGCTTTGCCGATTGTATAATCAGGTTTTCATAACGTTTTTTAAGCGTTTCTTTATTTTTTGTTAGATCGGGCGTAGCCAGGTTTAGGTTTAATAAATCATACTTTACCCGTTTGTCCCAAAACTTATTTAAATCGCTAACCGTCGAAACCCAGGGCTGATCTTCCCGGTTAAACATAAACTCATCCTTTTGTGTAAAATCGTAAGTTTTGTTCAGTTGGTCCAGGGAGTATTTTATCCTTTCATTGTAGCGTTTCTGGTAAACGTTAAAAATGTAAAATACATGGTTCAGTTCGCCGTTTTGCAAATCATCATCCAGCTGCGTTTTGTACTGGTCAAAATCGTTTAAATCAGAAGCCAGAAAATAATTATGGTTTTCATCCAATGATTTAATGTAACGGTTAAAAATTACCGTTGAAATGGAATCGTTTAATTTTATTTTTTTGTAATTATAATTGGTAATCATTTCGGTTACTTCTTTACAAACAATTGCCTGTTGTTCGTCCGGTTCTAAATTTTTAGAGCCTGCAACTTTTATTGGCTGTCCGGGTGTAGCATGGCAAGCTACAGAAGCACCCAGAATAGCCATCATATATAACTTCTTGAACATATTTTTTATAAACATTAAATTAATCTCAATACCAAACATTCGTCTTTTTAGTAAATACAGTTTGCTAATCTAAAACAAAAAAAAGACAGTCAAAATGACTAACTCCGTCAATGATAACAATATTACAATCAATTGTTTTTTACAATAATATCCTTAAAACGCCGCATCTTGCCAATGCTGTTTTTATCGCCTATTTTTCTTTATCAACATTATAAGTGTAACGTTTAAAAAACTCTTGTGTCTTTTAATACGAAAGCAGATTGCAATTGGAAGCCGTTTTTACAGATAAACATTTTGACCTTGTTGCCAGGTGTAAGCAAGGCAACAAAACGGCTCATTTTGAGCTGTACAAACTTTATTCTAAATCTATGTATAATGTGGCATTGCGCATTGTAAATGATACGGATGAAGCAAACGATGTGTTACAAGAAGCTTTTGTAGATGCTTTTGGCAGGATTAAAGATTTTAGGCAGGAAACAACTTTTGGTGCCTGGATCAAACAGATTGTAATCCATCGGGCAATTAATTTTTTAAGGAAAAGAAAAGCAGAACTGGTTGGCCTGGATGAAACGGATGTTGATTGTTTAGCTAATGAAGAAGAAACGGACGATGAAGAAACAGAATGGAAAATTGAGCGGATAAAAGAAGCAATGCAATTATTGCCAGAAGCTTACCGTGTGATATTTTCGCTTTATCTGCTCGAAGGTTACGATCATGAGGAAATTGGACAAGTGCTTCATATCAGCGTAAATTCATCCAGAACGCAGTTTTTAAGGGCAAAAAGAAAGCTGATTGAAATTTTAAAACAAAAAGGACATTTAAAATGAGCAAGGGATTAGAGGATTTTATCAAGCAAAACAAAAATGAGTTTAACGATCAGGAACCGGAAGCTGATTTGTGGCCGAAAATAGAAAAACGTTTACCAGGACAAGCCATTGCAAATCAACCTAAAAAAACTTTTACGCTGGGTTTTGTATTACGCGTTGCCGCTTTGGTAATGCTGGTAATGGGCGCAGGCTTTATTTTTTACCTGCAAAAACAGCATCAGCAGCCAATTGATCTGGCCAGGATTAACCCGGAATATGCACGGCAGCAAATGCATTATGCCTCTGAAGTTGAAAGCAAGAGAGTTGAACTGAAAACGATTGCAAAGTCTGATCCTGAATTATATCAGGAGTTTAATTCAGAAATTATAAAGATGGATTCAACTTATAAAAAATTGAACAAAGAATTGGTTGCAAGCCCGAACCAGGAAAGGGTTTTGCGTGCGATGATCCGAAATTTGCAGATACAAACAGAGTTGCTAAATCAGCAACTGGAAGTAATTGAACAATATAATCAAACAAAAAAACAAGAAAACCATGGCACTAAAAATATATAAAACGGGCTTTCTGGCATTGCTTTTTGGAATGCTGTCCTTTTCAGAAGGATTTGCACAGCAGGCATCGCCTAAAAAACCGGAAACAGCAGAGCAGCAAAAGGATTATCAGCAGAAAATAAAGGATTTGCAGCAAAGCATGCGCGATTTGCAGAAGCAGGTGCTGGATCTGAGGCAACAGCACACCAAAGAGCTATTGAAGCAAAATGCTGAAAACCTGAAAGAACTTCGTTTTATGAGGTTAGATACGATCACTAATTTTATCAGGATTGACAGCCTTAAAAATTTTAGCCGGGCATTAGCCAATAACATCAATGGCTTAACCCACATCGAGATTTTGCACAATGGTTTCAGTTTTAACGATGCTGACGGTAATAAAGGAAAGCAACCGGGAAATTTAATCGAAAAAACAAAAACGTTTAGCAAAAGCTATCCGGTTAATAAAAACGATAAGCTGACTATCGATAACCAATACGGAAAAATAACGGTGAACACCTGGAATAAAAATGAATTTAAGGTTGATGTAGAAATCAAAGTAGGTACTACAGATGAAGCAGAAACACAGAAACTGCTGGATGGCATTAATATTGTTTCTGCACAGGACCAGGCTGGTGTTTCTTTTAAAACCAATATCGAAAAACAGGACAATAAAGGCACGTTTAGTATCAACCGGATCGTGAACAATTACAGGGGCAACCGCACTATTTCGGTTAACTATACTGTTTTTATGCCGGTAAAAAATGCATTGGATATTACCAACCGTTTTGGCGCCGTTGTTTTACCTGATCTGGAAGGGCGGGTTACCATCCACAACTCTTATGGAAAGTTTACCGCAAAAGAATTAAGCAATACGGCAAATAATATCCGTTTACAATTTATTGATGCTGATATTGAAGCCTTAAATGGCGGAAACTTAAATTTTGAATACGGAAACTTAAAAATAGGTACAGCAAGCAACATGAATGCCGTAATGGGATTTTCTCCGGTAAACATTGAAAGGCTTAAATCATCAGCCAATATTAAAGTTCAATATGGTTCTGGCTTAAAAATTAATAACCTGGACAAGAACCTTAAAAACCTGGATATTGATGCCAGTTTTGCCAATGTTTCTTTGGATTTGAACGGATCAGAAAACTTCCTTTTTGATGTAACGGTAAAACATACTCAGTTTACCTACAATGATAGCCGGATTAAATTACTAACCCAGCCAGACAGCGGCAGCGACCATAAAATTAACTTTATTAAAAATTATAAAGGTTATGTTGGTAAATCAGGATCAGACAATAAAGTAACCATCAAATCTAATTTTCAGCGCGTTACTTTTAACTAAGTTTAATAAAAGTTCGTCATAAAGCAACCCTGACCAAATTTTGGCAGGGTTTTTTGTTAGTTTCGCCATAAGAAATAGCTTTTATGGAATTTTTAACCCAACCCGAGGCCTGGATATCACTAATTACTTTAACCATCCTGGAAATTGTTTTGGGGATTGATAACATTGTATTTATTTCTATCCTTTCTGGAAAACTACCTGCCAATCAGCAAAATAAAGGCCGGAAGTTAGGCTTGTTCCTGGCCATGTTTACCCGGATTTTATTGTTGCTTTCGCTTACCTGGATCATGAGTTTAACCAAACCTATATTTAATCTTTCGCATTTTATAGGTATTACCGACCCGGATTGGGTAGAAAAACTGGCTATTTCCGGACACGATTTGATCCTGATTATTGGAGGGCTGTTCCTGATCTATAAAAGTACCAGCGAAATCCATGAGCGGTTTGAAGGCGGTGATGAAGACAAGGAAAATATAAAACCGCATTCTTTCTGGTCAACTATTATACAAATTGTGTTGCTGGATATTGTTTTCTCGCTCGATTCTGTTATCACTGCCGTTGGTATTGCAAGCCATCTGGAAGTGATGATTGCCGCTGTGGTTATTTCTGTTGGCATTATGATGTGGGCTTCGGGTACAGTCGCCCATTTTGTAAACGCACATCCAACCGTAAAAATGCTGGCATTATCATTTTTATTGTTGATTGGTTTTTCGCTGCTGGCAGAAGGCTTTGATCAGCATATTCCAAAAGGTTACTTATATTTTGCCATGGGTTTTTCTATTATGGTAGAAACGCTGAATTTAAAGCTACGCGCCAAATCAAAAAAGAAATTGGGAAATGTAGTGTAAAAGAAGTGTTTTTTCGTTCTCATTTCGACCGCAGGGAGAAACCTTCTTCAAATCATTCTTGCTTACCATACTTCTTTTACCATACAAAACTTTATGCATTCCCTTTCGATGAAGATTCCTCCTTTATCGGAATGACAGCAGCGTATAAATCAGTAGCTCAATTCACCCTGCATAACAAACCTTTCAAATACTCTCCTTCGGGGAAGGAAGAACGGATCGGATGATCTTCCGGCTGCACCAACTGACCGATAAACTGTACTTCTTTACCAGCATCTAATGCTGCCCATGCCAGAATTTGTTTAAAAGTAGGCATATCCATCGCACCAGAACAAGAATACGTAGCAAGCAAACCACCTTTATTCAGCAGCAACATAGCCAAGCGGTTTAAATCTTTATAAGCGCGGGAAGCACGGTCTAAAGCCGAACGCGAAGGTGCATATTTTGGCGGATCGAGAATGATGAGATCAAACTTTTCCTCTTCGTCCCTAAACTTCCGCAACTGTTTATTCACGTCAGATTGAATAGCAATGCTTCTTTTAGCATCAAAATTATTGAGCCGGATATTTTTCTGCAAAGTTTCAATTGCAAGTGCAGAACTATCTACGCTGGTAACCAATTTGGCGCCTTGTTGCAGGCAATTTAAACTAAAACCGCCGGTGTAAGCAAAGCAATCCAACACTTTTTTGCCGGCAGCATGAAGTGCAACTAATCTTCTGTTATCACGCTGATCGCAGTAAAAACCTGATTTTTGTCCTTCGGAGATGCTTACTTCATATCGGATCCCGTTTTCTTTCACCTCCACAAAATCCGGCGGGTTACTGCCGTAAAGCAAGCCAAAAGAAGCTTCCAATCCTTCGTGCGAACGCGAAGCAGTATCACTTCTGTCGAAAATGCTTTCCGGCTGAAGCAGTTTTTGCAGTTCATCGATCCAAACCTCCTTTACCTTTTCTATACCGAGATTGAGGACCTGTACCGAAAGATGGCCGGCGTATTTATCAACGATCAGGCCCGGTAAAAAATCAGCTTCACTAAAAATTAACCGGCAAGTATTGGTTTGCTCATTTAAAACTGTTTTCCGGTTATTTACAGCAGTTTGAATCCTGGTACGCCACCATTTTTCATCGATAAAAACAGCATCGTCCCATTCGAGCAAACGCACGGCCACGCGTGATTGGTTGTTGTAAAAGCCATAAGCCAGAAAATCGCCTTTGCTGTTTAGCGTTTTTACGATTTCACCGTTTTCGGGTTTCCCTTTTACAGTTTCAATTGCTCCCGAAAAAACCCAGGGATGGCGTTGTAATACTGCTTTTTCTTTGCCTTTTTTTAGAAATACTTCGTTCATTAAAAACAAAGGTAGGATTTGGGGCGGAAAGGCGGAGGGTTGGGAAGGGAGAAAAGTGCTGGAAGGGTTTGCTTTAAATTTCCTTACATTGAAATCTCTTTCAATAACTCCTGTAATTCTTTGGTAGTGAGATTTTCTTTTTCTGACTTGTCATAAATGTTCAACAGATAAACAATTTCGGCTGTAATTACAACATTGATGATTACTCTTGCGCCGCCAGATTTTCCTTTACCTTTCGAGAAAATAGATAATCGTATTTTGTAACAATTATCACCAATCGACGTGCCTTGTTTAGGGTTTTCTTTTAAATTTTTAACAAGCTCAAGTAGTTCGTTTTTTAACGAAAAGTATTTTTTTGTCAGTCGTTTTACTTGCTTTTCGAAAGTTTTAATGGTTATGACACTATAGCTCATTAAGAAAATCTTCAGCATTACGGCCTTGTTTTTTCCCGGCCTTGATTAGTTTCATTTCTTCTACGGCTTCTTTAATTTCTTTAATAAGCAAAGCCTTGCTATCAGTAATAGGAATTGTTTTTACATAATGTAGGCCTTTCAATACTTCAAGTAATGAACTTGCTTTATCGTCTTTGATATCTAATAATACTTTCATTTAATATAAGTTAACAAGTTAAAAAAGCTTGCATTAAAGATTTCCTTTCTGCTTTTCCTTCGATAATATCAAAAGCTTCATTCAAACCTTTTTCCAATTCTTCAAGTGTTTGCTGCCGCAATTCTTCTTTAGATAATTCCGCAGCAACCACTTCTCCGCCCAGGCCTTCAATAAAGCTGGATACTTTTTGTGTCGATCCTTCCGGGATCCGTATGGTTAAAGTTGTCATTGCAATTGATTTAATAGTTAAAGATATAAATAAGAAACGGTTAAAACTCCTGATAGCTTCACCTTCAATACTGTTTTTACCCTATAAAAATTAAGATGGGATATGATAAGTTTTACAGATGGCCCCGGTTATTTATCCGGATAATTTTTTATGTAAATAATCATGCTAATATACCCTATTTGTATCATACGTATATCGTGCTTATATTTGTACGTATTAGAAATTTTATGGATACAAAACTCACTTTAAAGCTGGATACAGCTATTATCGAAAGGGCAAAATCTTATGCCAAAACAAAAAATATGAGTTTGTCTAAATTGATCGAAAATCATTTAGATTTTTTGACAGATAATAAAGAAAAAGTTGCTGTTACACCTTTTGTAAAAAGCCTTTCAGGTACAATCCCACTAAATTCAGATTACGATTATAAGGAAAGTTATAAAGATCATCTTTCCAAAAAGTACATGAAGTAAAGTATAATGGAAAGAGTTTTTGTGGATACAGATATTTGCCTGGATTTACTTTCTGGCAGAAAACCATTTAACAGTTTTGCTGAGCAATTATTTTCTTTAGCTGACAAAAAAGAAATTGAAATTTGTGTATCTGCACTATCTTTTTCAACCATTGATTACATTTTGCATGCGCAGTACGCTGTAAAAAATCCACGGCAATTGATCGCTAAATTTAAAACCCTTGTTACAACTTTATCAGTGGAAAGCAGGACCATTGATCTGGCGATTGCTTCCGATTTTGATGATTTTGAAGATGCTATTCAATATAATACAGCAATCGAAAATGAAATTACTGTTTTAATCACCAGGAATATTAAAGATTATAAAGCGGCACAAATTAAAGTGATAACTTCTGAAAGTTATCTGGTCAAAAATTTATAAAAAGCAGGTTTTATTATTCCTTTAGCTGCGATAAATACTGTTTTTAACACAATAAAATCAACATGAGATATTACAGTTTTACAGATGATCCGGTAGTTTCGCCGGATGATTTTTTTATGAAATTGGCTTTGAAAGAAGCAGAAGCGGCGTTGCAGGAAGATGAAATCCCGATTGGGGCTTTGGTGGTTTGCAACGGACAAATTATTGGTCGCGGACATAACTTAACAGAGCGGTTAAATGATGTTTCTGCACATGCAGAAATGCAGGCATTAACTGCAGCAGCAAATGCAATGGGAGGGAAGTATTTGCAAAATTGTACGCTTTACGTAACTATGGAACCTTGTGTAATGTGTGCCGGTGCAAGCTATTGGTTCCAGATTGGTAAAATTGTTTTTGGTGCCCATGATCCTAAACTTGGCTTTGGCCGTATCAACCAGCGTATCACACACCCTAAAACTTTAATTACCGGCGGCATTATGGAAAATGAATGTGCAGAACTGGTACGCTCGTTTTTTAGGAAAAAGCGAATTAAAAATTAGTCTTTACAGAACAAATTTTCTTTTTGTGTCTTTATATTTTAGTACAAAAATCTCACATTAAATTCATTTATTACCGGTAAAAACAGCACGGGTAAAAATTTTATGTAGGTTTGTATCAGTCACAATTTATTAACCATTAAATAAAATCGTATGGCATTTGTATTACCGGCGTTACCTTACGCCACAGACGCATTAGAACCGCATATTGATAAGATGACGATGGAAATCCACCATGGCAAACATCATCAGGCTTATGTTACCAACTTAAACAAAGCTTTGGAAGGTAAACCAGAAGCGAACAGTCCTATCGAAGATATCATCAAAAACATTTCTAAATTTCCGCCTGCTGTTCGTAACAATGGTGGTGGCCACTATAACCACACCATGTTTTGGACTTTATTATCTCCAAATGGCGGCGGCGAACCTTCCGGCGAATTAGCTTCTGCAATTACCAGTGCTTTTGGTTCTTTTGCAGATTTTAAAACCAAATTTGCAGAAGCTGGTGCAACCCGTTTTGGTTCTGGCTGGGCTTGGTTAACTGTTGGTGCTGATAAAAAATTACAAGTTAGCTCCACGCCAAACCAGGATAACCCATTAATGGATATTGCTGAAGTGAAAGGCACGCCAATTTTAGGAATGGATGTTTGGGAACACGCTTACTACCTGAAATATCAGAACAGAAGGCCGGATTACATAACCGCTTTTTGGAATGTAGTAAACTGGAACCAAGTAAACGAGTTGTATAAAAAAGCTACCGCTTAATACTTCTTTTATTACATAATTTCAGCCGGCACGGATAAACATTCATGCCGGTTTTTTTATTTCATTAATTATGAAAGCTATTGTTTTAGAAGCTGCGGATAAGCCGCTTATATTAAAAGATGTGGAAAAACCTAAGGCTGAGCTTGGCGAAGTCCTGGTACAAGTAAAAGCTGCGGCATTAAACCGCCGCGATTGGTGGATAACCAAAGGGCAGTATGCGGGTATTAAATATCCTTCTATTTTAGGTTCTGATGGTTCTGGTATTGTTGCAGAAGTTGGGCCAGGTGTAGATCAGAGTTGGATTGGTAAAGAAGTGATTATCAATCCGGGAAATAACTGGGGCGAACATCAGGATTATCAAAGCAAAGAGTTTAAAATTTTAGGTTTGCCTGATAGTGGGACCTTTGCAGAATATGTAAAAACCGGTGCAGAATATCTCTACCCAAAACCCGCCCATTTAACCTGGGAACAAGCTGCAGCCATTCCGCTTGCCGGTTTAACCGCTTACCGTGCTTTGTTTACCAAGGGAAAAGCTAAAAAAGGCGATAAAGTATTAATTGTTGGCGTTGGTGCCGGAACAGGTTCTTTTGCATTGCAATGGGCTGTTGCTGCAGGATGCCAGGTTTTTGTTACTTCCGGTACAAGCGAGAAAATTGAAGCAGCACGAAAATTAGGCGCTGCCGCAGGCGTAAATTACAAAGCGCAGGATTGGGCCGAACAGTTGAAGCAATTGGCCGCGGGTTTTGATGTCATTATTGACAGTGCTTTGGGTGAAAGCTTTGCAAAATTGCCCGATTTGTGCAACCCTGGGGCAAGGATTGTTTTCTTTGGAGGAACAGCAGGGAATTTACCGGCACTAAATGCACGTAAGATTTTTTGGAAGCAATTGCAACTTTTAGGAACGACGATGGGAACGCAGGAAGACTTTAAGGCGATGCTGGAATTAATTAATGAACACAAAATTGTTCCGGTTGTGGATGAAGTTTTTGATTTGGCCGATGCAGAAAAAGCAGTTCGTAAAATGGATAATTCTGCACAATTTGGTAAAATCGTGTTGCGGAACTGATGCTTCTTTTATCGCATAAAAAAAGGCGTATTAGATTTCTACTACGTCTTTTTTCTTTTTGCTGCGCATTCGTTTCGGAATAAAGTCTATTATTTCATTTTTTAAAGCATCAATCATTTTACGTTTTAAAAAACTTTTCTGTATCACTAAACTAACTTCGCGTGCCGGTTCCGGCGATTTAAAATACCGTACTTTATCTAACTGCTTTACGGTCATCTCTTCCAAAGCCAGTTCCGGTAAAATTGTTGCGCCGTTGTTTTGGTCAACCATGCGTTTCAATGTTTCTACGCTTCCGGTGTTGTATTCAAAATGCTGAAAACTTTTGGTGCTGCTTTTACGCTGGCAAATATTTAAAACCTGGTCGCGCATGCAATGGCCTTCATTCAAAATCCATACTTCTTCCAGGTTAATATCATTAGGTAAAATGCTTTTCTTTTTAAATAAGGAACTGTTTTTAGAAACGTAAGCTACAAAATTTTCATAAAAAACAGGGATCTCTACTAAGTTATTTTCGTGTAATGGGGTAGAAAGCAACCCGCAATCCAACATGCCTGTTTTAAGCTGTTGTATAATTTCTTCTGTGGTTTTTTCCCATACAATTAATTTAACTAAAGGATACTTCTCTACAAAACCATTGATAATTTTAGGAAGCAAATAAGGTGCAACCGTTGGAATAATGCCAATTTTCAATTCGCCGAAAAGCTCCTTTTGCCGGTCGCTCACAAGTTCTTTAATCTTCTGGTTTTCGATAAGAACAGTTCTGGCCTGATTGATAATTTCTATGCCAATATCTGTAGGGACAACAGGTTGTTTGCTGCGGTCGAATAATTTTACGCCCAGTGTTTCTTCCAGTTTTTGTACCTGCATGCTTAAAGTTGGTTGTGTAACAAAGCATTTTTGTGCAGCTACTACAAAACTACGGTAAGTATCTACAGCAATAATATACTCTAATTGAACTAAAGTCATAGCAATAATTTTATATCAAATATACTAATTATCAATTTTATCTATTGTTTTTATTACTTGAATAAAGTATCAATAAAATTGATAGTAACACCAATAAGAAATAAAAAAGCATTTAGTGTAAAATAGCATGCTTCTTTTAGCACACAAAAAAGCGCCTTGATTTTAATGCCAACGCGCTCCTTGTTATAGTGTTATGTAGTTTATCTGATGCTTCTTTTATCGGTTAAAAATTTAAATACAACCGATTTTAAAAAAAAATTTCAAAAGTATTTTTTGCTATTCCACTGTTACTGATTTTGCCAGGTTTCGGGGCTGATCGACATTACAACCGCGCATTAGGGCTATATGATAGGCCAGCAGTTGCAATGGAATAGTGGCCAGTAGCGGTAAAAAAGCTTCATCTGTTTGCGGAATTTCGATCACATAATCTGCCATTTTTTTCACTTCTGTATCGCCTTCGGTAACAATTGCAATCACTTGTCCGCGACGTGCTTTCACTTCCTGAATGTTGCTGATTACTTTTTCGTAGGAAGAATGTTTGGTAGCGATAAAAACGACTGGCATTTCTTCGTCGATCAAAGCAATCGGGCCATGTTTCATCTCGGCAGCAGGATAACCTTCGGCATGGATGTAAGAAATTTCTTTTAGTTTAAGCGCACCTTCCAGTGCAACCGGAAAAGCACTTCCTCTCCCTAAAAATAAAAAATTCCGCGCATCTTTAAATTTCGCTGCAATGGTTTTAATTTCCTCGTTGTGCTTTAAAGCCTGCTCAATTAAATCTGGTATTTCATTAAGTTCTGTTAACAAAGTAATCAGTTTGCTTTGGCTAACCGTTCCTTTTATTTGTGCAATGTATAAAGCAATAAGGGTTAATACCGTAACTTGTGCTGTAAATGCTTTGGTTGAAGCTACACCAATTTCCGG
This sequence comes from Mucilaginibacter arboris, assembly GCF_009754915.1. GTDB lineage: Bacteria > Bacteroidota > Bacteroidia > Sphingobacteriales > Sphingobacteriaceae > Mucilaginibacter_A > Mucilaginibacter_A arboris. Next base: position 187,425 of record NZ_WPIK01000005.1, on the reverse strand, counting down.
GCCGGCATGTGTGTAAACGCCGGCATCCGTAATGCGGGGAATAGATGCGCCAACAACATTACAAATACCAAAAATGGTTGCACCTTTATCTTTTGCCAGTTCTAATGCAGCCATTGTATCGGCTGTTTCCCCGGATTGCGAAATGGCAATTACCAGGTCTTTTTCGGAGATGATCGGATTGCGGTAACGAAACTCTGAAGCATATTCAACTTCTACCGGTACACGTCCGTATTCTTCAATCAGGTATTCGCCAACTAAACCTGCATGCCAGGAAGTACCGCAAGCCACAATAATAATCCGGTCGATGTTTTTAAGCTTTTCGGCATATTCTTTTAAGCCGCCCAATTGTACCCGGCCTTGCTGCGGATAAATACGGCCGCGCATACAATCGCGGATGGAACGCGGCTGCTCATAGATCTCCTTCATCATAAAGTGGTCGAAACCACCTTTTTCCAGCATTTCAAGCTTCAGCTCCAGCTCATGCACATACGGAGTTTGTACAACATTGTCGATGCTTTTAATCAGTAAGTTATTCCTGCTAATAATAGCAATCTCGTTATCATTTAAGTAGATAACGTTTTTGGTATATTCAACAATTGGCGTGGCATCAGAAGCAATAAAATATTCTCCTTTACCAACTCCAATTACCATTGGGCTGCCTTTACGTGCTGCAATTAGCAGATCGGGTTCCTCACTGCTCATAATTACAATGGCATAAGCACCAATCACCTGTGTTAAAGCTATACGTACGGCTTCTTTTAGGCCTAATTTTGTTTCTTCCTGAATGTTTTCAACCAAATGGATCAAAACTTCAGTATCGGTATCACTTTTAAATTCGTGGCCTTTTTCGATCAATGCTTCTTTTAAGGTAGCATAATTCTCGATGATGCCATTATGAATGATAGTCAGTTTTCTATTACCGGATGAATGCGGGTGAGAGTTACGATCGCTGGGTGCGCCATGCGTGGCCCAACGCGTATGCCCCATTCCGGCAGTACCTTTTAAAGGAATATCTTTGACGAAATTCTCCAGGCCGCTTACTTTTCCCGCCTTTTTATAAACTTTAAGGTCCTGGTCTAACAAGGCAACACCTGCACTGTCGTAACCGCGGTATTCTAAGCGGTGTAAACCTTTTATAAGAATAGGATAAGCGTCCCTATTGCCTATGTATCCAACAATTCCACACATAAATGTATCGTTAAAAAGAGTATGCTAAATATGGATATTACTTAATTAATGCGGGCGTATAAATAATATTCAGCTTCATTTTATAAGCAGAAGTTTTATCATTTCCTGCAACCAATCTTCCTGCACTGTAAACAGAACCGGTGCTATATTCTATGGATGTTGTATTATCGTAATCTGCTGCAGCAAGAAAAGTTCCGTAATCAATCGTTTTGCCTGAAATTAAATCACCAATATAACTTGTTATTACAAAATGATATTCATTTTTTTTGCTATCATAAAATCCTCCGAAACCGGTTAAGTAATTAGATATCGTAGATAAAGAATAAGTCCTTACATCACTGGTACTGGCATCGGGTATGTAAGTTCGTTGTTTAGCAACATTATAACGGTACATGGTTAACCTTGGCACAGGTAAAAAAGGATAAAGTTGTGTGCCTGCTACCGGTGTTATAATTAACTCTGCCCGGTTTAAGGCCGCATTCCCTATAATCTGTTTTACATTAGTTGCGAGGGAAGGAAAGCTGATTTTAGTTCTTAAGCCTGCTAAGCCCTGTATGTAAACTGTACCTGATGACTTGCCTGCTGCACCATTGATTAAAGCATCCGGGATAACCGTACCCGTATAGTCATGTTTAATTTGCGAAGCAAAATTACCTGATGCCGGAAAAGAAGCCATTACTGTATCAATTACACCTGCAGTGCTTGTGTTTTTATAATAAACATCCAGGCTACATGAATCTGTTAACAAATAAAAATTACCGCCAGGCCCACCTGTAGTTTGTGCTTTGTCAAAAGTTAGGTATAAGCCTTTAAAATACCTTTTAAAAGCTTCGGTGCCAATTAATTTTAAAGAATCGGCACTTAAAATACTACTTTTAACAAAAGCGGTATTTACCGGGATCCGGATTTGCGGCGGCAATTTTTTCAGTGTATCTTTTGCACCGGTAACAATTTGTAAAACATTTACACTGTCGCTTGGGCGTGCATGAAAACTCCCTGTGCCAATTAAAGCACTGTTGTAAGCCCAGGCTTTGGTATTATAATAGGTTTGGTTTAAAGGCTGTTCTGCCAGTTGATAAACGTTTAGTTTATAATTAGTTGAAGTAGTATCGCCATAAAAGCCTTTTGCATAACGCAATACCAAAACTGCCGAGTCTACAGTAACTGTTCCGGTAGGTTTGGTAAAAGCAACACTGCCGGGCGTACCCATAGACAATGCTACGTTGGCTTCTGTAATACCAAAAACGGGGTCTTTATAATAAGCTAAAGGTGCTATATAATAAGTGCCTCCTTCCCTTGAAGCGATAAGGTTACTGGTAACAACACTATCATCTTTTAAGGTGCTTGTTTTGATAGAAACGGTATCCAGTAAAGTACCGTTAATAACTTCGGAAGGATCAATAGCTAAACCAACAGCATCAGGTTTTTTACAACCACTTAAAATAAAAAGACTTATTAACAATGTCAATAAGTCTGTTTTAACAAATTTCATATACGATTCAAATCTTATGCAACATGTACCAATTCGTCGTTGGTAATTTCTTCGTAAAAGTTGTAAAAATTTTCCGGATCAAGTGTTAAATCGTAATCCAAAACAGGTTTACCTGCCTTTTTAACATTATTTAACAGTTCCGGGCCAACTTCGCTGCTGCCAATAACAATTCCGTCTGCATACTGCAAAGCACCGTTATCTAAAGCTAAATTAGTGCCTTCTTTATAAGTTTCGATGTTTTTTTCAGTCATACCGTTCATTACTGCTTTTTGTGCAAAGCCGGCATTCAGTGTTTCACTAAAATCATTGTTATACAGAGAATAGATTACTTTAGAATTTTTAAAAGTAGGGTCATCTTTATAACTGGTTTTAACATAAGCAGGAACTAAAGAGGTTAACCAGCCATGGCAATGGATAATATCCGGCGCCCAGCCTAATTTTTTTACCGTTTCTAACGCACCCTTGCAAAAGAAGATCATGCGCTCATCGTTATCGGCATAAAACTTGTTTTCTTTATCCCTTAAAACATATTTACGCTGAAAGTATTCTTCATTATCCAAAAAGTAAACCTGCATGCGTGCAGCGGGTATAGAAGCTACTTTAATAATCAGCGGGTTATCATTATCATCAATAATGATGTTCATGCCCGAAAGGCGGATCACTTCATGTAAACGGTTCCTTCGTTCATTAATGTTTCCAAACCGCGGCATCAGGATCCTGATTTCAAATCCTTTCTCCTGCATAGCCTGCGGAAGCTGACGGGTGATTTCGGAAATTTTAGAAAGTTCAAGAAAAGGCGACATTTCTTGTGTAATAAACAAAAGCTTCGATTTACTCATCTTTTATTGTTGTTAATTATATGTAAAGAAATTTACAATTAAGGGTACAAAGATAAACATTATCTTATGATTAATCAATCAATTGTGCAAGTGGATAGTAGTATATTTTAATCAAATGTTCAAATTTGAACTCAATTTAATTTATACGCTTGGAAATCTTTAAAACAATTGCAGCACTGCAAGGTCATCTGCAAAACCCGGATCGTAAAAAACCGGTAGGGCTGGTGCCAACAATGGGCGCTTTGCATAGCGGACACCTGACATTAATAGAAACAGCAAAAGCACAAACGGCAACAGTAGTCTGTAGTATTTTTGTAAACCCTACGCAGTTTACAGATACCACCGACCTGGACAAATATCCGAGGCCAATTGAAGCCGACATTGAAAAACTGAAACAAGCCAAATGTGATATTTTATTTATGCCTGATGTGCAGGAAATGTACCCGCAAAAAGAGTATTGGCATTTAGATATTGGGGAGATAGAACACCGGTTAGAAGGTCGGTTTCGCCCCGGGCATTACCAAGGCGTAATGCAGATTGTTTATAAGCTTTTTATAGCTGTAAAACCTGATTTTGCTTTTTTTGGCCAAAAAGATTTTCAGCAGGTCAAGGTGGTTGAAAAAATGGTTGAACTGAAAAGCCTTCCGGTAAAATTGGTAATGTGCCCGATTATCCGCGAAGCAGACGGACTGGCTATGAGTTCCAGGAATATCCATTTAAGCACTGAAGAAAGAAAACATGCGCTGGTCCTGTCGTATGCTTTGCATCAACTTAAAAAAAGTTATGTAAAAGAAGCATCAGCTGAATTGGTTAAAGAAGCAGCAGAAATGATTAGTATTGAGCCACAGGTTCAATTAGAATACCTTGAAATAGTAAATGCAAATAATCTGGATAATGATTTAAGCGATGACAGTAAAGGCGTTATTGCTTTGGTTGCTGCAAAGGTTGGAAAAACCCGGCTGATCGATAATATGATGCTAAGTTGAAAAACCTTTTTTATATTAATATTACCTTTGTTTATGGTTATTCAGATTTTAAAATCTAAAATTCATCGTGCAAAAGTAACGCAAGCCGAACTTAACTATGTCGGAAGCATTACTATTGATGAAGATTTAATGGATGCGGCAAATATTATTGCAAACGAGCGTGTGCAGGTGGTAAACAATAATAATGGTGCACGTTTTGAAACTTATGCGATAAAAGGAGCACGCGGATCAGGAACGGTTTGTTTAAATGGTGCAGCTGCTCGTTTGGCACAGGTTGGCGATATTGTGATCATCATGTCATACGGATTTTTGCCGATGGAAGAAGCAAAAGTTTACGAACCAATTTTAGTATTTCCGGATAACGACAACAAACTCATTTAATTTATGCTTGATAAATTAGCAGTAGTAAAAAGTAAAATAGTTAGTGCCGAACAAGCAAAACACATTGTTGCTGCCTGGCGCTTAACCAATCAAAAAATTGCTTTTACCAATGGCTGTTTTGATATTTTACATGCCGGCCATGTTATCAGCCTGGCTGGCGCAGCTTCTTTTGGCAACCGTTTAATTGTAGGCGTAAATGCCGATGCTTCTGTTAAGCGTTTAAAATCTGCCGGAAGGCCAATTCAAAAAGAAGCAGACCGCGCACTGTTGATCGCCGCCATGCACTTTGTAGATCTCGTGGTTGTTTTTGAGGAAGATACACCAGAAAAACTGATACAATTAATTAGTCCGGATGTGCTGGTAAAAGGCGGCGATTATAAAGTAGAAGAAATTGCAGGTGCACAATGGGTTTTAGATCACGGCGGAAAAGTAGAACTGATCAATTATCTGGATAACAGTTCCAGCACCAACATTATCCGGAAAATTAGGGAAGGCTTGTAGTTTTTTACCTGATAAAAGAAGCATCATTATCTCCGAAACATATTGATCCAGAAATTTTCAAAATGAAAATCAAAATATATTATTCTTTTATAATTGGGGCTTTAGCTGTTCTTTTAAGTTCGTTTAATTATGTTTCGGCATTAAAAAATGGCATATGGCTGGCTAAACTAAAAACAACTTCCGGCAATTATATTCCTTTCAATTTTGAATTGAAAGACAGCGCTGGTAAAAAGCTGATGACGATTATCAACGGAAAAGAAAGGTTTAAAGTAACTGATATTACCGTTAAAGGCGATTCTGTTTTGATTAAAATGCCTTTGTTTGATTCGGAAATCAGGGCTGCTTTAAGTTCAGGTTTTCTTCGCGGAAACTGGGTAAGGCATTTAGGTAACCGCAATGTACTGGTTCCTTTTTCTGCTGAGCCGGATGTTTCCTGGCGTTTCTTTTCGTCTCCCGCAAAACCAAAATATACTATTTCCGGCCGTTGGTCTGCTACTTTTACCGACGAAGATTTGCAAAATAAAGATGTTACCGTTGGCGAATTTAAACAAACCGGAAACGATATTACCGGTACATTTTTAACCACAACCGGCGATTATCGCTTTTTACAGGGAACAGTTTCGGGAGATGAATTGTACTTGTCGTGCTTTGATGGTTCGCATGCTTTTTTGTTTACGGGGAAAATCAGTAATAGCCAAACAATTACCAACGGAAAGTTTTATTCGGGCGCTTCTTCTGTTCAGTTATGGAATGCTGTTAAAAATGAAAATGCTAAACTGCCTGATGCTTATTCGCTTACCGTTTTAAAGCCAGGGTATAAAAAAATTGATTTTACTTTTCCTGATCTCAACAAAAAACCGGTTTCTCTAACTGACGATCAGTTTAAAAACAAAGTAGTTATTTTACAAATAATGGGTTCCTGGTGCCCAAACTGTATGGACGAAACTGCTTATCTGGTTGATTTCTACAAAAAATACCATGTAAAAGGAGTAGCTGTTTTAGGATTGGCTTACGAGCGGACAACTGATTTTGCTACCTCGAAAAAGAATATTGAGCAGTTGAAAAACCGGTTTAATGTTCCATACGATTTGCTGGTTACCGGATACACGAACAATAAAAACGAAGCTGCCAAAAGCCTCCCTGCACTATCGGGCATTGTTGGTTTTCCAACCACTATTATTATCGATAAAAAAGGCGATGTACGTAAAATTCATACTGGTTTTAGCGGGCCCGGAACCGGAGATCATTATACCGAATTTACCCATGAGTTTGAAACTTTGATTAACCAGTTGCTGGCAGAAAAGTAAGTATTATCTTGTTTCAAAAGCGCCAAAAATCATTTTTAATACTGCCAATACAATTGCAAACAGGGCTGCGGTAAAAAAACCATCAACACTAAAACCGCTTAACATACTGGAAACCAGTAATACCATACAAACAGTGATGATAAATGAAAGCAGCCCTAATGTTAAAATATTAATCGGGAAGGTAAGTATCCGCAAAATAAAACCAATTGTTGCATTAACTACCGCTAATAAAACGCCGGTAAGTACGGCTGTAAAATAACCGTTTACATGTACGCCCGGTATTACATGCGCGGCTATAAAAACAGCCAATCCGGTTAATAAAATTTCAATTATAAATCTCATAGCAATATAATAACAAGTGCAAATCTATATTTTTTTAAATGCCTGCTCTTTTTTATGCGGTAAAAACAGCATAATGATTTATTAAGTTTGCTGTAATAAAAAGATTAAGAGCTTGACTGTTAAATAATTTATTTATATTTGTAACCATTAAAGAAAGAGGGGCATCGTTCCCTCTTTTCTTTTAACCGTTAATTTTGAAATATGACTATTGAACAGCAGGTAAAAAACCTGGTAGAAGAAAAGATTAGCGACCGGCCGGATTTGTTTTTAGTTGATGTAAAAATGCACGTTAACGGTAAACTGATTGTACTGGTAGATGGAGACCAGGGAATCGGGATTGCAGATTGTGCAGCAATCAGCAGGCATGTTGGCTTTCATCTCGAAGAAAACAATGTAATTGAACAAGCGTATAACCTGGAAGTTTCTTCGCCGGGAATAGATTATCCTTTAAAATCTGTAAGGCAATATCAAAAAAATATTGGCCGAAACTTACATTTAAAATTAACAGATGGCAGCCAGAAAGAAGGTAAACTAATAGCTGCTGATGATGAAGGCATATTGATAGAAGAAAAAATAACCGTAAAAGGTAAAAAAGCTACGTTTGCAGAAACAAAGCTGCCTTATACACAAATAAATGAAGCAACCGTTTTAATATCGTTCAAATAAAAAGGTGCTAAAAGAAGCAACAAAAAATTGGAACATTGTTTGAATAGATAATTTTTGATGAAAAAATGAGCAACATAAATTTAATTGATTCTTTTCAGGAATTTAAAGATTTCAAAAACATCGACCGGCCAACCATGATGAGTGTGATGGAAGATGTTTTGAGAAGTATGATCAGAAAAAAATACGGCACAGATGAAAATTGCGATATTATCGTAAATACAGATAATGGGGATTTGGAAATCTGGCGTACGCGGATAGTAATGGAAGATGGTTTTTCTGAGGATGATGACCTGGAAATAGAACTGGCCGAAGCAAAAACCTACGATCCGGACCTGGAAGTAGGCGATGAACATATTGAACTCATTACACTGGAAAGTTTCGGCCGGCGTGCAATTTTAGCTGCCCGCCAGACTTTGGTTTCCAAAGTTTTAGAGCTGGAGAAAGATGAGATCTACAAAAAATACAAAGACCGCGTTGGCGAAATTGTAACGGGGGAAGTTTATCAGGTTTGGAAAAAAGAAACGCTGATCCTGGATGATGAAGGCAATGAACTGTTGCTTCCAAAAACAGAACAAATTCCGGCAGATTACTTTAAAAAAGGTGATTCCGTTCGTGCTGTTATCTATAAAGTTGATATGATGAACAGCAACCCTAAAATTATCATCTCTCGTACCGCTCCAGAATTTTTACAACGTTTGTTTGAAATGGAGGTACCGGAAATATTTGATGGGCTGATCACCATTAAAAAAATTGTACGCGAACCAGGCGAAAGGGCAAAAGTAGCGGTAGAATCTTATGATGACCGTATTGATCCGGTTGGTGCTTGTGTTGGTATGAAAGGTTCCCGGATCCACGGCATTGTCCGAGAGTTAAAGAATGAAAATATCGACGTTATCAATTTTACAAATAACGCGTCTTTATACGTTCAGCGGGCACTTTCTCCTGCTAAAATTACTTCTATTAAACTGGATGATGACAAGAAGACAGCTGCGGTTTATTTAAAACCAGACCAGGTATCATTAGCGATTGGCCGTGGCGGGCATAATATAAAACTGGCAGGTAAATTGACAGGTTATGAAATAGATGTTTACCGTGAAGTAGATGAGCATGAAGAAGATGTGGACATCGAAGAATTTTCTGATGAGATTGATGGCTGGATCCTGGATGAGTTTAAACGTATCGGTTTAGATACTGCAAAATCAATTTTAAACCTAAGTGTTGACGAATTAGTTAAACGTACTGACCTGGAAGAAGAAACCGTTAAAGAAGTGCTGTCAATTTTACACTCAGAATTTGAATAAAATGAAATAACAAATTAAAAAAATGTACTTTTGTATAAAAAGCGCAGAAAGCAATATAAATGTCAGAAGACAAATCTATAAAATTATTTAAAGCAGCAAAAGAGCTGAACATAGGCACTGGTACTATAGTTAGTTTCCTGGGAGGGAAAGGCTATAAGGTAGAAAACAAACCGACTACTAAACTGGAGCCTGATATGTATGAGGCTCTTTTGAAAGAATTTCAGGGTGATAAAAATATAAAAGAGGAAGCCAAGCAAATCAGCATTGGAAAAATCAGAAAAGAAGAAGCAGTCCATGTTGCAGAGCGGCCGGCTGCTTTTTCTGGTAAAGATAAAGATATAGAGCACCACGAAGTTTTAATAAAAAATTCCACTAATTACCCTGATACTGCAAGGCCTGCTGCACATAACCAGGGCACAAAAGATGATTCTTCTTTACCGGGCGTAAAAGTAGTAGGCAAAATAAATTTAGATGACTTGAATGGCAAGGGCCGCCAAGAAAAAGAGGTGGTAAAAGAAGCACCGAAGGCTGATGTTAAACCGGTTGAAACAATAAAACCTGTAGAAGTTAAGCCGGAAATGGTTAAGCCCGAAGCAGCAAAACCAGTTGCAACCGTTGAGCCTGTTCAACAAAAACAACCTGAGCCGGCAGCAACAACAACACCTCCTGCTCCGGTACAAAAGACACAGGAAACAGAAAAAGAGGTGATAAAAGAAGCACCCAGAACAGAAGTGCCGCAGCAAGCACCTGCACAAATACCGGTTGCTGCTAAAGCACCGGAGGCAAAGGCACCAGAAATAGTTGCGGTGCAGCCAATACCAACACCCGTTGTTGCATCTGCTCCGGCAGAAGAAGCAGTACCTGAATCTGAAGTGATCAGGGCACGTGCAGACCGTTTAACCGGTCCGAATGTAATTGGCAGGATGACTTTGCCTGTTACACCGCCAAAACGGAAAGACCAGCCTGTAGCATCTTCTAACGTAGGCAATAACAGCACTGCCGATCAGAAACGAAAACGCAAACGTAAAGAAAACGGTCCGGGACAGCCGCCCCATACGGGTCAGGCACCTAATAATCAGGGTTCACATCCGCAAGGCAATGCAGGTTCTCATGCCCCTGGCCAAAACCAGCGTCCGCCTGCAAGTGGCGCAGGTAACCGTCCGCCTTTTAACAGAAACACAAACAATAATAACCGGCCAGACAATAGAAATGCGCATGGCAATAACCGGCCTGCACCTTCATCTGGTCCGAAAGAAGAACCAACAGAAAAGGAAATCCAGGATCAGATTAAAGCTACTTTAGCTCGTTTAAGCGGTGCTGGTAAATCCGGTAAATTTGCTCAGCGTGCTAAACTTCGCCGTCAAAAACGCGATGATTATGCTTCTTCGGCAGAAGATGCAGCAATGGAACAACAGTTACAATCCAAAGTACTTAAAGTTACCGAATTTGTTACGGCAAATGAGTTGGCTTCCATGATGGATGTATCTGTCACTCAGATTATTTCTACCTGTATGAGCCTCGGCTTGTTCGTTTCTATTAACCAGCGCCTGGATGCAGAAACATTGACCATTGTAGCCGATGAGTTTGGTTATGAGGTAGAGTTTGTTAAACCGCAAGATGAAGAAGGTAGTTTAGATGAAGCAGATGCTGCGGATACTTTGGTCCCGCGTGCACCAATTGTAACCATTATGGGCCACGTAGATCATGGTAAAACATCGTTACTGGATTTTATCCGCAAAACCAATGTAATAGCTGGTGAAGCAGGTGGAATTACACAGCATATTGGTGCTTACGAAGTTACCTTAGAAAATAAAAAGAAAATCACCTTCCTGGATACACCTGGCCACGAAGCTTTTACAGCGATGCGTGCAAGGGGTGCACAGGTAACAGATATTGTAATTATTGTGATTGCTGCCGATGACAGCATTATGCCTCAAACCCGGGAAGCAATTAATCACGCCCAGGCAGCAGGTGCCCCAATTATTTTTGCCTTTAATAAAATTGACCGTCCCGGCGCTAATGCAAACAAAATACGCGAGCAGTTAGCAGGGATGAATATTTTGGTTGAAGATTGGGGTGGAAAATACCAGGCACAGGAAATATCTGCTAAAACCGGTTTAAATATTGATTTGTTACTTGAAAAGATATTGCTGGAAGCGGAATTATTGGAACTAACAGCCAATCCAAATAAACGTGCCGTTGGAACAGTGATAGAAGCTGCATTAGATAAAGGCCGTGGTATTGTAACAACAGTTTTAGTACAGTCCGGAAAATTACGTGTAGGCGATCCAATATTAGCAGGTTGTTATAGCGGACGTGTTAAAGCATTGACCAACGAACGCGGACAAAGAGTTGAAGAAGCCGGCCCGTCAACACCAGTACAAGTATTGGGTATGCAAGGTGCTCCAACAGCAGGCGACAAGTTTAATGCGATGGAAAGCGAAGTTGAAGCCCGGGAAATTGCGAACAAACGCTTACAACTGCAACGCGAACAAGGTTTAAGAACGCAAAAACATATTACGCTTGATGAGATTGGCCGTCGTTTAGCAATTGGAAACTTCAGGGAACTAAACATTATTGTAAAAGGTGATGTGGATGGTTCTATCGAAGCGCTTTCTGATTCCTTGTTAAAACTGTCAACCGAGCAAATCCAGGTAAATATTATTGGAAAAGCAGTTGGGCAGATTTCAGAATCTGATGTATTGCTTGCTTCTGCTTCTGATGCCATTATTATCGGTTTCCAGGTTCGCCCTTCCGGAAGTGCACGTAAATTAGCAGAGCAGGAACAAATAGATATTCGTTTATATTCTATCATTTACGATGCTATCAACGAAATTAAAGCAGCCATGGAAGGTATGTTGGCACCAACATTCGAAGAGAAAATTGTTGCCAACGTAGAAATTCGTGAAACATTTAAAATCAGTAAAGTTGGTACAATTGCAGGTTGTATGGTACTGGATGGAAAAATTAGCCGTAACAGTAAAATCAGGATTGTACGTGATGGCGTAGTGATTTATACAGGAGAATTAGCTTCTTTAAAACGTTATAAAGACGATGTAAAAGAAGTAGCAACAGGTTATGAGTGCGGTTTAAACATCAACAACTTTAATAACATTGAAGTAGGCGATATTGTAGAAGCTTACGAAAATGTAGAGGTGAAAAGGAAACTGGCTTAAAATTAAAAGAGGTGCAAACTTATATCACGACTTCATTTAAAGATTATAAAAGTGCCGTTCGTGAAGATATTCTGAAACTTGAAATGACTTTACGAGGAGAAATTAAAGACAGCAAATTAGATGTTTACAAAGCAATATTTATCACCAGTGTTGTACAACTTATTGCAATTTTAGTTGGTGTATTGGCAATTGTTAAGTTTATGCAATAAGTTTGTTCATTTAAAAAGTTTGAAAATATTGAGCCTTACTATTTAAAAAATAGCAAGGCTCTTTTTTTGTAATGCTTCTTTTACCTATATAAAAACAGTATTTGTAAAATAGTAATTAAATTGTAAAGTGCAAATGCAAAACCTGGTAAACGATACGCCAACCCCAAAAAGGAATTACGAATTTGTAGATGCTATCCGCTGCATTGCAATGATTAGTATCGTTGCCGAACATTCTATCTCTTTTGATGAACATGTTTATCATCCTACAGATACTTTAAGTAAAGTTGTTTTTGCAACATTCATGCAATTGGTAAAATTTGGTACGATCAACTTTTTCTTATTAGCAGGTTTTCTTATTGGCGAAAAATTTACTGATTATTCTCCTTTGGAATATTTAAACAGACGGGTGAAAAATACATTTATGCCCTGGGTTTTTTGGTCGTTATTTTTCCTGACAATTATGATCGTTACAGATTTTATTTCGGCCTACCGTTTTAATAACGGACACTTAGATAAAAATTATAGTGATGATTTAATTGATCATTTAAAAGCCATTTATTTATATAGCAACTATTGGTTTATTCCTAATTTTCTCTGTTGTATCACCGTTCTTTTAATATTTAGAAAGTATTTGTACTCTTATCTTTTTGGGGCAATACTACTTATTTTTACTTCGGTTTATGTCATTAATATATACGGACAATGGGTAGATGCAAGACATTCAACAGCAATTTTAGGCTTTGTTTTTTTTCTGTGGTTGGGAGCACAATTTAACAGGAATCTTACAAGCATAGAAGCTTGGTTAGGAAAAACGCCTGTTTTAATTTGGGTCTTAGCAGCAATAATTGCTTTAGTATGCGGTGTTAGGGAAAGCCTGTTTTTAAAAAGCATATATAGCATTGATCCTTACAATAGTTTGCGGATCAGTAATATTTTCTATTCACTGATTTGCTTTTTTTTATTACTTAAAATCAAAAGCTTCAAACTTGTAACTTGTCTAAAACCAAGAGAAACAACTTACGGTATCTATCTCATACATTACATATTAATTGCCATGGTTTTGACAGAAATTTTTAGACCTTTAAAATTTGATGTTACAAATTTACCATTGATAAAGCTTGTTGGTTACCAGATACTGCGTTTTATAATAGTATATACAACAACATTTGTTATAGTAACTCTAATAAACAGAACCCGGTTTAAGTGGTCAATTGGAAGATAATTAAGACATTTATGTAGATAAAAACAGTATAAGTATTTATTTACTTTTTGTAGATATTAGCTTCACCAACGTTTCAAAGTGTTCCTGGAAATAAAAATCATAACTGTTTTCCCCTTCGGGGATAACATTTGGCGTATCAAAAAAGGTTTCTAAAATCCGAGGAACTTTTAAACCTTCGGCAATTGAAAAAGGGAAAGATTGATTTCCGATAAAAAATTTACATCCTGCAATAATTTCTGCGAGTTGTAAAAAATCAGTTGCTTCAAAGTATCGGATGTTCGGTATTTCTAATTTCATTTCTTCAAACTCAGCCTTTACACCTACAAAAACTAAATTTGAATAATTGCGGAGGAAAGAATAATCAACAAAAGGACTGCGATAACGCTGACTTCTGGCAATAATAATTGTATCAGAATAATTTAAATTGGGCTTTACTTCCAGCCAGCTTTTGTACAGATCTGCATTAATGCCAAAAATATATCCATACCACCTGGCGATACTTCCTCGATCAAGCATTAGCCCAGCCCTTCTTATTTGATCCAAATCAATATCTATTCTTTGATCAGAATAAATTTCGCAAATGTTTATATAAGTTTGTGAGGATAGCAAGGGAAGCAACATTTGCGCCATTCGCTCATTAAGCATCACACTACCTAAAGGATGTTTAAAATGTAAGGCTAAGTTATGCGGCTGCTCTAATTTAAGGTATAAGTTAACTGGCTTTTGTACAAGTTGCCAGATTTTTTTGATAGTTGGCAATGCGTAAACAATATCTCCGGCATTTCCACTATGAATAAAATTTAGGGAGGTTGTTTTATCAGCTATTTCAATAATTTTATTTATATCCAAAGCATGGCCATCATTTACAAACTTGTTAAGTTTAACTGCTTTTCTATACTCTTTTAAAATAAATTTATATTGTTTATACGCTTTAACATCATTCAGTTTTAGCCAAAGCTCCTGGAGCTTATTCTTTTTCTGAAAACTTTCGTAATGCTTCATTATTTAAAAGACTTTGGAAATTAACTATTGCAGTAGCATGTTAGCCCTAGATTAACATTAATAATAAATAAAGTTAAGGTTAATCAGGAATGTGGTTTTTAGGATGACCGGCTTTATAATAAAGATAATCTCTGTTGGGTTCATAATGGTTTTCAGCAGAATAAGGAGATTCAAACAAATCCCCCACTAAATCCTCACGAACAAAGAAAGCATTACTGCCGGTAAACACACAGCCAACCAAACAATAACCTTTTTGATTCCCTAATTGTTCTAAAGCAAGCAATGAAGTGCCAAAGTGGCTGGTTTTATCCCACATTCTTTTAGGATTATATTTTACCACAAAATGAGTATCAGGTCTGAAAATGGAATTGTATTCGATAATAACCACGCGTGGTTTATATTTTGTAATGGCCTGCCAAACATGATAGTCATTGTAGTCAATATCAATCGAAAGTAAATCAGGTTCTGCAGGAGCATTAGCTTCATCAAAAAGTGATTCAATGTTTTCAGCGTTTATAAATGCATGCTTAATTTTTAAACGGCCGGCTTCTAATAAATTTCTGAAACGTTCTGAGATTTGTTTACAATCACGGCGCTTCCTTCTATCCATAAACCTTTCCAATCTTTATACAACAAGTTTGTTGAATTACATTCTAATCCGTTCTCAACGCCAAATTCTATAAAATACTTATTAGTGTAACCGATCCTGTTAAAAATTTCCTGAATAATACCATCTTCTCCATTTTGAGAAAATACCTGATATTCATGCATATTGAGACGTTTTGAATTAGCGTATTTTGGATTATTATATAAATGTTCAGAAAGAAACTGTGTAACCGTAATCCCTTTATTATCATCCAGTTTTTTATGTAGAACATTTAATAAATCCCTTATTTGAGCAATTCTTTTGATGAAGTTAAGACCCATGAGCTATGTATGATAAAGATTATAAATCAGAAAAGTAAAATGATATAAATTAACAATTATTTTGAAAGTTGATTTACCAATGATTCAAAATGATTTTGAAAGTAAAAGTCATAAGCATTTTTTCCTTCAGGAATAACATTAGATATATGATAATAAGCTTCCAATATTCGAGGCACTTTTAATCCTTCAGCAATAGAATAAGGGAATGATTGATTACCTATAAAAAATTTACATCCGGCAATAATGCGGGTTAATTCTAAAAAATCTTTAACCTGTATCCATTGAAGGTTAGGAACTATCTTTTTCATAGTTTCGTATTCTGATTTTACGCCTACAAATAATACATTATTGTAATTTTTTAAAAAAGAATAATCAATAGTAGAATTACAGTAACGCTCACTTCGCGCTAAGATAATTTTATCAGCATAGGAAAAATCAGATTCTGTATTAAGCCAGGATTTCCAAAGTTCGGGTGTAATACCAGTTACATAGCTGTACCACCTTGCTAAATTAGAATTAGTTTGGGAGATTATTTTAGAACGAAAAAAATCCAAATCAATATGGATTTTCTGATTTTGATAAGTTTCACACTTATGTAAATAATTCTGCAAATTTAAAATAGGATACAACATTGCAGCCATTGATTGATTAAGCCTTACATTTCCCATAGGATGCGAATTGTATCCTGACATAATCAAAGGTTGATTTAAACGCAAGTAAAAATTAATAGGTACACCCGTTAATTCAAAAATCTTTTTGATTGTAGGCAAAGCATATATAATATCTCCTGCATTGCCACTATGAATGATGTTTAATTGCTTGTCTTCTTTGGCAACCGCTATGATTTTTTCTTGTGTATCTAATCGATCACTTCCGGTAAAAAAGTTTAATACTTCTTGCTCTGTGTAATTGCTCTGTTCCCACTTATACTGTTTGTACAGATTTCGGTCTTTGTATTTCAGCCAAAGTTTGCTTACTAAACTTCTCTTTTTAAACATATTCCTTTGTGTTTACTTGTTAATCTGCATTAAAAGTTTGCATATCGATCAGCCTTTTGTACAAGCCGTTTTGGTTGACCAATTGCTGGTGATTTCCTTGCTCTACAATTCGCCCGTTTTCTAAAACAACAATTTCATCGGCGTTTTGAATGGTGCTTAAACGATGTGCAATAATTAAGGAAGTTCGGTTTTTGGTAAGATTATTCAAAGCGTCTTGAACTAATTTTTCTGATTCGGTATCTAAAGCCGAAGTTGCTTCATCCAAAAGCATAATTGGCGGATTGCTTAAAACGGCACGCGCGATAGAAATACGCTGTTTTTGCCCGCCGGAAAGTTTGGAGCCGCGATCACCGATATTGGTTTGATAACCGTTTTCTGTATTTAAAATAAACTCATGCGCATTAGCAATTCGGGCAGCAGCTTCTACTTCTGCCTGTGTGGCATTTGGTTTTGCAAAAGCGATGTTGTTAAAAATAGTATCGTTAAATAAGATAGATTCCTGGTTTACGATACCCATTAATCCGCGTAAAGAATCCGTTTTTACGTGTTGGATATCTTTTCCATCAATCAAGATCCTTCCGCTTTTAGGTTCGATAAACCTGGGCAATAAATCCATTAACGTAGATTTTCCGCCGCCAGAAGGGCCAACTAATGCAATGTTTTTTCCTTTCGGAATGGTAAGCGATACTTCTTTTAGCACCTCTTTTTCCTGATAAGCGAAAGAAACATTTTCCAGGCGGATGCTCTCCGAAAAAGTATCGATAAAAACAGCATCGGGCGCATCTTTAATCTGAGCCTTTTCATCAATCAGTTCCAATACGCGTTCGCCGGCAGCAATGCCTGAATGAATGTTACTGAAAGCATCAGAAATGGCTTTTGCCGGACGCATCACCTGCGAAAACAAAATAATATAGAGAATAAAAGCTTCTGGTGTAAGGGCATCAGATTGATGATTGATGATGAGCGATCCACCATATAATACAACGCCCGCAACCATTGAAACGCCTAAAAATTCTGACATTGGAGAAGCCATCTGCTGCCGTTTTGCCATAGAACGGATAATGCGGGAATAACTGTTGTTTTCGTTGCTGAATTTTTGTTTGATAAAAGAAGTAGCGTTAAATGCTTTAATGATTTTTATGCCAGACAATGCCTCGTCTAAATAACTGATCATTGTACCGTATGATTGTTGTGATGCGGCTGCCTGTTGTTTTAAACTTTTTACAATCCGGGAAATTACAAATGCCGAAACCGGGATCACCAGTAACGAAAACAAAGTAAGTTTAAAGCTGATTAAAAACAGCATCACAATGTAAGCGATCAACTGAAAAGGTTCTTTAAAAACCACCTGTAATGTGCCGGTAACGGAGAACTGGACTACCTGTACATCCGAAGCAATTTTAGAAATAATATCACCTTTACGCTCGTTGCTAAAATAGCCTAAATGTAAGTCCATTACATTGTTAAAAACAGTTTTTCTTAGGTTAAGCAACGTATGGATTCTTAGGTTTTCCATAATACGCTGGGAAACATACCTAAAAAGATTGCCTAAAAAAGTTGCTACAATAATGGCAATGCAAACAAATTTTAAAGCATTTAAAAGGCCATAATGTACGTTTGCATACTGTACATAATAGGTAAAGGTATCTACAACAGAAAAAAAACTTTTAGGCTTTGCTATAAGCGTTGTTGTTCTGTCTTTAGCAAATAACGTTGTTAAAAGAGGCGCTACTAAAGTTAAGTTTAGTGTGTTAAAAATAACGGATAAAATAGTAGCGATAAAATAAGGAATAGCGAATTTTTCTATCGGTTTGGCAAAGGAAAGCAGGCGGAAGTAGGTTTTCATTAAAAGCGTTAAGCCTGTAAAATTAAGAAAATATTAGAGGTCGGCAGTGTTTTAGTCGATTCATCAACACGATACAGAATAAATACTATTGATGTTATAAATCAACTTTAAAGCTCGTAAACTTATTACAAATGGTTGTTCATATATTGTAAATGGACTAAAAATTATTTTTTATTAAATCTATCAATTTGGATTTGAAAAGCTAATAAAATATATCTGGTAACAAAATTTGTCCTTGTATCAACAACAGAATTTCCATTAATATTTCTTTGAATATTATTTACTTGGTTTAATAAATCTGTGAATGTTATACGCACACTTCCATTATATTTTTTGAACAACTTTTGTCCAATTGAAGCATTCAAGATAAGCGGGTTCCCGATTAATGAGGGTTGATAGCCTTTATTGATTTTTTTAGTGGCATCAAAACTTAAATTTAAAGAATTTAAGATATTTATCCAACTCGAGCCTTTAAACTGTAAAATCTGAATCGGCGCTATATTACTTGAATTTATTGAGTAACTATTATAATTGTAGCTGTAATCAACAACTCCATCAAAACCTATATTTTTTGTGTTGACCCAAAGTCGCGCTTGCTGGGTAAAAATTATTTTGGTTATAAAACTCTTGTTATTGTCGGTATAGATTGTTCCATTGCTGTAACTTGTTCCCCCTATCATGCTTGTATTGAATTTCACTGCTTTAATTACGAGTGGGGGAAAAGTATAATTATATGAACTACCTATATTATAGGTGCCATTAACGTTTAAATAACGATTTTCTTGCTTAAAGCTATTCAAGGTATCTTTTACTAATACTGTGTTTGCTACAATTTGATTTTGTGTGGCTGAACCATAGAGGCCCAATAGTAAAATTGAATTCGTATTAGGATGTATAACTCTAAAATTAAAATTTACCAAATGAGTTATAGCAGGGCTTAAATAAGGATTCCCAATTATGCTGATTTGTACATTACGGAGATCCTTAATTGGTAATAACTTTTCAAAATCAGGGTATAATGTATTTGCTGAATAGCGAAAACTAAAAGTTTTTTCCTTTGAAAAATCATAGGTAAAAATAACTGTAGGAATAAAGTTAAAGTAAGATTTGGATATATTGTAATTCCTATCATCGTAAGTCATATCTCGTAAGTTATATTGCAAAGCTAAATTCAATTTCGTGGACAATTTTCCCTTAGTATAATTATAGTTAATGCCTGTGGTGCTTGTGTTAAAAACCGTATGGTAAATATTACTTAGCGAGTCAATCCTGTATTTATTACCAGTTAAATCGACTAAGTCTGTAAAAAATGTATTATTGGTTTTTGCTTTTTCGAACTTATAAAACATGTTTAAATTCATATTATCTTTAATAGGTTCTGCATACTCCATATCCAAAGAAGAAGATAAAGTTTTGCTATCGGTATTAATCACTCTATGAAATAGCGAATCTTTAAGCAACGCATTACTATCGCTAATATAACCTGTTTTATCGCTTATATCTTGACTGTTTACATTATCATTTTTATTAACAATTAAGTCTAAGCTTATGCTTCTACCTCTTTTTTTAAACTGATGGCTTACTGAAAAAGAACCATTATATATTGGCACACTTGAAATCGCATTAGTATTTGTATAATTCATTTGATGAATCACTCCACTTTGAATTCCACTAGTAGTCATAATGTTTTCAACATCTGAATTTTGAACAGATAATGATGCAGTAATAAAATTGGACTCATCAGGTATGTATTGGATATTTGAATTTAATGAATAATTACTTCTATTACCTTCGGTTAAGTTTGAACTATTATTGTAGATAGTTCCAAAACCATTAAAGGTTTCATTTGAACTGGAAGTACTAAGTTTACTATGCGACTGCTGATAGTTAAAGTCTCCGTTAAAAACGATTTTCTCTCCTATATTATTTCTATAATTTAATCTTAAAAAATTGGCAGTTGTTATGCCACTCTCATTGCTGGCTGTGTTTAGACTTGTATTTAGTGAAATCTGTTTGGTATCTTTCCAATAATTACCATTTAGGTTCATTCCATAGCGTTTGTCCGTTCCACTGTTTAAAGCTACTCCTCCAAACGTACCACTATTAATGTTGGAATTTGTTACAAGATTTAGCATTTTTTCGCCAACGCCATTTTTGATGCCTGTAAAGTTTGCCCGATCACCATAATCATTGATAACTTGTAATTTTGAAATGATATTTGCCGGCAACTGTGTTATGAACTCGGTTACATTACCAGAGAAAAAATCTTTTCCGTTTACTCTTAATTTGGAAATGGACTGTCCTTCAAACGTTAAGTTACCGTTATTATCAATTTCTATTCCAGGAAGATGTTTAAGTATTTCTTTTACCCGAGCGTATTTTTCAACTGGGTATGCCAGAGCATTGTATTCGATTGTGTCTTTTTTGAAAATAACCGGTGTTACCTTACCTTTTATCTGTACTTCTTTCAATGCTGTTGTAACTGGTCGCAAAACAATTGACTTTAATTGCATGATCGTCTGATCTTTTTGAAAAGAAAAACGAAAAAAAGGACTTTTATAGATTAGTGAAATTATGGAAAGTGAAAAATCATTATCTCTGATATTATTAAAGATAAATCCCCCTTTTTCATCACTTTTTGAGTAAAGGGTATCTTTGCCAGAAACCAGCCGGACATTCATTCCAATAATATTTTTATTAAAACTATCTTTTAGGTTTCCAGTAACGATTTTTTGTGCATAAGTATTAGATAGCAGGAACGAAAAAAACGTAATTAAACCTATATAAAATAGGTTACGCTTGTTCATTTCGATCAATCATAGTAAAAGATATTTAATATTGTAATTTAGAAGGTCATTTACTAATGATTGACTAAATTCTATAAAAATTAATATTAGTTGAATTAAATTTGTCACGTAATAAAAGTTGGACAAAGAGATGAACTGTAATTTTCTGTTCGTTCAATTGTGTTTTTAAGAGTTCTGCTGTTATATATTCTAGTACAAAATGTATTCTTGTAATATATTTAAATATGAGAAGTGCTTCTTAGTTTCAAATTGATCTTGGATCATGTTTTCTGCTTCCGATATTTTAGAAAAACTTTTTGCTGTTGCATTGTCTCAACAATTGTATTTTTCTGGTTATAATCTTTGTTTCAGTGAAACTCAATTAAAAAATTTTAGCATACATTACAGGTATACTAAACAGTTTGTTGAAAAGGATGCCAAATTAGGTCAGTGATTTCTATTCTGTTGCTTTGTGTCGTTTTAAGGCTTTAAAAACAGCCTAAATTTCTTTTACAATACAATCCGTTACTTACACAAATGCTCAGTGGATCATTTTTTATAATCATTGCACCTTTTTTAAATAAAGAGATGTTTAATACCCAAATTATCCCTGTTGCCCCTAACTAACTTATTCTCATAAAAACCACTAATTCTGGCATTGAATATTTTACAAACTATTATCGTTTATTTAAAAAAAACGCTATATGCACTTATTAGGAAAGTGAGTTTTAGAATCGAATAAATAATTGCAAGTGCTTAATTTTACAGGTATCATTTGCAATTAATGAAGCTATTTATTTTGGTTATGACAATTGATTTATAATTGATCTTCATAATAATTACTCTACATACACATAGCTCAGTTTTAGAAAAAGCTTACATCATTAAATCTTATCTACAACAAATTTAGTGATGTAAGCTTTAATTAAATATAAAATACAATTATAGAATTTTGTAAGGGCATATTAACTAACAATTACGTAGAAAAAAATTTTATTATTTTCTATGTGTAGTAAAAACCGTTAATAATTTTGATTAAAGTGTGATCCAGAGTTTGTTCCAGCATAACCCAACAGCAAACCTGTATCATCTCCCAGAAGGCTCAACTCACCAGTATTACTAAGGTATAAAGTAGCCCCACGATCTCCAGGCTGTCCAGTAAACCCACAATATCCCATAGTCCCAGAATCCCAAACTCCTCTACCCCGATTATCGTAAATAACTATATTATTATCAGGTTGAAAAGCAAGAATTTCACCTTTATGGTAAGTGTTAGATGCCCAGATAGCTCGCCCGCTTGAAGTTTGGTACTCTACTAAATTACCATCCCCTTGCCACGCTAAAAAGACGGATCCATCTGGAGAATATATAGTAAAACCGCTGGTATATCTATATTCAATTGACGGTTGACCAGGACGAGGCATAACTACTGCAGCCACTGCGTTAGGATCTACATACCTCCACCACAAGCCTTGTTTACAACTGAATGCAGAACTATGACTTGCAATAGGTTTTGCTTTTTTATTTACATGGATTGAATGTTTTAATACGTTGCTGCCAATACTTACAGGCAAAACTTTACTTAGATTATCTACCCCAATAAAAGAAAAAATCGAAAGAAGAATAAGCAAGATGATAGAGTTTTTCATAAAAAGTTGAAGTTTTAAGAGCCTGTTTAAATTTTGTTCAATATATTTTCTATGCTTCTTTTAGCACATGATAATCATTGACCTATTGTATTTTTTGTACTGAAACAGCATCTAAAAACAGAATTTACAGGCACAAGAGAAGCATTATAAATTTCTGATATAATTTTAAACAGACTCTTAAGTAAAAAAATTAATTATAATAATCTTGTCGAAAATGGCTACCGGAAGATGCATTAGACCCCATATTAATGTTGTCTCCAATTCCAACAAGAATAAGAGAACCGCCAGCATCAAGATTGGTAATGTATAAGTTTGCTCCCGCGTCTCCGTATTGTCCTTGATGAAAACACCATCCCATAGTACCAGAATCCCAAATCCCTCTACCTTGATTATCGTATATAACTATATTGTTATCGGGTTGAAATGCAAGGATTTCACCTCGATGATAAGTATTAGATGCCCAACGAGATCGTCCGGTTGCAGTTTCATAAAGTACTAGATTCCCATCGCCCTGCCATGCTAGAAAACAGCTTCTGTCTGGAGAATAAATTTGAAACCCACTGGTGTATCTATATGTAATTGAAGGTTGATTGTAAGTAGGCATATTAACTATAAGTCCACATCTACTATCTACAGAAACAAGTCCCAAAGCGCGTTTACAACTGAAAGCCGAACTTGGACTTACAGTAGATTTTGTTTTTTTATTAATAAGTGTTGAATCTTTTAACACTTTGCCAATACTAACAGGCAAAACCTTACTTAAATTACCAGGTCCAATAATTGTAAATACAGAAAAAAGAATAAATAAGAGGATAGAGTTTTTCATAAAAGTTTTTTAGATCAATAATAAATTATTTTTTTTAAAGATAATTAAAAAAGTTAAATTAAAAGGTTAGGTAGTAAAAAATATATAAGCTTAAAAGCTGTGGGAAAATGCTTAATACTTAAGCTAACGCCTCAAGAAGTAGAACTTAAGCTTAAATAAGCTTTACTTCAAATAAATAATCTTAATATTTTTAATTATACTGTTCAGTTCCGCGGCAACATCGGTAATACTTTTTTTGCAACTATGTTTTTCTATTAAGATCGTAAGTTTTTTTTTAGAAAATTTAACAGTGGTTTGTTGCCTGAATAGTTGTATATAGCTTTTTAGCATCCAGAATTTTCCGGTAATAAGTTGGGGGAGAAGATCAATAAGCAAAATTTGTAAATACCAGCAACCTAAATTAAAGCCGTCTAAATGAATAGCGTGAACAAAAAACCGATTTCTATAATAAATACTCTTAACCCAATCTGTCGATTTAAACCTATTAGTACTGGCTGAAATCAGATGTCGACAAACTGATTGATGTTCGTACCAGCATTTCCAGCCCAAACGCCAAGCTCTTAAACCCATTTCAAAATCTTCACCATAAAAAGGAGAAAAAAGCTCGTTAAAACCGTCGATTGCTTTTAATTTTTTGGCATCGATTAATGCATTTGCGCCGGATAAATAAGCTGTCGGAACAAAATCAGCAGGATTTTCACTGTAAAAAAAGCGGTTTGTTTTGATTTTAAAACCGTTAAAAGCAAGTGTTCGGGCAGCATCCTGAATATGATCACCTTCCATATCAATAATCCTTCCCATTACACCAAAAGTATCTTCGCGCTCAAAATATCGCCATTGATGCTCAAAATAATCAGGAGTAAGTTTTACATCTGTATTCAGCAAAAAAATAAGTTCATGTTTTGCGGCTTGAATTCCGGTGTTACAGGTATGAGAAAAACCTTTGTTTTGTGGATTGCAAATTAAAATAATTTCAGGATAATGCGTAAGAAGGAAATGAATAGATCGATCTTTTGAAGCATCATCCACCACGATTACCTCGTACACAACGCCTGCATTTTGAATAGCTGTTAAAGTAAAAGGCAGATATTTTTCGAGCAGATATGCACCGTTGTAATTGGGCAGGATGACAGAAATGCTTCTTTTACGGATCATTTTTTTTGAGCTTAAACTTATTTTACGATCTCGTAATTCCGGTATTCACTAATACGCCAGCCCGTCAGATCTTCTATCTTTTGCAAAAATTTTCTTCTGAAAGACATTTGCTTGCTGATCTTTTTTGGATCTATCAACAATTTCCAATTGCTTGCTGCAACTCTTTTTTGCATTGCTGCCGGATGTGTTCCATCAAAAGGAAGCAAACGATCGGCGTTTTTGTAATCAAAATCAGCAGTTTCTGATGGCGTATTTTCTTCTATCCAAACATCATCATGATAAAACTGATTAAAATTACGCACTTTGTTTTTTAATCCGTTCGGTGGTTTTACCCAGCCATAATGATAGATGTAAGCATCAATTAGTTTTACTTTAATTTTTCGGTTATCCAAACGAAAACCTTGTGCATCACGGTAAGCATGAATTGCCTTATTGTTTCTAATGACTCTAATTTCCCTGCGATACCAGCGGCGCGAATGGCTGTAATAATCGTAAGAACCGTAAAAGTGCAGGTATTTAAAAAGTAAACCTTCAACTCGAAGATCATTTAGATTGCTTTCCATTTCCTGCCGGATAGCTGGCAGATATTTTTCGTGCACACACTCATCGCCCTGAATGTAAAAAGCCCAATCGAAATCTGTAGGAATGGCCTGGAAAGCTTTGTTGGTTTCGGCAGCAAAAACAGCTCCGCCTTCACGGATCGATTCGTCCCATACTGTTTTTATCAAGTGAATTTTGGGTGAACCGATCTTCTCGATCAATTGCTGCGTTTCATCTTCAGAATTTCCTAAAGCAACATAAAAAGCATCACAAACCGGCAGGATAGAGGTGATGGCTTCTACTATAGGATAATCATTTTTAACAGCGTTACGGATAAATGTGAAACCTGCAACTTTCATGATATATAGAATGCTTCTTTTACCGGTATAAAATTGGTAAAGAAAAATATGTAATTTTAATTACAGGAAACCTTTTAACAATTCTTGGATTTCCTGATCGGAAATTGTGTCTTTTTCTCCCTTGTCGTAAATGGAAAACAGCAGTACAATTGTTTTAGTAACTTTTACAAACGACATTACCCTTGCACCTCCAGACTTTCCTTTATTTTTAGACGCAATAGCTAACCGCATTTTATAAATACTATTGCCAAGCGAAGTACCTAAAGTTGGGTTGTCTTCTAACTCTATAAACAGAGCGTCTAATTCCCATTTTAAAGAAGGATATTTTTTAGTTAGTCTTTTAGCTTCTTTTTTAAAGTTTAAAGATAATTCAACTTTATAACTCATTTAAAAACTCTTTAGCAGGTGTAGTTTTTAATTTGCCTTTTTCAAAAAGGCGAACTTCCTCCAATCCGGCTTTTAAATTTTCGATAATCTCTTCTTTTGTTGGCTCTTCGTCAGTTTCTATTTTTTTAACATAATGAAGGTTTTTGACCAATTGCACAAAGTGATTATAATCTTCATCTGTTGTATATATGGTTACTTGTCTCATAAATTATTTAGTTTAATCAACGGTTTTTAACTTAGAAATAATATACATGCTTCTTTTACCGGTATAAATTAAGCATTCATCAGTTCTTCAATATGCTCCGCTTCTAAAGGTATATCGGCCATTAAATCAACAGTGCCGTTTTCGGTGATCAGGATATTATTTTCCAATCGGATACCTAAACCTTCTGCCGGGATATAAATTCCAGGTTCAACCGTTAATACGTTTCCGGCTGCAAATGGCGTATACCTTCCGGCAAAATCATGGACATCCAGGCCCAGGTGGTGCGAGTTGCCGTGCATAAAATACTTCTTATATAAAGGCATGGCAGGGTTTTGCTTTTCTACATCGTTTTTATCCAGCAATTTTAATTTGATCAGTTCCGAAGTCATAATCTTTCCAACTTCTTCCTGATACGAGTTCCAGATCGTTCCACCTTTTAAAAGCTTGGCCGATTCTTTCATTACATGTAAAACTGAATTGTAAACCTCTTTCTGGCGAGAAGTAAAACGGCCGTTCACGGGGATAGAGCGCGTTAAATCAGCATTGTAATTGGCATAATCCGCACCAAAATCCATTAAAATCACCTCACCGTCTTTACAAACCTGGTTGTTCTCATTATAATGAAGGATAGTTGCGTTGCTACCGGAAGCGATAATCGGGTTATAGGCATGGCCGCTTCCCCGCTGCCGGATAAACTCGTGGATAATTTCGGCCTCGATCTCATATTCGGACACACCGGGTTTTACAAATTTTAGTACCCTTAAAAAAGCATCCCTTGTAATTTGGCAGGCTTTGCTTATCAGTTCAACTTCTACCTGAGATTTTACTGCACGCAAATTACGGAAAATTGGCGCAGCACGCAGATACTGGTGTAACGGATATTTTTCTTTTAGCTTTTGAATAAACCGCAGGTCGCGATAAGAAACAGTATGTTCATAACGATCATTTTCATTGGTGTTGATATAAATATTTTCAGCATAAAATATTACTGCTGCTAAAATGGCATCAAATTCCTGTAACCAGTAAATTGTTTTGATGCCAGAGGCTTTCTCTGCTTCTTCTTTAGTATATTTATGGCCTTCCCAAACAGCAATGTGTTCATTGGTTTGTCTTAAAAAAAGTACTTCTTTATACAGCGGATTCGGACAATCGGGAAATAACAGTAAAATTGTCTGCTCCTGGTCTATTCCTGTCAGGTAAAACAGGTCGGCATTTTGTTTAAAAGTATGATTTTGGTCGCCGCTGCGCGGAAATTCATCGTTGGCATTGATTAAAACTATAGAATTCGGCTTTAATTTTAAACAAAATTTCTTTCTGTTCGTATAGAATAAATCAGTAATTATAGGTCCGTATTTCATTAACTTATAGTAAATTATGTTTGATGCAGGAAATTTATATACTTATTTAAAAAATAAAATATAAAAATGGAACGAAGTTTGGTACAACGAATCAAACTTAATAACTATTTTTGAAAAAAAAATCACAATTAAAATCGTTAATCTTAAAATTATGAACTATTCTACATTAAAGAAAACAGTTGTACTGTCGATTGCTTCTTTGATGGGTGTTGTTGCAGCCCACGCACAAACCTCATCAGACTCGACTACAACTGTTGTTCCCGGTTCAGCCAAGGTATTTGGTGGCAGGGCGCAGTACAGAACATGGAGTATTGGTGTAAATGCGGGCGTATTATCCCCTCAAATTCCTTTTGGCTCCAATGACTTCACTAAAAATAATTCGGATTTAGGTTATGGCCTTTCCATCAGAAAACAATTAGGCCATGCTTTTGGCTTACAACTGGATGGAACGCGTGGAGTACTTTCCGGCGATAATAGCAGAAACATTTCTGGTGCAGCCAATGGTTCCCGCGGTGGCTATACCTCTTTTAGAACAGATTTAGCCTATTCTGCTACTTTAAGCGGTGTAGTAAACGTAGCAACAGTTGATTTCATCAGAAGAAAAAATGCAGTTAATTTCTTTGTAGATGCCGGTGCTGGTTTAGCAGGTTACGCACCTAAAGTTACCTTGTCTAATGGCCGGGTTATTGATTATAAAAATAATGCGAACGATGGCCACACTTATGTTCACGAATTGGTAATTCCGGTTGGTGTTGGTGTGAAATTCAGGTTGTCAGACGGTATCGCCTTAAATTTAGGTTATAAAGCAACTTTTGTTGATGGCGATAACTTAGATGGTGCTAGTGTAAACTACCCTACAAAAGATAAATTTTCTTATGGTTACGGTGGTTTAGAGTTTACTTTAGGCAACAAAGCAAAACCAAATTTAGACTGGGTTAACCCGGTTGCCATGATGTATGATGAATTGAAAGACCCAACCTTACGTCAGGAAGTTGAAGCTTTAAAAGGCCGTGTATCTAATGTGGAAAGCGCTGTTAACGATCTGAAAAAAGATTCTGACGGCGACGGTGTTTCAGATCAGTTTGATAAATGCCCAGGTACTCCTGCTGGTACTATTGTTGATGGTTCTGGTTGCGAAATTAAATTCCCTAAACCAGACACTACTGTAGCATCTACTCCTGGTAATTATACTAACATTCAGTTTGAGTTTGACAGTTCAGTATTAAGAACTTCAGCTTATCCAACTTTAGATAAAGTTTCTGCTGATTTGAGAAGCAATGCAACTATGACAATCGAATTAGATGGTTACGCTTCTTCTGAAGGTTCTGCTGCCCACAACATGCGTTTATCTAAAGACAGGGCAAACTCAGTTAAAACTTACTTAGTTAACTCTGGTGTTGATGCTAAACGTTTAAAAATTAAAGCTTACGGTGAAACTAACCCGATAGCTGATAATTCAACTGAACAAGGACGTGTATTAAACCGCCGTGTTGAATTTAAATCAGGTATGTAATTAATTCTTTAATTCATATAAAGGGGCCCGGATTTTTCTGGGCCCCTTTTTTTATATTTGTACTATGTACTTTTTCAGAAAAAAAGATAAAGACAGGCCCGATAATTTTAACATCAGGGCAATGCATTTTATAAACAAAACGGCAATTATTATATTTTTACTGGGCATTATCTGGAAACTGATCGACTGGTTTATATTAAAACGATAAACCTCTATGGCCACAATTTAAATCCTGATTAATAGGCCCAAGAAGCTCATTATCCTTAAAAACAAGTTACTTAATGAAAACAATTATCAATACAAAAGAAGCCCCTCAGCCCATCGGCCCATACAACCAGGCTGTTATAGCAGGGGGCTTTTTATTTATTTCCGGGCAAATTGCTATTGATGCAGCTTCCGGACAGTTAATAACAGATAATATAACAGCAGAAACACATACCGTTCTTAGAAATATAAAAGCCATTTTAGCTGAGGCCGGGCTTACTTTTGATGATATTGTTAAAACCACTATCTTTTTATCTGACATGAATAATTTCAGTTTGATAAATGATATTTACGGGTCTTACTTCACCGGAAACTTTCCGGCCAGGGAAACAGTAGAAGTTTCTGTGTTGCCTAAAAATGTAAATGTCGAGATCTCAGCAATAGCTGTTAAGCCATAAAAATCAGCAAATGCTTCTTTTATGCACCAAAATTTATGTCCGCTCATAAACTGTTAAATTTTGGATGAATTTTTTCAAACACCCATTGAATATTTAAAAGGCGTTGGGGCAGCACGTGGGGCAGCTTTAAAAAAAGAGCTTGGCATTGCTACTTACGGTGATTTGCTTCAGCATTTTCCTTTTAAATACATAGACCGTACCCGTTTTTATAAGATAAAAGAAGTATCTCTGGAGTTGCCTTACGTACAAATTATTGCCCGTTTAAAACATAAAGAAATAGTAGGCGAAAAAGCTGGTAAAAGGCTTGTTGCTTCTGCTTATGATGAAACCGGGCCTATAGAATTAGTATGGTTTCAGGGTATTGCCCGGGCTTTCCAAAACCTCGTGGTAGGAAAAGCTTATGTTTTTTTTGGCAAGCCGGGCTTTTTTAATGGCAAACCTCAGATTGCACATTCGGAAACTGAACTTTATGGTACAGATGCTGCTAAAAATCAGGGTAGTTTAGCTTTACAGCCTGCCTATACTTCTACAGAAAAACTAAAAAAATTTTTACTTGATACTAAAGGTATCCAGAAATTAGTTGCTGCTTTATTAGAGCAATATGGTAGAAATATCAGTGAAAATTTGCCGCCTTACATTCTTGCATCCAATAAGCTGATTGATAGGAGAATTGCTTATCAGCATATCCATTTTCCCGAAAATTTTATGCAGCTAAAAGAAGCATCCAAACGGCTAAAGTTTGAGGAACTGTTTTTCCTTCAGCTTAAATTGCTAAAAAATAAACTGTTTCGGGAGCAAAAGTTTAAAGGAAGTATTTTCGGTAAAGTTGGTCATTACTTCAACGAATTTTACACCAACAAACTGCCGTTTGAACTTACATCGGCACAAAAAAGAACTTTAAAGGAGATCCGTTTAGATACACAAAAAGGCATCCAAATGAACCGTTTGTTACAAGGTGATGTTGGCAGCGGTAAAACGGTTGTTGCCTTAATGAGTATTCTTTTAGCTATTGATAATGGTTTTCAGGCTTGCATGATGGCGCCAACAGAAATTCTGGCTAATCAGCATTATCAGTCTATAAAACAATTATTGGGGGAAGGCTTTGTAGAAGTAGCTTTATTAACCGGATCAACAACACGGAAAGCACGAAAAATTATTCACGAAGATTTGGAAAGCGGCAAGCTAAATATCTTAATTGGTACACATGCTTTGATTGAAGATAAAGTTCAGTTTAAAAATTTAGGTTTTGTGGTGATTGACGAGCAGCATCGTTTTGGGGTGGAGCAACGCGCAAAATTATGGCGTAAAAACAGTATTCCCCCGCATATTTTAGTGATGACTGCAACACCTATTCCACGTACGTTGGCCATGACTTTGTACGGCGATTTGGATGTATCTGTAATTGATGAATTGCCAGCCGGAAGAAAACCAATTGAAACAAAACACTTTTTTGAAAGTGGACGTTTGCGCGTATTTGGTTTTATCAAAGAAGAAATTGCCAAAGGAAGGCAAATTTACGTAGTTTATCCACTGATTAAAGAAAGCGAAAAGCTCGATTTAAAGAACCTGAATGACGGTTTGGAAGTGATGTCGAGAGAATTTCCACTGCCAGAATACCGGATTAGTATTGTGCATGGACAACTTACAGCAGCCGACAAAGAGTTTGAAATGAACCGGTTTGTAAAGGGCGAAACGCAAATTATGGTTGCAACAACCGTAATTGAAGTTGGTGTAAACGTGCCTAATGCTTCGGTAATGATTATTGAAAATGCAGAACGTTTTGGCCTTTCGCAGTTGCATCAGCTACGCGGAAGAGTTGGCCGTGGAGCCGAACAATCTTATTGTATCTTAATGAGTAACCAAAAATTATCCAAAGAAGGAAGGATCAGGTTGGAAACAATGGTGCGTACAAACGATGGGTTTGAAATATCTGAAATTGACCTGCAACTACGCGGTCCGGGAAATATCGAAGGAAAACAGCAAAGCGGCGTGCTGGATTTGAAGATAGCTAATCTGGTAGAAGATCAGCCTGCATTACAACAGGCGCGGCAGGAGGTTGAAAGGTTGTTTAAAACAGATCCGCAATTGCATTTGCCTGAAAATGCATTGCTTTATCAGCATTTTCAACAAAAAAGTGCAGGTTTAAGCTGGAATAAAATTTCCTGACGTTTTGAGAAGGCAGTACAAATTTTAACTTTGCTGATATGCTGCTTTTATGAGGTTTAAATTTTTACTTGCTATTTTTCTAAGTAGTTCTTTAGCTGTATCTGCTCAACATACAGATTCTTTGTTTTTAAGAAAAATTTATGATGAAGCACTGGTAAACGGAAAACCATACCAGAACCTGGAATACTTGTGCAAAAAAATCGGTCCGCGCTTAAGTGGATCAGCAAATGCGCAAAAAGCAGTCGACTGGACAAAAAAACTGATGGAGCATTATGGTTTCGACAGAGTTTTTTTGCAGGAAGTTATGGTACCGCATTGGGTCCGTGGCGAAAAAGAGCAGGCAAAAATAATTGCAGGCAATCAGCAAATTTCGGTTCCTGTAGTCGCATTGGGCGGATCCGTAGCAACAGCAAAAAACGGTTTAACGGCCGAAGTGATAGAAGTGCAAGGTTTGCAGGAACTGAAAACTTTAGGCGAACAAGCGGTAAAAGGCAAAATAGTATTTTATAACCGTCCTTTCGACCCTCGCTTTATTGAAACCGGTGCCGCTTATAGTACCGCAAGCGATCAGCGTTTTCGTGGTCCGGCTGAAGCTGCCAAATACGGAGCAGTTGGGGTGATTGTTCGTTCAATGACAGAAATTATAGACGATTATCCGCATACAGGTGCAACATCGTATGAAGAAGGCGGAAACAAAATTCCGGCAGCAGCAATCTCAACCAAAGGTGCTAATCAATTAAGTGCGCTTTTAAAACAAAAGGGAGCTGTTCAGTTCTACTTCAAACAGAACTGCCAGACTTTACCTGATGTGCTTTCTTACAACGTTGTAGGCGAATTAAAAGGAACGGAAAACCCAAACGAGTTTATTACAGTTGGCGGCCATTTAGATTCCTGGGATTTAGCAGAAGGTGCACATGATGACGGAACCGGCGTAATGCAATCGGTAGAAGTGTTAAGGATTTTTAAAGCTATAGGTTATCGCCCTAAACATTCTATCCGCGCGGTTATGTTTATGAATGAAGAAAACGGACATAAAGGAGGTACAAAATATGCAGAGCTGGCGCAAAAAAATAACGAAAAGCACATTGCAGCAATCGAATCAGACGAAGGTGGATTTACGCCACGCGGTTTTTCATTTAATGCCATACAACCTCAACTTCTGCAAAAAATCAATAAAAACTGGAAATCATTATTAGAACCTTATGAAGTTGACCGATTCATAAATGGCGGCGCCGGAACAGATATAGAGCCTTTAAAAGCAACTGTTCCTGCTGTAATTTTAATTGGCTTCCGTCCGGATTCGCAACGTTATTTTGATCTGCATCATTCTGCAAAAGATGTTTTTGAAAACGTAAACAAGCGGGAATTGGAGTTAGGCGCCGCTTCTATGGCTTCTTTAATTTATCTGATCGATCAGCATGGACTATCATTTTAATCAAAACAAAACAATTTTAGGCATTATAGCTTATTTTTGTAAAAAATATATTGTCAGTGTCCGACGAAGTCCCCTCGAATTCAACCAAACCCGATCCTTTTGCAGCCCTCCGTTTTAAGGAGTTCAGGTCGTATTTAGCCATGCGTTTCTTTTTTACGTTTGCCTACCAAATGCAAGCCGTAATAGTAGGCTATCATATTTATCAGCTCACAAAAAGTGCCCTTGCTTTAGGTATGATCGGCCTTACCGAAGCCATTCCTTCCATCGGCATTGCTTTATATGGTGGCTATGTTGCTGATAAATCAGAGAAAAAGCGCTTGCTGCTGCTGATCTTTTCGGTCATGTGGATTTGTTCTACAATAATGCTCCTGGTTACTTTGCCTGCTGCAACACGTTATTTAAGCACCAGTCATATTGTCCTGGTAATCTATGTGATGATCTTTTTTATCGGCTTGGCACGCGGCTTTTACGGCCCTACAGCTTTCTCCGTCATGACAAGGATTATCCCGCGTGAACTTTACCCAAATTCCTCAACCTGGAATAGTTCAGCTTTTCAATCTGCATCTGTTTTAGGCCCGGTAGCCGGTGGCATTATTTTAGATAAATTAGGTATTTCATTTACGTTTTCACTTGTGGTTCTGTTTGTTACCATGGCTATCATTGCAATTGCCACATTAAACAAACACGAAGCAGAATATGTACCTAAAGAAAGCATTTATAAAAGTTTATCAGAAGGCATTCATTTCGTTTTCAATAACCGGATGATGCTGGGAGCAATGAGTTTAGACCTGTTCTCTGTATTCTTTGGTGGGGCAGTTGCCTTATTGCCTGTTTTTGCAAATGATATTTTAAAAGTTGGAGCGGAAGGTTTTGGGATGATGCGTGCTGCAGATTCCGTCGGTGCAGTGTTGACCATGTTGGCCATGACCCGCTTCTCCCCAATGGGGAAACCATGGCGTAATTTACTAATTGCAGTTGTTGGTTTTGGTGTTTCTATTATTCTGTTCGGGTTCTCTAAAAACTACTATTTATCACTGTTCTTCCTGTTTACATTAGGCGCATTTGATAGCATTAGCGTGCTGATCCGCTCCACCATCATGCAACTGCTTACGCCAGACCAGATGCGTGGCCGTGTATCTGCAGTGAATTCTATGTTTATTGGTTCTTCTAATGAGATTGGTGCTTTTGAGTCCGGATTAACTGCCCGTTTAATGGGAACGGTTACTTCGGTCATTTTTGGCGGCTCGATGACCTTGATTGTGGTACTAACAACATATTTAAAAACCAAAAAGCTGGTACCCATGCGGTTGAGTGAAATTAACGCACCGGAAGCAGCAAAAGTATAATAAGTTTTTTGTCATTTCGCCCGTAGGGAAGAAATCTTCATCAAGCAATCAATACTTCTTTTATCAGCATAAAACTTGTATTTCTTTTATTGAAGAAGATTCCTCCTATTGTAATGACAATACGGGTAAACTTAAACTTCAACATCCGTTCTTTCCCCAATTTGCTGGCGCCACATGGCATAATACAAACCTTTTTGATCCAGAAGTTCAGCGTGTTTTCCTGATTCAATGATGCGGCCTTTTTCTAATACATAAATGCGGTCAGCGTGTAAAATGGTTGATAAACGGTGCGCAATCAAAATGGTAATGTGGTTTTGCAAATCAGAAACATCACGTATTGTTTTAGAAATCTCTTCTTCCGTAATAGAATCCAAAGAAGAAGTTGCTTCGTCGAAAACCAGTAGATCAGGCTTCCGCAGTAAAGCTCTCGCAATCGACAAACGCTGCTTTTCTCCACCCGAAACCTTTACGCCGCCCTCACCAATTACCGTGTCTAATCCATGCTCTGCGCGTGCCAATAAATTATAACAGGCTGCTTTTTGTAAAACACTCAAACATTCTTCGTCTGTTGCGTTTGGTTGTACAAATAGCAAGTTTTCGCGTATCGTTCCGGAAAATAACTGCGTGTCCTGCGTTACAAATCCGATTTTCTCACGGAGCTCATCTAAATCAATTTCAGAACTGCTGATGTCATTATAAAAAACTTTTCCGCTCAAAGGCTGGTATAAACCAACCAGCATTTTTACCAAAGTTGTTTTTCCGGAACCGGAAGGGCCAACAAAAGCAATGGTTTCTCCTTTTTCTGCACTAAAAGCAATATCGGTAATGGCATTGCGGTTGCTGGTTAAGTGCCTGAAACTAACTTTATCAAAAGTTAAAGTATTAATTTGAGGCAGATGAACCGGGCGAACAGGTTTTGCATCTATTTCGGTACTTAAAATCTGCTTAAAGTTGTTTAAAGAAACTTCTGCTTCCCGCCAGTTCAAAATTACATTACCTAACTCTTGTAAGGGGTTGAACAGGAAAAATGAATAGAACAGAAATGAGAAATACTGGCCGGCAGAAATGGTCCTTTCAAAGATCAGGACCAGTAAAACTACGATCATTGTGCTGCGGACAAAATTTACAGTAGTGCCTTGTGCAAAACTCATGCTGCGCACGTATTTTACTTTTTTTAGTTCTAAATCCAGTATTTGATAAGTAGTTTTATTAAGGCGTTTAATTTCCTGTCCGGCTAAACCTAAACTTTTTATCAGTTCGATATTGCGCAAAGATTCTGTAGTAGAACCGGCAAGCGTGGTAGTTTGCGTTACAATTTTCTTTTGGATCGTTTTTATTTTGCGGCTTAAAAACATGCTTACAAAAGTGATGACCGGGATAGAAGCAAAATAAACCAGTGTAACTTTATAGCTTACGCTAACTGAGTAAACGGTGATAAAAACCATTCCTACCAGGCTTACAAATAAAACACTGATAAAAGAAGTAATGAATTTTTCGGTATCCAATCGTACTTTTTGTAAGATGCCTAATGTTTCTCCGCTACGTTGATCTTCAAAAACCTGGTAAGGCAATTTTAACGAATGTTCCAAACCATCGGCATACATTCTTGCACCTACTTTTTGTACCACAATATTGGTGTAATAATCCTGGAAATTTTTAGCAATACGCGATACCATTGCAGCACCGATAGCTAAACCAACCCACCCTAAAACGCCGTAAACATATTGATGGCGGGAGAGTACATTAATTTTTTCGATATAAAGGTCTACGATGCGGCCGGTTATATAAGGATCGAGCAATGAAAAGCCCATGTTAATGGCGGCTAACACTAAGGCTAACAACACGTAGCCGCGGTGTGCTTTTAAGTAGGTAATAAGGAGCTTCATAATGATATAGAAATAAAAAAAGGGAATTACCAGAACGGTTTATTCCCTCTTAAAACTAATTTAAACAAAAATGTTTAAACCGTCATAATGTCTTTTTCTTTTAATTCTGCTAACTGATCAACTTTTACAATATAACTATCAGTTAATTTTTGCACATCGCCTTCGCCAACTTTAATTTCATCTTCAGAAACACCTTCAGATTTTAATTTCTTAATTTTTTCGTTGGCGTCTTTGCGTAAATTCCGAATAGTTACCTTGCCGGCTTCTGCTTCAGATTTTACTTTTTTTACCAAATCCCTACGGCGTTCTTCGGTTAAAGGCGGAACGTTAATGCGAATAATTTGACCATCGTTTTGAGGGTTTAAGCTAAGGTTTGATTCAATGATCGCTTTTTCAATCGGCCCTAACATGTTTTTTTCCCAGGGTTGAATTACCAAAGTACGTGCATCCGGGGAATTTACGGTTCCTACTTGTGCCAAAGGCGTAGCGGTGCCGTAATAATCAACATAAACGCCATCTAACATGGATGGAGAAGCTTTTCCTGCCCTAACTTTGGTTAGTTCGTTATCTATAAACTCAATGGCTTTCTCCATGTGAGTTTTGGTTTCTTTTAACTGTTTTTTAATGAGTTCGCTCATCTCTTCATTTGGTTTTTGCAAAAGTAAAAATACTGTTCCAATATTTATGCTGATGCTGTTTTTATGCCGGTAAAATTAGTGTACTATCGTGCCAATTGCTTCTCCATCAGCAATCTTTCTGAAGTTCCCGGGTTTGTTCATATCAAAAACAATAATTGGCAGCTTGTTTTCCTGGCATAAAGTAATCGCGGTCATGTCCATTACATTCAAGCCTTTATCGTAAACTTCCTGAAAAGTAATTTCATCATATTTAACTGCTGATGGATCTTTTTCCGGATCGGCCGAATAAATGCCATCAACACGTGTTCCTTTCAAAACAACATCCGCTTTAATTTCAATAGCTCTTAAAGAGGCAGCGGTATCGGTAGTAAAATAAGGGTTTCCGGTTCCTGCGCCAAAAATAACCACGCGGCCGGTTTGCAAATGCGTCATGGCGCGGCGGCGGATATAAGGTTCGCAGATCTGTTCCATTTTAATGGCCGATTGTAAACGCGTTTCTATGCCAATGCCTTCCAAAG
Organism: Mucilaginibacter arboris; assembly: GCF_009754915.1. Classification (GTDB taxonomy): domain Bacteria; phylum Bacteroidota; class Bacteroidia; order Sphingobacteriales; family Sphingobacteriaceae; genus Mucilaginibacter_A; species Mucilaginibacter_A arboris. Next base: position 149,613 of record NZ_WPIK01000005.1, on the reverse strand, counting down.
CACTTTGCAACGCCATGCAATTGATTACGGTTGCCAACATGCCCATGTAATCGGCTTGGGCACGTTCCATGCCTGATTTTTCTGCACTTAATCCGCGGAAAATATTTCCTCCTCCAACAACAACCGCTATTTCAATTCCGGAATGAAATACACTTTTAATATCCTCTGCATACTGTAAAACACGTTTGTTATCAATGCCGTACTGGCGGTCGCCCATTAAAGATTCGCCACTAAGTTTCAGGAGGATTCTTTTGTATTTCATGTGAAGTAAATGATTTAATATAAATAATTAAGTTTTGAGCTAAGCTTTATTTTGTAAATATTGCTGGTTAAAAGAAGTACCTAAAAGCTGAAAATCATCATTAAATACGGCAAAATCTGCCCGGCAGCCTTTTTTAATTTGTCCTTTTGATTCGTCTTTCAGCAATTTAGCCGGATAAAGAGAAGCCATATTGATTGCTTCAGCAAGCGGAATAGCAGCAAACTGAACGCAATTTTGTACTGCTTTTAACATCGTTAATGCTGAGCCAGACAAAGTTCCGTCGGGCATTACATAATGGTTTTGGTTGAAGCGGTGCTGATAAACGCCTTCATTGGTTTCGGTTACGGCATCCGTAATCAGGAAAAGCTTGTCATTTAGTTCCCGCTTAGCTAAACGGATCATGGGATAATCTACATGAATACCATCTGCTACAACGCTGGCATAAGGCTTTTGCTCGAAAATAGCCGGAATAAAACCCGGATCGCGGTGATGCATTTGCGGCATGGCATTGTATAAATGCGTAACTGCTTTTACGGAAGATTTTAAAAAACGGTTTGCTTGTGCAAAAGAAGCATTGCTATGTCCGGCCGAAAGGATGATGTTTTGCTGGTCCAGAAACTCCAGCACTTCGTCGTCCTGCAATTCCGGGGCAATCGTCATCATTTTGATTTCTCCTTCGGCAGCATCAAACCATTTTTTTAGTTCCTGAACAGAAGCTTTTCTGATTAAATTTTCCGGATGTGCACCTTTTCGTTTTGGGTTGAGGAACGGGCCTTCCAAATGCAAACCCAAACAATTACCAATACTGTTTTTACGATAAGTTTTTGCAGCTTCAATTCCCTGCTCCACAATTTCAGTTGTGTTGGTTGCAATGGTAGCCAGAAAACCGGTAGTGCCTTGTTGCAGCAAATCTGTTTCCATTTGCTGTAAAGCAGCTATTGTTGGTTTTCCACCAAACAACTGGCCGCCGCTGCCGTAAATTTGCAGGTCTATTAATCCGGGAGCTAAAAAGTTTCCTTTTAGGTTGATGCTGTTTTTATCGGCAAAAAAATCAGCCTGATCAATAATATCGATAACAAACCCATTTTCAACTAAAACTGCTTTGCCTTCGGTTATTGTTCCGTTTGTTATCAGTTTTGAATTATAAAAAGCGATGATCATAATTTTTGACCTGTAAAAAAAGCACAAAAAAAATCCCCGCTAAACAGCGGGGATTTTAAGTAAATTTTAGGAGCCTAATGCAACCCTTTTGAAAGCAGTTACGGTAAGCCCTTTTTCAACCCCGTTTAAAAACTGGGCAATGGTTTTAGAAGAGTCTTTAACAAACTCCTGGTTTAACAAAGTAGAATCTTTATAGAATTTGTTCAGTTTTCCCTGAGAAATTTTTTCAACCATTTCTTCCGGTTTTCCTTCGGCACGGATTTGCTCTTTTGCAATATCCAGCTCGCGTTGGATGGTTGTTGCATCCACATCACCTTTATCAATAGCAACCGGGTTCATGGCAGCAATTTGCATAGCTACGTCTTTACCGGCTTCATCAACACCTTCGGCAACTGCATTTAAAGCAACCAGAACACCTAAACGGAAGTTACCGTGAATATAAGGAACGACGCGTGCGCCTTCCAATACTTCATATTTAGAAATACTGATCCTTTCGCCAATTTTTCCGGTTTGATCTAAAATAGCATCGCCAATAGTTAAACGACTGTTATCTACATCAACACCTAAAGCAGTTAAATCTGCAATGTTTGCTGGTTTTTCTTCTACGGCACGGTTGGCAATATCATTTGCAAAAGCAATAAAAGCAGCATTTTTAGCTACGAAATCTGTTTCGCAATTTAATTCTATTAAAACACCGCGGGTTCCATCATTATTAGTGCGTGCAATAACAACACCTTCATTTGATTCGCGGTCCTGACGGCTTGCTGCAACTTTAGCACCTTTTTTACGCAGATAATCAATAGCTGCTTCAAAATCACCGTTAGTTTCAGTCAGCGCTTTTTTACAATCCATCATACCGGCACCGGTTTGCTGGCGTAATTTATTTACATCTGATGCAGAGATTTGTACTGTTGACATTGTTTTTATAAATTGTATGTTGGGTTTGTCTGCTGCCAGACTTATCACAACAAATTGATTAATAATTTTGTGAAATGTATAAAGTTGTGAACTGTAAGTTGTGCAATTATTAAAACCGGCAACTTACAGCCCACAACTTACAACAGATCGTTATTCTTCTGTGCTTTCAGCTGGTGCTGATGCAGGAGCAGGGGTTTCGGCAGCTGCTTCAACTGGTGTACCTGTACCTCTTCTGCTACGGTTGCCCGAAGCGTTCGGTTCTGGCTGGGGCTGGTCTGCTTTTGCTTTTGCAGCAGCAGCTTCTTTTTCAGCTTCGTCTTCTTTATCGCGTTTGCGTTCTTCTAAACCTTCTTCAATTGCTTTGGTAATGATACCGCAAATTAAAGAGATAGATTTAGTTGCATCGTCATTTGCCGGGATCGGGAAATCGATGTTTGATGGATCAGAGTTAGTATCCACCATTGCAAACGTAGGAATGTTTAGTTTTAAGGCTTCCGTAACAGCAATGTGCTCTTTCTTCACATCAACTAAAAATAAAGCAGCCGGTAAACGGTTCAAATCAGCAATACCACCTAAAAGTGATTCTAATTTAATACGTTCCCGCTGGATCATCAATCTTTCTTTTTTAGAAAGGATGCTGTAAGTACCATCTTTAGTCATTTTATCGATGTTAGACATCTTTTTAATTGACTTACGAACGGTTTGGAAGTTAGTTAACATACCACCTAACCAACGTTCGGTTACGAAAGGCATGTTTACAGATTTTGCAAAATCGGCAACTAAGTCTTTTCCTTGCTTTTTAGTAGCAACAAATAATACTTTACGGCCTGATTTTACAATTTGTTTGATAGCAGCCGCGGCTTCATCAACTTTGCTTAAAGTTTTATTTAAATCGATAATGTGGATACCATTACGTTCCATGAAAATGTACTGAGCCATTTTCGGGTCCCATTTACGGGTAAGGTGGCCAAAGTGTACACCTGCATCCAGTAAATCCTGATATGTTGTTCTTGCCATTGTTTGTGTCCTCCTAAAAAATTAACGTTTACTGAATTGGAACTTACGACGTGCTTTCTTACGGCCTGGTTTTTTACGTTCCACCATACGTGGGTCACGCGTCATTAAACCTTTTGCGCTTAAAGCAGCTTTCTTTTCAGCATCTAATTCAACAATTGCTTTAGCAATGGCTAAACGAACGGCACCAGCCTGTCCGGTTACGCCACCGCCTGCTACGTTAACTTTCACATCAAATTTTCCGGCAGAGCCAGAAACTTCTAATGATTGGGTAACCATGTACTGCAATGGTAATGTTGGAAAATACTCTTTGTAATCTTTGCCATTCACGATGATGGCACCGTTGCCTTCTTGCAGATAAATGCGGGCAACTGCAGTTTTTCTCCTGCCGGATGTGTTGGTAACTGACATTTCTTTTTCTCCTTTAGAAATTAAAGTGTAATGGTTTTAGGGGTTTGTGCTTCGTGCGGATGCTCGGCGCCTGCATAAACATGCAGGTTACCAAATAAGGCTTTGCCCAAACGTGTTTTAGGTAACATACCACGCACCGCTTTTTCTACCACGCGTGTTGGATGTTTTGCCATTAACTCCTTAGGAGAAATGAATTTTTGGCCGCCCGGATAACCGGTATAAGAAACATATTCTTTTTCACTGAATTTGTTTCCGGTCAGTTTTACCTTGTCTGCATTGATAACGATCACATTATCGCCGCAGTCTACGTTTGGGGTGAAGCCTGGCTTGTGTTTTCCTCTAATCACCATCGCGATCTTAGAAGACAAGCGCCCCAAAATCTCTCCTTGTGCGTCAATAACAACCCATTCTTTATTGACGGTCTTTTTATTGGCAGAGACAGTTTTGTAACTTAACGTATTCACTTGCTTTGTATTAAATTAATTAAACAGTTTATTTTCCCCGCAATTTTCGGGACTGCAAAGATACTGGAAAATGTTTTAATACAAAGAGTTGTGTGTAAATTTTTTGGTGGTAAAAGAAGTATGGGAGTTTGGGGGGAAGAGGGAACTTCCTATTGATTTTTATAGCCGATCAAATCTTTTAGAGAATAAATTTCATCAATCGCCAAAAACGATAAATATTCATCGTCAATAATTTCAAAATCTTCTTTTTCTTGAGTGTTCAATGCAGCAATATCTGGAAATTCGTCTAAAGGAATTTGGATGGAACGTTTGTTGGAAAGGTCGAGAACAAGGGTGTTTTCATTGATGAAACTAACGTTGGTAATGCTAAGCGTTGCTTCCATAATCTTCTATCCAGATTTTATTTAATTCTACCAAACTTACTTCCGGCAAATCCCATTGTGCGTTTTCATACTCAGATATTAAGTGTACTAACAAAAGTTTTTCTTTATGTTCATCAGAACCTTTTGGTGCATGCTTAATTTCTTCATATCTGGCAGTTGCTATTTTATAATCCTGCTTAGATTCTATTGAAGTTAATTTAAAATTTGTATTCATTCTATCCCCCTCCATTACTTAAAAGCAATTACATGATTTTTTTACTACGACATGTTTTGGCGCAGCTCAATTCTACTTTTACAAAAAATAATAAACGTAATAACGATGCCATCAAAAATAATCAATCTCAAAAACTTTCCTACCCAGATTTTTGAAACGGAAAAAATTTATGGAGCAATGGACTTGTCGGAAGTATTTGCCCCAAGGCGCGGTTCATATTTAAATGAGTTTACCTTGTTTGTTGCCCATTTTAAAGCCATACCTAATTTCGTCCACGAAATAAATATAGATTGTAAAAAAGCGAACAATTGGTTTTTAAAGCATTACATCAGTGAGATAAAAAACTGCTATTATGATAAAAGGTATCTCAACAACAGCAAAAAAGCTAATTTCGACGATATTTTTTATTTTCTGTATGATGATCTGATTGTTGATTTTGATGCAACTGAATGTATTGTCCGCTTCCTTTTCAGAAAAACAGAAATTTCAAAAATTGAAAAAATTATTTACGGGATCCATCGCTTTGTAAAAGGAAAATCCAAGCCCGAAATGAGCTTGATTGTAAATACAGCTACAGGTATCATTAAAAAATCTTTAGTGATAACAAAGCCCAAACTAAGTATTGAAAGCAATTACAATGATGATTTTAAAGAAGTCCATCAAACCATATTAAAAAGACTTTCCAAAAAAAATGATAAAGGTTTAATCCTTCTGCATGGCAAACCCGGAACGGGCAAAACCTCTTACATCAGATACTTAATTTCATCTGTTAAAAAAAGCATTATTTTTCTGCCTCCAAATATGGCAGCGGCAATTACCAGTCCCGATTTGATCTCTATTCTGATCAATAATCCTAATTCCATCTTTGTAATTGAAGATGCTGAAAATATAGTTGTTGACAGAAATCAGGATGAAAACTCTCCCGTTTCGGCATTGCTTAATATTTCTGATGGTTTACTTTCCGACTGTTTGAACATCCAGGTTATTTGTTCTTTCAATACTGATTTATCAAAAGTTGATAATGCTTTGCTAAGAAAAGGAAGGTTAATTGCTAAGTATGAGTTTAAAGAACTGGAAGCCGACAAAGCGCAATCGCTTTCCAATAAATTAGGTTTTACAACAACTTTCAATTCGCCTGCACTACTTACTGCCATTTATAATCAGGAGGAAAAAGGTTTTTATCCTGCTAAAAGAAGTAATGTTATTGGGTTTCGGGCGAATAGTATTTAAGCAACATTAACAATCAATTATGAAATCAGACGATAATAAAGGGGAAGACGCTTTAAAAATAGCTCTTGAAAATGAAAGGGTACAAACTTGGAGAGACTTTGAAATAACTACCGAACATGTTGCTTTTTTAAATCAATTGAATGCTTTTCTTTCCAATACAGAAGAGAAAATTGTAAAGCAGGCAAAACAAGAAATACTATCAATGGAGCAAAAGTTAAAAGATACAACTAACTTAATAACTGATTATGAAGTTTTTGCAGAAGTAGTTTTTTTCACAAAATATTCTGACGGCGACCCTGTTTTTACGGCCCGTCATCCCTTCGGCCTTCACAATGTTAGCAATAATGATTGGGGACTGCTTTGCGATGGGGAAGATTGGCGGGAAAGCGGCTGGTTACCACAGTTGGAAAAACGATGCTGTTATTTGATGCACGAACTGGCTTATCATTCAGGCATTATGCAACAAATTTTTGATATTGACAGCATTTGGATTGATATTAAGGTTTGGGATCAGTCGATGTTTTTATACAAAAACGGAGAATGGCAAAATCAGAAAAGCTATTGAATAAATCTAACTGCGACTTATTATGGCGTAGTTGAAATTTATATTTGAGAAAAAACAGCACTTATGTCTAATAAAGAAATGCTATTGCGTTACAGTGCCATTATCAGAAGATTAGAAAAATCACCTGCAACCCTTAAAGAAATTGAATCTGATCTGGAAAAAGAATCAAAGCTTCATGGAGTTGATTTGAAAGTTTCTAAAAAGACTTTTAAGCGAGATTTGGATGCCATAAATTTATTATATAAAAGAAGCATCCAATTTAATTTTTCTAAAAAGAAATATGAAATTGATAAAGTTAAAAATGAACTTTTTAGTGATCGGTTATTAGAGGCTTTTGATACTTATAACGCTTTGAATATAAATGCAGCTTTATCAGAACATCTTGATTTTGAAAAACAGAAACCATTGGGGTTGGAAAACTTTCATGGTTTATTACACGCCATAAAAAACCGATTGCAAGTTAATCTGAACTACCAAACTTTTTGGCATGAAGAACGAAGTTTAAGAAAAACCAATCCTTATTTTTTAAAAGAATTTAAAAACCGCTGGTATTTAATTGCGAAGGACTTGAAAGATAATACCATAAAAACTTATGGTTTGGACAGGATTACCGGAATAGAAATCACCAAAAAGAAATTTACTTATCCTATTAATCAAAATCCCAAAGAAAAATTCCAGCATAGTTTTGGGATCATCGGTTCGATTGATGGTTCAGTTCCTGAAAAAGTTATTTTGTCTTTTACAGTTCAACAGGGGAAATATGTTAAAACTTTGTCTTTGCACCAAAGCCAGGAAATTTTAATTAATAACGAGAAGGAGTTACGCATTCAGTTAAAAGTATATATTGCCTTTGATTTTATTAAAGAGCTGCTTTCTTATGGCGATGGCGTGAAGGTTATAGAACCGGCATCTTTAATTGATGTGGTAAAAGAAGCACATCGAAGAGCGTTTAAATTATATTAGATAGTATTTAACGAATGTGAAAAACTAAATGAATTAGACAATAAATTTAAAGGTAATTTAATATGGAGAAAAACGTACCAGCTGAGTATATAATGTTATCTGATCTTATTGAAATGGAGCTATCAATACCAGATTATCAAAGACCTTACAAATGGAAAGAAAAAAATATAGTACAGCTACTCGATGATATTTGGGATAGCCAACATAAAGGAAAAGAAAAATATAGAATTGGAACGGTTATCTTACATAATAACTATAGCAAACTCGATATTGTTGATGGGCAGCAAAGGTTAGTAACTATTACCCTAATTCTAAATTATTTAGGTGAAAAAGGGATGCGATTATTAAATGAGGAATTTCCTCATGCTGATTCTATATATAATATAAGAAACAATGATGCGAGGGTCAAAGAATGGTTCAGTAGTTTTAATGATGTTCAAAAATCAAAATTTAAAGAATATCTTTTAACAAGCTGTGAATTTGTTAAAATTGAGTTAGATGATATTTCAGAAGCCTTTCAGCTATTTGATTCTCAGAATGCAAGAGGAAAAGCACTTGAACCTTATGATTTGCTAAAAGCGTTTCATCTTCGCGAGATGGAGAGCAATACTTCAGAAGAACGTTTAAATTGTGTAGTTGAATGGGAGAAAGCAGCAAATGTGGGCTTACTAAACAATTTAGCTAAGTATATATATCGTATAAGAAAATGGGCTAAAGGTGAAAATGCCGGTTCTTTCAAAAAGGATGACATTGATGAATTTAAAGGGATGAACCTGAATAAATATAAAAATTATCCCTATTTAAGATTATATATGTTAAACGATGCACTTGTCAAGCAACATTCCAACGATTCTATGTATGAATCTTTTGGTTTAAAAGTTCAATTTCCTTTTCAATTAACCCAAATGATAATAAATGGAAAACGTTTTTTTGAATATGTAGCATTTTACTCTGATTTATATGCTAAGCTTTTCACGGATAATAATTCTGAATTCTATAGTTTTTACAAAAAACATTGTTTGTATAAATTGTGCAATAGAACTGGTGACACTTATGTAAGAGAAATGTATGAAGCATCTGCACTACACTATATCGATAAATTTGGAGAAGGAGAAATAAACTTCGCCGAAATATCAAAGATATTTTATAAATGGGCATACACTCTTCGTTTGATGCAGAACAGAGTTAGTTATTCTTCCATTGATAAATACATTCGGGAGAATGAGAATATATTTAAAAGAATAAATGGCGCTTATTATCCGAAAGATTTATTAAAACTTCAGCTACCGCAACCGCAACCAATTAAAAAGGAAATTCCAGAAGTACAGGAAGTATTTACCTGCAATAATTAAAATATGCAACCTACAGAACTAACTATTTCCAAACTATTAGGTTCGGATCAATACATTATTCCGCTTTACCAAAGAAATTATGCATGGGGAGTAATTGAAGTTAATCAATTACTGCAAGATGTCTGGGATATGTATAAAGCAAATGCTAATAGTAATTATTATATAGGCACACTGGTAGTGGATAAAAAGAAAGACAATGGTTATTTTGAAATTATAGACGGACAACAAAGACACACAACTATTACTTTAATCAATAGTGTTATTAATGGTAATAGAGAAAAATTTAGTAATGAAGCTATACCAAATTCCAACTTACATTTTGATGCAAGGAAAGAAATAAAAAGTTTTATAGGCAGCTTGTTTACTAACTATGAAAATGCAAAACAAGTAAATGCAGATAGAGATTTCGGCTTACCAAAAATAAAGGAAGCTGTTCGGACTATTGAAAGCTTTTTTACCATAAAAGAAAAAGAGGGGTTCGATAATTATTTTAACTATTTCTATAATAAGGTAAAGATAATACGGATTGAAGTTCCACCAGATACTGATATTAACCATTATTTCGAAATAATGAATAATAGAGGAGAACAGCTTGAAAAGCATGAACTATTGAAAGCGAGGTTTTTATCAACTATAGATGCAGAACTTAGAGAGAAATTTGCTTTGATTTGGAATGCCTGCTCCCAAATGGACAGACCAATTCAAAGCTGCTTTAATCCGGATAAAAGAAAGGAAATATTTGGTGGAAACTACGATGGAATACCTGAAAATTATTTAAAGCTGATAGAAAGCATTAAAGACGAAAGTACGTTAGCAACAAACAAGGATAATACGTTATCCAACCTTTTACAAAAAAACGAAAATTTAAAACCGAATACAGAAGAGACAGTCACGGAAGATAAATATAAATCAGTTGTCGATTTCCCCAATTTTTTGCTACAAGTTTTAAGCATTCAAATTTCAGGTGTTATAGTAGCATTAGATGATAAAAAATTATTGGACGAGTTCGGCTATACGAATAAAATAGCAGGAAGAAAATTACCTCCTGCTATTGAATTTATAAATTCATTATTAAAGTATCGAACGCTATTTGATAAATATATAATTAAAAGAGAAGAAGCAAATGATGATTGGGGATGGAAGCTATCACAACCGAAGAATTCTGATGGAATCCTTTCTTATAAAAATACTTTTAGTAAAGATAATACTGAAGATGCATTCGAGAACAAAGAATTTATAATGGTTCAATCGATGTTACAAGTTTCGTTTCCTGGGAATAATAATAAAAATTGGCTAAAAGAAATTCTGATTTTTTTTCAAAAAAAAGAATTCAAAATTTTTGATAAAGAGTTTTTAGAAGAATTAAATAATATTGCTAAGAGGAGGTTTAAAGAATCAAAAAAATTAGGATATAATAACGGAACGAGTACTCACAGATATTTGTTTAATTATTTAGACTATCTTTTGTGGAAGGAGTATAATAACCCGAACGTTAAATCAAATATTCCTTTTGACAATAGTAGATTTAACAGTTTCAGATTTACTCAAAACAATTCTGTAGAGCACTTGCATCCTCAAAAAGATATCCATAGCTTAAAAATAATTGAAAGTGAAACTAATGAGGAATTTGAAAGCGAAAAAAAAATCCTTGATCATTTCGGAAACCTTTGTTTAATAAGTCAAAGCAGTAATTCTAAATATAGTGATTATAATTTTCATGCAAAGAAGGAACAGTTTAATAAAAAGCAATCAGTGGAAAGTTTAAAACAACAAATTATGTTTTCTTACAGCGTTAATGATTGGAATACAGACCAGATCAAAAAGCATGGAGAAGAAATGATTTTATTATTGGAAAATAGTATAAAAAACTAAAAACTTATCTTTGCCGCCGCTAAAACAACAAAAAATGCAAGTTTCCAACCTCGCTCAAAACCTTCATGGTTCTGAGATCATCAAAATTGCCGGCGAAATCAACGAACTGAAAAAGAAAGGCGAGCAGATTGCTAACCTCACCATCGGCGATTTTGATTCGGCCATTTTCCCGATCCCGGATAAATTACAGCAATTGATCATCAAAGCTTACGAAGCACATCAAACCAATTATCCGCCGGCAGACGGCGTTTTAGATTTGCGCGAAAGTGTTTCTGCATTTTTAAAATCGCGTTTTGGATTGGAATATAATGCCCAGGAAATCCTGATTTCCGGTGGCTCCCGCCCGCTTATTTATGCCATCTATCTGGCTTTGGTAAATGAAGGCGAAAAAGTGGTTTTTCCGTCGCCATCCTGGAACAATAACCATTACTGCGATTTGTTAAAGGCCGAAGCGGTTATTGTACCAACCCAACCGGAAAATAATTTTATGCCAACGGCAGACGACTTGCGGCCGCATGTAAAAGGCGCTGCACTGCTTTCTTTATGTTCTCCGTTAAACCCAACCGGAACGATGTTTTCCAAAGAAGACCTGGAAGCGATCTGTGACCTGGTGATTGAAGAAAACAAAAGCCGGAGCAAGAGCGAAAAACCGTTGTACATTTTGTACGATCAGATCTATTCGCAGTTAACTTTCGGCGATCATGAACATTTTAACCCGGTTTCTTTACGTCCGCAATTGCGCGATTATGTGGTTTTTGTGGATGGCAGTTCTAAATGTTTTGCTGCAACCGGCGTGAGGGTTGGCTGGGGGTTTGGCCCGGCACCGATCATCAATTACATGAAAGCCATTGTTGGCCACATGGGTGCCTGGTCGCCAAAACCGGAGCAGGTTGCCATGGCAAAATTTCTGAAAGAGGACGAAGCGGTCGGATCTTATCTGACTACCTTCAAACAAAATATTCAAAAAAGCCTGGAAACTTTATACCATGGCTTCATCAGCTTAAAAGAAAAAGGTTTTGCGGTAGATGCCATTACACCGATGGGCGCTATTTACTTAACCCTTCAAATTGATTATTCCGGAAAAACCACGCCTGCCGGGCAAGTTCTTCAAACTTCAACCGATATTAATTTTTACCTGATAAAAGAAGCACAGGTGGCTTTGGTTCCGTTTTCTGCTTTTGGCGCAGACGACGATGTGAACTGGTTCCGTGCTTCGCTTGGGGCAAGCACAGTTGCAGAAATTGAAGCAATACTGCCACGGATTGAAGCGGCTTTAGCACGGTTGGTTTAGTTACGGGTTGCCTGTTGCCGGTTCGCGTTGTCATCCCGACGATAGGAGGGATCTTCATCGAATAATGCAGGATGGAGCCACTTTGAAGAAGATTTCTCCTATCGTCGAAAAGACAACGCACCCATTTTTACCCGGTAAAAGAAGCATCAAAGAGAAACCCATAACAGGCAACCCGCAACCCAAAACCCGCAACCGATCTAAGCTGCCTTACTAATATATTTTACCAAACTCCTTTTGGCAACGGGCAGCAAAGTTTGCTCCAGCGGAAAAGAAATATCGCAGGCAACCTGGTAAACCGCCGGATTGGGCAACTGCTTCCGGCTGTTGATCAGATCAATTTTAATGGATTCCGGCGTATGCACAAAGCTTAAGCTATAATTGGCAATATAAGCCGTGTTGATGCCGCGGTATTGATCGTCTTTCCCTTCAAAAACAGTAATCCGGTATTCGTAAACGTGCAGGCCTTTTTCATCTCCGTTGCGGATAAATAAGTAGCCATAATCTGGCACCAGCGGTACAAGCCCGATAGCATCAATCAGCAGGCGCGTTTCTACAAAATCGTAAATTTCTTTTCCCTGCTGCAAAGCCGGGTTCATTTTCTCCAAAGAAAAAGTGATAATCTGCTCAATTTCCTGCATTACATAATCATCTTTCACCATTTTCTCGTACGTCAATTTCAAGGCATCAAAATCAGCTTTGGTTAAACGCTGCGGAAAATTTTGCTGCATCAATACTTTATTGTTTTTAAAATGCAGTAAGTTATTGTAATGAAAAACAAGATCGCCCAGGTCAGGGTATAGCTGGCTACTGCGGAAATGCTTGTTAATATGTTGCAGGTAAGCCAGCAAAACATATTTTTTGTGCTCAAAATCAATCGAGCCTTCAATAAACCAGTTGATACCTAACGCCTTCATTTATTGCTCCTTTCAAAACCAAAAGTTAAATAAAAAATTACATTTTTGCAATGATGACTAAAGGAACCTTATTTTTAATTCCTGTACCGCTTGCTGATGAGGCGGCTTTAAAATCTTTTACGCCTTTTTTAAAGGAAAAGATTAATTCTATCAACGAATATATTGTTGAGAACGAAAAAACTGCGCGAAAATTTTTAAAAGAAGCAGGATTAAGAACGGCGCAGGGAGATTTAACCCTGCACGATTATGGCAAGCACCAGCGCGGCGGCAGTTTGTCGTACTTTTTTGGTGGATTGGAGGCCGGAAAAGATGTTGGTTTAATGAGCGAAGCCGGCTGCCCAGGCGTTGCCGATCCGGGAGCGGATTTGGTGGCCGAAGCACATCGCAGAGGAATTAAAGTAGTTCCGCTGGTTGGGCCGAGTTCTATTTTGCTGGCTTTGATGGCTTCCGGTTTTGACGGGCAGCGTTTTGCTTTCCACGGTTATCTGCCGATCGATAAAGCAGAACGTTCCCGGAAAATTAAAGAACTGGAAGGCTTATCAGAACGTTATCAGCAAACACAAATTTTTATCGAAACACCTTTTCGTAATAATCAGTTGATGGAAGAGGTGTTAAAAAGCGCCCATCCAAAAACACTTCTCTGTATCGCTTGTAATTTAACTGCTGCGGATGAAACGATTTACACCAAAGATATAGCTGAGTGGAGAAAACAAGCGCCCGATCTGCATAAAAAACCAACAATTTTTCTGCTGAACCGATCGTAGAGGCTGGTTGAGTTCATGTTTGAAAAAACTACAATGCTTCTTTTAGGGCATAAAAATTGGTGTTGAAAGCCTCACCCCAACCCTCTCCAAAGGAGAGGGAGCCATCGTTTGTTACCTTTCTATTGTTTAGAAAAGTCTGCTTCAGGCTTCTCCTTTGAAGGGGGTTAGGGGGATGATTTATAGTGATACCGGTACTAAAATCATCCTGAAAAAAATAATCACAAGCAGCTTCTCCACAAAAACAATCAGGGTTAATGTTTTTTTATGATAAAAGAAGCATTAAAAATATAAAGCAAAGTGTAAAAGGCTTTAATTTGAAACTGAAAAAGCAATTCAATTCAGATAAAAAGCCAACAATTCTGCTGCTGTACCGTTTCTAAAAAATGATTCCTGCCGAAAGTCATTATCCTGTTTTAATTGTAGGCGCTGGGCCTTCGGGCCTGATGATGGCCGCACAGTTACTTCGCCATGGCATACAACCCTTAATTATCGATAGTAAAAAAGGGCCGACAGACCAATCGCGTGCATTAGCTGTACAGGCACGATCGATGGAAATTTACCGGCAAATGGGTTTGGCAGGCCAGGCTTTGCAGGAAGGGATTCAGGCAGAAAGTGTTTCTATTCAAAATGATGAAAAAGAGCTCATACGGCTTTCCCTCCAAAACCTCGGTGTCAATAAAACACTTTTCCCGTTCGTTCACATGCTCGAACAAAGTAAAAACGAACGCTTGCTGCTTGGTTTTCTCACCGTAAAATGTTGTCCGGTTTATTGGAACATTACTTTAACAGGATTTTCGCAGGAAGAAAAAAGTGTAAAGGCAGTTATAGAAAGTGATGGTAAAAGAAGCACGATAACTGCCGATTGGATTATCGGTGCGGATGGCGCGCACAGCAATGTTAGAAAACAACTAAAAATAGATTTTAAAGGCGATGCCTACGCCAATAAATTTTATCTGGCAGATGTAGAATTTGATCAATCTTTTGCAGATAAACAGGTTACTTTAAAAATGGGCAATGCTTCTTTTATCGCCCTTTTTCCGATGAAAGGTGTTAACCGTTTTCGTGTGGTTGCAACTTTGCCAAAAGCATTTGCAGACCGCGAAGAAGTTAGCTTTGCAGATATCGAACCAGATCTTTCTAAAGCTTTACCTGCTGATCTTTCCATTAAAACCTGTCATGCTTTTTCTATTTATAAATTGCATCATCGCATGGCCGAAAATTTTAGGGATAAAAGAAGCTTTTTGATTGGCGATGCTGCGCACATCCATTCGCCGGCAGGCGGACAAGGAATGAATACGGGTTTGCAGGACGCTTATAACCTGGCATGGAAACTGGCGGGCGTGATCAATAACATTTATAAACCTGTAATTTTAGACAGTTATATTGATGAACGGATGCCGGTTGCTAAAAAGCTTCTTGCTACCACCGACAAGCTTTTTAATGTGATCAATTCTCAAAATGTATTAAACCGTTTTTTTAGAAATCACATTTTTCCGAAGCTAATCAGCTATTTCTGGAAACGGGAAAGCTTTCGCGAGTTTGGCTTTAAAACGATTTCGCAAATCGGCATTGATTACCGCAGCAGTAAAATCAACCTAAACCTAAGCAAGGCCGGAAATGTTAAAGCCGGCGACCGTTTGCCTTTTATTAAGATTTTTGACGAGAAAAAGCAGCAGGAAACCGATCTGCACGAATGGTGCGCCAAGCCCGGATTTACTTTTATAGCTTTGGGAAAATTGAAGGAAAATGATTTATTTAACCTGGCCAGATGGATTACCCAAAATTATCCGCAGTTAAACTTCTTTTACCTGCCTTTTTCTGCAAAAAATAAAAATGTTTTTGATTGTTTTGAGATGAAGGCAGATCAGCGGAAAGCCATCATCGTTCGGCCTGATATGTATATTGGGTATTTAAATGATACGATTCATGTTGATCTGATCGGCCATTATTTAGAACAGGTGGCCGGCTGCATTAAGCCCCAAAAAGCATAGGTAAAAGAAGCATAGCCTATTGTCGTAAGAAAGGCAAGTCCTCTCCTTTGGAGAGGATTTAGGTGAGGCAAAAAAAACAGGCATAAAAGAAGCATTGGTTGTAGTTGTTATCCCGAACGAAGTGAGAGATTTTATTCAAAGCGAAAGAAACTAACTATGAAGTTGTTTAATTTTTTTTTCTGGCCTTCTTTTTTTGAGGCCGATGCTTCTTTTATCACCTAAAAAATGTTAACTATTGTTTTTTTATTGATTAAATGTAAACACCAATTTTTACCCGGTAAATCACTAACAGACCTATAAGGTTTTCAAAACCTTATAGGTCTGTTAGTGATTATATACAAACACCAATTCTACCAGGTAAAAATTCATTAAGTAAAACTATTTGATGAAGGTTCCTCCCTGCGGAATGACAAAAGGCTCTTCTAACCGTGGATCGTTTCGGTTTTGCCGTAGTTCTGTACAACCTGCGCTTCATATTCCAGGAAAGTTTTCCAGCGACTGTCAACATCAATAGTTGTTGCGTATTTTTTAGCCAGGCGGATAAACATGGAATAATGCGTTGCTTCGCTTACCATTAATTCGTGGTAAAAAGCAGAAAGTTCGGCATCGTTTATATGTTCCGACATTACTTTAAACCGTTCACAGCTCCGCGCTTCAATCATTGCCGAAAACAGTAAACGGTCTATCAGTTGTGCTTCGCGGCCTCCGCCTTTAATAATAAATTTTGCCAGTTCGTTTACGTAATTATCTTTTCGCTCTCTGCCTAAAACAAACCCCCGTTGCAAAATCAAATCGTGTACGCGTTTAAAATGGTCCAGTTCTTCCTGTGCCAGCATCACCATTTCCTGAACTAATTCTGATAAATTCGGGTTTTGGACAATCAAAGTAATGGCATTGCTTGCTGCTTTTTGCTCGCAAAACGCATGATCTGTTAAAATTTCTTCAATATTACTTTGCACAACGTTTGTAACCCATTGCGGATCGGTGGGCAGTTGTAGTTTCAGGATGGTTTTCTCGCTCACAAAGGCAAAGATAAAAGTTTATCTTTTAGCAGGCTAACAAAGTCGGCGTTATCATTTCGGCGCAGGGAAAAACCTTCTTTCAAAATAATGGGTTAAACTACTTAGAAGAAGGTCCCTCCTAACGTCGGGAATGACAAAAACAACCAGGAATACAGGGCAAGATCAATCAGGTTCTGCTTCCTTTTTCTCTACTGCTGTTTGCTGCAATCGGGTTTGGGCATATATTGCCTTGGTTAGTTTGGTTAATTGATCGGAAAATTGGGCGAATTCATTTGCCTGCAAAGTTTTAATGGTTATGCCTTTGGCAGACAGGGCAAACATAAACCAGTTCCATAGCTCTTCCTGTGCAGGCGTATAAGGTGTGGCGGGAAAAAAAATATCAGCAATCTCTTCGAGTGCGTTGAGGTCTGTTTGTTTTACGGATTCTTTTATAACTTCCATCATTTGTAAAATAAAAAAGCAAGTTACCCCGGGCTTTTGATGTACCGAACCACCGCAAGGTTGTGTTTTACAATATAAAAAGGTTGTTTAAAACAAAAGCTTAAATTGATTATATTTGAAGGTATGGCAGAAACACTTCACATTGGCAAGAAAATTAGCCGCATCCGGGAACTGCGGGGAATGAAACAAGATGCCCTTGCGGCCGGGTTAGGCATCAGTCAGCAAGCTATATCCAAACTGGAACAAAGTGAAAATGTGGAAGATGAAACGCTGGAAAAAGTTGCCAAAGTTTTGGAGGTAACAGCAGATGCCATTAAAAACTTTAATGAAGAAGCTGCTATAAATTATTTCAACACTTTCCAGGATAACAGCTTTAGCAATAGCAGTTATGTGCTCAATGCCCAAAGTTGCAATTTTAACCCTTTGGATAAACTGATTGAAAATTACGAAGAAAACCGGAAACTATACGAGCGTTTACTGCAAAGCGAACGTGAAAAGAACGAGCTTCTGCTAAACCAGTTAAAAAACAGGTAATAGTTGTTAAAGCTGTTTAAATTTAAAGCTGATTCTTTTATATCCGGAATGATAATGCTTCTTTTAGCACTATAAAATTGGTATTGCCGTTAGCCCACAACATCAGTAACTACTTGCTGGTTTAATTGATAATCGTTTTATATCAATTATTCATCATCATTATCATCAAGGCCTGGATTGTTAGATAAAAGCCGGGCATGGTGATGGATGGTAAGAATTTGGATTTTTGTATAATTTGATGAAATATTATAAATAATACGATAATTCTTATAAACTATTTCTCTTGTTAGCTCATCGCCTTTTTCATAAAACTGATGCCCTAAGTATAAATTTGATTTAAGTTTTTTAACTTCTTGCCGTATTTCGTTTATTTCTTTTTGTGCATAGCGCAAAGAATTTTTACTGATAAAAGTGAATATTTCCTGCAAATCAATTCTGGCTGTTCTTGTGTAAATTACTGTTGCAGCCATGAATCAATTTCTCTATCAATTTCTTCTTCAGTATAAAACTCACCATTTTTAATTTGCTGTTGGGCTTTTTCAATTTTTTGCAGCAAAATTACCTCTTCAACTAAATCATCAACTGAAAAGGTTTCGGGCATGTGGTTAATCAGCTCCTGTACTCTTTCTTTAGTCAGCATAAGTTTTTCTTTTTATAAAGTATTTCAATGGTTACAAGTCTTCGTTTAGCCATTCTTTTTTAAATTCTTCCCAATCTTGTCCTAAGCCTCTGTTAGATTCTTCAAGTGCCTGGTCAATTTTAGCAGTAAGTTTTATTTGATCAACTACCTCATCTACATCAATTTCATCTGGCATATAATGAAGTAAATGAAGTATTTTTTCTTTTGCAATTACCATAAACTTTCTCTTTTTATAAAGATAACGAATTTACCGGTACAAATTTTTACTCTCAATAAATTCCAACACCGCATCTGGCAAAAAATATTGTACATTCTTTTTCTGGGCGATGGATTTACGGATAAAAGTAGAAGAAATTTCTATCAACGGCGTAGAGGTAATGGTTACAGATGGATGCGCGCTTAATGCTGCATTTTCAAAACCTGGCCTCGGATAAACGTAAATTTGGTAATCGCGCAGCAAAATTTCGTAGTTTTTCCATTTCTGTAAAGAGTTCAGGTTATCAGAACCCATAATCAGCGCAAACTGGTGATTAGGGAATTTTTCCTGCAAATGCGTTAACGTGTCAATGGTGTAGGAAGGGCGCGGCAGTTTCAGTTCTATATCACTTACATCAATACAATCCGAGTTTTCTGTTGCCAGTTTGGCCATTTCCAGCCGGTCATAAGTATTAATTAAATCGCTTGCTTTTTTTAGAGGATTATGCGGAGATACAACGAGCCAGACTTTATCCAGGTCAGTATGGCTGGCCATATAACTGGCAATAATTAAGTGGCCGGTATGTATGGGATTAAAAGAGCCAAAAAACAAACCAATCTTCATGCTTCTTTTATCAGGTAAAAATGGTTAACGGCCAATAAAATCCGAAACCAGTTTTTCGGCTTCTTTGCAGGCTGTTTCCAGGTCGTGATTTTTTAAAATTACATCAAACTGCGGTGCGTAGTTCAGTTCTTTTTCGGCTTTAGCGTAACGCTCTAATAATTTTTCTTCACTATCTGTTCCGCGTCCGCTCAACCTTTCAATCAGCACTTCCAGTGATGGCGGCTGTACAAATATGGCCAGTGCCTTTCCGTCATACTTTCTTTTTAAATGCAGGCCACCAATTACATCAATATCAAAAATAACATGTTTGCCTTTGTCCCAGATCCGTTCAATTTCTTTACGGAGCGTTCCATAAAAAGTGCCCGAATAAACTTCCTCAAACTCTACAAATTCTTTTTGGGCAATGCGGTGCAAAAACTCTGTTTGCGATATAAAATAATAATCCTTTCCATGCTGTTCATCTCCGCGCGGGTGGCGTGTAGTGGCAGAAATGGAAAACTCCAGATCATCAAATTTAGTTAATAAATGATGCACAATAGTAGTTTTGCCGGCTCCGGAAGGTGCAGAAAATATGATGAGTTTGCCGTTTTGGTTCATAGGTTTTAGTTGATGGTTAATGGTCTATTGTTGATAGTAGATGGTTGATAGTAGCCTCTATAAACCATCTACTATTATCTAATAACTATTAACTAAAGCACATTCAGCAATTGTTCTTTAATCTTTTCCAGTTCTTCTTTCATGCCAACCACTAATTTTTGTATGGTTGCATGGTTTGCTTTAGAACCCAGCGTGTTTACTTCGCGGCCAATTTCCTGAGCAATGAAACCTAATTTTTTACCGTTTGCATCTGCGCTTTTTAGTGTTTCCAGAAAATAATCACAATGTGCTTTTAGCCTGATTTTTTCTTCTGTAATATCCAATTTATCAATATAATAAATCAGTTCCTGCTCAAAACGGTTCTGGTCGATGTTTTCGCGGCCAACAGCTTCGGTTAAAAAATTATTTAAACGTTCTTTAATGGTGATAATCCTTTCCGATTCGGCTGTTTCTACCTGGGCTAAATTTTCAAGAATATGGCCAATACGAAGCTTGAGGTCTGTTTCGAGTACTTTTCCT
This sequence comes from Mucilaginibacter arboris, assembly GCF_009754915.1. Lineage (GTDB taxonomy): Bacteria > Bacteroidota > Bacteroidia > Sphingobacteriales > Sphingobacteriaceae > Mucilaginibacter_A > Mucilaginibacter_A arboris. The sequence goes on along the minus strand of NZ_WPIK01000005.1, from coordinate 129,271 downwards.
TCATCTGCCCGGAACTGCTGGAACGCATCCACTGCTTTTTTAAAAAGCTGCATGACCGTTTTCCATTCATCTTCTGATGCTTTTTCTTCCTGATATTTCACTACATCCGGTAAACCCATAGCTAATTGTAACAAGTTATCAGCAGGCTGGTTAACTTTTGTACTTACTTGTTTTAGCTGCTCTAAATATTGCTGAAGCAAAACTACATCAATACCTAATGCGGCACTTTTAGATTCGTTTTGTTCTGCATTGATGCTTAGGTTTACTTTGCCGCGATCAATTAACCGGCTGCACTCATTACGTAATTCAAACTCTTTATCAGAAAAAGCACGGGGAAGTTTGATAGACAGCTCCAGGAATTTGCTGTTGAGGGACTTTATTTCAACTGTATATTTTACGTTGCCCAGGTCCTGGCTTATCAACCCAAAACCCGTCATTGATTTAATCATCTGCAAAGATAAAAATTAATCAGCACGGCTAAAGTGTTAAAAAAACTAAGCATAAAAATGATACGATGCTGTTTTTATCACCCTAAAATTGATAATTAACATAGTTTAACGCTTAGTTACTGATGCTTTTGGTAAGTTTACTTCGATGTTTAGAATTGTTTTTTCCGGCACAAGGTTTATGCTGATTTTGGCTTGTATTTGTGGTTCTTGCCCTGTTTTTGCCCAGCAGGGATTTTTGCTGAAAGGCGTTCTCTTTCAAAAACAAAACGGACAGCATGTAGCAAATGCACTCATTTTAAACAGAACTAATAAAATTACGGTTGCCAGTAATGATTTAGGCGCCTTTAACATAAAAGCTGCTGTTGGCGATACGTTAAGAATATTTAAAAAGGATTATACAGAATACATTTTTACAGTTATCGATCAGAAAGATGTAGTTATACAGCTTTCGCCGGTTATTCAACTAAATGAAGTTAAAATTGTAGGACAAACAAAAAAGCAGGAACTGGACGAAGGCATGCGGGCCTATCGGGGCCAGGGTTCATTTTACAACGGCAAACCACCTGCGCTTTCTTTTCTAACTTCGCCAATAACAGGATTATACGAACTTTTTGGGAAAACACCAAAACAGGCAAAGCATTTTCAGGAGTTTTCCAAGAATGAAACTGAACAAATAAGCATCGACAAGCGCTTTAACCAAAACGTAATTAAGCAAGTTACAGATTTGAAGGAAGAACAGATCCAGCCGTTTATGGAAAGTTACCGGCCTTCTTTCGATCAATTAAATGCCTGGAACGATTACGATTTAATTAATTATATCAAAAAATCAGCACAAGGTTTTAAAGAAGGGAAAGGTTTGCCGCCACTAAAAAAACTATACTAAAAGAAGCATCCTTGTCATTTCGGCCAAAGGGAAAAGTCTTCTTCGACAAGTTTTACTTAATGATTTTTGTTTGATAAAAGAAGCATGAATTTTAACCGCACTGTCATTTGCCAACGGGAGAAATCTTCAAAAGTACAGTGCCGCTAAAAATATGTAATTTCGAAAATCAAATTCCTAAAGCTTCGCAGGCTTTTTCGGCTGCCAGCTTTTCGGCTGTTTTTTTGTTGAATTCTTTTCCGCTGCCAAATATCTCGCCATCTATGCTGGCCTGAACGGTAAAAAGTTTTGAGCTTTCGCCCTGTTGGTTGCTTGTGAGTTCAAAAGTAATATCTTTACTATGGCGCTGGCACCATTCAATCAGTTTACTTTTGAAATTGGTTTCCGTGTTTTCAAGCTTATGAATATCTACATGCGGTTTAATGATGCGTGTAGCTAAAAACTCTTTGGTAAAATTGTAGCCTTTATCTAAGTAAACGGCGCCTATCAAAGCTTCAAAAGCATCGCCTAATAATGAACTTTGTCGGCTGGTATTGATAACGCGGTTATCAAACTCTACCAATTGCTCAAAACCAAGTTTACGGCCAAGTTGGTTCAGGTTGATGCGGCTTACAATTTTAGAACGAAGCTCTGTTAAAAAGCCTTCATCTTCGTAAGGGTACATTTTAAACAGGATTTCTGCCACAACAGAACCTAAAACAGCATCACCCAGAAATTCCAGCCTTTCGTTGCTGTTTTTAACACCTTTTTTTACAACTTGCGCAACAGATTTATGGCGGAAAGCCAAACGGTACAGCATTAAATTGCCAGGCACAAAACCCAGCAGGTTTTTTAACAGTTTAACGTATTTTCTGTTGGGGGATAAGTAAAGCTTGTAAAACCTTAAAACCGGCATCAACTACTATTCTTCGTATTTTTTGAAAATTACAGAAGCATTATGGCCGCCAAAGCCAAATGTATTGCTTTGGGCAGTACGCACTAAGCGTTTTTGCGCCTTGTTAAAAGTAAAGTTTAACTGAGGGTCAAACTCCGGATCGTCAGTAAAGTGATTGATGGTAGGAGGGACAATATCGTTTTTTACGGCCAGAATAGAAGCAATAGCCTCGATGGCACCTGCAGCACCAAGCAAATGGCCCGTCATAGATTTGGTAGAACTGATGTTTAATTTATAAGCATTGTCACCAAATAAACTTACAATAGCTTTTGTTTCGCTGATGTCACCAAGCGGGGTAGAAGTACCGTGAACATTGATGTAATCAATATCACTGGTGGTTAAACCGGCATCTGTTAAAGCATTTGTCATTACCAAACGTGCGCCTAATCCTTCCGGGTGAGGGGCGGTAATGTGATTTGCATCAGCACTCATGCCGCCACCAACCATTTCGGCATAAATTTTTGCGCCCCGTGCTTTGGCATGTTCCAGGCTTTCTAAAATTACAGCACCGGAACCTTCGCCTGCTACAAAGCCATCACGGTCTTTATCAAAAGGGCGCGAAGCTGTAGCCGGGTCGTCATTTCGGGTAGATAAAGCATGCATGGCATTAAACCCGCCCATTCCGGCTTCATTAATAATAGCTTCAGAACCACCGGAAATGATAACATCTGCTGTGCCTAAACGAATGTAATTAAAAGAATCGATCAAGGCATTTGTGCCGGAAGCACAAGCCGATACGGTAGAAAAGTTTGGACCGCGCAAACCATATTTAATAGAAATATGGCCGGGCGCAATATCCAGGATCATTTTTGGAATAAAATAAGGATTATAACGCGGCGTACCATCACCTTTGGCAAAGTTAGATACTTCGTCTAAGAACGTTTTTAAACCACCAATTCCGGCGCCCCAGATAACGCCGATACGATTGGTATCCAAGTTTGGAAAATCCAAATCAGCATCCCGAACTGCTTCATCTGCTGCAACCATTGCATAATGAACGAAAGGGTCCATCTTGCGTGCTTCTTTTTTGCCAAAAATATCTTCGGCATTAAAATTTTTTACTTCGCAGGCAAATTTTGTCTTGAATTTTGTGGTATCAAAGCTCTTGATGAAGTTAGCGCCACTTACACCAGCAAGCAAAGCATTCCAGTAATCCGGAACATTATTGCCAATTGGAGTAAGTGCGCCAAGACCTGTTACAACTACTCTTTTTAACTCCATTTAATTAGTAAAAAGCGCTATTATTTAACGTTTTTTTCCAGATAAGCAATGGCCTGGCCTACAGTGCCTATGTTCTCTGCCTGGTCATCTGGAATAGCTACATTAAATTCTTTTTCAAATTCCATGATCAGTTCTACAGTATCTAAAGAATCTGCACCAAGATCATTTGTGAAACTTGCTTCTGGTGTAACTTCGTTTTCGTCAACACCTAATTTTTCTACGATAATTGCTTTTACTCTGGAAGCGATATCAGACATAGTCTTAATTTTTATGGTTAAATAAATCTGTGCAAAGAAAAATAAATTAAATCAAATATCAAACCTAACAAAAAATTTTGCGTCGGTTAAATTTGCTGTAACAAACCTACTGGTTTTACAGGTACTTTTTGCTGTTCTGAGAAAATTAAAAATTATTAATTAAAAGCAGGATAGCATTAAGGTAATAAAGGTTTGATTTGTAATTTAGAATAATTTTATAACCTATTATTTTGAGCAGGAAAATACTAAATTTTGAACTCGACCTTGATTTTATACTGATTGCCATTACTTCGCATTTAAGAGATTATAGATTATGCTACCATATTAATAAGGAGTTGAACTCTGATTTTAGAAAAATAAGCGATTACTGTTTAGATTTATTTGCCGGAAACGAGCCGCTACAGTTTTCGCAGTATTTCTATAAAATTGAAGCTTCGGAAACAGAGTTTTACATCATTTGCAACAAAAGTATGGCGGGGTATCTAATTCCCGAAATGGGGGAAGTTAATTATTTTATGCTTGTTAAAAACCATTTCGATCAGGAAGACCTTGATAATACGTTGTTCCGCTTAAAACATATAAAAGATATAGAAGCGGTTAAGCAGGTAAACCCTAAAGCAATTAAATCAAACGAAAACCTATTATTTTAAACAATTTCGCTTAGTGTAAAAATTACACTAATTTTGTTTGCATAAAAGAAGCATGTAAAAAATTACTATTATTCATTTTTTCGTTTATAACTCTATAAAAAATCTAATCCGTAACATTACAGGTAGCATCATTAAAAAATTAAAACAGAGAAGCCTTCTTTAACACTTCAAAAAATATTTATAACACGAAAACCAAATTATTTTAAATGAAAATTTCGCATAAAAGAACTAAGATAGTTGCCACGCTCGGACCGGCTTCATCACAAAAAGAGATGCTGCTGTCTTTAATCAGGGCTGGGGTGAATGTTTGCCGACTTAACTTTTCTCACGGTAAACAGGAAGACCATCAGGTAGCAATTGATAATATTCGTGCAATTAATGAGCAATATAAACTGAATGTGGGCATTCTGGCAGATTTGCAAGGGCCAAAGATCAGGATTGGTTTGGTTAAAGAAGGTGGCGTTCAGTTAATTAACGGAACTACCATTAACATGACCACTAAAGAATGTGTAGGCGATGAAAACCAGATTTATATTACTTACGAAAACTTTCCAAAAGATGTAGTTGCCGGCGAGATCATTTTACTGGACGACGGTAAGCTGCAAATGCGTGTTAAAGAAACCAATAATAAAGATACTGTTGTTTGTGAGGTTATACATGGTGGTATTTTAACTTCCCGAAAAGGGGTTAACCTGCCTAATACCAAAGTATCTATACCAAGTTTAACGGAAGAAGATCTGCATAATCTGGAATTTGCACTTAAAAACGATGTAGAATGGATTGGTTTATCGTTTGTGCGCACAGAACTGGATGTGATCGATTTAAAACGTGTAATTAGCAAAAGCGGTAAAGTAGCGCGTGTTATTGCTAAAATAGAAAAACCGGAAGCGATTGAGCATATTGATGCGATTATTGAAGTAACTGATGGTGTAATGGTTGCCCGTGGAGATTTAGGGGTAGAAATGCCGATGGAACAAGTTCCGTTATTGCAAAAAATGATTGCCCGCAAATGCCGCGCAGCTTCTAAACCGGTAATTGTGGCTACCCAAATGCTGGAAAGTATGATTACAACACCACGCCCAACCCGTGCAGAAGTTAACGACGTTGCAAATTCGGTTTTAGATGGTGCTGATGCGGTAATGCTAAGCGGAGAAACCTCAGTAGGAGAATTTCCGGTAATTGTAATTGAAACCATGCAAAAGATTATCCGGAATGTAGAAGAAAACGGCTACTTGTTTAATACACCCAAACCGATAAACGAAAAGTCCCCTACTATCTTGTCTGATGCGATTTGTAACGCAGCCGTTATTTTGTCTGAACAAACCAATGCAGCAGGTATTGTAACCATGACTTCGTCTGGTTATACAGCGTTTGAAATTTCAAGCCACCGCCCAAAAGCAAATACTTTTATTTTTACCAGGAACCGCCATTTGCTTAGGACTTTGAGTTTGTTATGGGGTGTAAGGGGCTTTTATTATGATAAATTTGATACCAACTCTACTGATGGTAGTATCCAGGAGATAAATGAAATTTTAAAAAGCCAGAATTTAGTAGAAGGAGGCGATGTAGTGATTAACACAGCAGCTATCCCGATGGAGAAAAAAGGACGTACTAACATGATTAAAGTTAGTATAATCTGATTCTGGTTATAAGTTTTTTATCTGTGAAAAGAGCATTGTTAAATTAGCAATGCTCTTTTTACGTGTATAAAATTTGTTGTTGTTAAAAATTACGAAATAGGTTTTAGGTAGTCATCCCCCTAACGCGCTTCAAAGGGGAAACCTAAAAAATACTTTTTTAACAATAGGAAGCTGAAAGGCAGAATAATAAGGTTAAAATTAGAAAAGCGAAAGGTAACAAACCATGGCTCCCTCTCCTTTGGAGAGGGAGGGGGCGAGGCTTTCAACACAAATTTTTATGCCATAAAAGAAGCATGCGTACATTTCTGCCTGGCTTATCCTTCAATCAAATCTAACAAGCTTTCTGTTTTAATAGGTTTTTCTAAAAAATACTTAACAGAATTATAAGTGCTTATTTTATCAATATAAATTTTATTGATAGAAGATGTAAGTGCACAAATCAAATAATTGTCCTGTACGTTTTTTGGCAAGGTTTCAAACTCTTCTACAAATTCAAACCCATCCATTAGCGGCATATAAATATCCAGGATAATAATATTTTTTCTTGAATCAGCAGGGGTATTAATACCTGTATGGTTTATATAATCGTAAGCCTCTTGCGCACTAAGAAAAGATTTAATATTGAAATTTTTATCTAAAGTTTCTAACCTCTTTTTAATAAGATAGCAATCTTCTTTGCTATCATCAATTATAATAAAATTAATTTTTTGCTGCATCCCGTTATTTTGTAGGTATCGTAATTAAGAAAGTTGTCCCTTCGTCAAAAACAGAGGTTACTTTTATTTCGCCCCCAATTTTAGCTACGGCATCTTTAACGTTATATAACCCGATGCCAGATCCAACTTCTTCTGCTGTGGCCCTGTAAAACATATTAAAAATATCGTCAATATGTTTTTCTTGGATGCCTATTCCATTGTCTTTTATTTGTAAGGTTGCTATTCCGCGCCTTACTTGTATAGCTAACTCTACTAATTTATTTCTGTTGTGTTTCTTCTGATATTTAAAGGCGTTAGAGAGTAAATTGCTAAGTATAATTTTAAGGGACATTTCATCTGTCCTGAAAGTTTCATTCTGTTCAACATGTGCAATAAAATTAATATTTTTCATGTTGGTAGTCATCTTGTAATTATCCGTCTGGTCTTTTACAACATCTTCAAAGTTGACTTCTTTTATTTGCAGCTCGCCTTGTTTTAAACTATAGTAATCATGAATGTTGAGAATAAAAGTATCCAGCTTTTTTACAGACTTTTCCATCAGCCGGAGCATCTCTTTAATCTCTTCAATATCATCAATATACTGGGCAACATCTGCTGCGCCTAAAATACTTAGTAACGGGCCGCGGATATCGTGTGTTACGCTATAGGCAAACTTCTCCAGTTCATTATAAGCTTTTTGTAATTCAATGTTTTTTAAAGATAGCATGGAGTTAACCATGTAAAACTTATTGGCCTGGTCTATACACGATAAAATATCTTCGTTAGTCCAGGGTTTTTTTACATACCTGAAAATATTGCCCCGGTTAATCGAATCGATTACAGATTCAATATCCGTATAGCCTGTTAATAAAATGCGTATAGGTAAAGGGTAAAGGCTTCTTGCTTCTTCAAAAAATTCAACACCTGTTTTATCAGGCATCCGCTGGTCGCAGAATATAATACGTATATCAGGGTTTTTTTCGAGGTGCTGATAAGCCTCGGTACTATTATTAGCTACCAGAATAGTATAATCAACCCTAAAAGAGGCCTTAAAACCGATCAGGTTGTTCACCTCATCATCTAAATACAAAATTTTTATTTTATCAGTCTTGCTCACCTCTTTTTTAAATAGTTGCAGCTTCTTTAAACTGAAGCTGTAATTCTAATATAAACTCTGTTCCTACGCCTTCGGCCGAATTTACGTAAATTTGCCCATTGTGTTTGTTAATAGTATTATAAACTATAGACATACCTAAACCAGTACCTACACCTACATTTTTTGTTGTAAAAAAGGGTTCAAATATTTTCTTTTTGGTCTCCTCACTCATCCCTGTCCCGTTATCTTTTATCTTAATATATAAGTTCTGCTCATCACATTGGGTAGTAATTTCTAAAATACCGCCCGATTGATCGCCAAACTTCTCATTTATAGCAAATACGCCATTAGAAATAATGTTTAAAAATACCTGGTTTAGTTTGCCAGGGTAACAATCAATTGGCGGAATATCACCATAATTTTTAATAACCTGTATTTTACTGCCAATTAAATTGTTGGCTATAATTAAAGTTGATGCCAAACCTTCATTAATATCGGCTTTTTTCAAATCATCCTCATCCAGGCGTGAAAATATTTTTAAGCCCTTTACAATATCAGCCGTTCTGTTAGCGCCTTCATGGATACCATTTAAAAGATGATTAATTTCTATTTTCAGGTAATCCAGGTCGATGTCTTCTTTATAATCCTCAATTTGCTGTTGCTTTTCATCAGTTGAAATGTTAGACAAACCTACAGATTCTATAGTAAAAATGGCATCAACTAATATATCTACATCACGTTTAAGCGGTGCTATGTTTGATGTAACAAAGTTGATAGGGTTGTTTATTTCATGTGCAATACCGGCCGTTAACTGGCCTAAAGAAGCCATTTTTTCTGCTTCTACCAATTGTATTTGTGCTTCTTTAAGATCTGTAAGTGTTTTATTAAGATTATGGTTTGTAGTTACCAACTCATCGGTACGTTCTTCTACCTTACGTTCAAGGGTAATGTTTTGTTCTTTTATTATTCGAGCATTTTCTTGTAGTGCGGATAATGCCTGAGCTTGAGATTCTTCTTTTTCTTTTTTGTAGATGTTGATTTTATCTGCTAAAGCGAAAGAAAGTAAAACTACTTCTAATGCTGATCCTATTTGTAAAGCATAATATGTAAAAGTATTATATGGTAAAATATTAAAATTTCGTAGAACAAAAATTACTACACTAGTAAGGAATATTGACCATGCTATGAAAAAAAATAAGGCAGGTTTATAATTCATTCTTAATATTATATAACTTGTAGCCATAACAGTAATTGATGCAAGGCCTGCATTAATTTGAACCAGTTGTGCCGATAAATGGTAAAATCCCCAAAAACCAAGAGTTAATATTATGAAATAGAATACAATGATTATAGATAGAATACTGTTTAAAATAGGGGTATGTTTTTTTATTAAAATAAATTTTTTAGCAAAAAGTATAGCAAAAACTCCGGAGAATACAGGAGCTACTACAATCATTAAGTTTGCTAAATGAATTGAATTTGGATAAAGAAAACGTGCGGTATAACCTTGTACACTACCTTGAGTAAAACCTACAGATAGTATATATAATACATAAAGAAGGTAAGTATTATCTTTAATTGAAAAATAAACAAAAAGGTTATAAAAAAGCATTACTAAAATAATTCCTGCATAAATTCCAAAGATTAGATCTAATGAATAATTAGATTCTAAAATAGATTTTTCACTTCCTAATAATAGCGGTAGTTGTATTTGTTCAGAAGCTTTTAATTTTAAGAAGTATATTTTACTTTCTTTTGGTTTAATATTTAAATTAAAGGCGTAATTCTGATGATGAAACGTCCTTTTATATATGGGAATATATTCACCTGTATTTTCAACATTAAAAGTACTATCATTTATAACACTTATAAGACTTATACTATCTATTGTAGGATATGGAAGCTCAAGGGTTAAATTATTTAGTTGAGTGTTATTTAATATCTTTAGTTTAATCCAAATCGATGATTTTGTAATTTGAAAATTTGGAATTTTTTGAGAGCTTTTTTTAAATAGTTTTGAAGCTATAACTTCTTTTATTGAAAGTAAATTTTGTTTGTCTTCTAAAATTTCAACTTTATCACTTATGCTGATAAATTTATTAGGATTGTTAAATATGACTATATCCTGTGCATAGGATATAGTTGAAGCGAAAATTAAGAATAAGTATATATAAATAAATTTCATTAATTATTACAGCTTAAGATCGTAATCAAGATAAAATGATTTTCTTCTACCTTCTTCTAGTCTTGTTTGTTTCAAATTTTCTCTTAAAGAGAAAATTTCTGATTTTTCGATGATGTCAGCGCTATCCAAAGTAGTAATATCAGGTATTACTGCTGCTGTTGCAATAAGATCTTCTTTTGGGTAGTAAAACGTTCCTTCATTACCTAAAAATGTTGCTATATGAAACCCTGTTTTTAGTGCTATCTCTACAATATAAGGAGCGCATAATGCAAATAATGTTTTTAAGTTAAGTTGTATTGTTATGCAAACGGCTGTACGAATTAAAAAAGTACTTCCAATTCCCATGCCTGCTATTTCTCTTGAGTTCCATAAACCACACAATTCTGCTGTACCTTCTTTAGAATAGTCTTTTATTACTGAATATATACTCTTATCAAACTTTTCTACAGCAGTTTCAATAGGTAAAGGGAGTTTCCCACCTGCAACTTGGACTCTAGCGCCACCTAATACTTTGCCCGTGTCAGTGGACTCTGCAACTATTACATATGTGTTTGGGTCTTCTGTCCATTCTGCTTTAGCAGATGTTATCATCGTAATATTAAATGCTTTTAATACCCTTACATGACCTTCAATAAATTGTTCGCAAGTTTCTGGTTCGTCTATTGCTCTAAAGGCTCGAATTCTGATCATTATTATATTTATGCTATAGAAAGTACTTCCTCTACAGGTACTCTTAAAGATCGTTTAGGAGAATTATCTGCTATGAATACTCTGAAAAGAAATATTTTCCCCATATCTTCCTTTAATGAAAAAAGTGTTTCAAACTCTTTTTTCATCTCAGTTAGCTCTATAATTGTATTTTCAGAAAAAGCCTGTGTGCCTTGGTGAACTAGCCTATTAAGTAGGAAAGTTGAAATACTTAATGGTTGAAACGATATATTATTTTTTGTAGCAGCAAGCCAAGCCCTTTCAACGGCTCTTCCTCCATTATAAAAACTTTCTACGCTGTGTTTGTCCATGCTTATTAATCCAATTGCAGAAGCACAAGCAGTAGCTTTACGGGAAAGTTTTTCGAGTCCTTTTCCAGCCTGCCATTTATTCAAATGGTTTACTACTTCCCAATCAGAAGTAATTTTTAAGCCTACACGTTCAGAAGGTGTAATGTCAAGAGAAGAAACTTCTACTCCACGTTTATGCTTTTCGGCTTCTTCATCAGTCCACATTGTTTCAGCTAAAAAATCTTTATGACCAGCTCTATTCATAATTCTTATACGATCAGCTTTTGCAATTATCTCGCCAATAGCTTCCACCTCCTTCTCGTTAGTAAGGAATTTTAAATTAGCACCTGGTACTGTTTTTACAGCCGAAATTATTTTATTTAGCCTGATTGCTTCTATAGGGATTTTAGGGGAGAGTTTTCTATTTGCTACCCTGTCTGGAATTGCTTCTGCAAGTTCATCAACTAAATGTAATTCTAAACCTTCTTTATTATTTAAATTATCGTTATTAAAAAATTGAAATATAGAAATGAGTTTACTGGCTATATTTAAGGGAAAAGGTATAATTTTAACTTCTAAATGCAATTCATGTGCTTTAAGTACAAGGTTTTCGGTTGCTGTACCATAACCTATATACGAAGCCGTATTATTAAAATCTACAAATGGTGCATTGTGTTCTGGGTCGTGAAAAAGATAAAGGTTCTTTGACTCATATCTCCACTTCCAAGGTTGAGAATTTCCACCAGTTGGAGCCAATATTGCTGCACCAACTATTTGCTTAAGGGTAATATAATCTAAATCTAACTGTTCATTTGTGGCTGTAATATTTACGTCTTTTATTAGCGCATTTATTTCTTCATGTTGAATAGTTTCTACAGATTGGGGTAAAGTTTCATCTTGTTTAACTGTATTCTTATCACATATTAATTTTTCAATATCTACAAAGTATCTATCTGACTCGTGAAATTCATCTAAAAATATTCTTCTGCAAACATCTGTAGTAATTCCTCCACCCAAAGTAACCGCACTAGCTAATTGAGGCCAAGTTGTTATGGTGCTTTCTATTTCTACCATTGATGCCTTCATTCGCGAAGAGAGGTTGTCTAACCCAGAGATAGGTAGTATATATGGTAGCTTTTCCTCTGCTGTTTTTAGATTTTTTAATATATTAAAATCTATTTTTAAATGATTTAACCAGCCATGCATTATTGGCCTTTCTGGTTCCAGGTCAAATCGTTCTACGTCAACAGTTCCCCTGTCACTGGCTTCCATTATTACGGGTACTTGGAGCTCTTTAGCTTTTAATCGGCAAAGGATTTTAATGTCAACTCCGTCGCATTCATCAATAACAGCATCTAATTTACCCCCTTTTGTAAAAAAATCATCTATATTTTCTTCTGTAATACCTTCTGTATAACATATAACTTTAAAAAAAGGATCAATTTCTGATATTTCTCGAGCCACAGAATAAGCTTTTAATAAACCTAAATTATGTAGTCCTGTTCTTATCCTGTTAAGGTTGTTTAATTCTAAAGTATCAAAGTCTGCAATACGTAATTCTCCACAAGTACGCTCCAATGCCATTGTAACCGCCACTGATTGGCCAACTGATAAACCAATTACACCAACTTTTTTTGTACTAAGGATGTCTCTTTCTGAAGTAGTAATTTTATTTCTATTTGCAGCAGTACGTAAATCTATGAACTCCTTTTCAGGCAATACATGCACTAACCGGTTACTCCATGGATAGTAAACCCATACCCCATATTCGAACAGGTTTTGTCCATTAACATGCTTTTTTATTAATTCTGGATATTCTTCTGCCTTAATTCTCACAGAAGGATTTAAGGCTTTTATTAATTCTTTTAGCTGTCCTGCTATTTCATCATATATGTAAATACCAGGGTTGGATTGTAATAACAGTTCATATTGCTGCTTTTCTGCAATATTATTTAATCTGTAAAATAGTGGTTGATACAAATTGTTGGTCATAGAGCGATTAATTACTGTAGTTTTTTTTAAGGGTAAAGAATTATGCTTAATTAATATTAGTTATTAATAATAACCTAATGGAAAAGTGTAAATATTATATTTGTAGTAGCTCCTTTCCAAATTTAATATTAAAAGCAACACCATGTCAGAAAAAAAAATAAATATTCTTTATGTTGATGATGAGGAAAACAACCTGGTTTCTTTTAAGGCTGTATTTAGGATAAAATACCAGGTTTTTACGGCTATTGATACCATAGAAGCGATGAAAATACTGGAAGCAGAACCAGTAGAAATTATCATTACTGACCAGCGGATGCCTAACATGACCGGTACGCAGTTTTTAGAAAAAGTTTTGGAACGTTTTCCTGATCCTATGCGTATCCTGTTAACCGGATATTCAGACATAAGTGCTGTAACAGAAGCAGTTAACAAAGGGAAAATTTATCATTACTTAACCAAGCCCTGGAACGAAGAGGAGTTGGATGCAACGATAAAAAGAGCTTTTGAGGCTTATGAAGCCAACCAGCAGTTGAAAGAAATGAACGATAAACTGGCTGTTTCCAATGGGCAATTGGAGTTTTTATTACGGCAAAGGTTGTTGTCTTAAATGGTGAAATTTTAATTTTTGTTTTTAATTAAAAATTTAATATTGTTAGCAATAAGCAATAGTTGGGTTTGCTAAAAAAACTGTATGAATATTTTTACTTGTAAAAGATAGGCTTATCGGCTTACTTTGGTTAATCTCCATGATTTATTTCATTCCTGCATGATACAAAAACTACTTAAGGCAACGTTTTTATCAGCCTTTATTTTTCAGTTTGTTACTGTTTTTCAAGCTAACGCGCAGTTTGGTTCTGGTACGCAATGGACAAAAGACGGCAATAGTTATATGCAGGCACAAAATGGTTCAATTGTGCAAATAGCTATTGCTGGCCCATCTAAAGACATTACCCTGGTAAATGCAGCATTGCTTACACCACAGGGCAAAACAGGACCCCTTGCCATCCGCAGTTTTGCTTTTTCTCAGGATGGCAAAAAAGTACTGATCTACACCAATACCAAAAAAGTTTGGCGCTACAACACCCGGGGCGATTACTGGGTGGCAGACCTCACAACAAAAACTTTAAAACAAATAGGTAAGGATTGCCCTGCTTCTTCTTTAATGTTTGCCAAATTTTCTCCGGATGCTTCTAAAGTTGCTTATGTAAGCGAACATAATATTTATACAGAAGATATAGCATCAGGCACAGTTAGCAAACTAACATCAAACGGAACAAAAAAACTGATAAACGGCACATTCGATTGGGTTTACGAAGAAGAACTGGATTGCCGAGACGGTTTCCGCTGGTCGCCCGACGGAAAATCCATTGCTTATTGGCAAATAGATGCCAATAAAATCAGAAATTATTTAATGCTGAACACAACAGATTCGCTTTATCCTTTTACGGTTCCGGTTGAATATCCTGTTGTTGGCCAAGATCCAAGCAGGTGCAGAATTGGCGTAATCTCGTTAAGTAATGGTAAAACTACCTGGATGAACGTTCCGGGAGATGATGTACAACATTATATTCCACGGATGGAGTGGGCTGCAAATTCTTCAGAACTCATCATTCAGCAATTAAACCGCAGGCAAAATGAAAGCAGGATCATGTTATGCAATGCAAATTCTGGTGAGGTAAAAACAGTATCTGCCGAAACTGATAAAGCCTGGATTGATGCAAAAGCGGAAGCGATAGGTTGGGATTGGGTAGAGCAAGGGAAAAGTTTTATCTGGCTAAGCGAAAAAGATGGCTGGCGGCATATTTACAATATCAACAGAAATGGTAAGGAAAAGCTGCTGACCAAAGGCAACTTTGATGTAATGAGCATAGAACGCATCGACGAAAAAGATGGCATCATTTATTTTATGGCTTCGCCGGATAATGCTACACAAGCTTACCTCTATAAAATCAGCTTAAACGGAAGCGGAAAAGCAGAACGGGTTACACCAGCCGATGAACCCGGAACGCATTCGTACGATATTTCCCCTAACGGAAAAGTGGCTTTACATGATTTTTCAAACAGCTATACTTATCCTGTTTCTGATGTCGTTTCCCTGCCTGCACATCAGGCAATTGGCAATAATCCGGCTTCTTCCCGCCCTCGTAATGCAACGGTTAATAAACCGGAATTTTTTAGGGTAAAAACAGCAGATGGTGTAACAATAGACGGCTGGATGGTAAAGCCAACCAACTTTGACCCGGCCAAAAAATACCCAATTGTATTCTATGTTTATGGGGAACCGGCCGACCAAACGGTTAAAGATACTTACGGAACAGGTTTCAACTTTTTATACGCCGGCAATATGGCTAACGATGGTTATATTTATGCTTCGCTGGATAACCGCGGATCGCCGGCACCAAAAGGACGCGAATGGCGCAAAGCAATTTATCATCAAATTGGTTTGCTAAATATCCGCGATCAGGCAATGGGCGCGAAAGAAGTTTTAAAACGACCTTATATTGATACCAGCCGTGTTGCCGTTTGGGGCTGGAGCGGTGGCGGGTCATCTACCTTAAACCTGATGTTCCAATACCCGGATATTTACAAAACCGGTATTTCTGTTGCCGCGGTTGATAACCAGTTGAACTACGATAATATTTACCAGGAACGTTACATGGGTTTGCTGCCGGAGGATAAACATTATTTTGTAGATGGATCTCCTTTAAGTCATGTTCAGGGTTTACGCGGAAATTTATTGCTGATTCATGGAACGGGCGATGACAACGTGCATTATAACAACGCCGAGCAAATGATAAACGAGTTGATTAAAAACAACAAAGTTTTTCAGTTGATGAGTTATCCAAACAGAACGCATTCCATTTCAGAAGGTGCAGGAACGAGGCGCCATTTGGCAAGCACTTATACCCAATTTTTAAAAGAACATTGTCCGCCGGGAGCGAGGTAGATTTTTAGGTGATAAAAGAAGCATCCTGATTAATTTCAGAATGCTTCTTTTATGGCATAAATTCCATCAACTAAAATAAAAGCTGCGATTGCATTCCATGTAAATGATGAAATTCATTTAAAAATTGATAAATAATTTTAGGCATGGCAAGCTTCTCTAAAGAATCAAAAGATGTATAAAACCAGGAAGGCTGCATATTAATTTCAGCAGATTTAAGCTGAAGATGGATAAAATGTGCAAAAATACGCTGATGCGTTAAAACATGTTTTCTGATAGGAGAGGTAGAAATAATAGCAGCTTCATCACCAAAAAAACTTTTGAATTCTGGAAGTGCAGCAAGATTTTCTATGGGCGTATAAGCTGCTGTTTCAATCAAAGGCAAATCGTACATGTTTGCCCAAATATCATTCATGCTTCTTTTATTGAGCAAAAGTTTGTCCTCCTGGTTTATTAAAAAATAATTGAAATATCGTTCCCGGATTTTTACTGTTTTTAGTTTAACCGGTAATAAATTGATTCGGTTGGTTTGATAAGCGTTACAAGCTTCGCGGACCGGACAAATAGGGCAATCCGGATTTTTAGGTTTGCACAGCATCGCTCCAAATTCCATCATCGCCTGGTTGTGTTGCCCCGGATGTTTTCGGTCTAAAACTTCATCAGCTAACGTTTGAAAAAGCTTTTTTCCTGCCGGAGAATTGATAGGCTCTTCCACACCAAACCATCTGGCTAAAACCCGGTAAACATTGCCATCCACTACGGCTTTGGCTTCATCCGCAGCAAAAGAAGAGATGGCTGCAGCCGTATATTCGCCAATGCCTTTTAATTTGATCAGTTCATTGTAAGTAGTTGGAAAAATTCCTTCTTTATCTTCTAAGATTTGGCGTGCAGTAGTCAGCATATTTCTTCCCCTCGAATAATAGCCCAAACCTTGCCAGAGCTTCAAAATTTCATCTTCTGTTGCTTTGGCAAAAGCAGTTACATCGGGATATTTTTCCAGGAAACGATAAAAATAAGGCATACCTTGTTCTACCCGCGTTTGCTGCAAAATTACTTCGGAAAGCCAGATGGTATAAGCATCAGTTGTGTTGCGCCAGGGCAAGCCTCGTTTGTGTTGCAGGTACCAGTTTTGTATTTCATCGCTCCAATTCATCCGGCAAAAATACACACCTAAAATGCTAACCAAATCATTGTTAGGCAGATGTGTAAATAAAAAAACTGTTTTTTTTTTCGCTGTTTCGTTTTAAAGCAATACTTTTGCAACCCCAAAACACTTTAAGTATTACAATTAAATAAGAACAAACAGCAGATGACTAAAGCAGAGATTATATCTGAGATTTCTACCAAGACCGGGATAGAAAAAGTAGATGTACAGGAAACAGTTGAGGCCTTTTTTAAGGTGGTAAAAGGAGCAATGGTTGGTGGCGATAACGTTTACGTACGTGGCTTTGGTAGTTTTGTTGTTAAAAAGAGGGCCGAAAAAACGGCGCGTAACATCTCTAAAAATACAGCTATTATTATTCCTGAGCATTTTATTCCAAGCTTTAAACCTGCAAAAACTTTTGTAGAAAAAGTACGCACAGGTAACAAATCAAAATCAGATAAATAATTTTTGTGATGAGAAAGAAACAAATAGGAGTAATTGTACTAATTGTTGCAATGATGGCCTATTTATTTTCTTTACCCGTAAAAGGATTGATCAGGCCGAAAGAAGAACGTACAAGGCCTGGGGCAACAGGTGGGGCAATGCAACATGAAGAGCAGCCAACTAATCAGATTGACGAAGATTATGTAGCAATTGCTGCTAAAAAATTGTTAACGCCGCAAATGGCAGCAGAAATTTCGGATAAAGAAGCACAGCTTAAAAGTGCAGCTTCTGATCAGGAAAAATTAGCTATCGCAAAAGATCTTGCCCATACCTGGGACGATGTAAATGTACCGGCACCAGCCGCTTTTTATTACTTATCGATAGCAAGAAAAGAAAATAAGCTGGAAAACTGGTTAAATGCAGGCAATCATTTTAATGATGCTTACAAATTAACCCAGGATACGGTAGCACAACCTACATTTTTAACAAATGCAGTAGAATCTTTTAAAAAGGCGATGCAATTGGCACCGGATAATTTAGATGCACAAACCGGATTGGGCATTGCTTATGTTAATGGCGGCGCACCAAGCCCTATGGCGGGTATATCCTTATTATTAGGTGTAGTTGCTAAAGACCCCAAAAACCTGAAAGCGAATTTAAACTTAGGGTTATTTTCGATGAAATCTGGTCAGTTTGAAAAAGCCGTTCAACGGTTTAAAACAGTTGTTGAACAGAAACCAGAATTAGAACCATGCTTTTATCTGGCAGAAAGCTACAAGCAGCTGGGCATGAAGCCAGAAGCTATTGCAGCTTACCAAAGATGTAAAGAAATGGCAGGCGACCCTGCTTTCAACCAGAAAATGGACGAATACATTAAAGAGTTAAAAAATTAAATAATAATCTAATTAAAAGAAGTTATGCCAAGCGGTAAAAAAAGAAAACGTCATAAAATGGCCACCCACAAACGTAAAAAACGTTTAAGAAAAAACAGACATAAAAAGAAGTAAGCTACTCTTTTAACATTTTGGGCACTCTGTATTACAGAGAGCCTTTTCTTGTTTTTCTGATAATTTACCTGATATTTTAATATATAACGGATATATTTCTGTTACTAAGGAGTTAGCAATTGATAAAGGAATTAGTTATCGATGCTTCCCCGGCTGGAGCAACCATTGCTTTGTTGCAAAACAAGCAGCTTGTAGAGCTTCATAAAGATCAGATCAACAACAATTACACAGTTGGCGATATTTACCTTGGGCGGATCAAAAAGATCATGCCCAGCTTAAATGCTGCTTTTGTTGATGTGGGCTATGAAAAAGATGCTTTCCTGCATTACCTTGATCTGGGTTCGCAGGTGCAGTCTTTACTAAAACTGGCTAAAACAGTTCGTGGCGGAAGTTACAAATCAAAACTGCTGGACAATTTTACTTTTGAACAGGATATTACCAAATCTGGTAAAATTGCTGATATTTTAAGTAAAAACCAGCTGATACCGGTTCAAATTGCGAAAGAACCGATTTCTACAAAAGGCCCAAGGCTAAGTTCCGATCTGTCTATTGCAGGCCGGTATGTGGTGCTTGTGCCTTTTTCGGATGCTATTTCTATATCTAAAAAGATCAAAAGCAATACCGAGCGTACCCGGTTGCGAAAGATTATAGAAAGCATCAAACCCAAAAATTTTGGCGTAATTATCCGTACGGTTTCAGAGGATAAAGGCGTAGAGGAAATGCAAAAAGATTTGCTGGACCTGGTTGCCAAATGGGAAGCTTTTATGACCCGTTTGCCAGCAACAGAACCGGCAAAAAAGATTTTAGGTGAGATTGACCGGACTTCAACGCTATTGCGTGATTTATTGAATGCTGATTTTCAAAGTATCACCGTAAATGAGCAATCTATTTTTGAAGAGGTCCGTTCTTATGTGCAGGAAATTTCTCCTGACTTAGAAAAAATAGTAAAGCTGCATAAAAACGGTGTTCCTATTTTCGAGCATTATGGTATCGAAAAGCAAATTAAATCTGCTTTCGGTAAAACCGTTAACCTTCCGGGCGGGGCTTATTTAGTGATTGAGCATACCGAAGCTTTGCATGTAATTGATGTAAACAGCGGTAACCGCACGGCAAGCAAAGAAAACCAGGAGGAAAATGCTTTCCAGGTAAATAAAGAAGCCGCAAAAGAAATTGCACGCCAATTGCGTTTACGCGATATGGGCGGCATTGTGGTAATCGATTTTATCGATATGCATACACCGAATAACCGTAAAGACCTTTTTGAGTTTTTGCGTGATGAAATGCGGCTCGACCGGGCAAAGCATACTATTTTACCGCCAAGTAAATTCGGATTGGTACAACTTACACGTCAGCGTGTTCGTCCAGAAATGAATATTGTTACTTCCGAAATTTGTCCAACCTGCCATGGAACCGGCACGGTTCGTCCAAGTGTATTATTACTGGACGATATCGAAAATAACCTCAATTACATTTTGCAGGAGCAAAATGAAAAGGGGATTACCCTTTGTGTGCACCCTTTTATTGAAGCTTACATCAAACGGGGCATTTATAACCGCCAGATGAAATGGTATTTTCATTATCATCAATGGATCAAGGTTAAAAGTATGCCCAATTATACCATGAACGAGTTTCATTTTCTATCTTCCAAAGACGAAGAAATTAAACTTTAATTTACGGATTACGATTTCAGGTTTACGGTTTTATAATTGTGTTCTACAATGTAAAACCGTAAACCTGAAATTTTATATGCTGTTTTTACCAAACATTTCTTAGTAAAAAAGCTGTAATTTGTATGCTTCAATAAATGTTTAAGGCAATTAATCCTGTAATCATTTCTCAATCTTCTAATCTTAAAAATAAATTGGCTAAAAGCAAAACAACTTATTTCTGCCAAAGCTGCGGCTTTGAAGCACCAAAATGGTTGGGTAAATGTCCATCCTGCGGGCAATGGAATACTTTTGTGGAAGAAGTAATTGAAAAGCCAAATACTGCCATACCTGAATGGAAACCAGCCAAAAGCAGTTCGCAACGTGCAAATAAACCAGTTCCGGTTTCAGAAATTGTTTTTTCAGAAGAAGACCGGCTCATCACGCATGATAAAGAACTGAACCGGGTTTTAGGCGGAGGAATTGTTGGCGGTTCCTTGGTTTTAATTGGCGGCGAACCGGGAATTGGTAAATCGACTTTAATGCTGCAATTAGCTTTAATTATGCCGGGCATTAAAGTGCTTTACGTTTCTGGTGAGGAAAGTGAGCGACAAATTAAAATGCGTTCTGAACGGATCAGTGCTTCTTTTACCACTAAAATTAATAACCCATATATTCTGGTAGAAACTTCTACCCAAAACATATTCAAGCAAATTGAATTGATAGAACCTGATCTGGTCATTATTGATTCTATCCAAACGTTACATTCTGCTCACATTGAATCTACGCCCGGAAGCGTTTCGCAGGTTCGCGAATGTACGGCCGAATTAATGCGTTTTGCCAAGGAAACCGCAACACCAGTTTTCCTGATCGGTCATATTACCAAAGACGGCGCTATTGCCGGACCGAAGATACTGGAACACATGGTTGATACAGTTTTGCAGTTTGAAGGCGACAGGCATCATGTTTACCGAATTTTACGCACGATCAAAAACCGTTTTGGTTCTTCTTCCGAACTGGGAATTTATGAGATGCAGGGAGAAGGTTTGCGCGAAGTTTCCAATCCTTCAGAAATTTTACTTTCTCAAAGAGATGAAGCTTTAAGTGGAATTACTATTTCAGCAACTTTAGAAGGTATGCGACCAATGTTGATAGAAACACAAGCATTAGTAAGCACGTCTCCTTATGGTACGCCACAACGTTCGGCTACTGGTTTTGATAATAAAAGGATGAACATGCTGCTTGCTGTTTTAGAAAAACGCTGCGGTTTCCGGTTAAGCGCAAAAGATGTTTTCCTGAATATTACCGGTGGGATCCGTGTAGAAGATCCGGCAATTGATTTGGGTTTGGCAGCGGCAATCATTTCTTCGCATGAAGATATTCCGGTTTCTTTTAAAACCTGTTTTGCCGGTGAGTTGGGTTTATCAGGAGAAGTCCGTGCCGTAAACCGTATCGAACAACGTATTACCGAAGCAGAAAAATTAGGTTTCGAGCAGATTGTTATCTCCAGATACAATCTTCCGGCAGCGGGAAAAAATAAAAAACAACTGGATTTTTCGAGATACAATATCGAAATAAAAGCCGTAAGCCGGATTGAAGAGGTCTTTCAGCTGCTTTTTGGTTAAGCGTTTGCTGTTACTACTTAAACTATAATTTGTAGATTTATATCAAGTAAAAGAAGTATGCAATTTTCAGATTTAGATTTATCAAAAACCTACAATTACGCTGATTACCTGCAGTGGAAATTTGAAGAAAGGGTTGAACTGATAAAAGGCAAGATTTTTAAAATGAGCCCGGCGCCAGGTTCAGCTCATCAGCGAATATCAAGAGTCATTTTGGTTGCAATAGATAATTTTTTAGAGAACAAAACATGCGAAGTTTTCTCTGCACCTTTTGATGTACGTCTAACCCGAAAATCTAAAAACAATCAGGATTTGGTAACTGTAGTTCAACCAGATGTTTGTGTGATTTGTGATCCTTCTAAGATAGACGGAAGCGGTTGTTTAGGTGCTCCAGATATTGTGGTCGAAATCCTTTCACCTGGCAACAATAGAAAAGAGTTGCAAAACAAGTACGAAGTTTACGAAGAAAGTGGCGTACAGGAATATTGGATTGTATCTCCGCAGGATAAAACCTTCCTTAAATATACATTAAACGATATAGGTACTTATGTTCCATCCAGATTACTTACTATCGGAAGTGAAGTTACAACACCAATTCTTCCTGGTTTTGTACTCGATTTAGAACAGGTATTTAAGGATAATTAAACTGCTTTGCGGTTAATCAAAACCATCTGTTTTTTTCGGGGTTATGGTATTCATAACCCACATCTAAAAACCCATGAAAAAAATAATCTTTTCGGTAGCCGTTCTTTTTAGTGCATTAACAGTTTCTGCCCAGCATGAAACAAGGCCGCCTCAAGGCCAGGTAAGTATTACCCCTCATGGTAAAGTTTATGGGGAAAAAGTAGATGTAAAAACAGCACACCCCATTGGTGACCTGGAAAGCTATCTCGGCCGACGTACTTCTGTTACCACTACTATTTCAGGTAAAGTAGCTGATGTAGATAGAAATGGCGATTTTTTTACGATAAGGGATAACAAAGGAAGGCCGGTTACCGTACATTTTAAAAATGCAGGATACAAATTACCACAAAACATCAGAGGTAAAATGGTGCTGATCGATGGTGTAATTTCTAAACAATTTGTTGCCAACAACCACCAGCATTATGCAGGTTCAAATTCGGGAATGGAAAAAACGCATCAGCAAAATAACAATTCGGGCACTTATCAAATTGCAGCCCGGGGCGTGCAGGTGCTTAATTAACAATGCTTCTTTTATAAGCTAAAAAACCACACCGGATATTAACGGCGTGGTTTTTTTATAGGTAAAAGAAGCATGCCTATTTGCTCAAATACATTGATTTTTCTTTGTACAGATGGCGGAAATACGGGTCTTCCAGATCGCGTATAAAACGAATAGATTCTCCGGTCGATTTCATTTCCGGCCCTAATTCTTTATTTACTTCCGGAAATTTATCAAAAGAAAAAACAGGTTCTTTAATGGCGTAGCCTTGCAGTTTTCTTTCAATCGTGAAATCTTTTAACATGTTTTCTTCAAGCATAATTTTCGCTGCAATATTGATGTAGGGAACATCATAAGCTTTTGCAATGAACGGGACCGTACGCGAAGCACGTGGATTTGCTTCGATCACATAAACCTCTTCATTTTTTATGGCAAATTGGATATTTAACAAACCACGAACATTTAATGCTTTAGATATTTTGATGGTGTGTTCTTCCATTTGACGGATTACGTTTGCTGAAAGATTAAACGGAGGCAAAACAGCGCTCGAATCTCCGGAATGAATTCCAGCCGGTTCAATATGTTCCATCAAACCAATAATGTGCACATCTTCTCCGTCGCCAATTGAATCTGATTCTGCTTCTTCTGCACGGTCCAGAAAATGATCAATTAAAACACGGTTTCCTGGAAGGTTTTTTAGCAGGTTTACAACTGCTTTTTCCAGGTCTTCATCATTAATCACGATACTCATTCCTTGTCCGCCAAGAACATAGCTTGGCCGGACCAGAACTGGATAACCAACTTCATGTGCCACTGCCAGCGCTTCTTCGGCGCTTTCGGCAACGCCGTATTTTGGATACGGAATACCTAATTCTTTTAACAGATCAGAAAAACGGCCGCGGTCTTCGGCAATATCCATGTTATCGTAAGAAGTCCCGATGATTTTAATACCATGTTCATGCAGCTTTTCTGCCATTTTTAAAGCTGTTTGTCCGCCAAGCTGAACGATCACGCCTTCCGGTTTTTCCAGTTCGATGATCTCGCGTACATGTTCCCAGAAAACCGGCTCGAAATACAGCTTGTCAGCCATATTAAAATCGGTAGAAACCGTTTCCGGGTTACAATTGATCATGATCGATTCGTAACCGCATTCTTTGGCAGCCAATAAACCATGCACGCAACTGTAATCAAACTCAATTCCCTGGCCAATACGATTGGGACCGGAACCTAAAACAATAATTTTTTTCTTGTCAGAAACAACAGATTCGTTCTCGCCTTCATAAGTTGAATAATAATAAGGCGTTTTAGCTTGAAACTCAGCAGCACATGTATCTACCATTTTGTAAACACGGTGCAAGCCTAACTCTTTGCGGCGCTGGTAAACATCTTCTTCGGTAACATGCTGTAAAACATAAGCAATCTGCGCATCCGAAAAGCCTTTTTGCTTGAGGGTGAAGAAGAAATCTCTCGGAATATTATTTAAGGAGTACCGGCGGAGTTCGATCTCCAGGTTTACCACATCCTGGATCTGGTTTAAGAACCAACGGTCAATTTTTGTTACTTTTCGAACAGATTCTATCGGCACACCTAAGCTTAACGCATCATAAACGTGAAACAACCTGTCCCAGCTTGGATGTTCCAGGCTGTACATAATTTCATCTAAATTTCGGCTTTGCCGGCCATCGGCACCTAAACCGGCACGGCCAATTTCCAGGCTCTGACAGGCTTTTTGCAAGGCTTCAATAAAGCTTCGACCAATGCCCATTACTTCGCCTACAGATTTCATTTGTAAACCAAGCTCTTTGTTGGCACCTTTAAATTTATCAAAGTTCCAGCGCGGGATTTTTACGATAACATAATCTAAAGTGGGTTCAAAGTAAGCAGAAGTGGTTTTGGTGATCTGGTTTTGCAGCTCATCCAAATTAAAACCAATCGCTAATTTCGCCGCGATTTTAGCAATCGGGTAACCGGTTGCTTTAGAAGCCAAAGCGGATGAACGGGAAACGCGCGGGTTAATTTCAATCGCAATAATATCATCGTTTGCCGGATTAACCGAAAACTGAACGTTGCAACCGCCGGCAAAATTACCGATGGCACGCATCATTTTAATGGCCTGATCGCGCATGGATTGATAAGCACGGTCGCTTAAAGTCATGGCAGGCGCAACCGTAATGGAATCGCCGGTGTGGATGCCCATCGGATCAAAATTCTCGATAGAGCAGATGATGATCACGTTATCGTTATTATCGCGCAGCAGTTCCAGTTCAAATTCTTTCCAGCCGATCACTGCTTTCTCCACCAAAACTTCATGTGTTGGCGAAGCTTGCAAACCGCGGCTTAATGCGGCATCAAATTCTTCTTTTTTATGTACGAAACCGCCGCCGCTTCCGCCTAAAGTATAACTCGGGCGGATCACTAACGGAAATCCAATTTCCTGCGCCGCTTCTTTTCCTTCCAGAAAAGAGTTTGCAATTTTAGAAGGCGCCACGCCAATACCGATATCAACCATTAACTGGCGGAACTCTTCGCGGTTTTCGGTCTTCTCGATGGCGGCAATATCAACACCAATTATTTTAACGCCGTATTTTTGCCAGATGCCGCGTTCTTCGGCTTCTTTACAGAGGTTTAAAGCCGTTTGTCCGCCCATGGTTGGCAGCACGGCGTCAATTTGCCGTTCCTGTAAGATCAGTTCCAAACTATCGTAATTAAGCGGAAGTAAATAAACATGGTCGGCAATCACTTTATCCGTCATGATCGTTGCCGGATTGCTGTTGATGATGGAAACTTCAATACCTTCATCTTTTAAGGAAAGGGAAGCTTGAGATCCGGCATAATCAAACTCGCAGGCCTGGCCGATAACAATAGGGCCGGAACCGATAATTAAAACCGAATTGATGGAAGTGTTTCTGGGCATAGGGCTTTTTATGAGTAAAAAGTTGTAAGTTAAAGGGTAATCAACTTTAGCTTAACCAGGATTTCCTATGCAAATAGATGGAAAATCCCGACTGTTTGTCGGGATGCAAAGGTAATGTTTTTAATGGCGTTTTTACCTGCCGCCCAAAGAAAAATTAAACGGCATGGTATAAGCAACTTTAACTGCTGCACCTTGCTGTATTCCGGGGTTCCATTTGGGTGATTGGCTCAATACTCTTATTGCTTCAGCATCCAAATCCGGATCAACACTTTTCAGGATTTTAAAATCGGTCAGGCTTCCGTCTTTTTCTACTGTAAAACTTAAAATTACTCTTCCTTGTATATTTCTTTGTTTGGGTCTTGCCGGATAATGTACGTTTTGAGAAAGATAACGGCCAAAAGCGCTTTCGCCGCCTTTAAAAGTTGGCAATGCTTCTTTTACCGTATAATTTATGGTAGTGCCGTTTTCTTCGGTCCTGGTGCCTTTCATAAATTTCCCATCAGCATATTCTTCTGTAAAAGTAACTTTGCCTTGGTTAAGGGTTCCTTTCCAGGTTCCGTTTTTCTTTCCATCTTTTACGTCGCCTTCTTCTTTAATAGTTTTAAAATTACCATCAAAAATTGGATAGTGCCCATCGCCATCTTTTACCAGAATGGCGCCGGTAGAATCATAAGCGGCTTGAACGGTCTGTTTTTCATCTTCTGGCATAAAAGATTTTTTATCAGTAAATTTTAGGCAGGTGCTTTGTCTGTACAATTTCCCGTTTGGGTAGTAATCATAGATTTCGCCAGTAAGTTGCCCATTTTCGTAAGTACCAATTCGTTTTTTATTTTTATCAGGATAAAAGCTAACAAATTGGCCTTCCAGCTTGATGGGATCGATAGTAGATGATTTGCCAATCATTTTTGGGTTACCGTTTAAATAATATTCTATCACATTATACAGCACCGTTCCAGAATCAGGTTCACGAACTATTCGGGTATAATCAGCGCTATCGCGCTCGGTAACATATTTGCCGTTATTCTTCAAAAAATAAACGTTTTGTTTTTGGGCGAAGCCGTTCAATGCCAAAAAACAGGCGATAAAAGAAGCAAGGTAAAATTTAGGGTTCATAATTACAGGTTACAGGCGCTCAATATACGTACTGTTTTTATCATACAAAAACCCTCAAAATAGTAACCAGCACAAATTTTACCTGCTAAAAGAAGCATTGGCGTATAGAAAATTGGTATGTTTGAAAGGACGTCCTTTTTTAATAATTGATGAAAATTAAAACTAACTTATTTATTGCTTCGGGCTTGCTTTCGGCTGTTTTATTGACTTCTGTCCCTGTAAAAGCACAGCTCAAAAAAGCAAACGACCCGGTTTATCAAAACCTCGATCCATCGGTAAAACCCGGCGACAACTTTTTTATGTATGCTAACGGCGGCTGGATCAAAAAAAACCCAATTCCAAATGCTTATTCCAGCTGGGGAATTGGAAATGTTGTAGGTGAAGACTTGCGCGAACGTTTAAGAAAGATTAACGAAGATGCCGAAAAAGCAAATGCGCCAAAAGGTTCGAACACCCAAAAAATAGGCGATTTTTATTACAGCGGAATGGATACCCTTACCATTGAAAAACTTGGTATCAATGCTATTAAAACGCCGTTAAACCGAATCGATCAAATTAAATCCAAACAGGATGTTTTAGATGTTGCCGCTTATTTAACTACCATTGGCGCACGTACTTTTATCGGTTCCGGTGTTGGCCAGGATGCGAAGAACAGTGTAAAAATGGTCCTGCAATTCCGCCAGTCTGGTTTGGGTTTGCCTAACCGCGATTATTATTATAAAACCGATGCCCGTACTACCAGGATCAGGAATGATTATGCCCAGCAGCACATTCCAACCATGCTTAAACTTTCCGGTTTAAATGATGCAACTGCTGCCAATGCTGTTTTTACCATAGAAAAAGCTTTGGCCGACAGCAGCCGTAATTTGGTTGCCCTGCGCGATCCGTACAAAAACTATCACAAAATGCCGGTTGCCAAACTGAACCGGTTAACGCCAAATATTAACTGGGTAAACCTGCTTCCAAAGCTTGGTTTAAATGCTGTTGACAGTGTAATTGTTGGCCAGCCGGAATATTATGTAGAATTAGACAAAGCGTTAACACAATTTTCTGTTGCCGATTGGAAAGCTTATCTGCGCTGGAAATTGGTTTCTTCTTATGCTTCTTATTTAAGTAAAGATTTTGAACAGGAAAACTTCCGCTTTACAGGAACGGTTTTATCCGGAAGAAAAGAGCAACTGCCGCGCTGGAAACGTGTTTTAGATACCGAAAATGGCTTAATGGGCGAGTTGTTAGGACAATTATTTGTGAAAGAATATTTTCCGGCAGCCAGCAAAAAGCGTTATGTAGATATGGTTGAAGCGATCCGCGCAGCTTACCGCGAGCATATTGAAAAACTGGATTGGATGAGCCCGGAAACGAAGCAAAAGGCTTTGGCAAAACTAAATGCTATTCATCCAAAAGTTGGTTATCCTGATCAGTGGAAAGATTTTTTTGCACTGCAGGTTAGCCGTACTTCCTATGCAGAAAACGTACTAAACGGCCGTCACTGGCAGTATGAGGAAAACATACACAAGTTGGGTAAACCGGTAAACCACGCGGAGTGGAACATGACGCCGCAAACTTATAATGCTAATTACAGTCCGTCTAACAATGAAATTACTTTGCCGGCAGCACAATTCATGATTCCCGGCGTAAAAGATGCAGATGTAGATGATGCTGTGGCTTACGGTTATGTTGCGGCTTCTACCATCGGACATGAAATTACGCATGGTTTTGACGACCAGGGCCGGCAGTACGATGCCAAAGGAAACCTGAAAGCCTGGTGGACACCAGTTGATTCAGCGAAGTTTACACAACGCGCTCAAATGTTGGTTGATCAGTTTAATGGTTATAAAGTTTTAGATAGCTTACACGTAAACGGCAAAGCAACTTTAGGCGAAAACATTGCCGATTTAGGCGGAATTGTTTTAGGCCTGGATGCATTTAAAAAGACCGCTCAATACAAAGAAGGTAAAACCATTAACGGTTTAACGCCTGTGCAGCGTTTCTTTTTGGGTTATGCTTTAGGATGGCTGGGGCATACGCGTGATGAAGCTTTAGCCAACCAAATTTTAACAGATGTACACTCGCCGGGCTATTTGCGGGTAAACGCCCCTTTTTCTGATGTGGACGAGTTTTACACCGCTTTTGGCATTAAAAAGGGCGACCCGATGTGGATCGATCCGGATAAGCGTGTGAAGATCTGGTAATGCTTCTTTTATCGACTAAAAATCAAAGCGATGGAACACTTCATCGCTTTTTTTTATGCCCATAAAACTATCTTTGGTTTTTATGATCTTAACTAATGCTTTTACTGATTGGGTCCGGGCGCAAAACCCATTGGAAGCAGCTGGTGTAATTACCGGGATTTTATGCGTTTATCTTGCTGCAAAAAATATCATCTGGAACTGGCCTTTTGCCATTATCAGCGTTTGCATTTACGTTATTATTTTTTTTGAAGCAAAACTATATGCAGATATGGGCTTACAGTTTTACTTTTTGGTAATGAACATTTACGGCTGGTATTTCTGGGGCCGGAAACCAAAATCCGAAGAAAAAGTTCCGGTAATTAAGATCACCCAAAAAGAAATAATATTTTCCATTATCGGAGTTATCCTTTTTACAGCAATTTTGGGTTTTTTGTTGAAGCATGGAACGGATGCAGCTTTCCCTTTTATCGATAGCTTTTGTACGGCCTGCAGTTTAATTGCCCAGGTTCTGTTAGCCAGGAAAGTGCTGGAAAACTGGCTGATCTGGATTTTTGTTGATGTAATTTACGTTGTTGTTTATACCGCTAAAAACCTGCATCTAACTGCTGGCATGTATGCTTTATATTTAATTATTGCTGCTTTGGGTTATCGGGACTGGCGGCGGGATTACCGGTTACAGAAATAGGCTGGTTGTCATCCTGAACTTGTTTCAGGATCTCTCAGGATAGATAAATACCTTGCTTGTGAGATACCGAAACAAGTTCGGCATGACAAACAAATCCAACATAAACAAAAAAATGAACCAAAATATTATAAAAATAGCCATCGTCGGACCAGAATCTACCGGAAAATCTACCATGTCTAAATGGCTGGCAGGGTACTACCATACCATTTGGGTACCAGAGTTTGCACGTGGATATTGTGAGAACCTGGCAGCAGATTGTACTTTACAAGATGAAATCAACATGTTTTACGGACAGTTGGCATTGGAAAAAGAACTGCTGCCAAAAGCAAACAAACTGCTGATCTGCGATACTACTTTTATCACTGTAAAAATTTGGAGCGATGCTTTATTCGGCTCAACACCAGAGGAAGTGCTGGAGGAGTTGCCCAAACATCATTACGATTTTTATGTATTGCTGGACATTGATATGCCCTGGCAGGATGACCCGCTGCGAAACTTTCCAACACAGCGGGAATATTTTATGCAGGTTTGGCACCAGGAACTGAAAGCGATCCATGCCAGTTATCAGGTAATTTCGGGAATCGGGGTGGAGCGGTTTCAAAATGCAGTAAAAGCAATTGATACTTTTACTGCACTAAATTTTAACAAACCTGCTTAATTGCCGGTTTTGCTGGTATCGCTGCCAGAAGATGTGGTAGCATTGCCGGTAGCACTTGTGCCCATAGAAGAACTTTGGACAGCTTTTGTGGTATCGCTTGCGCCGGAACTACCATACGAACCGGAATCTGCCTGTGCCCCACCTGTTTTTGCTGAACTGTTACAGGCTGATAAAGCAAGCCCGGAAGCAATAAATATGATCAGACTAAATTTTTTCATGATAAAAGAAGTGTTTTAAGTTGAAGCCAGTCAGAAAGATTTTGTTTAGGTGAAAAGCCTTAATGCTTCTTTTACCAGATAAAAATTACTCTTTAACTGCTTTAACTAAATCCTGTACTTCAGGGATTTTAGCAAAAGTTTCTACCAGCTTATGCTTTTTATCATAAACAGCAAAGTATGGCGTAGTTCTTACCTGATAAAATTTCTGTACTACATAGGTATATCCTTCTGTTCCTACAAGTATGTTTGGATATTTTTGAAGCTGGTAATCCTTCACAAATTTAGGAAGCGCTTTAAACTGTACCTGCGGATTAACAAAGCTGATCATCACAATTTGTGTATTGCCAAATTCTTTAATGTGCTTGGTGATTTCCATCGTCATGTGCTGGCAATGCGGGCAATCGGGCGCAAAGTACATAATCATTACCGGTATATTCTTTTTAAGATTGGCAGGCGTAACATAAACACTATCAGAAGTAAGGATTTTATACGGCGGAATATCTTTGTTGAGCGGTGCATCCTGCGAGCAGGCGGTTAAAGTAAAACCAAGGAACAGGAATAAAAAATATAAGGGTTTCATGCAGGGAATTTGTTTTAGCGATGCTGTTTTTAGCACCTGTTTTTATTCAATAATCGCTAACTGTGTCAGAATATCTTCTTCCGTTACCGGAAAAGGTTTTCCTTCACAGATACTGTGATAAACGGCATCAAAAATAGCCATAAAATCACCTTTCATGGAAGGGATTTTAGTTGCTTCCATCGTTTCAGTTTCCGGGTCGATGCAGGTTAGTTCGCCGTCCATTCCGGGTTCTTCCAAGCCATAAGCCAAATCTAAAGGCGACATGCCTTTGTCTAACTGTGCTTCCTGTACATCAGCACGCTTTTTTATAAAGCTACCACGTGTTCCATGTATTACAAAAGCAGGTAAAGGGTTGGCCACCAGTAAGCTTGCCGTTACAAAAATATTAAGGTTTTCAGGATATTGAAGATGAACGGAGGTATAATCAGGAACTTCTGTTAAATGACGGAAACTGCCGGTATTTTTACTGAAAGCGATGGGTTTTCCAAACAAACTAATGACTTGATCTAATAAGTGCGGGCCTAAATCATACAAGATCCCGCTTGCAGGCATTGGCTTTTCTTTAAATGCTTTCGGCCCAATTTCCGGCCGCCAGCGGTCGTATCTAAAATGAACTTCAATCAGTTTCCCTAAATAATTCATTTCCAATACTTCTTTTACCGCCTTAAAATCACTGTCCCAACGGCGGTTCTGGTAAACAAAAACTTCGCGGTTTACGGCCCGGCCTAAATCAAATAATGCTTTGGCTTCTGCTGCCGTTGCAGCAATTGGTTTCTCAATCAGCACATGTTTGCCTGCTTGTAATACTTGTTTTGCCAATTCAAAATGCGTGTAATTTGGCGTATTTACTACGACCAGTTCCAAGTCCGGATGGTTGATCACTTCTTCTAAAGTATCATAACTTTTTATGTTTGGATAAAATTGGGCAGCTTTTTTGGTATGCCGCTCTGCAACAGCTTCCAGGCTAAAACCAGGATTTGCATTTAAAAAAGGTGCATGAAATATGCGGCCAGACATGCCGAAAGCCAATAAGCCGGTTTTGATAGGTTGATCCATTTTGAGAATTTAAATTGATGTATTAAAAAATGCTTCTTACCACGCCGCCATCCACCTGGATAGTGGTGCCGGTAATGTACGAAGCTTTTTCTGATGCTAAAAATGCAATTAAAGCGGCTAATTCTTCCGGTTTGCCAATCCTTCGTAATGGAATATTTT
Organism: Mucilaginibacter arboris; assembly: GCF_009754915.1. Classification (GTDB taxonomy): domain Bacteria; phylum Bacteroidota; class Bacteroidia; order Sphingobacteriales; family Sphingobacteriaceae; genus Mucilaginibacter_A; species Mucilaginibacter_A arboris. The sequence continues at coordinate 96,709 of NZ_WPIK01000005.1, read as the reverse complement.
TGGCTCTTGACTGTAATGCTTCTTCTTCCGTCATGCCTGCTTCCAGTTCTTTTTTGATGCCTGAACTTCGGATACGGTCAGTTAAAATCATTCCCGGGCAAACATTGTTTACTGTAATTTGGTCCGGCCCAACTTCATCAGCCAGCATTTTAGCCATGCCAACCACGCCCATTCGGATGCTGGTAGAAAGCACAGAATTATCCAGTACCGATTTAACAGACATGCTGACGATATTGATGATCCTGCCGCTGCCGGTTTTTTTAAGATGTGGCAATACTAAGCGCGTTATCCGCACGGTACTTAATAAATTCAGTTCAAAAGCAGCTTGCCATTGGCTTTCATCAAAACTTTCTACTGGCCCAAAAGGCGGTCCGCCGGCGTTGTTTACCAAAATATCAATCTGCCCAAAATGTTCGGCTGCTTTTGCAATAAAATCTTCTGCTTGTGCCGCATTGGTTACATCTACCGGAATACCGATCACCTGGCTTCCTGTTTTTTCGCTGATTTCCTGTGCTGTTTTTTCAAGATCTTCTTTGTTTCTCGAACCGATTACTACCCGCACACCTTCGGCTGCCAAAGTTTCTGCTGCTGCGCGGCCTAATCCTTTGCTTGCAGCTAAAACCACTGCTACTTTATTTTTGATACCAAGTTCCATAAAAATAATTTGATCTTGAATTTTTAAGTGGAAATCAACCTAATGCTTCTTTTAATGTGCAAATAATCCGGAGATGATGTTGATACTCAAAGCTACAATTACGGTATTAAAAACAAAAGATAAGATACCGTGTGCCCAAGCTAACCTCCTGATTTTGCGGGAACTGATCTCGACATCAGAAACTTGGAACGTCATCCCGATAACGAAAGCGAAATAAACGAAATCCATATAATCAGGTTCTGGTTCTTTCGGAAAATCCAGTCCGCCATCATATCCCTCTATTCCATCTCTGTCACCATAATAAAGATGTGCGTAACGTATGGTAAAAACAGTATGTGTTAGCCACCAGGAAATTGCAACGGAAGCAATAGAAAGCATAACGTGAGCTGTGATTTGTTCGGGAGATTTTCCTTTAATCGATTGCAAAAGCAAAACAACGGCAAACAAGCTTGCAAAAGCCGAAGAAACAATAAAAAAGAAGATAAACGTTAAACTCGAATCTTCCAGTTTAGCTGTTTTTCTAACATCTTTTGGATGTGTGGAGAGAATAAAAATCCAGCTTATGAATAAAATACTAAAGGCATAGCTAATCCATGTAAGCATTAAATTGATTGGTAATGCTAACTTACGCGTAAAAAAGTAAGTAATTAATGCAGCAGCAAGTGCAATAATTTGCCGGTGATGGGCATCTACGTATTTTACATTTTTTTTTGCCATTGGTTTTGGTTGAACTTAAAAAAGTAGTTGCGGTTACAGTATTTTAGGGGATAAAAGAAGTATTTAAGCTACAATTTTTTTTCTACGCCGTAGTTTCCAAATCTGGCCCATGTGCTGCGTTGGTATTTCATCTCCCAATAATTTCCCCCAGGGTTTAAGGTCCTCAATCCGGTCAAAAATAATTTTTAACACAGCAACCATCGGAATAGAAAGGAACATGCCCGAAACGCCCCACAAAGCGCCGCCTAACAAAACAATAATAATAGAAATCAAGGCGTTGATTTGTACTTTGGAAGAAACAATGCGCGGGACCAAAATATTATTATCAATAAACTGTATAACAGAGTAAGCGATGATGATGCCTAATTGCGTGCCGTACCCATCTTTAGTTACCGTTGCTATTAATATAGGCAATGCAATGGCAATAATGCCGCCAATGTAAGGCAGCATATTTAAAATAGCGCCAATAACACCTATCAGTAATGCATATTTTACACCTAACAAAAACAAAGCAGCAGCATTAAGAACGGCTACAATTAATGCTTCAATCAGTAAACCAACAATATAACTTTGAATAGCAGTTTTGGTCTGGTTTAAAATTTCGGCTACACTTTGTGTGTTTTCTTCGGAGAAAACCTCGTACAAAAAATTAAGGATCAGTTTTTTATAAAATAACAGTAAAAAAATATAGACAGGTATTAAAAATAGTACACTGAACAGGCCAAATAAACTTCCGATAGTTTGGCCAACCAAGCCTTTGTTATTGTTGGCTGCTTCATTTAATAACTGCATCTGCTTCTGGATGCTCATTCCAAAAGTATGCTGTATCCATGCTTCTATCTGGATAATAATTTGTCCGCCTTTAGCTTTTAATGCGGGTAAAGTATCGCCAAACTGGATCATTTGCGAAGATAGAAAATACAATACCGCAGCTATAAAAATAACCAGGCCCAGCAGGGTGAGTGCAATGGCAACAACCTTGTTTATTTTAAAATGCCTAAGCTTGTTGTATAAGGGGTTGAGCAGAATAGCTAATAAAATAGAGAAACCCAGAGGCACCAGCAGGTCGGCCAGCATGTAAAGCACCATTACAAAAAGTGATACCCCAAACAGGATAACGGTAGATTTAAGGTAAAACGGGTATTGTTTGATGAGCATATTTTCTGGGCTTTATAAATGCAAATGCTTCTTTTACCATGATAAAAAATGGATAGCTGTTGCAGGTTTGGTACTAAGTTAAAATAGCATAACCGCATTAACCCGATAAGGTTTAAGTTTTTATGCCGGTAAAAGAAGTATGCCCCGGTTTATTCTACCGAAACTGTTAGGCCTTCCTGCTGTAAAATTTTGCGGTAAACTTCTACTTCTGTAAAAGAGCCTTCTAAAATAGCGCATTTTCCTTTGGTATGTACTTCCCAGGCAATTTTTTCTGCCTGGGCATCGTTGTAATCCAAATACTTCATTAAGCAGTAAATTACATGATCGAAAGAGTTGACCTCGTCATTCCATAATATCAGCCGGTGGCTTTCTTTTAAGCCGGCCAACAATTCTTCCAGGGTGAAGCTTTCTTCTTTAATCTCTGTTGACATATTGATAGCAAATCTAACGAAAATAAAAATCGGATATTTGAAAAATACCTAAAACCATTTGTTTTAAAATTAGTCTGAACGAAAAAATTCATAATCCTGCAAATGAAAACCCTTTCTTTTTTCCTGCTGTCCGCTGTACTATCAGTATCAGTTTCGCATGTTTTTTCCCAATCTAAATCAAACCTTAAAATTATTAGCAAGCCGGAACACAGTATCCAGGTTGATGGCAATTTAAAAGATTGGGGCGACAGCCTGAACTATTACAATGAAGCGAAAAGGCTGCATTATGGTTTTGCAGACGATAAGGAGAACCTCTATTTTGCAATCCGGATTGAAAACCGCGGGCAGCAGGAGCAGGCCATGCGGAACGGGATTACCTTAGCTTTTAATCCCGAGGGAAAAAAGAAAGAAACTTATAGTTTAACTTTTCCTTCGCCGGAACAGGATGAAAACAGCTTATATGTAATGCCTAAAATGGATAACGCCATTACCGAGCAGCAGTTAAAACAGGAAAATATGGAAGAACAGCGCAAAGCAGATTTACTGAAGCTGCGCGATATAGAAGTAAAAGGATTTAAAGATATTGAAACCGACCATATTACCACCGCCAATACTTATGGCATAAAAACAGTATTGAATATGGATGATAAAGGCGCTTTGGTGTACGAAGCAGCTATACCGATAAAAATGTTGCATATCGATAATACAAATGGCAAGCCCTGGCTATTTGATATCAAAATCAATAGTTTTAGTGCTGCAAAAGGCAGCCACGATGGTTTACGCCCTTCAGGAGAAGCAGGCGGAATGGGTGGCATGGGCGGTGGCGGTATGCGTGGCGGTGGCATGAACGGTGGTGGTGGGATGAGGGGCGGCGGTGGCGGCATGCGCGGCGGACGTGGCGGCGGTATGGGTGGAAGCCAGGGTAATTATGGCAGCAGCAGCGACCAGGCAAAAACGGTAGAAATTAAGGATAAATTTGTGTGGTAAATGTAGGGGCGATTTATATGAATTGCATCCAGTATTATAAAAAACTGCATCAAATAAAAGCCGTTCTTGGTTATATTAAAACAACTTTTTTTGTTGATGCTTCTTTTAAGGCAAAAGTTTCGATTAGTTTTAAAATGATTAAAAATCATTAGTTCAAAGGTCTCGGGTTACAAACCCGGGCAGGAGAATTTTTCTAATCCAATTAAAATAACTTATACCTTTTCTATTAATACAAATGCTTCTTTTATCACCTAAAAATTTACTCCACATTTTGCAATAAACTAAGCGACAAGGTGATTAAAAATCATTGGCTTAGAAATCCAAGTCAAACAGAAATCATTTCCATTATTTCTGTCAAAGTCCTTTCCGTTACATAAATCCGTTTTATCCTTCTTTTATACAAAGCGGAATTGAAAAATTAGAACCAGCAGGGGTTTTAATCTTGAAGTTGTTTAAACTTTTTTTTCTGGCCCATTTTTTTTAGGTTGATGCTTCTTTTATCGCTTAAAAAATATTAACCGCTGGTTTTTAATTTCTGTAGTTGATGTTTCTTTTATCACCTCAAAAATGTTAGGGCCTGTTTAAATTTTGTCCTTTTGTTTGATGCCCCTTTTGTGCCATGATTTTTTTAAATGTTTTAGCTAAAGCCCGTTGCCGGTTATCCTTTGTCCACGGCCTGAAGGCCGTGGCAACCGCCAATAATTAGAACATGGCCCGGGCGTCCTGTCCGCACAGGGCAATCCAGCATTGGTAAACAAAGGTTGTCGTAAAAACTACGCTTTAAAATTGCCACGGCCTTCAGGCCGTGGGTGGTAGAAACACAGGCAGCGGCTTTAGCCAAAAAAAGGGCATACAAAAAATTAGGGAATAAATTTTAAACAGGCCCTGGTTTTTTGATTTTTAGGCTGATGCTTCTTTTATCACCTAAAAATGTTGACCATTGTTTTTTTGATTATTTAAATGCAGGCAAACACCAATTTTTATCCGGTAAAAGAAGCATGGGCACGGTCCTGAACCTATCGAAGGGCCTTGTACCTATTTAAACGAAGCCTAAAAGTTTAAACAACTTCATCTTATTTAACATTTATGTTATTACGCTGCTTCTCATTAATTGAAATCGTTGGTCTGTTATCAAGTAACGTTATTATACCATCAAAGCAGATGCGCTTACCGTTTATTTCTTCTGGTCTGGGTAAAACTTTACGCGAAACACTAACAGTGATGTTTTGGTTAGGATAATTTGCCCCTACATTTAAAAACACACTGTCTCCAACTATTTTATAATCATAAGCCATGTCGCAGATTGAAACATATTCTCCAATATACTTATGCACATCTTTTAAAGGGACAGATATAGGTACAATAGGCACGCCAATATTAATTGGAATTATTTCGCTGATTCCAATTTTCGTCATACTTCCCTCCATGTTAATCGTTAGTTGGCCTTTAAACAAAAGCACCTTTCCTGTAAACATGGTTAATTTCCCATTTAAGCTTCGTAAGTAATTATAATAGGATTTTGAATAATGTTTTTGATGGATTACAAGAGTGAGTAATTCGTCTTTATTACGCCAATCACTTAAGCCTAATGATATTGTTTTAGATTGTGGAATATGTTTAACATTTATTACAGTTGCTGTTACGGTCACTGTTTTACCAATATGTTCAGCAGCTTCAAAAGCACGAATACTATTTGCATTTTGTGCAAATAGTTTAGCTATACACGGTGCTGTTAAAAAGGTTAACAGAAGGATTTGTTTCATAAGATGAATGTTGATTTATTAATTTTGCCTGTATGAGTTTTACAATCCCTTTTTTACAGAATTAATATTGCTGAATTATCCTTAACAGCTTAAAACTTCAACCCTAATACTTCTTTTACCACCCAAAAACTTACTCCACCTTATAATGGTAAACCTGCCTGCCCAGATTTCCTGCATCATCAATACCTTCTATCACTACGCGATAAGTGCCTTTGCTATCTGCATTAAAAAAGCTGAAAGTAGCTTTACCATCTTTATCGGTAATTAAATTCGGGTTCCAGTAAATGGTTGTCCGTAAATCGGCCACGGCTTTATTGGTTTTCGGGTCGTCATATTTAGGCGAATAAAACTCTTTGCCCCGGCTAAAGCCTTTTGGGTTATACGTTACAATACCGGGTGCATATCGCTGGAAAGAATAACTGGGATCGTCTCCGCGTTTGGTATTGATAACCAGCACGCCGCCGCTGCCCCTGCCGCCATAAATAGAAGTATAACCTATGGTACGCAAAACTTCAATACTTGCAATATCAAGCGGGTTAATTGTAGTAAGGTAATCGGGTTCCATATAAATCCCGTCCACAATTATTTGCATGGGTGTATTAAAACTACGGGTAGAATAAGGTATTCCGTTCCTGAAAATCACCCCTAATAACCTGCCCTGCAAACATTGGTCTATTGTAGCACAGCCCATTTGCTCAAACAAATCGCCTTTTATAATCTGATCGGCATTGCCCGGGCCGTTTAAGTTAGAGGAGTTTTTAAGCGGTTCTTTTTTCTCGGTAATGGTTACTTCTTTTAAAACAATGGTGCGGTTAACCAAGCCATATTTTCGCAAGTCATCGTACTGCGCTTTGCTGTTTTGCAGGTAAGCAGCCAGGTCACGGTTTAAGTTGATAGAAACATCGGGTGCATTTTTATTTTTGGTTACAAACTGTTGCGGGACATTGTCCAAAGTAATTTCTACATTTTTTTTGCCGTTTACGCCGCGTGCCTGTATTACAAAACGAATACTGTCAGGAAAAATTAAATTATCAAACTTAAACCTGCCGTTTGCATCCGTTACCGTATCCAGCAAAAACGCGCCTTTTGTGGTGGTAAACAAAGTAACTTTTCCTTTCGGAACCGGTTTTCCGCCTAAAGTTTTCACAATCCCGGCAATAGACATCGATTTTTCCGGCTGATAAGTAAGCTGCGGAAAACTGTTGCCCATCAGCATCCGCCAGGCAAAGCGGTGGTAACCTTGTGTCAGCATCAGCACATCTAAATCTGCCTGTGCTTTTTCATCTGTATGTGCAAAATAGTAGTTGGGCTGTTCGATGTAACCTTTTATATCGGATGTTAAAAGTAAGTTGGATAAGATGGTACTTTCTTTATCCTCGTTAACCGGGACCTTGGTTTCATCTGTTACGGCAACAGAAAAACTGCCTACAACAGGTGCCTTATCTTTATTTTGAGCCGTGAAATCAAGTTTTACATTTTGTCTGGGCGAAGTAGTTTCCGGAGAAGTTACATTAATTTTAAGCTGATCGGGATTGTTTACAAAAATAATCCGCTCGTTTAAAGGCTCGCCTTCCTGCGTAAACAAAGTAAATTGTGCAATGCCGGAAGGAAAGCGGCTTTTAGGAATCCGGGCAGAGAAAGACTGGCTTTCCAGCTTGCTTTTGGCAGTGTAATAAACATCGCCGCCAGACTGGCCCACTACCATAATATCTGTATTTTGCTTTAGCTTAAAAGTTTCATTGCTAACCGAAACATGCAGGTTAATAAATTCAGGATCGGTATTGCCAACGCTTAGTACAAAACCTTGGTCAGAAGCTTTTGGCAAGTCATAGTTTTTTTCAGAACCATCCGGAAAGGTAATTTTTGCTGTATAAGTTTTGCCTGTTTCCGGGAAAAGCATAAAAGCGCCCATTCCCAAATGCTGCGTGCTTATTTTAGCAACTTCGTTATTGGTGTTGTTAAAAACGCTTCCTTTTATGGCGATGCCTAAACCATCTGCGCCAACTGCTTTAAAGGCAACTTTAGAGCGGATGCCATTTACCAGATCGCCGCTTTCCGGAAAAAACTGCACATCTACATCATTGGATGTTGCTTTAACCGGTACTGTTTTTACCACTGTTTTTTTATCATCAGTTGTAATATTGGTAATAATTTGTCCTGATTTTAAAGAAGCAGGCTGCGGATTACTGAAACTGATGCTCAGGTTTCCGTTGGCATCGGTTGTGCCTTTTCCTTTTAAAACCGTCCGGAAATCTAATTGTACGCGGTAGCTTACCGCTTTATCTGCACAAGGCTTGTTGTTTAAATCAGCATAATTAATAACAGCGTTTATTTTTTGTACGCCATTCTCGGTAGTAAACTGATAATTTACCGTGGTAAAAACAGTATTAGAAATGGCATTGCCAACGCTGATGGTTTTATCAAAAAAATAATCTTCGCCAAAGTTGCGCATCCATTGGGTGTAAGCGCGTATCCGGTAATTGCCTTCCTGCAAAGTATCGGCTAAAGTAAAATTGCCCCAGCTTAAACCGGCAGCCATTGGCAAACGCAGCGATTGTTTAACAGAATCTTTTTCGTTGATCAGGTCTACATATAAAATCTTGCTCAAGCCCGAAGGCTGATGTTTGCCGCCGATGGTAGTGTAGGCTTTAAAATAAATCAGATCGCCAATGGCATAATAAGGTTTATCTAACTGCAGGTAAACTTTTTCTGTAGGAGAATCATCGTTAAACTTCTGTAATTGGGTTAAAATCTTTTTTAGAGGGTCATCCTGCTGAACAGCAAAACCCAGTATTCCTGTTGCCAGAAGCAGCAGGCAAATAGTCAAAAAACGCTTTAATTTCATAGGTTTAACAAAAGGAAACAAGATACTAAGTAAACGCCGATTTTTAATAAAAAGCTTTTGTAACGCATAGATTACAATTGCTAAAACTGGTTTTTCCACATCATGCTTTCTACGGGCCTTGTGGTAGGTTTACTGTATTTGGCATTGGCTTTGGTATTATACAGTGTTTCTATTTCTCCTTCCACCACAAAATAAATTAACTGGCCAATGGGCATTCCCGGGTAAATGCGTACGGGTTGTGTAACCGAAATTTCAAGCGTCCAGGTATTGCAAAAGCCAACATCGCCTTTTCCTGCTGTGGCGTGAATGTCAATCCCTAATCTTCCGGTACTGCTTTTACCCTCTAAAAATGGTACATGCCGGTGCGTTTCGGTATATTCTACCGTTACACCTAAATATAAAGTATTGGGCTGAAGCAGGAAACCTTCTTTCGGGATTTCAAAATGATCGATTTCGTTATGCTGTTTGGCATCTAAAACACGGTTTCTATAAGTGGCCAGATATTTACCAAGATGTACATCATAAGAATTAGTGCCTAAACAAGTTGGGTCAAAAGGTTCAATAATAATTGTTCCCTGTTCAATTTCCTGTAAAATAAGTTTGTCTGAAAGAATCATAAGGTGCGAAGATGCGGAACCTAAATTAGAATATTTTAAAATATATTGCTATCCTTTTCGCAACTTTACTTCATGGGGATTGCTTATCGTAAAAAGGTGGATAACGACACCGAATTTGCCCTTTGGAAAATTGAAGAAAATGCCGAAGAGTTGTATCAACAATTACAGTTGGATGAAGGTGAAAAAGCCTTTATACAAAACCTGAGCAATGGCAAACGTTATTTACACTGGCTGGGCACGCGCGTGCTGCTGCGCAAAATGCTGAACACCGAAGAATACATTGATTGTAAGGTAGATGAGCACGGGAAGCCTTATCTAACTTCCATCCCTTATCATATCTCTTTCAGCCATTCTTTTGATTATGCGGCGGTGATGATCAGCAAAAGCAAGCCGGTTGGGATCGATGTTGAAAGAATTGACCTGAAAGTGGAGCGGATCGCTAAAAAGTTTTTGCGGCCTGATGAACTGGCATTTATCAAACCAGAACATCATATCAAGCAATTATACGCCTGCTGGTGTGCAAAAGAAGCGGTTTATAAATGTTACGGACGGAAGGAAATTTCTTTTTTACACCATATTTTTCTGGAGGAATTTGATTATCAGGAGGAAGGTATTTTCTGCGCTAAAATCAGAAATGACGAGGTGGATTTGGATTTTGAAGTAGAATATCTGCCATTTAACGGGTATATGATCGGGTATGCAAAGGAGGTGTAAGAATTGGGAGCGGAGAAGAATGAGAGAACGAAGAGCGGAAAAACGGGCATCCATTACTTTGGTTTACCATGAACCATAATCCATCAACTACTTGGCCATTTACCAATTAACCATGAACCATCAACTTTTAACATGAGCAAGAACAAGCAGGTTTTTTTTGAAGATTGGGGTTTGATAGATTACCAGCAAGCCTGGAACAGGCAGGAAGAAATTTTTGCAGCAACCGTAAAGCTAAAAACAGAAAGCCGCAACCGTGGAGAAGACGATGCTTCTTTTACCGGCATAAAAACAGTAACGCCCAATTATTTAATTTTTTGCGAGCATCAGCATGTTTATACTTTGGGCAAAAGCGGCAAACCGGAACATTTGTTATTATCAGAAAAGCAACTGCAAGAAAAACACGCCAAATTTTATCCGATTAACCGCGGCGGCGATATTACTTATCATGGCCCCGGCCAGTTAGTGGTTTATCCGATTTTAGATTTAGATAATTTTTTTACGGATATTCATTTATATCTCCGCACATTGGAAGAAGCTGTTATTTTAACTTTGGCAGATTTTGGCATTAAAGCAGAACGTTATCCGGGTTATACCGGTGTTTGGCTGGATGCTGCCGATCCAAAGAAAGCTAGAAAAATATGTGCAATGGGCGTTCGGTGCAGCCGCTGGGTTACGATGCATGGTTTGGCTTTTAACATCAACCCAAACCTCGATTATTTTAAAAATATTATTCCCTGCGGAATAGAAGACAAAGCAGTAACTTCAATGCAAAAAGAGTTAGGCAAAGAAGTAAATATTGATGAAGTTAAAAAAATCCTGAAACACCATATTTCCGTATTATTTGATATGGAAGTGATATGAAAATAGTAGGAAGCATATTAATGGCGATTGCAGTTATGGCTGGCTGCAAAAAACAACAAATAGCTGCAACTACAGTCCCCGTAGCTGTTGTTGTTGCGCTGCCTGTTATTAACACGGTCGATACCACGATAAGTTATCTTGCTTTGGGCGATTCTTATACTATCGGCCAATCTGTTCCATACACACAATCTTTTCCTTTTCAATTAGCATCGCAACTAAGAAGTAACAACTTTTATGTTACCGATCCGCTTATTATTGCACGCACCGGCTGGACAACTGCCGATTTAAAAAGGGCTATTGCAGATTCGGCCATAACTAAAAAATTCAGCTTTGTTACTTTGCTTATTGGTGTAAATAATCAGTTTCAGAATGGCGATACTGCAACTTACCGGACTGATTTTGATGACTTAGTGAATACGTCTGTTCTTTATGCTAAAAGCAATCCTAAACATGTATTTGTGCTGTCTATTCCCGATTGGTCTGTTACGCCATTTGCCCTTACTTCCGGGCGCAACATCGCTACCATCAAAGCACAGATAGATGTTTTTAATGCCATTAATGAAAGGGAAAGCAATAAGTTAGGTGTTAATTATTTAAACATAACTGATGTTTCGCGAAAGGCAGCAACAGACACTACTTTACTGGCAGATGATGGGTTGCACCCTTCGGGTTTGATGTATTTAATGTGGGTTAAATTATTAGCGCCCCAGGTAGTTGCGGGCTTAAAATAACTGTTTAAATCCGGGTTTCTTATTCCGGCAATCCTTATAATATTGTTTATTGTTTCGTGTTGAAATAAATTTCAGCATGCTTCTTTTATGCCATTAAAATTTGTTTAACCTTTAATTCAGGCTGAAAATAACCGTTTGCCAATTTTTACCTGGTAAAAGAAGCATTAAACAGACAGAACAAAATTTAAACAAATGCGGGGATTTTGTCATGAAAGGCAGGTAGGTCCTTCAATAAAATACATATCAATTTGCCCTTTATTTTTAGCTTCGATTTTGCCCCGGTATTCGCAATCAAACTCGTTTTTTACCAGTGCATAAGTAGAACCGGAAATGTTAATACGGTTAGGTAAGCCTTTTTCCTGCATGCGTGCTGCTGTATTAACGGTATCTCCCCAAATATCGTAAGCAAATTTTTTAATACCGACTACGCCCGCTACCAACGGGCCGGTATTAATGCCAATCCTGATATTAAAAACCTCTTTTCCTGCTGTTAGCCTTTTTATTTTCAGTTCCTCCACCGCATTAATAAAACATTGTGCAACATGTATCATTACCACTGCATTATCTGTGGTTGGTATGGGCAGACCGGCCGCACAGATATAAGCATCGCCAACAGTTTTTATTTTCTCGATCCCGTTATTTTCAATAATGTTGTCGAAAGCTTCAAAGTATTCGCCAATGGCATATACCAGTTCCTCCGGACTAAGTTTTTCTCCAATTAAGGTGAAATTTACAAAATCGGCAAACATTACTGTTGCAATTTCATAACTGTAAGCTTTTGTTTTGCCGGTTTCTTTCAGTTCTAAAGAGATGTCGGCCGGTAAAATATTAAGCAGTAATTGTTCTGATTTTTCTTTTTCGGCTTCAATAATTTTATTTTTCTGATCGAGTTTTTCGAGCATGTATTTTTTTTGCTGCTCAAAAACAGTCGTAATTAAAAACATGATCAATACCAGGCCAACGGTATCAGACAGTTTTTTTATCAGATAGTTGTTTGCAGAAATGGTATCGAAAAAATCAGGAAATTTATAACCATAAAATTTCATCAGATAAAGAATAATAATACTGGTTATAGAAACAGCCGTCCAGATAAGCCCGCTTTTTAAGTCCGAGATCATCAGGACAATACATGGCAAAACGATCATCCAGAATAAAATGTGAGAGGAACTGCCGCCTGTAAAAAACACGCAGATCAACACACCAACTGTTCCTATAAAGATGTATAAATGTGCAGTTGCTTTACATGAAAGTCCGGCTTTAAAAAGAAAAGGAAGTATTAAAAAGCCAAGGGCATTAAAAATCATGGCATAAATACCTGCTGTAAAATGCATGTACAAGCTTTGGAGCATAAAGCTGGTTGAAAAAAGCATTGTACTTAAAATTACAGATACTGTAATCCTTACCGACCGGTAGGTGTCGGGATCTTTTTTATACTTGTCGAGAATAAACCAGTTAATAATTTTTGAAACCATTTTACCCCGTAATTAATATGGCAATAATACAGGCAAAAAGCATAACCAGGCCTTGTAATATGCCGTAGCCTGCTATTGTAACCATGTTTTTATTTTCTGCTTTTGATAAAAACCAGGGAACGGTAAACATTAATAATCCTTCGGCAATAAAAATGTAATAAGGAACGCTTTTCCAGGTTTTGCAATGCTGATAGTCCCACCATCCGGCTTTAATTGCCCAGCTTTCATATAATGGGATAATAACGGCGCTTACAGCTATCATAATTAAACCACTTATTAAAACCCCTGTTTTTTTTGAGATAAGCCAGCCTAAATAACCAATTTGTATCAACACCACCGCCCAGCTAAAAGGCATGTAATAAGGCGATGACCAGAGGGCAGGTTCTTTTAAGGGATAAACAAGCGTATTGGTATAAGCAACAAGATAATGGTCTGCAAGCAATTCTGTAAAACCTGCTATAATAGAAAATATGCAAAGCAATTGATAAACCTTATCAAAGGTAATGGCGGTATAAAAAAGGTAAACAATAAAAAAAACCAGGCCCCAGTGTTCGGCACTGATCCAGCCAATATGTTTCATGCTGTCATAAACAAGCATACCAATGGCTATAATCATAACAGTTAAACTGAAAATGATCCTTTTTAAAGAAAAAGGATTCGAAAGCTCAGTTTTTTGATAAGGCGGTGCTGAGGCTGTTGGCTGTAACATTTTTTGCTTTTTTAAACAGACTGAATATCGAATTTAAAAACCTGCCGAGTAAAGGTTCGTTTATTTTCCATGCCAAGCCTTTTCTATACCTTCTCCTGTCGAGCCATTTATAATACAGCAGCCAGTCGGGTTCGTGCAATTTCCAGACTTTACAAAACGGTACTTTTTTGCCAGACCGGTCAATGATGTTGTTTACAGCCCTTCTTGCTGCTTCGTTTGCCCCTTCCATTGTAGCCAAATCGGTATTGGTTTTGATATAATCTGATGCCAGGAACAGATTTGGAATATCTGTATAGGTTTCCCTTCTTAGCACCCAGGTATCAACTTCATTAACTAATAGGGGTTCTTCGTTTTTATCGCAGCTGTTTGTACCAAATCTAATCGGCTGATTGTTGTTTCCATTTACAGACGGGGCATTAGCGTCTAATACATCATCTCTAAAAATAATGTCGCAATCTATATTGGCACATTTCAGGTTGCTGTCTTCTAAAATAATCTCCCCGCTCCGGTTAAAACTTTGCTTCATTTGTTCCCATACTTCGGCAATTACTTCTTTTTGAGAACAATCTTTAGCGGGTTTATTATAGATGAGCCCGGGAACATCCCAGTTGGAAACATCTACAGAAATAATCCCTCTAACATCGCCTGTTCCATATTGGCTAATGTCGAAATCTTTCCAAAACTGTATTTGCGATATGGCAGTAAGTGCCCAGGGCGAATCAGCTAAAATGATATGGCCTTTATTGATGCTTACATCTTTAAGCAGGTAAAATTGGATGCCGTTCATCCAGGCCACATCATTTGCAAGAGTGGCAATATCATCGAGGCAAGTATCCAACTTGTATATTTCCGGGTTATATTGCATTAGTTTTGCCGCACGTTCTACAGGCAAAGCGCATAAGTAGTAATCTCCGGTAAACTTTTGCTTTCCTGCGCTATCAGAAGAAGTACAAACCCCTGTGATGGTACCATTTTCAAACTCCAAATATTCCACAAACTGATCGAAATGATAGCCAACGCCTTTGCCTTTTAAATACTCCAGCCAGGGGAACAACCAGACATCGTTGGTAGGGCCGCATAAAATCCTGTCGGTACGAACAGAAGGGTTGGCCATGTTAAAGAGTAATTGCAGAAAAATATCGCCGCCGGTTTTGGTACTGGCTTTTTCTGCTTTTGCAGCCACCAAAGTACGTGTAAGGCCATTTACAAAAAGTGTTCTGTAGCTTTCGCTGTATTTATCCGCTTCTGTAAATTCCCACCAGCCAATATGTTCATATTCATTGGTACGCCTTTCTTCGCAGCTCGTCATTAACTGCCACACTTTTTTAGCGATTACTTTAGATTCTCCTGGCGAAAGGCCAGATTGTGTATGAAAAATGTCATGTATAATCAGCAGTAAATCACTAAAAGACCTGGGAAAGTTCCCGGGTGCATAAATGGGTGTTTGCCCCATTCTCGCCATCATAATGCGGGAACATTCGATTAAGTTATCGTAAACGCCATTCGGGTTATTTTTGAATGGGATACGCTTCATCGTATCTGTTATGTGGCGATAAAATCCGGGGAAAAAACGAAAGCCGTGTTCACCGGGCAAGGGCTGCCTATTCTCAGTTGGCAGATCAGAAATAGGTGTAGAGCGTGCTTTTCCTCCCGGCAATTGTTTATGCCGTTCTAAAACCTCCACTTCAAAACCTCTTTCAACAAGTTCATGGGCAGCACTCATCCCTGCAATGCCACCACCAAGAATAATAACCCTCTTAGCCATGAAAATTAACTTTAATGGAAATTAATTTCAAAAGGTAGTAAAATTGTAAATAATTTAAAAAGATTTTTAACTGATTATTTATAAGTAAAAATAAAATATTGTCAGCATAATTTTAAATGCTTCTTTTACCACCTAAAAATCAGCATTCTTTCATACTTAGCGAAACCTGAACGGCCAGTCCGCCATCCGCAGTTTCCTTGTATTTCGAGTTCATATCCTGCGCAGTTTCCCACATCGTTTTCACCACCGCATCTAAACTAACTTTTGCACTGTCAGGGTTGCTTTGTAAAGCTAATTGCGATGCCGTAATGGCTTTAATTGTACCCATCGTATTTCTTTCAATACATGGAACTTGTACTAATCCGCCGATCGGGTCGCAGGTCATGCCCAAGTGATGTTCCATGGCAATTTCGGCAGCCATTAAAACCTGCCGTTGTGATCCTCCCAGGCATTCCGTTAAAGCTGCTGCTGCCATAGCTGAAGAAACACCGATTTCGGCCTGACAACCGCCCATAGCAGCAGAAATGGTCGAGCCTTTTTTAAAGATGCTGCCAATTTCTGAAGCGGTTAACAGGAACCGGATAATATCATCCATGCTGTTTTTATCACAAAAAATAATCATATAATGAAGTACAGCCGGAATAACACCTGCCGCGCCATTGGTGGGCGCCGTAACTACTCGTCCGAATGAGGCATTTTCTTCATTAACCGCCAAAGCAAAACAACTTACCCAATCCAATATATATTGGAAATTGTTGCCTTTTGCTTTGATGGCAGCAATCCAGCTATCGTAATCGTTGTAAATAGTATCACCCAGAATGCGTTTATTTAAACGTGCTGCACGCCGTGCTACATTTAATCCTCCGGGAAGATAGCCCGAAGTATGGCAGCCGCGGTACATACATTCTTTCATCACCTGGAAAAATTGCAGCACACCTGTTTTTATATCTGCTTCGCTGCGCCAGGCTAATTCGTTTTCCATTACAATATCAGAAATTTTAATGCCGGTTTTTAAACACCAATGCAATAAATCACCGGCAGTTTCGATTGGAAAAGGCAAATCAACTTCCGGTTTTGCAGAAGTTTGCTGACCGCCTTCTTTCACCACAAAACCGCCGCCAACAGAATAATAAGTTTCGGAAACAGCTTTATCATTATCCAGAAAAGCCTGAAAAGTAACGGCATTTGGATGATAAGGCAGGCTGTTGTTCATCAGGAAAAGCAGATCATCTTCCATACGGAAAGGAATGCTTCTTTTACCGCCTAAAAATAGTTGTTGTGATAATCGGATGTTTTCAATTTTGGGTCCGATCTGATCTACATCAAACGTAACCGGATCATCTCCGCTTAAACCTAATAAAACGGCAATATCAGTCCCGTGGCCTTTCCCGGTTTTAGCTAATGAACCGTAAAGCAGTATTTTGATCTGGATAACCTGTTGAAGCAAACCCTGGTTTTCCAGCAATTGTACAAACTGCTGCGCGGCGCGCCAGGGGCCCAAAGTATGCGAGCTGGAAGGCCCGATACCAATTTTAAACATATCAAAAACCGAAATCTGCTCTTTTTGCATTTCCAAATTTACTACTTTTAAAAACGATGTTTCCTTAAACCTGGATCGATGGATAAAAGCGTTGAAAAATATTTACTGCATTGCCCGTTTAAGCAATTAACAGGGATTGATTGTCCCGGCTGTGGTTTTCAGCGCTCTTTTATTGCTTTGTTAAAAGGACGTTTATTGGAAAGTTTTCATTTTTATCCGGCAACAATTCCGATACTTCTTTTAGCACTGTTTTTATTGTTAAAAGTAAAAATTCAGTTGGATCAGAAAGGAAGGATTTCCCGTGCTTTATTTGCGGTTGCAGTTACTGTTGTAACGGTTTCTTATGCTTTTAAAGTTGTGCAAGGCAGATTATAAAAGATTCCTATAACTC
The DNA here is from genome assembly GCF_009754915.1 of Mucilaginibacter arboris. GTDB lineage: Bacteria > Bacteroidota > Bacteroidia > Sphingobacteriales > Sphingobacteriaceae > Mucilaginibacter_A > Mucilaginibacter_A arboris. Next base: position 79,353 of record NZ_WPIK01000005.1, on the reverse strand, counting down.
CATCTTTGCCATTATAAAATTATAATCATGCATAATAGTTTGTAAAAAACGCAGATCGTCAAACGATGAAACAACAGAAAGATGTGTTTTAATCTGGTTTGCCATATTATGTATCAGCACCGGATTATTATTTTGGATCACTTCGTGGATTAATACAATATCGCGATCTGTTAACTGATTTACTTCCTTAAAAACCGGCACATAATCCGGCAGAACAGGAGCAAAAGCAATCTGATTAACATTCGTCCGGGATTTAGTGCTCACTAAAGTTGTACCGGCAGCAAGATCACCAATACGCTGTTTGTTTTTGGTGACGATAACAGCAATCAGCGCAGCTAACTGAAAAGTAATCAAGAAATCTACAATGCGAAACAGCCAGCGAATGATGTACTGACCTAAACTTGCACGTGCGCCATCCAAACTGATCACTTTAATTTTCATGATCCTTTTGCCAACACTTTGTCCGTTTAAAAAAACTTCGCAAACCAGATCATAAAAAACCAGGCTAACCAACCATGCAATGTACAAACCAACAAATGCATATCCGAATATTCTGATTCTTTCCATCACGCTGCCACTTAAAGCAGCTATTATGCCACCAGCAATCAGGATCAAAATAAAAATACCAAAGTCAATAAGCCGGGCAACAATACGTTCGCCCAGACCGGCAACTTCGTAATCAATTTCAATATTTTGGCTGGTTGTTATTTTTATGGTTTCCATCAATAACAAATATATTTTTATTGATGGAAATAATTATCTTACCAAAGAATTAAAAGCCGGTTATCGAAGAATTTATACCCTAAAAGAAGCATGCGGGAAGCTTTATTTATCAAACAAAATTCGGAAAGGTGGCAAAAGTATGAACAGATGCAAACGCCGGACCCGGATGAGTTGGCCGAGCGTTTCATCAGTTTGACAGATGATCTGGCTTATGCCAAAACCTTTTATCCGCAATCAAAAACTACCGCTTATTTAAACGGATTAACGGCGCGTTTACATCAATCAATTTACCAGAACAAAAAAGAAAAATCCAGCCGTTTTATTTCTTTCTGGAAGTTTGAACTGCCTTTGCTTTTTAAAAAGTACGAACTGCAATTACTTTATGCTTTTTTGTTTACGGTTGTTTTTGCTTTGATGGGCGCTTTGTCTGCCAAGTACGACAATAGTTTCCTTCGTTTAATTTTAGGGAACGGCTATGTAAACATGACGAATGAAAACATTGCCAAAGGCGACCCTTTTGGCGTTTACAAACGGCAAAACGAATTCAGCATGTTTTTTCAAATCGCTTCTCATAATATTTTTGTCGCTTTTTATTGTTTTGTGGGAGGCGTTTTTTTCTCGCTCGGCAGCATTTATGCTTTGATCAGGAACGGCATTATGCTTGGCTCTTTCGAGTATTATTTTTTTAGTAAAGGTCTTGGCTTACAATCCGTTCTGGTGATCTGGATCCATGGAACTTTAGAAATATCTTCCATTATTATTGCCGGAGCTGCCGGCCTGGTGTTAGGGAAAAGCATATTATTTCCTAAAACTTATAATCGTATAGATTCTTTTAAATGCGGCGCTAAAGACGGGACTAAAATGGTAATTGGCTTGGTCCCGATTTTTATTACCGCTGCTTTTTTCGAAAGTTTTGTTACGCGGCATACCGGAATGCCGGTTTGGTTAAGCGTGTCGATACTGTTTTTATCACTACTTTTTATCATCGCTTACGTAATTATCTATCCCAATTATCTCCATAAAAAAAATCAACCTAAACCAATATGCAACCTAAAATTGAATTAGTAAAAACCCGCGATTTCGGTGAAATTATCAATGATACCTTCACTTTTATCAGCCAGAACTGGAAACCTTTATTAAAGTCGTACGCTATCATTTGCGGCTTTTTTATTGTGGCTAACCTGGTTGTTGCTTTGTTGCAGCAAAATAAAGTGATTAGTGCGATGCAAACTCCTATAACACCGCATACTTATTTTACAAGGTTCTCTGGCATGTTTGGCATAACTTATTTGTTAAGCATGATTTTTGGTTTGTTATCTTATACATCTATTACACTTGTTCCGCTTTGTTTTATCGCGCTTTATAAAGAAAAAGGAAATGTAGCGCCAGAAACCGAAGAAGTATGGGGCTATTTTAAATACTATTTTTTCAAGGTGATGGGCAGTTATTTGCTTATCGGGATTTGTCTGGTTATCGGTTTCGCACTTTGTCTTGTTCCCGGATTTTATCTTGCGCCCATCTTCATGCTGATATTGCCTGTTATGGTGATGGAAAATACTGGTTTTGGCTATAGCTGGTCGCGCAGTTTCCAATTAATTAAAGAAAACTGGTGGCAAACTTTTGGCGCTATCGTCGTCATCTGGATCATTACTTATGCAGCTTTGATGATCTTTATCATCCCGGTAACACTCTTTTCTGTTGGTACGATGTTTATAGCCAAATCTCATCCCAGTTCTTCCGGTCTCATGCTTACAACTATTGTTTCTGCCCTTTGCCAGGTATTTTTGATCTTGCCTGTTATAACCGCTGCTTTGTGTTATTTTAATTTGAACGAAAAGAAAGAAGGAACGGGTTTAATGGACCGCATCAATAAATTCGGCAGTAACGATCCTGATGCCGGTTTGCCAAAAGAAGAGTATTGATCGATGTACAAAGTAATCTGCCTGCTCTTCTGCTTTTTTATCAGTGCTTCTTTTACCACCCAAAAACATGCGGTAAAAGAAGCATCGGCTGTTTTGAAGACAGATAGCAGCGCATTAACTATCAGACATTTTAATGCTGCTTCGCTGGAGGATTACCGACAGCATCGGGATTTTAAATATGTTGATCATCCTGGCGAAGGGATTTCTTTATGGGACCAGTTCTGGCGATGGTTCTGGTATTGGATAGACAACTTAATGGCGGGGAAAGTAACCGGAAGCATCATGCAATTGCTTTTTATCATTTTGGGCGCGGGAGCATTGGTTTTTATGGTCCTGAAACTAATGGGAATGGATATGATGCAGATTTTTACCGGTAAAACAAGTACGGTCGAAATTCCTTATCAGGAATCCATAGAAAATATTCATGAAATTTCTTTTGAGGAAGAAATAGAAAAAGCTATTTCCAATCGTAATTTTCGTTTGGCTGTCAGGTTGCTTTATTTAAATTGTTTGAAGAAGTTGAGTGACGCCGGAGCGATCCAGTGGAAAGCCGATAAAACCAATCAGGCTTATCTGCATGAACTCAAAAACCCGGAGCAGCAGCAGAAATTTGGTTTGCTAACCCGGCAGTTTGAATACGTTTGGTACGGAGATTTTAAGGTTGATCAGGAGCATTTTCAGCAGATCAGAAATTCATTTCAGCAATTCAATCCGAAGTTGAGATGAAAGACTTAAAAATCTATCTGATCATCGCTTTTTCATTGCTGCTTGTTTATTGCGTAGTTCAATACAACCGGCCCAAACCTGTTGATTGGGAGCCAACTTATCTCAACACGGATAAAATCCCTTATGGAACTTTCATTTTATATCATCAGTTAAACGATATTTTTCCGGGTGCAACCATCCGCAGCAGCAGGCAGCCGGTTTATAATACTTTGTATGATGCTTTAGCTGAACATCGATATCGGCCAGGAACTTATTTGATTGTTGCCCCAAAAGTCGACATCGACCAATACGATTATGAGCAGATGATTAATTACATCAAAAAAGGCAATGCTGTTTTTATCGCCTCTTTTTATGTAAGCCAATTTTTAAGCGATACGTTAAAGCTGAAGATTAACAGCGAACCTTCATTTTCATTCAAAAAAAAGACAAAGACCGGTTTTACAAATCCTGCCTTAAAACCAAAGCAAATTTATGCGTTCGACAGGCAGATCGGCAATCAGTATTTCAGCAAGTTCGACACTTCCAAAGCCGTTGTTCTTGGTAAAAATCAATATAACCACAGTAACTTTATTCGATATCAATTTGGAAAAGGTTTTTTGTACCTGATGCCAAGTCCGGATTATTTCATCAACTATAATCTTTTAAAACCAGCAGGAAGCGATTATGCAGCAAAAGCGCTTTCTTATCTTCCAGCGAAAGGAGAAATCATCTGGGATGAATACGCGTCTGCAGGGGCAGCAAATGCTGATGACTCGCCCATGCGTGTTTTTTTAAGTCATGCCGAATTACGCCGGGCTTATTTTATGGCTCTTTTTAGCCTGCTTTTTTTTGTGTTGTATGGGATAAAACGCCGCCAGCGGATTATTCCGGTTGCTGATCCCTTGCAAAATGCAACGGTAGATTTTGTAAAAGTTGTTGGCCAGGTTTATTATCAGCAGAGAAATAATTTAAATATCGCTTCTAAAAAAGTTACTTTCTTTCTGGAGCATATTCGTAGCCGTTATCAATTGAAAACAAACGTTTTAGACCAGGAACTGATGGAAACGCTGATCAGTAAAAGTGGTGCAAATGCAGAAACAGTTGCACAAATTTTTAAATATATAGATTACGTGCAAACCGGAAAACAAATTTCCGACAGAGAGTTAATCAACCTCAATTACTTAACAGAACAATTTTACAAGCAAGCAGGCTTATAATGGAAGAAGAAATATTTAACCCGAGAACAGATCTCGCACAATTAAACCAATCAGTTACCGAAATCAAAAACGCACTGGCAAAAGTAGTAGTCGGACAGCAGGAAATGATTACGCTGCTGATTGCCGGAATTTTAGCAAACGGACATGTTTTGATTGAAGGTGTGCCCGGAGTTGCCAAAACATTAACGGCAAAACTGATGGCCAAATGTATCGATACTAATTTTTCGAGGATACAATTTACGCCGGATCTGATGCCTTCGGATGTATTGGGAACTTCTATTTTCAACCCAAAACAAAGCGGGTTTGAATTTAAACCAGGACCGATTTTCGGGAACGTGGTTTTGGTAGATGAAATAAACCGTGCGCCAGCCAAAACACAATCGGCTTTGTTTGAAGTGATGGAAGAGCGACAGGTTACCATTGATGGCAACACTTATCCAATGCAGGAACCGTTTGTAATTCTGGCTACGCAAAATCCGATTGATCAGGAAGGAACGTATCGTTTGCCCGAAGCACAGCTTGACCGGTTTTTGTTTAAAATAGAAGTAAAATACCCTACGCTGGAAGAAGAAACAGCTATTCTACAGCAACATCATCAGCAAAAAACTTCGGAACAATTAGATGAAATCAAGCCCATTCTTAATGCTGCTCAAATAGAAACTTATCGTAATCAGGTTAGAAGTCTGCACGTAGAACCCAAGTTGCTGGAATTTGTTGCACGGATTATCCATGAAACCCGTAACAGTAAATCGCTTTATTTAGGTGGTTCGCCGCGTGCTTCCTTAGCAATTATCAACGCAGCTAAAGCAATTGCAGCCATGAGCGGACGGGATTTTGTTACGCCGGATGACATCATTTATGTTACTCCAGCTGTTTTGCGGCACCGAATTATGCTTTCTCCGGATAAGGAAATGGAAGGTGTAACGCCGGATGAAGTAGTTCATCAAATCATTCAAAAGTTAGAAATACCCCGGTAAAAGAAGCATTAGGTTAAATTATAACGATGAAAAATTTACGATATTTACTTGTGTTAGGCGGTTTTATCAGTTGCAGAAACGCGAGTACAAACGTAGCAATGGTTGATAGTAAAGCTGCAAATGCTACTAAAAGCATTGATACCACTGTAAAGCAAAACCTTTCAGCAGGTAATAGAGAATATATTGATTTTAATTCAGTAAGGATTAACGGTAAGCTTCCTTTAATCACCAAAACTACTTTGCTTTATAAGTTATTAGGAAAGCCTGATAGCATTGTTGTTCCAAACATGGATAATATTTGTACTTCTTTTTATGACAAGCCTTTTAAACAGGCTTATATTAAGAAAAGTAATATTGAAATTTATGGCGATACAGCAGTTGTAACATCAATAAATTTTGAAAGCCGGTTTAGTTTAGATTTAAAAACGAAAACCATCCGATTAAACCACAACACTACCTTATTGGAATTACAAAGATTATTTCCAAACGCAGTAAAATCCCAAACGGAATTGGATGTAGATAAATTAGGGAAAGCAGTTTCTGTAAGCCTGGCATTATCAGAACGATTTAGTGATGGTTCCTGGCTGTTATTTTTTAAAAATGGAAAATTGGTTCGGATAGATTACTTTATGCCTTGCTAAAAAATCGAAAACAGATTGAAAAATATTTACTCGAATTTTTATTACAATCTTTTTCTGGGAAACCGCCTGTTCTTCGGATTGGCCGTTGCCGTGATACTGTTTTTACTATCCTTTTTTTTTAGCTGGATGGGAGATATTCCGTTGTTCTTTTTCTGGGCATTGATGCTGTTGCTTGTTATTGACTTGTTTTTGCTTTATCGTACAGAGAACGGACTTTTTGCGCGCCGCAATGCACCGGAACGTTTAAGCAATGGAGATGAAAATGAGTTGGGTATTTATGTAGAGAACTTTTATTCTTTCCCGGTAAGTTTGGGTTTAATCGATGAAATTCCATTCCAGTTTCAAAAGCGCGATGTCTGGTTTAAAACCGAACTAAAATCGCGCGAGCATAAAATGATCAATTACCAGCTTCGTCCTACTAAACGAGGTGAATATGAATTTGGTGACATTCATGCTTATGTACAATCTCCGATAGCCTTAATTAGTCGCCGTTACACTTTTGCGCAGGCGGAAATTTTGCCTGTTTATCCTTCTTTTTTGCAGATGCAGAAATACGAATTGCTTGCTGTTTCTAATCGTTTAACCGAACAAGGTATCAAAAAGATCAGGAGGATTGGGCATAGTATGGAATTCGAGCAGATCAAAAATTATGTTCCGGGAGATGATTACCGGACCATCAATTGGAAAGCAACTGCCCGAAAAGGCGATACGATGGTTAATGCTTTTACGGATGAAAAATCGCAACATGTGTATTGTATCATCGATAAATCGCGGGCAATGAAAATGCCGTTTGAAGGATTAAGCCTGCTGGATTACGCTATCAATGCTTCACTTGCACTCCTGAATATTGCTATGTTAAAAGAAGACCGTGCTGGTTTAATTACTATTTCCGAAAAAACAGGAGCGGTAATTCCGGCGGACCGTCGTTCCGGGCAATTGAATAAGATTTTACAGGTGCTTCATAAAGAGAAAACACGTTATCTCGAAACCAACATGGAAGCGCTTTATACTACTGTCCGTACGGTTGTTAAACAACGCAGCCTGATTGTTTTTTTTACCAATTTTGAAAGTCTTTCAGCTATGGAACGGCAACTTCCTTATCTGCGGAAAATAGCCCGTTTACATTTACTTTTGGTCGTATTCTTTAAAAATACAGAACTGGAAAAAATAACAGAAAAACCTGCTACAGATGTAGAAGAGGTTTACATCAAAACGGTTGCAGAAAAATTTTTGTATGAAAAAAGGTTAGTGGTAAAAGAATTGAACCAGTATGGTATTCAATCTATTTTATGTAATCCGCTGGAGGTGACGGTAGATTCAGTAAATAAATATTTGGAAATAAAAGCCCGTCAACAAATTTAAGCAAGTAATAACAACAAATTCATGTTGTCTTTAAAACTATTAAAACTTATAAAAAGGCAGTTATAACAATCGGTGCTTCTAACAGAACCCAATCAATGATAATGGTTTTAATGTGGTTCTTTTTTTCGAATAATACTTTCATACAGTGCTTTATACAAAGTTAATGCCTGTATGGGTTTTATTCGTCATCTTAATATAAGTTTAAACATATAATCGCTTGATTAAACTTATTTTTAACTTTTCTTAACATAAACTAAATATTGATACTGTTTTTATTACATTAAAAGTAATAGCAAACAAAATAGCCTGTCTGGAAAACCAGACAGGCTATTTCAATATATAATAAAGTGAACAGTATTATAAGGAGGATGATTACATCATGCCACCCATACCGCCGCCGCCCATTGGAGGCATACCAGCACCACCTTTTTCATCTTCAGGATCATCAGCTAAAACGCATTCTGTTGTTAACAACATGGCAGCGATAGAAGCAGCATTTTCCAAAGCAACACGGCCAACTTTAGTTGGGTCGATAACACCGGCACCAATTAAGTTTTCGTATTTATCGGTACGTGCATTGTAGCCAAAATCAGCAGTACCTTCTTTTACTTTTTGTACTACGATAGAACCTTCGATACCTGCGTTTTCGCAAATCTGACGTAATGGTTCTTCAATAGCACGACGGATGATCTGGATACCAGTATTTTCATCTTCGTTTTCGCCTTTCAGGTCTTTTAAAGATTCTACGGCACGGATGAAGGCAACACCACCACCGGCAACGATACCTTCTTCAACCGCAGCACGGGTTGCATGTAAAGCATCATCCACACGGTCTTTTTTCTCTTTCATTTCTACTTCAGTAGCAGCACCAACGTAAAGAACAGCAACACCGCCAGATAATTTAGCTAAACGTTCTTGTAATTTTTCGCGGTCGTAATCAGAAGTAGTTGATTCAATCTGAGATTTGATCTGGTTAACGCGGGCTTTGATTTCTTCTGATTTTCCAGCGCCGTTAATAACCGTCGTGTTGTCTTTATCAACAACAATTTTTTCAGCAGTACCTAAGTAAGAAAGGTCGGCATTTTCTAATTTGTAACCTCTTTCTTCAGAAATTACTGTTCCGCCAGTTAAAATAGCGATGTCTTCCAGCATTGCTTTACGGCGGTCGCCAAAGCCTGGAGCTTTAACCGCAACCACTTTCAGTGAGCCACGGATTTTATTTACAACCAAAGTAGCTAATGCTTCTCCGTCTAAATCCTCAGCAATAATTAACAATGGTTTGCCGGTTTGAACTTGTTTTTCCAATACTGGCAATAATTCTTTCATGCTGCTGATCTTTTTATCATAGATCAAAATGTAAGGGCTTTCTAATTCCGCTTCCATTTTATCAGCATTGGTTACGAAGTATGGAGAAAGGTAACCGCGGTCAAACTGCATACCTTCAACCGTTTTAACTTCAGTTTCTGTACCTTTTGCTTCTTCAACAGTAATTACACCATCTTTACCAACTTTTCCCATTGCCTCAGCGATCAAAGAACCAATTACTTCGTCGTTATTGGCAGAGATAGAAGCAACTTGTTTGATCTTATTATTGTCTTCGCCAACTGTTTGAGATTGCTCTTTTAAATTAGCAACTACAGCAGAAACGGCTTTATCGATACCGCGTTTCAGATCCATAGGGTTTGCACCGGCAGCAACGTTTTTAATACCGGCAGTAACAATTGCCTGAGCTAAAACAGTAGCAGTAGTTGTTCCGTCACCTGCAATATCAGCAGTTTTAGAAGCAACTTCTTTAACCATTTGTGCGCCCATGTTTTCTAAAGAATCTTTTAGTTCGATCTCTTTAGCAACCGTTACACCATCTTTGGTAATGCTTGGGGAACCAAATTTTTTGTCGATGATAACATTACGGCCTTTCGGGCCTAAAGTTACTTTAACCGCATTGGCCAAAATATCAACACCGCGTTTTAAAGCATCGCGTGCTTCTACATTATATTTAACTTGTTTTGCCATTGTTTTTGTGAATTTTACTTATGTTGATTGAATAAATTTTTAGGAAAACCTGAAATTTGCGCTAACCCTGATTTTTTTGATCTACAGAACTGCGTAAACGTCTGATTCACGCATAATTAAGTACTCTTTACCTTCGTAAGTAATTTCAGTACCGGCATATTTGCCATACAAAACCTCGTCGCCAACTTTAACAGTTAAAGGCTCATCTTTTTTGCCTTCGCCAACGGCAACGATTTTACCACGCTGTGGTTTTTCTTTTGCAGTGTCTGGGATGAAAATGCCGGATGCAGTCTTTTCTTCGGCAGCAGCAGCTTCTACTACTACTCTGTCTCCAATTGGTTTAATGTTTAATGACATAGTTGTATTAAATTTTAATTAAGATTATAAATGTTTGCTGATGCTTGAACAGCAACTGTGCCAAAGGCCAATTTTTGCACATATTGACTTATATGCAGGCACATCTTGTCAAAATTACTTTTATAAAAATAGAAAGCTGTTTTATAAGCAGATGAACATGCCATCCTGACAGCAATTAAAAACTAAAAAGGCCTCTGCATAAACAGAAGCCTTTTAATATCAATGCTGTTTTTACAGCCTATTTTTTTGCAGGGGTTGGGGCAGCAGCAGGAGCAGCAGGCAAATTAAGCGGCCCGCTAACTGGTGCAGCAGGTTTAGATGCTTTTTCGATCTGGTCCTGGTTTTGAATGTTGTTAGCAGATGAAGGGCCATTTTTGGCAACCACATTAACAGCAAGCGAAAATATCATCAGGGCAATTGCTAAAACCCAGGTTCCTTTTTCCAGGAAATCGCCGGTTTTTTGTACGCCCATCATTTGCGATGAACTGGAGAAATTGGAGTTTAAGCCACCGCCTTTGGGATTTTGGATCAGTACGATCAAACCAAGCAGGATGCAAACAATAACAATCAGGATAACAAGCACTAAATACATTTTTTATCGGTATTAATTTATCTTTTTTTCTATCAATTCAATTTGGTCTGTAAAGTAACGGCTTTTTTCCGGAAATTTCAACAACAGCTTTTTATAAGTATCTAAGGCTTTGTGGTAAAGCATCTGGTCTAAATAAATTTTAGCTAAAGTTTCGGTTACCAGAACATCCGCATCTTCCGAGCTCTTTTTAGCCTTGTTTTCGGTATCTAATTTTTCGCTGCTTGGCGGATGGATGTGCGGTTCTTCAATAATAAACCTTTCAATCAACTGGTCTTCCTTGCGTTTTACAGGAGGCTCGGCAGCAGTCTTTAAATTGTTTTCTGCCAGTCCGTGCGGCGGTTTTGTATGAAAAATGCTTTCAATATATTGCTGGTGCAATTCCGGGCCAACGCTTAGTCCGGGATTAGTTTTTTGTGCGGTTGTGTGTTTAATATAAGGCTGATAAGTGCCAGCATACTCTTTACGGGTTTTATCCAGCCACCACATAAACGTGTAAGGCATCTTATCATCATGATATTTAGAAACCGTTTCCGGCTCTTTTTCTTCCGGAATTACTGAATTTTCTGGATCAACTTCAGGATTTTCCAAAGAATTTTCCTCGGCGTTATGGAGTTGTTGTGTTGGGTTTTGCCCGAATTTATTATTGAAAGTGAAATAATCGATAGAAGCAATACTGCTCAGCATATCTTTTTCCGCTTTGTCCTGAACAGTAAAAACAGAAGGTCCTTCAGTAGCTTTTTCCGGTTCGGTTATAACTGCCGGTGCTGTTTCTTCCGGAACAACAACCTGTTTTACAGGCTCAATCCGGATATCTTCAATCGCAGTGATCTCATCATAAACTTCTTCATCAATTTCCTGGGTAAAAGAAGGATGTGCAATTTCTGGTTTTGCTTCCTGAATTGCAGTATCTTCTTCCGGCGGCGCTGCCACTTCTTCCATCGGAAATACAATTTCTTCGGCAGATTGGTTGATGAAATTTAAACCTACATCTTCTACGCGAAGGTCATTTTCTGCAGCCATTGCCTCTTCCGGGTTTAGGTAGGCCAAAGGATCATTTTGTGTAGATAATTGTTCGGTTACCAGTTTTTCCCCGGTAAAAGAAGCATCGGCCGTTTCTTCAAAAGGCGTTTCTGCTGATAAATTTTCTTCTTGTGGCAGTGCAGTTTTTTCCTCTGTAAAAGAAGCATCAACTGTTTCTGCCGGATAGGTTTCTTCTAAAAGAATTATTTCATCATCTTCCGTTGCTGATTTTTCCTCGGTAAAAGAAGCATTAGATCCTAAGGTTGCTGCTGCCGGAACCAGAACAAAAGGATAAACAACTTCCGGTTTAGGCAGCTTTATTAATTCGGGTTGATGGATCAATCGAAACAAAACTTCGCGGTTTGCTGCATGTACCGCTGCCGATTGCAGTGCTTTTGCAGCAATTCCAGGTTCGCTGTTTTGAGCAGCTTTAGCTAACAGCAAATGGAAAACACTGCATTGCGGATAGGTTTGCACCAATGCTTCCAAAGCCTGTAAATGACTAAGGTTAGCAGTAGCCGGATGCGCTAATAAAGGCTTTAAAAATTCGGGCAGCTGCCCGTTCTGTATCTGATCCACGGTTGAAACTACGATTTGCTTACCAATTTGCAAAAGCCTTGTTAAAAATATCTTCTGTCAACTGCACGTTAATTGCCTGGATCAGCGTTTGTTCCTTCGTGCCAATATCGCCCTGGTAATCCTGATAGCGCGAAAACGATTGCTCAAAACTTAATTTAGGATCTAAACTGTTGGTATATTTTACACTAACGGTAATAGTTAAGCGGTTTGTATTGGCAATAGGAGCCGTGCTGGAGTTAGCGGCAGGCAAAACTGTTGGTGCAATGGTGTAGCCGGTAATGCGGCCTTCAAATGTAGCATCAGCATCGCCACGAACCGTACTTAACCGTGTTTGATTTCGGATACGGTCTTGCAAGGCTTGGGTAAAGCTCTGGCTCAGGTTGTTAACTACCAATGGCGCTACGTTTTCAAAAAACATAACATTAACTGTTTTTAAACTTCCTACAGAACCGCCGTTAAGCGAATAAACGCCGCAGGAGGATATTAAAAACAGCAACGGCACAAATAACAACAGCACATTTTTATTCATGGTAAAAGAAGTATTAACAATTGGCTTTAATTTTATAAATTGAGTTCTTTAATTTTTCGGTAAAGCGTTCTTTCAGAAATGCCTAACTCCTGGGCAGCAAACTTGCGTTTTCCTTTATGCTTTTTTAAGGCTTTTTTAATCAGGTCTGATTCTTTTTCCATAAGCGAAAGCGATTCTTCCACTTCTTGGGCTTCATGTGTAATATTCAGCTCTTTGTTATTATTTTGAACAACCGGTTGCTGTATGGTTAAAGTTGGTTCCTGCTGGTGGTTTTGGTGAAGATGATTGTGGTGGCGGTCTCCATCAACTTCAATATCCCGGTAGAGCTGGTTTAATACCTGCGGGTTGCCGGAATAATTGGCAGGGACGCCGCCGTTTTCTATAATATCAACAACTAATTTTTTCAAATCTGTCATGTCGCGCTTCATATCAAAAAGCACTTTGTATAAAATGTCGCGTTCAGAAAAATCGTCTTTTTTCTGCTGATTGATGCGCATAGGCAAATTATTTCCGCTGCTTTCCTGCGGAATGTATTGGAGCAGGCTTTGCGCCGTAATCATGTGATCACGTTCTAAAACGGCAAGCTGCTCAGCAATATTCTTTAACTGGCGGACATTGCCCGGCCAACTGTAATTAACCAGCATTTGCTGCGCTTCCTCGTTCATCTGGATAGGAGGGGAACGATATTTGGCAGTAAAATCAGCCGTAAACTTGCGGAACAACAGGTAAATATCTTCTTTACGGTCCCGCAGCGGCGGAATGCGTAAGGGAACAGTATTTAAACGATAATATAAATCTTCGCGAAACTTTCCTGATTTAACAGCATCATAAACATCAACATTTGTAGCTGCAATTACACGCACATTTGTTTTTTCTACTTTGGATGAACCAACTTTAATGTATTGTCCGGATTCTAAAACCCGAAGCAAACGTGCCTGCGTACCTAATGGCATTTCTGCAATTTCATCCAGAAAAATAGTACCGCCGTTAACCGTTTCAAAATAACCTTTGCGCTCGCCGATAGCGCCGGTATAAGCACCTTTTTCGTGTCCGAATAACTCCGAATCAATTGTTCCTTCCGGGATGGCACCACAATTTACAGCGATGAACGGACCATGCTTCCGCGGACTCATTTGATGAATGATATGCGAAAAAACTTCTTTACCGCTTCCGCTTTCGCCGGTAATTAAAACCGAAATATCTGTTGGTGCAACCTGATTGGCAATATCAATAGCACGGTTTAGCAACGGAGAATTGCCAATAATGCCGAACCGCTGTTTTATTTCCTGTATCTCCATACTTCTTTTACCCTATAATTTTACCGATCAAGGTAGCAGTTGTACATTTTTCAATTAAAACATCAACATAATCTCCTGGTTTAAAACGATCATCAGCCGGAAAAACCACTGTTGCATTCTTGTCGCTTCTGCCACTATAATCCAGTTCTGATTTTTTAGAACGTTTCTCAATCAAAACCTGTTGAACCTGGCCAATTTGCTCTAACAAACGTTTGTAGGAATGTGCTTGTTGTTTGTCCACAATTTCGCGTAAACGCCTGCCTTTTACTTCTTCCGGAATATCATCTGCATAACGTTTGGCAGCTAAAGTTCCTGGCCGTTCAGAATACATAAACATATAAGCAAAATCGTACTGCACGTAATCCATCATGCTTAACGTTTCCTGGTGTTCTTCCTCGGTTTCAGAACAAAAACCGGTAATTACATCGGTAGAAATGGCACAACCCGGAAGAATCCGGCGGATAGCATCAATCCTGTTCATGTACCAGGCACGGTCATACGTTCTGTTCATCAGTTCCAAGATCCGGCTGTTGCCAGATTGTATGGGTAAATGAATGTATTTGCAGATGTTATCGTACTTTTTCATCGTTAAAAGCACTTCATCAGTAATATCTTTTGGGTGAGAAGTAGAAAAACGAACGCGTAGTTTTGGATTGATCAAAGCAACAAACTCTAATAAACCTGCAAAATTCATGGTAATGCCTTCTTCGCTTGTCCATTTGTAAGAATCTACATTTTGCCCAAGCAGTGTAACTTCTTTATAACCTGCGTTAAATAAATCGCCACATTCTTTTACGATAGAAAAAGCATCGCGACTGCGTTCGCGGCCGCGCGTAAACGGAACTACGCAAAAAGAACACATGTTATCGCAGCCACGCATAATCGAAACAAAAGCATTAATGCCATTGCTGTTTAAGCGAACCGGACTTATATCAGCATAAGTTTCTTCCCTCGACAACAATACATTTACAGCTTTTTGTCCGCCATCAACCTGTTCAATTAAGTTTGGCAAATCGCGGTAAGCATCCGGCCCAACTACCACATCAACCAGTTTTTCTTCTTCCAGAAACTTGGCTTTTAAACGTTCTGCCATGCAGCCTAAAACGCCAACCACCATTCCCGGATTGCGCATTTTAGAAACCTTAAATTCTTTCAAACGGTTACGTACGCGTTGCTCTGCATTTTCGCGGATAGAACAAGTATTGATAAAAATCACATCTGCTTCTTTAAAATCAGAAGTAGTTTCAAAACCCTGATCGGCCAGGATGGAAGCCACAATTTCACTGTCAGAAAAATTCATGGCACAGCCATAACTTTCAATGTAAAGCTTGCGTCCGTTATTTTTTAAAACTGGTTTATCCAGTACCAGAGCTTCACCTTGCCGACTTTCATCATGTTTACTGTTTGGAAAATCCAAATTCATCATAAAAAATTAAGAATGCAAAAGTAAGAAAATGTTATTTAATAAAATGACAGATTGGCAGCATTTAGCTATTAAACGATTGATAATATTATTACAAGTAACTCGTGCTTAGCATTAGAAAACGTATCTTTTAAAAAACTATTCTATATATTGTACTGGTTTTCTAAAATGTTAACGTATAAATAAAGTCGGCAGGAAGACGATTAGAATGAAGTTTAAAAAGTTAACAAACAACAAATGGTTTAAAAAATTAGGTTTACCACTGTTAGTGTTGCTGTTTTTAATATTGATGGCTGCAGTGGTTATTAACCTTTATTTTTCTCCTGTTTTATCGGCACAACTTAAAAAAACAGTTTTTAAGCTTAGCAATGGTTTGTACCAGGCTGAATTTACAGGCAGCAGCATCCATGTAATTAGGGGCCGTATTATAATAGATCATCTCACGCTAAAACCCGATACTGCTGTTTTTAACCGCTTAAAAAAGGCAGGCAAAGCGCCTAATAATTTATATACACTTTCGGTTGATAAAATTGTGCTGAAGCATATCCATCCGTTTAAATTATATTTTAAAAAGGAGTTGGATATGGATGAAGTTGTAATTAGTAACCCTGCTATTCAGGCTATTTATCAGCCATTTAGAAACCACGACTTGCCAGACAGCAGTAAAAAAACGTTTTACCAGCGTATTGCAGGCACTTTAAAATCAGTTCATGTAGGGCAAATTCTATTTAGCAATACCAGCCTTCGGTCGCGGGAGGAAACAGATCATCAGGTAAGGGTGAGGCATTTAAAAGAAATTGACCTTAAAGCAACAGATATGTTAATTGATTCTGCAAGCCAGAATGATAAAAGCAGGTTTAACTTCTGCAAAGATATAACCGTTGTATTTAACAATTATAGCGGCCAAACTGATAACCGTTTATATAACTATAAGGCAAAGGCAGTTACTTTTTCCAGTTCGAAATCGAGCATAAAAATAACCAATGCTGTTTTTATGCCACAAAAATTGATAACCTCATCTGTTGGTAAGGCAGCACTGAAACGCAGTAATTTTGAGTTTACAACAGATTCAGTCCGCATTAATCATTTTGATTATCAATCTTTTATCAGTTATCGCAATTTTATTGCCTCCGATATTACTGTTTTTGGTGGCAGGGCAAATATTTTTTATAACCGTACTTTACCTAAAATACATACAGATTCATCAAAAAGCGGTTTATACACACTTTTGAAGAATGTCCGCAAAGATATGGCGGTCCAAACGCTGCGCCTGGAAGATATTGATGTAATTTATACAGAAATAAGCGCTAAAACCAAACTTCGCGGAGCCATTACTTTTGAGCGGCTGAATGGTTATGTTCATAATATTCTTACCGGTAAAGATACGCTTCGTGCAAACAGAAACTTAACGGCAAACCTTACTGCTAATTTAATGGGCTACGGCAAGTTAAATATTAACCTGCATTTTGATCCGGCCAATCCTGCAAACATTTTATATTACAAAGGCAGCCTCGCGCCCATGAACCTGGTTAACCTTAATCCGGCTACTAAAACATTGGGGCTGATACAGTTTACAAATGGCATTGTAACTTCGCTTAATTTTGATATGCAGGCGGATGCCACAAAAGCTACCGGTACAGTTGCTTTTTTATACCGTGATTTGAATGTGGTTTTATTGAAACAGGACGAAAAGAACGCGCTCAGGCGCATGTCTTTTATCTCCATATTGGCCAATGCTTTTGTCCTGATCCGCAATAATCCAACATTTAACAGTCCGCCGCGTGTAGAAACGGTTGTTTTTGAACGGCCGGAAAATACTTCTTACCTGGGATTGCTTTGGCGGTCTGTTTATGCCGGAATTAAAGGATCTATAGGTTTATCGGCAGAAATTGAACATAACCTGAGGCGAAGGGTTGAGGATTATAAACAAAATAAAGACCAGCGCGAAATAAATAAAGCCGCCAGGCAGGAGCGAAGGCAAGTGCGCCGTTTAAAAAGGCAGTTAAAAGAAGCACAGGATTATTAAAACCAATGCTTCTTTTATCCTATAAAATTTAGGATACAATATAATTCCAGTTGTTGATATCTTCTGTACGGCCGTATTTAATGTCATCTAAAGTACGGCGCAATTTTGCAGCAAATTCTCCTTTTGCCGGATCTGGCAAGGTATAAACTTCTCCTTTAAAACCAATTTCTGCAATCGAAGTAATGGTTGCTGCAGTTCCTACACCAAAAGCTTCGGTTACTTTTCCGTTTTTTATGCCGTCTAAAATTTCAGCCACAGCAACACGGCGTTCTTCAACCGGAACGTTCCAGCTTTTTGCAATTTCTAAAATGCTGTCCCGTGTTACACCTTTTAAAATCGTATCGCGGGTTGATGGTGTAACTATTTTTCCATCCATTACAAATACAATATTGGCAGCGCCTAGCTCTTCTACAAAAGCATGTTCGCGGGCATCTGTCCAGATAATCTGGTCAAAACCTTCTTCTGCAGCTTTTTTTGCCGGTAACATAGAACCTGCATAATTGCCTGCTGCTTTTGCAAAGCCAAAACCGCCATCGCAGGCGCGTGCATATTCAGTTTCTACCTTTACCTTTAAATACTTGGAAAAATACGGGCCAACCGGGCAGGTTAGAACGCAAAATTTATAAGTAGCAGATGGATGTACGCCCAAAGCAGCTTCGGTAGCAAACATAAACGGACGGATGTACAAAGAGTGGTTTTCTTTGTCCGGGATCCATTGCTGGTCTAATTCAACCAAAGCAGCAATGCTTTGTACAAATAAATCTTCCGGTAGTTGCGGCATGCACAAACGTTCTGCTGATTTGTTAAAACGCTCCGCATTTTTATTTGGGCGGAAAATAGAAACGCGGCCGTCTGCCAGTTTATAAGCTTTTAATCCTTCAAAAAAAGTTTGCCCGTAATGTAATACAGACATTGCCGGGCTCATTTTAATCTCGCCATAAGGCAAGATCTGGAAGTTCTGCCATTGTCCGTCTGCATAATCGGCAACCAGCATGTGGTCGCTAAAGTTTTGCCCGAAAACTAAATTGCTATAATCTATTTGTGGTAAGCGTGAGGTTTCTGCTTTGCTAATTTGGATGTCAAGCGTATCTGATACCATAACTTTATTGTTTGTTTTATCGACGCAAATTACGATTTTTTGTTTGTTTTCTTTAAAGATGATTGCAAGCAGTTCAATTGCTTTTTTGAATGCTTCTTTTAGCAGTAAAAAATTCAGTTAAAAAATCTTATATATGTGGCATAATTCAGCAGATCATGGAATTCAAAAAGATATTAATCGGGATTGATGACAGCTATCAGTCAGAAAAAGCTGCTGCTTACGGATTTGCATTGGCTAAACTTTTAAATGCAGAAGTAGGCTTGGTTGAAGTTGTAGAACCAATGATTGTTCCACCAGTAACAACGGGCATTGTAGGCGGAGAAATTGACATGTTAACCAACATGCCGCCGGTAGATATTATGAATGCACAGGATGCAGCAGCCAAAAACGTAATGCAGCGTTATGTAGCGCAATACGGCGAAGGGCATAATATTTCGCAGTTTTTAGAAACCGGCGATGCAGCAACGGTATTAGTAGATACAGCGGCAAAATTTAAAGCAGATTTAATTGTAGTTGGCTCTCACGGCCGAACTGGTTTTAATCGTTTTTTTACCGGAAGTGTAGCTGAAGATGTTACACGTCATACAGAAATTCCGGTGATGATTGTTCCGTTAAAGGACAAATAATTATACGATAAAAGAAGCATTGTCATCCTGAACTCGTTTCAGGATCTCTCAAGTATTTAAACCTGTCTGATGGGATGCCGAAACGAGTTCGGCATGACAAAAAAGCCTAACTAATACAACAACCTGAACTTAATTGTATGCTCAATCTGCTTCAGCTCGGTTAAAACCTGCTGGCCGTAACCTGCATTTACATCTGTAATTACGTAACCAATTTGTGCGTTAGTTACCAAAAATTCGCCAACAATATTAATGTGATGGCGGGCAAAAACATCATTAATTTTTGCCAGGATACCAGGAACGTTTTTATGAATATGGATTAGCCGATGTGCATTATTAATGCGCGGCGGCTGCAAATCAGGAAAATTAGCGCTGGTATGCGTTTTCCCTTCGTTCATAAAATCCATTACCCGTTTGGGGATAAAATCTGTATTGCGCGGATTGTGTTTAACATCGTCAAAAATAATAATGCCTTTTTCGCAGGCAAACTCTGCCATTTTGCGGTTTGCTTTGCCGAAACAACCAATCACTTTTAATCGGCCAGCTTCTTCCAACTGCTTTTCTGTTGGCTGCGTATCTTCATCACAAAATAAAATCCCGGCTTCCTCTAAATATTTTCGTTCTATTTTTGAGCGGATGCGGATGTTGTAACCTTCTTTTGCTAACTGAATTACGGCTTCATCGGCAACCTCGCCTGCAACTAAACATTTAATGCGGTTTTTAGGATAAGAAATTGCACGCGCAAACTTGTTAATGTATAAAAATTCATCAAAACTTGGCGTAACATAATCTGCTTTTTCGATGATGGTTTTGCGTTCAATGTTTTCTGTAAAGGCAAAAAACTTTTTGATCAACCCAAATTCTTTTAACTGAAAATCTGAATGCCCGTCGCCAATACCAAACAAATCTCCCTGTAAATTCAGTTCGCGCAGCAGTTTTACTTTGCCGCCTTCCTGCGAAAGCGGATTGCTGCGGTCGTAACCAACAATATTTCCCTGTTCATCAAACTCAAAAGTATTGGCATAAATATTTTCGGTTTTAATATGATATTTGGTAACTACAGGCGTAATAAATTCTTTAAACCCACCAGAAACGATCAATACTTCGTCCTGATGTTCTTTAAAAAAATTACGGTTGCGGGAAAACGAAGCAGAAACTTTTTTGCGCAAATGCTTCACCAATAAATCTAAATGACTTTTATTAGCCTGCAACAATTTAACACGGCCAGCCAAACTTTCTGAGAAAGATAAGCGGCCTTCCATTGCCGCATTTGTTAAATCTTCAATTTGTTTATAAACTTCTTCCCTTCGGGGATCATCTTTTAAAGAGATTCGGGCGAGTTCGTCAAGCGCTTCAACTTGTGTAAACGTGCTGTCGAAATCGATGATGAAATATTGGCTCATATTTAAAAGTAAAGAAGGCGCAAAGGTGCAGTTTTTTTAGGTAAGAGCGATAAGGTTTGAGGAATGAGTAATTAGCTATCAGCATTAATGGTATTAGCAATGAACCATTAACTATCCATGCTTCTTTTATGCCCTATTTTTTAGTGTTCACTTAAAATAGGCGTAGGTTTTTTATTTTCATCTACAGCAACAAAAGTAAATTCGCCATGGATAGCCCGGTAGCGTTCTTCTTCATACATCTGTTCCACAAAAATTTCCACTTTTACTTTCATACTGGTCCGGCCAACGTGCATTACACGCCCAACCAATTCGATAATTGTTCCCGCGGGAATTGGTACCGTAAAATTGATCTTGTCAGAAGAAACCGTAACCAACCGTTTTCTGCTAAAACGGGTAGCCGTCATAAAAGCGACTTCGTCCATCAAGGCCATGGCCGTACCGCCAAAAAGCGTATCGTAATGGTTGGTGGTGTTTGGAAAAACCGTTTTAAAAACCCGCGTTACACTATTTTCAATGCGTTCATCAATGGTCATTTGCAAAAATAGCCTTAATTATGGAAGGAAATGTTTTTCAGTTGGATTTAAGGACTGCGCAAATTTCCGCTATCGATTGCTTTACCGGTTTAAACTCAAAGCCCAATGCTTCTTTTACCTTGCAATTATCGTAATCCTGTATGCGGCTGGCAGATTGTGCGGTAACTTTATCGACTCCGATTTTTTTACCGGTAAAAAAAGTACCTAAAGCTGAAGCGCGCCAGGCTAAACCTAACATCCAGGGTTTAGCTTTTAGGGAAGGTGGTTTTAGGTTGAAGTGATCGGCAATTTCATCAAAAAGCGTTTTGTAGTTCCAGTTTTCGGCATTGATAATGAAGCGTTCATTGCTGATCTTGCTTTCCATCAGTAGGATCATGGTTTTGGCCACGTCTTCCACATCCACCAAACCGCAACTGCCGGAAGTATAAAATTTTAAGCCTTTTCTTACGGTTTCAAAAATTTGACCGGTGCCTTCTTTACCGGCATTTTTACCAATAATTAATGACGGGTTAACAATTGCGGCATTCAAGCCTTCGGCCATGCCGCGCCAAACCTCCATTTCGCTTTCGTATTTAGACATCGCGTAAGCGTTATCTTTTGGCGATTCTTCCAGGTGATGTTTCTCGTTGATGAGTTCGCCGGGTTTTCCTTCGCCAACGGCAGCAATGGAACTTACATGCAGTAAACGGATGCCTTTTTCAACACATAAATTAACCAGGTTTGCCGTGCCTTCTACATTGTTTTTAATCAGCTTTTTTTTAAGGGAAGGATCAAAAGAAACCAGCGCTGCACAATGGTAAACTTCGGTAATGCCTTCTAATGCTTCGTTTAGGGCATCAATTTCGAGTAAATCTGCTTCAACCCAAACGATTTGTTTTTGAAAAGGAAGCAAAATTTTCGGAACAACCGAAGTGGAACGTTTGGTGCATCGAATGCTGTTTTTACCGGATAAAAATAGTTGCCGGCATAATTCGGAACCTAAAAAACCTGTTGCACCTGTTACCAAAATCATAAAAAGTGGAATATTATTACGCCAAACATAAACAATTAGCACAGCGATAAGATGGGCGTTAAATTGAATTAGTGTTATTTTTAAACCGATAGTTTTTTATTGTTTAGGCGACAATATAATTTTAGCGCACGCAGCAACCAAACAACGTGGCTAAATAATTGGTTTTCTGTTTGATAATTTTGAAACAATGAAAACGGTCTTAAAATCAGTAGCGTTATCGATATTCGTTTTTGCAGCAACGGTAGCGGTAAATGCACAAATTATTGTTCGTAAAAAACCAGTTACGCCGCAGGCAGTTGCTGTTCGTCCGCCAGCACCTTCGTCAAAACATGCTTGGGTAAGCGACGAATGGAAGCGCGATCCGAAAGGTTACGTTTGGGAAGGTGGGCACTGGGAAACGCCGCCCAGAGATAAAGCTTTTTATGTTAAAGGGCATTGGCGCCATGTGCCAAAAGGCTATATATGGGTGCAAGGCCACTGGAAATAATTTGATGCTGTTTTTACCGCATAAAAGTTGGCCGCTCAGCAATAAATAAGAGCTATCCGGGCATTGCTATTTTGCTTGAAGGTGTTTAGGGTTGATTTTTTTACGCCCATTGACTGAAAACGAGTTTTTTAAGAAAAAGTATTAAACATGCTGATCCCTAAAATACAACTTTTTATTTTGGCAAATATAGCTTGGGCCAGCCTGGGCTTAAATTATCAGCCTAAGCCAAACCCTCAGCCTAAACTTAAAGGAAGCTTCACCATAAAACGTAAGCAGCAATTGGTTTGGTTAATTCTTCCTAAAATAGATTCTGCTAAAATGGATTGTATAGGCGGCTGTGCGGTTGTCCTGAAATTTGCCGACCCTAAAATTCCAACTATAAAAGTAAAAGGCGCTATTGGCGGCACACTGTATAATTTAGGCGACTTGAACAACGATGGGAAAGATGAGGTTGGCGTTTTGCATGAATGGTTTAACGGTTGCTGGAATGCCTTTGATGTTTATACTTTTAAACACGGTTTTTGGGAGATGGCCGTTCAGCCAATTAGCACACATTGCAACCAGTGGGAAGCCAATTTAAAACCAATTGTAAAAGACCCTGCCAAAAAAGGCTTTGTTAAAATTACGTACAGTGCTTTTGAAAATAATGATATTGTTTTCAAAACTAAATCTGTTGCGGTTAAATAGCTCAATAAACAGCATGATCTGCAGTTAAATAAACTCACCGGTACTTCTTTTACCAGCATAAAATTGAATACTTTATAAGAAATAACAGATATTTGACCAGAATTAAGCTGCTTAAATGTCTTTAATTGATTTTTTTACGCCTGTTGATGCCGCACGTTTGCTGACCGAAAATGATGCAATAAAAGGCCGGCTGGGCACTTGTATTGCTGTTTTTACCGATCATTTTCCTGACCTGGAAAACCAGAAACCGGATTTGGCCATCATTGGTGTGCAGGAGGACCGCAATGCCGATGGAAATAGTGGTTGTGCATTAGGGCCGGATTATGTACGCGAAAAGCTGTACCAGTTGTACGAGGGCGGTTACAAAACACATATTGTAGATTTAGGAAATATCCGCCGCGGAGAAAGTGTAACGGATACTTACATCGCCCTAAAAACTGTTGTTGCAGAATTAATTAAAATGGATATTCTGCCAATTATTATCGGCGGCAGCCAGGATTTAACTTATGCTCAATATTTGGCTTATGAAGTGCTGGAACAAAAAGTTGATCTGGTAATTGTTGATGCACATTTGGATATGGAAGATGATACTTTTCCAGATAGTATTGAAACGACTTCATCCGCTTACCTCAACAAAATATTTATGCACGAACCGGATATGCTGTTCAATTACAGCAATCTCGGGTATCAAACGTATTTTGTAAACCAGGAACGGTTGCTGATGATGGACAAGCTGTTTTTTGATGCCCATCGTTTAGGTTCTTTAACCGGGAAAATACAATTAGCAGAACCAATAATCCGCAATGCCAGCATGATTAGTTTTGATATTGGCGCTATCCGTTCATCCGATGCACAAGCTAATTTTAACGCTGTTCCAAATGGTTTTTATGGAGAAGATGCCTGCCAGATTTGCCGTTATGCCGGTTTTAATGATAAATTAAGTTCGATTGGTTTTTATGAATTTAACCCGGCTTATGATAGCAACGGACAAACAGCGGCATTGCTATCGCAAATGATCTGGTATTTTATTGATGGCTTTTACAACCGGAAAAAAGATTTCCCCTTGCATCCTAAATCACAATATTTGATCTATAAAACGAGTTTAAAGCATAAAGAGCACGAATTGGTTTTTGTAAAAAGTAAAAAGTCTGAGCGTTGGTGGATGCAAATTCCGTATCCAACAGCAGGATCTAAAAATGAACGCTTTCATTGGGTACCTTGTCATTACGATGATTACTTGCTGGCTGTATCAGGCGAAATGCCAGATTTATGGTGGCGCACTTATCAAAAACTGATTTAATGATTTATAAAATAAGTGAGATGCTTCTTTTATCACCTAAAAATAGATGGATGATTTTAGTTTGAAAATGGTTAAGTCAGAGAGTTTGGATGCTTGTTTTAAGTTTGTTTTTACTTTCCGGCTTCCGGCCTTTTCGTCTTTTAAACTTTATAACAGTGCTTCTTTTATCAACATAAAATATAACATGAAGAAAATTTTGTTTTTAATGCTGGCTTCTTTGCCTTTGCTGGCTAATGCACAAACAGGAAATTACGATGTAAAAGGTAAGGTAGGAAAGCTGGAACCGCCTGCAAAAGCTTATTTACTGCGCCGCGTAAACGGACAAAATTCGGTTGATTCTGTTGCCTTAATTGATGGTATTTTTGAATTTAAAGGCAGTTTAGCCGAACCAACGCAGGCATTATTACTGCTTGACCATTCTGGGATTGGGATTAACAATTTAGGACCTGGCGCGGATGTATTAACCATGTATCTGGAAAACGGCAGCATTTTGATTAATGGAACAGATTCTGTAAAAAAAGCTAAAATTACCGGTTCTAAATTAAATGAAGATAATGCAAAGCTGGCAGCCGCTATAAAACCGGTAATGGACAAAGCCGTAATTTTGAACAACGAATACCAAAAGGCCACAGAAGCAGACCGCCCGAAACTGGCCGATAAGTTTAAAGAATTGCAGGCCGAGCAAAAAAGCATCCTGAAAAAGTATATCCAGCAAAACCCGTCATCCTTTGTTAGTATGGATGCTTTACGTTCTTTTGGCGGGCCTTCGCCTGATTATAATGAAGTAATCCCTTTATTTAGCAGCCTGTCGCCAGCCGTACAAACCAGCGAAAACGGCAAAAACTATAAAGTAGTGCTGGATCAGTTAAAATCCACGTCTATAGGTTCTGTTGCGCCCAATTTTACACAAAACGACCCTTCCGGCAAACCTGTTTCTTTGTCTTCTTTTAAAGGAAAATATGTGTTGATTGATTTCTGGGCTTCCTGGTGTGGACCTTGTCGGCAGGAAAACCCGAATGTGGTAAAGGTTTACAATCAGTATAAAAACAAAAATTTTACGGTTTTAGGCGTTTCTTTAGATCGTCCAAACGGAAAAGATGCCTGGTTACAAGCTATTAAAGCTGATGGCTTAACTTGGAACCATGTTTCTGACCTTAAATTTTGGGACAATGAAGTAGCAGCTTTATACGGCGTGCATTCTATTCCGGGAAATTTTTTGGTTGATCCAAGCGGAAAAATTATTGCTAAAGATTTGCGGGGCGATGACCTGGAGCAAACGCTGGCAAAATTGCTGAAGTAAGAAAAACAGCTGATAAAAGAAGCATCAGGTTTAATAACCTGATGCTTCTTTTATCAGCTTAAATTTGGGTTTTCAGTAGAAGCACTTTTGCCGATAACATATTTTCAATCTTTCAAAAAATCTTCTCTTCGAGGATTAAAAGCATCCAGCAAAATACCTTCCTCCAAACAAACCACGCCGTGCATACTTACCGGAGGAACGTAAAAGCTATCACCGGCATTTAAAATTTCTGTTTTTCCGTCGATAGTAACTTCAAACTTTCCACTTAATAAACAAGTGGTTTGTGTGTGAATATGTTGATGAGCTGTTCCAATTGCGCCAGTTTCAAAGGCTACTTTTACCAGCATTAAATCTTCATTGTAAGCCAGAATTTTTCTTTTAACACCCGGATCGGTATGGTCCCAGCTTTGCCCGTCATCTCTTATAAAAATATCGCTGTGGTTCTTCATGCTTCTTTTATCAGGTAAAAATGATTAAATCAGGTCGAAGCCAATATCTTTTCTAAAAACCCGTCCGTCCCAGTAAATTCTTGCAGCATCTAAAGTGGCTTGTTGCAAGGCATCAAATAAAGTATCTTGTAAACTGGTTACCGCTAAAACCCGTCCGCCGGAAGTTTTAACTTCTTCGTTTTCCAGTTTGGTTCCCGCATGAAAAACAAAAGAACCGCGAACATTTTCAATACCGGTAATCACTTTATCTTTAACATATTCTCCGGGATAACCGGCAGCAACGCAAACTACAGTAGCCGCAAACTGATCAGAAATTTTAAGGTTGATTTCATCCAGTTTTTCATCTGCAACGGCTTGTAAAACTTCTACCAGATCATTTTCAATCCGGGGCAAAACACTTTCTGTTTCCGGATCGCCCATGCGGCAGTTGTATTCGATGACATAAGGTTCGCCGCCACAATTCATCAGGCCAATAAAAATGAAACCTTTATAAGGAATGTTTTCTCGCTTTAAACCTTCTATAGTTGGAATAACAATTCTTTCTTCAACTTTAGCCATAAAAGCAGCATCAGCAAACGGGACGGGCGAAACAGAACCCATGCCGCCGGTATTTAAACCGGTATCGCCTTCGCCAATGCGTTTGTAATCTTTGGCCTCCGGTAAAATTTTATAGTTTTTTCCGTCCGTCAATACAAAAACAGAAAGTTCAATGCCTTGCAAAAATTGCTCGACTACAACTTTAGAACTTGCTGCGCCAAACTTCGCATCGCGTAACATTGATGTAAATTCTTCTTGTGCTTCATCCCAACTGGTACAAATTAAAACGCCTTTTCCGGCCGCTAAGCCATCCGCTTTTAACACAATTGGCAATCCGTGTGTTGCTAAATAGGCGCGGCCTTCTTCTAAAGTTTCTAAAGTAAACGTTTTGGAAGCAGCGGTTGGAATGCTGTTTTTAAACATAAATTCTTTGGAAAAATCTTTGCTTCCTTCTAATTGTGCGGCTGCTTTTTGCGGGCCGATAACAGGAATATGTTTCAGGAATTCATCTTCCAGAAAAAAATCATGAATACCTTTTACCAGAGGTTCTTCCGGTCCAACCAAAACTAAATCAATACTGTTTTTAAGCACCAAATTTTTGATCCCTTCAAAGTCTGTTACGTTGAGGTTAACGTTTTGCCCATAAATTCCGGTCCCGGCATTGCCTGGCGCAATAAATAAAGACTCACATTTTGGACTTTGGGATAACTTCCAGGCAAAAGCACTTTCTCTTCCGCCTGAACCAAGAAGCAGGATATTCATGTGCCAAAGATAGAATTTGCTGTTAGAAATTATGCCATTTTGTTGCTGCTACAATTTATACTTTGGATGAACAACACTTTGCGGAACAGTAAAATCTTCATGAATTTTATCGACAATTGCATCAAAAAAATCCATGATTCTGGGATAAGTGTTAGTAGGTGCAATAAGTACAACAACTTTCAATGAATAATTCTTAAAGTTTTGCTGAGAAGATAAGTTATTATCAATCGTAATTAAAGCAGTAAAATTATGCTCAAGTATTAGCTTCAGCAATTCACCGTTTTGCTTTCCCGGCCACTGCATATCTTTAATGGTTTTTACATCAAAACCACGATCAATAAAGCGGTATTTTAACTTAACGGGAAGGTTTTCATCCAATAATAGTTTCATCCAAAACGCTTTCAGGTAGTTCAAAATGTTTTGCGCCCCATGCAATTACCCGTTGTGCCTGCTCAAAACTCACACTTGAAAAATCTTCCCAAAAAATCATGAATAGAAATTCCTTCCTGCAAATGCCAAAATAAGCTTTGAACAGGTACACGCGTTCCTTTAAACACTGGTTTTCCAAACTGGATATTGGGGTCAACGCTAATAAAATCTGATAGCTTTTCCATAATCACAAATATAACAATATGCTTCTTAACGATTCGTTTTTACACTTTTGATTGAAAGTAAAGGCTGTTTAAATGCTGTTCGGGATGTTTGATATGCTTCTTTTATCACCTAAAAATCTTTAAGGCTTTTTGTACGAAAGCAAGGACAAACACCCATTTTTATGCGGTAAAAGAAGCATCAGGATCAATCCGTACGGCGCTAATCAGTATGGCGCCAGAAAGGTAGCCACCCAGGCGCGCAGGGCTGAATGCCGCCCGGAGGCGATCCGGCATTCTTGATTTTTGGTTCTTTTGATCAAGCAAAAGAACGCACAAGAAAAAAGCAATTGTTCTTTTTCCTTAAGAAGCTGTTTAAACTTGGTTCCCTTTATTTTATTGGCGATGCTTCTTTTATCACCTAAAAATTGGCAACGCCATTGCCTTTTGTACGGCAGCAACGGATAAACTTCCATTTTGATGCGATAAAAGAAGCATCAGGATTTTCCTGGGATAAATGTTAAACAGGGCCTGCAATAATAAGTAACAAAAGAAGTATTTTCTGTTTTCTCTAAAGCTATTCTATAGTAAATACGGTTTTTCAATCGAAATCCGTATTTTTACCTGCCATTATGGCTTCGGTTACCGTTGGCGTAATTGTTGCAAACGGAGTATTTTATCTTAGAGATTACAACATGTTGGGATTTATCAGTAAACTTTTCGGAAATAAATCGGAGAGAGACGTTAAAGGTGTACAACCTTTAGTAGAAAAAATAAAAGCAGAATTTTCAAAGCTGGATCAGATCAGTAATGATGAGCTGCGTGCAAAAACGCTTGATTTTAAAGCGCGTATTAAAGCTGGTTTAGAAAAAACAGATGCACAAATACAAGCTGCAAAAGATGAGGTAGAGAATGACCAAACCTTAGAAGTTAACCGCAAAGTAGAACTTTACACGGAAATTGATAAGCTGGAAAAAGACCGCAATACAGAGCTGGAAGCTATCCTGATGGAGATTTTGCCTGAAGCTTTTGCGGTAGTTAAAGAAACGGCAAAGCGTTTAGCCAATAACAAGACGTTAGAAGTTACCGCTACGGACTTTGACCGTGAACTGGCTGCTTATAAAAAGAATGTGCTGATTTCTGGCAATAAAGCGATCCACCATAATACCTGGATTGCTGCCGGAAACGAAGTTACCTGGAATATGGTACATTATGATGTTCAGTTGATTGGCGGTATCGTTTTGCATCAGGGAAAAATTGCAGAAATGGCAACGGGTGAAGGTAAAACCTTAGTTGCTACTTTGCCTGCTTACTTAAATGCTTTGGCCGGACAAGGTGTACATATTGTTACCGTAAATGATTATTTGGCCCGTCGGGATAGCGAATGGATGGGGCCATTGTACGAGTTTCATGGTTTATCGGTTGATTGTATTGACAGGCACGAACCAAATTCAGAAGAACGCAGGAATGCTTATTTAGCAGATATTACTTTCGGTACCAATAACGAGTTTGGTTTTGATTACCTGCGTGACAATATGACACGCAGTCCGGAAGAATTAGTACAACGCAAATTGCATTACGCAATGGTGGATGAGGTTGATTCAGTTTTAATTGACGATGCCCGTACGCCTTTGATCATTTCCGGTCCGGTTCCGCGTGGTGATGAGCATGAGTTTTATGATTTGAAACCGCGTATCGAACGTTTGGTAAATGCACAGAAAAGTTATATCACCACAAAATTAAACGAAGCAAAAAAGCAAATTGCAGAGAATAAATCAGGTGTCGATGAAGGGGGTTTAGCTTTATTGCGCGCGCATCGTGGTTTACCAAAAAATAAAGCATTGATTAAGTTTTTGAGTGAGAGTGGCATCAAACAAGTACTCAACAAAACTGAAAACTATTACATGCAGGACCAGAACAAGGAAATGCCTAAAGTTGATGCCGAACTGTTTTTTGTAATCGATGAAAAAAACAACCAAGTAGAACTGACTGAAAAAGGTATTGAACTGATCACCACTTCCGGAGAAGACCCACATTTCTTTGTAATGCCAGACGTAGGAACAGAAGTTGCCGAGATTGAAAAATCAAGTTTATCTTCCGAAGAAAAAGTAGCTAAAAAAGACGAGCTGATGCGCGATTTTTCGATTAAATCAGAGCGTATCCACTCCGTTAACCAATTGTTAAAAGCTTATACTTTGTTTGAACGGGATACCGAATATATTCTGGATGACGGCAAAGTAAAAATTGTGGATGAACAAACCGGCCGTGTTTTGGATGGCCGCCGTTATTCTGATGGTTTGCACCAAGCAATCGAAGCTAAAGAAAATGTGAAAGTAGAAGATGCTTCACAAACTTTTGCTACGGTTACTTTGCAAAATTACTTCCGCATGTACCACAAACTTTGCGGCATGACGGGTACGGCCGTAACAGAAGCAGGTGAGTTCTGGGAAATTTACAAACTGGATGTAGTTGAAATTCCAACCAATACACCTGCAAGCCGCGAAGACCGCCAGGATTTGGTTTACCGTACCATCCGCGAAAAATATAATGCTGTTGCCGATGAAATTGTAGCTTTAACAAAAGCAGGCCGTCCGGTTCTGGTTGGTACAACTTCGGTAGAAATTTCAGAATTATTAAGCCGGATGCTGAAACTGCGAGGCATCAAACACAACGTTCTGAATGCGAAAATGCACCAGAAAGAAGCAGATATTGTAGCCGAAGCCGGTAAAGCAAGCACGGTAACCATTGCTACCAATATGGCTGGCCGTGGTACAGATATTAAATTAGGCGAAGGCGTAAAAGAAGTTGGCGGTTTGGCTATTGTGGGTACAGAACGGCATGAATCCCGTCGGGTTGACCGTCAGTTACGTGGCCGTTCTGGTCGTCAGGGCGATCCGGGTTCTTCCCAGTTCTTCGTTTCGTTAGAAGATGACCTGATGCGGTTGTTTGGGTCCGAACGTATTTCGGGTTTGATGGTTCGGATGGGAATTGAAGATGGAGAAGTGATCCAGCATTCCATGATCACTAAATCTATCGAACGTGCACAGAAAAAAGTGGAAGAAAACAACTTTGGCATCCGTAAGCGTTTGCTGGAATATGATGACGTGATGAACTCGCAGCGTAC
Source organism: Mucilaginibacter arboris (assembly GCF_009754915.1). Taxonomy (GTDB): domain Bacteria; phylum Bacteroidota; class Bacteroidia; order Sphingobacteriales; family Sphingobacteriaceae; genus Mucilaginibacter_A; species Mucilaginibacter_A arboris. Next base: position 48,063 of record NZ_WPIK01000005.1, on the reverse strand, counting down.
TGTAATTTACACGCGCCGTAAAAACGCTTTGTTTGGCGAACGTTTAGACGTTGATTTAAACAATACCATTTTTGATGTTGCAGAAGATGTAGTTACCGAATTTAAAGACGCAAACAACTTTGAAGGTTTTCAGTTAGAAATGATTCGTTTGTTTTCTGTAGATACTGCTATTACGCATGATGAATTTGCATCTAAAACAAACCAGGTTCTGGTAGAAACAGCTTTCCATGAAATTACGGATTACTACAAACGGAAATCAGAAGCAATTGCAAAACAGGCATATCCGGTTTTAAAAGATGTTTTTGATACCCGCGGCAACATGATCGAAAATATCATTGTTCCGTTTACTGATGGTGTTCATGGCATCCAGGTTGCTGTTCCTTTGCAAAAAGCGGTAGAAAACGAAGGCCACGAAGTGGTTAAATCTTTCGAGAAAAACGTAGTGCTTACTTTTATTGATGATGCCTGGAAAGAGCATCTGCGTGAAATGGACGAGCTGAAGCAATCTGTACAAAATGCAGTTTACGAGCAAAAAGACCCATTATTGGTTTACAAGTTCGAGGCTTTTGAGTTGTTCCGCCAGATGCTATCCAACGTAAATAAAGAGATTGTTAGTTTCTTATTTAAAGGAGGCATTCCGGTACAACAGCAGCCGGAAGAAATCCGCGAAGCAAGGCCGGAACCTAAAATGGATTTACGCCAGATGCGTACCACTAAACCGCAATTAGTACACGAAACGAATGGTGTGCCAGATGAAGATACGCGTGAATTACAAAAACCAACGCCGGTAAAAGTAGAGCCAAAGATTGGCCGTAATGATCCTTGCCCTTGCGGAAGCGGCAAAAAATATAAAAACTGCCATGGTATTGGAACTGCCTAAACAAGTGTCAGTCAAAATAACATGAGTATCTATCAAGATTTAGTTAATAAAAGAAGCATCCGGACAGGTTTACCAGCCCGGATGCTTCTTTTAGCAGTGTTTTTTTTAACAGGTATTTCTTTTTCGTTTGCACAAACCCGTGGTGAAGTTGAAGTAATTAAAGACCCGAGGATTGATACCTTAATTGCACATCGTTTATTAACGGATAAATCTGCCTCAGGAAAAATAGGAAGCGGTTCCGGATGGGGTTATCGCGTTCAGTTTTTTATCAGCTCAGACCGTAAGGAAATTTACGCTAAACAAGCCGAGTTTAACCAAATGCATCCTGATTTAAGGACTTACATTATTTACCAGGAACCAAATTATAAGATCAAGGCAGGAGATTTCCGGACAAGGCTGGAAGCACAAAAACTAATGCGCGATTTACGTCCGCAGTTCCCAACATTGTTTCTTGTTTCAGAGAAAATCAATCCCTCAAAACTGGATACCACCGATGATAAAAACTAAAATACAGGAGCTTGCAAAAAACATCCATCAGGAAGTAATTGCAAACCGAAGATATCTCCACGAAAATCCTGAACTTTCTTTTCACGAAGAAAATACACGTGCATTTGTTGCTTCTAAATTGGATAAACTTGGAATTTCTTATGAAAGAATGGCGGGAAACGGCTTAGTAGCTTTGTTAAAAGGTGATAAGCCTTCTGAGCAGGTAGTTGCTTTACGCGGAGATATGGACGCATTGCCCATTACCGAAGCGAATAATGTTCCGTACAAATCAAAAAATCCGGGAGTAATGCACGCTTGCGGCCATGATGTTCATACTTCATCGTTATTAGGAACGGTTAATATTCTAAATCAGTTAAAAGCAGAATTTGGCGGAACGGTAAAGTTTATTTTTCAGCCGGCAGAAGAAAAACTTCCCGGCGGAGCAAGCCTAATGATTAAAGAAGGCGTTCTGGAAAACCCGAAACCGCAAGCCGTGATCGGGCAGCATGTAATGCCTTTGATAAATGCCGGAAAAGTAGGTTTTCGTGCCGGGAAATACATGGCTTCTACGGATGAAATTTATGTAACCGTAAAAGGAAAAGGCGGCCACGGCGCTCAGCCGCAACAGAATATTGATCCGGTAATTATCACTGCACATATTTTAACGGCATTACAACAGGTTGTTAGCCGTTTTGCTGATCCAAAATCACCTTCTGTTTTGTCTTTTGGAAAAGTAATTGCAAACGGGGCAACAAACGTTATTCCCAATGAAGTTTATCTGGAAGGAACGTTCCGCACGATGGATGAAAACTGGCGTGCAGAAGCGCATATCCGGATGAAAAAAATGGCGGAAGGCATGGCCGAAAGTATGGGCGGAAGCTGCGATTTTGAGATTAGAAAAGGTTATCCTTTTTTAATCAATGAAGAAAAACTAACAGCCAGCGTTCGTGGTTTTGCAGAAGATTACCTGGGAAAAGAAAACGTGGAAGACCTGGATATCTGGATGGCTGCCGAAGATTTTGCTTATTATTCGCAAGTTGCCGATGCTTGTTTTTATCGTTTAGGAACAAGGAACGAAGAACGTGGTATTACTTCTTCCGTGCATACGCCAACTTTTGATATTGATGAAAGTGCGTTAGAATTGAGTACGGGTTTAATGGCTTATTTAGCCGTAAAGCAATTGGGCAATTAAACCGATGCTTCTTTTACAAGTATAAAATTGTTGTGATTGTTAATTAAAAGTGAAGGGAGAAATCTTCTTTGATCTTTACAAGTTAATCTTTCTTGATGAAGATTTCTCCCTGGGGCCGAAATGGCAAAAGTTGTTTCACTGGATAAAAATACTTGATATGTTTGTGATTTTCCATCCGTCGCTGCATTCATTCATCGTCACATAATTATAACGTGAAAATGTTGGATATTTCATTTTTACTTTTATCAAAACATAGCTGTTAAAAGATTCTACAATATTCCAACTTGTTGTGCAATTTTGCTTTATGCCGCTCATGCTTTCCATGTGATCAACAAGCTGTTTTTTGTTAAAACTCCACATGTCATCGCCACGAATTATACTAAACTTTGCATTATCGGCAATAATATCTGTAAGGCCATCGCAAATGCCGCGGGTATCCGCATCAATAAATGCAGTGATGGAAAACTTCACAGAATACATGGCATGAGGATGAGGTTTGCCTGCTTTAACATTTGTTAATAAAAAAAGCAAGCTTAAAGTAAGTGAGAAAATTTTAATGGTTTTCATGATAATTGGATTTTAAATAAATTGATAATTGGATTGTTATTCTTATCAAATTTATTCCAACTTGTAAAGGTGGGAAACCGTTAAAAAGCTTGTTTTAGAAACGTGTTATTACGGTAAATAAAAAGGTAAGTATTGCGGCGTTTTGTATAAAAGAAAGTGCCGTCCATCTTTTTAAAAGCAGATGTTTTCTGGCTTTTATTCAAATAAAAAGTTGATAAAAATAGGTTGTAAATAGCATACCGTGTTTTTACGTGATCAGTAAACGGGCAAGCCTTCTTAAAAAGTTCAAAAAGCGTACCGACAGCATGACGTCGATGTAAAGTTTTACATGGTCCAAAACATATAAAATGTTCATCAGATTATCGATATCGGAAGACAAAAAATGATTATTTAACAGGGTAAAAAATTAGGGTGGTTTAATGACGATGCCTGATGATGTTTGCCATTGAGGCAGTTTTGTCAAAGCTGTTCTGGCTATTTAAAACAGTAAGCAAAGCACGGTCAAGCATTTTCCGGACGTGTTTCCTGGAATAGTTTAAAACTTTCCTGTCATAATCTTCCTGGTAGATCAACTGTAGATTGGCGTTATAAAATTTAACCACTTGTTTTTTCGGAGATCTAACATTGTTTTCTACAACCCAACATCCTTTAATTGGGTTATTAACTTTTGTTTGTTGTTGTGCGTGTACAACTGTTCCTGCACTTAACAGGACGATAAATAATATTTTTTTCATAATTACACTGTTAATCCTTGTGGATTATGAGTGTAAATTTCTACAATCAAGAGAGCTGTTTTAATCGTAATAAAACTGTAATTGTACAGGTGTTTTTACGCAATTTTTATATCCGTTTTTGCGTACGGTACTGGTTAAAGTTGCCTTTGCATTTCAATTTATATCCGTTTTGATAATTCCGCTGGTTTTGCTGCTGTGTTTTAATCCTTTACTTTTGCCGTAATAATTAAGTTATGAAAAAAGCCGCCGCGCTGTTCCTGCTACTGGTTTCGTTCTCCTGCGCTTTTTCTCAAGAGATTAAAAGATTTAACCCGGATACCGTAAAAACAATTGTAGTAGATACAGCAGTTGCAACCGTTCGTGCGAGAGGCGGCTTGTATGTACAGGATTTTATTGACCAGATCCTGCGCGATACCAGCTTTTATGAAGCTTTCCGCAACATGAAAAAATATGCTTTTACCGCAGAAAACAGGGTTTATACTTATAACAAAAACGATAAGGTAGAAGGTAAGATTTACCGGAAACTAAGCCATAGCAATGTATCCGGAAAGCACAAGATTCAATATTTAGCCAGGCTTGACAGTGGACAGGTTTACAAGCATAACGGAAAATATGAATTATATACCGTAGAAATGTTCGATTACATTTTTATGAATGCGTACAATTCTGATTTTGTAAAAGGCGGAGGTTCGCCTAATGCCGGCGGGAAAAATGAATCGTACAAAGACAAATTAAAAACTTTGATTTTTAGTCCGGGACGGCCAATCAGCGGTATTCCTTTTATCAGCAAAAAAACAGAGATTTTTTCTCCGGATATGAAGAACTTGTATCGTTATGAATTTGCCAGGGGAACTTATCTGGATTCAATTCCGGTTTATCGTTTTAAGGTTATCCAGCGTCCTGATTTACTTGATGGGCAAAAAGACGACGTGATGATCAAAGAATTAACCACAATTTTTGACCGGCGTAATTTTCAGATTTTAGGAAGATATGTGGATATGAAATTTAAAAACTTTGTAATGGATTTTAATGTACAAATGGATATCGAACTAAACCGTTTTGATGGCGAACTATTGCCAACAAAAATAAGCTATCAGGGAAACTGGGATGTTCCTTTTCACAAAGAAGAACGCGCCAGCTTTTTAGTATTGCATAAAGATTATCAGGAAGAAAAGTAAAAAATTAGCGCAACTGTTTTTCCATCAGCCAATCTTGCTGCAAATCATTTCCAAGTTTAAAATCCACAATTCCTGTTTTTGTAAATCCCCATTGCAGATAAAAATCAATTGCTTTCTGGTTCTTTTCCCAAACGCCCAGCCATAATTTTTCAGTCTTATTTTGCAAAGCCCAATCAATTGCATACTGCATTAACATTGCACCAATTTTTTGGTTATGATAAGCTTTTGCAACATACAGTCTTGAAATTTCTGCTGATTTTATACCGGTAAAAGAAGCATCGGCAGTATCAACAATGAATTTGATACCGCCAATAGGCATACTGTTTTTACTGGCATAAAAACAGTATGTGTGCGGGTTAGTTAATTCCTCCTCGATTTTATTTATGTTGAAAGCCTCGGCAAGATAATTTTCCATATCCTTCGGATCGTTGAACTCCGCAAAAGTTTCAGAAAACAGATCAGCACTAAACTTTGCGAATTGTGCCGCTTCTTCTGGTTGTACTTTTTGGATGGTGATTTCTGGGTTCATTTTTATTTTTTCTGCCTTTAACCTTTCAACCCTTTACCTTTCGCCTTCCTTAAAACTCCGCATTTTTTGGAAAACGAGGGAAAGGAATTACATCACGAATATTTCCCATACCAGTAACAAATTGAACCAATCGTTCAAAACCTAAACCAAAACCGGCGTGCGGACAAGTACCAAACCTGCGTGTATCCAAATACCAATCTAATTCTTCTTTTGGAATGCCCATTTCGTCCATGCGCTGCTCCAGTTTATCCAAACGTTCTTCACGTTGCGAGCCGCCAACCATTTCGCCAATTCCCGGGAATAAAATATCCATTGCACGTACTGTTTTTCTTCCTTCAGCATCCGGCTCGTTCTGGCGCATGTAAAAAGCTTTAATTTCTGCCGGGTAATCGGTTAAGATCACCGGTTTTTTAAAGTGTTTTTCAACCAGGTAACGTTCGTGCTCTGATTGTAAATCTGCGCCCCAGCTTTCAATCAAATAATTAAATTTCTTCTTTTTATTTTGGGAAGAGTTTTTCAAAATATCAATCGCTTCCGTATAAGTTAAGCGCTCAAAATCGTTGTCTAAACAAAATTTCAGCTTTTCCAGCAAAGTCATTTCCGAGCGTTCCTGCTGCGGTTTCTGCTTTTCTTCTTCGGCCAAACGCTGTGCTAAAAATTCCAGGTCTTCTGCATTTTTTTCCAATGCTTCTTTTATCACGTATTTTAACAACTCTTCTGCCAGGTTTGCATTATCTTCCAGATCATAAAAAGCCATTTCCGGTTCGATCATCCAGAACTCGGCTAAATGTCTTGTCGTATTAGAATTTTCAGCACGAAAAGTTGGCCCGAAAGTATAAATATCGCTTAAAGCCATAGCGCCCAGTTCGCCTTCCAGCTGGCCGGAAACGGTTAAATTTGTTGCTTTTCCGAAGAAATCTTCTTTGTAATCAACTTCTCCTTCAGCAGTTTTGGGGATATTATTTAGATCGAAATTAGTTACGTGGAAAGTTTCGCCTGCACCTTCCGCATCCGAAGCAGTGATAATGGGTGTGTTGAGGTAAACAAATCCGCGTTCCTGAAAAAACTGGTGAACGGCAAAAGCCAGCGTATTCCTTACCCTAAAAACAGCGCCAAAAGTATTGGTACGGAAACGCAAATGTGCAATTTCCCGCAGAAATTCCAGACTGTGTTTTTTGGGTTGAAGCGGAAATTTCTCCGGATCAGAATCGCCCAGGATTTCTATCGATGCTGCTTTTACCTCTACTTTTTGTCCTTTTCCCAGCGAAGCAACTACTTGTCCGGTTACGCTGATTGCTGCGCCGGTTGTCAAACGTTTTAAAAGTGCCGGGTCGGTATTTTCAAAATCAACAACAATTTGCAGGTTATTATTGGTTGAGCCATCATTTAAAGCAATAAACTGATTGTTGCGGAAAGTACGCACCCAGCCTTTTACTGTAGTTTCAAATCCGGTTTGCCCGCTTTGCAAAAGCGCCTTGATTTTTGTTCGTTGGCTCATCTTAAAATACTTTTTTTGAGCGGCGAAAATACGATTAATTCAAACAGAATAATTTAGAATTTGATAACGAGGTTTTGAAAAACCCTAAAAACAGGTGATAAAAGAAGCATCAATAGTTTAAGGTGTAAAACGGCTTCTGCGGAATGTCGTATCAAACCAAAACCTTATTTTTGTTTTTGATGATCAAGAAAGCCACGATAGATAAAATTTTTGAAGCAACAGATATTGCCGAAGTAATCGGCGAGTTTGTACAGTTGAAAAAACGTGGTGCCAATTATGTTGGTCTTTCACCTTTTGCCAATGAGAAAACGCCTTCCTTCACCGTTTCTCCCGTAAAAGGTATTTTCAAGGATTTTTCTACAGGTCTTGGCGGTTCTGCGGTTACTTTTTTGATGGAGCACGAGAAATTCACGTATCCTGAAGCGCTGAAATGGCTCGCCAAAAAGTACAATATCGAGGTAGAAGAAGACCAGCAAACGCCCGAAAACAAAGAAGAAGACAACCGCCGCGAAAGCCTGATGGTAGTTTCTGCTTTTGCGGCCAAATTTTTTCAGGAGAGTTTGTTGGAAACGGCCGAAGGCCAGAACATCGGTTTAAGTTATTTTAAAGAGCGGGGATTTCGGGAAGATATTATCCGCAAGTTTGAATTAGGTTACTCTCCGGATAATTGGGATGCGTTTAGTACGGCGGCCATCAAGCAGAATTATCAGCAGGAATTTTTATTGGAAAGCGGTTTATCGGTAAAACGTGATAACGGAACTTTGTACGACCGTTACCGCGGCCGCGTAATGTTCCCGATCCACAGCTTTACCGGCCGTGTAGTTGGTTTTGGTGGAAGGACTTTGAAGAACGACAAAAGTGTTCCAAAATATGTCAACTCGCCGGAATCAGAAATCTACCATAAATCCAGCATCCTTTATGGTTTATACTTCGCTAAAAAAGCCATTCGCGAAACCGATAATTGTTATTTGGTAGAAGGTTATGCCGATGTGATTTCTGTGTACCAGGCGGGAATTGAAAACGTGGTAGCATCTTCCGGAACGTCGTTAACGGTTGAGCAAATCCGCTTGATTGGCCGTTCCACCAAAAACATTACCATTTTGTATGATGGCGATGCGGCCGGTATCAAAGCTGCATTACGCGGTTTGGATTTGATTTTGGAAGAAGGTTTGAACGTAAAAGTAGTTACTTTTCCGGATGGGCATGATCCGGATTCTTTTGTACGGAAAGTTGGAACGGCTGCTTTTAAAACCTATATCGATCAGCATCAAAAAGATTTTATCCTCTATAAAACAAGCACACTGCTGAAAGATGCCGGAAATGATCCGATCAAAAAAGCAGAGGTAATCCGGGAAATCGTAGAAAGCATCGCAAAAATTCCGGATTCGATCAAAGCTTCTGTTTTTGTAAAGGAATGCAGTTTGCTGCTGCAAATGGATGAGCGTTCGCTGCTGACCGAGCTGAACAAAATGCGGCTGGCAAAATCAAAAAAGCAGGACCAGCCAGCTTACAAACCGGTTTCAGAAACGTCGGTTACCGAAAATATACCGGTAAAAACAGTATCCGCAGAAGACACGCAGGAAAAAGAAATTGTGCGATTGCTGATTACTTATGGCAATAAAATGATCGATTGGGATGGCATTGCCAATACTTACATCGGTCCGTTTATGATTGCCGAATTAAGCGATGTGGAATTTGAGAACCCGGAAAGCAAGAATGTGGTTGAACTTTACCGGCAGGAACTGGAAAATGGCCGCTTGCCAGACGAGACCTTTTTTATCCATCATCCTGACCGTTCCGTTGCTGATCTGGCTGTTTCTATGGTTTCTACGCCTTATAGTTTGAGCGAAAACTGGTACGAAATGCACAAAATCCTGGTGGCAGGCGAACAGGATAATATGAAGGCTACTATTCTGGGGGCCATTTTTCATCTTAAAAAGAGAAAAGTTGACCAGATTTTGGAAGGTATCCGCCGGGAACTTCAAAAAACAACCGAAGAAGCAGATGTAGATATTTTGCTGAACCAGTATCAGCACATGAAAAAAGTAGAGAAAAACATTTCCGACTTTTTAGGTTCTGTTATTTTAAAATAATGGCAGAACACAATAACTTAGGTCGAAAAGGCGAGGAGCTGGCCAAACAATATCTGGAAAGTGCGGGTTATGAAATTTTGGATCAGAACTGGCGTTTCGGCAAGGCAGAAGTTGATTTGATTGCTTATCAGCATAAAACCATCATTTTTGTAGAAGTAAAAACGCGGACAGGCAACGCTTTTGGTGAACCAGAAGATTTTGTAGATACCGAAAAACAAGCGTTATTAGTAAGTGCAGCCGATGAATTTATAGAACTGATGGATTTTAACGGAGAAGCACGTTTTGATATTATTGCCATCTTGTTTGATAAGCAAGGTAATTACCGTTTAAACCATATTCAGAATGCTTTCTGGCCTGACCCTTATTGATTGATTAAATTACCAGGAGTATTTAAATTTGCTGTATCTGTGAGCGATTTCCCCTCTTGAGAGGGGTTAGGGGTGTGTCCTTTTTTAAAGTTGATTTATGCCAAGAAAAATCATTCCCTACAATCCAAAACTAAAACAACTTTCCCGAGACCTCCGCAACAACAGCACACCAGGAGAAATTAAGCTTTGGCAGGAATTAAAAGCAAAGCAGTTTTACGGATATGATTTTCATCGCCAAAAACCTTTATTAAATTATATTGTAGATTTTTACTGTGCGGAGTTAAATCTGGTAATTGAAATTGACGGAAGATATCATGAAGAAATTACAGATAAAGATTTAAACAGAACTCAAGAGTTAACAAATTATAAACTAAATGTTTTACGTTTTACCGAGTACGAAGTAAAAACCGATATGTTTAACATTTTAAGAACATTGGAAGCTTATATTGCAGCTTTTAATGAAGTTGATAAATAAAGAGAAGAACACACCCCTAACCCCTCTCAAGAGGGGAAGCATAGCGTACTACTTTTCTGGCGTTTATTAACGCAGAATAATTTAGAATAAAATATAACAATGAATAAAAAAATAATTCTTTTAAGTTTTTGCACCGTTTTAAGTTTGTACGCTTGCCGCAACAAAACCAATAACCAGGAAGATAATGCTTCTTTATCCATCAATTTAGAAGCTGGCAGCAATGTTTCTGCAGGAAAAGATGTACTGCTTCAAATCAATGCGCCGCAAGGTTACCAGGTAGATTCGGTGGTTTATCAGTTAGATAACAATCGTTTAGGTGCTAAAAAAGATTTATCAGCTTTTACCTTAAAAACGGATACACTTCCTTTAGGCATCAAACAAATAACGGCAACTGTTTACCAGGGAAAAAGCGGTACGCCGGTAAGTACCAACATTGTTTTGTTAGCGGCTAAAGCACCGGAAGAACTGACTTACCAGGTAGAAAAAGTATTTCCGCATGATACGGCTTGTTATACTGAAGGACTGGAATATCATAACGGCTTTTTTTATGAAAGTGGGGGCGATTATGGCCATTCCAGCCTGAGAAAAGTTGACGTAGCTACAGGCAGGGTGTTACAGTCTGTAAAACTTAATCCCTTGTATTTTGGCGAAGGCATCACCATGATAAGCGATAAAATTATCCAGTTAACTTACAAAGAACAAATAGGCTTTGTTTATGATGCAAAAACCTTTAAACAGCTCTCCACTTTTTCTTACACCGTTGGTCGTGAAGGCTGGGGATTATGTTTTGATGGAAAACGGATTTTAAATACAGATGGTTCTAACCGAATTTATTTCCTGGATAAAAATAAATACACTTTAACGGGTTCCATTGATGTTTATGACGATAAAGGCCAGATCGATAACCTGAACGAACTGGAATACATCGACGGTAAAATTTATGCCAATGTTTATACCAAAGATACCATTCTGGCCATAAACCCTAAAACCGGTGCTGTAATGCAACGGATAGATATGAAAAATATTTATCCGATGGAACAAAGGCCAGCCAATACAGATCCGGGAAATGATGTTTTAAACGGTATTGCTTATGATGCCGCTACCAACCGCATTTTTGTAACCGGTAAAAAATGGGGCAAATTATTCCAGGTGAAGTTTATGAAAAAAGGTGTGTAAAAGAAGTATTTGAAATAAAATCTATTAGGTAGTATGCAACCTTTGATTAAAAATAACCTTCCCGAAATACAAAAGCTGATGCGCACTTATGGCGTAGAACAAGCTTATCTTTTTGGCAGTGCTGCATCTGGTAAAATGAAGGCTGATAGTGATGTAGATTTTTTAATCCGTTTTTCTCCTAATATGGATTTTCAAACTTACGGAAATAACTATTTCAAACTCTTATATGCATTGCAGGATTTATTGAAATTACAAGTAGAATTGGTTGCAGAAGAGACACTAAACAATCCATATTTGATTGAAAGTATTGATAGTAACAAGCTGCTTGTTTTATGAACCTTCAGGAGAAGAAGTTGCTTGCTGACGTTTTACAAGCAATAATATCCATTGACGAACATTTGGAAGGAAAACGAATATTTACAGAATATAAAGCCAGTAAAACCAAACGGCGTGCTGTAGAACGAGAACTCGAAATTATTGGAGAAGCTGTAAATAAATTATTGAAAATTAATCCTTCTGTTGAGATTTCTTATGCAAGAATGATTGTTGATCTTCGCAACAAAGTAATTCATGCTTATGATAATGTGAATGATATCGTGATTTGGAATGTTGTTGTAAATCATCTTCCCGTATTACAAGCAGAAGTTAAAAAGTTGTTGGAGGAAAAATAGAATTGAAATTATATAAAGTCCATTAGAAATTTACAATTAACTTTTGGAATCTTAAGTATTTTTAACTGTAACCTATTGAGGGAAAACTATTTTAATTGAAAAAATATATTAGACTTTATATAGTTCAGTTTAAGTTTGTGAAAAAAGGGGTGTAAAAGAAGTATAATTAGAGTCCTCGCCTGTTGCTATCTTCCAGAATAATCAGCAGGGTTTTTATAAGCATGGATAATGGTAAGAACTATAATTTGCTTTTTGTCCTCATGAATAAAATAATGAAACTGTTTTGGCAATAGCGTTCTAACTTCTTTGTATTTTATTGGAAAGCCAAATGGAAATTTAACGATGTAAGTTTTGGCTTCACGAATGCGAAATAAAAACTGTTTTGCAAGTTGTGGATTAATACTTTTATAATAGTTAACTGCGCTAATAATATCAAGACTAACAGCAGGCCTGTTTACAAAAGTATAACTCATAGGTTTTTTTCAACATCATCCAAAGTTTTATCAAAATCGCTTACATCCTCCTGATTGTTATAGTAATCATTTAACCTGTCATCGATAACTTGTTTTTGCCAAGGTGCAAGCTCTGCTGTATTTTCAGCTTCTTCCTTTTGTAAATCAGTATATTTTGTTTTTAAATCCTGCCATTCCTCAATCGGAATAAATACACCAGTTGTGTTACCTTTTATATCATGAATAAATTGTAATGCCATTATTGTAACTTTTAATCAAGTTAAAATTATAAATTTAAAGAAGCATCTGCAATTTACAGATGCTTCTTTTACCGCCTAAATTCTTTACCGCCAATCCTTATACTGATTAATCAAACCATTAGTAGAAGAATCATGATCAGAAACTGTTTCATCACCTTTTAATTCTTTCTGAATTTTTACGGCTAATTGTTTGCCTAATTCTACGCCCCATTGGTCGAAACTGAAAATGTTCCAGATAATGCCTTGTACAAATATTTTATGTTCGTAAAAAGCGATCAGGCTGCCTAAAGAGCGCGGCGTGATCTTTTTAAGCAAAATAGAATTGGTTGGCCGGTTGCCCTCAAAAACTTTAAAAGACGCTAGTTTTTCAATCTCTTCTGCGGTTTTGCCGGAAGCTTTTAATTCTGCGGTTACTTCTTCTTCGGTTTTGCCGTTCATCAACGCTTCGGTTTGTGCAAAGAAGTTGGATAACAAGATTGGATGATGCTCGCCAGTTGGGTTATGACTTTGTGCAGGCGCAATAAAATCGCAAGGAATTAATTTGGTTCCTTGATGAATTAACTGGTAGAAAGCATGTTGCCCGTTTGTGCCGGGTTCGCCCCAGATAATTGGCCCGGTAGAGTAATCCACTTCATTACCGTTCCGGTCCACATGTTTACCGTTGCTTTCCATATCGCCCTGCTGAAAATAAGCAGCAAAACGGTGCAGGTATTGATCGTAAGGTAGAATAGCTTCTGTTTCTGATCCGAAAAAGTTATTGTACCAAATACCAAGAACGCCTAACATAACAGAAATATTTTGTTCGAAATCAGTAGTCCTGAAATGCTCATCCGCTGCATGTGCGCCCGTTAGCAGTTCTTTAAAGTTATCAAAACCAATGCTTAAAGCGATAGAAAGACCAATTGCACTCCATAAAGAATATCTTCCGCCAACCCAATCCCAAAAAACAAACATATTTTTAGTATCGATGCCAAAAGCTTCCACTGCTTTAGCATTGGTTGATAGCGCCGCAAAATGCTTGGCAACATCTTCATCTTTCCCACCGCTTTTAATAAACCAATCGCGTGCAGTGTGCGCGTTTGTCATGGTTTCCTGTGTGGTAAAAGTTTTGGAAGCCACTAAAAACAGCGTTGTTGCCGGATTTAAAGTCTTTAAAGTTTCTTCAATGTGCGTTCCGTCAACATTAGAAACAAAGTGCAGGTTTAAACGAGTTTTGTAGGATTTTAAAGCTTCGGTAACCATCACCGGACCTAAATCCGATCCGCCGATTCCAATATTTACAACATCTGTAATTTCATCGCCCTTGTAACCTTTCCATTCGCCGGAAATAACAGAGTTAGAAAAAGTTTCCATCTGCTTTAAAACTTTGTTTACCTCTTCTGTAATATTCTCACCATCAACAGTTAGTGGTTTATTGCTTACGTTTCTTAATGCAGTATGCAAAACGGCGCGGCCTTCAGTTTCATTAATTTTCTCGCCCGAAAACATTGCTTCGATTGCTTCCTTTAGCTTACATTCTTTGGCCAATTGAGTTAAAAGCGCCATCGTTTTATCATCAATGCGGTTTTTGGAGAAATCAAACAAAATGTCTTCAAACGTGATGGAGAATTTTTTAAAACGGTCTGGGTCGGCAGCAAACAAATCTTTCATCTGTTGTTCTGCCATGGTTGGAAAGTAATCGGAGAGATAGCGAAATGCTTCTGTTTCGGTAAAATTTATTTTCGGTAACATGATTAGGGTTTTAATTCAAAACTAATATTAAAAGAGAACAGTTGCTTAAATTGTTCTCAATAGTTTTGATTAAACCACAAGATTACATATTGTATATTTTAGGGTGATAAAAGAAGCATTTAAGGTTATTTACTAACCGGAATAACACCGGTAACTTTTGCATTAACCGGATCACGGTAATCTACAAAATATAAACCTTTGGTGGTGGTAACAATTGCTGTGCCTTTATAAGTAATTACATCTTGCGCATCCATATTCGGAAGTTGCTTTATTAACCAAATATCGCTGGCATTTGCTGCGTCAAAAATTTTTAAGCCTGCTGTGCCATCGCAAATTAGTAGCAGGTTTTTATCTTTTGATAAACCTCTCGGACTGGTTAAAGCATAAGTTTTAATAAAAACAGGATTGGTTAAGGAAGTTATATCAAGTACATCTAACTGGTTGGAATAGCCGCCGCAAGTCGTTCCGGCATGTAAAGTAACGTAAGCTGTATTGTTATCTGCAATAACCGGATCACAGCTTCTTGCATGTGTAAATTGTGATAATTTAACCGGATTATCAGGATTTGCCGTATCGTAAATAAACATGCCGCTTTGAGAACCAATAAACAGATTATTGCCGTAAGGAAATATAGTTTCAATACTTCCCTGGTTCAAAATTGTATTTTTAACAAAAACCGGATTGGAAGCATCAGCCATATTAAAAACTTTTAGGTCGTAATTGCTGACTGCATACATACGATCATTCAGTAAACCAAACCGGGACATAGAGCCGCCGGTTCCGTTGGTAGTTGTTGCAGCATTGGAAGGACTGCTGGCTGCATATAACACATTAGGTTGCGGGTTTATATTTTTAACATAAGCAGTATCAACCCGAATCCAGTCGGCAACCATTTTTGTAGTATCAGCAGAATAGCCGTTGTAATAGTTATAGTAAAATTTTTCGGGAAAGATATTCGGGATCACCTTTTTTAAACTGGCGGAAGTTGGGTTGCTGATATCTATCGTAACCAAATCTTTATCACAATCCGCATATAAAAAATTACCTCTTACCGCAATATCGGCACAGCCAGGAATCAGGATAAAAGCAACTTTGCGCGGCTGATCCACGTTAGTAACATCAACAACATGCACACCTCTGTTTACATCCACCAAAAACAGATAATTGTCGCGGATAAAAATCTTTCCGGCTTCCACCACGTTTCTAACCGGCCCGCTTTTAATATTTGCCCTTACCTCGGCCTTGCTTTTAAAAACCGGTTTGTAATAGGTGTAATGTTCTAAGTTATTATCTTTTGAACAGGAAGCAAGCAAAGAAATGCCTGTTAAAAAAAGTATCGATAAAAAGAGTATCGGTTGTTTCATCATGGTAATTTTTTAAGTTTATAATTAACAATACGAAGCAAACTGTTGGTGTGCTACAACCAATCAGGAAAATTTTAATGCTGTTTTTACCGCCTAAAAATTGGTGTTTTGCTGATTGCTTCCGCCAAATTCAAATTTCTATCTTTGCGGCATGACAAAAGAACAAGTTCAAGACTTGAGGGATCGAGTAACTTCCCTGAGGAGGCATCTTTGACGTCGATACGAAATTATATCGCTTAAAAGAAGAAGAAGACCTAACGATGGCTCCCGATTTTTGGGACGATCCTAAAAAAGCAGAAAAAGTGCTGGCTTCCATGAAAAGTAAAAAAACATGGACGGATGCTTTTAAAGCTGTAGAAACTGCGGTAGATGATACTGTGGTAATGTATGAAATGAACCAATCCGGCGATTTTACAGATGAGGAAGCCGACGAACAATATCAAACCACGTTAAAATTACTGGAAGACCTGGAATTTAAAAACATGCTTTCTGCGGATGAAGATCAGTTGAATGCGGTTTTACAAATTACAGCGGGAGCAGGCGGAACAGAAAGCTGCGACTGGGCAAGTATGCTGATGCGGATGTACGTGATGTGGGCGCAAAAACATGGTTATAAAGTAAGTGAACAGGATTTTCAGGAAGGTGAAGTTGCTGGTGTAAAAACAGTTACGCTGCAAATAGAAGGAGATTTTGCTTACGGTTATTTAAAAGGCGAAAACGGCGTGCATCGTTTGGTGCGTATTTCTCCGTTTGATAGTAATGCCAAGCGCCATACTTCTTTTGCATCGGTTTATGTTTATCCGCTGGTGGATGATACGATTGAAATTGATGTAAACCCGGCTGATATTGAGTTTGAAACTTTTCGCTCCGGTGGTGCTGGCGGCCAGAACGTGAACAAGGTGGAAACGGCAGTTAGGTTGTATCACAAACCTTCGGGCATCATCATTAAAAACCAGGAATCACGCTCACAGTTGCAGAATAAAGAAAATGCAATTCGTTTATTAAAATCGCAATTGTACGAGGCGGAATTGCGCAAAAGGATGGAAATTACCAACGCGATTGAAGGTGCAAAAATGAAAATTGAATGGGGTTCACAAATCAGAAACTACGTTTTGCATCCTTATAAATTAGTAAAAGATGTGCGCACCGGACACGAAACTTCTAATGCGCAAGGTGTTTTGGATGGCGATCTGGATGAATTTTTGAAAGCTTTTTTGATGGAATTTGGCGGGAATAATTAGGTTAGAGGTAAAAGGTAAGAAGGTAAAAGGTTGCCTTTATTGTTTATATTTTTCTGTATAAACATGCTGTTTTTACCACACTAAAATTTAGGTGATAAAAACAGTATTGCTTTTACTTTTAAACCTTTATCCTTTCGCCTTCAAACCTTCCTTAAGAATGCGGATGCTCTTCACTCACAATCATCAGCAATTCCGTTAACTCTTCTACCTTTTCAGTCAAACCGGAATTTTCATAAGAACTGATTAAATTTCTGATAATGCGTTTAATAATATCCAGGTTACTGCAAGGTTCGTAATACTGTTTTTCAGGTTTCAGGTTGAGTTGTTTTAAAAACATATCTACATCGCGTTTCCCGAAAATGAAGCCTTTGTTAAACGTGTTGATGTAGAATAAAATGCCGTTTTCTACTTCTGGCTGTATACTTTCATCTACATAAGCCAAAATAAAATGCTGCGGCAAATTCACACCAAAAACCGGAATGTCCAGCTTTTGCGCAATTACAGAATAAATTACTGCCAGCGAAATCTGGTTTCCCTTCTTCATTTCCATTACCTGGCTGAGATACGAATTCTGCGGATCCTGATGATTGGCTGTGTTACCGCTAAAACCATAAATGTTATAAAAGACATGGTTCATTAGCTTAATTTTTTCTACTGCACTTGATTCGTAGAGCATTTGCAGCCAGATATCACGCTTAATCGCTTCAATTTCATTAATAACTTTTTGCTCGTCTAAATCTGGGTATTGGTATTTGTTCATAATAAGCGCGCCGCGCAACAGATCAAAAGAGCCGCTCTGGCACCAAAGTTTTAAATCGTTTTTCAGGCTGGAAAACTGTATTTCGTGTACTAATCCGGCAATACGTTCCTGTAAAACCGGATCGAAAGCACTTTCCCACGCAGCTTCTAAATGACTGACCACTTCTGCACCATAAGAAAACAACTTTTCGTGCACATGATTAAATATTTCCTGGTCCGGATCGTCCAGGAGTTTTACTAAAGAGGCTATTTCAGATGGATTGATCATAAAACGAAACCGGTTAAAAACAACAATTATTTCAAATATAAATTATCTTTGGCGTATGTTCAACTGGAGATTTGCCAGCGATTACCTTAAACATTACTTTACCGCAAAGAGCAGGCATGGCGTGCATTCTCCCTTTGTGTATGAACTTATTGATAATGTAATATACGATTTTAGTGCCAAAACCGAATACCTGTCAATAGAACAGATCAGGCAGCAATTGTTGCAAAGCAAAGCCAAAGTTAAGGTTGTTGATTTAGGTGCCGGTTCGCACATCAATAAAGATGTGGTAAAAGAAGTACGCACCATCGCCAAAAATGCTTTAAAACCACAGCGGCTGGCGCAACTGATCTTTCGATTGGTTGCCCATCTTCAACCCCCAAATTTGATTGAGCTGGGAACCTGCCTCGGTATAACTTCCTTGTATCTGCATCAGGCAAATCCTTCAGCACAATTAACAACGATTGAAGGTTGCCAGGAAATTGCAGCTGTAGCTGCTAAAAATTTTGAAATTTTGGATGCAAAGAATATCAGTTTATTAGTTGGGAACTTTGATAGTGTTTTACCGGAAGTGCTGGAAAAAGTACAGCAAACAGCTTTTGTTTTTATTGACGGCAACCATACCGAAGAAGCTACTTTAAGATATTTCGATTGGATTTTGCCAAAAGCTTACGATAAAACCGTTATTGTTTTTGATGATATTTATTGGAGCGAAGGCATGAAAGCTGCCTGGAAAAAAATTAAACAACATCCACAAGTTACGGTAACGGTTGATCTGTTTTGGATCGGATTGGTGTTCTTTAAAAAAGATCAGGTAAAGGAAGATTTTAAGGTGAAGTTTTGATGCTTCTTTTACCACCTAAAAAGCTTCGCCCAAACTTAAATAAAAACCTGATTGTCGTTTTTCGCCTGCCGGTTTTTCGCCAACGCCATAATCGGCACGAATGCTGATCCCTTTTTCTACATCAAAAAAGTAACGCAAACCGCCACCGTAATTCGGTTTCAAATCATTAAAGCTGAAGCTTGTATTGTAAACAGTTCCTGTTCCTCCAAAGACAACCATTGCTATGCGGTCGCTTAATCGGTAACGCAATTCTGATTGTAATGCTAAAATATTTCTATCCCGAAAACGTCCGCCGTAATAACCACGCATCAACTGGTCGTTTCCCAGCGTTTGCAGCAAATAAAAAGGCGTATTGCTGCCGGTTGTAAACTCGTAACTTCCGTTAAAAGCTAAAACCAGTTTTTTTGTTAACGAATTAAACTGACGGAAATCAAAATTGAAATAGCCACCATTGTAATTGGAACGGTTAATCTTGCTGATCAATCCGCCGTTAACATTTACATACAATCCGTTTAAAGTGTAAGTATTGGTGTTTCGGTTATCAAAAATTAAACTTGGCCCGTAAAATAAATTTCCGCCGCCTTGTTTGCCAGGAATAGCGGTGGTAGAAAAAATACCTCCCGGCTGTTCATCTTTAAAAGCATCCTGCTCGTAATCCAAATTCAACCCTAAAAAAACATGGTTAAAAACAGCTTTTTCTGCTCCGGCAATCAGGTGGAAACGTTTTTGTACCAATAAATCTTTATTCGCAGCACTGGTATTGTTCCCAATTCCGTAAAAATTAAAAGGAAAGTTGGAGTAGCCAATATCGCCGGTTAAATGGTAGGTATTTCCCGACAGCCAATAATCCGTTTTTAAGCTGATGCGGCTTTGGTTTTTAAAAGTATAAGAAACAGGAAAATACAGGTTTGAAACTTTGGTGTTGTGGTTTGAAGTATCAGCATAAAAAGAATATAAAGCGGCAAAACCAATTTCCAGTCCGGTTTCCTGTGCATAAGCTACGAGCGGCAAAGGCAGCAAACTGCTTCTTTTACTGCTGTCTTTTTCTAAAAAGAGCTTTCGTATAAACCGGGATTGTGCAAATGAAAATTGGGCACACAAAAAAAAGGGCAGTAAAAACAGTATTCGTTTCATGAAATTTGATGCGAAGATAAAATATCTGCCGCTTCTACGGGCTGATTATATTTAAGGATGAAATTCCGTTCGTTCAAATGTATATTTGCAAAAATTTAAGATAACACAATGAGTACAGAACGAGGGCCAATATCTCAATTCATAGAAAAACAATACCTCCATTTTAACGCCGCAGCTATGGTAGATGCAGCAAAAGGTTACGAAACGCATTTGCTGGAAGGCGGCAAAATGATGGTAACCATAGCCGGGGCAATGAGTACGGCAGAACTTGGAATTTCTTTGGCAGAAATGATCCGCCAGGATAAAATTGCTATTATTTCCTGTACCGGGGCAAACCTGGAAGAAGATATTATGAACCTGGTTGCACATTCTCATTACAAACGCGTGCCTAATTACCGTGATTTAAGTCCGCAGGACGAATGGGATTTGTTAGAAAACCATTACAACCGCGTTACTGATACTTGTATTCCTGAAGAAGAAGCTTTCCGCCGTTTGCAAAAACATATTTATAAAATCTGGAAAGATGCCGACACCAGTGGCGAGCGTTATTTTCCGCATGAATACATGTACAAAATTTTATTAAGCGGAGAGCTGGAGCAGTATTATGAAATCGATCCGGTAAATTCATGGATGTTGGCTGCTGCTGAGAAAAACCTGCCGATTGTAGTTCCGGGATGGGAAGATTCAACCATGGGGAATATCTTTGCTTCTTACGTCATCAAAAACGAGATCAAAGCAAGCACCATGAAAAGCGGGATTGAATACATGGCTTGGCTGGCGGATTGGTATATCAAAAATTCTGGTGGTAAAGGAATAGGCTTTTTCCAGATTGGCGGCGGTATTGCAGGCGATTTTCCGATTTGTGTTGTGCCGATGCTTTACCAGGATTTGGAAATGGATAAAATCCCTTTCTGGAGTTATTTCTGCCAGGTTTCTGATTCTACTACTTCTTATGGTTCATATTCTGGCGCCGTTCCTAACGAAAAAATAACCTGGGGCAAATTAGATATACATACACCTAAGTTTATTGTAGAATCTGATGCAACTATTGTAGTTCCGTTAATATTTGCCTGGATTTTAAAACAATAATTTATATAATCAAATTTTTATGCCATAAAAGAAGCATGAGTTAAAACATAATCTGTTAAAATATGCTTAAACTGTATAAAAAAGACCGTTTTTCCGCTTTATTTAGAATGGATATAAATTGGTTTTAACAGTCATCAAATTGTCACTGGTACTTTTATAAATTATACTTTTGTGAACTGGAATTGTGGTAAATACAGGTTGTTTCAACAATTTCGGTTCTTCAATAACTATTAAAGCATATATACACCCTATGAGAAATGTCTCATTGCTTTTAAAGCAGATTTCAAGGTTACTGTTCATTGTTGCAGCTTTTGTTGCTTTTGGCACCACTGCCCATGCCCAGGACCCGGCAAAAGGAGAGGCGCTGTTTAAAAGCAGCAATTGCGGTTCATGCCATAAAATTGATATCCGCATGACTGGCCCTGCTTTAGGCCCAACCATTACTTCAGAACCTGATGAAGCTTATTTGATCAAATGGATCCAGAATAACCAAGCGTTAATTGCTGCAAAAAATCCGAAGGCGCTTACTATTTATAACGAATACAACCAATCTCAAATGAGTGTATTTACAAACCTGAGCGATCAGGATGTAAAAGACATTTTGGGATATGTAAAAGATCAGTGGAAAAAAGTACAAGCAGCTAAAGCTACCCCTACAGGTGATGGTTCTGGTGCAGTTGCTGATTCTGGCCCAAGCAATGTAATGCTGCTTGGTTTAATTGGTGTAATTGTTATTGCCTTCCTGATTATTCTTGTTTTAAACAGGGTAATTGGTACTTTGGAAAGGTTGCTTTTGCAAAAACAAGGTATTCTTCCGGAAGATACAGAAGAAGAAGAAAAACCAGCGGTTGACCGTTTAGCAACAGTTAAAATATTAGCTAAAAATAAAAAGTTTGTATTTTTTGTAGTGCTTTGTTTGGTAGTTGGATTAGGAAGCTGGACTTGGGTAACACTTTGGAATACTAACGTGCACCAAGGCTATCAACCGGTGCAGCCAATCAAATATTCCCACCAGTTGCATGCGGGCGCAATGAAAATAGATTGCCAGTATTGCCATTCAGGTGCCTATAAATCTAAGAATGCTTCTATTCCTTCTTTAAATGTTTGCATGAACTGCCATAAAGTAGTTAAAACAGAGTCTCCCGAGATACAAAAAATCTATAATGCTTTAGGTTACGATCCGCAAACACAAAAATACGACAGTACGAAAGCAAAGCCAATTCAATGGGTCCGTATTCATAACCTGCCAGACTTTGCTTATTTCAACCACTCCCAGCACGTTAAAGTAGGCGGAATTAAATGCCAGGCTTGCCATGGCCCGATCCAGGAAATGCAGGAAGTTTATCAATATTCCCCTTTAACCATGAAATGGTGTATCCAGTGCCATAAACGTACAGAAGTTAACTTTAAAGGTAATGCCTACTATGACCGCATGACTGATGTTCATGATCGTATTAAACGTGGCGAAAGAGTTACAGAAGCATCATTAGGCGGTATTGAGTGTGGCAAGTGTCATTATTAATTTTTAACAAAAAGCATTTACAATTATAGTTTACAAAGCTTAAATGGAAAGCAATAAAAAATACTGGAAAGGTTTAGAGGAGTTGAATAATTCCCCTGAGTTCATGGAGATGAACAAAAGCGAGTTTGCTGAACCACTTCCAATAGAAGAAGTTTTAAGCGGAGCAGGTTTATCTGCCAAAACCCCGCGGCGTGATTTCTTAAAAGCATTGGGATTTGGAGTTGGGGCAGTAACTTTAGCTGCCTGCCAAAAAGTTCCGGTACATAAATCAATTCCTTATTTAATTAAACCGGAGGAAGTTACTCCTGGTGTTGCAAATTTTTATACTTCAAGTTATAATGGCCAGGGCATTCTGGTAAAAACGAGAGAAGGCCGTCCAATTAAAATTGAAGGAAACCCAGAAGACCTGATTGGCGGTGGCAGTTTAAGTGCGCAAGGCCAGGCTTCTGTTTTAGATTTGTATGATGTAACCAGGTTGCAAAATCCGGTATTACAAAAAGATGAATCAAGCTGGGACGCAGTTGATGGCTTTATCAAAAGAGAATTAGCTACTGTAGCTGCAAGCGGTAAAAAAATACGAATTGTTTCTTCTACAGTTCACAGTCCTTCTACTAAAGCGGTTATTGCTGCGTTTACTGCTAAATTTCCAACAACAAAACAAATCAATTATGATGCTATCTCTTACACAGGTATCATTCAGGCGAATCAAAACAGTTTCGGAAAAGCTGTTTTGCCACATTATCATTTCGAAAAAGCAGATGTAATTGTAAGTTTTGGTGCTGATTTCCTGGGAACATGGATTTCTCCTGTTGAGTATATGCGCCAGTGGGTTAGCAATAGAAACAATACATCGTTACAAAATAAAAAAATGTCGCGACATGTGCAGTTCGAAGCTGGCATGACTATGACAGGAACAAATGCAGATACCCGTATCCAGATTAAACCATCAGAAGAAGGCCTTGCAATAATTAATTTATACAATGCAATTTCTGGTACTACACTTCCTGGCTCAAAACAATTAAGTAATAAAGCAGCGGATACTGCTATAACTTTAGTTGCAAAAGAGTTGTTGGCAGCAAAAGGCAGATCGTTAGTTGTATGCGGTTGCAATGATGTAGCTATGCAGGTTTTGGTTAATGCCATTAACTCTTTGCTTGGAAGTTATGGAACTACTATAGACCTTGATAACCCATCTTATCAATATGCTGGTAATGATGCCGAATTTGTTGAGTTTATCAATGAAATGAAACGTGGTGAAGTTGGTGCTGTATTCTTTATGGATGCAAACCCGGCTTATAATTACTTTAATGCCAAAGATTTTACCCAAGCATTAGCTAAAGTACCTTTAAAAGTTTCTTTTTCTGATCGAAATGATGAAACATCTTCGTTATGTGACATTATAGCGGCTAAAAATCATTACTTAGAAACTTGGGGCGATGATAATATCTTTGCTGGTTATTATACCATTGTTCAACCAACTATCAATCCCGTTTATAATACCCGCCAGGCAGAACAAAGTTTATTGATTTGGACTGATAATCCAGTTAAAGATTATTATTCATTTGTAAAAAATAACTGGGAAACAAATATACTTCCACAAGTTGGCCTTACGGGACAAGCAGGCTGGGAAACACTCTTACAAAATGGTGTGGTAAAAACAGCAGGAGCGCCAGTAACTGCTTATACGTTTAATAAAGATTTAAATGTTATTGCACAAAATATTATCAACCGCAGTAACCAGTTAACAGCAAGCGGTGCAAATGCAGTAGAGTTGCTAGTTTATGAAACTGTTAACATGGGAGATGGCAGAAAAGCGAACAACCCATGGTTGCAGGAACTTCCGGAGCCTGTTTCTAAAGTTACCTGGGATAATTTTGTTGCTATTGCACCAAAATTTGCAGAAAAATTAGGCATAAAAGAAGGTGATGTATTAAAAGTTTCTTCCGGAAGCCATACAGTAGAATTGCCTGTTTTATTACAACCAGGCCAAGCTCAGGGAACTATTTCTGTTGCGTTAGGATATGGACGGACATTAAGCGGAAAAGTTGGGACGGGTGTTGGTAAAAATGCTTTTCCTTTCTTTACTTTTAAAAACGGCACTTTTCAAACCGCTGCACCAGCTTCCATTTCTACCACAGGTGATGTCTATATTTTAGCTCAGACACAAACGCATCATTCCTATGAAGGACGGAATATTATCCGCGAAACGTCTTTTGATAAGTATTTGAAAGATCCTTCGTCAGCTAATGGCCGTCACGAAGCAGAACATAAAACCTATACGCTTTGGCCAGAATATAACCGCCCTGAATATAATTGGGTAATGGCCATTGATTTAAATGCCTGTACAGGTTGCGGAGCTTGTATAGTTGCCTGTAATGTAGAAAATAATATTCCGGTAGTTGGAAAGGATGAAGTTCGTCGCAGACGGGAAATGCACTGGATACGTATTGATCGTTATTACAGTTTTAAAGAGGGCAATGAAAATGTAACTGAAGAAAGGGAAATCGATAAGCTGGAAGATTTGGATAATGTTTCGGTAATACATCAGCCGATGCTTTGCCAGCATTGTGATCATGCCCCTTGTGAAACCGTTTGTCCGGTTCTTGCAACTGTTCACTCATCAGAAGGGTTAAACCATATGGCATATAACCGTTGTGTAGGGACACGCTATTGCGCGAATAACTGTCCGTACAAGGTTAGAAGGTTCAATTGGTTCAATTACTGGAATGATTCCCGTTTTGATAATTATCTTAACAACGAGCATACACAATTAGTATTAAATCCCGATGTTACCACTCGTTTCCGTGGGGTAATGGAAAAATGTACTATGTGTATCCAACGTATTCAAGGTGGAAAACTTAAAGCAAAAATTGACCAACGGGCGTTAAAAGACGGGGAAGTTAAAACTGCTTGTCAGCAAACTTGTCCAACCAATGCCATTATTTTTGGAAATGTTAATGATCCTGACTCAGTAGTTTCTAAAGCATTAAAAAGTGAGCGTACTTATTACGTATTGGAAGAACTTAACACCCAGCCTGGAGTTGGCTATCAGGTTAAAGTAAGAAATGTTAATGAAACTCTGGCTTAATTATAACTTAACGAAACATAAGTAGTATGTCATCTCAACACGAATCTATAATCAGGGAACCTTTAATAACAGGGGATAATATCACTTATTCTAAAATAACAAATGATATTCTGTTTCCTGTTGAAAATATGCCTAATAAAGCCTGGTGGATTGGCTTTAGCGTTGCGTCTTTAGGAGCATTGCTGTGGTTATGTGCAGTTAGTTATACATTTTGGTATGGCATTGGTGCATGGGGTTTAAACAAAACAGTAGGTTGGGCCTGGGATATTACAGGCTTTGTTTGGTGGGTAGGTATTGGCCACGCTGGTACGTTGATTTCTGCTGTACTTTTACTATTCCGTCAAAATTGGCGTAATTCAATCAACCGTTCTGCTGAGGCTATGACCATTTTTGCCGTTATCTGTGCGGCAACTTATGTTGTTTCTCACATGGGGCGTCCATGGATGGCACTATACACTTTGCCTTTACCTAATCAATATGGCTCTTTATGGGTAAATTTTAATTCCCCACTCGTTTGGGACGTGTTCGCTATCTCTACTTACTTCTCTGTATCCTTAGTTTTTTGGTACACAGGTTTATTGCCTGATATTGCAACAATTCGTGACAGGTCAACTGGCATACGACGTAAAATTTATTCTGTAATGTCATTTGGATGGAATGGTTCAGTTAAAACATGGCAACGATTTGAAGCAGTGTCCCTTGTACTTGCAGGTGTTGCAACCCCATTAGTACTTTCAGTACATACAATTGTATCAATGGACTTTGCAACTTCCCTTGAACCAGGTTGGCATACTACTATTTTTCCACCCTATTTCGTTGCCGGGGCTATATTCTCGGGGTTTGCTATGGTTCAAACTTTATTATTAGTAACCCGAAAGGTGTTAGGATTAGAGAATTACATCACTATGTTTCATATTGAATCTATGAACAAAATTATCCTAACAACAGGATCAATTGTGGGTGTGGCCTATCTTACAGAGTTTTTTATTGCGTATTACTCTGGAGGTGAATATGAGCAATATACTTTCTTAAATAGATTTATAGGGCCTTACTGGTGGGCAGGCTGTATGATGTATGGGTGTAATGTACTAATGACACAATTAATGTGGTTTAAAAGTGTTAGGACAAATATTGCCATATCATGGGCTTTATCTATCATTGTAAATATCGGTATGTGGTTTGAGCGTTTTGTAATCATTGTAGTATCACTTCATCGGGATTTCCTTCCATCTAGCTGGGCTATGTTTCATCCAACATGGGTAGATGTAAGCGTTTTTATTGGATCAATTGGCTTATTCTTTACCATGTTTTTACTGTTTTTACGCGTATTACCATCTGTAGCAATGGCAGAAGTGAAATTACTTTTAAAAAGTTCCAGCGAACAAGAGAAAAAGAAACTTTTAAAACATGGAAATATAGATACTGCCCAGGTAGAATACTACAAGGATAGTTTAATAAAATATGACAGTATTGAACAAGCTGAATACCAAAATACTTAATTATGAATAGTACGAAATATATACTTGGTATCTTTGATGATCCTGATGATATGATGAAGGGCATCGACAACCTTAAAGAAAAAGGTATTTCTATTTACGATGTCTTTACCCCAATGCCAATCCATGGTATTGAAAATAAGTTAGGTATAAAAGAATCTCGTTTACCAATTGCTGCATTTATCTTTGGCTGTACTGGTTGTACAGTGGCTTTTTGTATGCTATATTATATGCTTGTTCATGATTGGCCTATGAATATTGGAGGTAAACCGCATTTTGCAGTTCCTGATTTTGTACCTATTTGTTTTGAATGGACCGTGTTATTCAGTTCTTTTGGTATGGTCTTCACTTATTTTTATTCGAATCATCTTTTTCCGGGCCGTACACCGAGAGTAATGGACTTAAGGGCTACGGATGATCGTTTTGTAATTGCTATAAACGCAAAGACTAATTATGATCATAATCAGATTGATTCTGTACTAAAATCAGCGGGTGCTGTAGAAATTAAGCATAATGACAGAAAATATATTAGCTATGAATAAATTTAAGATACTCAGTATAATTGCAGTAGTTACTGTCGTATCTGTTTTACTTACTGCTTGCGGTAAAGATAAACGCAGCACCGGATGGGAATATGCACCTAACATGTATGAACATATTGCTTATGATCCTGACCAGCCTAATACTAATTTTAAAGATGGAAAAACTGCGCAGCTTCCACCTGCAGGTACTATACCAATTGGTTTCGTTCGGTTTGATTATCCAAATACAAAAGAGGGATATGAGAGAGCAAGTGTAGAGGTAGTAAATAAATACATAGCTACTAAGCAAAGTCTTGCTGATGGTAAAATTTTATTTGAACACTTTTGTTCGCCATGCCATGGTATACAAGGCCAGGGTGATGGATTAGTTGTGCAACATGGTTTTCCTGCTCCTCCATCGTATTCAAAAGGTAATTCATCCAGAGGGGGTGCTATGAAAGACCTTACAGATGGAAAAATTTATCATACAATCACTTATGGGTTAAATGCTATGGGTTCTTATGCTTCTCAGTTAGCTCCTGATGAGCGCTGGAAAGTAGTGCTGTATGTTCACCAATTACAAAAATTATAATATCGACAAATTGATGAAAGCTATTAATTACGACCAACAATTTGAATTTTCGGGGAAAGCTAAAACCTATAGCTTGATAGCCATTGCAATTGGTTTGTTAGCTATTTTATTTGGATTATTGACAGGTCAAACGGAGCGGATCTTTGCAAACTTATTACTGATGAGCTATTATTTTGCTTGCGTTTGCATGGCTGGTGTTTTATTTTGTGCCATACAATATGTATCACAAGCAGGTTGGTCTTCTTCAATTCTTCGAGTTCCTCAAGCATTTGCTAAAGTATTGCCCTACGCAAGCTTGTTTCTGATTGCAATTATTACCATAGGCTTATTTACAAATCACTCAGTTATAGAAGAAGGTAAAAAGATATTTGAGCCTAACTTATATGCACAATGGGCCACTAAAGGGGTTACTATTAAAGGGAGTGGAACTTATAATGCCGAAGTTGCAGCAAAAGCAGGATATTTAAATATACCTTTCTTTTTAGCGAGACTTGTTATATTTTTAATTCTATATTCTATAATTGGATTAATGCTTGTAAAGTATTCAAGAAAAGAGGATGAATTAGGCGGAATGTCTAATTACAATAAGAGCTTTGGTATTTCTGCTGTTTTTCTGGCGATATTTGGTTTTACTTATCCTGTTTTTGCTTTTGATGCAATCATGTCTTTAGAGGCACATTATTATTTTTCAACCCTGTTTGGTTGGTATAATTTTGCTGCTATGTGGGTTAGCGGACTGGCATTGATTGCTTTAGTAGTTATAATCCTTAGACAAAATGGTTATATGGATTGGGTTACTGAAAATCATTTGCACGATATGGGTAAATTAGTTTTTGCATTCTCCATTTTTTGGACCTATCTATGGTTCGCTCAATTATTACTTACCTATTATGCTAATATACCTGAAGAAACAGTTTATTATTATGAAAGATGGGAGCCTGAATTTAAACCATGGTTTTGGCTAAACATTGTATTAAACTTTTGTAGCCCGGTATTACTATTAATGTCACGTGATGCAAAAAGAGCCCCAACTGTATTAAAATATGTTTGTATTGTTGTTCTTTGTGGCCATTGGTTAGATTACTATCTGATGGTTATGCCAGGAACTGTAGGGGCGGAAGGAAGAGGATTTGGTGTTGAAGAAGTTGGTATCGCTTTAGGCTTTGTAGGTTTATTTACTTTTTTAATGTTAAATGCTTTAAGTAAAGTGTCACTTATTCCTAAAAAACATCCGTTCCTGGAAGAGAGCTTAAATCACCATATTTAAAAAAGATCAATCTGAAGGCTCAGGAAAATTTATAAAATCTTTAAAATGAAATTTGAAAGATCAACTTATTTAAAAATAATATTTAGCAGTATTAGTTTTTTACTGCTGTTTTTAACAAACAATTTATTCGCACAAGGTAGTACTAGTACTGCACCAACAAGTGTAAATGCACCTACAATAGCAATAGACGGATCTATGGCAAGTGATGCAATGTGGATGGGCATTGGTTATAATGTACTTATATTTTTGCTAATATGTATTGTTATAGCAATCCTTGGCCGAATCCTTAAAATTTATGATCTTACTTTACAAATGCAAAGTAAAAAAGGGATTGATTGGAATAAGATCATGGCAATGTGTTTCGGATTGTTCTTAATAGTGGGTTTATATGGTGCCTATTGGGAGTATACAGTACATGGTAGTATGATTCTTCCTGATGCGGCTTCAAAACATGGTGTCAGAATTGATGAGATGTTTAACATTACGTTGATCATTACAACGATTGTTTTCGTTGGTACCCAAATTATGCTGTTTACTTTCGCTTATATCTATCGAGGCTCTCAATTAAGAAAGGCGCATTTTTTACCACATAATAATACCATCGAAAAGCTTTGGACGATAATACCAGCTATTGTATTGACAATATTAGTAGTTTTTGGGTCATTAACATGGAAAAGTATTATGGATGTTCCCGTATCCGAGCAGCGTTCAGCTTTAAATGTTGATATAACAGCACACCAGTTTGCCTGGGAAGTGCGATATCCTGGAAAGGACGGAAAACTGGGCTTGAAAAATGCAAAGCTTTATTCTGCAAACAATAAAGTAGGCGTAGATTATAAGGATAAAAACAGCTATGATGACTTAACTGCCGATGAGATTGTAGTTCCGGTAAACAAACCACTTCGTATCAACCTTATTGCGCAAGATGTTATACACAGTTTTTATTTACCCTGGTTTCGCGTACAAATAAACGCAGTACCTGGTTTACCAACATTTTTTCAGTTTATACCAACCATTACAACAGATGAAATGCGTACAAAGTTGGATAATCCTACTTTTGAGTATAAGCTTTATTGTAATAAAATTTGTGGTGGAAACCACTTCAATATGCAGAAGGTTTTTAGGGTGGTAAAAGAAGCAGAATACCAGGACTGGTTATCCAAACAAAAACCTTATTTGAATGACCAGTTGAAAAAGGAATTAAAAATGACAGTAGTACAACCGGCTGATTCTGTTATCAAAAATAAATTAGCTTTTAATAAATTATAAGGACAAGAGATTATGGCAACAGCATTAACAGTTAATAATCCGGCATCAGTTCACAGCCATGAGGAGCATGGCGAACATCATCATCACGAAACTTTTCTGACAAAATATATTTTTAGTCAGGACCATAAAATGATTGCAAAGCAATTCCTGATAACTGGTATTATCATGGGTGTAATTGCAATGATTTTATCTGTACTTTTTCGTATTCAGTTAGCTTATCCAAATACAGCTTTTCCATTTTTAGAAACTTTATTAGGCCGTTTTGCTCCTGAAGGCCGTTTAGACCCTAATTTCTATCTTTCCTTGGTTACTATACATGGTACCATTATGGTATTCTTTGTATTAACTGCAGGATTAAGCGGTACATTTAGTAACCTTTTAATTCCACTACAATTAGGGGCACGTGATATGGCTTCCCCATTTTTGAACATGTTATCATACTGGTTTTTCTTTACAGCTTGTGTAATCATGTTGAGTTCATTTTTTGTACAAAAAGGCCCTGCAGGTGGTGGATGGACTATTTATCCTCCTTTATCTGCTTTACCAAAAGCAATGCCAGGCTCGGAAATGGGCATGACTTTGTGGTTAGCCAGTATGGTTCTGTTTGTGGCTTCTCAGTTAATGGGTGGTATCAATTATATCAGTACGGTATTAAATATGCGTACAAAGGGAATGGATTTGTGGAAAATGCCTTTAACAATTTGGGCATTTTTTTTAACTGCAATATTAGGTGTACTTTCTTTCCCTGTATTAGTAGCGGGCGTAGTGTTGTTAATATTTGACAGAAGTATGGGAACAAGCTTCTATCTTTCTGACATTGTTTTAAATGGTGCAGTATTGCCAAATGAAGGAGGAAGTCCAATTTTATTTGAACACTTATTCTGGTTTCTGGGCCACCCCGAAGTTTACATTGTTATTATGCCTGCAATGGGTATAGCATCCGAAGTAATGGCTGTTAACTCGCGTAAACCTATTTTTGGTTACCATGCAATGGTGTATTCTTTAATTGGTATTACTGTTTTGTCATTCATTGTATGGGGTCATCACATGTTTGTTACGGGAATGAATCCGTTTATCGGTGGTGTTTTCATGATAACTACATTAATTATTGCAGTACCATCAGCAGTAAAAACGTTCAACTGGTTAGCAACTTTATGGCGTGGAAACATTCGGTTTACTCCCGCAATGATGTTTGCTATTGGTTTGGTTTCCTTCTTTATTTCCGGAGGGTTAACCGGCATATTTTTAGGTAATGCAGCGTTGGATATAAACTTACATGATACCTATTTTGTAGTTGCGCACTTTCACTTAGTAATGGGCTCTGCTGCAATTTTTGGTATGCTTGCAGGTGTTTATCATTGGTTTCCTAAAATGTTTGGCAGATTAATGGACGAGAAGTTAGGTTATTTACACTTTTGGTTGACATTTATCGGAGCCTATCTTGTTTTCTTCCCCATGCACTTTATGGGTTTAGACGGTGTACCACGTAGATATTATGCTTTTACAGAGTTTGAATCTATGAAGCAATGGTTATCTGTAAATACATTTATTACCTGGGCAGCAATTATGTCTGCATTGGCACAAGTGGCATTTTTGTTTAACTTCTTTTATTCCATATTTCACGGTAAAAAAGCAACACAAAATCCTTGGAATGCCAATACATTAGAATGGACAACACCGGTAGAACGAATTCATGGAAACTGGCCGGGAGAAATTCCAACAGTTTATCGCTGGTCTTATGATTACAGTAAGCCAGGGCACGACCAGGATTTTATTCCTCAGACCGTTCCTTTCTCACAAACCATGACTTCAAATTTACCACATGATTTTGAAGATGACCCGGATGTAGAAAAATTACAATCAGAGTGGATTAAGCAAAATTCTCAGGAAGTAAAGTAATCATACATTTATTATTAATTTGATTGAGGGTATTTATGCAGGAGCTTGTATCCTCTTAAATACCCTTAATTTTTTAACATCAACTTGAAGTATTCAAAAGCCGAAAAAAGGTTTCAGTTTATTAATTTGTTATCCATAGTTGCACTATTTGTATTGATTTTAGCAGGTGGTGTGGTAAGAAGTACAGGTTCCGGAATGGGCTGCCCTGATTGGCCGAAATGTTTCGGACAATATATTCCACCCGTAAAAGAAGCACAATTACCTGCAAACTATCGTACCCAATTTGCTGCAAATCAATTAAAAAAGAACCAACATTTTGCGAAACTGCTTAATGCTTTTGGTTATACTTCTCTGGCTTCCAAAATAAAATCAGATGCTTCTATTGTAAACCATCAGCAGGAACAATTTAATGCTGCTAAAACCTGGACCGAATATATTAACAGGCTAATAGGCGCTATTACAGGAATACTCCTCTTGTTAACAGCCGCATACTCTTTTTACTACTGGAAAAATAGTAAGGTAATTGTTTTTTTAAGTGTAATTAATCTTGTTCTCGTTGCTTTTCAGGCATGGCTCGGATCAATTGTGGTATCGTCAAACCTTGTTCCCTGGATTGTAACTGCACACATGCTTATTGCTTTAGGTATATTGGCAATTTCAATTTATACCTGGCACCAATCCAAATTATTGCATCTCAATAAAAAGATAAAAACAAAAGCATTTGTACTTATTATAACTGGTGCAGCATTAATATTAGACATTGTACAGATTACCATTGGGACAGAAGTGAGAGAGAAAATAGACGAATATTCTGGAAGATTAAATGGAAGTTTTAGGCAGGAATGGATAAATGGTGCAAGTAAGGTTTTAGATAACCATAAAAACTTGGCATTAATTGTAATAATTGTAAATGTGCTGCTGTATTTGGTTATCCGAAAAAACTTTATCAAAAGCTCTGTTCAGCAACAGTTAATGAGCGCAAGTTTTGTTATTATTATGTTACAAGCCTTTGCCGGTGCAATATTAACTTATTGGAGTTTACCGCCTGTAGCGCAAATTGCCCACATTATATTGGCAAGTTTATTATTTGGTGCACAATTTTATTTATTGCTGAACTTGTTTAAATCAGCAGAAACGTTAGGAGCGAAATATGAGATGGAGTGATTTTTCTAAACTGATCAAGTTTCGCCTTACTTTTCTGGTTGTTTTTTCTGCTTCTATATCTTTTCTAATCGGTAGTAAAGTAAATGGCGAGATAGTTTGGAAAAACTGGGCACTATTAATTATAGGCGGATTTTTAGTTACTGGTGCAGCAAATGGGTTTAACGAAATTATAGAGAAAGACCTGGATAAGTTAATGCTTAGAACTGCTGACAGGCCATTGCCTTCCGGAAGAATGACTAACGGACAAGCTTTGGTGCTAAGCCTTTTTATGGGTATCGCTGGCACTTATATTTTAGGGCACCTCAACTTAACAACTGGCTATCTTTCTGTGTTTTCTATTTTTTTGTATGCTTTTATTTATACACCTGCTAAAAGAAAATCTCCTGTTGCTGTTTTTATCGGTGCAATTCCTGGAGCATTACCGCCATTAATCGGATATGTGGCAGCTCATCCAAAAATAGATTATATAGCCCTTGTTTTATTTGGGATACAATTTGTTTGGCAGTTTCCTCATTTTTGGGCAATTGCCTGGGTATTGGATGATGATTATAAATTAGCAGGTTTCCGTTTATTACCATCAGGAAAACGCGATGCAACAAGTGCAGCAATAACATTTTTATTTACATTAATTTTAGTTCCGGTAAGTTTATTGCCAACATATTATAATTTTGGCGGTTTATATGTCGGTGCCGTTTCATTATTGTGCAGTTTTGCGTTTTTATATTTTGCGTTTAATCTATTGCTGAAACAAGATATAAGTTCAGCAAAAAAATTAATGTATAGCTCTTTCTTTTACCTGCCAATTGTTCAGTTGGCATTATTATTTGATTTTGTTGGAAAGTAGAAAAATGAGTCAGTCAGTAATAGATAAAGAGAAGTTAAACCTTCAGCCTAAAAAGTTTAATATGTGGTTGTTTATCATCACCTCATTTATGCTTTTTGCTGCTTTTACCAGTGGTTTTATTGTTTACACACAAGGATCAGCAGATAAAGGAATCAAAATTATCCTTCCACATGCTTTTATATACAGTACAATTGTAATTTTATTAAGCAGCGGAACTATGTATTTAGCTTTTCGCGCAGCAAAGCAACTGCAGTTTAGCAAACAGCGGCAGTATTTGTGGCTAACCCTAATATTGGGAATAGGCTTCTTTTGCCTACAATTTTATGCATGGACAGTATTGGTAAAAATGGGTGTTTACTTAATTAACCCTAACGCTTCACAATCATTTATCTATATATTTACAGGCGTTCATTTAGTCCATATTTTAGCTGGCCTAATTTTAGTGATTAACAGTTTAGTTGGCAGTTATAAAAACGCTCCTCCTGTTAAAAATATTTTTCGTTTAGAAATGGCATCCATTTTTTGGCATTTTGTAGATATTTTGTGGATATATCTTTATGTTTTTTTACTTTTGAATCAATAATAATTCTATACCTAACTTAGATGAGTACAACTGTAGCACCTATCGATCGAATTAAAACTACACCCTGGGCAGGTGGCCGCTCTCCATTTTCTATAGAATATGGAAAAATGATGATGTGGTTCTTTTTACTGTCTGATGCCTTTACCTTTTCTGCATTATTGATTGCTTACGGTGCTTTACGCTTTAGTGCTAAAGCGTGGCCAATGCCAGATGAAGTTTTTCAATCTATCCCTTTTATAAAAGAACATGGTGCGCCACTGGTTTTTGTAGGATTGATGACCTTTATCCTGATCATGAGTTCTGTAACTATGGTATTGGCTGTAGAAGCCGGCCATAGGGGCGCTAAAAAGGAAGTAGTTAATTGGATGATTTTAACTGTAATTGGTGGTATTATATTTTTAAGCTGCCAGGCTTTAGAATGGACGCACTTACACGAAGAAGGGGCATGGTGGGGAAGTAACCCGTTTAAGAGTGCTACAGGCTTAGATACAGGTACTAATTTTACCAATCTGTTTTTTACGATAACCGGGTTTCATGGTTTCCACGTATTTAGCGGTGTTATTATTAATATTGTCATTTTGATTAATGTTATAAAAGGTACTTACGAAAAACGCGGAAGTTACTTAATGGTAGAAAAAGTAGGCTTGTACTGGCACTTTGTAGATTTGGTATGGGTTTTTGTATTTACGTTTTTCTATCTGGTTTAAATTTTTTAAATAAAAATAGTATGAGCACAGAACCTTCAAACGTTCATCATGAAGAAGATCATGAATCACTTTCAAAAGGTAAAATTTGGCAGGTATTTTTTGTACTGCTGGGCATAACAGCTATTGAGTTTATTATTGCATTGTACCTTGTTCCGCACCATGTTTTAAAACAAGGAATAGCAAACCCCATATATATCATGCTTACGTTAGCTAAAGCATTTTATATTGTTGCCTACTTTATGCACTTAAGGTTTGAAAAAATTGGCTTGGCTTATTCCATTCTTGTGCCAACTATATTTATAATTGGGCTGATACTTGTTTTAACCAACGAAAGTAATTATTGGTTATTTACAAGGCTTTAATGGCTAACTTTAAAGTAGTAAAAAGATTTGTAATCCTGGTGCTTATACTAATAGTACCAGGATTTTTGTATTATTTACTTCAGGCCAAAGGCAAAAACCGCTATAAGCCACTTCCTGTTTACGGTCCTAAACAAGTTGCAAAAACTTTTCATAAAGTAAGGGGACAAGTAATTTACGATACTATTTACCACCAAATCCCTGATTTTAAATTATACGATCAGGAAAACAAGTTGATTACTCAAAAAAACTTTGAAGGAAAAATACTCCTCGTCAATTTCTTTTTTACCCAATGCCCAACGTTGTGTAAAGAAATTAACAAAAATGTAGCTGATCTGGCAACAGCTTATAAAAAAAACAACATTCTAAAATTTGTTTCTATAACCGTTGATCCGGCTACAGACAATGCATCAGTTTTAAAAAAATATGCCACTTCTTTAAAAGCAGATGAAAACCAGTGGAAGTTTTTAACCGGCGATACTTCAACTATTTATCCTTTAAGCCGTAATGGTTTTTTGGTAACTGCTGTCAATGGTAATAACAATCCCGAAAATTTTGTTTATAGTGAAAAACTGATTCTTGTAGATCAGGACAGAAGGATAAGGGGTTATTACAACGGTACTTCTGTAAACGAAATGACAAAATTGAATGATGAAATAAAAGTGTTGATTGCCGAAGAACTTCGTAAAATTAAAAGTAACTTATATTGATGGAAAACAAAACAAACAAAATTCAGGACAAGCAAATCTTTCGTTTTATAATTGGTATTTCCATATTTGTATTTGCAGTAGTTGTAATATTAATTTTGAAAGTGCTGCCCGTTCCTGCGGTTTTACCGTCATTTACTTATAAATTACCTTTAATTAATGCTTATCTAAACGGAACTTGTAGTATTTTACTTCTTTTATCACTCTTTTTTATCAAACAGAAAAATATTGTAATGCACAAAAGGATTAATATTACAGCCTTTGCATTGTCTTCCCTTTTTCTGGTTTTTTATATTGTTTTCCACTATTTGGCACCAGAAACACGTTATGGCGATTTAAATGGCGATCATTTGCTTTCCTCCGCAGAAAAAATGGCAACAGGAAATTTAAGATTTGTATATTATGCTATTTTAATCAGTCATATTATACTTGCAGCAATTGTTTTACCATTAATTTTGTTCAGCTTTAATTTTGGTTTGCAAAACCAGATCAATAAGCACCGGAAAATTGTACGCTGGACCTGGCCTATTTGGTTTTATGTTACCGTAACCGGTGTTATTGTTTACATCATGATTTCGCCTTATTACCAATTTTAGCGTTATTTTTGTTGTGGATTATAATGCTTCTTTTATCACCTAAAAATTGGTAAGCAGAGTAATGATCTTCCATTTTTATTAAGAATTATGCTGATGAAAACCCTGAAAAAAATATTTGTAGCTTTTGTGCTTGCGCTGCTTTTTTTAAGCACCGAACCTGTAAAAGCACAATGTGCCATGTGTGCAGCCAATGCAGAAACTTCGCATAATAGCGGCAATAACAAAGCCGATGGTTTGAATAAAGGCATTATGGTTTTATTGGCAGCACCTTATCTGGCGGTTGCTGTGGTAGGATTTATTTGGTATAAAAGGTTCAGGCGTAAAAATATTGCCCTGAATATGCGGAACGAAAAGCTAAACTTAAATTAGTCAATTCGTTTTTAGTTTGATAAACTTTTAAATGCTTCTTTTATGGCAGTTATTTATTGACCAAATTTAAAATGATTAAAGCTGAAACGTTTGATTTTTTAAAAAGCTTAGCAGAAAATAATAACCGCGACTGGTTTACAGCAAATAAAGCAGTTTATGAAGATGCACGTGAAAACGTACTGGATTTTACCAAACAACTCATCCGGCAACTTGCAAAAACAGATCCGCAGGTAAATGCAGATACCGATCCTAAAAAATGTGTGATGCGAATTTATCGCGATATTCGTTTCAGTAAAGATAAAACGCCTTATAAAAGTAATTTCGGCATCAACATAAAAACCGGAAGCGGAAATACAGAACTTGGGTATTATTTGCATATCCAGCCAGATAAATCTTTTGTCGGCGGCGGTTATTGGATGCCAACGCCCGAACATTTAAAAGCTATCCGGCAGGAAATAGATTACAATGGCGCCGCCTTAAATGCCATTATTAGTGATGCTTCTTTTATCGATGATTTTTCTGCATTCGATCAACAGGAACAGTTAAAAAATAACCCGAAAGGTTACGAAGCCGATCATCCTTATCTCAATTTATTAAAGCTGAAAAGTTTTGCTGCTATCCATCACCTAAATAATGAAGAACTAATGGATAAAATGGCCATACAAAATGTTGTTAAATATCTTGCTAAAATTCAACCGCTAAATCATTTCCTCATCCAGGCCCTTCATTAATTGTTATCATGAAAAAAAGTGTTCTGTACATTTTTAATTTTTGCGTGTTATTGCTGGCATTGCAATCGTGCGTGGTTTTATCACCAAAAAAATATAAAGGTTTATTGGCACAGCGCGATTCGTTAACACAACGGATTTCAACATTAGAAGAACAATTAACACTGTTGCAAACAGATACGGCAAGAATACACCGTGAAATGGCAGAATTAACAGAGAAATACAATGTGCTGAACAATAATTTTAGTGCAA
This sequence comes from Mucilaginibacter arboris, assembly GCF_009754915.1. Lineage (GTDB taxonomy): Bacteria > Bacteroidota > Bacteroidia > Sphingobacteriales > Sphingobacteriaceae > Mucilaginibacter_A > Mucilaginibacter_A arboris. Next base: position 9,114 of record NZ_WPIK01000005.1, on the reverse strand, counting down.
GTTCTTCCAGAGTGAGCCAGCTTTCCGGAGATTTGCAGAAACGCGAAGCACGTTTACAGGAAGTTGAAGAAACCTTGCGCAAACGCGATGAAGCTACCAATGCTTTGCGCAACAAGCTGCAACAAGCGCTTTTAGGCTTTCAGAATAGTGGTTTAACAGTTGATATCAGGAACGGGAAAGTTTATGTTTCGCTGGCTGATAAACTGCTTTTTCCTTCGGGAAGTATTGTTATCAACGAAAATGGTAAAGCTGCTTTAAAACAATTTGCAGAAGTGCTGAACAAAGAACCAGACATTAATATTGCGGTTGAAGGCCACACAGACAATAAAAAAGTAAATAATTTAGGGCAGATTAAAGATAACTGGGACTTGAGCGTTTTGCGTGCAACTTCTGTTACGCGTTATTTAACGGAAGTAGAAAAGGTTGATCCGCAGCGATTAACAGCAACCGGAAAAAGCCAGTACCAGCCAATTGATCCCGGAACAACGCCGGAAGCTTTAGCAAAAAACCGCAGGATTGAAATTGTATTAAGTCCGAAATTAGACGAATTGTACAATCTGATTTCGACAAAGTAAAACGGACATCAATTTTATCGGCATAAAAGAAGCACCTGTATCATGAAAACTTATGCTGTTATTTCGGATATTCACGGAAACTCACTTGCTTTAAAAGCAGTTTTAGAAGATATACAATTACGAAAAGTAGATGTAATTGTGAACCTCGGCGATCATGTTTTTGGTCCTTTAGAACCGCAAAAAACGGCTGATTTAATTTTTGGACGACAGATGATCTGCATCAGCGGAAATAAAGACCGGGACATTCTGGAAAACCTGGATCAGTCCACTCAAGATGAAACGCTGGAGCAAGTCAAAAAAAACCTTGATAAAAGAAGCATTGATTGGTTAAAAAGCCTTCCTTCAACACAAAGTATTGATCGTTTAATTTTTGCCTGCCATGGAACGCCCGAAAGCGACAACGCGTATTTGCTGGAAGAAGTAACGGAAAACGGCGTTTTTGTTTATAAAGATGAAGAACTGGTTGCCAAAACAGCAAATATTAAAGAACAAATTATTTTGTGCGGACATTCTCATGTTAACCGTGTGATCTGGCTTTCTAACGGAAAAATTATTTTAAACCCCGGAAGTGTTGGTTTGCCTGCTTATTTAGGAAATGCAAAAGTCCGTTTTGCAATGGAATCTATGACGCCACATGCTAAATATGCTTTAATTTATGCAGGTAAAAACAGCATCAACATAGAACAAATTAACTGCAGTTATGATTGGAATGCAGCTTCGGAAACAGCAAGAAAAAATGGAAGAGAAGATTGGGCGCAAGGTTTATTGTATGGCCGAATGCCCAAATCTTTAAAAAGCTAAAGCTTAAAACGGACTTTTAAAATCTGCAAAAGCTGGTAAAACGGTATCTTTTGGAGATAGCAAAACGTTAGATAAATCTGTCTGCCAATCAATATTTAAAGTCGGATCGTTCCATAAAACACCAATTTCCGAAGCTTTATCGTAATAATTGGTTACTTTATAAGTGAAAATGGTATCATCTTCCAAAGTAACAAAACCATGTAAAAAGCCAGGCGGGACCCAAAATTGTTTGTGGTTTTCTCCGGTTAATTCAACAGTAACATATTGGCCAAAAGTTGGCGAATTTTTACGGATATCAACTGCAACATCTAAAACCCTTCCTTGTAATACGCGTACTAATTTGCCTTGGGCAAAAGGATCTGCCTGTCCGTGTAATCCGCGCAATGCCCCTTTTTGGGAGAATGATTGATTATCCTGAACAAAAGTAGCATCAATACCAGCTTCACGGTATTTCTTCTCGCTGTAACTTTCGTAAAAATAACCACGGTCGTCAGGGAAAATGCGAGGTTCTATAATGATTAACCCTTCAATTTTTGTAGTGCTGATATTCATTGTTCGTCGATAATTTTCATGGTAGAACTAAAAGTAACCAATTGGTTTGCAAAAGCCAGTTGCTGTTCGCTTTCAATTTGCGGCGCGTATAAGCTTTGGTAAGATTGAAGCGATGATATTTCGTTGGTACGAAATTGCACGCAGTAAGTTAAGCCTTCATTTGGAGAATCGGTTACCTGCAACATTTGGTATGATTGAAAAAATCCGGTTTCCATTACCGTTTGGATAAAGTTTATCTTTACCCAGCTTAACCATTCCTGCTCAATTGATTCCTCAATCAAAATGGTAATATTGTAAATGAACATGCTGTAAAATTAGGATTTTTATCAGGAACTGGGCGTTGCATCTCCTCTTAGTACCCTGAATTTTTTACGTGCATCGTTAATCCATAAGCTGGAAGGATAATCCGTAATAATCTTTTGATACAAAATTTGTGCTTTTGGTTTGTTGTTCAGCCGGTTTTCGTACAAATCTGCCATCATAAAAACAGCGTCATCAGCCCAAAGTTCGGTTGGATGTTCGTCCACAATTTTTTGTAAAGGGATAATGGCAGCTGGGTACTGTTTTTGCTGGATAAAAATTCGTGCCTTAGCCATTAAAATATCATCGGCCAAAGTATTTCCGGGATAAACACGGTCAATGCTGTCCAAAGTAATTAAAGCGCGGTCAGCTTGTTCTTTGTAGATGAGAAAATCAGCGCGGGCATACATCTTAAGCGCATTGCCAGTGGTATCAAAAGTAGTATTATCGGTAATTAAAAGCGAAAGGTTAAGCGCATCGTTGGCAATTAATTGTGATGTTGCCGCTTTTAAAACATCTAATTGCGCTTTTGCCCAGTTAAAATCGCCTGTAAAATAAGCCAGGCGCGCGTTCCTGAATTTCGCTTCCTGGGCAACATTGGTATTAGGAAAAGCTTTTTCAACCTGGCTGTACAATAAAGTTGCTTCCCAGGGTTGGTTGTTTAGCAAATAAACATCGCCCAAATCCATTTTACAATCAGCTAATAAATTTGGACGTAAACCTTGTATCTGAACAGCTTGTTCCAGCAGTTTTTCGGCTTCAGTTGTTTTATGCAACTTAAATGCCTGTAACCTTGCTAATTTTTGCATGGCAAAAGCAGTACTGCTGTTACGGCCAAATTCCGACAACAAATCCTGGTAATCTTTTTCCAGGCTGATCAAATCCTGCTGCTGGAATTTACCGGAAGTAACTTTTAAATTTTTAGTGTTTAACAGTTCAATTCGTGCCGGAATATAATATTCCTGCTCTTTTCCTTTAGCAATAATAAATTCGTAACCACGAATGGCAGCGTCGTACGCTTCGTTACCGTTTAAAGTCTGGCACAACTGGAAAACCTGTTCGCCATTATCTTTTTGTCTTTTTGAAAGGGCAATAACCTGGTTTAAGGCCAAATCATACTCTTTTTGCTGAAGATATTGCCAGGTAAGTAATTGAATAAATACCAAGGCTTGCGGGTTTTTCTGTATTTTATCCAGCAGTAAACCCTTAAAAACTTCGTAATCTGCCGCGCCATCAAATTGGCTGGCGATATTATTTTGCGCCTGATAAAGATAATCGGGATTATAAGAGAGCATGTTCAAATATTCGGCAGCCATCATCATTTTATTATGCTGAAAACGGTACATGCTGATTAAAGGAATAGCAAAAGCCTGTTCGTTGTGTAAAATTGCCCTGCCTTGTAAAAAAACCTTTATGGTATAATCTGTATTTCCGGCCTGATAAAGCTGGTTTGCAATCATGCTGATCTGGCCTTCATCTGCCGGAAGGTTTTTTAATATTTCTTTATAAACCGTTTCCGCTTTAGGAACCTCGCCTTTTTCAGTATAAATGCTACCTAAAGTAATGGTATAATCCCAATTTTCCGGATGCTTTTTAACCATTTTTTTGGTTAAGTTTTCGGCTTCGTCCAGTTTTTTCAAGCTGATCAAACTGTAACAATAAGGTTTAAAATACGTTTCATTATCCTGTTTAAACAGCTTCTGGTAAAGCTGGCTGGCTTTATCTTTTTCTCCGGATGCCATATATTGCCGGGCCAGCAGCACATCATCAGACTGAGCAGTTGCAGTTAAAAAGAAACATGAAAATAGTAGTGATAAAAACAGCTTCATCCTGATCAAAAATAAACTAATTCCTGATTTAAAAGAAGCTAAACTTATAACAGAGAAGAATTGCAAGGGGTAAAATTGTAGTGACAGTTGACTTAAATTCTTTCTTAATTTCTAATTTAACCCAATCAAATTATCCGGATATAGTTTCCCTAAACCTAATGAGAAGGCGTTATTACTTGTTAACACTATGCTTGGTTGCGGTGGTTTTTAACGCCTGTATTAACCATGTCAGAAAAATTCCGGTCATTAGTTTTTTTAAAACACCCGAGAAAAGTGCTTTTCATATTTCTCCGAACGGAAAATACATTTCTTACCTTAAATTATATAAGGACAAGCTTAACATCTACGTACAATCTGTTGCTGATGGTAAAGAAAGCCAGGTTACCTCTTTTGCTGATTATCCTGTTAAAGATTATTTCTGGACACTAAACAATGAACTTGTTTTTAATAAAGATCTGATCGACTTAAACCAGTATCAGCTTTTTGCAATGAATATGCAGGACAGGAAGCTGAAGAAATTATTGTCTTTAGCAAAAGTAAGGCTGAGGTTAATCAGCCGCAGCAATAACAACAAAGACTGGATCAATATTGCGATGAACAAACGAGATTCTGCTACTTTTGATGTTTATAAACTAAATACACAAACCGGAGAACTAAAACTTTATATTAAAAATCCGGGAAATATAACTGAATGGTATCCTGCTTCTAATGGAAACATCCGCCTGGCAAAAGCATCAGACGGTGTAAACGAAACGATATTGTTCCGGCAGGATGATAACCATCCTTTTAAACCCATTATCAGCAATAATTTCAGAAATTCTGTAACGCCTATTGCTTTTATAAAAAATCAGGGGAATCATTTTTATGCCCTGTCAAACTTAAACCGTGATAAAACTGCTCTGGTAGAAATTGATGCAGAAACAGGTAAAGAAGTAAAGATGATTTACGACCGGAAAACGGCAGACATTGGCGAAGTAAATTATTCGAGGAACAAACACCGCTTAGATATAGTTAACTGGGAAGGAGCAAAACCTGAAAGACATTTTATGAACCAGGATATAAAACTGATTTATGAAAACCTGTCGAAACTTTTACCGGATAACGAAATTAAGATTATCGACCGTGATACATCCGAAAATAAACTGTTGATTAGCACTTACACTGACCGTAGTCCTGGTTCTGTTTATTTGTATGAAGCAGATGCCAAAAGGCTTACTAAATTAACAGATTTTAACCCGGATATTAAGCCTGAAGAAATGTGCGCCATGAAACCGGTTACCTATAAGGCATCAGATGGTTTGCTGATTAATGGTTACCTTACTTTACCGCAAACATCAAAGCAAACAGACCTGCCGGTAATTATGATGCCGCACGGTGGCCCCTGGAGCCGTAATAGCTGGGGTTATAATGCCGAAGTGCAATTTTTGGCTAACCGGGGTTATGCTGTTTTTCAGGTAAATTATCGTGGTTCTACCGGTTATGGTAAAGCATTTATGAGTGCAGGTTTTAAAGAAGTGGGCGGAAAAATGCAGCAGGATATTACCGATGGCGTAAAATGGCTGATTGAAAATAAAATAGCAAACCCTAAACAAATTGGCATTTACGGCGGTGGTTTTGGCGGGTTTTCTGCTTTGCACGGGGTTTCTTTTAATCCTGGTTTATACCAGTGTGCTGTAGTACAATATGGGTTAATTAACTTTTTTACCTTTATAAAAGACGTGCCGCCGTTTTTAAAGCCTTATTTAAGCATGACGTATGAAATGGTAGGCAACCCGGATAAAGATGCGGATATGCTCCGTGCAATTTCGCCGGTTTTTCATACAGATAAAATAAAAGTACCTTTACTGATCTTTCAGGGAGCAAAAGACCCAAGGGCAAATATTAGCGAACTCAACCAATTTGTACGCGACTTGCGCAGCCGTGATGTTCCAGTAAAATATGTTCTGAAAGAAAACGAACGGACTTATTTTAAGAATGAAAACAACAGGTTGGCCATGTATGCCGAAATCGAAAGTTTTTTGGAAAACAACCTGAAAAACAAGAAGTAATGCCACTTCTAAAAATATCCTGACTTGATGAAAGACAAAAGAGCTTACCGGAAAAACTTTTTACTGGTAACTGCTTTTGTAATCCTGATCTCCGCTTTTGTAATTGCCATACTTCTTTTATCATATAAATTAACGCGCCGGTATATTGAGAACGAATTCGGTTCCAGAAAGGTAGATGTACTGGAGCAAACGATAAGGCCGTACAACGATTTCTTTCAAAATAAAATTGCCGAAATTACCTCTTACAATGGTTTTCTCAACGTAACATCTGCTGCCAAATATTCCGGGTCTGTTTTTAGTAAATATCCGTTTGTTAAAAATGTTACTTTTTACGACCTGGATATCAGCAACAACCTCAAACGTTTTTCTTTTCGTACTAACCACCTCAGTATTTATATAAACTCAGTTTATAGTTTTTTACCTGGTAAAAACAGCAATGGCTTGCCACAGGTAAAAGCCTTAAAAAAGAAAAAATTAAACGATGCTGATTTTAACCAAATGTCTTTACAATTGTCTGATTATATTGAAGATGTAGATACAGCTAAAATCAGCAGTCCGGACATAGACCTTCGCAAAAATTTTTACAACATCCGCCCCAATAAAATTAGTTATTTAAATATTCCTTTAAGGCAGGAACTCAAATTATATAAAGAATTACTGCGGATCAATAAACCAGTTTTTAACCATAAGCAAAACATGTTTACGTTTTACCTGGATCCGTTTGCTTTAAAAATCCGCAACACTAATCCTGGTTTGTATCAATCCATTACTATCCGTCCTTTAGTTTATGATCCTATAGATAACGACCAGGAGAAGTTTACTACAGAGATAGCTTTTCCCGGCGCCTTTTCTAATTATAAATTATATTTCCGGACTAATAAAAGTTTCCTTACACATGAAATCATCAAAAGTTTTTTGCCTATTGCTTTTGGCGTAATGTTGATCTATTTTTTCCTGCTGACTATTGCACTGCTGATTTACCGCAACCTCAACGTTAACTTAAAATTATTTAAGTTACAGTATGATTTTATCAATAATTTTACACATGAATTTAAAACGCCGGTAAGCGTAATTAAAATTGCCGGTTCTAATTTGCAAAGCAAGAACGAACTGAGCGAAAGGCAGCGCATTCATTATGGTAAGATTTTAAATGAAGAAGCGGATAAGCTAAACGAGCTGATGAATAAGTTGCTGTCTTTTACGCAGTTAGAAAATAAATCAATTCAGATTAAGAGCCAGCAAATAGATCTGGACCAGTTTACCAAAAGCCAGATCGAATCTTTAAGGATAAAATATCCATCCTTTAATATCAGTTATACAGATTCGGATATCCATGCTTTTTTTACCGACCCGGTTTTGTTAGGGAGTATTTACCAGAACCTGATGGAAAATGCTTATAAATATTCGCCGCCCGAACGGAAAGAATTAGCAATAAAAATTGAAAAGAATAAAAAAGAAGTTATCTTTAAATTTAAAGATCAAGGCATCGGCATTGACCAAGCTGAATTAAACAATATCTTTAAAAAATTTTACCGGATACAAAATCAGTATAACCAAAACGGAAGCGTAGGTTTAGGGCTTGCATTTTGCAAAGAACTGGTTAATTTTATGCACGGAGAAATTAGTGTTAAAAGCAGTATTGGCAAAGGTTCCGAATTTGTGGTTGCACTTCCTTATGAACATTAATAATGAGTAAAGAGATTAAAATTGCGCTAGTAGAAGATGATGAGAACCTGCGCTTTCTGGTTGCAGAACGTTTAGGGTCCGAAGGTTATACGGTTTTAGAGGCAGCAGATGGCCTAACAGCAGAAAAACTGATTTTGGAACAACAACCGGATATTGTATTGCTGGATTGGATGCTGCCCGGCAAACAAGGCGCGGATGTTTGTCAGGAAATACGCAGCAAAGGTTACGATAAACTGGTAATTATGATGACTGCCAAAGCGCAGGATGTAGATAAAATAGAAGCTTACAATGTTGGCGTTTCTGATTATGTAACCAAACCTTTTAACATGGATGTACTGGCTGCTTTAATTGAAAACAAGTTAAAATACACAGCAAGCAGTGATAAAAGTGAAAGCTATCGTTTTGCCAATATGGAACATCAGCCGAACACGCATACGCTGATTAAAGATGGCAAAAAGGTAGAATTAACCATTCTGGAAAATCGGATTTTGCTTTACTTCCTTAAAAATCGGAACAAGGTAATCCACCGGGAAGAATTGATGATGGAAGTTTGGGGCTACAACGCGGATGTAAATACCCGAACTTTGGATATGCATATTGTGCGTTTGCGCAAAAAAATTGAGGAAAACCCGGATTCGCCGCAGTTTTTGCAAACGGTTAGAGGGATTGGTTATAAGTTTGTGTTGGAGTAAAATTTAAGTAATTTTTAACATAACCTATTTATTTAAAAACGTACTTTAAGCCAAAACCAAAGCGTGCAGCTTCAAACTCAAGTCCATCACTAATAAAGACTATTGGCCTGAAATCAATATTGACGCTTAAAGGAAGCGTTTTTATTTTATAATCTAAACCAGCCATTGGCCTTAAAGCAAAGGCAGCGTTAGCATCCCCATCTAAAAAAACCTGCGGGCCTACACCTAAATACCATTTTAATTCAGGTGCTTCTTTAAATGACTGGTGATATTGGTAAAAAGCCCCTAAACTGAAATAACCGTCACCCAAAAGGATTTCGCCTTGCAAAGCATTTTTATCATTAAAAAAGTGCTTAATGGTTGGGCCAACAGTTGCTCCGCCATTACCAAAATCGATACCTAACCCAACTGCAGTTTTATAAGTTGATTGTGCAAACAATTTTGAATTAGGAACAAAAACTATAAGTATTAGTGTAATTAAAAGGAGAGGTTTTTTCATAATATAGATTTGTGATAAGTTTTGGCAATATATATATAATATCATAATAATTCGTACTACTATGACTTAGTAAGATACTTATTTAGTTGATGTTGTTTAGGCTAAAAAGATTCTTAGCCAAATGTTTTATAA
>NZ_WPIK01000049.1 GCF_009754915.1 Mucilaginibacter arboris | reverse complement strand
GGTAGTGTAAACTGAACTGTGTCAGTATTGCTGTTGAATATTTTACAGGTGTAATTTTATCCTATCTTCAAACATAATAAAAAGTTGTGATAAAGTTTGGTTCCAGTTGTGGAGCGGCATTGTCCATTTCTCGGAGATGTTCTGCACGACCAGATAGACGAGTTTCAAAAGCGCATTGTCCGAAGTAAAAGCACCTTTTGTTTTAGTTACTTTTCTGACCTGCCTGTGAAATCCCTCTACTGAATTGGTGGTATAAATTACTCTTCTAATATGGGCATCGAAGCGGAAAAAGGTGGAGAGATTCTCCCAGTTACCATACCAGGAAGTAATCGGAACAGGATATTTCTTGCCCCATTTTTCGTCTAAGGCGATCAGGTTTTCATATCCTTGTTCTTTTGTTAGTGCCTGATAAACAGGTTTAAGATCATTCATAAAGGGCTTTTTGTCTTTTTCGGCAATATAGCGAAGGCTGTTTCTGATCTGGTGGACTACGCATGTTTGAACTTCTGTTTTTGGAAAAATGGCAGCTATGGCCTCGGGGAAACCTTTTAGCCCATCCACGCAAGCAATCAACATGTCCTGCATTCCTCGGTTTTTCAGGTCAGTTAAAACAGCGAGCCAGAACTTCGCCCCTTCGCTCTCTGACAAATACATACCCAGCAACTCTTTTTTACCCTCCAAAGAAACGCCAAGGATGTTATAAACAGCACGGGTAATGACACCGTTTCCCTCGCGTACCTTATAGTGCATACAGTCCAGATAGACAAAAGCGTAAACGGAATCTAATGAGCGAGACCGCCATTCGTTCATCGCCGGAACTACTTTATCAGTAATGGAAGATAAGGTGCTGGCCGAAATCTCCATCTGGTACAGCTCCTTAATGTGTTTGGAAATGTCACGCGTACTTAGCCCCAGGCCGTAAAGACCAATTACTTTTTGTTCCAGTTCTTCCGTAATAATGACTTGTCGTTTTGGTAAAACCAAGGGCTCAAAGCTGCCTGCACGATCACGGCTGCTCTCCAACTCAAACTCACCCGAAATACTTTTTACTCTTTTGCTGGCCTTACCATTACGCCGGTTGGCTATCCCGTCTGCTTTTTCTTCCTGCAAATGCGCTTCCAGTTCGCCTTCTAAAGCCGATTCTAAAAAATGCTTTAACAAGGGTGCAAATATCCCTTTTTCACCGTTCAGCGGTTTGCCCGCATACATACCCTTGATGGCTCCTGCCTTAAAGGTTTCAAAATCAAATCCTTTGTGTTCTTGATCGTTCATCTCTATGTGTCTTAAAGTTAAAAATCATCATTAATCTTTAACTGACACAGTTTATTTTACACTCTC
>NZ_WPIK01000048.1 GCF_009754915.1 Mucilaginibacter arboris | reverse complement strand
CTTTTATTTTTACTGAGAATTTTAGGAAAGGTCATTATATTGTTGTTATGCAAGATGTATTGACTATTCGTGTGAGGCCAAGCAGGGCTAGGTAAACAAGAGTTATACCGTAAAAAAGGGATTGCCCACACGATTTTATTCTCAGGAGTCTGAACAGTACTTAAGGCCGGTAACTTCGAGCCAGGATAAAACAAAAGAATAGACGAAGGAGGATTAAGTCGGTACGATTAAATTCTTTATCATGGCTATTATCAAACAATCAATCGGGATTGATATCTCAAAAGCTACATTCACGGCATGTGTATGTCAGCGTTCGCAGGACGGTCAGTTAACGTTCTCAAAGGTTTTAAATTTCAGCAATGAAACGAAGGGTTACAACCAGTTTCTCCGTTGGATAAAGGGCGTAACCGTCACCGGTACTGAGCTTGTTTTTTTAATGGAAGCTACAGGGGTGTATTACGAGAACCTGGCGCACCATCTTCACAAGATAAAAAAGACGGTGTATGTAGTATTGGCGAATACTTCTAAGCACTATTTTTCCAGTCTGAACATCAAGACCAAAACAGATGTAGTTGATGCCAGGGTATTAAGCCAGTTTGGGGCAGAAAGGGCCCACAAGCCCTGACCGCCACCGCCAACTGCCTTGTTGCAGCTAAGGAACCTGACCAGGTATTATGTACAATTACAGGAGCAAAAGACTGCCCTTGGCAATATTAAACACAGCAAGGACTGTTCTTACGAAATCCAAAGCTTTATGATAAAAAGTAATAAAGGGCTTATCGCCCAGATCGATAAGCAGATTGGGCAATGCCTTAAGGAGATAAAAAGGCTGATAGAATTGAACAAGGAATTGAAAGCCAAGATCAATAAACTGAATACGATTAAAGGTATTGGCCTGATAACAATAGTTACGACCTTGGCAGAAACGATGGGCTTTGAGCAGTTTAACAGCGCCAAGCAACTTGTCCAGTTATGCTGGTTATGATGTAGTTCAGAGGGAGTCTGGAACCTCCATAAAAGGAAAGACCAAAATATCCAAAAAAGGCAACAGGTACATCAGAAACGCACTTTACTTTCCTGCAATGGTAGCTTGCAGGTATAATCCTGTATTAAAAGAAAACTACTTAAGAATAATTCAAAAGAAAACCTCAAAGATGATCGGGCAGGTTGCAATACAAAGAAAGCTACTGGCACTGATGTACACCTTATGGAAAAACGACACGGAGTTTATTGAAAACTAAGTAGCCCCGACCCAAAGACCGAGGCTACGCAAGATAGTTCGAGAGCTGAACTTCTTTGAAATACAAAAATACTTTTTTGTCTATTTATTTGGAATTGATAACAGTACCTTTTTTT
>NZ_WPIK01000047.1 GCF_009754915.1 Mucilaginibacter arboris | reverse complement strand
GTGTGCCATTTCCGAGCGAATCTGCTAACCGAAAAATGAAATATAAAATTCTCTATACAATAATTGCAACTTTGGCTTTAACAAGTTGCAAAAATCAAAGTTCACGTAACAACTTGTCTAATATTTCACTAAAGAGTAATAATATACATCATCATCCAAGCGATGTTTTACCTTTTCTGGACACGACAATTATCCTAAGAAGTATCAAGTATTCTCAACTTTCTAATAGAGATATTTCCGAAAAAGAAGCTAAAGAATTTCTTTATATGTATTTTAAGAGTAAAGGAGTAATAAATCGAAATGATTTGAAAGGTAAATTATCAAATGATGAAGAGAAAATTTGCGTTGAGTACGACACCATTTATAAAATTCATACAAATAAATTTTCAGGAGCTATAATTTCATATTGGTTAGGACCTGCTGAATTAAACGGTCATTGTTTTCAACCCAATAAAGCCATTATTATAGCTTCTAACAATAACTACAAGATTGCAGGCGAACAATTTATTCCAAATAGTTTTTCTATTGACAGTTGTTTAACATCGAATATTTACGGCTATGATTACGAATGCGGCGGTCGGGGGACTTTAAGACATTTCAAAGTTACGTTGGAATAATAAACGGCACACAACATTGGTTTGGCAAAAAACTGGCTGACGGAATAAACATCAACTTTTATTTCCCTATTTTGCTTCAGTTTCGGCTGACGGAACAAAATTTAGCTTACAAAAGAAGCATCAGCTTTTGAACATTAATTTAGCTTTGGTTTCGGCTGACGAGTTTCAAATTCCAGTTCTTCGCCAAGCCTTTTCCGTTAGCGGTAATTATGGAAACCACATCGCAAAGAAAAAACTTCTAATCAATGACGAAGAACTTTAAATTAAAAGCTGACGAAATTTTAGAAATTATTCCAAAGATGGGAAGTTGCATTGCTACAGACAAGATAACTATTGAGGGAATGAAAGTAAAATATATGTATAGAGAAGAGCCAGACGACAAAATCGATAGTGATAGTGGTTGGAGGTTTTTCTCAGGGACAGAAAATCAAAGTTATGTTGACAATCCAGACAATTTAATGTTTTACGACCTGAATACTATCGCAAATTATGATGACGCAATTATACAATATCTAAACAACCCAATCGGGACAGAATTAGAAAGAATCGAAGGAACGGACCGATTTCAAATAATAACAGAACAATAACTACCACTAACATTGGTTTGGCAAAAAACTGGCGGAAGGAAGTAATTAAACTTTTGTTTTACTAATCTGCTTCAGTTTTCAGCAGAAGAAATAAAATTTAGCTGATAAAAGAAGTATCAACATTTGAACATTAATTTAACTTTGGTTCGGGCTGACGAGTTTCAAC
>NZ_WPIK01000046.1 GCF_009754915.1 Mucilaginibacter arboris | reverse complement strand
GCGATTTTATTCCTGTAAGCTTTAAACCCTTTGAAGATGCTTATAATGCTTTACGCCAAAAATTAGAGCCTCAAGTATATGAATTGGGATTTTTAAAGGCTTAATTGAACATATCTCAAATTAATGAATACTTAAAGAAAATATTAATCTTCCATCTCAAAGACTTCTTGAATATCTAAGCTAATCATAAATGGTAACCGTCTGTCGTTTACTCTTATGCTTACAGGATCATTCCAAAAGATTGTAATATAATCTACAATTGATCTTTCATTTTCTTTAAAAAACTGATAATGCTTTCTTTCAATTTCTAATAAAAGATTTCTAACCTTCTTTTCATCCATGTAAATCAGTTTTTTTAATATCTTTAATTTACTACTGAACCATTTGCTTAGCCAAGTCAAATTCCTGGTCAAACGGCATTGCTATTGCACCAAGCATTTCCGGCAGGGCTAAGGCAAAACTTACATAATAATAGGCCAATACCTGGTAACCGCTCATTTTTTTTGCTGGCAGTAAAGGCACGCTGTAACCTTCCTTTTTAGGATTGATGCCGTTTACCCCTAATGCGGCTATCTCATAAGCAATCGCTTTAACTTCATTAACAGAAAGTTTAGCAAAGTATTCCAAAGCACTAACCATGTACATGCAAACAGCCATGTTTACCTCTCCTGAGGAATGCGATTCGATAAACTTTTTCATCTGCCGCTCTTTGGCTGGATCTACATCGTTTAAGCCGTAAGGATCTTGTTCGATTTCCTCTAAAACGGTTTCTACCGTTTTAGGCCGGTACTTCAGTTCGGGTACCAGTTCAAAATAGCTGTCCAGTTTCAAATCTTCTGCCCAATGCTGCACCAGTTCGTACTCCTCCCCTGGCTTTTTATCCTGGCGGTATTCCTCGTATTCGGTATATAAAGTTGTGGCCTGGTCAAGCTCTGTTTTGGTTGGTTTATGGTTACCTGTCAAATCTATTTTAAACAGGTTTTTAAAGTGCAAAGCATTAACCAGGTTAAATATTTTAGACTTGGAAAGAATACCTGCGGGTGAATTTTTAACAATTTCAGGTTTGGTTACAGCTTCAATCCCTTCCTGCAAAAGTGCCAGCAAGGAAAGAAACTGGAACGGCCTTAGCTCAGGATAGCGGTTGTACAATATATCTTCAATAAAAAGATCAATCGGCGCGTTAAAAATCTGCCGGTTAATCCCTTCAAATAAAGCGTTCAGGTAACCAGAAATATTCTTTTCTGGCACGCCTTGTTTTTGCATACGGATGGCCTCTTTTTCTAAGGAATAAAAGAAACTGTTTTTATGCTGCTGTTTGGCCGTATAAAGCTGGTTGACTTCTATTGCCCTGGCCTGTTCTGCCAGTTCCAAATGAACAAG
>NZ_WPIK01000045.1 GCF_009754915.1 Mucilaginibacter arboris | reverse complement strand
GAAATTGTAACCTGTCAGCCAGTTTTTTGCCAAACTCATGTTAGCCGCTTTTTGTGTTTTTGCTTTTTTGGGACAAAAAAATCTTTAGCAAACTTTCTCGGGCGAAAACACAAATTGCGCCTAACGAAAAAGTATTGCCGATGGTGGGGTAGTTGAAAAACGTCCGCCTGGCAACCGAAGTTCAATTTAAAAACTTTCTGATGAAGATAAAAACAAAAAGCCAAATAGCAAACGTCCAGCCCGAACAGAAGTTGAATAAAGATTTGCTGCCGATTGCTCTAACGTCCAGCCCCACTATTGGCAATACTCTTGTTATGCGCCGTTTAGTCTTAGGAGGTTGAGAGTAAATAAATAAAATGGATAAAAATCACAACCAGAATTGCCATTGTAGAATAATATGTTACAACAAAAGGTTTGTAATTTTTAAAATTCGCTAATCGGTTTGATAAAAGTATTGTCACAATAAAAGAATAGATTAAGATATTTGTCCCAAGCAAACCAAAGAGACCTACGAAAGTATTAAGTTTTAAAAAGTCAGATAGAAATATAAGCGGGAATGCATAAAGCGTATAGTCGGCAATTAAGTTAAAAATAGTTCCGTTTCCCAATGTTCCTTCACTTTTAGCAAACGCAAATAAATACCCTACTACTGCAATAAAGCACAATAAAATCACTGCACTAAAGAATAAATCGGACTTTGTTTTATTCTGCAGAGTCATCAATTTCTATTTTTTTTAGGTAAATGAGCGTTTTTGTCAAATTGCGCATAACGTTGAGGGCTTGGCGAAGAACTGGAATTTGAATCACGTTGGCCGAGAACCAAAGTTAAATTAAAGTTCCCAAGTTCAATGCTGTTTTTTACGGCTAAAAAAAAGTTTCTTCTGTCGAAACTGAAGTAAAATAGCAAAATAAAAGTTCAATAACTTCCGTCCGCCAGTTTTTTGCCAAACCAATGTTATATGGCGTTTTTCTTTCTGTTGTCATTTTTCGTTTGAGTCAAAACCATACATAAAATTGTTCAAGTGTCCGCCAGAACTTTCAAGTCCAACAATGTCCATAAGTTCCTCAAAGTAGAAGCAAATCCGTTCTCTGTCCTCAGTGTCAATATTGATATAGATGTCTGCAAAGCGGTCGAGTCCAATTTTAATTTTGTCTTGATAGTCCTTGTCCGTTGCATGATTAGTTTTTGCTAACGTTTGAAAGTCGTCTGCAGCTTTATTGATTTTTTCAGTCAAAACTGGTCTCATTATTGGGTCAGCAATGCCAGGATAAGATTTTTCTTCAACAAATTTTTCTTTCTTTTTAAACTTATCGAATTTGTCCATTGCGTTTGGTGGTGTTTTAATTTGTCCTTGTCCACAAGCTGTCACAAGTAGAAGCGTCAGTCCTAAAAATATGCTGGTGAGTTGTTTCAAGGTGTCGGTCTTTTAAAATGCCATAT
>NZ_WPIK01000044.1 GCF_009754915.1 Mucilaginibacter arboris | reverse complement strand
CGTTAGGTGCAATTTGTATCGACACAATCCGAATGATCTTTAGACAAATATTAATTTCTGTAATTGCTTTTACTCTATTTGCAAGTTGTAGAAAAGGTTACAAAATACAAAACAACAAAGTTTACTATGAGTATTGGAATGAAGCAAGTGGACAAAATCAGGATGTAATTAAAAATGCAGATGCTGAAAGCTTTCAAAAACTAAGTTTCGACTGTGATTGCGACTTTGAATTTGGTAAAGACAAAAACCATTTATATATAGACGGTATACCAATTAGAAAGATTGATCCCAATACGTTTAGATTTATTGGTAACTATGTTTTTCGTGACAAGGACTCCAGTTACTTTTTTGGCTTTTACAACGACATAAATAACTGTTCAATAAAAGGTGTTAATCCTAGTAAGTTAAAACTGATAAGTTATCCTTGGTCGAAGGAGGGTAAAATTTTAATTCATGGCTACGATACATTATTTCTTGACGACATAAATACTTTTGTTCCAATTGACGAAAATTGGGGGAAAACAAATCAGTATGTAATTTATAAAAGCAAGAAATTAAATGGTGCAGACCCTAATACATTTAAAATAATTAGCAGTTACGCTGGAAGCGACAAAAAACATGTTTATGAATTTGGCAAGATTAAAAAATAAACTGCACCTAACATTGGTTTGGCAAAAAACTGGCGGACGGAATAAACATCAACTTTTGTTTTGCTATTTTGCTTCAGTTTCAACTGACGGAACAAAATTTAGCTGGTAAAAGAAGCATCAACTTTGGAACATTAATTTAACTTTGGTTTTCGCTGAAGGATTTCAAATTCCAGTTCTTCGCCAAGCCTTATTCGTTGCACGCCATTTTAAACGCCGACTTCTACACACGCGCCAGACTTGTGTTTCGCCGAATCCTTTAATGCTGTTTTTATCAGTATAAAGTTCGCAGATAAAATTTTTGTTGGTAAAAACAGTCTTGCTGGCTGACTTTCAAGCAGACAAATTTTAATCGGCAAAAACAGCATTTCCGGCTGACTTTTTTAGGTTTGTAAATTGGGTTTGTATTTTCCAAATCGACCGACCAGACTTTTCCGACTTTTACGCAGACAAAATATCCGCCGGACTTTTATTGGCCGACTTTTTTAAATGCTGTTTTTATCAGGTAAAAGTTCGCAGACAAAATATTCGCCGAACATGTAATTCGCTGAATCTAAAATCTAAATGTTTTGCTTGTTTTGCGGACAAAAAAATTGTTTAAAAGCGCAAGTTTATATTTCCGCTTTTAAACAAAAAACGTCGTGCAACATTGGTTTGGCAAAAAACTGGCTGACCGAAGTAATTTAAACTTTTGTTTTGCTATTTTGCTTCAGTTTCGGCATAAGGAACATTTTTTAGCCGTAAAAACAGTATTGAACTTTATAACTCTTATTTAGCTTTGGTTTCGGCGGAAGGATTTCAAATTCCAGTTCTTCGCCAAGCCTTTTCCGTTAGGCGCAATTTGTGTTTTCGCCCGAGAAAGCTTGCTAAAGATTTTTTTGTCCCAAAAAAGCAAAAACACAAAAGCGGCTAACATGGGTTTGGCAAAAAACTGGCTGACAGTTTAGAATTTAGCTTTTATTTTGCTATTTTACTTCAGTTTCAGCCGA
>NZ_WPIK01000043.1 GCF_009754915.1 Mucilaginibacter arboris | reverse complement strand
CAAAATTTAGCTGGTAAAAGAAGCATCAGCTTTTTAATATGAATTTAACTTTGGTTTTGGGCGGAAGGAATTCTATTTCCAGTTCTTCGCCAAGCCTTTTCCGTTGGGCGTCATGCTACTTGAGACATTCTATAATTTAAACAATAACTATAATGACAAAACTTGATGTAGAATACGACCTCGTATTTATTGTAGACTGCTTATCTCAAAAAGACAGAGACGATTTTAAAATTTCTGAAGATTTAATGAACTTTCTTGCGTCTAAAGGAATTAAACAGCTTCAAGGAAAATGTAAGAACAAAGCTATGGTTCTTGACACGTTCTCTTACATGAAAAAACTTGCCGAAACTGGACTTAAATTTTGTTTACAAATTGTATCTCATGGAACCGAGGATGGATTATGGATTGAAGAAAATGATGAAGATATTTATTAGGATGAACTTAGAGATTTATTTTATGAACTTAATTCAAAGCTTGGAAATACATTAATTGTTAACATGTCAAGTTGTAAAGGACTTAACGGTGCAAAAATTATAGATGAAAGCAAAATTGAATACCCTTTCTTTGGTTTGATTGGTTGTAATCGAGATTTGTATATTGACGAAGCCAAGCTAACTAATGAACTTTTCTATTCAAAACTATTAGAAGGAAAAGACATTTCAGTTATAGTTCCAGAAATTCAGCAAAAGTTCAAAGATTTAGGCAAGACAGACAAAGTAATTTTTAGTTTTTCATCTCAAGGCTACAAGACAATTGTAAATAAATTAGGAAAACGATAAAATAATAGTATTTAAGAATAAGCACGAACGCCCAACATTGGTTTGGCAAAAAACTGGCTGACGGAATAAACTATCAACTTTTATTTTACTATTTTGCTTCAGTTTCCAGCAGAAGGAACAAAATTTAGCTTGTAAAAACAGCATTGAACTTTGGAACTTTTATTTAGCTTTGGTTCCGGCTGAAGGAATTCTATTTCCAGTTCTTCGCCAAGCCTTATCCGTTAGGCGCAATTTGTGTTTTCGCCCGGCAAAGTTTGCTAAAGATTTTTTTGTCCCAAAAAAGCAAAAACACAAAAAGCGGCTAACATGGGTTTGGCAAAAAACTGGCTGGCAGGTTACAATTTCAGCTTTTGTTTTGCTATTTAGCTTCAGTTTCAGCTGAAGGAACAGAAATTTAGCTGGTAAAAGAAGCATCAACATTTGATTATTAATTTAACTTTGGTTTTGGGCGGAAGGAATTTAAATTTCAGTTCTTCGCCAAGCCTTTTCCGTTGCACGCCATTTAAAGCGCCGACTTCAACGCGCTCGCCTGACTTGTATTTCGCCGACTTTTCTAAATGCTGTTTTTATCGGTCTAAAACTTGCGGACAAATTTTTTGCCGCTAAAAACAGTATTGCCGGCTAACTTTTCAGATCGCGTTCATCTGACCTAAAAGTTCTAAAAGCAGCGAAATCAAATCTGCCGACTTTTTCGCGCAGACAAAATTATTGCTGACTTTTGTGCGCCGACTTTGTAAACTAAAAGTTTGCTTGTTTTGCGGACAAATAAAAATTGTTTAAAAGTTCAAATTTATATTTTCGCTTTTAAACAAAACGGCGTGCAACATTGGTTTGGCAAAAAACTGGCAGACGAAAGTTACCAGACTTTTGGATTTCTTTTTTAACTTTAGTTCGGGTTTCGGCTGACGAGTTTTAAATG
>NZ_WPIK01000042.1 GCF_009754915.1 Mucilaginibacter arboris | reverse complement strand
GGGGACAAAAAAATCTTTAGCAAACTTTCTCGGGCGAAAACACAAATTGCGCCTAACGAACAAGTATTGCCGATGGTGGGGGAATTGAAAAACCATCCACCCCGGCAACTTCCGTTCATATTTATTCAAAGGTTAAAAAATTATTCTGCTGCTCAAAATCATTTCTTTAGCCGGAACCAAAGCTGATAGCGGTATGCAGTCAATTACTCCAACGTCCAGCCCCACTATTGGCAATACTACTGTTGGCTGCTGTACATTTTCTTATCTATCAATTTTAGAGGTATGAAGCTTTCTGTATTCGTCAAATTCTTCCTGTGTCATAAAGTTTGTACCTTGTCCTAATACAAAATACCATTTCCCTTTTTGTTTGATAAAAGTTTCAGCTCTGATAACTTTAAAATGTACGTCTCCTTTTGGTGAGTTAAAAACAATATCTACAGTCTTAGTTTTGATTGCAGTTGTCCCATTAAATATTCTTAGTAATTCTGTTCCTGGAACTGGCGTAACTGATTTAAAACTTATACTGTCCTCTACAAATGTTTGAAGTTCTGCCGGAACTCCATAGGACATTTTTCCGTCAGCACCAATACCAACATAGTCATCGTTTAAGGATAATGACTTATCAAAACTATTTTTAATTGAGTTAATTATTTTTCTGTCTTTGGGATAATTAGTTGTATCATATTTCCCTACTGGTATTACTTGTCCTACTACATTTAGTGTCATAAAAGCAGCGAATAGCAAAGTCATTGTTATTCGTGATATTGCAGTAAAATTTTTCATTTTCTTATTCGTTTGTCAAGTTTGTAAAATGTCAGTTTGTATAGCAGCCAACGGAAAGGGCTTGGCGAAGAACTGGAAATAGAAATCCTTCTGCCGAAACCAAAGTTAAATTAATGTTCCAAAGTTCAATACTGTTTTTACAAGCTAAATTTTATTCGGTCTGCCGGAACTGAAGCAAAATAGTAAAACAAAAGTTGATGTTTATTCCGTCCGCCAGTTTTTTGCCAAACCAATGTTGGCTGCCGCTTATTTTTTATTAGTATGTGAAATTTCTGATTTTAAAATGTCAATTTGCTTTTGAAGTTTTTCAATTTGTGGATCAATATTATTTCTTTGAATTAAAAATGTTGTCAACGCTAAAATAAATCCTAAAATTCCAATTATTACTCCAAAAATTTCAAATAATGTTGTCTGATTTTTTACGGCTGACAAATTATGATAATGATTGTCAACTGCTGCTTTTTTTCCTATTTCAGTAATTAGATACAAATGGTTTTTTTGATTTGTATTTGGGTCGCTTTGATACATACAAGCAAATCCATCACTGCTTATAGAAATCATTAGCTTCTCTATTTCAGACTTATTTAGCTTGGCAATGTCTGTTAATTCCAAAACAGACAAACTTCTTCCTAAGTCGGTTACTTGTCTTCCAAAATTTGTTTCATCGTAGCCAACTTTCCATTTGTCATAAAGAGCTTTAAGTAATTTCTCTTTCCTTGTGTTATTGTCTATTACTTTTATTTTCATCTTTTGACGGATGTCGGTTTTAAGTGGCAGCTAACGGAAAAGGCTTGGCGAAGAACTGGAATTTAAAACCCGTCAGCCAAAACCAAAGTTAAATTAATGTTCAACTGCTGATGCTTCTTTTACCAGCTAAATTATTGTTCCATCAGCCGGAACTAAAGCAAAATAGCAAAACAAAAGCTGAAATTGTAACCTGTCAG
>NZ_WPIK01000041.1 GCF_009754915.1 Mucilaginibacter arboris | reverse complement strand
GGCCCGAACCAAAGTTAAATAATTGTTCAAAAGCTGATGCTTCTTTTACCAGCTAAATTTTTGTTCCTTCCGCTGGGACTGAAGCAAAATAGCAAAACAAAAGCTGAAATTGTAACCTGTCAGCCAGTTTTTTGCCAAACCCATGTTAGCCGCTGTTGTGTTTTTGCTTTTTTGGGACAAAAAAATCTTTAGCAAGCTTTCTCGGGCGAAAACACAAATTGCGCCTAACGGAAAAGGCTTGGCGAAGAACTGGCATTTGAAATCCTTCCGCTGAACCTGAACTAAAGATAAAAAAGAATTACAAAAGTTCAATAACTTCCGTCAGCCGGTTTTTTGCCAAACCAATGTTGGCTGTAGTTTATTTTAAAAGCGTAAAATACAAATTTGCAGCTTTTAAAAGCCTGTACGTTGTCCGCTAAAAACATTTTAAATATTTTAAAGTCAGCCAGTTTAAAAGTCAGGTGATAATTTTGTCCGCGGAAACCCGCAAAGTTTGTTTTATCTTTTTGAAAACTTCCAAGTCGCATTTTACAATTAAAAAAGTCCGCCTGCAATACTGTTTTTACCAACTAAAAATTTGTCTGTCGGTTTTATGCCGATAAAAACAGCATTAGAAAAAGTCGCCGTAAGTTTAGAAAACATTTTGTCAAAAGTTTTGCAAGTCAGTCGGTTTTGCAAGTCTTAAATTACAGCCAACGTTGGCGGCTTGGCGAAGGTTGGGAATTTCCAGCAAAAAAGCCTGGTAAAAGAAGCATGTTCATTTAAGTACAAATTTCGATAAAATTACTTCCGCCCAACTTTTGCCAAACTGTTTGTTAAACGCATTTTGTGTTTTTGCTTTTTTTGGTACAAAAAACCTCTGCCAAATTTGTCCTGGCAAAAACATGAAGTGCGGTTAACGGAAAAGGCTTGGCGAAGAACTGGAATTTGAAACCCGTCAGCCCGAACCAAAGTTAAATAATTGTTCAAAAGCTGATGCTTCTTTTACCAGCTAAATTTATGTTCCTTCAGCTGAAACTTAAGCAAAATAGCAAAACAAAAGCTGAAATTGTAACCTGTCAGCCAGTTTTTTGCCAAACCCATGTTAGCCGCTTTTGTGTTTTTGCTTTTTTGGGACAAAAAAATCTTTAGCAAACTTTACCGGGCGAAAACACAAATTGCGCCTAACGGAAAAGGCTTGGCGAAGAACTGGAATTTAAAACCCTTCCGCCGAAACCAAAGTTAAATTAATGTTCCAATGTTGATGCTTCTTTTACCAGCTAAATTTTATTCCTTCCGCTGAAACTGAAGTAAAATAGCAAAACCAAAGTTGATGTTTATTCTGTCAGCCAGTTTTTTGCCAAACCAATGTTATGCGTAGTTTTCATTCCACTGTTCTTTCATATACTGATAATTCAGCTTTCCAACTTTCTTCGTTCAAGTTCGTAAAATATTGCTCTTCCATTTCCTTTTTATTAACTGCCTTTGGGTTTAATACAAAAACTCCTTGACGAAATAACCTTTTTGCATATGTATGAAATACTTGATACATAGTCCAAACCATTAAGTCGTCAAAAGTATCTTCATGTCCGACAGTTTCTTCTACATTGTCCCAAAGTCGGCTAAATGTGTTTGAACGAAAATGATCATTGTTAGTCGGCGTTGTTTCTGGTATGTCAATTGTTGAGCCGTCAGAAAAATCAATTAAGTCGCCCCAAAGAGGAATTATTCTATCGTAAATTTCTATAAACGTCATTTCGGCAAATTACGCATAACG
>NZ_WPIK01000040.1 GCF_009754915.1 Mucilaginibacter arboris | reverse complement strand
GAAGTTGTGGGGTTGTACAGGAAGCTGATGTAGTTATCGGCATTGGTAGCGGTAGCTTCTACCTGTTCTAACCTGATGTTGTCAAAATAAACCGGGGAAGGCTGTTCCGGAACATCGAACACTATGGCCGCATTGCCCTCGTTGGCCGTGGCCGTGAACAAAAACTCCTTTTCAATCCTTGTGCCGCTGATCGTGGACGCCTTCCTTTCCGACAGGTCGCTGTAGCTGCCCGTGCCCTGGCGAAGGTAAGTTGTGGCCGCCTTGTAACTGTTGCCCCCCAGCATGCTAAACTTTAAACGGTAGCACTTGCCCGCCGTTACCGCACCCACCCCCATAATGACCGAGCCGTAGCTTGAACTGCCAGTTGTGGAAGAAAACGATACTTTCAGCGCCCCGCCGTCCAGCGCCCCGCTGTCCCAACTGGTAACACAATTACCAGCAGCAGCATAAGCATAAAGCCCCCCAATATTGCTGTCGAACGTGCCGTTGGAAAACTGGTTGACGCCCGTTACCTTAGTAATTGTATAAGCAGGGACACTGTGGGAAGGTTTTATGGCATTGGCGTCCTTCCCGTAAAGCGCCTTCCAGGTACCTACGCCCATCGTTTGATAACTATATACGCCGTTCACCTGTTGCAGCACGCCTATGGTTAGGTCATTGTCCTGCGGGCGGTAGTAGTAGTTCCCATCAAAACTGCCGAAGTTACCAATGTCGTTATCTTTCGTTTTATATTCTGCTGCCAATTGAGTGGCCAGCTTGGCAAAGAGGACATTGCTGGTGACCGTACAATTGTAAACCGGCCTGTCTGCGGCAACATTGTCATGTTCCATATACAACTGCGTCGCATTGTTGTAAAGCGTATTTTGTTTAATAACTATATCATGCGCATTATGGATATACACACCGTAAGAGGCACAATTAGCCACGGTGTTGGATGAGATTTCTACCTGGCCGGCATTATCATCTATATAAATACCATGGGCATAGGCTTTGGCAGGGTTATCTGTCCCGCCTGGTGCCCCTATCCCGTTTAACACGATATTGCCTGTTACTACCCGTCCCGAATTTGTTGCTGCGCCCGTCCCGTTGTTCCACGTATAGATCCCGCCCCCATCGTCCTTGGCCAGGCCAAAGTTGCTCACCACGTTGTTTTTCACCGTCACGTTGTCCCCGCTAAAGTTGAGCCCTATATAGCCCGTGCTGTCTATCGTATTGTTTGCCACCAGGTTATTGTTGCCGCTTATCGTTACCCCTTCGTACGTGCCGTCGCCCCCGTCCCCCATGCCAGCATAAACAGCAGTGCCCCTTACCTGGTTGCCCCGCAAAATGGTATTGTTGCCGCCGTTCACGCTGATTGCATTGTTGCCCGTATGGGCAATTGTCGTGTTCTCTACCGTCAGCCCATCGGTGCCCGTGGCATTAATAGCATTTTTGCCCGAAAACACAACTTCACAACCGCTGATGCGGATATGCTGTGAATAGCTGATCTCGAAAGCACTTACCGTAGCGCCGCTCAGCCGAAGGCCCTCAAACGAAATATTGCCCTGGTTGGAAAGCCGTACCAGCGTTTCGGTTACCCCTGCCCGTACCTGGTAGTTATCGCCAGGGCTATTGTTTGTAAAAATGCCCAGCCTGCCACCCTGGTAGTACCATTCCCCTTCTGTATCTAATGTGGCAGGATGGTTCTGGATAAAGTAACCATACCCCTTGGCCCCCCCATAGCCTGACTGGGAACTATAGTTTATGGTCGTACCGGATTGGGAAAGGATTTCGTTCCGGTCAATTACCCAGCGTGTTTTGCGCATCACCAGCTGTCCGCCTGCAAAATTGGTAAGTGAGGCCAACTTGTTGTCACTGATCGAGGTGTTACCGTTATAACTGTCATAATAGAGATAGCCCTGGCCCGCAGCCGTGGCGTTCGGGTACCTCCCGCAGGCCATGGCCGCACCGTTCACCGTGACCGTGTTCATGTACGAAAGGCCGCCCGGTACGGCAGCCTCCCAAATACCCCCCCCCTTTGCCTGCCAGCCCGAAAGCGTGGTAAAGCCCGTCAGCTCCGGCAGCCCGCCCTCCCCGTAAGCGCCAAAAACGACCGGCGAACCCGGGGAACCCGATACCGTTACCACCAATGTGCCCGTAAACGCCTCCCCCCTTTTGAACAGGACCGAGTCCCCCGCCACAAAACCGCCCATCGCCGCATTGACCCTCCCAATACTCCGCCACGGCGTACTTATATGGCCCGCCTCCGACAGCGACCGCCCATCGTCCCCACTCAACAACGATACATAGTACGTCGTTGC